>NZ_MUNS01000041.1 GCF_002002705.1 Polaromonas sp. C04 | reverse complement strand
GCGGGCGGGCGAACTCAAAGTCGTAACCTGTTCGTAATCTTCTGGGGGGTTTGCGGGAGAAGGCAATGCTAGCATGCACGCTCCCCACCCACTCACCCCAAACCAGCTCACCCGCCAAGGATACGCGCCCATGAAAACGGCCGACAAGGATCAACCCCCAAAACGCATTGCAGGCGCCGTCGGGCCCAAAAACAACGAGCGAGCGCCAGGCAGATCCCGCGACAATGAGCGACCGCTGGTAGAGGACATCCGCCTGCTGGGACGCATTCTGGGCGACGTGATCCGCGAGCAGGATGGCGTGGCCGCGTACGAGCTGGTGGAGCAGGTGCGCAAGCTCTCGGTGGCGTTCCGCCGCGACGCCGACCAGGAGGCCGACAAGGCCCTCAAGAAACTGCTCAAGAGCCTGAGCGGCGAGCAGGCGGTCAGCGTGATCCGCGCCTTCACCTACTTCAGCCACCTCGCGAATCTGGCCGAGGACCGCCACCACATCCGCCGCCGCGCCATCCACGAACGCGCGGGCAATACCCAGGAAGGCAGCATCGAAGTGGCTCTGGCCCGCCTGCGCTGGGCCGGGATTGCGCCCAAAACCATCGCCAACACGCTGGCCCACGCGTATCTGTCGCCGGTGCTGACAGCGCACCCGACGGAGGTGCAGCGCAAAAGCATTCTGGACGCCGAGCGCGACATCGCGCAGCTGCTGGCCGCGCGTGACGAGATCAAAAGCCGCGCGGCGCTGAATCCCACAAGCCGGGACGCGCTCACCCCGCGCGAGCTGGCCGCCAACGAAGCCCAGCTGCGCGCGCGCGTGATGCAGCTGTGGCACACGCGGCTGCTGCGCTTTTCCAAGCTCACCGTGATGGACGAGGTGGAGAACGCGCTGAGCTACTACGAGGCCACCTTTTTGCGCGAGATCCCCAAGCTGTACGCCGAACTGGAACACGAGCTGGGCAGCCACCCGGTGCACAGCTTCTTGCGCATGGGCCAGTGGATCGGCGGCGACCGCGACGGCAACCCCAATGTGAGCGCGCAAACGCTTGACTACGCGCTGCGCCGCCAGGCCGAGGTCGCGCTGCGCCACTACCTGACCGAGGTGCACCTGCTGGGCAGCGAACTGTCGCTGTCGGCCATGCTGGTGCAGGTCAGCCCCGAGATGCAGGCGCTGGCGGAAAACTCGCCCGACACCAACGAGCATCGCCAGGACGAGCCGTATCGGCGCGCCCTCACCGGCATTTATGCACGACTCGCGGCGAGCCTGAAGGACCTGACCGGCGGCGACGCCGCGCGCCACGCGGTGGCCCCGCAAAACGCGTATCTGAGAGCGCAGGACCTGTGCGCCGACCTGCGCACCATCGAGGCCTCGCTGCTGGCCCACCATGGCGCGGCGCTGGTCGCACAGCGCCTGCACCCGCTGATCCGCGCGGTCGAAGTGTTCGGCTTTCACCTGGCCACGGTGGATTTGCGCCAGAGCTCGGACAAACACGAGGACGTGCTGGCCGAGCTGCTGGCGGTGGCGCGCGTCGAGCCCGACTACGCCGGCCTGGACGAGCTGGCCCGGCGCGCGCTGCTGCTGCGGCTGCTGAACGACGCACGGCCGCTGCGCGTGCTCGGCGCCAGTTACTCAGCGCTGGCGCAGGGCGAGCTGGCCATCTTCGAGACCGCCAAAGTGATGCGCGAACGCTTTGGCGAACAGGCCATTCGCCACTACATCATCAGCCACGCCGAGACCGTGAGCGACCTGCTGGAGGTGCTGCTGCTGCAAAAGGAAGTGGGGCTGATGCACGGCGTTCTCGATGACTCCCACGCGACCTGCGACCTGATCGTGGTGCCGCTGTTCGAGACCATCGAGGACCTGCGCAACGCCGCGCCCATCATGCGCGAGTTCTACGCGCTGCCCGGCGTGGCTGCGCTGGTGCAGCGCAGCGGCGCCGAGCAGGACATCATGCTCGGCTACTCCGACAGCAACAAGGACGGCGGCATCTTCACCAGCAACTGGGAGCTGTACCGCGCCGAGATCGCGCTGGTCGAGCTGTTCGACGAGCTCTCAAGCTCGCACAAGCTGCAGCTGCGCCTGTTCCACGGCCGCGGCGGCACCGTGGGGCGCGGCGGTGGCCCGAGCTACCAGGCCATCCTGGCGCAGCCGCCCGGCACGGTGCGCGGCCAGATCCGCCTGACCGAGCAGGGCGAGGTGATCGGCTCCAAGTACGCCAACCCCGAGATCGGCCGGCGCAACCTGGAAACCCTCGTCGCCGCCACGCTGGAGGCGACCCTGTTGCAGCCGACCAAGCCGGCCACCAAGGCCTTTCTGGAGGCCGCGGCCGTGCTGTCGCAAACCAGCATGGCGGCCTACCGCGCGCTGGTGTACGAGACACCCGGCTTCACCGACTACTTCTTCAGCGCCACGCCGATCCGCGAAATCGCCGAGCTCAACATCGGCTCGCGTCCCGCCTCGCGCAAGGCCTCGCAAAAGATCGAAGACCTGCGCGCCATTCCCTGGGGCTTCAGCTGGGGCCAGTGCCGGCTCACCCTACCGGGCTGGTACGGCTTTGGCTCGGCGGTGCAGACCTTCCTGCACGGCAATGAACATGAAAAAGGCCACAAGCCCAGCAAGGACGCACTGGTCCTGCTACAAAAAATGTACCGCCAGTGGCCTTTCTTTCGCACCCTGCTGTCCAACATGGACATGGTGCTGGCCAAGAGCGACCTGGCGCTGGCCTCGCGTTATGCGGACCTCGTGGGCGACGCCCGCCTGCGCAAGAAAATCTTCAGCGCGATCGAGATGGAGTGGCAGCGCACCACCGACGCCCTGGCGCTGATCACCGGCGAGAAGCAGCGCCTGGCCGGCAACGCCGCGCTCTCGCGCTCCATTCGCCACCGCTTTCCGTACATCGACCCGCTGCACCATTTGCAGGTGGAACTGGTGCGCCGCTACCGCGCGGGGCAGGCGAACGAGCGGGTGCACCGCGGCATTCACATCTCCATCAACGGCATTGCGGCGGGGCTGCGCAATACCGGTTGAGGGGTCATGCCGGCTGGCGGATCAATCGCGTAAGATGAATCGGGAGTGGGCCACACCGTGGTCCGTCGGACAAGCAACACAGAAGGACGTGCATGGGAAGCTTTGCACTCGAACACAGCAAACTGGCCTACCGCGCCGACTTCGTGGTCTACGCGCTGGCCGTGGTGCTGATTGCCTACGCCTTGCTCGCGGCCGGCCCGCGCACCGACTGGCCCGTCATGGCCACGCTGGTCGTGCTGGGCCTGCTGGGCTGGACCCTGATGGAGTATGTAGCGCACCGCTTTGTGCTGCACGGCGTGCCACCGTTCAGCACCTGGCATGCGGACCACCACGCGCGGCCTACGGCCCTGATTTGCACGCCCACGCTCCTGAGTGGCTCCCTGATCACCGTGCTGGTTTTTCTGCCGGCGCTGCTGCTGAGCAATTTGTGGCGCGGCAGCGCGCTGACACTGGGTGTGCTGGTGGGCTACCTGGCCTATTCGTGTGTGCATCACGCCGTGCACCACTGGCACGGCGGCGGCAAGTGGCTGCGGCGGCGCAAGTACTGCCACGCACTGCACCATCGCAGCGAAGAGGCGGGCTACTACGGCGTCACCACCTCGTTTTGGGACACTGTGTTTCGCACCCTGAAGTAGCCGGGCCTGCGTTCAGGTACCAAGAAACTCACCGACCGACTTGAGGTCATCGACACGGTCGCACACCGCCTTGATGGCCATCAAAATGGGCACGCCGAGCAGCAGCCCCCACACGCCCCACAGCCAGCCCCAGGCCAGCACCCCCACGAAGATCGCCACCGGATTCATGCTGGCGGCGCGACTGGTCAGCCAGGGCGTGATCGCGTAGCCTTCAATGCTGTGGATCACGAACGACACCAGGGCCACGAGCGCGGCCATCTCGAGCGTGCCGAACTGCAGAAAGCTGACCATCGCCGATGCGCCTGCCACGACAATGGAGCCGATGTAGGGGATGAGGTTGAGGACGGCCGCCACAATGCCCCACACCGCGGCGTGCTCCAGACCCATCCACCAGAACGCGAGCCACGTGGCCAGGCCCACCAGGGCACTGGTGAACAGTTGCACCAGCAGGTAGCGCTGGATCTGCCCGGTGATTTCGTCGAGCGCCTGCAACGTGATTTTCTTTTTGCTGAAGGTCGGACCGGCCACCTTCACCAGTTTTCGGCGAAAAACGTCGCCGGAAGCGACCAGAAAGTAGGTGATGAACATCACGACCAGCATCTGACCCAGCAGGCCGATCAGGCCGACGGTACCGCTCCACAGGTAGTCCTTGATGTCGAACCTGGGCCGTTCGACCTGCACCCGCGTCACCCCCGGACTGGCAGCCGGCTTGGCGGCGCCACTGTCTTCTGCCGCCTGCTCCAGCTGGGTCGCGGCCTTTTGCACCGTCGCAATGGCGCCTTCCGACGCGCCGCGCCGCGCCCGCACCGACTGGCGCAGCTTTTGCGCCGCCACCGGCAGCGACTCGATCAACGAGGCGGCGTCGTCGCTGAGTGAATAGACGGTCCAGCCAGCGCCTCCCAGGAGGGCGGCCAGCAGCACCGCCGCACCCAGCACACGCGGAATATGCCAGCGCTGCATCCAGTCCACCACCGGCGACAGCGCGTAGCTGAACAGCACCCCGAGCAGCAGCGGAATGAACACGGCGCTGGCCCAGCGCAGCACAAACAGGCTGCCCAGCAGGGCCAGCACCACCAGCGACAGGCTGCGCACATCGACCGGCATGTGCAGCAGCACGCGCGGGTCTAGAGCCGGAACAGCGGTCTCGGTCAGTGGCGGGGGGCCGGCAGCCGGCGTTGAGGACTGGTCTGTCATGGGTGTTTCCTGGAAATTCGGGCCACGGTTCAATCCTCCGCGCCCGCAATGGTATCCCGCACCGCGGGCAACTGCCGCCGCGACACCGCGAGCACCTCGTCAACACCATTGAGCCGCACCGCCCAGCCTTCGCCCTCCTCGGGGTCGAAGTGCTTTTCCAGGGCCCGCACCGCATGGCGAGCAACCAGCGCGTTGCGGTGGATGCGCAGGAACCGCGGGGCATGGCGCTCCTCGAGCTCGCTCAGGCTGTCGTCGATGACGTAGCTGCGGGCGGCGGTGCGCACGGTCACGTACTTGAGCTCGGCCTTGAGGTACACCACCTCGGCGAGCGGCACGCGTTCGGTCCGCCCGCGGTCCTGGATAATCAGAAAGTCTTTCACAAAATCGGGCTGAACCCCTTCCCGGGCGGTCACAATACGCTCTACTTTTTGCAGCGCCGCCTGCAGCCGCTCGAGCCGCACCGGCTTGGTCAGGTAGTCGACCGCCTCGAGCTCGAACGCCGTGACGGCATGCTCGGCATGGGCCGTGACGAACACCAGGGCGGGCGGCTGCGGCAGACTGCGCAGGGTCTGCGCCAGGGCCAGGCCGTCGGTGCCTGGCATGTTGATATCCAGCAGCGCCGCATCGAACGCGTGGCGCTGCAGCAGCGCCACCGCCTGCACCGCGTTGGCCGCCTCGCCGCCGAGGATGGCCCGGGGCGAGGTGCACTCGCCCAGCAATGTGCGCAGGCGCGAGCGCGCCAGCGCTTCGTCGTCCACCAGCAGCACGTTGAGGATCATCATGTGCGGGGCCTTCCGGTATTCATGCAGGCACCTCGATCCGGGCCTGGAACACGCCGTCTTTCAGCGCCGTCTGGAACTGCCCCTGCACGTCGTGCAGCAGGCTCAGGCGGTCACGCACATTTTCCAGCGCGACGCCGTGGCCGGGCCGGCCGGGGGCGCTCACCGTGTTCGTGACCTTGATGACGACCGAGCTGCCGCGGCGCTGCGTCGAGATCTTGACCTGGGCGCCCGTCGCACTGGGTTCGACCCCGTGCCTGACGGCGTTTTCCACCAGCGGCTGCAATAGCAGCGGCGGTAGCCTGGCGTTGTCCGCCTGCCCGTCGAGCACCCACTCCACGCGCAGCCGTTCGCCAAAACGCACCTGTTCGATCGCCAGATAGCGCCGGGCCAGCGCAATCTCTTCGGCCAGCGTCACGGACTCGCCCTGGTCGGCCAGCGCGTGGCGAAACAGGTCGCTCAGATCTTCCAGCATGGTCTCGGCACGCGCCGGGTCTTCGCGCACCAGCGCAATGGCGCTGTTCAGCGTGTTGAATAAAAAATGCGGGCGGATGCGCGCCTGCAGCTCGCTCAGGCGCGCGGCGGTGGCGGCCGGCGTGCGGCCCTTGGCGCGCAGCACCAGCGCGACCACCAGCAGGGCCGACAGCAAGGCACCCAAAAACGCACTGGCGAGCCAGGGCATCGATTCGGTGAATCCCGCCAGCGCCAGCAGGCCACAGCCGTACAGACCCGCCAGCGCGCCAAGCAGGACGCCGGCGACGTACTGCCCCGCGCGCGGCAGGCGCGCCAGCGGCTTCTTGAGGCTGCAGGCGGCAATCAGCCAGGCCAGCGTGGCCGGCAACGCACCGCCCGTGAGCAGCGACAGGCGACCCAGCCAGTCCAGGAAGGTATGCACCCCAAACATCGCCCCAACCGCGATCACGGCCTCCATGAACAGCACCGCGCGCAAGATCACACCCACATGGCAGGCGTCGAACACCAGCACCCTGGGCGGCGGCTGGAGCGGCAGCTCCAGGACGGCCGGCGCCGACAGTTCCGAGAAGGTCGATAAAATTTGGGAGTCCTTCATTCACCAACATTATTGCCCCACATGTCCCAAAACCAACTCGATAAAAAATCCGAAGCGTGGTCGGCTCTGTTCTCGGAACCCATGAGCGAGTTGGTCCAGCGCTATACCGCCAGCGTGTTTTTCGACAAGCGGCTGTGGCAGGCCGACATCGCCGGCTCGCTGGCGCATGCCGAGATGCTGGCCGCGCAGGGCATCATCGGCGCCGCCGACCATGCGGCCATTCAGCAGGGTCTGGCGCAGGTATCGACGGAGATCGAGTCCGGTGCCTTTGAATGGAAGCTCGAACTGGAAGATGTGCACCTCAACATCGAGGCGCGCCTGACCCAGCTGGTGGGCGATGCCGGCAAGCGCCTGCACACCGGGCGCAGCCGCAACGACCAGGTCGCCACCGACGTGCGCCTGTGGCTGCGCGGCGAGATCGACCTGATTGGCGGCCTGCTGACCAGCCTGCAAAAAGCATTGCTGGACATTGCCGAGAAGAACGTCGAGGTCATCCTGCCCGGCTTCACGCACCTGCAGGTGGCGCAGCCCGTGAGCTTCGGCCATCACATGCTGGCCTATGTGGAAATGTTCAGCCGCGATGCCGAGCGCATGGCAGACGTGCGCCGGCGCGTGAATCGCCTGCCGCTCGGCGCCGCCGCGCTGGCCGGCACCAGCTACCCGCTGGACCGCGAACGCGTCGCCAGAACCCTGGGCATGGTCGATGAGCAGGGCCACGCCTGCGTCTGCCAGAACAGCCTGGATGCCGTGAGCGACCGCGATTTCGCAATTGAATTCAGCGCGGCCGCCGCGCTCGCGATGATCCACATCAGCCGCCTCAGCGAAGAACTGGTGCTGTGGATGAGCCAGAGTTTTGGTTTCATCGACATCGCCGACCGTTTTTGCACCGGCTCGTCGATCATGCCGCAGAAGAAGAATCCCGACGTGCCCGAACTGGCGCGCGGCAAGACCGGCCGCGTGGTCGGCCATCTGATGGGTCTGATCACGCTCATGAAAGGCCAGCCGCTGGCCTACAACAAGGACAACCAGGAAGACAAGGAGCCGTTGTTCGATACGGTGGACACCTTGAAGGACACACTGCGCATCTTTGCCGAAATGGTGGGCGGCATCACGGTCAAGCCGCAGGCCATGGAGCGCGCCGCGCTCAAGGGCTACGCCACCGCGACCGATCTGGCCGACTACATGGTCAAGAAAGGCCTGCCGTTCCGCGATGCGCACGAAGCTGTGGCACACGCGGTGAAGGCGGCGATCGCCCACAAGGTGGACTTGTCCGAATTACCGCTGGACGTGCTCCAGCAGTTCAACCCGAAGATCGGGAAAGACGTGTACGACGTGCTCAGCCTGCGTGGCTCGCTGGGTGCCCGTAACGTCCTCGGCGGCACCGCCCCCGCGCAAGTGCGTGCGCAGATCGTGCGGCATCGGACGCGACTGGCCTGAAGCGGCCGGGCACCGGCAGCACGGCCCCGGGTGCGCGGCCAGCTGCGACCTTAAGCCTCGCCTAAGCCGCGGCGACCCATAATCTTTTCAACCCGAGGACCGAAAAGATGCGATTGCTGCTGGTCGAGGACGACACCATGATCGGCGAGGCCGTGCTGGACCTGTTGCGCTCCGAGCACTACGCCGTGGATTGGGTCAGGGACGGCGCCATGGCCGATACGGCGCTGGCCACGCAGAAATACGACCTCGTGCTGCTGGACCTGGGCCTGCCCCGGCGCGACGGCATCGAGGTGCTGCGGGCCCTGCGCGCTCGCCACGAGACCGTGCCGGTGCTGATTGCCACCGCGCGCGATGCCGTGGGTGACCGCGTCGCCGGCCTGGACGCCGGCGCCGACGACTACGTGGTCAAACCCTACGACACGGACGAGCTGCTGGCGCGCATCCGCGCGCTGCTGCGGCGCAGCGCCGGGCGCGGCGAGCCGGCGTTCGAGCACAAGGGCGTGAGCCTGAACCCTGCCACGCGCGAGGCCAGCGTCAACGGCGAGGCGGTGAACCTGTCGGCGCGCGAGTGGGCCGTGCTCGAGCCCCTGCTGGCGCGCCCCGGCATGGTGCTGTCGCGCACCCAGCTGGAAGAAAAACTCTACAGCTGGAAGGACGACATCAGCAGCAATGCCGTGGAGGTCTACATCCATGGCCTGCGCAAGAAACTGGGCAGCGAGCTGATCCAGACGGTGCGCGGCCTGGGCTACCTGGTGCCGCGGCAATGAATCCCCCTGCCACACACTCTTTGCGCAAACGCCTGCTGTTTTTTTTACTGCTGGCGATCTTGCTGGCCTCTGTGGTGCAGGGGGTTTCGGCATATCGCGGCGCACTGCAGCAGGCCGACGACATGTTCGACTACCACCTGCAGCAGATGGCGCGTTCGCTGCGCGGCGGCATCCCGCTCGGGCCGCCTGCGCCCGACAGTGACGCACCGGGCGATTTCGACTTCTACGTCCAGATCTGGGGCCCGGACGGCGCCCAGATCTTCCGCTCGGCCCCCAGGGCGCTGCCGCCGCAGGCCGTGCTCGGGTTTTCCGACGTGACCGTGGGCGGCACCAGCTACCGCGTGTATTCCGTGCAGACGCCGCTGCAAACCGTGCAGATCGCGCAGAACATGAGCGCCCGGCTGGCGCGCGCGCGCGCCCTGGCCGCGCACGCGGTGCTGCCCATCGCGCTGATGGCGCCGCTGCTCATGCTGGTGGTGTGGTGGGTGATCAGCCGTTCGCTGGCACCGGTGGAGCGCACGCGCCGCCAGGTGGCCAGCCGCAGCGCCGGTGACCTGTCGCCCCTGCCGGGCGAGGGCCTGCCCGAAGAAGTGCGTCCGCTGGTCGATGAGCTCAACCTGCTGCTGGGCCGTGTGCGCACGGCGTTCGACGCGCAGACCCAGTTCGTGGCGAATGCGGCGCATGAACTGCGCTCGCCGCTCACGGCCCTCAAGCTGCAGGCCCAGGCGCTGCGCCGCAGCGGCGACGAGGCCGCACGCGAAGTATCCGTGGCGCGCCTGAACCAGGGCATCGACCGCGCGATCCGGCTGGTCGAGCAGCTCCTTGCGCTGGCCCGCGAAGAAGCCGGTCCGGGGCACCCGGCTGCCGGCGAGCGCCTGAATCTGCAGGATGCGGTGCAATTCGCCGTGGCCGACGTGTTGCCGCAGGCCCAGGTTCGCCACATCGATCTGGGCGTGGGGGACACCGAACCCGCCTGGGTGCACGGCCAGCTTGACGCCCTGCGCATCCTGCTGCGCAACCTGCTCGACAACGCGCTCAAGTACACGCCGCCGCCGGGCCGGGTCGATGTCGCGCTGCGCATCGTGGGCGCGCACGCCGTGCTGGTGGTGGAGGACAGCGGGCCGGGCATAGCCCCGCCTGACCGCACGCGCGTGTTCGACCGCTTCTTTCGCGCCGCCAGTGACGCGGGGGCCAGCGGCAGCGGACTGGGGCTGGCCATCGTCAAGACCATCGCGGATCGCCACGGTGCGACGATCAGGCTCGATCGGTCTGAACGCCTCGGAGGTCTGCTGGTCGAGGTGCGCTTCCCGCTGGCGGACGCGGCGCCTGCACCGAGTTAGGGCCCCCACGCTTGTCGCTTCGCGTACTGCGCTGCCCCCTCAGGGGCCGAACTTGCTCGGGACAGCCCTTCGCTGCGTTAGGATGCGGCACCTCCCTCACCGCGCCCTACCTTGCTAGTCCTCGGTCACTTTGTCTTCGTCCTGATCTGCCTGTTGATTTATGCGATCAACACCCACGTCGGCGGGCAGCGCCGCCATCCGTCGGCCGCCATTGCGTGGGTGCTGCTGATCGCCCTGCTGCCGTACATCGGCCTGCCGTTCTATCTTTTCTTCGGATCGCGCAAGTTTGTGCGGCCGCCACGCCATCCCGGCGCCGTGACGCAGGGGTATGACGACACACCGCGGGCCGCGGCCATCGCCACACTGCAAGGCATGGGCCTGGCCGCGCCCCAGCCCCAGCGGGCCGTGCGCTTCCATGCCGATGGCCAGGCGGCGTGGAACGAACTGGTGGCCGTGATCGGTAGCGCCCAAAGCCAGCTGGACATCTGCACCTATGTTCTCGCCAACGACGAGGTGGGCCAGTGTGTCGTGCGACTGCTGCAGGAGCGGGCCGGCGCCGGCGTGCGCGTGCGCCTGCTGCTCGATGCGGTGGGCAGCCTGCGCACCTCGCGCCGGCAGATCGAACGGCTGCGCGCGGCCGGCGTGGAGGTGCGCTGGTTCATGCCCCTGCTGCACAACCCGATGCGCGGGCGCGTAAACCTGCGCAACCACCGCAAACTGGCCATTGCCGACGGGAAGCAGCTATGGAGCGGCGGGCGCAACCTGGCGGCGGAATACTTCATGGGCGATGGTCGCACGCCGCCGTGGATCGATTTGAGTTTCACCGTGCACGGTCCGCTGGTGGGCGAGGCGCTGGACCTGTTTGAATCGCATTGGCGCCACACCAGCGGCCCACAGGAAAACAGTCGCCAGAAAACCGCACCGGAGCCGGCCGGGCCAGCGCCCGGCCCGGGCCAGCATCTGGCCCAGATGGTGCCCAGCGGCCCGGACCAGGCCGAGGACACGGTCCACGCGCTACTGCTGACCGCGATCTACCGGGCGCGCCAGCGGGTGGTGGCGGTGACGCCCTACTTCGTGCCGGACGACAACCTGCTGACTGCCCTGCGCCTGGCCGCCCAGCGCGGTGTGCGGGTGGAACTGATCGTGCCGGCCCGCTCCAACCACCGGCTGGCCGATATTGCGCGCCAGCGCGCCTTGCGCGATCTCGCGACTGCCGGTGCGCAGGTGCGACTCACGGCCGGCATGACGCATGCCAAGGCAATTGTGGTGGACGACACGCTGGCCTTGTGCGGCTCGCTCAACCTGGACGCGCGCAGCCTGTTCCTGAACTTCGAGTTGATGGTGGCTTTTTATGCGGCCGAAGACATCGCGGCCGTCGACCACTGGATCGCCGCCAACTTCCGCGGCGCGCGCCGCTATGTAGCGCGCGCCGCATCGCTGTGGCGCGACATCCTGGAGGGTCTGGTGCGCTGGCTGGGCTTCCAGATCTGACGCCGCCTGCGCCGCCGCGTCCCTTTAAGTTTCACCTAAGCGGGCCTGCCCATAGTTGGATCATCGATATCGATTCAACCTACAGGAGCCCAGCCCATGAAAACCGTATCCCTCAAAAGCACCCGCCTGGTGATCGCACTGCTCGCCGCCGGCGTCATTGGTGGCGCCGGTGTGACAGCCTTTCATGCCGAGCACGCCCATGCGGCGCCGGCGCCGGTGGTCGCAGCCAGCCTGTCCACATCGACCAGCACCCCGACGGCTTTGCCGGACTTTGCGCAAATCACCCAGCGCTACGGCCCGGCGGTGGTCAACATCACCGTGACCGGCCTGACCAAGACGTCCAATGAGCTGCCCATGGCCGGGCGCAACGGGCAGGACGATCCGTTTGGCAACGACCCTTTCTTTGAATTCTTCCGCCGCTTCCAGCAGGGGCAGGATGGCCAGGGGGTGCCGCGCGAAGTTCCCTCGCGGGCCCAGGGTTCGGGCTTCATCATCAATCCGAACGGCATCATCCTGACCAATGCGCACGTGGTGCGCAACGCGAAGGAAGTGATTGTCAAGCTCACCGATCACCGCGAGTTCCGCGCCAAGGTGCTGGGGGCGGACCCGAAGACCGACGTGGCGGTGCTCAAGATCGACGCCAGGAACCTGCCCGTGGTGGCGCTGGGCAGTTCCGCCGATCTGCGGGTGGGCGAGTGGGTGCTGGCCATTGGCTCGCCGTTCGGCTTTGAAAACTCGGTGACCGCCGGGGTGGTAAGCGCCAAGGGCCGCTCGCTGCCCGGCGACAGCGCCGTTCCGTTCATCCAGACCGACGTGGCCGTCAATCCCGGCAATTCGGGCGGCCCGCTGTTCAACACGCGCGGCCAGGTGATTGGCATCAACTCGCAAATCTACAGCCAGACCGGAGGTTTCGAAGGGCTGTCGTTTGCCATTCCGATCGACACGGCACTCAAGATTGAGCAAAAACTGGCGACCGCCGGCAAGGTCGAGCATGCCCGGCTAGGGGTCTCTGTGCAGGACGTCAACCAGACGCTGGCAAACTCCTTCAAGCTTGCCACGCCCGAAGGTGCGCTGGTCTCCAGCGTGGAAAAAGGCAGCCCGGCCGACAAGGCAGGCCTGCAATCGGGCGACGTGATCCAGAGCGTGAATGGCCAGCCCATCGTGTCGTCCGGCGACCTGCCCCCCATCATCAGCATGGATACCCCCGGCGACACGGTCAAGCTCGGGATCTGGCGCAATGGCAGCGCGACCACGGTCACGGCCAAGCTCGGCGATGCCAACGAAAAAACTGCGACGGTGGCCAGCAGCGCCAATGCGGCCGACCACGGCAAGATCGGTCTGGCACTGCGGCCCCTGCAAGGCGATGAAAAGCAGCAAGCCGGTGTTGACCACGGCGTTCTGATCGAAGACGCCAGCGGCCCGGCCGCCATGGCGGGCATTCAGTCCGGCGACGTGCTGCTGGCGGTCAATGGCACGCCCGTCAAGAGTGTCGAGCAGGTGCGATCGGCGCTGGCCAAATCGGGCAAGTCGGTTGCCCTGTTGATCCAGCGCGGTGACGACAAGATTTTTGTCCCGGTGCAACTGGGTTGACCCACGCAAAAAAAGGGACCGGCGCAGGCCGGCCCCCACTCCCGTTACCATTGCGGTCACACCGAGGAGGCTTTCGTGACCGTAATCACCAACATTGAAGACCTGCGCGTGCTCGCGCAAAAGCGCGTGCCGCGCATGTTCTACGACTACGCCGATTCCGGCTCGTGGACCGAGGGCACCTACCGCGCCAACGAGGCTGACTTCCAGGGCATCAAGCTGCGCCAGCGCGTGGCCATCAACATGGAGGGCCGCAGCACCCGCACGAAGATGCTCGGTGTGGACGTGGCGATGCCGGTCGCCATAGCACCGACCGGCCTGACTGGCATGCAACATGCCGACGGCGAAATCCTGGCGGCGCGCGCGGCCGAGAAGTTCGGCATTCCGTTCACGCTATCGACCATGAGCATCTGCTCGATCGAGGACATCGCGGCCCACACCAAGGCGCCGTTCTGGTTCCAGCTCTACGTGATGCGCGACCGCGACTTCATCGAGCGGCTGATCGACCGCGCCAAGGCGGCGAACTGCGGCGCGCTGGTGCTCACGCTGGACCTGCAGATCATCGGCCAGCGCCACAAGGACCTGAAAAACGGCCTGTCGGCGCCGCCCAAGCTGACGCTGGCCAACATCCTCAACATGATGAGCAAGCCACGCTGGTGCCTGGGCATGCTGGGCACCAAACACCGGCAGTTCGGCAACATCGTCGGCCACGTCAAGGGCGTGGAGAACATGGGATCGCTGTCGGAATGGACCGCCAAGCAGTTCGACCCGGCCTTGAGCTGGAGCGACGTGGAGTGGATCAAGAAGCGCTGGGGCGGCAAGCTGATTCTCAAGGGCATTCAGGACGTGGAGGATGCGCGCCTGGCCGTGGACAGCGGCGCCGACGCGCTGATCGTCTCGAACCACGGCGGGCGCCAGCTCGACGGCGCGCCCTCCTCTATCTCGGCGCTGCCGGCTATCGTCGAGGCGGTGGGGCACCAGATCGAGGTGCACATGGATGGCGGCATTCGCTCCGGGCAGGACGTGCTCAAGGCCAGGGCCCTGGGCGCCCAGGGCACCTACATCGGCCGCTCGATGCTTTACGGCCTGGGCGCGATGGGCGAGGCCGGCGTGACGCGCGCGCTGGAGATCATCCACAACGAGCTGGACCTGACCATGGCGTTTTGCGGCCACACCGACATCAATTCGGTGGATAAGGGCATCTTGCTGCCGGGAACGTTCTGATCCTGTCAGGGGCGCCGGTTTACACCCCTCAGCCGGCGCGCCAGCTGAAACAGCAGGCCCGCAAAGGTGAGCGCCCAGGCAGCCAGCGCCGCCGCCAGGAAAGCGCTCGACAGGGCACTCAGAAAACCAAACGACATGGCCTGCGCCATCCGGAAGGTACACGCTGAATACATCCCCAGCGGGAATACCGCGCCCCAGTAGAGCGGGTCGTATTCGAACGGAAAGCGCTTGTACACATAGCGCCAGACGCCCAGCACCAGCAGCATCGGCACCCACCAGGTGCCGGTGGCCCAGTAAAAAACCGTGAAGCCCTTGAGGAATGGCACCAGCGATTGCAAAAACGGCGCATCGGGTGCATTCATGATCAGCAACGAACCCGCCAGCGTGGAGATGGCCATCGCGCCCATGTTGATCCAGTAGGGCGGTGTCAGGTCGTCCGGGGAGAAATGAAAAAACGTGTAGCGATAGAAGATCAGCGACATCATCCAGATGTACAGCATGCCGCCCCACAGCCACATTGACAACGCGAAAAAGTTCAACTCCAGCCGCCATGGCTGAGGGGTATGCGCTGCCAGCAACGCGCTGAGCACCGCCAGCGACTGTGTCGCCACCACCGCCAGCAGCCAGGCGCCACTAATGCCCTTGTCCAGCGTGGGCTTGACTTCCTTGATGGTGAAGGCCGTAAAGATGGTGTAGGTCAGACCCGCCCACAGCACCAGCGCCAGCAGCCACAAGGCGAAGGCGATCCGTTCGCCGCCGCCCACCAGCATCACGAACTGGGTGCCCAGCAACGCGGTGGCGGCCACCGAAGTGAAAAACCCAGGCCCGCGCAGATGATCCACCATGTCGCCGAAGAAAGCCCGCGGGTAGCGTAGCAGGCGAATGCCATTGAGCAGCGACAGCAGGAGCCAGCTCACCACATTGAGCCCAAACAGTGCCCGCGCGACAAGTTCAAGCCCCTGCTGAAATGCTGCCAGTGACACAACACCGGTCGCCATGACCATGGCGAAATAGGCGGGCGACAGACCGGCCAAGCCTGCCAGACGTTGATTCGCCAGGCGCCTGTGCTGAGGGGCGGTCCGTGCTGGCGCAGTCATGGTTGCGGCCGTGCATGCAAGCTCATGCTCGCAATATAGTGGAGGGTGCGTGCCTGGAGTGCGCCGGCCGTGGCGGGTTGTTGATCTATGTCAGGTCAATGCACAACTGGGTAGCGACGTTCGCGCCGGGTGCGTTGGCGATCATTAGCAAGCCGGCCAGCGTGGAGGTGACCATGGCTCCCATGTTGATCCAGCAGGGTGGTGTAGGTCGTCCGCCGCCCGCGCCCCGGTGCGCGCGCAAGGCCCGCGGGGCCTGCCGCTTCAGGCGCGCCGTGTCGGCTTGCGCGGCTTGCTGAACCGGATATGCCTTCGACTACGGCTTCCCTCGCGCAAACGCTTGCCATGCGCGGCAATGATGTCGCCGCGCGTGAGCATGCCAACCAGCTCGTGCGGTGCAGTCTGGGTGATCACCATCAGCCGGCCCACCCGCTGCGCCACCATCAAATCGGCGGCGGCGCGCAGCGAATGGTCCTCATTGACCATGACAGGCGCGCGAGTCGCCAACTCGCCGACGGTGGCCGTGCCATGCAACTGCGGGTTCAGCAAGGCGCGCAAGGTCACCAAACCCTTCACCTGGCCCGCCTCGTCCACCACCGGGAACCCATAATGCCGAGACTGCGATGAGCCCTCGCTGAGCCAGCGCCGGACATCCTCCAGGGTCTGGTCCGCACGCAGCGAATACACCCCGCGCGAACACACCTTCCCCACGGTGATTTGGTCCAGATAGTCGGCTGCATACTCGGACGGCACGCGCACACCACGCCGGGCAATCTTCTCCGTCATGATCGTGTTGCGCATCAACAGCGCGGAAATCAGATAGGCCGCGGTGCAGCCGCCGAGTAGAGGCAACAGGCAGGCGGCTTGCCGCGTGGTCTCGAAGGAGAACACGATCGCTGTCAAGAATGCCCGCGAGGAGCCGGCAAAAATGGCCGCCATGCCCACCAATGCCGCAATGCGAATGTCAACGTGAAACCAGGGCAGCACATCAATGACACCACCGCCGAGCAGCGCGCCGAGGGAGCCACCAATCATGAACAGCGGCGCCAGCGTACCGCCTGATGTGCCACTGCCCAGCGAGATGACCCACGACACAAACTTGAGCGTGCCAAAGGTGAACAGCAAGAGAGCCCCAAAACGGCCCTGCACCAGCGCGTCGATATTGTCGTAGCCCACACCCAGGGTCCGTGGCTCGATCCAGCCGATGACCCCGGCGACGAGGGCGCCCAGTGCCGGCCACCACATCCAGTGGATCGGCAGCTTCTCAAACAGGTCCTCGACGCCATACACCGCCTTGGTCACCCACACCGAGGCAAAGCCGACGACGCCGCCAACCACGACATAGGTGGCCAGCGCCCAGCCCCCGGGCTCGATCACGTTGGGCATGGGAAATACCGGGGCGGCGCCATAGGTGGCATAGCGCACGCCCACCGCCGTCACGGTCGCCAAAGCCACCGGGATCAATGAGCTCGGGCGCAGTTCGAACAGCAGCAACTCCACGGCCAGAACCAGCGCTGCGAGCGGCGCGCCGAACACCGCCGCCATGCCAGCGGCCGCGCCGGCGGCCAGCAGCACCTTGCGCTCGTTGGCTGTCACCCGCAGCAACTGGCCAATGAGCGAGCCCAGCGCGCCCCCGGTGGAGATGATCGGCCCCTCGGCGCCGAACGGACCGCCGGTACCAATCGTGAAGGCTGCCGACAGCGGTTTGAGCCAGGTAATGCGCGCGGGAATTTTCGACTCGTTGGTGAGGATTTGCTCCATCGCCTCGGGAATGCCATGACCCTGAATCGCGCGCGACCCCCAACGCGCCATGACACCGGCGGCCAGACCGCCGACCGCCGGCAGCAAGATGACCCACGCGCCCAAATGATTGTCTGCTGGCGACAACACAAACGAGCCCTGTCTCGCATGGGGACCCAGCACATCGGACACACGGCCGTAAAAGCAGATGTCGGTAATCAAATTGATCAGCAACATCAACAATTGCGCAACCCATGCTGCAGCGGCACCCAATACGACGGCCAGCGCGCTGATCAGCAAGATGCGGTGCGTCACCAGGGTTGACTCGCGGGGCATGTGCGCCGCATCCAGCGATACGCCGAGTGCCGGCGCTACCGGTAAGGCGTCGGTGCTGCCAAGAGTGCGCACGTCAAGGTGCCCGGCCAGCTTGTCATTAGGCGGCGTCATGGATTCTTCACAAAGGTATAAGCGGGATGTTGTGCTGGCGGCAGGGAAAACGGAAGGGCCAGCGTCACCGATGCGCCGACAGGGCCCAACCTACGCCAGGTGTCACTCGCGCAAACGACGCCCATCGCTCCCCGCAGCGGGAGGCAATTATATCGCCGCCTGCCAGGCTATCGATGCGGCGGCATTGACTGATCGAATCCGCCGGTCAGGGCGGCAACATCGCGCTGATGTCGGCGTGGCTCACGGCGTCCTGCGTGAAGCCGAAGGTGCCGTGCTCGCGCATCTCGCGCCCGGCGCGCAGCATGGCGCCGAAGGCGGCGCGCGCGAGGGAGCCGCCAATGCTGACGCGCCTGACGCCCAGCTTCGAGAGAGCCTCCAGCGTGAGGTCCATGCCCTGCAGCCCCGCAAGCACGTTGACGGGGCGATCCACCGAACTGACCACCGCGGCGATGTCCTCGCGGGTTTTGAGGCCCGGCGCATACAGCACGTCGGCCCCCGCCTCCTGATAGGCCTGCAATCGGGCGATGGTGTCCTTGAGGTCCGGCCGGCCGTGCAGGTAGTTTTCCGCGCGCGCCGTCAGGGTGAACGCAAACGGCAGCGCGCGCGCCGCGGCGGCGGCGGCGCGGATGCGCCCGACCGCCACATCCAGGGGGTAAATCGGATCGCCGGGACGTCGGGTGGCGTCCTCGATGGAGCCGCCAACCACGCCTGCCGCTGCCGCGCGCGAAATGGTTTGCGTGACCGCTTCGGGCTCATCGCCAAAGCCGTTTTCGAGATCGGCGCTGAGCGGCAGCTCCGTGGCCGACGCCAGCTCCGCCAGGTGCAGCATCATCTGGTCGCGACCGACCGCGCCATCGCGCCGGCCCGTTGAGAATGCGTAGCCGGCACTGGTGCTGGCCAGCGCCTCGAAGCCCAGTGACGCCAGCAGCCGCGCCGTACCCACATCCCACGGGTTGGGAATGATGAAGGCGTGGTCCTGCTGGTGCAGCGCGCGAAACCGGTCGGCTTTTTCCCGTTGAGATGGCATCACTTTCCCTTTCTGGCGTACGTTTGCCAGCAGGTCCAATTTTGCGCCGCCAGCCTTGTCAGCGTTGCCCATGCGGCTTTGCGGGAACGGTCTTGAGGAACGCGTACACCGCCTGCGCATCAATGTCGTCGAGTTGGCCCAGCGACTCAAACGGCATCACGGCAATGGCGCTGCCGTCCGGGCGCTTGCCGCTGCGCAGCATGGCAATGAAATGCGTGGCATCCGGATAGCGGCCCATGACGCTGCCCTCGCCCGGCGTCAGGTTGGCGGCGGCGGGCCAGTCGGGCGGGCCACCGGGAATCTTGCCACCCGACAGCCCGGCACCGTGGCAGCCGATGCACATGTTCGCCACGTACGCGCCGTGCGCCACCGAGACAGCGACGGGAACCGGCTGCGCGGGCGGCAATGAATGATCGATCTTCTCGGCGGCATCCTGGATGGCGCCAAAGCCGTACAAAACCTTGACCGGCAGGGGAAGTTCCACCACGGCGGCCCCGCCCGGCAGGGGCGGCAGGCTCTTCAGGTAGGCGATGAGCGCACCCAGGTCGGCGTCGGTGAACCGGTTGTAATCCTCGGCCGGCATGATGAAGACCGCGCGGCCATCCGGCTTGATGCCCTGGCGGATGGTGCGCACCCAGTCTTCGGGCTGGTAGCGGGCCACTACGCCGCCGGGGGTGATGTTGGGGCCGGCAATGTGCATGCCCTTGCCGTCATTGATGAAGTCGCGCCCACCTCCATTGGCGCCGTGGCACTCGGCGCAGCCGCGCGACATGAAGAGATAGCGGCCCTGCTGCAGGCTGGCCGCATCGGTCGGCAAGGCGACCGCCTGGACGGCCAGAGAAATCTGGCGCGCCCGTTTGCGCTCGGCCAGCTGTGTCCCGAGCACGGCGGTCGCGACCACCAGCAGCGCCAATACAGCCAAAACCCAGGCCGCCCATTTGAGCCAGCGTTTCATGTGAGTCTCCTCTCGGATCGAAATGTTGATCTTTTTTGTCTTTACTTAACTTTACATTTGCCGACTTTAGACTTGGCCCGGCACTTTGTCAAAACGAGGCGCCACCACTTGCTATCCTGCTGCGCATGAGTGCCCCGATCCGCCGCATTGCCCACCTCGACATGGACGCGTTTTACGCCTCGGTCGAGCTGCTGCGCTATCCGCAGCTCAAGGGCTTGCCGGTGGTCATCGGCGGGGGCCGACGCGCCGCCGACGAAGCCCTGCGCGCGCTGCAGGGCGAACGCGGTCTGGCCGACATCCCGGTGGCGGCCTTTCCGGTGCTGCGGGACTACACGGGCCGCGGCGTGATCACCACGGCCACCTATGCGGCGCGGCAGTTCGGCGTCGGCTCGGCGCTGGGGCTGATGAAAGCGGCCCGGCTGTGCCCGCAGGCCATCCTGCTGCCGGTGGACTTCGACGAGTACCGCAAGTACTCGCGCCTGTTCAAGGCCACCATCCTGGAGATCGCGCCGCTCATGGAAGACCGCGGTGTGGACGAGGTGTACATCGACTTCACCGAGGTGCCCGGCGGCCAGCGCGAGGGCGGGCGCGTGCTGGCGCGGCTGATCCAGAAAGCCGTGTTCGACCGGACCGGCCTGACCTGTTCGATCGGCGTGGCGCCGAACAAGCTGATCGCCAAGATGGCCAGCGAGTTCAACAAACCCAACGGCATCTCCATCGTGCACGAAGGCGATCTGCAAAGCCTGATCTGGCCGCTGGCCTGCCGCAAGATCAACGGCATCGGCCCGAAGGCGGACGAGAAGCTGGCGCGGCTGCACATCCACACCATTGGCGATCTCGCGGCGCAAAGCCGCGAATGGCTGATCGAGCATTTCGGCAAGGCCACGGGCGCCTGGATGCATGAGGCGGCGCACGGGCGCGACGCGCGGCCCGTGGTGCTGGAGAGCGAGCCGGTCTCCATCAGCCGGGAGACCACGTTTGAGCGCGACCTGCACGCGGTGCGCGACCGGGCCGAGCTGGGCGCGATCTTCACCGCGTTGTGCGAGAAGCTGGCCGGCGACCTGCAGCGCAAGGGCTTTGTCGCCAAGACTATCGGCATCAAGCTGCGCTACGACAACTTCAAGGGCGTGACGCGCGACCAGACCATCGCCCACTACACGGCGGACGCCAGGACCATTCGCCACACCGCCGGCCTGTGCCTCAAGCGCGTGCCGCTGGCGCAGCGGCTGCGCCTGCTGGGCGTGCGCGTGGGCTCGCTTTTGAAGGCGGAAGAGGCCCGGGAATTTGAATCAAATGCGTCTTTAGCCCATACCACATATTCGCAATCAGCTACCGATTCAATAGCAACCACGGACCAGTTGTTTTGAACCCGGCCGCGCCCGCGCAAGGCGCACCGGAACGGCCCAACCGCTACTTCAGCGTCGCGAGGTAGGCCACCAGATCGGCGCGGTCCTGCGCATCGTCCACCTGGTAGTTCATCTTCTGGCCGGGCACCAGGCCTTCGGGGTTCTTCAGCCACAGCAGCAGCTTCTCGCGCGTCCAGAGGAAATGACTTTGCGCCAGCGCCGGCGAGTAGTCGTAGCCCGGCACGCTGCCGGACATGCGCCCCAGCACGCCCTTGTGCATCGGGCCCACGCGATTCGCGTCCACGCTGTGGCAGGCACCGCAGCGGGACTCGTACAAGGCCTGGCCGCGCGTGGCCGAACCGCTGTCCTGCGCCACGGCAGACGTGGCGCCGATGGCGAGCAGCAGCGCGCCCAGCACAGCCGGCGCCCGCCGCGGCCGCTTGCCGCGCGCCATGTTCAGGCCCCGAAGCTCAGCGCGTCGTTCGGCAGCGGCCGGCCCAGCGCACCGAGCAGCGCGGTGTAGTGCATGGTCTCGTCCGCCGCCAGGCGGCCCGCCACCTTGGCCAGGTCGCGGTTGCCGAAGGCCGGGATCACGCCAAGGTAGGCATTGACCGCGCCGAGTTCGAGCCGGGTCGCCAGCTCCAGCACGTCGGTCTGGTTCTTCAGCGTGTTGGCGTGCAGTTCGGCGGCGTACTGGGCCAGCGTTTTCTCGGCCACGGGCTTGCCGCCCAGTTTGTTGATGGTGGCGATGAGCGCGTCGCGGTGCCCCTTGTGCTGGCTCTGGAACAGCACGGCCACCTTGAGCGGGCCCGGTTGCAGCAGGCCGCTGGTGGCGCCGAGCTGGTAGGCGTTGATGGCCTCGTGCTCGAGGCCAAGCGCCACGTTGAGGATGGACACGTCCTTGGACATGTCGCCGCCCATGCCTTGTGCCAGTGCTTCCTTGCCCGCCAGCATGGCCACGGCCACCGCGGACAGGCCGCCGGTGGTGCCCAGGAATGAACGACGCGATGCCGCAGGGGGGGTGATGAGTTGCATGTGAATCTCCTTGTGGGTTGCCGTCGCCGAAATGGTTGCGACACCTGCTTTACGCGGCGGCCCGCAACGACGGATTCAGCTTGTCCCCTGGGGTTTGTCGGGCATTGAGGATTTGAATCCAGCAGCCCGCCGCCTGCGTAGCGCGCGCGACGGCATTGACACAAGCTTACGCGTAACTTACTCTTGAAAAGCTACTGGAGGCTTTCATGAACCGCCACCTGACGCATCGCCCAAGCCATCCTCTGACGCTGACCCGGCTCCAGCGCATCAAGCGGTGGCATGTCGCACACAAGGCCGACCATCCGCTGGAGTACCAGCTGTGGGACGCGATGCTGACGCTGTGGGTCATGGGCTGGGTGGGCTGGGTGCCGGCCTTTGCGTTTGGGGCGCCGTGGGCCTATCCGCTGTGCGTGCTGGCGATCGGGTCGCCGCGCCTGTACGTGGGCTGGCGCACGCGTGCCCACGAGACGCAGCGTCTCAGGTGTGACTGGCTGGACGCCGCCGGCTGAACTACAGTGCGGGCATGCACACCACCACCACGACCCCGTCCAGCCTTAGCTGCTTCTCCCTCACGACCACGGATCATGTGGCGCACCTGGTGCTGAATCGCCCCGAGGCGCTGAACACCATGAACCCGGCGTTCTGGCGCGAGCTCGATCAGGTGCTGACCACGCTGCACAAGGACGGCACGGCGCGCGCGCTGGTGATCTCCAGCACCGGCAAGCATTTTTCGGCCGGCATGGCGCTCGACACCTTTGGCGGCGCCATCGCCATGGACGACCAGAGCGCCGAAGGGCGCGCCGCCATCTTCGATCTGCTGACCGACATGCAGGCCACCTTCACCCAACTGGAGACGCTGCGCATCCCGGTGATCGCCGCGATCCAGGGCGGCTGCATCGGCGGCGCAGTCGATATGGTGACGGCCTGCTGCATCCGCTACGCAACAAAGGACGCGTTCTTCTGCATCCAGGAAATCAACATCGGCATGGTGGCCGACGTCGGCACGCTGCAGCGGTTGCCGAAGCTGATCCCGCTCGGCGTGGTGAAGGAGCTGGCCTATACCGGCCGGCGCCTGTCGGCCCAGAAGGCGCTGGGCTACGGCCTGGTCAACGAAGTCTTCGACACGCCCGAGGCCCTGCTGGCCGCCGCGCTGCAATGCGCCCGGGAGATCGCCAGCAAGCCGCCGGTCGCCATCTGGGGCACCAAGCAGGTCATCCACTACGCCCGCGATCACACGGTGGACGATGCGCTCAAGCAGATGGGCTGGATCCAGGGCGCGATCTGGAGCAACGCCCATGTGCGCGAGGCCGTGACCGCCATGAAAGAGAAACGCGTGGGCAATTTCACGGCGCTGTCAGAACTCCAATCTTTTAGAGAAATCGACCTGTAGCCAATACCGGGTCTTCGCAAGCAGCTACTATTTCAGTAGCAACCCTATTGCCGCGCGGTGCGGATATTCGGCGGCAGCGTCTGCGGGTAGCTGGTGCGAAACGGGTTGATGTCCAGGCCGCCGCGGCGCGTGTAGCGCGCATACACCGCCAGCTTCGTGGGCTGGCAGCGCGTCCACAGGTCCATGAAGATGCGCTCGACGCACTGCTCGTGGAACTCGTTGTGGTTGCGAAAGCTGACCAGGTACTGCAGCAGGCCGCCCTGCTCGATCTGCGGGCCGCTGTAGCTGATCTGCACGCTGCCCCAGTCGGGCTGGCCGGTCACCAGGCAGTTGCTCTTGAGCAGGTTGCTGGTCAGCACCTCGGTCACGGGCTGCTCGTCAAACGCGGCCGTCAACAGCTCGGGCGCCGGCGTGTACTGGCTGCACTCGACGTCGAGCCGGTCCAGGCTCAGGCCGTCGAGTTCATGCACCGGCTCGCGGTCGAACATCTCGGGCAGCAACACCTTCACGCCGACGGAGGATTGCACCGGGCCGCCGCGCCACACGGCCTCGGTGATGTCGGCGCGGATGCAGGCACGCACGGCCTCGACGTCGGCGAACTTCGTGTTGCTGAAGCTGCCCAGGTAGAGCTTGAACGACTTGCTCTCCACGATGTTCGGCGACTCGCACGGCACCATGATGTGGGCCAGCGCCACCTGCGGCTTGCCGCGCAGGTTGAGCCAGCTGAGCTCGAACGCGGTCCACAGGTCGGCGCCAAAAAAGGGCGGCGCGCCGACCACCCCGATCTCCGCGCGCTTGGCGGCGCGTGGAATCGGGAACAGTTGCGCGGCGTCGTAGTGATCGACGTAACTGGCCGGCTTGCCGAGCAGGGAGTCTTCGGGGTTGTTCATGGCGAGTGATCTGTGCGGCGCGGCTTCAGGTGGCGTCGAGGTGCGGAATCAGGGGTTCGAGCAGCCGCTCGATCACGCCGGGCGGCAGGTCGTGGCCCATGCCTTCGACACCGACCAGCCGTGCGCCGCGGACGCGCCGCGCCGTGTCTTCGCCGCAGGCGTAGGGCACCAGCGGATCGGCCTTGCCGTGCAGCACCAGCGTCGGGCTTTGAACGCGCGCAAGATCGGCCGCTCGCGTGACATCGGCCACGATGGCCAGCATCTGGCGCAGCGTACCGACCGGATGAAAGCTGCGCTGGATGCCGATCAGGATGCGCTCGCGCATCTGCGCATCGGTCATCGGGAAGCCCGGACTGCCGATCGCCTTGAACAGTTTGACGTAGTAGTCGGCCACGTCCGCCAGCGCGTTGCTCGCGGGCCGGCCCAGCATGGCGCGCATCACCTCGGGGCGGGCTTGCGGCAAGCCGCGTGCGCCGCTCGAGCTCATGATGCTGGTCAGGCTGAGCACCCGCTCGGGCGCCGCAATGGCAACGCGCTGGGCAATCATGCCGCCCATGCTGACGCCGACCACATGCGCCTTGTCGATATGCAGCGCATCCAGCACGCCGATCGCGTCCAGCGCCATGTCGGCCAGGCTGTAGGGCGCACGCGGCGTGAGGCCGAGCTTGAGCTTGAGCCCCTGCCACAGCAGGTTGGGTTTGCCGAGCTGGTCGAAATGCTGGGACAGGCCGATGTCGCGGTTGTCAAACCGGATCACGCGGTAGCCGGCGTCCACCAGCGCCTGCACCAGCGCGGGTGGCCAGGCCACCAGCTGCATACCCAGGCCCATGATCAGCAGCACCGCCGGGCGCGCCTCGCCGGGCGCGCCGGGGCCGCTGTCTTCGACTTCGATATCAATGCCGTTTGCTCTTATTTTCATAGCTAACTGTCATTTCTCCATATGGGCTACAGCCCTGTTTTATATAAATTCGTGTTCGCGCAGCCACTTCGTGGCAATCCACTTCTCGCCGGCAATCACGGGCGCGCCGCCATGCAGGGTAAAGGTGCTGGGGTGCGGCCGCTCGTAGCTGAAGAACACCGCGTTGCCGCGTTTCGGGGCGACTTCCAGATGCACATTCGGGAACGTGGTGCCGCCGCCCTTCTCGGGCTCGCTCAGGTAGATCACCAGCGTGGCCACGCGCTGGCCGCCGCGTTCGAGAATGGCCGGCGTGCCGGGCTCGTCCGGGTCGAAATAGTCGTAGTGCGGCCTGTACTCCGCGCCCGGTGGGTAGTGCAGGATCTGCAGGCCTTCGCCATTTTCCGCTGGCCAGTTGACGAGCCGCGCAATGCGCGCCTCGATGCGCGCCACCAGTTCGTTTTCGCCGCGTTCGAAAAACATGCCGCGGCTGGTGCGGTCATCGCTCGGTGCCTCGCCGCGTTCCTCGGTGGCCACGGTGAGCGAGCGCGCCATGCGCGGGCGCGCCGCCGCGATCAGGGCGTCGCATTCGTCGTCGCCCAGCAGGTTGCCGAACACCACCAGGCGCGGATCCGTCATGGCCTGCAGCACATGCACGCGCCGGTCGCCCGCATCCAGATAGAGCGGCGACCCGGCCAGCGCCGGCTCGGGCACCGGCACGGCCGGCGGCAGCTCGTCCTCCTCGGCCCGCGCCGCCTCCCTGGCGAGGTGCTCGCTCAGGACCTTTTGCAGCGCCACCAGCGCCCCGTCCTCGTGCCAGCCGGAGGCCACCATGGAGTCGAGCATGCTCTGCGGCGGCTGCCCGGACGCGGCCTGCGCCACGATCCACTGGCGCAGTTCGGGGGTGATGTGTTGCGGGCTATCGCTCATGACGTCGCTCACGCTGCTTTCCGGCGAAACACCAGCCGCTCGGGGCTCGATGCGCCCGCGTCGAACGCATAGCCCTCGAGGTCGAACGCCTCGAGCCGTTTGGGCGTACCGATGCGGTGCGTGGCGGCATAGCGCGCCATCAGGCCGCGCGCCCGCTTGGCGAAGAAGCTGATGACCTTGTAGCGGCCGTTTTTGAACTCTTCAAAGACGCACTCCACGACGCGCGCCTTGAGCGCCTTGCGGTCCACCGACTTGAAATACTCCGCCGATGCCAGGTTCACGATCACCGGCGTCCTGTCGGACTGCAGCCGCTCGTTCAGGTGCTCCGCGATCTGCGCGCCCCAGAACTGGTACAGGTTCTTGCCCTTTTTGGTCGGCAGCTGGGTGCCCATCTCCAGCCGATACGGCTGCATGCGGTCCAGCGGGCGCAGCACGCCGTACAGGCCGCTCAGGATGCACAGATGGTCCTGCGCCCACGCCAGCTGCGGCGGCTTGAGCGTTCTGGCATCGAGCCCGCCGTACACATCGCCGTTGAACGCAAGCGCCGCCTGACGCGAATTTTGGGCCGTGAAGCGCGGCACCCAGGCCTGGTAGCGCGCCGCGTTCAGGCTGGAGAGTGCATCGCTCAGGTGCATGAGTTCGGCCACCTGCTGCGGCGACTTTTGCGCCAGCACCTTGATCAGTTCCGTCGACTGGCGCACAAACTGCGGCTGCGTGTGCGGCACGTCGTCTCCCACCGGAGTGTCGTAGTCGAGAGCTTTGGCAGGGGACAACAAAAACAGCATGGCTCAAACTTCTGAAAAAATAATACAGACATTTGTCATTCCCGCGAAGGCGGGAATCCATGTCGCAAACGCAGTTGACTTGCAAGGACACAGTGGATCCCCGCCTCCGCGGGGATGACAGCGCCATTTATAAAAGTGCCCTTCAAAATAAAAAGGCTTCGCAGTGGAAGCCTTCATTATCGTGAATGGAAGCGCCGGTGGGTTATCGAAGGTCTCCGGCCAGCGAGGCCAGTGTCTCGGGCGCGACCTGCGTGTGCGCGAGGTAGTGCGTGTGGTCGCAGCCGAGCTTGACGCCGGCGCCGGCCTTGACCGACGCGCACATCGCGGGCGTGAGCTCGAAGCGCACGAAGTGCACGGCCGAGGTCTTCTCGTCGTTCTCACGGTCCATGTCCTCGTCGGCAATCGCGTAGACGCGGGCGTGGCCCTCGACCTCGACGAACAGGCGGTCTTCCACGCCGATCAGGCGCGCCAGTTCGCGCCGGCGCTCGTTGATGTCGGTGTATTCGATCATCATCGTGGCCTTCCAGTTGCTGCCGTCGGGCACCAGCGGCGCGTAGGCCTCGATCTCCTGCTCGATACCCTCTTCTTCAAAAATTTTCTCCACGCGCAGCATTTCCTGGATCTGGTAGCGGATCGTGGTCTCGCTCTCGAACTGCAGGTTGATGTGCTCGCCCAGGTGCACCGAGCGCAGCTTGCGGTGCGCCATCACCTCGGCCTTGTGCGCCTTGCGCCACTTGCTGTAGGCCTCCAGGCTCATGAGGCTGTCGGGCGTGATTTTTCCGGTGAGTTGCATGGTGTTTACTCCAGGCCGTAGGCGGTGCGGATCAGGGTCAGCGGGTGCTTTTGCGGCGGCGCGCCCAGCTGGTTGACTTCAAAGCCCTGCGCAATGTGGTGGCCGCCCAGCGGGCAGTCGCTGCTGATCACGTCGGGCAGGCCGCCATCCTTGTGCTGGGCCATGGCCTTGAACAGCGGCTTGCCGATTTTCATGGCCTGCTGGTGCGTGGCCTTCTTCACGCCAAAGGTGCCCGCGTGGCCCGAGCAGCGCTCATGCGTCTGCACGCTGGTGCCGGGCACCATCTTGAGCATTTCCTCGGTCTTTTTGCCGATGTTCTGCACCCGGCCGTGGCACGGAATCTGGTAGCTGATCTTGCCCAGCGGCGTCGTGAATTCGGTCTTCAGCAGGCCGTCGCGCTTGCGCGCCATCAGGTACTCGAACGGGTCCCACATGTGTTCCTTGACCAGCTGCACATCGGCATCAATGGGGTACATCAAGGGCAGCTCCTGCTTGAACATCAGCGCGCAGCTGGGCACCGCCGCGAGGATCGCGTAGCCGTCCCTCGCATACTTCGCGAGCACCGGGATGTTGGCTTCCTTGTGTTCATTGACGCCGTCGAGATCGCCCAGCTCCAGCTTGGGCATGCCGCAGCATTTTTCCTTTTCGACGAGCACATACGGCACCTCGTTGTGGTCGAGGATTTTCAACAGGTCGTGCCCGATGCCGGGCTCGTTGTAGTTGATGTAGCAGGTGGCAAAGATCGCCACCTTGCCGGGCGTCTTCTCGCCGTCGCGCACCGGATAGTCTTTCGATACCGGCGTGTGCGAGCGGAATTTGCGCGTCGCCAGCGCCGGCAGCCACGCGTCCTTGTCCACGCCCAGCGTTTTCTCCATCAGGCCGCGCGCCAGCTTCGTGTGGTTCACCGCATTGGCCACCTGCACCACGATGGGAATGCCGGCGATCTGGCCGTGCACGTCGGTCGAGGCGAGGAGCCTCTCGCCCACGCCGACCTCGCCCTTCTTGAACTTGATGGCCTTGGCGCGCAGCATGGTGTGCGGGAAGTCCACGTTCCACGGATGCGGCGGCACGTAGGGGCACTTGGTCATGTAGCACAGGTCGCACAGGTAGCACTGATCGACCACCTTCCAGTAGTCTTTTTTATCGACGCCCTCGACGTCCATGGTCTTGTTTTCGTCGATCAGGTCGAACAGCGTAGGAAACGCGCCGCACAGGCTCACACAGCGGCGGCAACCATGGCAGATATCGAAGATGCGCTCCATCTCCTGCAATGCGGCGTCTTCGTTGTAGAACCCGGGATTTTTCCAGTCGATGGCGTGACGCGTGGGGGCTTGCAGGTTGCCTTCGGTGGCCATGAGGGATCCTTCCTTTTTCTCAAGCGGGTGCGGAGTGTTCTGCATTGGGCACTGCCAAAGCAATGCCCAACACGCAAGACTCGGGGTCAGTCCACGAGCTCGCCCAGCGCCTTGACGTAGCGATTGGCGTGCGAGCGCTCGGCCTTGGCCAGGGTCTCGAACCAGTCGGCGATCTCGTCGAAGCCTTCGCTGCGCGCGGTCTTGGCCATGCCGGGGTACATGTCGGTGTACTCGTGGGTCTCGCCGGCCACAGCCGACTTGAGGTTGTCACGGGTCGGGCCGATCGGCAGGCCGGTGGCCGGATCGCCGGAGCCATGTTCGAGAAACTCGAGGTGGCCGTGCGCATGACCGGTTTCACCTTCCGCGGTCGAGCGGAACAGCGCCGCCACGTCGTTCTGGCCTTCCACGTCGGCCTTGTTGGCGAAATACAGATAACGGCGGTTGGCCTGGGATTCGCCTGAGAAGGCGTCCTTCAGGTTTTGCTCCGTCTTGGAGCCTTTGAGTGCTGCCATGGGTTTCTCCTATAGAGGTTGAACAAATTGACCCGGTCGCTTTGAACGATTCATGTCAAAGACCACTGAAGGGTAGCCCCGATAGAGGCGCACGTCTAATTGTCTGAATCAATGCCTTGAATTGCAGTTGGCTATTGCATCGATAGTGTTGATAACCATTCTCGATACCAAAGTCGCTCCACGCGCGCCATCATTGGCTTAAAAGATGAATTACGGTATAGTAAACGAATTACGCATTAGTAAATTTCATTTGACCCGGAGACACTCATGGCTGCCGTTCTGAAAGACCTTGCCCACCTGCCCGCCCCCGCGCCGATTCACCAGTTGCACCACGTGGCCTACCGCGCGAAGGACGCCGAGGAAACACGGCACTTCTATGAGGACATCCTGGGGCTGCCGCTGTACCACATCATCCAGAGCGATGTGGTGCCGAGCACCGGCGAGTACTGCCCGTACACGCACTTTTTCTTCCGCCTGCAGGACGGCTCGTTCATCGCCTTCTTCGATCTGGGCAACGACGAGGCGGCGCTGCCCTCACCCAACAATCCGGCGTGGGTCAACCACATTTCGTTTCGGGTGGACTCGGTGCAGACACTCAAGGACATGAAGACCCGGCTCGAGGCCCACGGCGTGGAAGTGCTGGGCATCACCGACCACCACATCTTCCACAGCATTTATTTTTTCGACCCCAACGGCGTGCGGCTGGAGCTCAGCGCGCAGCTGGCCGACGAGTTCCAGATGCTGCAGGAGAGCAAAACCGCGCACGCCCGGCTGGCCGAGTGGACGGCGCGCAAGGAGCAGTGGCGCCGCGAGCGCGCCGCCGGCAAGACCACGTCAGCGCTCAAACCGCAGCAAAATGACCGTCCGGAGTTCACCAGGAAAAGCGCCCCGCAGTAGTGTTTACTATGCTTTTGATAGCGACTTGTGTATACCCCATATGGACCAAGGCCGCTTTTGGTTAACAATCAAAAAATTTGAGCATTGCATGCCATGCCAGAGACAAACACCCCGACCCACCCCGCCTGGCGCGAGATCGCCCCGCCGCCCGGCTACGAATTCACTGGCGGCGCCGGCTACGCGTTGCCCGAATACCCGTTTGTGGTGCCGCCCGAGCTCCAGAGCGGCGCCGTGGTGCGCCATCCGGTGGTCATCGTGGGCGGCGGCATCACCGGCCTGACGCTGGCCTGTTCGCTGGCGCGCCTGGGCGTCGACGCCGTGCTGCTGGACGAGGACAACACCGTGGGCGTGAAGGGCGCATCCTCGCGCGGCATCTGCTACACGCAAAAGTCGCTGGAAATTTTCCACCGGCTGGGCATTTACGAGCGCATCGCCAAAAAGGGCGTGCAGTGGAGCGTGGGCCGCACCTTCGCGGGCCACGATGAGGTGTATTCGTTCGACCTGCGCGAGCAGAGCAACTTCAACCTCTCGACGCAGCCGCCGTTCATCAACATCCAGCAGTTCTACATCGAAGGCTTTCTGGTCGAGCGGATTTACGAGTTGGGCCACGTGGACCTCCGCTGGAAGAACCGCGTCACGGCCTTCAAGCAGAACGACGAATTCGCCACGCTCACCGTGGAAACCCCGGCTGGCAGCTACCAGATCGAAGCCAATCACGTGATCGACGCCACGGGCTGCAGCACGCCGTTCCACCAGTGGTGCGCCGCCACGTTGCAGACCAAACGCGGCGACGACCGCTGGTGCATTGCCGACGTGCGCTTCACCAAGCACCCGCCGGTGGAGCGCCACACCTGGATCGAGGCGCCGTTCAACGAGAACCGCGCGGTCTGGCAGCACCTGATGGCCGACGACGTGTGGCGCATCGACTACCAGATGGCGCCAAACGCCGACCCAAACTATGTCAGCCGCGAAGACGTGGTGCGCGAGCGCCTGGCGCGCCAGTTCGGCCCCGACGTGGGCGTAGACATCGTCTGGGTCGGCCCCTACGCCTACCGCAGCCAGTGCGTCGACCGCCTGCGCATGGGACGCGTGTTTTTCATGGGCGACACCGCCAAGGTCGTCAGCCCGTTCGGCGCGCGCGGCGGCAACACCGGCGTGGCCGATGCCGACAACCTGGCCTGGAAGCTGGCCGCCGTGCTGCGCGGCCAGGCCAGGCCCGCGCTCCTGGACAGCTACCACGACGAGCGCCACGAGGCGGCCCGGCAGAACGTGCTGGTCACGAACCGCACGGCACGCTTTTTGCGCCCGGCCGATGGCGTGGAGCGGCTGTTTCGCAGCGCCGCCATCAGCCTGGCCAAGCAGTATGCGTTTGCGCGCAGCCTGATCAACACCGGCCGCATGGCGGTGGCCAACAGCTACACGCGCTCACCCATTTGCGGGCCCACGGGCGGCCTGTCGGTGCAGAACGTGGCGTTCAGCTGGGCCGATGGCGAAGCCGGGAGCAATGGCACCCGGCCCGGCTCGCAGGGCGTGGTGAACGACCTGCTGACCTGGGCCCAGGGCCATTTGCTGGTGCTGGTGTTCGGTGATGTTTCTGCCGCCGCGAGCCAGCGCCTGCGTCAGCTCACGAACGGCAGGCCGGTGCGCAGCGTGCAGGTGGTGGGCACCGACGGCCAGCCGCAGGCATTTGAGCACGTGCGCGACCCGAAAGGCCACCTGCAGGGCGCCTGCCACGTGTTTGGCCACGCCTGGGCGCTGGTGCGCCCCGACGGCTACCTGGCCGCCACCGGCGAGGCCGTGGACGACCAGTTGGTCCACGCGATTGAGAAATGCCTCGGCCACCAGTAATGGACGCGAAGACAACACCATGAAAACCACCCTTAATTTCCACGACGCCGACACCTTCTACGAGCAGCTGCTCGACGCCCACACGGGCCTGAGCCCGGAGGACTCGCAGCTGCTCAACGCCCGGCTGATCCTGCTGCTGGCCAACCAGGTGGGCGACGACCGCGTGCTGGCGGAGTGCATCGCGGCGGCCAGGGCGACCCCGAAGTAAAATCGGGCCATCCCGCAACCAGCTCGCAAACGGCACCTCACGGGTGCCGTTTTCCGTTTCCCTGAAGCCCCACATGACCGACACGCTGCAACAACCCGGCCTCAACAGCCTTTCCAAGTCTTTCGAGCCCGCCGCCCTGGAAGCCCACTGGGGCCCCGAGTGGGAGCGCCGCGGCTATGCGGTCGCCGGCTACCGCGGCACGAAGGCGCCGAAGGCCGGCGAAGCGTCGTTCGCGATCCAGCTGCCGCCGCCCAACGTGACGGGCACGCTGCACATGGGCCACGCGTTCAACCAGACCATCATGGACAGCCTGACGCGCTACCACCGCATGAAGGGCGCCAACACGGTCTGGGTGCCGGGCACCGACCATGCCGGCATCGCCACGCAAATCGTGGTGGAGCGCCAGTTGCAGGAACAGGGCATCAGCCGCCATGACATGGGCCCCACGCCCGATGTGGCGCGCAAGAACTTCGTGAGCAAGGTCTGGGAGTGGAAGGAGCAAAGCGGCAACACCATCACCACGCAGATGCGCCGCATGGGCGACAGCGTGGACTGGAGCCGCGAGTACTTCACCATGGACCCCAAGCTGTCCGGTGTGGTGACCGAAACCTTCGTGCGGCTGTATGAACAGGGCCTGATCTACCGCGGCAAGCGCCTGGTGAACTGGGACCCGGTGCTGAAAACCGCGGTCAGCGATCTCGAAGTCGAGAGCGAGGAGGAAGACGGTTTTCTGTGGCACATCGCCTACCCGTTGGCGGATGGCTCGGGCGCCCTCACGGTTGCCACCACGCGCCCCGAAACCATGCTCGGCGACGTCGCCGTGATGGTGCATCCAGAGGACGAGCGCTACCGGCACCTGATCGGCAAGGAAGTGATGCTGCCCCTGTGCGACCGCAAGATTCCCGTGATTGCCGACGACTACGTGGACAGGGCCTTCGGCACGGGCGTGGTCAAGGTGACCCCGGCCCATGACGTGAACGACTATGCCGTGGGCCAGCGCCATGGACTGCCGATCATCGGCGTGCTCACGCTGGACGCCGCCATCAACGACAACGCGCCGCAGAAATACCGCGGACTCGACCGATTCGTGGCGCGCAAGCAGGTGGTCGCCGATCTCGAAGCCATCGGGGCGCTGGTGGAGGTCAGGAAGCACAAGCTCATGGTGCCGCGCTGCGCCCGCACCGGCCAGGTGATCGAGCCCATGCTAACCGACCAGTGGTTCGTGGCCATGAACAGAGCCCCCACGCTCCCCGCTTCGCGTGGTTCGCTGCCCCCCGAGGGGGCCATCCCCGGCTTGGGGCGGCCCGGCGCCGGAGAACAGGTCAGCGACACGCGGAGCATCGCGCAAAAAGCCATCGACGCGGTGGACAGCGGCGCGGTGCGCTTCGTACCCGAGCAATGGGTCAACACCTACAACCAGTGGATGAACAACATCCAGGACTGGTGCATCAGCCGCCAGCTCTGGTGGGGCCACCAGATTCCGGCCTGGTACGACGAAGCTGGCCAAGTCTATGTGGCGCGCAACGAGGCCGAGGCGCAGGCCCAGGCGCCCGGCAAAAAGCTCACGCGCGACGAAGATGTGCTCGACACCTGGTACTCGTCGGCGCTGGTGCCGTTTTCCACCATGGGCTGGCCGAACCAGGGCGATGCGCCCACCGACGACTACAACCTGTACCTGCCCTCCTCCGTGCTGGTCACCGGCTACGACATCATCTTCTTCTGGGTCGCGCGCATGATCATGATGACGACCCACTTCACGGGCCGCGTGCCATTCAAGCACGTCTACATCCACGGCCTGGTGCGCGACTCGCACGGCCAGAAGATGAGCAAGTCGGAGGGCAATGTGCTCGATCCGGTGGACCTGATCGACGGCATTGCGCTTGGCCCCCTGCTCGACAAGCGCACGGTCGGCCTGCGCAAGCCCGAGACGGCGCCGCAGGTGCGCAAGAACACCGAGAAGGAATTTCCCGACGGCATCCCGGCCTTTGGCGCCGACGCGCTGCGCTTCACCTTCGCCGCGCTCGCCACCCTGGGGCGCAGCATCAACTTCGACGCCAGGCGCTGCGAGGGCTACCGCAACTTCTGCAACAAGCTCTGGAACGCGACGCGTTTCGTGCTGATGAACTGCGAGGGTCAGGACTGTGGCCTCGAAGAACACACCAAGGCGCAATGTGCACCGGGCCAGCCCTTTCACGGCTACCTGCGCTTCAGCCCCGCGGACCGCTGGATCAGCTCGCTGCTGCAAAAGGTCGAGGCCGAGGTGGCCCGGGGCTTCGAAGACTACCGTCTCGACAACGTGGCCGGCGCCCTCTACCAGTTTGTCTGGGACGAGTTTTGCGACTGGTACCTGGAGATCGCCAAAGTGCAAATCCAGACCGGTGACGCTGCCCAGCAGCGCGCGACGCGCCGCACGCTGATCCGCACGCTCGAGGCGATCCTGCGGCTGGCGCACCCGCTCATTCCGTTCATCTCGGAAGAGCTCTGGCAAAAAGTTGCACCGGTGGCCGGCATTGGCGGGGAGTCGGTCAGCATTGCGCCCTACCCGGTCAGCCAGCCGGCCAAGATCGACGAAGCCGCGATCGCGCACGTCGCCAAACTCAAGTCGCTGGTCGATGCCTGCCGCAATTTGCGCGGCGAAATGAAGGTGTCGCCCGCAACCCGCCTACCGCTCTTCGCGCTGGCGCACAACGCCGATGAGACCGCCTTCATGCAGCAGGCGGCGCCGGTGCTGCGCGCGCTGGCCAAGCTCAGCGAAGTGAAAGTGTTCGACGATGAGGCCGCGTGGGCCGGCGCCGCCCAGGCCGCACCGGTGGCGGTGGTCGGCGAGACGCGCATCTGCCTGCACATGGAGATCGACGTCGCCGCCGAGAAAGCCCGTCTGGGCAAGGAAGCCGCGCGTCTCGAAGGCGAGATCGCCAAGACCCAGGGCAAGCTGGGCAACGAGGCCTTTGTCGCCAAGGCACCACCCGCCGTGATCGATCAGGAGCGCAAACGCCTGGCGGATTTCACGGCGACGCTGATCAAGGTGCAGGAGCAGCTCGCGCGCCTGGGCTGACCCACACGGCGCCGGTACGGCTGGCGGGCTAACGCGCCGCCACGCGCGCGCTGGCAGGCCCGGCCGGCGCCATGCCGGCGGCGGCGGGCGCCGCTTCATGGATGCGGTCCACCAGATACCAGTTGGCGCGCAGCCGCGACTCGCGCGTGTGCGCGGCCACGCAGGGCGTGACGATCAGGTTGTTCAGGCCGTGCAGCGGCGCGCCCTGCGCCACAAGACGGTAATCGACGCCATCGAGCAGGCAGGCATCGATGCGCCCGTCCCTCAAAGCACTGGCCAGCGCCTGCGGCTCGAACAGCGCCGAGCGGCTGATGCTGACCCAGGCCTGTCCGGGCTTGCAGTGCATCAGCGCGGCGTCATTGATGAAGCCGGCATAGCGCGAGGCATACAGCATTTGCAGCGAGACCGCATCGGCCTGCGCCATCAGCTCCGCCAGCCCGACCGGCTGGATGTGCAGGCGCTCCCAGATGGCGGCGCTGTGATGCAGCGCCGGCTCGTAACCGATCAGTTTGGCGCCCAGCGGCGCCAGCATGTGCGCCAGGGTGTGGGCGGCCGGTGTGAGGCCCAGGATACCGATCACGCTGTCGCCCAGCTCGCGGCCCAGGCGAATGTCGGGACGGCGACTGCCGCCCAGCGAGACGCCGAAGCCGCGGCGCAGCAGCATCAAAAGGCCGCCGAGAAGGTATTCGGCATGGGCCCGCACAGGGGCGCTGGCGGGCTGGATCACGCGGATGCCGCGCTCGTGGCAAGCCTCCAGATCCATGTTGTCGGTGCCATCGAACAGGCAGGCAATGACCTTGAGGCGGGGCGCGAAGCCCAGCAACTCGCGGGTGACGGCGACCTTGGGCGTCACCAGCAGGGCCTGCGTCTTGTACACGGCGCGGCGCAGCGCGCTCGGGTCGTCGGCGAGTTGCGGCTGGTAGCTCACAGTGTGGCGCGTCTCGAGCCATTGCCTGGCCTGCGGTATCAACGTCTCTAGAAGTAAGATGTCCAACGAGCCTGCCTTTGTCTCATTCGCATTTTTTGACGCCGCGCCAGGCGCTGCACATGGGGTACGGCATTCGCCGTGCTTCAATACTTTAACTACGAACGGTTTTCATGTCGATGCAAAAAATCACGCCCATCAGGAAAGCCGTCTTCCCTGTTGCCGGTCTGGGAACGCGGTTTCTGCCAGCCACCAAGGCCCAGCCCAAGGAAATGATGCCGGTGGTGGACAAGCCGCTGATCCAGTATGCCGTGGAAGAAGCCTATGCCGCAGGCATTCGCCACATGATCTTCGTGACGGGACGCAACAAGCGCGCCATCGAGGACCATTTCGACACCGCGTACGAATTGGAAAGCGAGCTGGAGGCCAGCCACAAGGACGAGCTGCTGGCCCTGGTGCGCTCCCTGCAGCCTGAAGATATGCACCTTTCCTATGTGCGCCAGCCGCGTTCGCTCGGACTGGGGCATGCGGTGCTGTGCGCCGAACACCTGGTCGGCAACGAGCCGTTTGCGGTGCTGCTGGCAGACGACCTGATGGTCGGGCCCGCGGGCGGGCCGCCCGTGCTGACCCAGATGGTGGACGCCTTCGGGCGTCTCGGTGGCTCGCTGCTCGCGGTGCAGGAAGTGCCGCTGGATCAGGTGCGCCGCTACGGCATCGTGGCGGGTGACCCGGTCGCCGGGCTCCACAACGAGCGCGTGCTGAAGGTCAGCAGCATGGTGGAGAAACCCAGCCCCGAGACCGCGCCGTCACGCATGGGTGTGGCCGGGCGCTACATTCTCACGCCCGGCGTTTTCGAGCAGATACGCAACCAGCCACGCGGTGTCGGCGGGGAAATCCAGCTCACCGACGGTATCGCGCGCCTGATGCAATCCGAGGCGGTGTACGCGCTGCAATACGAGGGCAAGCGCTACGACTGCGGCAGCAAGCAGGGGTTTCTGCAGGCCACCGTGGAGCTTGCACTCGAGCACCCCGAGGTGGGCGAGGACTTCCGCAGCTATCTGCAGGGCCTCCAGATTTGATCAGCGCCGGCGCAGGATGTGAATGAAGTCGGCGCCCACGGTCTGCTGCTCGACCAGCTCGTTGCCGGTCTGCTTGGCAAAGGCCTGAAAGTCCCGCACCGAGCCCGCATCGGTCGCCACCACCTTGAGCAGCTGGCCGCTGAGCATATCGGTCAGCGCCTTTTTGGCCTTCAGGATGGGCAGCGGACAGTTCAGGCCGCGGGTGTCGAGTTCTTTGTTAACTTGCATGGTTTGAAATCCTTGGGGTTGCCGCAATTTTAAGCAATTCGGGATCAGGCCCTGAGCAACAACTCGATGTCCGACACCAGCGCCTGCGTGCCGCTGCCGTAGCGGTAGTACAACCGCAGGTTGCCCTGCGGGTCGTACACGTAGCTGCCTGCCGAATGGTCCATGGTGTAGCTGGTGGGCGTCTTGCCATCGACCCTTTTGTAATACACCTTGTAGTCCTTCGCGACCTCGGCGAGCTTGTCGGGCGTGGGACGCAGCGCCAGAAAGCTCGGGTCGAAGTTGGTCATGTAGCCCTTGAGCACCTGCGGCGTATCGCGCTCGGGATCGACCGTGACGAACAGCACCTGCAGCTTGTCGCCGTCCTTGCCGAGCGCCTTCTTGACTTCGGCCAGCTCGGCCATGGTGGTCGGGCACACGTCGGGACACTGGGTGTAGCCGAAGAACAGGATCACCACCTTGCCCCTGAAATCCTTCAGGCTGCGCAGCTGGCCGTTCTGGTCGGTCAGCGAGAAGTCTTTGGCATAGTCGGCGCCCGTGATGTCGATGTTCCTGAACGCTGGCTTGTCCTTCGAGCATGCAGAAATAAGGCCTGCAGCCCCCACCAACAAAGCACTACCGGCTATCAATCTAATAGCGTTACGTTTATGCATGATCGATCAGAGTAGGTAGTGATCCACCAGCAGCGCCGCGAACAGCAGGCTCAGGTGAATCAGGGAAAACCGGAAGGTCTTGCGCGCCAGCGCGTCCGAGTAGTTACGCCAGAGCCGAAAGCCGTAGGTGCAAAAACCGGTGCACAAGATCACCGCGGCGGCAAGGTAAAGCCAGGAGCTCATGCCGTAGATGAACGGCATCAGGCAGCCGGCGAACAAAATCAGCGTGTACAAAAACACCTGCAGCCGGGTGAAGGCGTTGCCGTGCGTGACCGGCAGCATGGGCAGGCCGGACTTGCGGTAGTCGTCCACACGGTACAGCGCCAGCGCCCAGAAATGCGGCGGCGTCCACAGAAAAATGATCAGAAACAGGATCAGCGCCTCCGGCCCCACGTCGCCGCGCATGGCGGCCCAGCCCAGCAGCGGTGGCATCGCGCCCGAGGCCCCGCCGATGACGATGTTTTGCGGCGTGCGCGGCTTGAGGATCACGGTGTAGATCACCGCGTAACCGACAAATGTGGCGAAGGTCAGCCACATCGTCAGCGGATTGATCCACACATACAGCACCCACGAGCCCAGCGAGCACAGCACGGCCGAAAACAGCAGGGCCTGCCCGTCACCGAGTTCACCCTTGGCCGTGGGGCGCCACGCGGTGCGTTTCATCTTGGCGTCGATGTTGTGCTCGACCAGGCAATTGAATGCGGCGGCGGCCGCGGCCACCAGCCAGATGCCCACGCAGGCAATGAGGGCGCGCTGCACATCGGCGGCCGACGGCAGGCCGGGAACCGCCAGCAACATGCCGATCAATGCGCAAAACACGATGAGCTGAATCACGCGCGGCTTGGTCAGCGCGTAATACTGTTTGAAATGCGACATCGGGGTCGCGCTGGCCACGGTATTCATGCAGATAGCCTTGTTGAGGGAGAACGTTGGGACGCCGTGGCGAGATGATTGACGGCCGCGTCCGCCGCCGGGCGAGGCGCGCTGCGGCTGGCGAACCAGGACCACGTGAGCACCAGCACCAGCGCCGCCGCGCCACCCGTGTGCGACACCGCGGCCACCAGTGGCCAGCCCAGCACCACGTTGCTCAGGCCCGTGGCAAACTGGCACAGCGCCAGCGCGGCGATCCAGCGCGCCTGCGGACGCAGGGCGGTGGGGCGCAGGCGCCAGGCCAGCAAACCCAGGGCCAGGAACACGGCATAGGAAAACAGGCGATGCGTGAAGTGAATCGCGGTCAACGCGGAAAAATCAATGTGGCCGCCGTCCGGCGTCAGGCCCAGGCCGCGCCAGATCTGAAACCCCTGATGAAAATTCATGGCAGGCCACCAGCTGTTCTGGCACATGGGGAACTGGGTGCATGCGAGCACGGCATAGTTGGTGCTGACCCAGCCGCCCAGCGCAATCTGACAGGCGGTCAGCGCACAGGTCAGCCCGAGCAGCAGGCGCGTTGAGATGGGCAGCGCCGCGGCGGCGCCACCTTCCAGCGCCTGTGTCGCGCGCACCGCCTGCGCGCACAGCAAGGCCAGCAGCACCATGCCGCCCAGCAAATGCAGCGTCACGATGGCGGGGAACAGCTTCATGGTCACGGTGAGCGCGCCAAACGCGCCCTGCAGACAGACCCACAAGAGGGTCAGCGTGGGCCACCAGGGGTTGATGGTGGAACTTGCAGCGGAAGCGCCCGCGCGGGCAGCTCGGCGCCGCTGCACCCAGGCGGTAACGGTCAGCGTCAGGATGAGGACGCCGACGCCCGTGGCCAGGTAGCGGTGGATCATCTCGACCCAGGCCTTGCCGTGGGTCACCGGACCGGTGGGCATGGCGGTCTGCGCGGCCGTGATGGCCGCAGTGGCGCCGACCGGGCTGGCGTTGCCATAACAGCCCGGCCAGTCCGGGCAGCCCAGGCCGGAGTCCGTGAGCCGCGTGAACGCGCCAAACAGCACCAGGTCGAACGTGAGGAACAGGGTCAGCAGCGTCAAGGCCTGCAGCCAGCGCGCACTGGAGGATTGCCGGTTGCGCAGCCAGACCCACACCAGCGGCCCCAAGGCCGCCAGGATGCCCGCGAGCAGCAGTTGCGCCAGCGGTGACAGGTCGTACAGCGGTTGAGCAGCCATCGATATGCCTTGATCACGCGCCTCAGCGCGCGGCCTTGTCCCACGCCGCGGAGGCGCGCAGCAGCCGGTCCAGGTCGCCCTTGGCCTTGCCGGCGTTGGCAATTTCCAGATGCGCCGGAAACCGCATCATGAGATTGCCCATCGGGTCGACGACATACAAATGCTCACGCAGGTCATGCCCGGCGGCCGGCGGCAACCATTGCGACAGCGTCGCTGCGGGAACACGCAGCACGGTCGCGTCCGCCAGGGCCGGGAGCAGGGCGGCAGGCACTGGCGCGTCGTCGGCCACCAGCCAGACCCAGTCCACACGGTCCATGTTCCTGCCCAGGCTCACGCGCATCTGGTGCTGCAGGTACAGCCGCTGCTGGCAGTCGGCGTTACACGCAGCATCGGCCACACTCAGCAGCAGCCACTGACCCTCGAGCGAGCGCAGCGGCACGCTCTGGCCGGCCAGTGTGCGGGCGGTTACCGCAGGTATCGGGCGCTGCGGCTCGATCAGCGCACCGAAGTTGACCCGGCCTTGGGGGCGGATCACGTAGTAGGTGAAGTAGGAAGCGATCACCGGCGCCGCGCACACGAGCATGACGGCCATCATTTGCCAGCGGCCGCGCCTGGTGCGCTGTGCATCGGTCGGCATCGACTCCTGTGGCGTCGGCATCGAGTGCACGGTCAGCCCCAGCGGCTGGTCATGGGACTCAGACCGGGGGGCGCCGGCGAGTGGGGGCGATAAAGCGTCGGACAATTTGGAACCAGACATAAAGAATTGCAATCAGGGCGCTCAGGGAAAACCATTGAAATGCGTAACCGTAGTTGGTTTCAACCCCCGAATTGACCGGCGGCCAGTTACGCTGCAAACCCTCGCTCGGGGCACCGGTCTGCAGTACCGTGACGTCCAGCAGCCGCAGGCCGGTCTCAATACGAAACTGCGGCAGATCCAGATTTTGCCGTATGACACCCGTATCGGCACCCTTGAACTCGAAAAGCTTGGAAGGCGGCGGGGCAATCCGGCCGCTCACCTGCACCGTGCCGGCCGGTGTATCAATCCGGGGCAGCGCGGTGCGGTCGAGGAAGTTGCGCATGGCCCAGCCCCGCTGCACCAGAATCACCGCCTCGCTGTGCTCCAGCCGCAAGGGCGTGATCACAAAAAAGCCGGCTTTTTCATCCATCTCCCGGTTGTCGAGGAATACCGTGCGCTGCGCCAGCCAGGTACCGCGCAGTGTGACCGGCCGGTACAACTCGGATGCTATATTTTGCGTAGCAAGAAGCTCCCGTGTATCAATGGTTTCGCGTATTTTTCCTTGGTGAATTTGTCTCTGCAGCGCCTCCTTCTGGGCCGCCCTGGACAATTGCCAGCGGCCGAGCGACAGCGTGACGCCGATGCCGATCAGCGCGCACAGGCTCAACAGCCAGAACCGCAACAGCGAAGAGCGTGCCATCACAGGATAATGGGCTCCATGAAATACCTTGTCATCCTCGCATTCGTCGCCATTCTTGGCAGCCTGGGCTCCGCATTATTTTTCATGATGCGCGGGGGAACGGCGCAAGACGATAAACGCCGGGGCCGCAACATGGCGCGCGCACTGGCGTTTCGCATCGGGTTTTCCATCCTGCTGTTCCTGTGCATTTTGCTTGCCTGGAAGCTCGGGTACATCCAGCCCACCGGCATTGCTCCCGGCCAATAATTGACCAACCCCCCAGCAAAGCAGAAAAGCGCCTCACGGCGCTTTTTTCGACTGGCGCGCGTTACAGCCAGTACACCAGCGTGTACAGACCGAGCCAGACCACGTCAACGAAGTGCCAGTACCAGGCCGCTCCTTCGAAGCCGAAGTGCCGCTCCGCAGTGAAATGGCCTTTCATCAAACGCAAGGTAATGAACAGCAGCATCAGCATTCCCACGAACACATGGAAGCCGTGGAAACCCGTGAGCATGAAAAAGGTCGACCCATAGACACCGGACGTGAGCTTGAGGTTCATCTCGGTATAGGCATGAAAGTACTCGTAGCCTTGCACGCACAGGAAGGTTGCCCCCAGCAGCACGGTGACCCACATGAACGCAATGGTGCGTCCGCGATGGCCGGCGCGCAGCGCATGGTGGGCGATGGTCACCGTGACGGCCGACGATAGCAGCAGCGCGGTATTGATGGTCGGCAGCCAGAAGGGCGTCATGGTGGCAAAGGGTGCGACGAGGTTCGCCGGAGACGCCGTGGTGCCCGCCGCCATGCTGGGCCAGACCGCCTTGAAGTCGGGCCACAACAGGGCATTTTCCACATTGCCCAGCGCCGGCACCGAGTGCGCGCGCGCCCACCACAGGGCGGTAAAGAAAGCGCCGAAGAACATCACTTCCGAGAAAATGAACCAGCTCATGCTCCAGCGGAAAGACAAGTCCACCTTGTGGCCATAACTGCCGCCTTCGCTCTCATGGACGGCATCGTGGAACCACTGGTACAGCACGCCCAGCCACCACAGAATGCCGAAAATGAACAGGTACATCCCCCAAGTATGAGCATTGAGCCACTGACTGCCCCCCAGGATCACAAAGAACAGGCCAAGCGCGGCCATGGCCGGATGACGCGAAGGCGCTGGCACAAAGTAATAAGGGGCCGTGCTGGTGGGTGTTGAACTCATGTCTGCTCCTGAATCTCTCGAGTTTTCTTTGGACTTTAAATGATCGGGCCGGACTACTTGAGCACGACCCATTTGATGATGCTGATCAGCACGATGACAAAGATCGCGACCGCCCCGATCGCCACCGCAACGATGTGAAAGGGGTTGGCTCTGGCCAGGTCTTCCTGGTAGCCGCTTTTCTTGCGGATGCCCAGGAACGCCCAGCCGATGGTTTTGACGCTGTGCCAGAACGAGCCCTTGCGCGGCGCAGCAGGCTTGACGACAGGGGCGCTCATGAGTTCTTCGGCCTCACATCAACCTGCCCGGCGGCATCGGCGGAATCTGCCGGAGGCGGGGGCGTTTTTGCGCCCACCTCGAAAAACGTGTAGGACAAGGTGATGGTGGTCACGTCTTTCGACAGCTTGGGGTCGATCACGAAGACCACCGGCCAGTCCTTCTTTTCGCCCGCATTCAGGGTCCACTGGCTGAAGCAGAAACACTCAATCTTGTTGAAGTACGCGGCGGCCTGGCGCGGCGCATAACTCGGAATGGCCTGCGCCGACATGCGCCGGTCCTGCGTGTTCTGGAACTCGTACATCACGGTGGTCAGCACGCCCGGGTGCACCTGCATCGAACGCTCGGCCGGCTTGAACGACCATGGTCCGCGCGCATTCGCATCGAACTCCACGGTAATGGTGCGGCTCAGGTCGGCCTGGCTGTTCGATAGCGCCCTGGCACCCTTGCCGCCGGCATTCAGGGGCGTGGGCACATCATTTTCGCCGCGTGCCAGGATATTGACGCCCGTGGCCTCGCAGATGGCCTTGTACAAGGGCACCAGCGCAAAGCCAAAGCCGAACATCACCGCAGTGACGACGGCCAGTTTGGCCATCATCTTGAGGTTTTCACGTCGAATGCTCATGGCGGGTGGCGCGCTACGTCAGAAATAGGCGGTCTTGACGAGCAAGCCGACAAAAAACGCCAAAGCGACCGTCGCCAGGATCAGCCCCAGGCGCAGGTTGTTTTTCTTTTGCTCAGGCGTCATGGCTCGTCACTCAACCGATGATGCGGGTCGCCGTCGCATCGAGCTTGGGCGGTGTCTCGAAGGTGTGGAACGGGGCGGGAGAGGGAATTTCCCACTCGAGGCCTTCGGCGCCTTCCCACGGATTTTGCGGCGCTTTTTCGCCTTTGCCGCGCATGGTCGGCAATACGATGAAGAAGAAGAAATACACCTGTGCGACACCGAAGAAGAGCGCGCCGATGGAAACCACCATGTTGAAGTCGGCAAACTGCATCGGGTAGTCCGCATAGCGGCGCGGCATGCCCGCCAGCCCCAGGAAGTGCATCGGGAAGAACGCGATGTTGAACGAGATCAGCGACCACCAGAAGTGAATCTTGCCGCGCGTTTCGTTGTACATCACGCCGGTCCACTTGGGGCACCAGTAGTAGTAGCCGGCGAACATGGCGAACAGGGCGGCCGCCACCAGGACGTAGTGGAAATGGGCCACCACATAGTAAGTGCCATGCAGCTGCAGGTCGACCGGTGCCAGCGCCAGAATCAGGCCGCTGAAGCCCCCGAGGACGAACACGAAAATGAATCCCACGGCGAACAGCATGGGGGTCTCGAAAGTCATCGAGCCGCGCCACATGGTGGCGGTCCAGTTGAATACCTTGACCGCCGTGGGCACCGCGATGAGCATGGTGGCGTACATGAAGAACAACTGACCCGTGACCGGCATGCCCGTGGCAAACATGTGGTGCGCCCAGACGATGAAGCTCAAGATCGCGATCGACGCAATGGCGTACACCATCGAGGCGTAGCCAAACAGCTTCTTGCGCGCGAACGCCGGTATCACCATGCTGATGATGCCGAAGGCCGGCAGGATCATGATGTAAACCTCGGGGTGGCCGAAGAACCAGAAGATATGCTGGTACATGATCGGGTCGCCGCCGTTGGCCGAATTAAAGAAGCTGGTGCCGAAGTGGCGGTCCATCAGCGTCATGGTGACCGCTCCGGCCAACACCGGCATCACGGCAACCAGCAGATAGGCGGTGATCAGCCAGGCCCAGCAGAACATCGGCAACTTCATGAGTGTCATGCCCGGCGCGCGCATGTTCAGGATGGTCACGATGATGTTGATCGAACCCATGATGGACGAGGCGCCCATCAGGTGTATCGCCAAAATGGTGGAGTCCATGGACATGCCCATCTGCAGCGACAGCGGGGCATACATCGTCCAGCCCGTCGACGGCGCACCGCCAGGCATGAAGAACCCCCCTACCAACATCACGGCCGCCGGCACCAACAGCCAGAAGCTGAAGTTGTTCATGCGCGCAAACGCCATGTCGGAGGCACCGATTTCCAGCGGCACCATCCAGTTCGCAAAACCCACGAAGGCCGGCATGATGGCGCCGAAAATCATGATCAGGCCATGCATGGTGGTGAGCTGGTTGAAAAACTCGGGGGTGACGAATTGCAGGCCCGGTTCGAACAACTCGGCGCGGATCACCATGGCCATCGCGCCACCCACCAATAGCATGGTGGAAGCAAACAGCAGGTACATCGTGCCGATGTCCTTGTGATTGGTCGCAAAGACCCAGCGGCGCCAGCCCGTCGGGATATGAGCGTGGTGGTCGTCAAGCGTATGGTCGCCGTGTCCGTGATTGTCAAGAACTGCACTCATCGGGATTTCCTTCTCAATACTTCTTCAATGATTTCCGGCGACTTCAGCTACGGTCGGCCTTGACGTCCGTCGGCTGCACCACCTGCCCGGTCTTGTTCGACCAGTGGTTCTTGGTATACGTGATCACGGCGGCGATATCGGTGTCGCTGAGCGCCTTCCACGAAGGCATGGCGCCATTCAGGCGGCCTTCCAGCACCGTCTTGATCTGGGCGTTTTTATCGGCGTCGAGCACCACGGGCGAGCCGTCCAGCGGCTTGATCGGCCCCGCACCCTTGCCGTTGGCCTGGTGGCAGGCCGCGCAGTTGGCGGTATACACCTTTTCACCCCGGCTCACGAGATCGGCCAGCGTCCAGACCTTGTTCGGATCGTCCGCCGCTGCGGCCATCTTCTTTTTCTCGCCATCGACCCATTTGGAATAATCCTGCGCGCTCACGACTTTGACCTGGATCGGCATGTAGGCGTGTTCCTTGCCGCACAATTCGGTGCATTCGCCGTAGTAGGTGCCGACTTTGTTGGCCCGGAACCAGGTGTCGCGGACAAAACCAGGGATGGCATCCTGCTTGATGCCGAAAGCCGGCACCGAGAACGAGTGAATCACGTCATTCGCCGTGGTGATGATGCGGATCTTCTTGTCGACCGGCACCACCAGCGGGTTGTCCACGTCGAGCAGGTAGTTGTCCGGTATTACGCCCTTGGCGCCATTGCTCGACATCTCGCGGTGCGTCGGATTCAGCGTGGAGAGAAACCCAATGCCCTCGCCTTCCCCGTTGAGGTAGTCATACCCCCACTTCCACTGGTACCCGGTGGCCTTGACGGTCAGATCCGCATTGGTGGTGTCTTTTTCCGCCACGATCACCTTGGTCGCCGGCAGCGCTACCAGGATGAGGATGACGAACGGGATGATCGTCCAGGCCATTTCGACCGTGACCGACTCGTGGAAACTGGCAGCCTTGTGTCCCACGGACTTGCGGTGCTTCCAGATGGAATAGAACATGACGCCGAACACGCCCACGAAGACCACGGCGCACACGATCATCAAGCCGTCATGGAGCCAGCGCTGTTCTTCGGCAATGCTGGTGACCGCGGGCTGCAGGTTCAACTCCCACAGTGACGGGCCGCCCGGGAGATCTTTGGCCGCATAAGCCGCCGTGCTGGCCCAGGCTGCCAGCCAGAGGCCGGGGATTCGAAGGCCTGAAGCCAACTTGCTGAAAATGTTTTTGATCATGTTCACTTCTTCATTGCCTCAATTAAACCAATCTTGTTTTCTCTTGCCCCGACGCCCTGTCTGCGGCGCCTGTCCAGCCTGCGGGCTCCAGCGGACCCGCTTCAGGCACCACGCAACGCCATCCTGATCTCGCGCGCCAGCGCCGGACGCAATTCGGGGCGCACGTAGCGCCCCACCTGAACCGTCCGCCCCTGACCCGACACCTCGATCAACGACCTGTCACCGGTGCGGGGCTCGACCCGCACCCACTCGCGATTGAACTCCGCGCGCTCCAGCTTGCCGGCACTCTCCAGTTCAACCACCAGTTGCGCACCCTGCAGCGAGATCTTCTCGCCATCGGTGGCATGACGGGCGTAAACCCAAAAGGAAACCCCCACCACCAGCAACTCGACCCAGGCAAACGGCATGACCAGCGTGGCGCCCTGGAACCAGAACACCGCACCGATACCCAGCGACACCACGCACAACGACAGGTACACCCAAGCCAGCTGGGCCGGGGACACCGAGCAGTTGCGTTTCAGGAACCAGTGGATGTTCTGGCCCTGAATCGTCGCGAAGCGAAACACCAAGTTTGACACGCGCCAAGTCCATCTGCCTGCCGCCTCGCCAGATACCGCCAGCGCAGCAGGAAATCCGGGGACATTCCCTTAAAAATCAACTCGCGACGATTGTAGCCGACACACTTGTAACCCTTGCGTCGGTAGAGCGCGCTGCGGTCAAGCCTGGGCCGCCTTTTTGCGCTGGCGCAGCGCCGCGCGCATTTCATCGAGCGAGAGGGAGGTTTCCGGCCGGATCGTCAGGCGCGGCGCCGGCTTGAGGGCATGGCCGTAGATGATCTCGAAGGTCAGCGCCAGCCGGCCCTCGTGCTGCGGATCGGCCAGCCGTGCAGCCATCTCGCGCTCCAGCTGTTGCTGCCAGCGCCGTCCCCGCAGCGCCGCAAAACGCTGTGGATGCAGGTTGCGGCCGAGTTCGCGCAAGTCCTGCAACAGCCGCGCCGGGGTTTCGTAGGTGAGTGTGATGCGCTCCATGTCCATCACCGGCTCGGCAAAGCCGGCATGCACCAGCATGTCGCCCCAGTCGTGCATATCGGTGAACTCATGGCCCGCGGGGGGCCAGCCCAGCGCCTGGTACAGGCCGCGCAGTTCGCGCAGGGTGTCCGGCCCGAGGCAGGAAAACATCAGGAACCCGTCGGTTGCCAGCGCGCGATGCCACTGCGCGATCAGCGCCTCGGGTGCGCAAACGTCGTGCAGCGCCATATTGGCCCAGAGCATTTGCACACTGGCATCTAGCGGCATCTCGAAGCGGGTCGGCGCGGCCGCCCAGCCGGCGGGATTCCACCACGGTTTTACTATTGATTTCATAGCTACCTGCGCCCGCCGTTCCTGGGCTTCAACCACAAAACATTCAGCACCCGGATAGCGGCGGGCGAGCAGCGCGTGCGCCTGCAAGCCGCCGCGCACCGGCGCCCAGTGCGCCCACCGGGTGGGCTGCAGCTTGATCCACTGCAGGCGGTCTTCCATGCGGCTCGCCACCTCTTCGTGCAGCCAGGGCGACAGCGCGGGGGCGGCCCTGGCCCAGCGCGCGGCGGCTGGCGGGTCGATCGTGGGGGGGCGTGATTGTTCTTGAGACATGGCGGCGTGGGCGCCGCGCAGGCGGCAGCGTCGCGAGTATATTGATTCGATGTTTCGCGATTTGTTCACCAGGGCAATGACCACACTGCCGAGCCAGTGCATGGTGTGCCGCGCCTGGCCCGCGCAGCCGGTGTGCGAAGCCTGCGTGGTGCGATTCGCCCAGCCGGTGCCGCGTTGCCCCACCTGTGCGCTGCCCGTGCCGCCGTACCGCGATGGGCCACCGCGTCAATGCGGCGCATGCCTCAAATCGCCACCCCCGCTGGATGCCTGCCTCGCCGCCGTTTCCTACGCTTATCCTTGGTCGGACTGCATCACAAGCTATAAATTCAATAGCAACCCTGGCTTGTCGGCGGTGCTTGCCACGCTCTTGCGCAGCGCACCCTGGGTGGAGCCCGCGCTGGAAGGCTGCGATCTGCTGCTGCCCATGCCGCTGTCGAGGCAGCGCCTGCGCGAGCGCGGCTTCAATCAGGCGCTGGCGCTCGCGCGCGAGCTCGCGCCGGGCAAAACCGATGGCGCGCTGCTGCTGCGCATTCGCGATACGCCGTCGCAACGCCCGCTGGGGCGCGCCGAGCGCCAGCGCAACGTCGCGGGGGCGTTCGCGCTGGAGCCGCTGCGCGCTGCGCGCGTGCACGGCCAAAGGGTGGTGCTGGTCGATGACGTGATGACCAGCGGCGCCTCGCTGTTCGCCGCAGCGCACGCCCTGCGCCAGGCCGGTGCCGCCCACATCACGGCGCTGGTGGTCGCCCGCACTGATGACCCGGGCTGAAGGTGGCCCCCACGCTTGTCGCTTCGCGTACTGCGCTGGGCTCGCATAGCGTCCGTGCGCGCAGCTGTACAGCGCAGCGAGCCCATGCCGGGCCTACGCTATGCACGTGCCGAGGCATCACGCTTCGGCCCGGCCCCCGAGGGGGCTGGCCTTGCTCGGGGCGGCCCGTCGCGGCGGCCGGCGGCGGCTTAACATCACCGCATGTTTCACATCGTCCTGGTCGAGCCCGAAATTCCGCCCAACACCGGCAACATCATCCGGCTGGCGGCCAATACCGGCTGCAGCCTGCACCTGGTCGAGCCGCTGGGGTTTTCGATGGACGACAAGCTGCTGCGGCGCGCCGGACTGGACTACCACGAGTACGCGCAGGTGCGCCGGCACGCCGACTGGGCCAGCTTCGTGGCCGCAGAACAGCCGGCGCCCGGGCGCATGTTCGCGCTGACCACGCACGCCACGCGCAGCCCCTACGACGTGGCTTTCGCGTCCGGCGACTGGCTGGTGTTCGGCTCGGAAACACGGGGCCTGACGCCGACATTGCGTGCATCCTTCGCCCCGGCGCAGTGCCTGCGACTGCCCATGCGGGTCGGCCAGCGCAGCCTGAACCTGTCGAATGCCGTGGCGGTGACGGTGTTCGAGGCCTGGCGACAAAACCGCTTCGCGATGGCCGCCGGGGGTTGACGGCGGCGGGCGGGCACCAGCCGCCCCATACTGCCGTCGCCACATCCCGGCCGCCTATGTCACGGCGGCGCCGAGTCGCCTGACTCCACGGGCCCCGTCTGCTCGGCCTGCGCGGCCTTCAGGCGCGTCTGCTCGATCAGGAACTCCATGAAGGCCCGGGCGCGGGCCGGCACGTACTTGCGGCTGGGTAGCGCCGCGTACAGGGTGAAGCGCCCGGTAATCCAGGGCGCCAGCACGCGCTTGAGATGGCCGTCGCGCAGGTAGTTGGCCACCAGGTCCAGCGGCTGCGCGCTGATGCCCGCCCCGTCCAGCATCGCGCGCAGCAAGGTGTCGGTGTGATTCGCCACCAGCGCCGGCGTGACCTCGACGCTCACCTCCCGGTCGGCCTCCTGCGGGTTGATCAGACGCCATGTGTGCTGCCGCGCGCCCGTCTGGCGCAGCCGCAGGCAGGCGTGCTGCTGCAGGTCTTCGGGCTGGCGCGGTGTTCCGGCATGACGCAAATAAGCGGCCGAGGCGCACAGCAGACCTTCGGAGACGATCACCGGCCGCGCCACCACGTTGGCGTCGTAATGCGCGCCCGCGCCCAGGATCGTCAGATCGAACTCCTCGATCGGCGGCATCGCGACCGAATCCACCGTGATGTCCAGCACCACCTTCGGGTAGCGGCGGCGGAACTCGGTCACCAGTGGCGCCAGGATGTACACGGCCATCACCGGCTGGGTGTGAATGCGCAGCAACCCCGCCATCTCGCCGGTTTGCTCACGCGCGGATGCCTCGGCCTCGTCCACCGCACTCAGGATGCTGCGCACCCGCGTGAGGTAGGACTGCCCGGCGTCCGTGAGCGAGAGCTTGCGCGTGGTGCGCTGCAGCAGCCGGGTGCCCAGGTGCTGCTCCAGATCGGTGATCAAGCGGGTCACGGCGGCCGCAGACAGGTCCAGCGAGCGTGCCGCCGCGGCGAAACCCTCCTGATCAACCACCTGCTGGAACACCCGCATCGATAGAAGTCGGTCCATATATGCCCCCGAAAGCTTGCTTCAAGGCACCTATTATTCCAGTTTTAACAATTGTTAATTAACAACTATGCTATTTTTTGACGTCAGTACTTACCCTATAGTTCACCCATCGATGAGCCGGAACCCCAATAGGCGACTCACCGAGGCTGGACGAGACGGGACAAATCGAATAGAGCCCGCCCTGCCCGGAAATGTCTAACTACTGTCAAAGGAAATTCATCATGAATGCCACCAAGATTTTCGCCGCTACCGCTTTTGCCGCCTTGGCCAGCATGGGCGCTCATGCCGGCAGCGCCGACTTCGACCTGCAAAACCGCAGCACGTTCAACTCCACGCGCCCCGTGGCGGAAGTCAAGGCCGAGGCCGTGCAAGCGGCCCACAGCGCCCAATTCGAACCGGCTGGCTCGCGTGTGGCTGCCCTGGTGAATTCGGGCGTTGACCGCGCCACGGTGCGCAATGAGACGGCTATCGCGCTGCGCGCCGGCCAGATCGCCCACGGCGAAGCCAGCATCATGTAAGCCGGTGGCTGCCAGCGCGCCCTGACGGGTGCGCCAGCACCAAAGCCCGCAGCGGGAAACCGCTGCGGGCTTTTTCTTTCCGGCTACCGGCAACCAGACCTGCGTTGGCGGTTCAGGGATAGCGCCGCGACAGCGACTCGGCCACGCACACCGGCTTGGCGTGCCCCTCGCGCTCGATCGCCACCTCCCAGGTCATCTGGATGCCGTCGTTGTCGATCGGCGTGCACGCCAGCAACTTCATGCGCGCGCGCAAGCGGCTGCCGACCGGCACCGGCGCCATGAAGCGCACCTTGTTGAGCCCGTAGTTCACGCCCATGCGCGACTGCACGACCTCGAACGAGGACTCGAAAAACCTCGGCAGCAGCGACAGCGTCAAAAACCCGTGCGCAATCGGCCCGCCGAACGGGCCCGCCCTGGCTTTTTCCACGTCCACATGAATCCACTGGTGGTCGCCGGTGGCCTCGGCGAACAGGTTGACCTGCTGCTGCGTGATGGTGATCCAGTCGCTGACCGCGACCTCCTGGCCCACCAGGGACGCCAGTTCGGAAAGGGTTTGGAAGGTTTTCATGGCGCCACTGTAAGGGCTGGGGCGTGCCCGCGATGTCCAGCCCGTGACACGCCGGGGCGGGCAGTGGCTTAATCCGCAGTCATAGCGCCCATCCCAACAAAACCGGAACACCCCATGGAACACGCGCCCGCCTGGCTCACCAACAGCTTCATCTACCTGGCCGCCGCCGTCATCGTGGTGCCGCTGTCGCGGGCGCTTGGCCTGGGCGCCATCATCGGTTACCTGGTCGCGGGCATTGCCATCGGTCCCTGGGGACTGGGGCTGGTGACGAATGTGCAGGACATCCTGGGCTTTGCCCAATTCGGCGTGGTGCTGATGCTGTTCCTGGTCGGGCTGGAACTCGAACCGGATCGCCTGTGGAGCCTGCGCCGCCCAATCTTCGGCTGGGGCAGCGCCCAGGTGCTGATTTGTGCGCTGGCCATCGGCGCCACGGCCGTGGCCTTCGGCGTACGCTGGCAGACGGCCGTGGTGATCGGGCTGGGACTGGCGCTGTCCAGCACGGCGATTGCGCTGCAGGTGATGGGCGAGCGCAACCTGCTGCGCACCACCAGCGGGCAGGCCGGTTTCTCCATCCTGCTATTTCAGGACGTGGCTGCCATCCCGATCCTGGCGCTGCTGCCGCTGCTCGCCGTGGTAACGGAGCCGAACGAGGCTGTGGTCGCGACTCATCGTGCTCTGGAAGCTATCAAAATAGTAACAGTTATCGGCGGCATCATCCTCGGCGGCCGGCTGCTGCTGCGCCCGCTCTTGCGCTGGATCGCACGCAGCGAGACGCCCGAGATTTTTACTGCAGCCTCGCTGCTGCTGGTCGTCGGCATCGCGGCCCTGATGCAGTTCGTCGGCCTGTCCATGGCGCTGGGCGCCTTTCTGGCCGGCGTGCTGCTGGCCGAGAGCGAGTACCGGCGCGAACTCGAAACCGACCTCGAACCATTCAAGGGCCTGCTGCTCGGGCTGTTCTTCATGGCGGTGGGCATGAGCATCGACTTTGGCGTGCTCATCAGATCGCCAGACTTGATGGCGGCCATCCTGTTCGGCTTTCTGGCGCTCAAGCTGGTCGTGATTTATGCGCTGGCGCACGCCATGGACGTGCCGTTCCAGGAGCGCCCGGTGTTCACGCTCCTTCTGGCGCAGGGCGGCGAGTTTGCCTTTGTCGTGTTCCAGGCCGCGGCCGGCGCGAACGTGTTTCCACCCGAGACGGCGTCGCTCCTGATCGGCGCCGTGGCGCTGTCGATGCTGATCAGCCCGCTATTGCTGGTGGCTGTCGACAAATGGCTGCTGCCGCGCTACGCGAACTGCAATGTGCCGGTGCTGGAAGAAATCTCGGAGCCGCAGAACGCGCCCATCATCATCGCGGGCTTCGGCCGCTACGGGCAGATCGTCGGGCGCGTGCTGGCCGCCGAAGGCATCCCCGCCACCGTGCTGGACCACGATGCCGAGATGATCGAGGCGGCGCGCGCGTTCGGCTCCAAGGTGTTCTACGGCGACGCGACCCGGCTCGACCTGCTGCGCACCGCCGGCGCGGCCCAGGCGAAGATTTTCGTGCTGGCGGTCGATGGCGTGGAGCAGTCGCTGGAAATCGTCGATCTGGTGCACGAACACTTCCCGCATCTGGAGCTGGTGGCCAGGGCCAGAGACGTCACGCACTGGAACCAGTTGCGCGACCGCGGCGTGATGCGGGTCGAGCGCGAGCTGTTCGAGTCCAGCCTGCGCAGCGCGCGCACCGTGCTGGAGCTGCTGGGCCAGACTTCAGAGGCGGCGCGCCAGAGCGCCCGGCGTTTTCGCCAGCACAACCTGGCGCTGTTCGAAGAGATGCACCCGTACTACAAGGACCGCGCCAAGCTGATCGCGGTGGTCAAGCGCGGGCGCCAGCAGTTCGAGGAACAGCTGGCCGCGGAGCGCGAGCAGCAGGCACAGCGCGAGCAACAGGCGCAGCGTGAGGTGCAAGGGGTGGCTGGCAGTTGAAGAATTCAAACCAAATCACACTGCAGCCCATACGCCACCTTGGCTTATTGCTCCTGAATTAAGAGCAACGCCAATCTCTCGTTGCGCGTCGGCTCAGACCCGCTCCAGGATCACCGCAATGCCCTGCCCCACGCCGATGCACATGGTGCACAGCGCGTAGCGGCCACCGCTCTTGACCAGCTGGTTGACGGCCGTGGTCGCCAGGCGCGCCCCGGAGGCGCCGAGCGGATGGCCCAGCGCAATGGCGCCGCCGTTCGGGTTGACGCGCGGGTCGTCGTCGGGCACGCCGAGCTGGCGCAGCACCGCCAGGCCCTGCGCGGCGAAGGCTTCGTTGAGTTCGATCACGTCCATCTGCGCGATGGTCAGGCCGCTCAAGGCCAGCACCTTTTGCGAGGCCGGCGCGGGGCCCATGCCCATGATGCGCGGGGCCACGCCGGCCGTGGCCATGCCGACCACGCGGGCCTTGGGCGTGAGGCCATATTTGGCGGCGCCGGCCTCGTCGGCCAGCAGCAGCGCGCAGGCGCCGTCGTTGACGCCGCTGGCGTTGCCCGCGGTGATGGTGCCGTCGGCACGCACGATGGGTTTGAGTTTGGCCAGCACCTCCATCGAGGTGTCACGCGGGTGCTCGTCGCGGCTCACCACGACCGGGTCGCCCTTTTTCTGGGCTATGGTTACGGGGGTGATCTCGGCGTCGAAATAGCCCGACTTTTGCGCCGCCACGGCCTTGAGCTGCGAGGCCAGCGCCATCTTGTCCTGGTCCTGGCGGCTGATCTTGTAATCGGTGGCGACGTTCTCCGCCGTCTCGGGCATCGAGTCCACGCCGTATTGCGCCTTCATCAGCTTGTTGACGAAGCGCCAGCCGATGGTCGTGTCGTACACCGCGTTGGCGCGGCTGAAGGCGCTCTCGGCTTTGGGCATGACGAAGGGCGCGCGGCTCATGCTCTCGACGCCGCCGGCAATCATCAGCGAAGCCTCGCCCGCCTTGATGGCGCGCGCCGCGCTGCCCAGCGCGTCGAGCCCGGAGCCGCACAGGCGGTTGATGGTGGCGCCCGGCAGCTCGATCGGCAAGCCGGCCAGCAGGCTGGCCATGCGCGCCACGTTGCGGTTGTCTTCACCGGCCTGATTCGCGCAGCCATAGAGGACATCAGTGACGGCCTGCCAGTCCACCGTCGGGTTACGCGCCATCAGCGCCTTCAAGGGAATCGCGCCGAGGTCATCGGTGCGCACGCTGCAGAGGGCGCCGCCGTAGCGGCCAAAGGGGGTGCGGATGGCGTCGCAGATGAAGGCCTGGTTTGACATGGGGATCTCCTGGTTGGGTTAGGGCTGGATGGAAAGGCCGACCAGCTTTTCGAGCTCGGTGTGCGCCAGGCCTTCGACTTTATCAATCAGTTTGAGGCCCTGCGGCGTGCAGGCCAGCGTGGCGAGTTCGGAGTAAATCCGTTTCACGCAGGCGATGCCGGTCAGCGGATAGGTGCAGGTTTTGACGATCTTGCTCTCGCCCTTTTTGGTGAGCAGGTCCATCATGACCCAGGTCTGGCGCGCGCCAATCGCCAGGTCCATCGCGCCGCCGACGGCGGGGATGGCGTCGGGCGCGCCGGTGTGCCAGTTCGCCAGGTCGCCCGTGGCGCTGACCTGGAACGCGCCCAGCACGCAGATGTCCAGATGGCCGCCGCGCATCATGGCAAAGCTGTCGGCATGGTGGAAGAACGCGCCGCCGGGCAGCAGCGTGACCGGCTGCTTGCCGGCGTTGATCAGGTCGTAGTCTTCCTCACCTGCGGCTGGCGCCGGGCCCATGCCGAGAATGCCGTTCTCGCTGTGCAGGATGACCTCGCGGCTGGCGGGGATGTGGTTGGCCACCAGCGTCGGCATGCCGATGCCGAGATTCACCGTGGCGCCTTCGTCAATGTCTTGCGCCACGCGCGCGGCGAGCTGGTCTTTGCTGCGTTTTTGATAGCTACTCATGCGGATTCTCTTTGGGCTACAGGCCGATTTGATTCATATATGGATGGAGGATGTTCACGCCACGGCCTGCTTGAAGCCGCCGGCCTGCGTCGCGACGCGGTCGATCTTCACGATCTGGTGCACGAAGATGCCGGGCGTCACGATATGCTCCGGATTCAACTCGCCCAGCTCGACAATCTCGTGCACCGTGGCCACGGTTTTCTTCGCGGCGGTCGCCATCACCGGGCCGAAATTGCGCGCGGCCTTGCGGTAGGTCAGGTTGCCCCAGCGGTCGCCGCGTTCGGCCTTGATCAGGGCCACATCGCCGTAGATAGGCAGCTCCAGCACGTAGTGCTTGCCGTTGATCTCGCGGGTTTCCTTGCCCTTGGCGAGCTCGGTGCCGTAGCCCGTGGGCGTGAAGAAGGCGCCGATGCCCGCGCCCGCCGCGCGGATGCGCTCGGCCAGGTTGCCCTGCGGCACCAGTTCGAGTTCGAGTTTGCCACTGCGGTACAGCGCGTCGAACACATACGAGTCGGCCTGGCGCGGAAAGCTGCAGATGACCTTGCGCACGCGGCCCGCCTTGAGCAGCGCCGCCAGCCCGACGTCGGCATTGCCGGCGTTGTTGTTGACCACGGTCAGATCCTTCGCGCCCTGCGCGATCAGGCCGTTGATGAGTTCATCGGGAATGCCGGCCGTGCCGAAGCCGCCAATCATGACGGTGGCGCCGTCTTGCACATCCGCCAGCGCGTCGGCCACAGAGGCAGCAATCTTGTTGATCAAGAAAAATCTCCAAAACAGGGAATAAGGGTGGCCGGTCTGACCCGCTTCGCCAATCTGGCGAGAGGGCTCATTATTTGTTCATAATAAGAACAAGTGTTCGTATAATGAATTCTAGGAGATTTACACGAGCATGGCAACCACTCAATCCGCCGCCGCGAAAACACCGCAGCCCGGCGACAGCTATGTGCAGTCGTTCGCGCGCGGGCTGGAGGTGATCCGCTCGTTCAGCGCGCAGGCGCCGCAGCAGACGCTGACCGAGGTCGCCGCGCGCAGCGGGCTCACGCGCGCCGGGGCGCGGCGCATCTTGCTCACGCTTTTGACCCTGGGTTATGTGGAGACCGACGGCAAATATTTCAGCCTGACGCCGCGCATTCTCGACCTCGGCTTTGCTTACCTGTCGTCGATGCCGATCTGGAACCTGGCCGAGCCGGTGATGGAAGGCCTGGTGGAGCAGATCAAGGAGTCCAGCTCTGCCGCCGTGCTGGAAAGCACCGACATCGTGTATGTGCTGCGCGTATCGACGCACAAGATCATGAGCATTTCGCTCGGCGTGGGCTCGCGCCTGCCGGCCTATTGCACCTCTATGGGGCGCATGCTGCTGGCCGATGCGCCACAGGCGCAGGTGCGCAAGATTCTGGCCGCCTCGAAGATCCAGCCACTGACCCGGCACACGCTGACCGACATCGACGACGTGCTGGCGCAAATCGACCAGGCGCGCCGGCAGGGCTGGTGTCTGGTGAACCAGGAGCTCGAAGAGGGATTGATCTCCATCGCGGCGCCCATCACCAACCAGGCCGGCCGCACGGTCGCGGCGCTGAACATCAGCGGTCAGGCGAACCGGACCTCTGCGCGCGTGATGCAGGACAGCATGCGCCCGGCCCTGCTGGAAGCGGCCCAGGCGATCTCGCGCCTGCTCAGCAGCCGGCGCGCCTGAACGTCCAGGCCGCCGGGGGTCAGGGCTTGCGCGCGCCCAGCACCAGCACGATGGCGCCGAGCGCAATCGCGCCCAGGCTCAGCCACTTGGGAATATCGACGGTCTTTTGCTCCTTGACCGTCAGCTGCAAGGGGCCGAGCTTGGCCGCCGTGGTGTCCTGGTTGTAGCTGAAGCCGCCCCACAGAAGACCCGCGACACCTGCCACGATCAAGACGATACCTGCGATACGCGCCACGTTCATTTGAAGCTCCTCGTTTTGTTGTTGGGGTAGCTGGCAAGGGTAACCGCAAACCCGCGCGTCATGGCGCCGGCCGCCGGGCCTTCGTGCGTGATACGCTTTGCCCATGTTCAGCCCGTCCCAAGCCGATGTCCGCCGTTTCTTTTGCTCGGTTTATGCCAAAGCCCTGCAGGGACATGCACTGGAAGCTATTGAAATCATAGCAAGCCAGTGGATCGACGAGCATCCCGAGTACCATGCCGACCTGGCCGATGCCGATGCCGCGCTGGAGAAAACCTACGACGTGGAAGGCGGCAAGAGCAACCCGTTCCTGCATTTGTCGATGCACCTGTCGATCAGCGAGCAGTGCTCCATCGACCAGCCGCGCGGCATCCGCCAGGCGGTGGAGCTGCTCAGCCGGCGGCGCCAGTCTCTGCACGACGCGCACCACGAGGCCATGGAATGCCTGGGCCGGATGATGTGGGAGAGCCAGCGTTCGGGCCGCCCCCCCGATGGCGCGGCCTATATCGACTGCGTGCAGCGGCGCGCGACCCGGGATTAGTCCGGCCCCCATCCCCGCCTTCCCCCAGAGGGTGAAGGGGCAAGAGCAAGACCGCGCGGCACTTGAGAGAACCGCCGGACCTGACTCCCTCCCCTTTTGGGGGGAAGGGCAGGAGCGGGGGTCAACGATGACCCGTAAAAAAGCCCGCTACTGCGGGCTTTTTTCTGACGGCGGGACGCGGCTACTTGATGAATCTGGATTCCGACACCGTCTTGATGTCGCCGTCGAGGGAGCCCACGTATTCCGCCACCGCCTTGAGGTCGGCATCGGAAAACTGCTTGGCAATGCCTGCCATGATGGCGTTGGCGCGGCCGAAGTGGGGGTTGTTGTTGCCCTCCTTGTACTCCTTCAGGGCCACGTACAGGTAGCTGGCATGCTGTCCGGCGAGCTGCGGGTAGGTCGGATCGATGGGCTTGGCAAAATTGGCGCCATGGCAGGCAATGCAATTGGCCTTGGCCAGGATAGCCGCCACTTTCGGGCTGGGTTCAATGCTGGGTTTGTCGGGCAGTGTGGCGCCGGCCACCACACCCAGCGTGCTGTAGTAAGCCGCCACATCGGCGATGTCCTGGTCACTCAGCGACGCTGCGATGGCGCGCATGCTGGGAAATTTGCGGTCGCCTTTTTTGTACTGATTCAAGGCGGACACGATGTACTGGGCACCCTGCCCTGCGATCTTCGGAACCTGATAGACCTCGGGGAAGCTGGTCTTGTAGCCCGCAATGCCATGGCAGCCAACGCACATGGCCACCTTTTTCGAGCCGGCCACGGCATCGCCCTTGATTTCCTGGGCAGAGGCAGTGGCGGTCACGCAAGCGACAGCAAGGGCAAATACGGCGGTCAACAACTTGTTCATTTTTCGCGCACAATCCAGTAAGAATTCGGGCCTGTAATCAGCGAACGATTATATGCGGCACAAGCTCCACCCCCATTCAACACCTTCGCCCCGGCACACCCCATGAAGTTTCAAGGCTCCCAAAACTACGTCGCCACCCAGGACCTGATGCTGGCCGTCAACGCGTCCATCACCCTCAAGCGCCCGCTGCTCGTGAAGGGCGAACCCGGCACCGGCAAGACCATGCTGGCCGAAGAAGTGGCGCAGGCCCTGAACATGCCGCTGCTGCAGTGGCACATCAAATCCACGACCAAGGCGCAACAGGGCCTGTACGAGTACGACGCGGTCAGTCGGCTGCGCGACTCGCAGCTCGGCGACGAGAAGGTCAAGGACATCCACAACTACATCGTTCGGGGCGTGTTGTGGCAGGCCTTCACGGCGGATGAGCCGGTGGCGCTGTTGATCGACGAAATCGACAAGGCCGACATCGAGTTCCCGAACGACCTGCTGCGCGAGATCGACCGCATGGAGTTCTATTGCTACGAGACGCGCGAACTGGTGCGCGCGAAAAACCGCCCGCTGGTGTTCATCACCTCGAACAACGAGAAGGAGTTGCCCGATGCGTTCCTGCGCCGCTGCTTCTTCCACTACATCAAGTTCCCCGACGCCGACACCATGAAGCTGATCGTGGACGTGCACTTCCCCGGCCTCAAGAAAGAGCTGCTCACGGCCGCCATGAAAACCTTCTACGACGTGCGCAACCTGCCGGGCCTGAAGAAAAAACCTTCGACCAGCGAGCTGCTCGACTGGCTCAAGCTGCTGGTGGCCGAGGACATTCCGCTCGAAGCCCTGCAAAGCAAGGAAGACAAGGTGGCGGTGCCCCCGCTGGTGGGCGCGCTGCTCAAGAACGAGCAGGACGTGACCCTGTTCGAGAAACTGGTGTTCATGCAGCGGCACAACCGCTGAGCACCCGCGCTGCCATGCACAAGTCGCTGTGGATCGAAGGCCTGTCGGACGCCATCGGCTTTGTCGCCGGCGCGCTGCTGGGCTACGGCCTGGCCAGGGTGATCGGCCTCGACCCGCTGGCACCGGGTTATGAGACCGCGACCGTTTTCGGCATCGTGCTGGTAGGTCTGGGTGGCGGCATTGGACTGCAATTGACGCGGCGCTGGCGCGGCGCCCCCCGCAACCCGAAAGCCCCGGAGAACTGAGATGGCATTCGTGGAACCCACCACGCTGGCGGCACGCGGCATCCGGTTGGTGCCGTTGTCGCTGGAGCATGAAGAAGGCCTGCGCCTTGCTGCCGCAGATGGAGAACTCTGGCGCATCCGCGTCACGTCCGTGCCGGAGCCGGGCCAGACGCGCCAGTACATTGCGGAGGCGCTGGCCATGCGCGAGGCCGGCAATCGCTTCGCCTTTGCCGTGACGGACGAAGCCACCGGCACGGTGCTGGGCAGCACCAGCTACCACGACATCCTGCCCGCCGTGCGCCGCGTGGAAATCGGCTGGACCTGGTACGCAAAACGCTGCCAGCGCACCCATGTCAACACCACCTGCAAGCTGCTGATGCTGACCCACGCCTTCGAGACGCTGCACTGTCATGTGGTGGGCTGGCGCACCGACAACTTCAACCATGCCTCGCAACGCGCCATCGAACGCCTGGGCGCGCGCAAGGACGGCGTGATTCGCGGCCACGCGCTGCGCCGCGACGGCAGCATCCGCGACACCGTGATGTACAGCCTGCGCAGCGGCGAGTGGCCGGAAGTGCGTACCCAACTGCTGTACCTGCTGGACAAGCCGCGCTAGGAGGACAGGCACCATGCTGATCGACTTCTTCTACACCCTGCGCTCGGCCAAGCTGCCGATCTCGGTCAAGGAATACCTGACGCTGCTCGAAGCCCTGCAGATGGGGGTCGTGGGGCCGGCCAGCGACAACGCGGACGGCAGCGGCTACAAGATCGACGACTTTTACTACCTCAGCCGCACCACGCTGGTGAAGGACGAGAAGCACTACGACAAGTTCGACCGCGCCTTTGCCGCCTACTTCAAGGGCGTGGAGCTGATTGCCGACTTCACCAAGGACATCCCGCTCGAGTGGCTGCGCAAGAACCTGGAGCTCGAACTCAGCCCCGAAGAGAAGGCCAGGATCGAGAAGATGGGCTGGGACGAGCTGATGGAAACGCTCAAGAAGCGTTTCGAAGAACAGAAAGAGCGGCACGAGGGCGGCAGCAAGATGATCGGCACGGGCGGTACCTCGCCATTCGGCGCCTATGGCTACAACCCGCAGGGCATTCGCATCGGGCAGGACAAGAGCCGCAACAAGAGCGCCGTCAAGGTCTGGGACCAGCGCGCCTACAAGGACTACGACGACCAGCAGGAGCTGGGCACGCGCAACATCAAGATCGCGCTGCGGCGACTGCGCAAGTTCGCGCGCGAAGGCCACGAGGAAGAGCTGGACCTGGACGAGACCATCAGCAAGACGGCCGCCAACGCCGGCTGGCTCGACATCAAGATGCGCCCCGAGCGCCACAACAATGTCAAGGTGCTGCTGCTGATGGACGTGGGCGGCACCATGGACGAGCACATCGCGCGCGTGGAAGAAATGTTCTCGGCCACCAAGACCGAGTTCAAGCACATGGAGTTCTATTACTTCCACAATTGCGTGTACGACTTCATGTGGAAGAACAACCGGCGCCGCTTCAGCGAAAAGTTCGCCACCTGGGACATCATCCGCAAGTACAACAAGGACTACAAGCTGATCTTCATCGGCGACGCGACCATGAGCCCGTACGAGATCCTGCAACCGGGCGGCAGCGTGGAATACAACAACGAGGAAGCCGGCGCCGAATGGATGCAGCGCCTGACCAACGCCTTCCCCAAGTTCGTCTGGATCAATCCCGAGCCGCAGGGCGTGTGGCAATACCGCCAGAGCATCAGCGTGATCCAGCAGCTGGTGAACCACCGCATGTTTCCGCTGACCCTCAAGGGACTCGAAGAGGCCATGCGCCTGCTGTCAAAATAGCCGGATGATCAAGCGCTGGGTGGGCAAACTGCTCGAAAGGCTGGTGTTAGTGCCAGCCTTTTTTATTTTGATGGCCGTCGCTGCGGCAGGCTCGCAGGCACAGACGCTGCCGTCTGAGGGGGCGCCAGCTGCACCTGCCGGCGACAGCACCGCGCACGCGTTCGAGATTGAAGTCCAGGCGCCCAAACCCGTGCAGGACTACCTGCTGCGCCACCTTGAACTGCGGCGTTACCAAAGCCTCACCGATCTGGACGACAGCGAACTGGCGCGCCTGGTCGGCATGGCCGAGCCGAACGTGCGCGAGCTCATGGGCACCCTGGGCTATTTTTCGCCCGACATCCATCTGGAGTTGCGCGAGACGCGGGGCAACCCCCGCTCACCGCGCCTGGTCGTCATCACGGTGCAACCCGGTGAGCCGGTCCGGGTGAGCGGCGTCAGCTTCGAATTCGCCGGCCCGATCGCGACCGACGAGGCGGCAGCGGCGCAGCGCCGGGCCATCCAGGCCGGCTGGCTGCTCGGCGCGGGCATGACGTTCACGCAGGCGGCGTGGGACGCCGCCAAGACGCAGGCGCTGCGCGAACTCACCACCCGGCGCTATCCGGTGGGCCGGCTCTCGAGCACCCGCGCCGACATCGACCCCGAGACGAAGACCGCGCGCCTGAGCGTAACGCTCGACTCCGGCCCGCTGTACCGGCTGGGCGCTTTGCAGATCAGCGGCACGCAGCGCTACGGCAACGACCTGGTGCGGCGGCTGGCACGCCTGGCACCGGGCGCCGACTACGACCAAACCCGGCTGGTCGAGGCGCAGCGACGCCTGACCGACAGTGGTTATTTTGACTCGGCGGTGGTGTCGCTGGACACCACGGGCGACCCGGCCGCGGCGCCCGTACTGGTACAGGTGCGCGAGGCCAAACTGAAAAAAATCGTGCTCGGCATCGGCGCCAGCACCGACAGCGGAGCGCGTCTGTCGGTGGAGCATACGAACCAGCAGCTGCCCGGCATCGGCTGGCGCGCCGTCTCCAAGCTCTCGCTCGATCGCGTCACCAAATCGATCGGAACCGAGCTCACCTCACCGCCCGACGACGACAACTGGCGCTGGGTCACCTCGGCACTGGTGCAGCGGGAAGAGTCGGGCAGTTTTGAAGTCACCAGCCAGCGCCTGCGCGCGGGCCGCACCCAAAGCGGTGAGCGCATCGACCGCAGCTACTACCTGCAATACGACCGGGCCCAGCCCAACGATGTGGGTACCCCCACCACGGCAGAGGCCCTCAGCGCCAACTACGCCTGGACCCAGCGCAATTTTGACGCCCTGCCCTTCCCCTCGCGTGGCTACGGGCTGGGGGTGGAACTGGGCGGTGGCGTCACGCTGGGCGCAGACCGGCAACCGTTCGTGCGCACAGACATCCGCTGGCTGGGCTATGTGCCGCTGGCCAGCAGCCAGGACGGAACCCCCGCAGCTATGCGCGCCGGGCGCATCGAACTGCGGGCCGAGGGCGGCGCCGTGCTGGCGCGTGAGCAGGCCAATCTGCCGAGCACCCAGCTGTTCCTGACCGGCGGCGGCACCACGGTGCGCGGCTACGACTATCGCAGCATTGGTACCACCTTGCCCAACGGACAGACCGTTGCGGGGCGTTACCTTGCGGTGGGCAGCGTTGAATGGCAGCACCCCATCACCGTCAACGACCAGCTCACCGACTGGGAGAGCACCGTTTTCGTCGATGCAGGCGCCGTCGCCGACAAACCGGCCGAACTCCGGGGCAAGGTGGGCATCGGCGCCGGCGTGCGCTGGAAAAGCCCGGTGGGGCCACTGCAGATCGATCTGGCGTATGGCGTGGCCGTCCGGCGCCTGCGTCTGCACCTGAGCGTGGGGTTTACCTTTTGATGAAGCTGCGCAGCATCATCCTATGGCTGGTTCTGGCACCGCTGCTCGTGGTGGCGGGCCTGCTGTCGGGCCTGTGGGTCTGGAGCGGCACCGACACCTCGCTGGCCAGCGCGCTGCAGCAGGCATCGCGCTATTTGCCGGCCGGGCAAACTCTGGTCGCCGAGCAGGTGCAGGGCTCCGTGCGCCGGGGCGGGCGCATCGGACACCTGCGCTGGGAAAGCAAGGGCCTGGTCGTCGAAGCCCGCCAGATCGAGCTGGCCTGGCAGCCGGCGGCCTTGCTGCAACGGCGGTTGCAGCTGGACACCCTGCACATCGCGCAGCTCAGCATCGACGACCAGAGTCCGGCGACGGCCGCACCAACGCCGCAAAGCGTCGTGTTGCCGTTTCGGGTCGGGCTGGCCTTTGCCATCGATGCGCTGCACTGGAACGGCTCGCCCGCGCTGCAGGCCAGCCATCTAGCGGGCCGCTACCGGTTCGACGGCAGCCGCCACGAACTGAGCGTGGACGGTGTCCAGGTGGCAGCCGGCCAGTACCGCGCCCAGGCCAGTTTGCTGGCGCGCGCGCCGTTGACGCTGGCGCTGCAAGTGCACGGCACGTTGACCGCCCCCGTGCCGGGCAGCACCCAGGCCTTGCCGCTGGTGGCGGATGCCTCTGCGAGCGGCGACCTCGCGGGCCCGGATGCCTTGCTGAACGTGCAGGCCCTGCTGCAACCGGCGCCCTCTGCTGCCCCGCCCGGCACCGGGAACGCGGCCCGCCTAGCCATGCAGGCCACGGTGTCAGCGCAAATCAATCCTTGGGCGACGCAACCCGTGGCCCGCGCCGATGCGACGTTTAGCGACTTGAACCTCTCCGTGCTGTGGCCCGAGGCACCCCAAACCTTGCTGACGGGAAGCGCGCAGGTCCAGCCCGACGGCAACGGCTGGCGGGGTCAGGGGCGCGTTGCCAATCGGCTGAGCGGCCCCTGGGACAAGGGCCGCCTGCCGCTGGACGGCGCGCAGGGCCAGGTCCGCTTCGACGCCGGCCAGTGGCGCATCGAATCGCTCGCGGCCGACCTCGCCGGCGGGCGCCTGCAGATGCAGGGTCAATTTGCCGGCTCTGGCACGGCGGGCGCTGCACCCGGCTGGCAAGGCAGCGCACAGCTGCAAAACATCAACCCCGCGGCGCTGTACTCGTCGCTGGCCGCCGCGCGGCTGGGCGGCAAGCTCGACGCCAGGGCCGTGGGCCAGGCCATTGCGTTCGACGCGCAGTTGCAGCCATCGGGCAAGCAACCCGCCGCATCACGCCTGCAGGGCCTGCACTTGCGCAGCGCGTCAGCCGGGGGGCAATGGGCCGATGGCACGCTGCGCCTGCAAACCCTGAAAGTGCAGACAGACGACGCCCTGCTGCAAGGCCAGCTGGATGTGCAACTGGCCAGCAAGGCGAGCCGCGGCCAGTTGCACCTGAGCCTGCCGGGCGGGCAAGCCGATATCGCCGGTCATCTCAGCGCGCAGGCGGGCGCCGGCGACTTTGCGCTGCACCTCGCGGATGTCGACAAGGCCTCGCGCTGGCTCGCGAAGCTGCCCGGCCTGCCCCCATCCCTCTCAAGCACGTCGGTGCAGGGCCACGGGGAGCTCACGGGCCACTGGCAGGGTGGCTGGCAACACCGGGGTGCGCAACTGGCGTTGCAGGCCGCCTTGCGCGTGCCCCGGATGGACCTGCGGGCTCCCGACCAAACGCCTGAGCAGGCGCTGCACCTGAGTGAACTCAATGCCGATCTGGCGGGGCACCTCGGCGCGCTGAACCTGCACGCCAGCGGCGGGCTGCAAACGGGCACGCGCCGCTTCAATCTGCAAACCCGGGCCACCGGCGGCCGCGGCACCAACGGCGACTGGCAGGCACGGATCCAGTCGGCCACGCTGCAGGCGCAGAACAGCCCGCAACCCGGCCACTGGACGGTGCAGCTGCGCGAGCCGCTCACCATCGGCTGGAGCCCCGGCAACGGCGCAGGCACGCTCGGCGCGGGCGAGGCCAGCTTGAGCAGCCCGCTGCCGGGCGCGGCCACGCTCAGCTGGCAGCCCGTGCGCTGGCGTGTTGACGGGTCTCACAGCGAACTCCAGACGCAGGGCCAGTTGCGCGCGCTGCCTCTGGCCTGGCTCGACCTGCTCGGCAACGAACAATTGGCCAAGCTGGGCCTGCGCGGCACGATGTTGTTTGACGGGGACTGGGATGTGCAGGCCACCGACACCCTCAAGCTGCGGGCCTCGCTGTTGCGGCGCAGCGGTGACATCCGGGTCCAGGCCGATGAAAATGTCGCGGTCAAAGGGAGCATCAGCGCGCTGCAAGGCATTGACGCGGGCGTGCAGCAAGCCTCCATCACCGTGACGGCCGATGGCCAGGCCCTGCACGGCGCCCTGCGCTGGGACAGCGAGCGCGCGGGGCAGGTCCAGGCCGACTTCGCCACCCGGCTCAGCCGCGGCAACGCGCACACGGGCGAGGGCTGGCGCTGGCCGGCCGATGCGCCCCTGACGGGCAGCGTACGGGCGCGCTTGCCGCAGGTCGGCGTCTGGTCGGTGCTGGCGCCGCCGGGCTGGCGCGTGCGCGGCACGCTGGACGCCAACGTCGCCCTGGCCGGGACCCGCGCATCGCCGCAATGGCGCGGCACGCTGACGGCCGACGACCTGGCGCTGCGCTCGGTGGTCGATGGCATCGAGTTCAGCCACGGCAAGTTGCGCGCCAGCTTCACCGGCCAACGCATGGACATCCAGGAATTCAGCCTGCAGGGCGCCAGCGTGGGCACCAGCAGCGGCGGCCAGCTCACGCTCAAGGGCTTCGCCGAATGGCTGCCGGACAGCACTGCCGCGAAGCCCGGCCTGTCCAAAATCCGCATGACGCTGCAGGCCCAGGCGCAAGGCCTGCGCGTCCTGTCCCGCACCGATCGGCGCTTGACCGTTTCGGGGACACTGCAAGCCGGGTTGAGCGACGCCACGCTGGAGATCCGCGGCGCGCTCAAGGCCGATCAGGCGCTGTTTGTCGTGCCCGACGATACGGCGCCGACGCTGGGCAGCGACGTGGTGGTCAAATCCTCAGGCAAGAGTGCGGCGCAGGGAGCCGCCCGCGGCCCCGACAACGCGGCCGCCCCACCCGCCGCAGCCCCGCCCGGGTCGCGCCTTGCGACCGACGTGGCGATCACGCTGGACCTGGGCGGCGACTTTCGCGTGCAGGGCCGCGGACTCGATACACGGCTCGCGGGCACGCTGCAGCTCGCCAGTGCCGGCAACACGCAAGCGCCGCCCCGGCTCACCGGCGAAGTGCGCACCGTGCGCGGCAGCTACAGGGCCTATGGCCAGCAGCTCGACATCGAAGAAGGCGTGCTGCGCTTTACCGGCCCCTATGACAACCCGGCGCTCGACATTCTGGCGATCCGGCCGAATCTGACGGTGCGGGTCGGCGTGCAAATCGGCGGCACGGCGCTGTCGCCGCGCATCCGCCTGTACGCCGACCCCGACCTGCCCGACGCGGAAAAGCTGGCCTGGCTGGTGCTCGGCCATTCGGGCGCCGAAGGCGGCGCCGAAACCGTGATGTTGCAGCAGGCTGCGCTGGCCCTCCTGGGCGGCAATGGCAAAGGCTTGTCCGGCGGCCTGGCGCAGTCCCTCGGCCTGGATGAATTGTCGTTTCGGGGCGCCGCCAGCAACGCCGACGGCAGCAGCAGCGCCGCGGCCGTCACGCTCGGCAAGCGGCTGTCGCGCGGCTTCTACGTGGCCTACGAGCGCAGTCTGGCCGGCGCAGTGGGCACCTTCTCCATCTTCTACGATCTGTCGCGGCGCTTCACCCTGCGCGCGCAGACCGGCGAGCAAAGCGCGATCGACCTGATTTTCACGGTGCCGTACGACTGAGCGCCCCGAACCAAACGCCTGCTGGCCCTACAATTCCGGCTGCCTCCTCGTAGTTCAATGGATAGAACGGGTGCCTCCTAAGCGCCAGATACAGGTCCGATTCCTGTCGAGGGGACCAGGGCCTGGCGTGGCACCGGGTTACACGGGAAACCAGCCTCAAGCCATTGTCAATCGGGCGTGGCTTGCTATTTTTCCCATAGCAGATTCACGACATCCTTCATACCCTTCACCAGCCCGACATTGCCCCATGGCATCTCTTGCATCATCCCGGCGCGGCGCGCTGTCTGCGCTGCTGGCCACCATTTTGATCTGGGCGTACAGCTGGGTCGTGATGAAGCAGGTGCTGGCGCATGCCGGGCCACTCGACTTTGCGGCACTGCGCTACCTGCTCGGGGCGGCGGGGCTGTTTGCGGTGTTGCTGCTCGCCCGGCAATCCCTGCGGCCACCACCGCTGTTGCCAACGGTGTTGATCGGGCTGTGCCAGACCGCCGCGTTTCAGGGGCTGGAACAACTGGCGTTGCTGGGTGGCGGCGCGGGCCACGTGGCGCTGCTGGCCTACACCATGCCGTTCTGGGCGGTACTGCTGGCGTGGCTGCTGCTCGGCGACAAGCCGAGTGCGCGCCACTGGCTCGGCCTGGTGCTGGCTGCGCTCGGGCTCTTGTGCATCATCGCGCCGTGGCACGCCATGGGCAGCGTCCTGAGTACCACGCTGGCGATTGCCGGTGGTGCCGCCTGGGCCGCGGGCACCGTGCTGAGCAAGCGCCTGTTCCGCCAGCAGCAAGGCGTGTCCGTGCTGGGTCTTACCGCGTGGCAGATGCTGATCGGTGGCGCCGCGCTCGGCCTCGTCGCGCTGGCGGTGCCGCAGCGGCCGATCGACTGGGACTGGCCGTTCATCGGCGCGCTCGCCTACAGCGCCGTGCTGGCATCGAGCCTGGCGTGGTGGCTATGGGCGATCGTGCTGCAACGGCTGTCCACCACAGCCGCCAGCGTGTCCAGCCTGGGCGTGCCGATCGTCAGCGTGCTGCTGGCGTGGCTGATCCTGCATGAGCAGCCGTCGGCCATGGAGTTGCTCGGTATCGTTTTCGTGCTGCTGGGGCTGCTGGCCGTCAGCGGCGTGGGGGCGCGGCAACGCTGACCCCGCGCGCAGGGCCCTTGCGCGCGCGATTCCTGTCCGGAAACCAGGCATCATGGCTTGGCTTCATTCAGCATGAAATAGCGCGTAAGCCCTTATCCATCCTGCACAAGTCGCTATCTTTTCAAGAGCGACCGCTACAACCCCAGATAAGCCTGCTGCACCGCCGGGTCATCGATCAGGTCCCTCGCCAGGCCGCTGTGCACGACCCGGCCGGTTTCCATTACGTAGCCGCGGTCGGCACCCGATAGCGCGAGCTGCACGTCCTGCTCGACCAGCAGCACGGTCACGCCGTCGCGCTGGATGGCGGCGAGCACCTCCATCAGCTGGTCCACCACGACGGGGGCGAGGCCCAGGCTCATTTCATCGACCATCATCAGCACCGGCGCGGCCATCAGCGCGCGCGCCATCGCGCACATCTGCTGCTCGCCGCCCGACATGCTGCCGGCCAGTTGGCGCCGGCGCTCGGCCAGGCGCGGCAGCAGCGCATACATCTTGTCGAGGTCGCGCGCGACGGCGGCCTTGTCGTGGCGCCGGTAGCTACCCATCAGCAGGTTGTCCTGCACGGTCATGCGGTCGAACAGCTGGCGCCCCTCGGGCACCTGCACCAGCCCCAGGCCGAACACCTGGTCGGGCGTCATGCCGGCGATCTCCTGCCCGTTCAGGACGATGCTGCCGGTGCAGGGCAACATGCGCGAGAGCGCGCGCAGCAGCGTGGTCTTGCCGGCGCCGTTGCTGCCCACCAGCGCCACCATCTCCGCCGGATACACCTCCAGCGCCACCTCGTGCAGCACGGGCATGCCGCCGTAGCCGGCGCCAAGGTTTTCGACCTTCAACAAGGGCGTGCGACCTGCTGGAGCGCTCATGTGCGTTTCTTTCCGAGATAAGCCTGCACCACGGTCGGGTTGGCCAGCACTTCATCGGGCGTGCCGTCGGCGATCTTTTCGCCGTGGTGCAGCACCAACAGGCGGTCCGACAGGCTCTTGATGGCCTTGATCACGTGCTCGATCACCAGCACGCTGATGCCCTGGTCGCGCACCTTGCGGATGACGTCGATGACCTCGTCGATCTCGACGTGGTTCAGGCCGGCCATGACTTCATCGCACAGCAGCACCTTGGGCTGCATCGCCAGCGCCTTGGCCAGCTCCAGCCGCTTGCGGCCCGGGCCACCGAGCTCATCGGCGCGCTGGGCTATGAATTTGCCCAGGCCCACGAATTCGAGGCAACTGCGCGCCTGCTCGCGCGCCTTGGCCAGTTGCGCCTGGCCGCCGCCGCGCCCGAACAGCGCGCCGACCGCCACGTTGTCGAGCACCGACAGGCCGGGAAACGGCCGCATGATCTGGAACGTGCGGCCGATCCCTAAGCGCGCGCGGCGAAACGCCGGCAGGCGGTTGATCGATTCGCCCTGGAACAGCACCTCGCCCTCGCTCGGCGCCAGCGTGCCGCTGATGAGGCTGATCAGCGTGGTCTTGCCGGCGCCGTTGGGGCCGATCAGCCCCAGGATTTCGCCTGGCGCGAGCGTGAAGCTGACGTCACTGACGGCCACCAGCCCGGCAAAGCGCCGGGTCGCGTGGCGGACTTCGAGTAGCGCGGTCATAGACGGTGTGCCCGGATGTTTTCGCTGAAATAGCGCCAGCCGGTTTTCCGAAAGCGCCGCAGCATGTCGGCCAGGCCGCGCGGCATCAGCACCACGGCCGCAACAATCACGATGCCGAAGAACAGGCCGGCAATGCTGGTCACCTCGCTCGACAGGAATTCGGAAATGGCCGACAGCGACAGCGCCCCGACAATGGGTCCGAGTACTGTGCCCGCGCCGCCGAACACGGCCATGATGATCATCTTGACGTTCAGGCTGATGTCAAAGGCGCTGTCCGGGTCCAGAAAGGTGATCCAGTAGGCGTGGATGCCGCCGGCCAGCGCGCTGAAAATGCCCGAGAGCGCAAACGCCATGACCTTGTACAGCGTGGTGTTCACGCCCATCACGGCCGCGCCCTCCTCGTTCTCGCGAATCGCGATGAGCCCGAAGCCGAAGCGGCTGCGCGTGAGCCAGAAGATGGTCAATGTGGCGATGACAAGCAGGCCCAGCGACAGTTCGTAGAACAGCCGGTCGTTGTTCAGCGGCGGCAACACCAGGCCGATGTTCTGGCCCGCCAGAGGGATGTTGGAAACAATGGCTGCCATGACCTGCGACAGCGCCAGTGTGGCAATCGCAAAGTAATGGCCCTTGAGGCGCAGCACGGGAATCCCCAGCAGCACGGCAAAAACCACCGCCAGCAGCACACCGAACACCATGCCGACCTCGAACGGCAAATGCCACTGCACCATGGCGATGGCGACGCCGTAGGCGCCCAGTCCGTAAAACACGGAATTGCCGAACGAGGCGTACCCGGTGTAGCCGCCGATGATGTTCCAGCCCTGCGCCAGCACGGCCAGCAGCAGTGCGTTGATGCCGAACTGGATCAGCACGTCCGAGCCATACCAGGGCACGCCAGCGAGCACCAGCACCGCGGCCCCAATCAAGCCGATGTGCCACGCCTTCATGCGGTTTTCCCCAGCAGGCCCGTGGGCCGCACGATCAGCACCAGCACCAGGATGCCGAAGCTGGCGACATCGGCGAAAGTGGGGCCGATGTACAGGGTGGTCAACGATTCCACGATGCCCAGGAACAGCCCACCGACGATGACGCCCAGCGGGTTGTCCAGCCCGCCGATGATGGCGATGGCAAACGACTTGGCGGTGAGCGAGGCCCCGATGTACGGGTTGATCTGCGACACCGTGCCATACAGCCCGCCGGCCGCGCCCGCCAGCGCGATGCCGATGGCGAAGGTCACGGCGTACAGGTGCCGCGGCTCGACGCCGTACAGGCGCGCCGCCACCAGGTTCTGCGCCGTGGCACGGATCGCGCGCCCGAGCCGCGTGTGCAGCAAAAACAGCCACATGCCCAGCGTCAGCACAATCGCCATGCAGAACGCGCCGAGCCGCGCCACCGGCAACACCACCGGCCCCCAGGCCAGGCTGTTACCGGCATAAGGCGGGTTGATGGTGCGGAAATCCGCCGAAAACGCCAGTTGCGCAAGGTAAGTCAGCACCACCTCGAGACCGAAGGTGATCAGCAGGGTGTTGAACATCGGTGCGCGCACGACCAGGTTCAGCAGGCCGCGCTGCAGCGCGTAGCCCAGCGCGAACATGACGACGGCGGTGATGGGCAGCCCCAGGAACGGATCGATGTGCAGGTAGGTGTACAGATGCCACGAGACATAGGCACCGACCATGATGAAGGCGCCATGCGCCAGATTGACGATGTTGAGCACCCCCCAGACCAGGGCCAGGCCGAGCGCCATCACGGCGTACAGCCCGCCCAGGAGAGTCCCGTTGACGAGGATTTGTGCGAGCAGATCCACCTGAAGTTCCGAGCGGCTGGGGGCTTAACGCGCGTTCCAGGCCGGCATCGGATACTTCGGCTGTTTCACAAATCCCTTGGCGTTGTAAATTTCCGCCAGGTGTTCGCCCTGCACCTGAATCACCACCTGGGGCAAGTTGATCTGGCCATTCGCGGCAAAGGCGATCGGACCGTACAGGCTGTCGAACTTGATCTTGGCCAGCGCATCGCGCACCTTTTGCGGCTCGATGCTGCCGGCGTCTTCCATCGCCTGCACCAGCGCTTCGACGTCAGCCACGCCGGAGGCGGCATGGTAGTCGGGGTCGTAGCCGAACCTGGCCTTGTACTCCTTGGCAAACTGCTCGGCGTCGCCAAACCAGCGGTCCTTCAGGGCCGGCGTCGGCAGCCAGGCGGTCATGCCGAACGCATAGTCGGCGTCCTTGCCCAGGGCCTTGCGGAAGTCCTCGCTCGGCACACCCACCGTGAATGAATACATCTTGGGCGCCACGGCCAGGCTCTTGGCCTGGCGCACGAAATTCAGGATCTCGGTTTCGTGACCCGCCACCAGCACCACGTCGACGTTCTTGCTCTTGATCTGCGACAGCAGCGAATTGAAGTCGCTGGTGTTGCTGCTGTAGCGTTCGTCCATCACCGCGTCGAAGCCGGCCTTTTTCAGCATCGGCCGGGTGCCTTCCGCCACGGACACATCGAAGGCGTCATCGGCGTACAGCAGCGCCACGGTTTTGGGCGGCGTCTTGAGCGCCTTCAGCATGTCGATGGTGCTGCCAAAATAGTTGCTGGCCGGCGCCAGCGTGCCGAAGACGTACTTGAAATTACGCGCGAAGATCTGGTCCGACGCGCCGCCGCCCTGCACCATCGGTACCTTGTATTTTTCCGACACGGCCGAGTCGGCCAGCGCGAAATTGCTGGCGAACGGGCCCAGCAGCAGATTGACCTTGTCCTGCGACACCAGTTGCGTGTACTGGCGCACGCTCAGGTTCACGTCGGACTGGTTGTCGTACAGCTTGAGCGCGAGCTTGTGCGACTGGCCTGTAATTTTGACGCCGCCCGCCGCATTGATCTTGTCGATCGCGAGCTGATAGGCATCGCGGTAATAGCGGCCGGTGTTGGCGACCGGGCCAGTCAACTGCACCGAGGCGCCCAGGACGACATCCTGGGCCAGTGCCGCACCTGCGGGAGCCGCGGCAATGCAGGCGGCGAGAAGACTGAACAGCAGGCGCGAACGGTTTGGCGACATGGCGCATCCTTTCTGGTTGGATTCTGTAGGAGTTGCCACCCACGGCACTCCGGGGAGGCGAGCTTACGCTTTCAATCATATGAATGCAAACGATCCAGCCGTGTTGAGGGCCATTCGGCGACATCGGAAAATGCCTCTCATTTATTCGGATTTTAAAAAAATAATGGCTGTAGCCCGCACCAGTTATTCACCATAAGCTATATTTTTTATAGCACTCCAAGCTTGAAGCAACGTCAAGAACCATGCGGTGAAACCCCTCGCCTATCAGGGAAAACATGGAGGGCGCCGGTGTCTTGCGACGCTGTTTTAACGCCGGATTTTCTGCAACTCGGCGACCGCCGCGCGCAAATCGGCCGCCCAGGCGCGCCGGTCCCGGCCGTGCGCCCGCTGCGGCTCGCCGAACGACACCACGGCCACCAGGCCCCGTGCACTGAGCGTGCGCCAGATGGACCCGCCCAGCGTCTCGTCACCAACATAACTCGGCGCACGGCTTGGCCGGCCGCTGGCCGCGTCGACGAATTGCAACGCCAGTGGCTGTACCGGCGCCTGCGCTGAAATGGCCGCCTGAATCAGGTTGGCATGAAACGGCAGCAGCTGCCCGCCGTCGCCGGTCGTGCCTTCGGGGAACACCGCCAGCACGTCGCCGGCGCGCAGGGCTTTGGCCATGTGGTGCACCACGCGCATCGCGTCGCGCCGCGATGCGCGTTCGATGTAGAGCGTGCCGGCCGCGTTGGCCAGGGTGCTCACCAGCGGCCAGCCCTGCACGTCGGACTTGGAGACAAAGCGGCAGTGGCGCGCCGCATGCATCACCACGATGTCCAGCCACGAGATGTGGTTGGACACCAGCAGCATCGGCCCGATGGCGGGCGGCTGCCCGCGAACTACCAGTTTGATGGCAAAGTGTTCAAGCAGCTCAAGGGCCCAGGCCTGAACGCGCACATCTTTTTGCGACTGGGACAGGCGCGGGAACAGCAGCACGATGGTGCACAGGCCGGCCAGGACATGAACCAGCCCGCGCAGCAGTTTCCACCCCGCCCTGAGCTGGTTCATGCCCGCGAACGCTGCGCAGGGCTGGGCCGCAGCGTGGCGGCTCTAGGCGGCACGTTCAAATGCCACCTGTCCGCCCACGATGGTGCAGCGCACCCGCCCGGGCAGCGCGTAACCGGAAAACGGCGTGTGCTTGCCCTGGCTGCACAGCGCCTCGGGCCGCACCGTCCATTCGTCCTGGGGGTCGAAGATGCAGACATCGGCGACGCCGCCCGCCACCAGCTGGCCGGCGCTGGCCTGCAAGGTGCCCAGTGCCGTACCCAGCACGCGCGCCGGCTCGCTGGTCAGCACCGCCAGCGCGCGCGTGAGGCCCACGCCGCTTTCCTGACCCCACTTGAGCGCCAGGCTCAGCAGCAACTCGACGCCGGTGGCGCCGGCCTCGGCCTCGGCAAATGGCAGCGCCTTGGCGTCTTCATCGACCGGTGTGTGGTCGGACACCAGGGCATCGATGGTGCCGTCGGCCAGGCCCTCGCGGATCGCGTCGCGGTCGCGCTGCTGGCGCAGCGGCGGGTTCAGGCGGGCCCGGCTGTCGAAGTAGCCAATGTCGGTGTCGGTCAGATGCAGCGAATTGATGCTGACGTCGCAGGTCACGCCAAGGCCTTCGTCCCTGGCCTGGCGCACCAGGGCCACGCCGGCCGCACTGCTGAGGCGGCAAATGTGCACGCGCGCGCCGGTGGCCTTGGTGAGTTCGAAGATGGTGTGCAGCGCAATCGTCTCGGCCGCCACCGGCACGCCCGCCAGGCCCATGCGGGTGGCCAGCGGGCCGCTGGCCGCCACGCCCGTGCCCAGATACAGCTCCTGCGGGCGCAACCAGACCGTGTAGCCGAAGGTGCCGGCGTACTGCAGCGCGCGCAGCAGCACCTGCGTGTTGGCCAGCGGCACCTCGGCCTGCCCGAAGCCCACGCAGCCGGCCTCGGTCAGCTCGACCATCTCGGTCAGCACCTCGCCCTGCAGGTTGCGCGTCAGGGCGCCGAGCGGAAAGACGCGGGCCTGGTGCAGCTTTTCGGCGCGCATTTTCAGCATCTCCACCAGGCCCGGCTCGTCGAGCACCGGATCGGTATCGGGCGCGCACACCAGGCTGCTGATGCCGCCGGCCACGGCCGCGGCCATTTCGGACTCCAGCATGCCTTCATGCTCATGGCCGGGCTCGCGCAGCCGCACGGCCAGGTCCACCAGGCCGGGCGCCACCACGCAGCCCGACGCATCCAGAATCCGGTTTGGCAAGAAACTGTCCGCTACATTTTTAATAGCTATGATGCGGCCTGCAGCAATGGCCACATCGCATATTTCATCGAAATTCGTGGCGGGGTCGACGACCCGGCCGTTCTTGATCAATATCTTCATGCTGTGTCCGCCTTATCGCTCATGCCTCGTTGCCGGCCACGATGCTCATCACCGCCATGCGCACCGCGATGCCAAAGGTCACCTGCGGCAGGATCACGCTTTGCCGGCCATCCACCACGGCCGAGTCGATCTCCACGCCGCGGTTGATGGGCCCGGGGTGCATCACGATGGCGTCGGGTTTGGCCAGTTCCAGCTTGGCGGTGGTGAGTCCGTAACTCTTGGAAAACTCCTGGCTGGAGGGCAGCAGCGCGCCGCTCATGCGTTCGTTCTGCAGGCGCAGCATGATGATCACATCGCAGCCGCGGATGCCTTCCTCCAGCGTGTGGCACACGCGCACGCCCATGGGCGCCATGTCCGCGGGCACCAGCGTCTTGGGGCCGACCACGCGCACCTCGGCGCAGCCCAGCGTGGTCAGCGCATGAATGTCGGAGCGCGCCACGCGCGAGTGCAGCACGTCGCCGACGATGGCCACCGTGAGGTTGGAAAAATCCTTTTTGAAGTGCCGGATGGTGTACATGTCCAGCAGACCCTGCGTCGGATGCGAGTGGCGCCCGTCGCCCGCATTGACCACATGCACATGCGGCGCCGCGTGCTGGGCAATCAGGTACGGCGCACCCGATTCGCTGTGGCGCACGACGAACATGTCAGCCGCCATGGCGCTGAGGTTGGCAATCGTGTCCAGCAGCGACTCGCCCTTGGACGCCGAGGAGCGCGCGATGTCGAGGTTGATGACGTCGGCGGACAGGCGCTTGGCCGCGATCTCGAAGGTGGTGCGGGTGCGCGTGGAGTTCTCGAAGAACAGGTTGAACACGCTCTTGCCGCGCAGCAGCGGGACCTTCTTGACCTCGCGGTCGCTCACGCTGACGAAGTTGGCCGCGGTATCGAGAATATGCATCAGGGTGCTTTTGGGAAGCCCCTCGATGGACAGCAAATGGACCAGCTCGCCGTTCTTGTTGAGTTGCGGATTGCGTTGGTTCTGCACGGTCAGTGGTCCTCCACATGAAAGCTGAATACGCCGGCCTCGTCGCGCGCCAGCGCCAGCGACTGGGAGGCTGGCAGGGTGACCCGCGCGGCCGCAAAGTCCGCCTGGATCGGCAACTCGCGCCCGCCCCGGTCCACCAGCACTGCGAGCCGGACGCTGGCAGGGCGGCCGAAATCAAAAAGTTCGTTGAGGACCGCGCGGATGGTGCGGCCGGTATACAGCACGTCGTCGAGCACGATGATGTCAGCCCCGTTCACATCGAACGGCAGCACCGTCTGTCCACCCGACGACAGGCCGCGCTGCGCAAAATCGTCGCGGTGCAGGGCCGACGAAATGACACCGGACTCATGCGGCCAGTTCAGGTCTTTTTGCAGCCGCTGCGCCAGCCAGGCGCCGCCCGAGGTGATGCCCACGAGCCGGGTTTGCGGATTGCACAAATGACCCACGCCGCGCAGCAGTTCGCGGTACAGCGCTTCGGCATTGAGCGCGAGAGTGCTCATGGAATGCTCCTCAAAAATTGCTCCAGAATAATGCAGGCCGCCGCCGCGTCGGCGTCTTTGGCACCGGCCGCCAGCGCTTCGGTGGTGCTGTAGCGCTCATCCACTTCAAAGACCGGCAGCTTGACGCGGCCCCGCAACTGGCGCGCGAACTTGCGCGCGCGTGCGGTGTTCTCATGGGCGGCGCCATCCGGGTGAAAGGGAACGCCGACCACCAGTGCATCGGGTTGCCACTCTTCGATGCGCGCCTGTACCAGCGCAAAACGTGCGTCGCCTTCGGCCTTGATGGTGGCCTGCGGCTGTGCGCTGCGCAGCAGCCGGTTGCCGACGGCCACGCCGGTACGCTTGAGTCCAAAATCGAAAGCCAGAAACGTTTGCAGATGGGGAGGTACGTCGGGTCGGACCAACGAGCTCATGCGTGCCCCGCCTGAGGCGACAACGTCCAGGCCTCAAGGCCGAGCAGCGCCAGCGCCCGGTCGTAGCGCTGCTCCACCGGGGTATCGAAAATCACGGCGGTGTCCGCCCCGACCGTGAGCCAGCTGTTCTCGGCCAGTTCCGATTCGAGCTGGCCCTCGCCCCAGGCCGAGTAGCCCAGCGAAACCAGCACGCGGCGCGGCCCGGCGCCCGTCGACAAGGCCTCCAGCACATCCTTCGAGGTGGTCATTTCCAGCCCCCCCGGAATCGACATGGTGGAGGCATAGGCGGTCTCGCTGGAACTGGCGTCGCCCGTCAGCATGGTTTCGTGCAGCACAAAGCCGCGCTCGGTCTGCACCGGTCCGCCCTGGAACACGGGCACCTCGACCAGGTCGTCGCGCTGCAGCGACAACTCGACCTTGTCGAACAGGTTTTTGAGGTTGAGGTCGCTGGGCTTGTTGATGATCAGCCCAAGCGCGCCGCGTTCGCTGTGCTCGCACAGGTAAATGACGCTTTTGGCAAATGTCGCGTCGCGCAACCCCGGCATGGCGATCAGGAAGTGATGCGTCAGGTTGATGGGGGCAGAGTCCGCGGGCATGACGCCAATTTTACCCTCGCCGTCAGGACGCCGCCCCTTCCTGCAAAGGCCCGGGGCTGGCTGGCCGTGCAGCAGGTGCGCGCAGCTCACCGCGCGATTCGAGGGTCACCCGGTCGCTATCAATTAAATAGCGAAGAGCCTCCCATATGCCTGTGTTACACGCTGATCAGGCCGGAATTTCCGTGGCGCAATAGCGCCGCACCAGGCTCAGCAACTCTTCTTCCGAATAGGGCTTGCCCAGGTAGTGGTTGACGCCCAGTTGCTTGGCGTGCTCGCGGTGTTTCTCGGCAATGCGCGAGGTGATCATGACGATCGGCAAATCGTGCATGTGCTGGTCGCCCCGGATGTTGCGCGCCAGATCGAAACCATCCATGCGCGGCATTTCGATGTCGGACAGCACGAGCGCCGGACGCTCCTCGGCCAGCCGCTCCAGCGCCTGCAAACCGTCCACGGCCAGCGCCACCCGATAGCCTTCGCGCTGCAGCAGGCGCTGCGTCACACGGCGCACCGTGATGGAATCGTCGACCACCAGGATCAAGGGGACTTGGGGTGGCAACGCGAGCGCAGCGGCCCCTCCCGCAGCACCCGAGCCCGCGTGCTCCAGAATGTCGGGCTGCGCCTGGTCGGCGCTCATCGACCGGGCCTGCTCGCCATACACCGAGGCCAGCGCTACCGGGTTGTAAATCAGTACCGCCGCACCCGAGGCCAGTACAGTCATGCCGGCCAGCCCGGGCAAGCGGGACAGCTGCGGCCCAAGGTTTTTCACCACCACCTCCTGGTTGCCCAGCACTTCATCGACGTGCAGCGCCACACGCTGCGCCGCGCTGCGCAGCACCAGGACCGGCAGTGTCTTGCCCTGGGTTTCGCTGCTTCTGCCGGAGGTCTGCAATAGCGCGCCCGACCAGAAAAACGGGATCGACTCCCCGCCAAAATCGAACGTGCCGCTGTTGTAGGCCTGCTGCAATTCTCTGGCGGTGGCACGGCGCACAATTTCCACCAGGTTGGAAGGCACGCCGATCAACTGGCTGCCCGTGCGCAGCATGACCACCTGGGTGACCGCCGTGGTCAAAGGCAATACCAGCTTGAAGCCGGCGCCCTTGCCCGCCTCGGTCGTGGTCTCGATGCGCCCGCCCAGTGCGTTGACTTCGGCACGCACGACATCCATGCCGATACCGCGCCCGGCCAGCTCGTTCACCTGGGCCGCCGTGGAAAAACCCGGCATGAAAATGAAATCGGCGGCCTCTGCATCCGACAGCGCCTGGTGCGCCGAAATCAGGCCCTGTGCCAGCGCTTTTTCGCGAATGCCGGCAACATCCAGCCCGGCGCCATCGTCGCGAAATTCGACCGAGACATCGTTGCCGGCCTGATGCAGGCCAATCGTGATGGTGCCCACAGGATCCTTGCCGAGCCGGGTGCGCACCTCGGCGTCTTCGATGCCGTGCGCGACGCAATTGCGCAGCAGGTGTTCAAACGCGGGGGTCATGCGGTCCAGCACGCCGCGATCCATCTCGATGGAGCCGCCCATGATGTCGAGCTTGACCTGCCGGCCCGTTTCCTTGGAAGCCTGCCGCACCACACGGTACAGGCGGTCCGAAATGCCCTCGAACTCCACCATGCGCGTGCGCAGCAGGTCGCGCTGCAGCTCGCGGGTCTGGCGCGCCTGGGCATTCAAATCATCTTCGGTGGCCTCGACCGTGCGCTGCAGGCTGCGCTGCACGGTAGCGACGTCGTTCACCGATTCGGCCATCATGCGGGTCAGTTCCTGCACCCGGGTAAAGCGGTCGAATTCCAGTGGGTCGAAGGTCTGCTGCGAATCCTTGGCCTGGGCCAGACGCGACTGCATCTGCGTTTCTGCCTGCAACTCGATGTCGCGCAACTGCTGGCGCAAGCGGTCCAGGTTGCCTGTGAGGTCGCCCAGGGAGGCGCGCAACTGGCCGATCTCGGACTCCAGCCGCGTGCGCGTGATCATGACCTCGCCGGCCTGGTTCACGAGCCGGTCCAGCAACTGGGAGCGCACCCGCACGGCGTGATTCGAGGCCTGGCGCAGCGGCGCCAGCACGTTGCTGGCCGGCAAGGCAATCACGCCGCGCTTTGGCGGCGCTGCCGCCGTACCGGATTCGACGGCAGTCGCGGCGGCTGGCGTGGCCGGCGGCGCCGCCTCCTGCAGGGTTGTTGCCAATGGCAACAGGTGCGCGGGCTCGGCCATGGCCTGCGCCTGCCGCAAGTGGTCAAAAATACCCTGCATCGCATCAAAACGCGCCAGCAGCGGCTCCAGTTGCTGCGTTTGCAGTTCGTCCGTGCCGAGATGCTCGATGTCGGACTCCAGCAGGTGGGCCATTTCGCCCAGCCGCAGCGCACCGGCCAGCCGCGCGCTGCCCTTGAGCGTGTGCAGGGTGCGCAGCACTTCGCTGCGCGCACCCTGATTGGCGGGGCGGGCCGACCACTGGCGCAAGGCTCCGCCCAACTGGGGCAGCAGTTCCGCCGCTTCTTCTTCAAAGATCGGGAACAAATCGCGGTCTACGGCGTCGACCGCGTCGATATCGTCGTGCCGCTCCTGCGTGATCGTGCGGGTTTCGGCAGGTGTTTGCGGGGGCGCCGAAAATCGCATCGGCACCGGGGCCAGGCGACCCAGCTCAACCACATTGGTGAGGGGCGCGGCATCCTGCGCTGGCGTCTCTTCTTGCGCAGTGTCCTGAACGGCGGCCTCGGCCGGCGGCTCCGCAGCCAGAACACCGCTGAGCGCCAACAACACCTCCTCATTGGGATCCTTCAGGAAACCGGCGGCGAACTGATGCAGCAAGCGCCGGATGTCATCGGCGGCGTCGTTGAAGACTTTGCCCTGCCAGGGCGTTCCGCGCGTCTGCAACTGCACGTGCAACAGCGCATGTTCCAGGCCACGCGCGAGCTCCGACAGCGCATGGAAACCGACGGCGGCAGAGCTGCCCGCCAGCGAATGCGCCAGCGCGACGGTGGAATCGGGGAGCGGCTGGTGCAATTCCATGGCCCACTCGGCCAACTCGGTGACCAGCCGGCGCGACCACTCGTCGGCTTCGTTCAGATAAACGTTGAACAGCGGGATACCGATGCGTAGCGGACCAATCACCTTGACCGGCTCGTCGCTGGCCGCGCCCGCCGGACTCTCAGGCTCCGACCCCAAAGGTGGTTCCGGCCGGGCCGATTCGGGCTCGGCAGGCGCACCCGTCAACGCCGGTTCATGCGCGGGCACCGCGGGCAGCCCAGCTTCCAAAGCGGTCGCGAAAGCGACCCACTCGTCGGGCTCCGGCACAGCGGTTGTTGCGGGTGGCTGGGTCTCCCGATAGGGCTCGGTGGAGAACAGGCTGTCCAGATCGAACGGGACAGCCTCTCCCGCCAGTGGCGCGGGCAGCGTCGCCTCGGAGACCGACATGAGGCCGGCAAAGTCAATCTCGCCAAAATCTGTCAGCGGTGCGCGTGTCGATTCGGCAGGCAGGCTCCCGGCGGCTTCTTGCGCAGACTGCGTGTTCTCGACATCTGGATCCACCTCGGGCGCCACCAGCTCGGGGACTGCCGCCTGCTGCGGGGTGGCCGCAGCCGCCGCATCGCCAGGCAGCACCAGTGCGAGGTGCCGATTTTCGGTTCGCAGCGCATCTGCGGCGGTGACAAAAGTTGCGGCCCGCCAGGCGGTGTCGTGCTGGGTGGCGATCGCTTCCACCCAGCGGCCAAAACCCAGCAGCACGTCCTGGGACAAATCCTGCAGTGCAGCGTCGACGGGTGTGTGATCGGCCAGCCGGGTGTTGAACAACTGCTCCATTGCCCAGGCGGCTTCGCCGAATTCATGCAATCCGACCATCCGCGAACTGCCTTTGAGGGTATGGAAGGCGCGGCGCAGCGTTGTTTGCCGGCTCTGGTCGTGGGTGTCCTCGGCCAGCGACCCCACTGCTGCCAGACCGCTTTGCAGGACCTCGCGCGCCTCGTCCAGGAAGATGCCGCGCAGATCGTCCTCTTCGATATCGGGCTGCGCCACGGCGGGCGCGTCCATTGCCGGTGCCGGGCTCGCGGCCGCAGCCAGCTGCGCCATGGCATCCGCGGCAGCGCTGCCATCCTGTGCCGACATCGCAGCTGACGCATTGCGTGCCGACCTGGCCAGACCCGGCTGCTCGGCCAGTGCGGCGCGGGCCGCCAGCGCATCGAGTTTGGCCGTCAGGCCCGCCTGCGCGAGGTCCGGACCCGCACCGCTCACGACCAAGCGCAACTCCTGCGACAGCAAGTCGGCGCTGACGGGGGCGGACGCCGCGGCCGGCGCCACCGCGGCCGGCGGCGCGGCGCGCCCCATCAGGGGCTTGAGCTCACCCCCTATGTCGTCGTAGACAAACAGCTTCTTGGCCAGCGCCGGCTGGTAACTCAGCATGTCGATCAGGAAGCCGAGCGCGCCCAGATTGTTGCCCAGCTTGTCGAAGGTTCCTGCGGCGTGGACGTGTGCCTTGTCGATATCGGTGACCAGCATCTGCTCCGTGCTGTCACGCATGCGCAGCACCGCGAGCGACGCCTGCTCCAGGCCCAGAACCGAAAGCACGCCGCGCATTTGCGCAAACTGGCCGGGCACGTCCCGCAGCACCGTTTTGTCGCGCGGGTCGCGGAAGAACTGGTCGAGTGCCCTCTCGATTTCGGACAATGCCGTGCGCAGTTCACCGACCACGGTCCCCATGGTCTGGCGGTCGCTGACGCGGCGATACAGCTCCTCCATCCACGGCTCCAGCGGCTCGGGCTGTCCGCCATTGCGCACGCGCTCGAGCCGGTCGCCCAACCGGGCCGTCCGGGCGCCCAGTTCCTGTTCGCCGAGCTCCATATCTTCAAAGGCCGCCTCGAGATACAGGATGGAGGTGGCCACCTCCATCGCCAGCTCGGTGGCCGGGGGTCTGCCGGAACGAACCGTGGCGTCGACGGTGTTTACCAGGGCCTGCGCCATCGACTCGCTGACCGGGTGCAGCCTGACCAGCAACTCGCTCACCAGATTGAAGTGGTCGGCCACATTCCTGAGTTTGCTGACATCGCCGCCGGACAACGCCGACCAGCTCTCCTTGGCCGTCTCAATACGCTTGCGGGCCTGGCCCAGCAACGCCGGGTCATAGCGGCCAAACCGACGCACCTCATAGTCGACCGGCTCGAAATGCGCCAATCCATAGGCCAGACGAACGGCCGACAGCGCCGGCGCCTCATCCGGACGGGTCGGCACGGCCTGCGCACAGAAAAAGAGCAGGTCCTGCGCCAGCCGGTCCGACACACCCTGATCACCGCGCGCGAGCGTGGAGTACTGCAGCAGGATGCGCGAAGCGGCCCGCTTGACATAGATATCGACCGGAACCAGCTTTGCCGCCAGGGCTTCGAAGTACGCAGCGCAAATTTTCCAGAAAGACGCCGGCTGCGGCGCCGTTTGCGCGGCGGCAAGGCTCAGGCTGAGGTCGCGCAAACCCTGTGCGGCCGCCACGTCGCCGCTCCGCATGATCTTCAGTACCGCTTCATCGACCTCGCTGCGGGCCACCGCGTCGTAGTGGCGCGCCGGCTGGCCGGGCGCCAGAACGGGGTCCGTCCAGTGCCACTGCATCGGCCACAGGTCGGCCGGATGCACGCGATCGCCGCCGGCCAGCAACTGCACGTCCCGGTACTGGGGAAACAGGGCCACGGACGATACCGGCCTGCCGCTCAAGACCGCTTGCAGATACTCGGTCAGTGCGAAGCCGGCACGCTCGACCTTGGTGGCTGCCTCGTCGGTGCACAACTCCGGATGCTGGAAGAACCTTTGTACGGCGGCCTCCATGGCGCGCAGCACATGGGCCGGCGCCCCCAGGCCCACCATCTCCATCGCACCCACGGATTGATGAAGTTGCTGGCGTGCAATGCGCAATTGGCCGGTATCGATGTCGGCGAGATTCGATCCTCTGGCGGTTTCGGCCTCCCGTGCAAATCGCTTGAGGGATCGGGTGGCGCCATCCAGCGACTTGCGAATCTCGTCCAGCACCCACGCCAGCGGCCCGAGATCGTGGGCCGCCTGGTCGGGATCGGTGGCGAGGGCTGCGGAACCGGCTTGGTTGAACTGCATGGAGGGATCCACTCGGGCAATAACGGATACGTGAAGGGCAGAAATCAGCTGATCTTGAATCGGGACACGGACTGGCGCAGTTCCTCGGCCATGCGGGACAGCTCACGGACCTGCTGTGCCGTCGAGCGCGTGCCTTCACCGGTCTGCTCCGTCACCGCGAAAATATGCTGGATGTTGCCCGCCACCACGTTGGCGGACGCTGCCTCCTGCGACGCCGCATGCGAGATCTGCTCGATCAGCTCCGCCAGCCTGCGCGACACACGGTCAATTTCCGACAGCGCCGTGCCGGCGTTGTCGGACAGCTTGGCGCCCTCGACCACACCGTGGGTGGAACGCTCCATCGCGGCGACCGCATCCTGCGTATCGGTCTGAATGGCCTTGACCAGTGCGGAGATCTGGCGTGTCGCGTCGGCGGAACGCTCCGCCAGGCGCTGCACTTCTTCTGCCACCACCGAGAAGCCGCGACCGGCATCGCCCGCCGAGGCCGCCTGAATGGCAGCATTCAGGGCCAGCACGTTGGTCTGCTCGGTAATGTCGGAGATCAGCTCCGTGATTTCGCCAATCTCCTGCGAGGACTCACCCAGCCGCTTGATCCGTTTGGAGGTTTCCTGGATCTGGTCGCGGATCGAGTTCATGCCCCCGATGGCGTTTTGCACGGCCATCAGACCCGACTCGGCCGCCTGCAAGGACTGCCGGGCCACCGAGGCCGACTCCTGCGCCTGCGAAGACACCTGGTTAATCCGGCCGGCCATGTCCAGCACGGACTGGCCGGCCGCATGAATCTCGCGCAACTGCTCGCCGGAAGTCGCCAGCAATTCGGTGGAAGTGTTCTCCACCTGGGCGGTGGTCTGGGCGACACGCGACGCCGTGGTCTGCACGTTGCCCACCAGCAAACGCAACTCCTCCACGGTGTAGTTGACGGAATCGGCGATGGCCCCGGTGATGTCCTCCGTCACGGTGGCTTCCTGGGTCAGGTCGCCTTCCGCCACGGTTTGCAATTCGTTCATGAGCCGCAAAATCGCCGCCTGGTTGGCATCGTTGATGCGCTTGGCCTCCTGCTCCTGGCGCTCGGCTTCAAGCCGTTGCTGGTCGGCCAGCCCCTGGCGCTGACGACTGTCCTGCAGCTGAACGTAAGCCAGCCCGGCCGCACAGGCCAAAGCGAAAAGTGCAGACAAAATGAGTGCCACCAGGGAGCCCGAACTGAGCCCGCTGCGGGACGAAAGCTGGCTCTGCAGGCCTTCCAGATCGCGCCGCAGGGGCTCGCTGTCGGAGATGATGGCCGCTTGCGCCTCACGCGCCGCCACCAACCCCTGCAAATTGCCAAGAATGGCGCCGGCCTCGGTGCGCGTCTGCTCGTACAGCTTCATCAGGGCCGCGAGCTGCTCACGGGTCTGCGGGTCCTTCGCTGGCGTCAGGCGCAGCTCCGGGCTGCCATCGAGCAGGCCCTGTGAAATTTCCTTGAAGGAATTCAAATCCTTGCCGAGCAGAAACACCGCCTCGGGGCTCACCCCTTCGGTAGTCAGGAACTCATTGGCGGATTTGCCAATGCGCTGGGTCAGCATCACCAGCTGGCCGGCGGCGGAAATTTCCGTCGAGGGCGCATTTTGCTGCAGCTTGAGCGATGAAACCGTCTCGGCGATTTCCAGCAGATCGGAAGACTGCCGATTGATGGTCCGCAGCGCGCTGCCGACCTGGGTCAGAATCTTTTGCTGGCCCAGCACGATCTTGGCGTTCTTCTCGGCGCGCTCCATCAAGGGAGTAATTTTGTCAAGCTCGGATGCGTCGGCCTCGCTCACCGCGGTCAGCCGCATCGAGTCGCTGCCGCTCTTGAGCCCGCGCACCGTTTTGGCCAGCACATCGGCGCTTTCCTTCACATCCGGAAATGCCGGCGCGCTGCCCACCAGCGCCTGTGACACCGACTTGGCCAGGCGCTGCGACTGCATCAGTGACTGGCCGGTGGCCGCCACCTGCTGGGCCACCCTGTCGGCCTGGTTCAGTGCGAAGAAAGTGACCAGCGCCAGCACCACCAAGGCCAAGCCCAGCAATATCGCAAGAATCCGCTGGTGCTGCGCCGCAGTGCGAGTCCCCAGCAAGGGAATGCTGAGCAGCCCTGCGTCCGAAGACTCCTGTTCCGCGTCCCCGGGCGGCATGCGGCTGTCGCTGAAGTCTTCGGAATGAGCGTGTTCCGACGCCACGGCTTCGGCCCGGTCCGCCCTCATGTCCACGCTACCCGCCATGGTGACGTCGATCACTGCCGAAGCGCTGGCCTGGAACGGTTTTTCAATTTGATTGACGAGGGACATGGTAGTGCGACCTTGCGAAGACATTCAAGCGCTGATGCTCAGGAATCGGGGTTGTTGCGAGAGCGACTGCAGGTTGATTTCCTGCCAGTGCGCGCCATCGGCGTCGGTGTACCCGCTGCCGAAATAGCCGGGCGCTGTGTCGGGGGCAGGCGCAGAATCAATAAATGAATCCATGCTGCGAAGGCCAACAAGGCGGTCAATCAGCAACGCGCAATTGACGTCGAGCACCGAATTCAGGGCCACCAGCCGCGCCTGATCACGGACCGGTTCCGCGCGGGAGGCGGGCACCGTGCCAGCGACAAAACTGCCCAGGTCAATCACGCCGTAAAGGCCGCCGCGCAAATTGGCAACGCCGAGAAACCAGCGCTGGGTGTAAGGTACAGGCTGGGTATTGGCCCAGGGGAAGATCTCCCCCGACTGACTCAATGGAAAAAGATACTTCACATTGGCCGCTTCCACCGCCAGCCAGGAGGCGGCGACGCCCGTGGTCCGGGCCGCGCTCAAGCGGCTCGCCAAATGGCTCTGAAATTGTCGGAGGGCTTCGCGATTGGCCATGCGGGTGATGTGCGTCAGCTCAAGGCTTTGATCTTGGCCATCAACTCGCTGGCATCCACCGGCTTGGTGATGTAGTCCCGTGCGCCCTGGCGCATGCCCCAGACCCGATCGGTTTCCTGGGTTTTGCTGGTGCACATGATGATGGGCACATCCGCGTACTGCGGATCACGCGAGATCGCGCGCGTCACCTGGAATCCGTTTTTCCCGGGCATCACGACATCCATCAAAATCAGGTCCGGCTTTTCCTGGGCGAGCCGGCGAAAGGCCTCCTCGGCGTTCTCGGCGGTTTTCACGGACATGCCATTTTTTTCCAGCATCTCGGTCAACACCATCAACTCGGTTTTGGAATCGTCCACCACCAACACTTTATGAACCGGCATCAATCACTCCTGAACGGGCTTCGCCAAACTGTTGCACGGCTTGCAGCAGCTGGTCTTTGGTAAATGGTTTGGTCAGATAGTCCTGCGAGCCCACCATGCGGCCGCGCGCCTTGTCGAAGACGCCATCCTTGGACGACAGCATGACCACCGGAACGCCGGCAAACCTGGCGTTACGCTTGATGATGGCGCAGGTCTGGTAGCCGTCGAGCCGCGGCATCAGGATGTCACAGAAAATCAGTTGGGGTTGATGGTCGTTGACCTTGGCCAGTGCATCGAAACCATCCTCTGCCAGTACCACGTCGTGGCCACCCTGCTTGAGAAAGATTTCGGCGCTGCGCCGAATGGTGTTGCTGTCATCGATTACCAGAACTTTGAAACCCGATCCAGTCGTGATCATTGGCAGCTGCTCCCGAATTATTTCTTCAACGACCTTGGCCGATAGGCCTTGCGCGCGATATGTTTTATATCTGGACCATTTCGAAGTCTTCCTTGCGCGCGCCACACTCGGGGCAGGTCCAGTTCATGGGAACCTGTGCCCAGACGGTCCCGGGCGCAACGTCATGGTCGGGATCTCCGGCCGCTTCGTCATAAATCCATCCGCAAATCAAACACATCCACGTTTTAAAGTCAGTCACAGCTTAAGGGGCCTTCGAATAGAATGCAACAATTGTATCTAGGCTTCATGTGACCAAGTTAGCACCATCAGCCGATATTTGTCGAGACTTGGCCTATGACAAACCACAAACCCCAGGATTTATCCCCAACCACCCTCGCTGACGAGGACGAAGATTCGAGCCCGGCCTGCGTGCTGGTGTTCAACGCCAGCGATCCCAGCGGCGCGGGCGGCCTGGCGGCCGATGTGAGCGCCATCGCGTCGGTCGGCGCACATGCCTTGCCCGTCGTGACAGGCGCCTATATACGAGACACGGCCGAGATTTTCGAGCACATCGCCTTCGACGAGGAAGCCGTGACCGAGCAGGCCCGAACCATCCTCGAAGACATCCAGGTGCAGGTGATCAAGGTCGGTTTTGTGGGCAGCCCCGAGAACCTCAGCGCCATCGCCGAAATCGCTTCGGACTACGCCGATGTACCACTTGTGGCCTATATGCCCAACCTGTCGTGGTGGGACGAGGGACAGATCGACCTGTACCTCGATGCCTTTCGTGAGCTGCTTTTGCCGCAGACCACCGTGTTGGTTGGAAACCACAGCACGCTGTGGCGCTGGCTGTTGCCGGACTGGAGCGGCGACGAAAGCCCCGGCGCGCGCGATATTGCCAGGGCGGCGGCGGCGATGGGCGTCACGTACACACTGGTCACCGGCATCCCCTTGCCCGAGCAGTTCATCGACAATGTGCTGGCCTCGCCGCAGGCCGTGCTCGGCGGCGAGAAGTTCGAGCGTTTCGAGGCCACTTTCTGCGGCGCGGGCGACACGCTGGCCGCCGCGCTCGCGGCCCTGATTGCCAGCGGCAGCGACCTGGCGGCGGCGACCAGCGAGGCGCTGAGCTATCTGGACCGCTGCCTCGATGGCGGCTTTCGCCCCGGCATGGGCAATGTGCTGCCGGACCGCCTGTTCTGGGCCCAGCCCGAGGCCGATGCCGATGATGTGACCGAAGCCGAAACCGGCGATTTGCAAGGCTTTGCCATGCCTCCCCATGAAACCAAACACTGATCACAACGAAGCGCTGTTCGAGCGCGCCAAACGCTTCATCCCCGGCGGCGTGAACTCGCCGGTGCGCGCCTTCAAGGCCGTGGGCGGCACGCCGCGTTTTGTGCAGCGCGCGCAAGGCGCCCATTTTTGGGATGCCAACGGCCAGCGCTACATCGACTACATCGGCTCCTGGGGCCCGATGATCCTGGGCCATGGCCACCCGGCGGTGCTGGAGGCGGTGCAAAAGGCGCTGCTGGAAGGCTTCTCGTTCGGCGCACCGACCGAGCGCGAGGTCGAGCTGGCCGAAGCCATCATCCGCCTCGTGCCCTCCATCGAGATGCTGCGCCTGGTCAGCTCGGGGACCGAAGCCGGCATGAGCGCGATCCGCTTGGCGCGCGGCGCCACCGGCCGCAGCAAGTTCATCAAGTTCGAGGGCTGCTACCACGGCCATGCCGACGCGCTCCTGGTCAAGGCCGGCTCGGGCCTGGCCACCTTCGGCAACCCGACCAGCGCGGGCGTGCCGCCCGAGGTGGTGCGGGACACGCTGGTGCTGGAGTACAACAACGTCAACCAGCTGGAGGAAGCGTTCGCGCTGCACGGCCGCGAGCTGGCCTGCCTGATCATCGAGCCGATTGCGGGCAACATGAATTTCGTGCGCGCCTCGGTGCCGTTCATGCAGCGCTGCCGCGAACTGTGCAGCCAGTACGGCGCCCTGCTGATATTCGACGAGGTGATGACCGGCTGCCGCGTCGCGCTGGGCAGCGCGCAAAGCGTCTATGCGCAAAGTATCCCGGGGTTCGCGCCGGACATGACGGTGCTGGGCAAGGTGATCGGCGGCGGCATGCCGCTGGCCGCATTTGGCGGTTCGCGCGCCGTCATGGAACAGCTGGCCCCGCTCGGCCCGGTGTACCAGGCCGGCACGCTGTCGGGCAACCCGGTGGCCACCGCCTGCGGCCTGGCCACGCTCCGGGAGATCGCCAGGCCGGGCTTTTTTGAAGACCTGTCGCGCAAGACACGCGCGCTGGTCGACAGCCTCACCGGCGCCGCGCGCGACACGGGCGTGGCCTTCAGCGCCGACAGCGAGGGCGGCATGTTCGGCTTCTTCCTGCTGGATGCCCTGCCGCAGAACTACACGCAGGTTATGAAGAGCGACGGCGCGCGCTTCAACCGCCTGTTCCATGGCCTGCTCGATCGCGGCATCTACATCGCGCCGGCCCTTTACGAGGCCGGCTTTGTCAGCGCCGCGCACAGCGAGCAGGATATTGCCGAGACGGTTAGCGTGGCCCACGACGTGTTCAGGTCGCTATCAAAATAGCAGCGCACAGTGCCCACCCCCCAAAGGCTACGGGCACTTTCTGCTTGATTTTCGGAGAATGAGAGCGGCGCCATGAACCTGCGCTTCGTCGAAGCCTTCGTCTGGGTCGCGCGGCTCAAGAGCATCACGCGCGGCGCCGAAAAGCTGTGCCTGACGCAGTCGGCGGTGTCGAACCGTGTGGCCGCGCTGGAGCAGGAACTCGGGATCACGCTGCTGGACCGGCGTGAACGCGGCTTCAAGCTGACCCCTGCGGGCGCGCGCTTCCTGCAGTACGCCGAGCGCCTGCTGGCGCTGCAGCGAGAAATGAAGACCGAGCTGGGCAGCCCGGAGCAGTTGCCGCTGTCGCTGCGCATCGGCGGCATCGAGACCGCGCTGCACACCTGGCTGATCCCGATGGTCGATCAGCTCAAAAAATCGAATCCGCAGCTCGAACTGGAGCTCACCATCGAGACCACGCCGGTGCTGGTCGAGCAGCTGCGCCGCGGCAGCCTGGACCTGGCGTTCGCCGCGCTGCCCGCGCTTGGTGAACAGATTGCCAACGAGGTGCTGGCGCCGCTCGAGATGGTGTTCGTCGGCCCCCTGGGCATGGCGCGAAAAAGACCGCTGAGCGTCGACGAGCTGCTGGCGCGTGACCTGATGACCTTCCAGCGCGGCTCGGCGCCGCACGTCGCGCTGCTCGATCTGCTGCGCTCGCTCGGCGCAGCAGACAAGCGCGTGCACACGGTGTCGTCGATCTCGGCGCTGGTGCGGCTGGCCGAGAGCGGCTTCGGCATCGCCACGCTGCCGCGCGCCGCAGCAGAACAGCTGCAGTCGCGCAACCGGATCGCGATCCTGCGCTGCGACGCCGCGCTGGCGCCGCTGCCGATGGTGGCAAGCTACTGGAGCGGCCCGGTGGCGCCGGGGCTCTCGAAGGCGTTGCACGAAGCGCTGGCGTTTGTGCGGGCGCAGTAGCCTGATGGTTATCGGGCCGCGGCCTGGTGCGCCGCTGGCTGTTTTGAATCAAATCGAGCCGAAGCCCTTTCGCTCCGTACGCTGTCAGCTATATTATTTGTAGCGATCGATAACCCTCGCACACCATCGCGGTATTACGCCGCGAGTGCGCCGAGCGGCCGCAGCTGGTAACCCTTGCGAGCGAGTTCGGCGCGCAGATAGGCCGCGGTGGCGACGGCTTCGGGGCCGTCGCCGTGCACGCAGATGCTGCCGATGGCCGTCGGCAGGCGCTTGCCGCTGACCGAGATCAGCGCCTGCGCGTCCAGCATGGCCTCGACGTGCGCCAGCGAGCGCGCGGCGCCGTGGATCATCGCGTCGGCGCGGCTGCGCGGCACCAGTTGCCCATCGTCCAGGTAGGCGCGGTCGGCGAAGATTTCCTCCACCACCGCAAGCCCGGCCTCGCGCCCTGCGGTGCACAGGCACGACAGCGCGGGCGCGAGCAGGATCAGTGCCGGGTCGTAGGCCTTGACCGCGCCGGCCACGGTGCGCGCCAGCGCCAGGTCGGCACAGGCCATGTTGCTGAGCGCGCCGTGCGCCTTGACGTGGCCGACGCGCATACCTTCGGTACGCGCCATGCCGTCGAGTGCGGCGATCTGGTAGATCAGCAGCGCCTCCAGCTCGGCCGGCTCGATCTGCATGCGCCGGCGCCCGAAGCCCTGCAGGTCGGGGAACGAGGGATGCGCGCCGACGCTGACCCCGGCCGCCCTGGCCAGCCGCAGCGTGTTGCGCATCACCAGCGGGTCACCCGCATGAAAGCCGCAGGCCACGTTGGCCGAGCCGACCGACTGCAGGATCTCGCGGTCCGAGCCCATGGTCCAGGCGCCGAAGCTCTCGCCGAGGTCGGCGTTGAGGTTGATGATGTTCGACATGGTGGTGACTCCCGAAAAGTAAGGCGGCGGCTCCATGCTACGCATCGGCGCGAATCATGCCGCTGACCAGGTTACCGCCGTACAGCGCGGCATCATCGATGACGCCGGCCGGCCGAAAGCCCGCGATGCGGCCGACCCAGAGCGCCAGCTGCTGCGCCTGCGCCGCGCGCGCGGCCGCGGCCTCCAACAGGTTCACGCGCGCAAAGCGCAACTGCGCGCCGGGCCGGGCGTGGGCCAGCCGCGGCAGATCGGCGCGGATCACGGTCGCGATCTTCGGGTAGCCGCCCACGGTCTGGCAATCGGCCATCAGGATGATGGGCTGACCGTTCGCCGGCACCTGGATCGCTCCCGGCGTGACGCCGTCGGAGGCAATGTCGGCGCCGAGCGCACTGTGGGTCAGCACCGGGCCCGCTAGCCGCATGCCCATGCGGTCGCTGTCGCGCGTGACCGTGAACGGCTGGCTGAAAAAGGCCTGCAGCGCCTCGTCGGTGAAATGGTCGGCCTGCGGCCCGGGCACGACGCGGATCGGTCCCTCGGGGTGCACGAGGGGTCCGGCGCCACGGAATTCGAGCGGCGCATCGCCCGCCACGCTGCGGCACGGCAGCAGGTCGCCCGCGGCGATGGCGCGTCCCCGCACGCCGCCAAGCGCGGCGCGCGCGTAGGTCGAACGACTGGCCAGCACGGCCGGCACCTCGACCCCGCCGCTGATGCCCACATAGGCGATGCCCGGGCCGCCCGCTTTGGGCGCGGCGGCGGCGCCGAACCGGATGCTGTCGCCGGGCCCGAGCGTGACCGTGCACCAGGGTTCCACCGGCAGCAGCTTGCCCTGGGCGCTCTGCAGCCTGGCGACTATCTCGCCCGCAATCGAGAAGCGCACGCGGCCCGCGCGCACCTTGAGCGCGGGACCCGTGAGCAGGATCTCCAGCGCCGCGGCGCCGGCCGCGTTGCCCACGAGCGCGTTCGCCGCCGCCAGCAGCACCGGATCGAGCGCGCCCGACACCGGCACGCCGAGCCGCCGGTAGCCGAAGCGGCCGCGATCCTGCACCGCCACGGCCAGCCCGCTCTCCACCACTTCAAGCTGCGCGCTCATCGGGTCACCTCCGCACCCTGCGCTGCGTCGAGGCGCAGGCTCGCGCGCTCGAAAGTGCCGGCCGCGCAGCACGCCTGCAGCGCCTCGTAGGCTGCGCGATCGACCGCCTGCCACTGCACCTGGTCGCCGGGCGCCAGCAGCGCCGGCCGCTCGGCATCGGCCGCATCGAACAGCGGCACCGGCGTGCGCCCGAGCAGCCGCCAGCCACCGGGGCTGTCCCACGGATAGGCGGCGCACATGCGCTGCGCCACCGCGACCGAGCCCGCCGGCACACGCTTGCGCGGCGAGGCCAGGCGCGGCATTTCCAGTGCCTCGGGCAGGCCGCCCATGTAACTGAAGCCGGGCTGGAAGCCCAGCATGTAAACGCTGAACACGGTCTGCGTCATGAGCTCGACCACGCGCTCGCGGGGCAGCGCCCGGGCGCTGGCGAGCTCGTCCAGATCGGGCGCGAACTCGGGGTCGAAGCACACCGGGATGCGCCAGTGCGCGCCAGCCACCGTGAGACTGCTGCTGGTGCGCGCGAGCGCCTGCAGTTCCGCGGCCAGGGTGTCGGCGTCGATGCGGTCGGGATCGAAATACACCGTGACCGAGCGGAAGGTCGGCACCCATTCGATCACGCCGTCGATGCGCCCGCTCGCGGCGAGCGCTTCCAGCGCACTGGCGAAGCCGAGCACCCGGGCGTGGATCTGAGGCGCTATCGCGCTGCCGAACTCCACCGTGAGCGCGGCGTCGCCGAGCGGCAGCAGGCGCGCCTCGGGCAGCGCTGGCCGGACAGCAGCGCTCATGCCTTGGCGGCCAGCGCTTCGTCGCCGGCGCTCAGTTCCATCCCCTGCGTTTCAGGCAGCGCCAGGGCGGCAATCACGACCAGCAGGTAGCCCGCGCCCGCGAGGTAGCCGATCGCCGTGCCAAGCGGAATCGACGTGCTCAGGTAGCCCACCAGCGCGGGACAGACCGAGCCCACCGCGCGCCCGAAGTTGTAGCAAAAGCCCTGGCCCGAGCCGCGCACCCGGCTCGGGAACAGCTCGCTCAGGTAGGCCCCCATGCCCGAGAAAATCCCCGACAGGAAGAAGCCCAGCGGAAAGCCCAGCACCAGCATCAGCGCGTCGGTCACCGGAACCAGCGTGTAGCCCACGACCAGCGCGCCGGCACTGATCGCGAACAGGATGAAGCACTGGCGCCGGCCGAGACGGTCGGACAGCCAGGCGCTGGTCAGGTAGCCGGCGAACGAGCCGGCGATCAGCACCAGCAGGTAGCCGCTGGTGTTCAGCACCGACAGATGGCGTTCCGTCTTCAGAAAGGTCGGCAGCCAGGTCGTCACGGCGTAGTAGGCGCCCTGCATGCCGGTGGCCAGCAGGCTCGCGAACACCGTCGTGCGCAACAGCGCGGGCGAGAAGATTTCAAGGAAGTTGCTGCTCTCGCCGTCCTTCTTCATCTGCGCGCGCGTGGCGTGATAGACCTCGGGGTCCTTGATCTGGCGCCGGATGTAGAGAATCAGGAGCGCTGGCAGGATGCCGAGCCAGAACAGCACACGCCAGGCCATCTCGGGCGCGAACAGCGAATACGCGGCCCAGAATGCGATCGCCGCCACGCCCCAGCCCACCGCCCAGCTGCTTTGCACCAGGCCGACCGCCTTGCCGCGATGGCGCGCCCGGATCATCTCGGCGATCAGCACCGAGCCGACCGACCATTCACCGCCAAAGCCCAGGCCCTGCAGCGCGCGCGTGACCAGCAGCTGTTCGGGCGAGGTCGTGAAGCCGCTCAGAAAGGTGAACACGGTAAACCACAGCACGGTCAGCTGCAGGATGCGCACGCGGCCGTACCTGTCGGCCAGGATGCCGGCGAGCCAGCCGCCGATCGCCGAGGTGATCAGCGCACCGGTGGCGATGTAGCCGGCCTCGGCCTTGGTCATGCCCCACAGCGCGATCAGCGTGGGAATCATGAAGGTGTAGATCATGTAGTCGAACGCATCGACGCCGTAGCCGGCGAACGCCGCGACCAGGGTCTTGCGCTCGGCCTTGCTGGTTTCCTGTAGCCACATGGTTTGTCTCCTGTTGTAGATGTAATCTGGCGTGAAGGGGGCCGCCGGCTCAGGCGAACGGCAGGTCGCTGTTGAGCCGGTCCGTGATCAGCATGTAGCCCGGTGCGTGCGTGATGCAGAACGCGGGCCGCGCCGCCATCACCACGGCCTGCGGCGTCACGCCGCAGGCCCAGAACACCGGCAGCTCATCGGCTTTGATCTCGACCGGGTCGCCGAAATCGGGGCGGGCGATGTCGGCGATGCCGATCAAGGCCGGGTCGCCCAGGTGCACCGGCGCGCCATGCACGGCCGGCACGCGCGCCGTGACCTGCACCGCGCGGATCGCATCCGCGGCCTTCATGGGACGCATCGACACCACCATCGGACCATGGAACGGGCCGGCCGGCGTGGTGGGGATATTGGTGCGGTACATCGCCACGTTCCGGCCCTGGCGCACATGGCGCAGCTCGATGCCGGCCTCGATCAGCGCGTGCTCGAAGGAAAACGAACAGCCGAGCACGAAGCTCACCAGGTCGCCCTGCCAGAGCGCGCCGATGTCGCCCGGCTCGTCGGCCAGTTCGCCGTCCCGCCAGACGCGGTAGCGCGGCACGTCGCTGCGGATGTCGATGTCGGCGCCCAGGGTCGGCAGCATCGGATCGCCCGGCTCGGACACGGCCAGCAGCGGGCACGGCTTGGGGTTGCGCTGGCAAAAGCGAAGGAAGTCGGACGCCAGCGCCGCCGGCAGGATCACCACGTTGCCCTGGACGTTGGCCGGCGCCAGGCCGCTGGTGTGCTCGCGCCAGCGGCCGGTGCGGATCGCCTGGCGCGCCTCGCGCGCGCTGGCGAACACGGGACGTTCGGCCGCGGCCGATGGGGAAGGATCAAGAACGCTCACATGGCTCTCCTGCGGTTGGCTGCGTGTGCCGGGTCGCACGGTGCAGATGGGGCGCAGTATCGAGCGCGCGGCGGGGCGCGACAAACGCTAAATTTCGTTATGCCATGATCGATTTTTTCGATGAAAATCGGCCGCCCGCAACCGCGGCGCCGGCAGTGTGCAAGCCATCGCCGGGACGCATGGCGTGGCCTGCGGCGTTTTCAGATTGCTATCAAAATAGCAGCATGCAGTGATTGCCCCTCATGGGCTGCAGGCACTTTTCTCTTGAATGTCAGTGGCGGAAGTGGCGCACGCCGCTGAACACCATGGCCACGCCACGCTCGTCGGCGGCCGCGATCACCTCGGAGTCGCGCATCGAGCCGCCGGGCTGGATCACGCAGCTCGCGCCGGCGTCCACCACCACATCGAGCCCATCGCGGAACGGGAAGAAGGCGTCGCTCGCGACCGCCGTTCCCTCTAACGACAGGCCCGCATGCTGCGCCTTGATGCTGGCGATGCGCGCCGAGTCGAGCCGGCTCATCTGGCCCGCGCCGACGCCCAGGGTCATGCCGTCCTTGCAGAACACGATGGCGTTTGACTTGACGTACTTCGCCACCTTCCAGGCGAACAGCAGGTCCTGCAGCTGCTGCGGCGTCGGCTGCTTCTGGCTCACCACCTTGAGATCGGCCAGCGTCAGTTCATGGTTGTCGGCGGTCTGCATCAACAAGCCGGAGCCGATGCGCTTGACGTCCATGGCGTTGCGGCCGTTGTCCCAGTCGGTTTTGCCCGCGCCGCTCTTGCCCGGGCCGGCGTGGGGCGGCAGCGCAATCTGCAGGATCCGCACATTGACCTTGGACTTGAACACGGCCAAAGCCTCGGGCGTGTAGCCCGGGGCCATCAGCACTTCGACGAACTGCTGGCTGATCGCCTGCGCAGCCGCGGCATCGACCGGCCGGTTCAGGGCAATGATGCCGCCGAAGGCCGAGGTCGGGTCGGTCTGGAACGCGCGGCTGTAAGCCTGCAGCGCATCGGCGCCGAGCGCCACGCCGCACGGGTTGGCGTGCTTGACGATGACGCAGGCCGGTGTCTCGAAACTCTTGACGCATTCCCACGCGGCATCGGCGTCGGCGATGTTGTTGTACGACAGCTCCTTGCCCTGCAGCTGCTGCGCCGTCACCAGCGAGCCCGGCGCCGGGTACAGGTCGCGGTAGAACGCGGCCTGCTGGTGCGGGTTCTCGCCGTAGCGCAGGTCCTGCAGCTTGATGAAGCGGCCATTCGCCTGGCCCGGAAACAGCGCGCGGCTGCCGTCGCCCCGGATGCTCGAAAGGTAGTCAGAAATCGCACCGTCGTAGCAGCTGATGCGATTGAAGGCCGCGACAGACAACGCAAACTTGGTCTTGTCGCTGACCGTGCCGCCGGCCTTGAGTTCGTCCAGCACGCCGGTGTACTGCGAGGCGTCGGTCAGCACCGCCACATCCTTCCAGTTCTTCGCGCCCGAGCGCACCATGGCGGGCCCGCCGATGTCGATGTTCTCGATCGCATCCTCCAGCGTGCAGCCGGGTTGGGCCACCGTCGCCTCGAACGGGTACAGGTTGACCACCAGCAGGTCGATGGTGTCGATGCCGTGCTGTGCGAGCGCCGCCATGTGCGCGGGCACGTCGCGCCGCGCCAGCAGGGCGCCATGCACGTTCGGGTGCAGCGTCTTGACGCGCCCGTCCAGCATCTCGGGAAAGCCGGTCAGCGCCGCCACCTCGGTCACCGGCAGATCCTGCTCCGCCAGCAGTTTGGCGGTGCCGCCGGTGGAGATCAGCTTGATGCCCAGCGCATGCAGGGCCTGCGCGAATTCAACGATGCCGGTTTTGTCGGAGACAGAGATCAGTGCGTTCATTTCAATAACTTATGTTCAACCAGCTTCTTGCGCAGCGTGTTGCGGTTCAGGCCCAGCCATTCGGCGGCCCTGGATTGGTTGTGGTCGGCCTGGTTCATCACCACTTCGAGCAGCGGGCGCTCCACCACCTTGACCATCATCTCGTACATGCCGCCCGGCTCGGTGCCGCGCAAGTCCCTGAAGTAGCCTTCCAGACTGGCGCGCACACACTCTTCAATGTGCTTCTTGCTCATACCCTTGTTCCCCTCGTTGCTCTTGTTCTTCGCCCAGGTCCGTGGGTGCGCGGGCCAGGCCGCGCGGCAGCCGGTCGCTGCCGGCACCCAGTTCGTCAAAAAAATCGGCTACCGCGGCGCTTTGCGCCTGGCAGTTTTCCAGCCGGTTCATGCGTGCGCGAAACGCTTCGCCGCCCGGCAGGGCGCGCACGTACCAGCCGATGTGCTTGCGCGCGGTGCGCACGCCGCTGAACTCGCCGTACAGCGCGTAGTGGTCCTGCAAATGGTCCAGCAGCAGGCGCCGCACCTCGGCCACCAGCGGCGGCGCCAGATGCTCGCCGGTCGCCAGAAAATGCGCGATCTCGCGAAAGATCCAGGGCTGGCCCTGCGCCGCGCGGCCGATCATCACGGCGTCGGCCCCGGTCTCGCGCAGCACGTCCCGCGCCTGCTCGGGCGTGGCGATGTCGCCGTTGGCCACCACCGGAATGCGCAGCGCGGCCTTGACCTGGCGAATCGTGTCGTACTCGGCGCGCCCCTTGTAACCCTGCTCGCGCGTGCGGCCATGCACCGTGACCATCTGCACGCCGGCATCTTGCGCCGCGCGCGCCAGCACGACGGCGTTCTTGTGCGACTGGCACCAGCCGGTGCGCATCTTGAGCGTGACCGGCACACGGCGCGGTGCGCACACGGCCACCACGGCCTGCACGATGGACAGCGCCAGCGCCTCGTCCTGCATCAGCGCCGAGCCGGCCCATTTGTTGCAGACCTTCTTGGCCGGGCAGCCCATGTTGATGTCGATGATCTGTGCGCCACGGTCGATGTTGTAGGCCGCGGCCTCGGCCATCATGGGCGCGTCGGTGCCGGCAATCTGCACGGCGATCGGTCCCGGCTCGCCCTCGTGGTTGGCGCGGCGCGAGGTCTTCAGCGTGTTCCACAAATCGCGGCGCGAGGTCACCATCTCGCTCACCGCATAGCCGGCGCCGAGCCGCTTGCAGAGCTGGCGAAACGGCCGGTCGGTCACGCCCGCCATCGGGGCGACGAACAGGTTGTTCGCCAGGGTGAATGGACCGATGTTCATGGGGCGGTGAAGGCGCAAACGCGTTGCTGAAAAAAGGGGCGGAGGGCGGGGTCTGTCATTGTAGTCGCCCAAAATTTCAGCAATTGAAATTGCGCCCGGAATTTCCACCCTGCGGTCTGCCTATACTCGTGGCACCCATGGAAGCCTGGATCCAACACCTGCTCACGCTGCTGGCGCTGCCCCAACTGGGCCTCAGCACGGTCTTCGTGGTGTCGTTCGTTTCCGCCACGCTGCTGCCGCTGGCCTCCGAGCCGGTGGTGTTCGGACTGATCAAGCTCAACCCCGAGCTGTACTGGCCGACCATTGCGGTCGCCACGGCGGGCAACACGCTGGGCGGCGCGCTCGACTGGTGGATGGGTTACGGCGCACACCAGGTGCTGGACAAATACCGCCATTCGCCGACGCATTTGAAGGCCCTGAACTGGCTCGAAAAACTCGGCCCCATCGCCTGCCTCCTGTCCTGGCTGCCCGGCATCGGCGACCCGCTGTGCGCCGTCGCCGGCTGGCTCAAGCTGCCGTTCTGGCCCTGTGTGGGCTGGATGGCGGTGGGCAAGTTCCTGCGCTACGTCGCGATGACGGCGGCGCTGGTCTGGGTGTTCCCGGGGCGGTTCACGTTTTGAAAGGGTGCCGGTATTCCTACCAGATACATAGCTACCAGCCAACGCCAATCAAGGGCTACAGTCCTATTTCCTGTAAATCTCAGGAACTGAAGAGGAAGTTCATCACGTCGCCGTCCCGGACAACGTACTCCTTGCCTTCCGAGCGCATCTTGCCCGCGTCTTTCGCGCCCTGCTCGCCCTTGTAGGCGATGAAGTCGTCGAACGCAATGGTCTGGGCGCGGATGTAGCCGCGCTCAAAATCGGTGTGGATCACGCCGGCCGCCTGCGGGCCGGTGTCGCCGACGTGGATGGTCCAGGCGCGCACTTCCTTGACGCCCGCGGTGAAGTAGGTTTGCAGGCCCAGCAGCTTGAAGGCCGCACGGATCAGGCGATTCAGGCCCGGTTCGCTCTGGCCGAGTTCGGCCAGGAACATCTGCTTGTCCTCCTCCTCCATATCGGCCATTTCGGCTTCCATCTTGGCGCAGATCGCCACCACGGGCGCGTTTTGCTTGGCCGCGTACTCGCGCAGCCGGTCCAGGAACGGGTTGTTCTCGAAACCGTCCTCGGCCACGTTGGCCACGAACATTGCGGGCTTGGCCGTGATCAGGAACAGCTGCTTGATCAGCGGCTGGTCTTCCTTGTTGAAGTTCAGCGTGCGCACCGGCTGGCCCTGGTTCAGCGCGGCCTGGCACTGCTCCAGCAGGGCCACCAGCTTGATCGCCTCCTTGTCGCCCGAGCGCGCCGTCTTGGTGTGGCGGTGCAGCGCCTTCTCGACCGACGACAGGTCGGCCAGGCACAGCTCGGTCTGGATGATTTCGATGTCGGAGATCGGGTCCACCTTGCCGGCGACGTGGATCACGTTCTCGTCCTCGAAGCAGCGCACCACGTTGACGGTGGCGTCGGTCTCGCGGATATGCGCCAGGAACTGGTTGCCCAGGCCCTCGCCCTTGCTGGCGCCGGCCACCAGACCGGCGATGTCGACAAATTCGACGATGGCGGGCACGATTCGCTCGGGCTGCACGATCGCGGCCAGCTGGCTTAGCCGCGGGTCCGGCAGCTCCACGATGCCCACGTTCGGCTCGATGGTGCAAAAAGGATAGTTCTCGGCCGCGATGCCGGCCTTGGTCAAGGCATTGAACAGGGTGGATTTCCCCACGTTGGGCAGGCCCACAATGCCGCACTTCAGACTCATAACAAACCCCAAAAATCAGGGGCCAAGTGTAAGCGACCCAAGCGACGCAGGCGCCGGCCCGGTTTGGCGCTGTCAGTCGAAAACGTAGTCCGCCGCCACGCTCTGGCCGACGCGCAGCAGCTGGCCGGCACCGGCCAGCACGATGGCATTCATGCCGAAGGTGATGCCGCCGTTCATGCGCGCGTCCTGCCGGTAGGTCTGCAAGGTGTCGCCGACTTCGGGGCTGGGGATGCCGCTGGCGGGGTCGACATTGGGAATCGGGCAGCGCACGCAGGGCTTGACGGGCTTGAGCTGCGCCGGGCCGGGCTCGGTCGCCACGTGCAGGGTGTCCAGATGGTCTTCGTCGTGCGCCTGCACGCCCGACAGCACGACGTTGGGGCGAAAGCGCTCCATGCCCACCGGCGCGTGGCCGCCCGCCGCCAGGCGCGTGTTGAGATCGTCCAGCGCCGCGTCGCTGGTCACCAGCAGCGCAAATCCGTCATTGAACTGGACCGGCGCCTCGACGCCGCCGGTCCACTTCAGGCTGGACAGGCGCTGCACATCGGGATCGAAGCGCACCAGCCGCAGCTTCTGGCCCAGAAAGTCGCTGAACCACTGGGCCGCCAGCGCACCCATGTCCCAGGCGTCCACCACGTCGTCCCAGACCCGCACGCGCGCGGGCTGCTCCACGGCGTCCAGCGCCACATGCAGGGCCAGCATGCCGGGCGCGCGCAGCACCATCTCGGAGGTCTTGAGCTGCGGGCGGATCAGCGCCATGCGCGCCAGCGTGCGCTGCGTCACGAAGTCGCCGGCCTCGTCCACCACCATCCAGGCGCGGTCCCACTCCAGCCCGGTTTCCAGCAGCAGGGCCTCTTGCACCTCGATGCCGGCGCACGATTTGATCGGGTAGAGGAACAGCCGCGCAATACGGCCCGTCACGTCGGGGCTGGAAGAGGTCACGGGGTCATCCTTTCAACGAAAGCTCCGATTTTGCCCCGCCTCCTACAATTGTGGGCTTATGGCTCAACCCTTTGATGTGTGTATTCGCGGCGCCGGCGTGGTGGGCCGCACGCTCGCCTTGCTGCTGGCGCGCGACCGGCTGCGCGTGGCGCTGGTGGCCGGGCCCACGGCGCCGGCCGCAGCCGCCGCCGATGTGCGCGCCTATGCGCTCAACGCCGCGGCGCGCGCACTGCTCGAATCACTGCGCGGCTGGCCCATTGATGCCTTCGCCACCGCGGTGCTGGGCATGCAGGTGTGCGGCGATGACGGCGGCGAGGTCAACTTCAGCGCCGCCGCGCAGGGCGTGCCGGCGCTGGCCTGGATTGTCGATGTGCCCGCCCTCGAGGCCCAATTGGCCGAGGCGGTGCGCTATCAGCCGCTGGTCGAGGTCGTGGACGCGCCGCAGAGCGCCGCACTGACCGTGATCTGCGAGGGCCGCGCCAGCAGCGCGCGCGCGGAATTCGGCATCGATTTTGACGTCACACCGTATCCGCAGCGGGCCATTGCGGCCCGGCTGGTTTGTGAAAAGCCGCACGGCCAGATCGCGCGCCAGTGGTTTGCGAACAACGAGATCCTGGCTTTCCTGCCGCTGGGCGGTGACCAGGGGAACTCGGTGGCGATTGTGTGGTCTGTCCCTCAGGAGCGTGCGGCGCAGTTGCTGGCCCTGAGCCCCGAAGAATTTGCACGGCAGCTCGGCGTCGCCAGCCATAACGCCCTGGGCACGCTGACGCTGGACAGCGAGCGCGCCGCCTGGCCGCTGCAACTGGCGCGAGCCGTTCGCTGGGTCGGCACGCACGCAGGGAAAAGCTGGGCGCTGGCCGGGGACGCCGCCCACACGGTGCATCCGCTGGCCGGGCAAGGGCTGAATCTGGGCCTGGCCGATGCGGCGGAGTTGGCCGGCGTGCTGCACGCGCGCGACTACTGGCGCAGCGTGGGCGACCTGCGGCTGCTGCGCCGCTATGAGCGCGCGCGCAAGGCCGAGGTGCTCTCGATGGGGCTGGCCACCGACGGCCTGCAGCAGTTGTTTGCACGCGGCGCGGGGCCCTTGCAGGCCTTGCGCAACTGGGGCATGAACGGGTTTGAACACAGCGGGCCGCTGAAGACCTGGCTGGCACGGCAGGCGATGGGGCTGCGCCGGACTTGAACCAAATCGCCGCCGCCACGGCAGGAATTGAAAACAACCGGAACCATGATGACGAAATTACTGAAAACCCTGCTGCACACGGTGCTCGCGGTGGCCGCCTTGACGAGCTGCCTGGGCGCCAGCGCCCAGGAGGCGGTGATTCGCAAGAACCTGGCCGAGCGCGTGCCGCAAATGCCGAAGATCGATGAGGTCAGCAAAACCGGCATGCCCGGCCTGTACGAGCTGCGCGTGAACGGCTCCGACATCCTGTACACCGACTCGGAGGGCAACTACCTGATCCAGGGCGCCCTGATCGACACCAAGCTGCGCCGCAACCTGACCGAAGAACGCGTGGACAAACTCACGGCGGTGGACTTCGCCGCCCTGCCGCTGAAGGACGCCTTCACCGTGGTGCGCGGCAACGGCAAGCGCAAGCTGGCGGTGTTCGAAGACCCCAACTGTCCCTACTGCAAGCACTTCGAGCGCGACCTGCAATCCGTCAACAACGTCACCATCCACATGTTCCTGCTGCCCATCCTGGGGCACGACTCGCCCGAAAAGTCGAAGAACGTGTGGTGCGCCAAGGACCGCGCCAAGGCCTGGCAGGACCTGATGCTGAAGGACGCCGCACCGCCGGCCGCCACGTGTGACACCACGGCGCTGACGCGCAACCTGGCGTTCGCGACCCGCTACAAGATCACCGGCACGCCGACCCTGTTCTTCACCGACGGCTCACGCGTGCCGGGTTACATCGACGCGCAGCAGGTCGAAAAGCAGCTGGCCGCCGCCAAATAGACCCATCGGCCGCGCATCTTGAAGTCCCGCTTGATGGTTCCGCCCCTGCACTACCGCGTGGAGGTGGCCGACCTGCACGCACACCTGTACCGCGTCACGCTGACCATTGCCGAGCCCGCCGCACAGCAGCGCGTGGCGTTGCCGGTGTGGATCCCGGGCAGCTACCTGGTGCGCGAATTCTCCAAGAACCTGCAGAACCTGCAGGCGCGTCAGGGCACCAGGGCTGCCCCGCTGCGCCAACTCGACAAATGCAGCTGGGAGGTGGAATGCCTGCCGGCCCAACCGCTGGTGCTGAGCTACGAGGTGTATGCGCTGGACCCTTCGGTGCGTACCGCGTGGCTGGATGCCGCACGCGGCTTTTTCAACGGCACCAGCCTGTGCCTGCGCGTCGAGGGGCACGAGGATCGGCCGCACGGACTGGAGCTGGTTGCCAGTCAATCCATAGCGCACTGGCAGGTGGTTACGCCGGCTACAGCCCAAAAAATTGATAAAAAGGGGTTCGGCCACTACCTCGCGGCCAGTTACGACGAACTGGTGGACTGTCCGGTGGAAATGGGCACGTTCTTGAGCGGCACCTTCGTGGCCGGCGGCGTGCCGCACCGCTTTGTCGTGGCCGGCGCGCCGCCCTCGTTCGACTTCGAACGGCTGCTGGCGGACGCGCAGAAAATCTGCGAGGCCGAAATCCGCTTCTGGCATGGCGCCTTTGGCGCGGGCGCCCGCGCCAGAGCCCGGGCGCCGCACAAAAACTACCTGTTCATGCTGAACGCCGTGGACGATGGCTACGGCGGGCTGGAACATCGCACCAGCACGGCGCTGATCTGCAACCGCCGGGACCTGCCGCGGCTCGGCGAGAAAAAACCGCCCGAGGGCTACACGACGCTGCAGGGTCTGATCAGCCACGAATACTTCCACACCTGGAACGTCAAGCGCCTGCGCCCGAAGGAGTTCGCCCGCTACGACTACACGCAGGAAAACTACACGCAGCTGCTGTGGTTTTTCGAGGGCTTCACCAGCTACTACGACGACCTGCTGTTGCGCCGCGCCGGCCTGATCGACGATGCCGGCTACCTGCGCCTGCTGAACAAGACCCTCAACCAGGTGCAGCAGACGCCGGGGCGCGCGCTGCAGTCGGTCGCGCAGGCCAGTTTCGACGCCTGGGTCAAGTACTACCGGGTCGACGAGAACACGCCCAACGCCACGGTGAGCTACTACACCAAGGGCGCGCTGGTGGCGCTGTGTTTCGACCTGACGCTGCGCCTGGAGGGCCACACCACGCTCGACCACGTGATGCGCGCCCTGTGGCAGCGCTGCCAGGCCGGCCCCATGACCGAGGCCGACTTCGCCGCGGTGCTGCAGGAGCTGGGCGGGCGCTCCTTCTCGAAGGAGATCGCGCAGTGGGTGCACGGCACGCGCGAGTTGCCGCTGCAGGACTTGCTCGAGCGCCACGGCGTGGCCGTGCTCGACGAGCCGGCCCAGCTGGCGCAGCGACTCGGCCTGCGTGTCGCCGAGAGCAACGGCATCCAGGTCAAGACCGTGCTGCGCGGCGGAGCGGCCGAGCGCGCCGGTCTGGCTGCGGGCGACGAATGGCTGGGCGTCGAAGTCGGCACCAAAGCCTCGCCCAGCAGCTGGCGCCTGAGCAAGCTCGACGAGCTGCTGCTGTACGCGGGGCGCTCCAGAAAAGTGACCGTCATCATCGCGCGCGACAAGCGCCTGCTGCGGCTGGCGCTGGCCCTGCCCCCCGCCATCACCACGTGGCGTCTGGCCCTGCGCGACGCCGCACTGGCCAAGCCGTGGCTCGCATCCCAGGATTAGGCCGCACGGTTGCCGCGCTGACGCTGGTCGTGTTGCTGGCGCACTGGGCCGTGTTGGCCTGGCTGGCCGCCCATTGGCAGGAGACCTCGGTGCTGCGGCCCATGGCCGCGCCGATGCTGACGCGCGAGATCGTGCCCACGGCCCCGGCGCCGCCGCCCGTTCTTGAGAGAAAAGCAGCGCCAGCCCATGCCACACGCGCACATAAAGCTACTAAATCAATAGCAATCGAAGCCGCCGCGCCACCACAGCCACCCGCCTCCGCGGCGCCGCCGGAGCCCACCGCCTCCGCGCCCGAGGCGACGAGCAGCGCCGCCACCGCGGCCGCCAGCGCCCCCGAAGCGCCGGCATCCATCCAGGCCGGCACCGACAGCGTCACGCCGCTGGACGACAGCGCCAACCCCCATGCCACCACGAACTACCTGGACATCTGGCCCGACGACACGCGCCTGACCTATCGTCTCAGCGGCAACTACCGCGGCGCGCTGCACGGCGACGCCCAGGTGCTGTGGCAACGCCAGGGCGACCAGTACCAGTCCCGCATCGAGGTCAACATCGGCTGGCTGCTCAGCATGAGCATGACCAGCCAGGGCAGCATCACGCCGCCGGGCCTGTTTCCGCGCGTCTATGAGGAGCTGGTGCGCAGCCGGCGCCGCAGCATCGTGCTGGACGAGCACAGCATCGTGCTGCCCAATGGCAACCAGGTGGCGCGCCCGCAAGGGGTGCAGGACACGATCAGCCAGTTCGTCGAGCTCGCCTGGCAGTTCAACACCGGGCAGACCGCGCTGCAGGTGGGCCACTCGTTCGACGTGTGGCTGGCGCGCCCCGGCGGCGTGGACCTGTGGACCTACGACGTGCCCGAAGAAGTCACGGTACCCACCCCGCGGCTCGGCCCGGTGCAGGCCTTTCACATCAAGCCGCGCCCGCCGGGCAGTCCGCGCGGCACCATCATGGTGGAGATGTGGTTTGCGCCGAGCCTGCAATACCTGCCGGTGCGCGTGCGCCTGAATCTGGATGAGCAGAACTACGTGGACCTGATCGTCGACAAGATCGAGCAGCGCTAGCGCTGGTCCACGACCCGCCTGGCCTTGCCCACGCTGCGCTCGATGCCGCCCTCGGGTCGCAGCTCGATCTGCACGCTGGAGCCCACATAGACCTTGATCTCGTGCTGCAGCAGCTGGGCGCTGGCACGCGCTTCCAGGCTCTCGGGCGACACGCCGGGGCGCGTCTCCACCGCCACCGTAAGGTTGTCCATCGGCCCCTCGCGCGTCAGGATGCACTGGTAATGCGGGGCCAGTTCGGCGCGCTTGAGAATCAGCTCCTCGATCTGCGTCGGGAACACGTTCACGCCGCGGATGATCATCATGTCGTCGCTGCGGCCGGTGATTTTTTCCATGCGGCGCATGGTGCGCGCCGTGCCGGGCAGCAGCCGCGTGAGGTCGCGCGTGCGGTAGCGGATGATGGGCAGCGCCTCCTTGGTCAGGCTGGTGAACACCAGTTCGCCCAGCTCACCGTCGGGCAGCGACTCGCCCGTGTGGGGGTCGATGATTTCGGGGTAGAAATGGTCTTCCCAGATGGTCGGGCCGTCCTTGGTCTCGACGCACTCGTTGGCCACGCCCGGGCCCATGACCTCGCTGAGGCCGTAGATGTCCACCGCGTCGATCCCCATGCGCTGCTCGATCGCCAGGCGCATGTCGTTGGTCCAGGGCTCGGCGCCGAAGATGCCGATGCGCAGCGAGGAGCTGGCCGGGTCGATGCCGTGGCGCTCGAACTCGTCGGCAATCGCCAGCATGTAGCTGGGCGTGACCATGATGATGTCGGGCTGGAAGTCCTGGATCAGCTGTACCTGCTTTTCGGTCTGGCCGCCGCCGAATGGCACCACCGTGAGGCCGAGCTTTTCCGCGCCGTAGTGCGCGCCCAGGCCGCCCGTGAACAGGCCGTAGCCATAGCTCACGTGCACCATGTCGCCGGGGCGCGCGCCGCTGGCGCGAATGCTGCGCGCCATCACCGTGGCCCAGGTGTCGATATCGCGCGCGGTGTAGCCCACCACCGTGGGTTTGCCGGTGGTGCCGCTGGAGGCATGGATGCGCACCACCGAAGAGCGCGGCACGGCGAACATGCCGAACGGGTAGTGCTCGCGCAGGTCCTTCTTGCTGGTGAACGGAAATCTGGCCAGGTCGGCCAGACTGCGGCAATCGTGCGGGTGCACCCCGGCCGCGTCGAACTTGGCGCGGTAGGCCGGCGAATGGGTGTAGGCGTGGACCAGCGTGGCCTGCAGCCGCTTGAGCTGCAGCGCGCGCAGCTCGTCGAGGCTGGCTTTTTCGATCGGCTCGAGCGCAAATGCCGTCAAATGGCTCATGACGTTCCCTCAATGATGTGGCCCTTGATCTGCGCGCTCTTGCCGCGAAACAACGCAATCAGCTCGCCATGCTGGTTGCTGACCTTGATGTCGTAGATGCCGTGGCGCCCGCTCAGGGTTTGCTCCACGCCCTCGCTGGTCAGCACGTCGCCCAGTTGTCCCGACTTCAAAAATTCGATGCTGCAGCCTGCCGCCACGGTGACCTTGTTATGGCTGTTGCAGGCGAAGGCAAAAGTGGAATCGGCCAGCGTAAAGATCAGCCCGCCATGGCAGATCTGGTGGCCGTTCAGGTGCTCTTCGCGCACCGTCATGCGCATCGTGGCGCGCCCGGGCTGGCAGCTGACCAGCTCCATCTTCATGAAGTCCTTCGACGCGGTGTCGACGGCGAACATCGATTCGCCCACGCGCTTAGCCAACGCTGCGGCGTCCATCATTCCCCCTTGAACTGCGCCGGACGCTTTTCCAGGAAGGCCGTCACGCCCTCGATGTAGTCGTGCGTGCGCCCCAGGGCCGACTGGGTGTCGCGCTCCGCGTCGAGCTGCTGGTGCAGCGTGCGCGTGCCGGCCTCGCGCAGCAACTGGCGGGTCGCCACCAGCGCCTTGGTCGGCATGACGGCCAGGCGCTGCGCCATCTCCATGGCAGCGGCCACGCAGTCGTCCGCCACGTCCCAGATCAGGCCCCACTCCTTGGCTTGCGCGGCCGCCAGCTTGTCGCCGGTCATGGCCAGCGCCATGGCGCGCGCCAGGCCCAGGCGCTCCACCAGGAACCAGCTGCCGCCGGCGTCGGGAATCAGGCCGATCTTGCTGAAGGCCTGGATGAAGCTGGCCGTGGGCGCGGCAATCGCGATGTCGCAGGTCATGGCCAGCGAGGCGCCGGCGCCGGCCGCGACGCCGTTCACCGCCGCGATCGTGGGCATGCGCAGGCCCTGCAGGCGGCGCGCCGTGGGATTGAAGGCCTGGTCGATGACCGGACCGGGATTGGCGCGCTCGACCAGGCCGGGGCCAGGTGCAAAGTCGAACTCGGCCAGGTCCGCGCCCGCGCAAAAGCCGCGCCCGGCCCCGGTGATCACCAGCGCACGGATGGCGGGGTTGGCCTCGGCGCGGTCCAGCGCGGCCCACAGGTCGTGGTGCATCTGGCGCGTGAAACTGTTGAGGGACTGCGGGCGGTTCAGGGTCACGACGGCGATGCCGCCCTGCTCGCTGTACAAGACGGTGGATGGGGGGGTGGGTTCGGTCATGCGTGTCTCCTGAAACGGAATTTACCATTGGCCGACCGATCGGTCGGTTAATGGTTTCCCTTGGTGGGTCGTTGGTTATAGTTTGCTATTGCAACAGATAATCCGGAGATGTCCATGAATTACGAATTGATCACGGTCCGCACCGAAGGCGGCAAGGTCGGCGTCGTCACCCTGAACCGCCCGAAACAGCTCAACGCGCTGAACAACCAGTTGATGGACGAGCTGGGCCACGCCCTCAAGGGCTTCGACGCCGACGCGGCGATCGGCTGCATGATCGTCACCGGCAGCGAGAAGGCCTTTGCCGCCGGCGCCGACATCGGCGCCATGGCGACCTACGGCTTTGCCGACGTCTACAAGGGCGACTACATCACGCGCAACTGGGAAACCATCCGCTCCATCCGCAAGCCGGTGATCGCCGCCGTGAGCGGCTTCGCGCTGGGCGGCGGCTGCGAGCTGGCGATGATGTGCGACTTCATCATCGCGGCCGACAACGCGCGTTTTGGCCAGCCCGAGATCAAGCTCGGCATCATTCCCGGCGCCGGTGGCACGCAGCGCCTGCCGCGCGCGGTGGGCAAGGCCAAGGCCATGGACATGGCGCTCACGGGCCGCATGATGGACGCCGCCGAGGCCGAGCGCGCCGGCCTGGTGAGCCGCGTGGTGGCGCTGGACAAATTGATGATTGAAGCGCTGGGCGCAGCGCTGATGATCTGCGACTACTCGCAAATCGCCGTGATGGCGGCCAAGGAATCGGTAAACCGCGCCTTCGAGGGCTCCTTGAGCGACGGCATCATGTTCGAGCGCCGGCTGTTCCACGCGATGTTTGCCACCACCGACCAGAAGGAAGGCATGGACGCGTTCGTGAACAAGCGCAAGCCCGAGTTCAAGAATCAGTGAGATCGCGCCGGGGCCGTCACGTTATAATTGAGGGCTCAGGCGCTTTAGCTCAGTCGGTTAGAGCGATGGAATCATAATCCACAGGTCCGCGGTTCGAATCCGTGAAGCGCCACCAGACAACGTCTCATTGACAAAAAAGGCACTGTCCCGCACAGTGCTTTTTTTATTGGGGCGCTGCCATTGCGCCCTGCCAACCCAGCCTCTGGATGTAACCATGAACCGCTGCCCAAAATTCTCGTACGCTATCTTTTCGATAGCGCTCTGCGCCCTGTTGACGGGGTCTATCGCCACTTTTTCCTCGCAAGCCCGGGCGCAAGCGGAGATGCAGACGATGCACCGGAATTTTCCCAAGGCGGCCTTGCGCGGCGAGCTGGTGGTCACGGCGCCGCCTGCGATCCAGCTCGACGGGCAGGCGGATCGGCTGTCGCCGGGCGCGCGCATCCACGGCGCGCAGAACATGCTGGTGATGTCGGGCGCACTGGTGGGGCAGGATCTGACCGTCAACTACCTGCGCGACGCGGCCGGCCTGGTCAGTGAAGTGTGGATCCTCAACCCCGAGGAGGCCCGGGAGCGGCGCGCGGGGGCTCAGCCGGCGCGAAATTTCCTCTTCAGCTCCGAGGTCAACACCACGCCCAGGGACGACGGCAAGACGCCGTTCAACCAGTTGCCCGTGTACCCGCAGCAGTAAGCCGGCGCGCTGGCGCGGCCCCGGTTTTTAGCCAAATCGGCCTGCAGCCCATATCCGGCATGCACTAGCCACTATCGATTCAATAGCAACCCACATGAGAGGTCGCCATGACCAAAAAAGTCTTCATCAAAACCTTCGGCTGCCAGATGAACGAGTACGACTCGGGCAAGATGCTTGACGTGCTGCACGCGGCGCAGGGCTACGAGGCCACGCCCAACGTGGACGAGGCCGACCTGATCCTGTTCAATACCTGCTCGGTGCGCGAGAAGGCGCAGGAGAAGGTGTTCTCCGATCTGGGCCGCATCAAGCACCTGGCCCGGCGCGGTGCGAGGATCGGTGTCGGCGGCTGCGTGGCCAGCCAGGAAGGCGCGGCCATCATCGAGCGCGCGCCGTATGTGGACATCGTGTTCGGCCCGCAGACGCTGCACCGCCTGCCCGAGCTGCTGGACGCGCGCGAACGGCAAAACCGCCCCCAGGTCGACATCAGCTTTCCCGAGATCGAGAAATTCGACCACCTGCCGCCCGCGCGCGTGGACGGTGCCTCGGCTTTTGTGAGCATCATGGAGGGCTGCTCCAAATACTGCAGCTACTGCGTGGTGCCCTACACGCGCGGCGAGGAAGTGTCGCGCCCGCTCGACGACGTGCTGGTCGAAGTGGCCGGGCTGGCGGACCAGGGCGTGAAGGAAGTCACGCTGCTGGGCCAGAACGTCAACGCCTGGCGCGGCGCTATGGGCGACACCGCAGAGATCGCCGACTTTGCGCTGCTGATCGAGTACGTGGCCGAGATCCCCGGTATCGAGCGCATCCGCTACACCACCAGCCACCCGAACGAGTTCACGCAGCGCCTGATCGACGTGTATGCCCGCGTGCCGAAGCTGGTGAACCATCTGCACCTGCCGGTGCAGCACGGCTCGGACCGCATCCTGATGGCGATGAAGCGCGGCTACACCGCCATGGAATACAAGAGCACCATCCGCAAGCTGCGCGCGATCCGGCCCGAGCTGGCCATGAGCTCGGACTTCATCGTCGGCTTTCCGGGCGAGACCGAGGACGACTTCAACAAGATGATGAAGCTGATCGACGACGTGGGCTACGACACCTCGTTCAGCTTCATCTTCAGCCCGCGCCCGGGCACGCCGGCCGCCAACCTGCACGACGACACACCGCACGAGGTCAAGCTGCGCCGGCTGCAGCAGTTGCAGGCGCGGCTGGACGAGAGCGTGCGCGCCATCAGCGCGAGCCGCCAGGGCACGGTGCAGCGCATTCTGGTGGAAGGGCCGTCGCGCAAGGACCCGGCGGTGTTCACGGGGCGCACCGAGTGCAACCGTCTGGTGCTGTTCCCCGGCCAGCCGCGGCTCACGGGTCAGATGGTGGATGTGCGCATCACCGAGGCCAGCCAGCGCTGGCTGCGCGGCGAAGTGCTGCTGCAGGAAAGCGCGCTGCTCGCTTGAGCATTGACTATCGATTTGATAGCGATTAGCGTCCGTCACACAAGGGCTGACAGCCCATTTCTCTTGTGAAGTCGATCAGAACGGCATCTTCGGCATGCCCTTCATGCCGCCCATGCGCTTCATCATTTTCATCATGCCGGCGCCCTTCATCTTCTTCATCATGCCCTGCATCTGCTCGAACTCATTGAGCAGGCGGTTCACTTCCTGCACGTGAACGCCGGCGCCGGCGGCGATGCGGCGCTTGCGCGTGGCCTTGATCAGGTCGGGCTTGCGGCGCTCCAGCGGCGTCATGCTCTGGATGATGCCTTCCTTGCGCTTGATGTCTTTCTCGGCCTTGTTCATGTCGACCTGGCCGGCCTTGGCCGCCATCTGCGCGGGCAGCTTGTCGAGCAGGCTGGACAAGCCCCCCATCTGCTTCATCTGCTGCAGCTGGCCCAGAAAATCGTTGAGGTCGAAGGCCGCGCCGCTCTTGACCTTGGCCGCGAGCCTTTGCGCGGCCTCGACGTCAACCCCGGCCGTGACCTGCTCGACCAGCGCCACGATGTCGCCCATGCCCAGGATGCGCCCGGCATGGCGCTCGGCGTCGAACACCTCCAGGCCGTCGAGCTTTTCGCTGGTGCCGGCGAACTTGATCGGCGCACCGGTGATCTGGCGCACCGACAGCGCCGCACCGCCGCGCGAGTCGCCGTCGAGCTTGGTCAGGATGATGCCGGTCAGCGGCAGCGCCTCCTTGAAGGCGCGGGCGGTGTTGACCGCGTCCTGGCCCTGCATGGCATCGACCACGAACAGCGTCTCGACCGGATCGAGCGCGGCGTGCAACTCCTTGATCTCGCGCATCAACACCTCGTCGATGGCGAGCCGGCCGGCCGTGTCGACCAGCAGCACGTCAAAGAAATGCTTGCGCGCGTAGTCGATCGCGGCGCGCGCGATGTCGACCGGCTTTTGCTCGGGCGTGCTGGGGAACCACTCGGCCCCGGCCTGCTGCGTCACCATCCTGAGCTGCTCGATGGCAGCCGGGCGATAGACGTCACCCGAGGCCGTCAGCACCTTCTTCTTGCGCTTTTCGATCAGGTGCTTGGCCAGCTTGGCGGTGGTGGTGGTCTTGCCGGCGCCCTGCAGGCCGGCCATCAGGATCACGGCGGGCGGCTGCGCCGCCAGGTTGATGTCGCTGATGCCCTCGCCCATGGTGTGGCTGAGCTCGCGATTCACGATGCCGACCAGTGCCTGCCCCGGCGAGAGCGAGCCCATCACTTCCTGCCCGAGCGCTTTTTCCTTGACGCGCGCAATGAAGTCGCGCACCACGGGCAGCGCCACGTCGGCCTCGAGCAGGGCCATGCGCACCTCGCGCAGCATGTCCTGCACGTTGGTCTCGGTGATGCGGGCCTGGCCGCGCATTTCCTTGACGAGGCGGGAGAGTTTGTCGGTGAGAGCGGAGGCCATGAAGAGGGTCGATGCGCTGAACGCGCAGCCTGTAGTGGGGACGGGTGAATGCCGGGGATGTCGGGCAGGAAAAATCGAGCCGCTAAACTGTATCCCATGATTTTACCCAGTGCGAGCCCGATCACCGAGATCCTGAGCGTGGCGGTCGCGCTCGCCTACACGGTGCCGGCCGCGGCGGCCGCCCGCATGAGCGCGCCCGCGGCCCGCGCCTGGTTGATGCTCGGCTGGCTGCTGCACGCGCTGGTGCTGGGCTGGGGACTGCTGGGTGACACGCCGCGCTTCGGCTTTGCGCCGGCGCTGTCCATGACGGCCTGGCTGGTGCTGACCATGTACGGCGTGGAGAGCCATTTGTTTCCGCAGTTGCCGGTGCGCTGGGCGCTGGCGGCGCTGGGTGGCATCGCCGTGCTGCTGCCGCTCGCGTTTCCGGGCGCGCACCTGCATGCCGCCTCGCCCTGGCTGCCGCTGCATCTGGCGCTGGGCATCGCGTCCTACGGCCTGTTCGCGGCCGCGGTGCTGCACGCCTGGCTCATGACGCGCGCCGAGAGGCAGATCCGCCTGGCCAGCGACGCCCGCACCGGCGTGCCGCTGCTCACGCTGGAGCGGCTGACCTTCCGCTTCGTGACGGTCGGCTTCATCCTGCTCTCGGCCACCTTGCTGGCGGGCTGGTTCTTCGCGGAAACCCTGTACGGCCCGACCGGCACGGGCCCGGGCTGGCAGTGGGACCACAAGACCGTTTTTTCCATCCTGTCGTGGCTCACGTTCGCGGTGCTGCTGCTGGGGCGCGCACGCTTTGGCTGGCGCGGACGCAAGGCGGTGCGGTTCCTGTATGCGGGCTCCGGGCTGCTGTTGCTGGCGTATGTCGGCTCGCGCTTCGTGCTGGAAGTGATCTTGGGACGCACCCCATGAAGTTCATCCTCATGCTGGCGGTGGCGCTGGCCGGCATCTGGTTGTGGCGCACGCACCGGGACGCCGAACAGGCGCCGCGGCGCGACGCCCCCCCGCCGCCTCAACCCATGCTGCAAGACATGGTGCGCTGCCCGGTGTGTGCGGTGCATGTGCCCAGGACCGACGCGGTGGCGGGCCGGCAGGGCCTGTATTGCTGCGCCGAGCACCGGCGCCGGGCCGAGGGCTGAATGAGCCGTTCGCCGGACGCCTCCTCCTGGTTTGGGCCCCTGGAGCCCGAGCGCAGCAGCCAGCCGGTGCATCAAAATCTGGCAATCGTGCGGCTGTGGCGCGGCTTCATGACGGCACGCGCCATGATCGGCCTGCTGCTGTTGCTGCTGCAGGGCTCGATCTACGGGCTTGGCCAGCCGGTCAACAAATGGCTGGTCGCCCTGTGCGCGGCCTATTTGGCCGCGGCGCTGGCGGTGCGAATTTTTGCGCGCCCGCGGTGGCCGGGCCAGAGCTTCGACCCGCAGTGGGTGTTCACCATCGGTGTGGATGTCGTGGTCTTCTCGGCGCTGCAGTTTTTGCAGACCAGCGCGATCAACTACACGCCCCTGTTTGCGCTGCCCGTGTTATTGGCGTCGGTGCTCGGCTCGGTCCTGCTGGCGCTGGGCACGGCCGCCGGCGTGACCCTGATCCTGCTGGCGGAGGCCTGGCACGTCTCGCTGCAGGCCCCTGGCGACATGGCGTCGCATTTCCTGCAGGCCGGCCTGGCGGGCATCGGCTTGTTCATCGTCGCGTTTTTGACGCACCAGCTCGCCTCGCGGCTGGTGCGTGAGGAGTTGCGGGCGCGCCGCAGCGGGCTCGCGGTACGGATCCAGACCCATGTCAACGAGCTGGTGATCGAGAGCCTGACCGACGGCGTGCTGGTGGTCGATGCCAGGAGCGTGGTGCGCGCCGCCAATCCGGCCGCAAGGCAGCTGCTCGGCGCCGACGGGCCGGCGCCCATGGCACCGTTCGTGCTGGATTCGCAGCCCGCCTGGCGCGCCGTGGCCGAACTGGCGCGCCTGACGTTTCTGCAGCGCGGCGACCAGATCGCCGATCTGGCCATTGATCATGCGGGGCACAACGCCTGCCGCATGCGCGCCCGCACGCGCCTGACAGCGACCCATGAAGAGGAGGTCGAGAGCCTGTGCGTCATGTTCCTGCAGGATCTGCGCGAGATGGAGGCGCGCTTGCGCACCGAAAAGCTGGCCGCCATGGGGCGCATGTCGGCCGCCGTGGCGCACGAAATACGCAACCCGCTGGCGGCCATCACCCAGGCGAATGCCCTGCTCGGCGAGGACCTGGCCGAGCCGGCGCAGCAGCGCCTGGCGCTGATGGTGCAGCAGAACGCGCAAAGACTGTCGCGCATCGTCGAGGACGTACTCGACGTATCGCGGGCACAGCAAAAATCGGACTTGTCCCTGCCCGCCTCGCTGAGCCTGGACGCCACGATCCGGGACATCTGCATGGATTGGGCGCGCCAAGCCAGCAGCGGCCGCTCGATCGGGCTGGCGCTTGACGCGGCCAAAGTCCTGGTCGCATTCGACGCAGACCACCTGCGCCGTGTGCTGGTGAACCTGCTGGACAATGCCTTGCGTTACGCGGGCCATGCGCCGGACTCGCTGCAGGTCTCGACCCACGCATCCATCACCGGACAGGCGACGCTGCGGGTCTGGAGCGACGGCGCTCCGCTGGAGCCCAGCGTGCAGCGCCATTTGTTCGAGCCCTTCTTCTCGTCGGAGAGTCGCTCCAGCGGCCTGGGCCTGTACATCTGCCGCGAGTTGTGCGAGCGCCATGGTGCGGTCATCGGCTATGACCGCGCGCGCAAACGCCTGGCCGGCGGTGTGTGTGAAGGCAATGAGTTTTTTGTGGCCTTTCGTTCAACCACGCCTGCATTTGACACAATGCGCGCTTAAGTCATGTCAGCCAACCCCTCCCCCTCTCCGGCGCAGGTCCTGGTCGTCGACGACGAACCCGACCTGCGCGACCTGTACGAGCTCACGCTGACCCGCGAGGGCTATCACGTGGACGCCGCGGCCAACCTGGCCGAGGCCTGGCTTTGCCTGAAAGAAAAGCGCTTCGACGCGGTGATTACCGACATGCGCCTGCCCGACGGCCTGGGCATGGAACTGCTCACCGGCATGCAGGCGCAGCAGCGTGCGGAACGCTGCATCGTGATGACGGCCTATGGCTCCGCCGAAAACGCGGTCGAAGCCCTGAAGGCCGGCGCGTTCGACTACCTCACCAAGCCGGTGGACCTGAAACAGTTCCGCACGGTGGTGGCCTCCGCCATCCAGGACACCGGCCAGATTTATAAAAGCGGCCGCGGCACACCGGGTCCTGCCAAAGCCGCCAGCGCGCTGGATCGGCCGGACAGCGAACCGGCTTCGCTGCGGCGCATGGTCGGCGACTCCGAGCCGATGCGCCTGGTCAAGCAGCGCATTGTCAAGGTGGCGCGCAGCATGGCACCGGTATTGGTACGCGGCGAGTCCGGCACCGGCAAGGAACTGGTGGCGCGCGCCATCCACGCCTGCAGTCATCGTGCGGACGCTCCCTTTGTCGCCGTGAACTGCGGCGCCATTCCGGAGAACCTGCTGGAGGCCGAATTCTTCGGCGCCAAAAAAGGCTCCTACACCGGCGCGACCCAGGACCGTGATGGCTACTTCCAGGCGGCGCGCAAAGGCACGCTGTTCCTCGATGAAATCGGCGACCTGCCGCTGGCCATGCAGTCCAAGCTGCTGCGCGCCATCCAGGAGCGCAGCGTGCGCTCATTGGGCTCGACCCAGGAGGATGCGGTGGACGTGCGCATCGTCAGCGCCACGCACAAGGATCTGGCCGCCGACGTAGCGGCCGGGCGCTTTCGGCAGGACCTGTTTTTCCGTCTCAACGTGATTGAGATTGCAGTGCCCCCGCTGCGCGAGCGGCGCAGCGACCTGCCGGCCCTGTGCGAGGCGCTGCTCGCCAAGATTGCCCAGGAGTCCGACATGCCGGTGCCCGCGCTCTCGAGCGCCCTGCTGGCGCAACTGGCCTCGCATCCCCTGAGCGGCAACGTGCGCGAGCTCGAAAACCTGCTGCATCGCGCTGTGGCGCTGAGCGACGGCAGTGAGTTGCATGTGGACTTTGTGCCGGGCCAGCCTTCACAGCCTTCAAATGGCCCGCCTGCCGTGACGGGCGATCTGCAAAGCTATCTGGACCAGCAGGAGCGCGAAGTGCTGGTCAAAACACTCACCGAGACCGGCTTCAACCGCACCGCCGCGGCGGCACGACTGGGTTTGAACCTGCGCCAGATTCGCTACCGCATTGCACGCCTGAACATCACCACCCCGTTTGGTGACGATGCGCATGACGACACCCCCTGATCACCGCGCCGCCAGCACCTTGTGGCAGGATGGCTGGTACCGTTTTGCGCGCGTGCTGCGCTCACCCAACGCCGGCGAGCGCCCGGCCAACGCGCTGATCGACCTGATCGTGCTGCACTCGATCAGCCTGCCGCCCGGGCACTACGGCGGCGACGAAGTGCTGCGGCTGTTCACCAATACGCTGGACTGGAGCGCCCACCCCTACTTCGAATCGATTCGCGGCATGCAGGTGTCGGCCCACTTCTTCATTCGCCGCAATGGGGAACTATGGCAGTTCGTCAGCTGCGATGCGCGTGCCTGGCATGCGGGACGCTCGCACTACCGCGGGCGCGACAACTGCAACGACGACTCGATCGGCATTGAACTGGAAGGCCTGGAGGGCGATGCGTTCGAGACCGCCCAGTACGAAACCCTGGCGGACCTGTGCGCCGCGCTGGCGCAGCGCTACCCGGTGACGCATATCGCCGGTCACGAACACATTGCCCCGGGCCGCAAGCGGGATCCGGGCAGCGGCTTTCAATGGGCTTTTTTGCAACGCGCACTGGGCTGGCGAACTCGGTGTTTTCCCGCTGGTGCGGCGCCGTTTCACGACGCTTGAATTTATTTTTGCGGAATCATTTTCCGCATCCCCAGGTCGCCGCCAAAGCATGCGCCAAAGTGCGCAGCCAATCCGCAAGCGGTGATGCGCGGAAAAAATCCCCGAAAGCCGCATATTGACTTGATTTGCGGGAACAGCGCGTGCGCTGGCAACGCCTGCGGCTCCATCACCGGCGCCTGACGCAGCGCGTCCAAACCCACTCAGTCCCGTGAGGTTTTCGGGTCGGCGCGCCAATCCTCCGTTTCGGGGGCGATACACTACCGGTAGTGGCTTGAGTTAGCGCGAAACACTAGCTATAGTGTCCCCATCGCGCGGCAGCCTGGGGCTTTGACAACCGTTTCGAGTCTGCCCGCCAGGCCATTGCCCCCACAAAAATTGCGAAAGACGAGGAAACAATGCAAGCAACTTCAAACCAATCTCTCCCTGCCAGCACCAGCCACCCCGCAGGCACGTCCACCACCCGGGGAACCGACAGCGCGGGCGCCCTGGCTGCCAGTCCGCTGGCGCACTACCAGATCATCCGGCGCAACGGCTCCGTCGTGCCGTTCGAACCAAACAAGATTGCCGTGGCCATGATGAAGGCGTTCCTGGCCGTGCATGGCACGCAGGGCGCCGCATCGGCCAGCGTGCGCGAGGTGGTCGACAGCCTGACCCAGGGCGTGGTGCGCGCCATGATGCGCTCGCGCCCGGGCGGGGGCACCTTCCATATCGAAGACGTGCAGGACCAGGTGGAATTGGGCCTGATGCGCGGTGGCCACCACGAAATCGCGCGCGCCTATGTGCTGTACCGGGAGCGGCGCACCCAGGAGCGGGCACAGCAGGCCACGCAGGCGGCGCCCAAGGCGCCTACGCTGCACGTGCTCGACGGTGGTCAGCGCGTGGCGCTGGACCTGAACCGGCTGCAGGCCTTGATCGAATCGGCCTGCGCCGGCCTGGGTGCCGACATCCGGCCCGACCCGATCGTGGCCGAGACCATGCGCAACCTGTACGACGGCGTACCCATGGACGAGGTCTACAAGGCGTCGATCCTGGCCGCGCGCACGCTGATCGAGAAAGACCCCGATTACACCTATGCCACGGCGCGCCTGCTGCTGCACACCATTACCCGCGAAGTGCTGGGCGTGGAAGCCACCCAGACCGAGATGGCGCAGCAATATGCCGACTACTTCCCCCTGGGCATCAAGAAGGGCGTGGAGGCCGAGCTGCTCGACGAGCGGCTGTTGCAGTTCGACCTGAAGCAACTGGGCGCCGCACTCAAGGCCGAGCGCGACCTGCAGTTTGACTACCTGGGCCTGCAAACCCTGTACGACCGCTACTTCCTGCATGTGCGGAAAAACCGCATCGAGCTGCCGCAGGTGTTCTTCATGCGCGTCGCCATGGGTCTGGCGCTGAACGAAATCGACCGCGAGGCGCGCGCCATCGAGTTCTACGAAGTGCTGTCGTCGTTCAACTTCATGTCCAGCACCCCGACCCTGTTCAACAGCGGCACGCTGCGCTCGCAGCTCTCGTCGTGCTACCTGACCACGGTGCCGGACGACCTCGACGGCATTTACGAATCCATCAAGGAAAACGCGCTGCTGTCCAAGTTTGCCGGCGGCCTGGGCAATGACTGGACGCGTGTGCGCGCGCTGGGCTCGCACATCAAGGGCACCAACGGCGAATCGCAGGGCGTCGTGCCGTTCCTCAAGGTGGTCAACGACACCGCCGTGGCCGTGAACCAGGGCGGCAAGCGCAAGGGGGCCGTGTGCACCTACCTGGAATCGTGGCACCTGGACATCGAGGAATTCCTGGAGCTGCGCAAGAACACCGGCGACGACCGCCGCCGCACGCACGACATGAACACCGCCAACTGGGTTCCCGACCTGTTCATGCGCCGCGTCATGGAAAAGGGCGAGTGGACGCTGTTCTCGCCCAACAACGTGCCGGATCTGCACGACAAGTTCGGCGCCGACTTCGAGAAGGCCTACGTGGCCTACGAAGAGCGCGCGGCGCGCGGCGAGATCAAGCCTTGCCGTACGGTGCAGGCCAGCGACCTGTGGCGCAAGATGCTGACCATGCTGTTCGAGACCGGCCATCCCTGGATCACCTTCAAGGATGCCTGCAACGTACGTTCGCCGCAGCAGCACGTGGGCGTGGTGCACTCCTCCAATCTGTGCACCGAAATCACGCTCAACACCAGCGACACCGAAACCGCGGTCTGCAACCTGGGCTCGGTGAACCTGTTGCAGCACCTGAAGGCGGCGCCCGAAGGCCAGGCCGGCGGCACCCAGGTGCTGGATCACGACAAGCTCAAGAAAACCATCACCACGGCGATGCGCATGCTCGACAACGTGATCGACATCAACTACTACGCGGTCAAGAAGGCACGCGACTCCAACATGCGCCACCGCCCGGTGGGCCTGGGTCTGATGGGATTCCAGGACAGCCTGTACGAGCTGCGCATTCCCTACGCGAGCCAGGCCGCGGTGGAATTCGCCGACCAGTCGATGGAAGCGATCTGCTACTACGCCTACTGGGCCTCCACCGAGCTGGCCAGGGAGCGCGGCAAGTATGCGAGCTACAAGGGTTCGCTGTGGGACAAGGGCGTTTTGCCGCTCGACACGCTGGAGCTGCTGGCACAGGCGCGCGGCGGTTATGTCGAAGTGGACCGCTCCTCCACCATGGACTGGGAGGCCCTGCGCCACAAGATTGCCCAGGACGGCATGCGCAATTCCAACTGCGTGGCCATTGCGCCGACCGCCACCATCTCCAACATCATCGGCGTGGATGCCTCGATCGAGCCCTGCTTCGGCAACCTGTCGGTCAAGTCCAACCTGTCGGGCGAGTTCACCGTGATCAACGGCGGCCTGGTGCGCGACCTCAAGCGTCTGGGCCTGTGGGATGACGTGATGGTGATGGATCTCAAGCACTTCGATGGCTCGCTGCGTCCGATCGACCGCGTGCCGCAGGAAATCAAGGCGCTGTACTCGACCGCCTTTGAAGTCGAAGCCACCTGGCTGGTGGAAGCCGCGGCGCGCCGCCAGAAGTGGATCGACCAGGCGCAGTCGCTCAACATCTACATGGCCGGCGCCTCCGGCAAGAAGCTCGACGACACCTACAAGCTGGCCTGGTTGCGAGGCCTGAAGACCACGTATTACCTGCGCACCATGAGTGCCACGCATGCGGAAAAATCAACGGTCACGGCCGGCCGTTTGAATGCCGTGACCTCAAGCGGGGAAGCCAAAGGCGGCGCCGGCATAAGTGCACTCGATGCCGCCGCCGCGGCCGCGCGATCGCAGATGAGCGCGATGCCGGCAACCGACATCCAGTTCTGCGGCGTTGACGATCCGACGTGCGAGTCGTGCCAATAAATCAAGCCGCACTGCATCTCTAAATTGCGATGCAATTGAGCAACACAATATGACAGCGATGTGAATGAGCACTTTGCATTTCACATCGCTGCTTTCATAATCTGAGCATTGGAAAATCTATGTTGACCTGGGACGAAGAAGTCAAGCCCTCATTGCCTGCAGCACAAAACAGCGGTTTGCGAAACAACCGCGGGGTGGAACTCCCGCCTCTTTTTTCTCCCTCTCCCGCCACCGGCCCACAGCCCGCACTGCGCACCCTGAATGACGGCGCCGTGATGCCCGCGCCGGCCGCTGCGCGCGCAACCCCTCCCACGCTTGCACCCGCCGCGAGCGGTGAACGCCGGCGCGTCAACGCCTCCGACAAGCGCATCATCAACGGCCAGACCGACGTCAACCAGCTGGTGCCGTTCAAATACAAATGGGCCTGGGAAAAATACCTCGCCACCTGCTCCAACCACTGGATGCCGCAGGAAATCAACATGACACGCGACATCGCGTTGTGGAAGGACCCGAACGGGCTTTCGGAGGACGAGCGGCGCATCGTCAAGCGCAACCTCGGCTTCTTCGTCACCGCCGACTCGCTCGCCGCCAACAACATCGTGCTCGGCACCTACCGCCACATCACGGCGCCCGAGTGCCGCCAGTTCCTGCTGCGTCAGGCGTTCGAGGAGGCCATCCATACGCACGCCTACCAGTACATCGTGGAGTCGCTGGGCCTGGACGAAGGCGAGATCTTCAATGCCTACAACGAAGTGCAGTCGATCCGCGACAAGGACGAGTTCCTGATCCCGTTCATCGAGGCCATCAGCGACCCGAACTTCCACACCGGCACGCCCGAGACCGATCAGACGCTGCTCAAGTCGCTGATCGTGTTTGCCTGCCTGATGGAGGGCCTGTTCTTCTATGTCGGCTTCACGCAAATCCTCGCGCTGGGCCGGCAGAACAAGATGACCGGTGCGGCCGAGCAGTACCAGTACATCCTGCGCGACGAGTCCATGCATTGCAACTTCGGCATCGACCTGATCAACCAGCTCAAGCTGGAAAATCCGCAGTTGTGGACGGCCGAATTCAAGACCGAGATCCGGGCCCTGTTCATGAAGGCGGTGGAACTCGAGTACAAATACGCCGAGGACACCATGCCGCGCGGCGTGCTCGGCATGAACGCCTCCATGTTCAAGGGCTACCTGCGCTACATCGCGAACCGGCGCGCCACGCAGATCGGACTCGAGGAGCTGTTCCCGAACGAGACCAATCCGTTCCCGTGGATGAGCGAAATGATTGACCTGAAGAAAGAGCGCAACTTCTTTGAAACCCGCGTGATCGAGTATCAGTCGGGCGGTGCGCTTTCCTGGGATTGAAGCATTCCTATAACCATAATGAAATCAAGAATCGCACAGACTATTGATCGCGCCGCAGAGCGTGGCGACAGCCTGTGTTCCCGTGTTCATGGTGCTGGACATTGTTCCAACACCATGGATCGCTTCATGCAAACCAACAAGCATGAAGTGCTCTTTGCAATTTGATCAAGGAGAAAATGATGGCAACTGCGAAAAAACCGGCCGCAAAAAAGGCCGCACCTGCGAAGAAAGCTCCTGCTAAAAAAGTAGCGGCGAAAAAAGCTCCGGCCAAGAAGGCCGCTGCGAAGAAAGCCCCTGCCAAAAAAGTAGTGGCGAAAAAAGCGCCCGCCAAGAAGGCTGTAGCGAAGAAGGCTCCTGCCAAAAAAGCGGCGGCGAAAAAAGCTCCGGCGAAAAAAGCCGTAGCCAGGAAAGCTCCTGCGAAGAAGGCAGCAGCGAAAAAGGCGCCAGCGAAGAAGGCGGCCGCCAAGAAAGCCCCGGCGAAAAAGCCGGCCGCCAAGAAAGCAGCAAAAAAACCCGCTGCGAAGAAAGCCGCGAAAGCACCCGCTGCCAAAGCAGCCCTGGCGCCGGCTGCCCCTGCGGCTCAGACAACTCTGAACCCGCAGGCGGCATGGCCGTTTCCTACGGCCAGCAAGCCGTAAGCAGCCAACAGCGGCTTGCCGCTTTCCAGGCCCGGTGTCGCAAGACATCGGGCTTTTTCATTTTTTCGTATGGGCTACAGCCCGATTTCTTTCAAATCCAGCGTGTAGTTCTGCGGCCCGCGCTGGGCAATCTTGAGCGCGCCGATGCGATTCCCCAGCGCGGCGCAGCGTGCCAGGCTCCAGCCCTGTTCCAGCCCATACAGCAGCGCGCCGCGGTAGGCGTCGCCACAGCCCGTCGGGTCCACTACCGCGCTCGCCTTGGCTGGGGGCACCCCGGTTTTCTCGCCATCAACCCACACTTCGCTGCCCTCGGCGCCCAGCGTCACGATCAGACCTTGCACGCGGCGTGAGAGCTCGGCGCTGCTCCAGCCCGTGCGATCGCTGAGCATCTTGCCTTCGTAGTCGTTCACCGCGACCCAGGTGGCCAACTCGACGAAGTGCGCCAGCTCCTTGCCATCGAACATCGGCAGTCCCTGGCCCGGATCGAACACAAAGGGAATACCAGCCGCCTTGAACTGCTCGGCATGCTGCAGCATCGCGTCGCGGCCGTCGGGCGAGATGATGCCCAGCCGCACGTCGCTGCGCGGCGCAATCTTCGTGAGGTGCGCCTGCTGCATGGCGCCGGGATGGAAAGCGGTGATCTGGTTGTTGGCCAGATCGGTCGTGATGAAGCACTGTGCGGTGTAGGTATCGCTGACCTCGCGCACGAACTCGGTGCTGATGCCCTGCGCCCTCAAGCGCGCGATGTAATCCAGGCCGTCACTGCCGACGGTGGCCATCGGCAGCGGGTTGCCGCCGAGCAGTTTCAGGCCGTAGGCGATGTTGCCGGCGCAGCCGCCAAAATCACGGCGCAGCGCGGGCACCAGGAACGAGACGTTGAGGATGTGCAGCTGATCCGGCAGGATCTGCTCGGCGAACCGGCCCTCGAAGGTCATGATGGTGTCAAAGGCCAGGGAGCCACAAATGATTGCTGCCATAAGTTTTGGATGAAAAGATGTCAGGGATAAAAGGCCAGCACGCGGTAACCCGCAATACGGGCCGCGATGGTGTTGTCCGCCACGCCGACAGGAAGCGAGCCGGACCATTCGCCGCCCGCCGCCAGCACGGCCGCGGCGCCCAGATCGGTGGGCAACAGAACCCGGCGCAGCACCGGCTGGTCCTGCGTGTCGGTCAGCGCCAGCTCGACACTGGGCATCGCCAGTGCGACGGGCGCGGTATTTTTGATCGTGAGGCTGAGCTGGTAAACATTGTCGCGGACCTTTTTGAAGGATGAGCTGTCGACCACAATGGATTCGATCTGCCGCAGCGGCGCCACCGTGCAGCGCAGCGGGACGCACAGCCCCTGCAACAGGCCCCGGGTGCGCGGCTCGAAGGCGGCAATCCTGTCGCGCTCGTACACAACCCCCTGCAGACCCAGCAACACCAGTAGCGCGGCGCACGCCGCCATCAGCACGCGGCGAATCTGCGGGCGTTGCCACAGCGCCTTGCGCTGGGCTTCCCGCACAAACGACACCTCCTGCAGGGCCGGGTCGGGGGCCGGGCCCGGCTCGAGCGAAGACGTCGCACTCGGCTCTGTCAGAAACCCGCTCACGGGCGCAGGCTCCGGCTCGCCCGGCAGCACGTCCAGAGGTTCCTCCTGGGACGCGGGCGGCACGACCTCATCCGCAGGGCCAGGTTCGGCAGATGCACCTGGTTCCATGTCCGGCTGTATTTCAGGCGGCGGCAGATCTACGCCTGGCGGCAGCGCCCAGAACTCGTCGTCAGCGTCCTGCTCGATGATTTCGGCGGTGGCTGCCCCTTCGGGCCCGGCGACGGGCGCCGCCGGTGCCGCCCCCGTCGCATTGCTGCTATGGGGCACCGAGGCCACAGACGGGGCCGGCGCCGCGACCAGGGGTTCCGGTAGCAGGTGCTCGGGCGCCTCGAAGACCTCGGCGCACTGGCCACAGCGCACCCAGCCGTCGGAAATCCTGAGTTGGTCGGGCACGACTTTGAACATCGTTCCGCAGGCAGGGCAGCGTGTGATCAGGCTCATGGGTAACGGATTGTAGGGTCGCCGCGCGGCCCTAGCGCCACACCACGATTCACAGCGTGGCGGTCATCAGGATCCAGCCGTCTTCGCTGTCGGCCACCACCAACCGCGCATACGGCGCATAAGCCGCCTTGAGCTCATCGGCCTGGCGCTCCAGAATCCCCGCCATGACGAGCGAGCCACCGGGCTCGACATGCGCGCACAGCAGCGGCGCCAGCACCTTGAGCGGCGTGGCCAGGATATTCGCCAGCACCGTCTGGTAGCGGCCCGTCGCCTGATCGGGCAGGCCGGTGTGCAGGCGCACGGCATTGGCCTGCGCATTGAGTCGCGTGGACTCGACCGCGGCGCTATCGATGTCGACCGCATCGATGTCCACGGCGCCATATTTCGCCGCGCCAATGGCCAGGATGCCGGAGCCGCAGCCGTAGTCGAGCACCCGGCCCAACGGATTGCCCGCGGCGTGTTGCCCGTCAGCACGGCCATGCTGCGCAATCCAGCGCAGGCACATGCGCGTGGTGGGATGCGTGCCCGTGCCAAAGGCCAGCCCCGGATCCAGCCGGATGATGGTGCGGGCCTGCGCCGGCGGCTCATGCCAGGTTGGAACGATCCAGAACTCGGGCGTGACCTCGACCGGCGCAAATTGTGATTGCGTCAGGCGCACCCAGTCCTGATCGGGCACCAGACTGATGCCGAGCAATCGGCATTCATCAAAGAAATCCTGCGCAGCCAGCAAGGATGCTGCCTCTTTTGCTAGTGATTCTGTAGCGAACAAGGCCAGCACGCGCGAGCGCTGCCAGCCGTCCTTCGGAGGCGGCATGCCGGGTTCGCCAAACAGGGCCTGCTCCGCGTCGGTCTGGGCATCAAAGTCTTCCACGGACACGCTCAGCGCATCGAGCGCCTCCAGCGCCTCGCTGAAGGTCTCGACCCGGTCCTGCGGGCACATCAGGCTCAGTTCAAACATGCGTGCTACGCCATGGGGGCTGTTCGCTCAGCGCTTGTGCTGCGCCAGCCATTCTTCGAGGTAGTGAATATTCGTGCCGCCCGCCACGAAATTCGCATCCACCATCAACTCGCGGTGCAGCGGGATGTTGCTCTGGATGCCCTCGATGACCGTCTCGTTGAGCGCGGTGCGCATGCGCGCCAGCGCCTGTTCGCGCGTGTCGCCATGCACGATGATCTTGGCGATCATCGAGTCGTAGTTCGGCGGTATGAAGTAGTTGGTATAGATGTGCGAGTCCACCCGCACGCCCGGCCCACCCGGCGTGTGCCAGGTGGTGATGCGCCCCGGCGAGGGCGTGAATGTGAACGGGTCCTCGGCGTTGATGCGGCATTCGATCGCGTGACCGCGGATCTCGATCTGGCGCTGCGTGAAGGGCAGTTTTTCACCGGCTGCGACCATGATCTGGGTCTTGACGATGTCCACGCCCGTGATGAATTCGGTCACCGGATGCTCGACCTGCACGCGCGTGTTCATCTCGATGAAGTAGAACTCGCCGTTCTCGTACAAAAATTCGAAGGTGCCGGCGCCGCGGTAGCCGATCTTTTTGCAAGCCGCCACGCAGCGCTCGCCCAGCCGCTCGATCAGCCTGCGCGGGATGCCCGGCGCCGGGGCCTCTTCAATCACCTTCTGATGGCGCCGCTGCATCGAGCAGTCGCGCTCGCCCAGATAGACCGCATTCTTGTACTTGTCGGCCAGGATCTGGATCTCGATGTGGCGCGGGTTCTGCAGGTATTTCTCCATGTACACGGCCGGATTGCCGAAGGCCGCGCCGGCCTCGGCCTTGGTCATCTGCACCGCATTGATGAGCGCCGCCTCGGTATGCACCACGCGCATGCCGCGCCCGCCGCCGCCGCCGGCGGCCTTGATGATGACGGGGTAGCCCACCGTCTTGGCCGTGCGCCGGATCTGCACCGGGTCGTCCGGCAGTTCGCCCTCGGAGCCCGGCACGCACGGCACGCCCGCCTTGATCATGGCCTGCTTGGCCGACACCTTGTCGCCCATCAGGCGGATCGACTCGGGGGTCGGGCCGATGAACTGAAAGCCGCTTTTTTCAACCCGCTCGGCGAAATCGGCGTTTTCGGCCAAAAACCCGTAACCCGGATGAATGGCCTCGGCATCGGTCACCTCGGCGGCCGAAATCAGCGCCGGCATATTCAGGTAGCTCAGCGACGCCGAGGCCGGCCCGATGCAGACCGCTTCTTCCGCGAGCTTGACGTACTTGGCCTCGCGGTCGGCCTCCGAATAAACCATCACCGCCTTGACACCCATCTCGCTGCAGGCGCGCTGGATTCTCAGGGCGATCTCGCCACGGTTGGCAACCAGGATTTTTTTAAACATGAGTGGCCGCTTACTTTTAACTTCACTCAATCACGAAGAGGGGCTGCCCATATTCAACGGCCTGGCCGTTCTGCCCCAGGATCTGGGTGATGGTGCCCGACTTGTCGGCCTCGATCTCGTTGAGGATCTTCATGGCTTCGATGATGCAGATCGTGTCGCCTTCCTTGACCGCGCTGCCGACCTCGACGAAAGGCTTGGCCCCCGGACTCGACGACAGGTAAAACGTGCCCACCATGGGCGACTTGACGACGTGCCCCGGCGGCACTTCAGCGGCAGGCGCCGCGGCCGGCGTGGCTGGCGCCAGGCCCTGCGGTGCGATGGCGGGCGCGGCCACCATCACGGGTGCGGCGGCGGGTTGCAGCACGACGCCGCCTTTGACAATTCGAACCTTGCCTTCTGCTTCGGTGATTTCGAGTTCGGACACATTTGAGTCGGACACAAGGTCGATCAAGGTCTTGAGTTTGCGTAGATCCATGAAATCTCCAACGACTGCGGACAATAAGAAAAGCGAGAATTTACTCCAAATTCCGCTTAATGCGCGCTTTTGCCTTTAATTTCTTCTATTTTCTCGCTAGCCAATTGTGCTAGCAATCTCCAGGGCTCTCTGGAGAATGCCCCGCGGCACATCCTGTGCCGGCTTATCCCAGCGCCGCCCACTGCTGCAAATCCGCAGCGGTAAGCTGGCCTATTTTACGATGCAACACAGTGCCTGCCGCACCGAACACCACGGTGAAGGGCAAACCGCCGACCGAATTGCCCAGCGAGCGCCCCAGATCCGTTCCCTGCAGTCCGGCCATGCCCACGGGATAACTGACCGGTGCTTTTTTCAGGAAGCGATTGACCGGCTCCACCTGGTCAATTGCCAATCCAAGAACTTGCCAACTTTTGCCTGAGTTTTCACGGTAAAAGCGGTCCAATAAAGGCATCTCCTCAACGCATGGCGCGCACCAGGTGGCCCAGAAATTGACCAGCAGGGGTTTGCCGCGCAGACTTTGCATGGTCAGCTTTTCCCCGCTGGGCGTGTCGAAAGTCAAACCCCATAGCGCGGCGTCTGCCGCCGTGGCGTGCGGCTGGAATTTCCACCAGGCCACGCTCGCCCCTCCCAGCGCGGCGGCGGTGGCAACGCCCGCATAAAGAATCCGGCGCCGACCACCCTTGGGGCCGATTTTGGGCGTGCCACGCGCAGCCGATGATGGATCGTGATCGTTGCTCATGGCGTCGTGTCCTGCAGCAGCCGGCGCACCGCCTCGATATTGCCGCGCGGGGAGCGGCCTCTGGCATCGGGCTTGAGCGCGCCGCGCAGATCGTCCAGATCGTAGATCAGCAGGTGCACGCCGATGATCGTGTCCAGCTCGCGGCAGATGCTGGACAGGCTCAGCGCCTCTACCGACTCGCCGTGAAAGCCCCTGACGGTGCGCGGCTCGTAGTCCGCCTTGTGGTCAATCAGCGCAATCTCCGCTGATTTGGGGTCATCGCAAAACAACTGGATATAAATGTCCGACAGCTTGGTCGCCGTGCCATGCCAGACCGCGCCCCCCAGATAGGGCCGAAACGGCGCCATGCGCTGCATCCACGACAGCGCCAGCCGGCGCAGCGCGGCGAGCTCAGCGGGCTGCGTGTCGGCACAAAACAGATCGATGTACTCGCGCACCGCCGTTTCAATCTCGTCGTTGCCGGGCAGTTGCGTGCGGGCCGGCAGCCCCATCTGTTTGAGCGCGCGTCGCTTGGCCGGGCCGTATTCCAGCCCTTCCTCCACCACCATACGGGCGGCGGCCGCGGCAATTTCAGATTTCAGGGTATCCATGGAGTTGATTTTGCATTCTCTAACTGGCGTTGCCCGCCTGCACGCAGTAGATTAGACCAAAACCACGATGTCCGGAGACCACCGCATGCCCGCCCCCATGAAAAGCACGATGATGCCCGTGCCGTTGTCGCTGAATCACCTGCTGGAGCGCGCAGGCACCCTGTTTGCCAGCAACGAGATCGTCTCGCGCCTGCCCGACAAATCGCTCAAGCGGCACAGTTTTGGCGACTACTACCGCCGTACGCGGGCCTTGTCGGGGGCCTTGCAGGGGCTGGGCCTGCAAAAAGGCGAGCGCGTCGCCACCCTGTGCTGGAACCACCACGCGCACCTGGAATGCTATTTCGGCATTCCCGCGGCCGGCGGCGTGATGCACACGCTGAACCTGCGCCTGTCGCCCGACGAGCTGGGCTGGATCGCCAATGACGCGCAGGACCGCTTTCTGGTGATCGACGACTTGCTGCTGCCGCTGTACCGGCGGTTCGCGCACCTGTACAAATTCGAGAAGGTCATCGTCTTTCCGTTCTCCGGCGCTCCCGTGCCGGCGGAATTCACCGACTACGAGGCCCTGCTCGCAAGCGCCGACCCGGATGCCTTCCAGTACCCGCCGCACGACGAAAACGACCCGGTCGCCATGTGCTACACCTCGGGCACCACGGGCCGGCCCAAGGGCGTGGTGTATTCGCACCGCTCCACCGTGCTGCACACGCTGGTGGCCAGCCTGGGCGATTTCTGGGGCCTGCGCGGTACCGACGTGGTGCTGCCGGTCACGCCGATGTTCCACGCCAACAGCTGGGGCATGCCGTATGGCGCGGTGATGATGGGCGTCAAGCTCGTGTTTCCCGGCCCGCACCTGCACCCCGACGACCTGCTGGATCTGATGCAGCTGGAGCCGCCGACCCTGTCGCTCGGCGTGCCCACCATCTGGATGAGCCTGATCCAGACTTTCGACGCCGCGCAAAGCCCGGACTCGCCGAACCACGGCCGCTGGAAGCTGCCCAAAGGCATGCGCTCGCTGGTTGGCGGCGCGGCCGTGCCCGAGGCGCTGATCCGCGCGTTCGACCAGCACGGCATCTGGATTTTGCAGGGCTGGGGCATGACCGAAACCTCGCCGGTCGCCACCGTGTCCTACCCCAAGGCCGAGCTGCGCAACGCGAGCATGGACGAGCGCTACCGCCGCGCCGCCATGGCCGGCGTGCCGGTGCCGCTGGTCGATCTGCGCGTCTGGGGCGACGATGGCACCGAGCAGCCCTGGGATGGCCAAAGCGTGGGCGAGGTTCAGGTGCGCGGGCCCTTCATCACCGGAAGCTACCACCAGGTCGCCGTGGACCCCGAGAAGTTCAGTGCCGACGGCTGGCTGCGCACCGGCGATGTGGCCTCGGTCGACGCGATGGGCTTCGTGAAAATCACCGACCGCACCAAGGACCTGATCAAGTCCGGCGGCGAATGGATCAGCTCGGTCGATCTGGAAAACGCGCTGATGGCGCACCCGGCCGTGGCCGAGGCCGCCGTGATCGCGATGCCGGACGAAAAATGGGGCGAGCGCCCGCTGGCCTGCGTGGTGCTGAAACCCGGCCGGGGCGCGACGGCCGCCGACTTCGGCCCGCACCTGCTGGGGCACGGCTTTGCCAAATGGCAGTTGCCCGAGCGCTACGAGTTCATCGACGCCGTGCCGCGCACCTCGACCGGCAAATTCTGGAAGATGAAGCTGCGCGAGCGCTTTGCCAGCAAAACCTGAGCGCTACGATTTCAATAGCTGATTGTACATGTTGCACAAGGGCTGGAGGCCTGAAACACGTTGAATCCCGCCTAAAATCGGTGCATGCACATTCATATTCTGGGGATCTGCGGCACCTTCATGGGCGGCCTGGCCGCGCTGGCGCGCGAGTCGGGCCACAAGGTGACCGGCTGCGACGCGGGCGTGTATCCGCCCATGAGCGACCAGCTGCGCGCGCTGGGCATTGACCTGATCGAGGGCTTTGGCGCCGAGCAGTTGGCGCTGCAGCCCGACATGTTCGTCGTCGGCAACGTCGTGAGCCGCGCCCATCTTAGCGACGGCACAGCGAAGTTTCCGCTGATGGAAGCCATTCTGGATGCCGGCCTGCCCTACACCAGCGGCCCGCAGTGGCTGGCCGAGCATGTGCTGCAGGGCCGCCACGTGCTGGCCGTGGCCGGCACGCACGGCAAGACCACCACCACCTCGATGCTGGCCTGGATCCTGGAGTGCGCCGGCCTGCAGCCGGGCTTTCTGGTCGGCGGCGTGCCGCTGAACTTCGGCGTCTCGGCGCGCGTGGGGGGCGACCGTGCGGCAGAGGGCTCTGCTTCGTGTCCCCCGCCCGCTTTGCGGGCTCCTCCTTTACCTGCGCAGAGCCCTCTGCCGCATGGCCGCTCCTTTTTCGTGATCGAAGCGGACGAATACGACACCGCATTCTTCGACAAGCGCAGCAAGTTCGTGCACTACCGCCCGCGCACCGCGATCCTGAACAACCTCGAGTTCGACCACGCCGACATTTTTGACGACCTGGCCGCCATCGAGCGCCAGTTCCACCACCTGGTGCGCACCGTGCCATCCACCGGGCGCATCGTGGTGAACGGGCTCGAAGAGAGCCTGGCGCGCGTGCTGCACCAGGGCTGCTGGAGCGAGGTGCGCAGCTTTGGCGCGGCAGTGAGCGATTTTTCCGCCGTGGGCGAGCCCGGCGCCTTTGACGTGCTGCTAAAAGGAGAGCGCGTGGCGCAGGTGCGATGGGCGCTGGGCGGCGTTCACAACCAGCTCAACGCGCTGGCCGCGATCGCCGCGGCCGAGCACGTGGGCGTTACGCCCGCCGCAGCAGCCCAGGCGCTGGGCGAGTTCCAGAACGTCAAGCGCCGCATGGAGGTGCGCGGCAGTGTGGGCGGCATCACGGTGTACGACGACTTTGCGCATCACCCGACGGCGATCCGCACCACGCTCGACGGCCTGCGCCGCCAGGTCGGCCCGCAAGCACGCATCCTCGCCGTGTTCGAGCCGCGCAGCAACACCATGAAACTCGGCACCATGAAGGCGCAGCTGCCGTGGAGCCTGGAAGACGCCGACCTCGCGTTCTGCCACGCCGGCGGACTCGACTGGGACGCGCGCGAGGCGCTGGCGACTATGGGCGTGGGACCGGGCTGCAAGGCCCAGGTGGCCGGCAACCTCGACGAACTGGTCGCGCAGATCCAGGCGGCGGTGCGGCCCGGCGACCACATCCTGTGCATGAGCAACGGCGGCTTTGGCGGCATTCATGCCCGGCTGCTCGCGATGCTGCAGACGCTACCAAATCAATAGCCATATTTCATTGTCCAGAATGGTCTAGGGCACAGTTTTATGCTCAGGCCTTGCGTGCGCGGCGCGCCTTGACCGCGTCGGACAGCAGCTCCAGCACCCGCAGTGAATCGTCCCAGCCCAGACAGGCGTCGGTGATGCTCTTGCCGTATTCGAGCGCCTGCGGCCGGTCCTTGCCGGGCGTGAACTTCTGCGCACCTGCGACCAGGTGGCTCTCCACCATCAGGCCGAACACGTTGCGCGAACCGCCGGCGACCTGCGCTGCGATGTCGCGCGCCACCTCGATCTGGCGCTCGTGCTGCTTGTGGCTGTTGGCGTGACTGCAATCGACCATCAGGGTGGCGGGCAGCTTCGCCGCCTCCAGCTCCTTGCAGGCCGCGGCGACGCTGGCAGCGTCGTAGTTGGGCGTCTTGCCGCCGCGCAGGATCACGTGGCAGTCCTTGTTGCCGTTGGTCTGCACGATCGCGACCTGGCCGTTCTTGTGCACCGACAGGAAGTGATGCCCGCGCGCCGCCGCCTGGATCGCGTCGGTGGCAATGCGGATGTTGCCGTCGGTGCCGTTCTTGAAGCCGATCGGTGCCGACAGGCCCGAGGCCAGCTCGCGGTGCACCTGGCTCTCGGTGGTGCGCGCGCCGATCGCGCCCCAGCTGATCAGGTCGCCGATGTACTGCGGCGAAATCACGTCGAGGAATTCGCTGCCGGCCGGCAGGCCCTGGCGGTTGATCTCGATCAGGAGCTGGCGCGCAATGCGCAGGCCCTCGTCGATGGCGTAGCTCTCGTCGAGGTAGGGGTCGTTGATCAGGCCCTTCCAGCCGACCGTGGTGCGCGGTTTCTCGAAATACACGCGCATCACGATCTCCAGCGTGCCGGCGTACTTGGCGCGCTGCGCGGCCAGGCGGCGCGCGTAGTCGATCGCGGCCTCCGGGTTGTGGATCGAGCACGGACCGATGATGACCAGCAGCCGGTCGTCCTTGCCGGCAATGATGTGGTGGATGTTCTTGCGCGTTTGCGTGATCAGCGATTCGACGGCGGTGCCGACGATCGGGAAGAAGCGGATCAAATGTTCTGGCGGGGGCAGCACGGTGATGTCCTTGATGCGTTTGTCGTCGGTCTGGCTGGTTTTCTCGACGCTCGCATACCAGCTCTCGCTGGTGGGGGCTGTGGCCTTGGCATTCATTGTGTCGCTCCTGTTAAATCAATTCGGGCATAAAAAAACCGCCGGGGCTGGAGGCGCCGGCGGTTCGATGTGAGGTGCGCTCTGCTACGCGATTGCCTCTCGTCCGCCGGGGACTGAGAACCAAAAGTAAAAATAGAAGGCGCTGCGTGCTTGCATGGTTGTGAAATGTAGCACTTTTTTCAAAAACCCCGCTCAGGCCGTTCCACCCACCGTCAGCCCGTCGATGCGCAAGGTAGGCTGGCCCACGCCCACGGGCACGCTCTGGCCTTCCTTGCCGCAGGTGCCGACGCCGGGGTCGAGCTTCATGTCGTTGCCGATCAGCGTCACGCGGGTCAATGCGTCTGGGCCGTTGCCGACAATGGTCGCACCCTTGACCGGGTACTGGATCTTGCCGTTTTCGACCCAGTAGGCTTCGCTGGCCGAGAACACGAACTTGCCGCTCGTGATGTCGACCTGGCCGCCGCCGAAGTTGGTGGCGTATAGACCCTTCTTGATGCTGGCGACGATTTCCTTCGGGTCCTTGTCGCCGCCCAGCATGTAGGTGTTGGTCATGCGCGGCATCGGCACGTGCGCGTAGCTCTCGCGCCGGCCGTTGCCGGTGGGCTTGGACTTCATCAGGCGCGCGTTCAGCGAGTCCTGCAGGTAGCCCTTGAGGATACCGTCCTCGATCAGCACGTTGCGCTGCGTCGCGTTGCCTTCGTCGTCCACGTTGAGCGAGCCACGGCGGTCGGCAATCGTGCCGTCGTCCAGCACCGTCACGCCCCTGGCCGCCACGCGCTGGCCCATGCGCCCGGCAAACGCGCTCGAGCCCTTGCGGTTGAAGTCGCCCTCCAGCCCGTGGCCGATGGCCTCGTGCAGCAGGATGCCCGGCCAGCCCGAGCCCAGGACCACCGTCATCTCGCCGGCCGGGGCGGGGCGCGAGTCGAGATTGGTCAGCGCGGCATGCACGGCCTCGTTCACGTAGCGGGTGATGACCTCGTCGTCGAAATACGCCAGGCCGAAGCGGCCGCCGCCGCCGCCCGAGCCCATTTCACGGCGCACCGTGCCACCCACCGTGGCCTCGGCGATTACGGTGACGGACAGGCGCACCAGCGGACGCACATCGGCGGCCAATGTGCCATCGGCGCGCGCCACCAGCACCACGTCGTACTCGCACGCCAGGCCGGCCATGACCTGCGCCACGCGCGGGTCTTTGGCACGTGCCAGTTGCTCGGCTTTTTCCAGCAGCTTGACCTTGGCCGCGCTGTCCATGCTGGCAATCGGGTCCAGCTCGTTGTACAGCGAACGGCTCCCCGCTATCTTTCTGCTAGCTGCCTTGACCCGCCCGGATTGGGCCGCGGACGAAATGGAGCGCACAGTCAGGGCCGCGTCGAGCAGCGACGCCTCGGAAATATCGTCGGAGTAGGCGAACGCGGTTTTCTCGCCGCTGACGGCGCGCACCCCGACGCCCTGGTCGATGCTGAAAGAGCCGGTCTTGACGATGCCCTCTTCCAGGCTCCAGCCCTCGGAGCGCGTGTACTGGAAATACAGGTCCGCGTCGTCCACCTTGTGCGAGGTGATTTCCGCCAGCGCGCGCGACAGGTGCGCCTCGGTCAGGCCAAAGGGTTCGAGCAACAGGCGCTGGGCGATGGCCAGGCGTTCGATGGTGGATTCGCGGGAGATCATGAGGCCATTTTAGTTCTCCGCCGCGCCGTCACTGAATTGCCGTAGATTCCCGCCTGCGCGGGAATGACGATGGGTTTGGAGGAGGCGCCGCAGGCGCATCGGGGGTATTTCATTTCAGCAGCTTGAACACACTGGCGTCGTCTTCACCCGCCAGGCCCGCATCGATGGCACGGGCAAACGTGTCGCAGGCGACGCGGCCCAGCGCCGGCTCGAACCCCGTGGCCTGCGCGGCGGCAAGCGCCAGCCGCGTATCCTTGGCCAGCAGCGTGGTGTGGGCGCGCGGCGCGAAGTCGCCCGCGATGGCGCGGCGCAGGCGGTCCGAGCCGATCCAGCTCTGCCCGCTGGACTGCTCGATCACGTCCAGCGTGGTGCCCAGGTCCAGCCCCATGCGGCCCGCCAGCGCCAGCACCTCGGCCGCGCCAACCAGGTTGATGCCCGCCAGCAGGTTGTTGACCAGCTTCGTGCGCGCGCCGTCGCCGGGGCGCTGGCCGATGCAAAACAGCTTGTTGGAGAGCGCCTGCAGCAGCGCGAGGTGCTGCTCGAATACGGCATCGGGGCACGCGACCATCAGGCTCATGGAGCCGTCGCGCGCACGCACCGGGCCGCCCGACATGGGCGCGTCGATGGTGTGCAGGCCGCGCCCGGCCAGTTTGTTGGCGAACGCTTCCACGTCCTGCGGCGCGATGGTGGGACACAGCATCACCGCCTGCCCGGCGCGCATCGCGGGCGCGGCACCGTCGGCGCCGAACAGCACCTCGCGGGTCTGCGCGGCATCGACCACGCAGACGATGATGACTTCGCAATTGATAGCAAGCTGCGCAGGGCTGGCATGGGCTACAGCCCCAAAACGCTCAAGCTCATGTTCTTTGGCCGGCGCCAGATCGCGCACATGCACCGGCCAGCCCTGCGCCAGCAGATTGGCCGCCATGCCCGTGCCCATATTGCCCACGCCGATGATGCCGACCGGCGTCTTGTCTGCGGAATGCGTCATGTCTGCACCAGCCGTTTGGATTTGGAGATGGACATCAGGATGCCGATGCCCATGCCCAGCGTGACCATGGCGGTGCCGCCGTAGCTGATGAAGGGCAGGGGCACGCCAACCACCGGCAAGATGCCGCTGACCATGCCCATGTTGACGAACGCGTAGGCAAAGAACATGAAGGTGATCGAGCCCGCCAGCAGGCGCGAAAACAGCGTGGGCGCTTCCAGTGCGATCATCAGCCCGCGCAGCACCAGGAAGACGAAACCCGCAATCAGCAGCAGATTGCCCAGCAGGCCGAATTCTTCCGCAAAGGCCGCAAAAATGAAGTCGGTGGTGCGCTCGGGCACGAAATCCAGGTGCGCCTGCGTGCCCTGCATGAAGCCCTTGCCCCAAACACCGCCCGAGCCGATGGCGATCATGCCCTGGATGATGTGAAAGCCCTTGCCCAGCGGGTCGCGCGTGGGGTCCAGCAGCGTGCAGATGCGCTGCTGCTGGTAGTCGTGCAGCACCGCCCAGCGCACGCCATCGGCGCACAGCCGCGGCTCGAACGCCACCACCAGCGTGATCGCGACCAGGCCCAGCAGCACCGGCGGCAGGATCAGTTTCCAGCTCAGGCCGGCAAAGAAAATCACCGCCACGCCGGCCGTCAGCACCAGCAGCGCCGTACCCAGGTCGGGCTGGCGCATGATCAGCGCGGCGGGCACGGCCAGCAACACGCCGCCCACCAGAAAATCCAGCGGGCGCAGCTGCCCCTCGCGCTTCTGGAACCACCAGGCCAGCATCAGCGGCATGGCAATCTTGAGGATTTCACTGGGCTGGATCGTGACGCCCAGATTCAGCCAGCGCCGCGCGCCCTTCTTGGTGACACCGAAAATGGCCACGGCGATCAGCAGCGCGACCCCGAGCGTGTACAGCGGCACCGCCAGGCTGGCCAGGCGCTGCGGCGGAATCTGCGCCACCACGAACATGATGGAGCCCGCGATCAGCATGTTGCGGCCGTGGTCGTAAAAGCGCGCGCCGTTGTCGTAGCCCGACGAATACATCGTCACCAAGCCGGCGCAGGCGAGCAGAAATACGGCAAACGCGAGCGGGCCGTCGAAGCCCCGGAACATCGGGGTGGCACGTTGCCACAGGGAAGGTTTGTCAAATACCGCGGACATGGCGTGATTATCCCGTGCCCGGACCATCCCGCTCAGGCCAGCCTGATTTCCACCACCGTGTGCCCCGGCTCGCTGTCCAGCGCCAGGGTCGCGCCGATCGAGGCGGCGCGCTCGTGCAGGGACAGCAGGCCCTTGCGCAGCGGCGCCGCCGCGTCGAAACCACGGCCGTTGTCGATGATGCGCAGCTGCACGCCGGCGCCCAGCTGGCGCGCGTCGATGCGCAGCCGGCTCGCGTGCGCATGCTGCAGCACGTTGGACAGCGCCTCGAACACCATGAACTGCAGCTGGCGCATGGCGCCGGCATCGAGCCGTGCCAAAGGTTCGAGCAGTTCCACATCCCATTGCAGCTCGATGTCGGAGGCCGCAAAACGCGGCTCGAGCCGGTAGCGCAGATTCGCCAGCAGGGCCGTGACGTCGCCGGGCGGCAGGTTCATCGCGTCGATGGACAGCTTGAGCTGGTCCAGCGAGTCGCGCAGGGTCAGCAGCACCTCGTCGTGGCTGGCCTTGCCCGATTGCAGCTGGCGGATCGCGGCGCTGATGTGCGAGCCCACGCCGTCGTGCATGTCGCGCAGGATGCGGGTGCGCTCGGTGGTGCGCTCCTGCTGGCGCGCCAGCTGTTCGACCTGCGCGTAGCTTTGTGCCAGTTCCAGCTCCTTTTGCGCGACCCGGCTGGCCAGATTGGCCAGCAGGTCGCGCGCCTGCCCGCTGACCTCGCGAAAGCGCGTGAGCACGATGTAGCCCAGGGTCAGGCCGAACACCACCGAGGAGTAGCGCGTGTACGTATTGCCGCCGAACGCGTCGGAGAAACGAAACACCACCCAGTCGCGCAGCCCGATCGCGACGTTCAGCACCAGCGCCAGCGCCACCGGCACGCGCATGGCGGTGGGGTGCCGCACGGTGGCCCAGCAGTAAAAAATGCCAAACGGCAACGCGATGGCCGCCAGCAGGCCGTACCACAGCGTCAGCAGCCACGGCAGATGCCAGGCGTAGGTGGCGAAGGCCGCCACGCCGCCAGCGGCCAGCAACAGCCAGAGCGAGCGCAGGAACGCGGGCGACCAGCGATGCTGCGCCCAGCCCGCCGCAATGCAGCAAAAAGCCATCATGAAGCAGACCCAGCCGCCCAGCGCCACAGCGCTGAGCGGCCCCCACAGGGACCACGGCAGCGGCGGCTGCTCGATCAGGACGGCGCCCACACGCAGAGCCCAGCTGAGCTCGGCCAGGCCCGCGAACAGGTACAGGGGATCACGCCGCAGGCGCCCCGGCTGGGTCGGATCGGTTTGGGTCAACCACAGCGCCAGCGCCATGGCGCCCACCAGCAGGCTCAAAATCACCACCACTTCGGAGCCGGTCACGCGCCAGCGGTATTCGGCGTTGTACAGCGCATCCACCTCATGGTCGGGCCCCACCACCACGGCGGGGACGCCGCCGCGGCGTCCGGTGTCGGCCCGGATGCGGATGTGCAGCAGGTTGTCTTCTTTCAGCAGTTGCGGCGGCAGGGCCACGGTGCGCGGCACCTGGCCATAGTCGTCGCTGTTGAAGGCCTGCAGGTTGCCGTTGCGCTCCAGCATGGTTCCGTTCAGCCACACCTCGTAGGCGTTGCCCAGGCGCAGAAAATAGACCTCGTAGGGCTCGCTCGGGCGCTCTGCCAGCGCAAAGGCCACGTCGAAGGTCGCAGTGCCGGGCTGGCCGCGGTGCAGACGATCCCAGTTGTAGGGCAGCGCGACGGCCTTCTGCGTGGTCACCCCGTTCACGGCAATGCTGGCGTTGGCCTCGCGCAACTCCAGCGTCGCGGCGCCCGCGCCGCAGGCCAGCCCCAGCCAAAGCAGCAGCCCCGCAACAACACGAACACGGCGAATCATCATGCGCGCATGGTAGCGGCTGACGCGCCGCGCTCCCGCTCAGCCGTGCGCGCGCAGCAGGCCGAGCTTGGTGGCCTCAAAAACGGCCTCGCTCTTGGAGTGCACCGCCAGCTTGCTGTACAGGTTCTTGATGTGGGTTTGCACGGTGTGCACGCTGACCGACTGCAGGCGCGCGATCTCCAGGTACGAAAACCCGCGCGCGATCAGCTCCAGCACCGCCTGCTCGCGCCTGGAAAGCAGGCCGCTGTTGGCCGTGGCTTGCGCCTCGAATGCTACCTTTTCAATAGCCTCCCGCGCACGCTGCTCCTGGGCTAGCGCCTGATTTGACTGCAAACTCAGGTACTTGGACAGGACCCGGCGCGCGATCATCGGGGAAATCGGCGAAGCGCCGTCCTTCATCTCCAGAATGGTGTGGGCGATGTCGTCGGGCGTCGAGTCCTTGTGGATGTACCCCAGCGCGCCGGCCTCGATGCTGGCCAGCACATTGTCTTCGTCGCCGAACATCGAGATCACCAGTGGCTCGCAGGCCGGGTGCAGGCGCGTGGCGTGGCGGATCACGTCGAGTCCGCTGCCGTCGGGCAGGCCCAGGTCGGTCAACAGCACATCGACCGCATGGGCCGGGTCGTCCAGCCAGGCGCGCGCCTCGGCCACCGAGCCCACGCTGGCGGCCAGCGCCAGCCGCTCGCAGCGCGTCACGCTGGCGGCAAAAAACTCGCGCATCTGCGAGTCGTCTTCAACAATCAATACACGCCACACCGGCATCTTCCTGGCTCCGAACTGGTTTAAATCTGTAACACGGCGCGAGCATAAGCGCAGCTTGGGCGAACCGCCAGCCGCACCTCCTCCCATAAATGGGGGAATTCGCTATCAACGTCGCGGCAGTCCGACAGTGCCCCATGTTTATGGGATGCAATTTGTCACAACTATCGGCCCAATGCGTTCCAGGCGAATTCCGAAGGGATCTCCGGAGCGCTTCGTTCAAATTTTTTGGAGGAACTTATGACGATCAAACTCGGAAAATTGGCACTTGCATTTGCAGGTGCTGCCATGCTGACCGTAGCAGGGTGTGGCGGCGGCGGTGGCGGCACAAGCGTATCGCCGCCAACGGCGGCCAAGACCAGCGTGCCCGTGACCGTGATCGACGGCGCGATCGAGAACGCCACGGTCTGCCTGGACAAAAACCTCAACGGTATTTGCGATAGCGGCGAGCCGTCGGGCAAGACGGACGCCGACGGCAAAGTGACGCTGCAGATTGATAGCGCGGACGCCGGCAAATATCCGGTCCTCGCTATTGTCGGGACCGACGCCGAGGACTTCGATACCGGGCCCGTACTCGTCCCCTTCACGCTCAAGGCACCTGCCGACAAGCCCGCCGTGATCAGCCCGCTGACCACGCTGGTGCAGGCTTATGTAGAAGCCAGCGGCGGCACCTCCACAGCAGCAGCCGATGCCATCAAGGACAAATTGGGCCTGAGCGCCTCACTTTTCGATGATTTCACCAAGGATGCCAGCGACACCGGCAAACAGGCCGGCACCGTGGCGCGCCTGATCGTGGTGACCACCCAAACGCAGCGCACCGCGACCACTGACGCCAAGGGCACGGATGGGGCAGCATTGACCAAAGCTCAAATCGACGCGGCGATCAACGCCCGATTGCTGCAGATACTCCCCAGCGTGATCCTGGCGGTACTCGATTCACCGGTGTTGTCCAGCGGCACCGCCACCTTGGCGGAAAAGGAAGCGGCCATTGCGGCGGCCGCACAGCAGGTTGCCACCGAATCTGGGTTGTCCAAGGACAACATCGGCCTGGTGGTGGCGGCCAACAGTCAGACCAGCGTGCCCGACAATGCCTCCGAGACGCCCACCGACACGGTGAGCCTGCGCTGGTTCGAATTCACCGATGTCAACAATTACTACCTGCGGGCATTCAGCGCGACCGCCGCGCAAAACACCCCTGACGCTGACGGCAAGCGCCACTTCACGGAATACCGCAACCGCAAGGTGAATGGCGACGAGCTCGAATGGGGCGAAGGCCTGAACAACTGGATACGCCCGCAGATCTACTGGACCGGTACCGAATGGTTCGATTGCCCGACCAATTTTGTTCACGAGTCGTCGGCATTCAACGCGGCGGGCGAGTCGGAGTCGCTGTACTGCAAGAGCCAGAAGAGCAAGGCCAAGCGTTACGACCGCGACATCGCGGGGCTGAAGATCATCGACGTGGTGCGGGAGATCCGCGCCTACCCGTTGGCTGACAATCAGGGCAAGTTCTCCAATTGGGGCCCGAACCCGGAACTCCCCGCCATCCAGTCCCTGCTTGGCAACACCGTGTTCCCCGCCGGCGCCAAGCTGCGCTACCAGACCAGCACAGATCTGGAAAACCCGGAGTACTACGACCGCACCGCGAATGGCCGCGCCACCATTCCCCAGGCAGACGATCCGATGAACGCGAATACAGCAACGTGGCGCGACGCAACGCTGGCCCAATTCATTGGCTGGAACGCCGGCGACCTGACGGGCGCGGTCCCCATCGCCAACGTCAATGGCAACAATGCCCGGGTGCTCATTTCGGCCCGTGACTATGTCAAGGCCGACGGCAGCGCCGCGTACAAGCGCTACATGGTCGGCTTCGACGCTTCGACGCAGAAAGCCCGCTTCTATGAATGCGAAGGCGACATGGCGTCTCGCGCATCGACGACGCCGCAGAACCGCACGCTGCCTGGCACATGTGCCGCCATTCTCAACACCACCTACACCATCGCCACACGCGGCGACGCCAAGGTGTTGCGCTTCGCGGCAGAACCTACCCAACTGGGCAACACGAGCTATCGACTGTTCGTGGAGCGCAGCGGCATCACTTACGTCGGCGGGCAGGACAAACTGCAGGTCAATAACCAGCAGCGCCTGAATCTGCAGGCAGCCGACGTGCTTGGCGCCAGCCTCGGTCTGGACTAAGCGTTCACCGCCTTTCCTGGCTTATCCCGTCACAGGCGGGCCATGCCTTCCATCCAATCCGGGTGGACGGCATTTTTTCAGCATGGCTTTCGCCCGCCGACCGCACAGTTCCTCACGGGTAAATCTCGCGCGTTCTCGACTAGCGTAACTACCAACTAGCCGCGCAACGTCAATCGCAGTAGAACGTACATCGTGTAACCTCGATTTCCGGGCACCGGGACGGCGTTCATCATGAGTGGCTGAACACACATCGCTACTCTATTGCCTTCCCAAAGGGCAGCCATCGTCTCGCTGGCCGGTCGTCGCCGTTAGAACAGTTTGGCGCGGAAAGAAAACATTCAATCTCCGCAGGTTCTTTCACTGTTTGGTGGGAGGCGTACCAAATGGATGAGTTCGGCGAACTGCTACTCGCGATCTATCGCGGCGCCCGAGAAATTCCGCTCCAGGACTTTCAGGAATTCGCACTCGACCACGTCAAGACCATCGTGCACTTCGACATGGCGCGCTGGGGCGTGAGCGTGCAGGATTCGCGAGGAGTCGACTATCACCATCCGTGCGTCCTGAACGATCCCCCGGAAGCACTTCAAATTTACGCGGAGATTCGTGATCAAGATATTTCGCCTAGACAGGTGCTTGACCACCCCGGCCGCGCCTTCAACTATCACCTGACGGCACTGTCCTCGGTCGATCGGTCGACATCCGGAATTTTTGCCTACGCACGGCGATTTCGCCATGAGCACGCGCTCATTGTGGGTTTCAAGAGCCCTGATACCGGCCTCGTCAAATCGGTCTCCCTCTACGGCGCCTACACCAACCGTCCCTTCACGGAAGTTCAGCGGACCTTCATTCAGGCGGTGGTGCCGCACCTCATGGAAGCATGGACCATCAACCATGCCGTTCACCTCGAAAAGATGAGAGCGCTCTTCGGCGAGAAGGCGTGGAGCATGGCGATCGCGGATGGTGCCGGCCATCTACTGTTCACGGAGGACGACTTCGAATCTCTGCTGTGCAGCGAGTGGCCTGCGTCACGGCACCTTACGGTCCCCGGACCGCTGTACGACGCGGTGACCGGACGGGACACGCGGTCGTGGTACGAAGGCCGGGCGCTGGTCGTCGTGGCCACACCGATCAAGGGATTTCTCTTCCTGAGAGGCCGCCGCCGCTTGCCCGTCGACAGCCTGAAGCCGCGCGAACGCCAGGTCGCCAGGCAGATCGCCCAGGGACTGACGCACAAAGAGATCGCGCGGCAGCTCAACATCGCTCCCGCGACGGTGCGCAACCACATGCAGTCCATGCTCGAACGGTCCCATGTGCGCAATAACGCGGAGTTGGTGGCTCAATTGAAGTCTGCCGGGTATTGACCGTCTCTCGACCCCGCAAGCGGGACGGGTGTTCGGCAATTGACCCGATCCGGGCGGCCTGGCGAGCACTCGACGGGACCATGAGCGTCCTCTTGACCTGAACCCGGATCAAGCACTTCGGCAGCACCGGCCCACGTGGAAACCTGTTTCACAAAGGTTTCATCCGTGTTGCAGGGCCATCTGCATGGGTTTTGGGCTTTATGCCATCGCAGATAGTGCGTTTGCATCATTGCTCTGTGCATGGCGATATCTATCCTAGTCATATCGTTCAAATTTCTGGGAGAAACTCATGACCAACAAACTCGAAAAACTGGCACTTGCATTTGCAGGTGCGGCCATGCTGACCCTAGCAGGGTGTGGCGGCGGCGGTGGCGGCACAAGCGTATCGCCGCCAACGGCAGCCAAGACCAGCGTGCCCGTGACCGTGATCGACGGCGCGATCAAAAACGCCACGGTCTGCCTGGACAAAAACCTGAACGGCATTTGCGACAGCGGCGAGCCGTCGGGCAAGACGGACGCCGCGGGCAACGTCACCCTGCAGGTGCCCACGGAAGACGCCGGTAAATATCCGATTCTCGCGGTGGTCGGCACCGACGCGGTCGACGCGGACCACGGCCCCGTGACGACCCCCTTCACCCTGCAGGCCCCCGCCGACAAAACGGCCGTGGTCAGCCCGCTGACCACCCTGGTGCAGACCCTGATCGCCAGCACCGGGGCCACCAGCGCCCAGGCGGAAGCGTCCGTCAAGGCGCAAACCGGTCTCAACGTTTCGCTGTTTGCCGACTTCACCAAGGGCAGCACGGCCGACAGCCAGGCCGCCGGCACGCTGGCCCGCATGGTGGTGGTGACCACCCAGCAACAATCCAGCCTGCTCGCCGGCGCCGTTGGCACCACCGCGATGGATGGCGCGGTGATCAGGCAGGCCGATCTGGACAAGATCATCCAGAACAAGCTGCTTGAAATCCTGCCGGCGCTGCTCACCGCCCTGGCCGACCCCAGTGTTCAGGCCGCCGCCTCACCCGCGGCCATGGAAGCGGCTCTGCTGGCCCAGGCCAATGCGTTGGTGGCCGACACGGGTCTGACGACCGCGTCGGCCGCCACGCTGGTCGCGATCAACAACCAGCTCGCTTCATCCCCCACTGCCGGGGCCGACACGGCCGTCGCGAGCGCAACCCTGCGCAGCCTGAATTTCAAGGACGCCACAAACTGGTCTGCCAGGACCCTCGTTTCCACGCTGGCCCAGAACACCCCGGATGCCTCGGGCAACACCAAGTTTGTGAGCCGCCGCTACAACAGCGTCAATGGCGCGGTGGCCGCCTGGAACAACGGGGGCAGCCCGAACCGCCAGTCAGACCTGCATTTCAACGGTTCGAACTGGGTCAGCTGCGCCGTGAACGTTGAGAGCACCAGCACTACACCCGATGCCAACGGCAACTCAAGCTACGATTACTGCGACAAGGTGGAAACCGGCAGATCGAATCGCGCCGTGTTCGACATCGCCGGCCGCTCCATGATCGACGTGTACAACCAGATCACGACGGCGGGCTATACCAACCTGTCCATCAATTTGGCAGCCAGCGTGCTGGGTTCCGCCAAATTCCCGGCCGATGCCAAGCTGTCCTACCAATCGACCACGCCCTTGAGCACAGCGGTTGCCTATTACCCGGGAAGCAGCAACTACGTGACGCTGTACAGCGCGGAAGTAGCCGCTGGCGGCGATACCACCAGCGGAGGCGCAGCAGCCTGCAACTCCTCCGAGTTTTCGCTCCCGCCGACATACCAGGCCACCAAACTCGAAGATTTGATCAACACAATCAAAGGGACTCCCTGCGTCTTCGTCCAAAACACCCTCCAGGGCACATCTTTCGTCAGCGACGTACCCAATGAGGCCTGGGGCCAGAGCACACTGGGCATTGGCCAGCTCGGCTCGGTGAACTTCAACAGCACACCGACGGGGTATTACACCGGCAACATCAAGATTCGTGTGGCCTTCACGGGCACTGGCACCAACCCGGTGACCTACTACGCGTGCAAGGAGCGATTTACCAATGGGTCCACCCGCAGTTGCACCGCGATCGGGACGGGCTCCTACACCATCTCCACTCTGGGCGACGCACGCGTCATGACGCTGAGCAATCCGCCGCTGATCGCCAGCGGGCTGGGCTACCAGGGCGTGTTTGTGGAACGCGGCGGCAAGGTCTACTTCGGCTACCAAAGCAACACGACCACGATCAACACCGCGGGGCTGAATCTGGCCGCCACCAACGCCCTGGCCTCCCAGCTTGGGCTGCCCGCCGTGGACCCGGACACGCCGTTGGCCTTGACGAGGACGTCCTACACGGGCGATTGGGAGGTGTCCGACCCCAATGCCAACGGCTCAACCATCATCCATATTTACGGCGGTGGCAATGCCGACTGCACCTCGATTGACGGCAGTGGCACCACCAACTATGCGTGCACCGTGGCATTCACGGACCTCGCAGCCGGCGCCTTCAACCTGTCAGCTCCTGACGGCACCGCCACGGGCACCCTCAACTTCCTGACGGGCGCGGCGAGCGGCACCTATACAGATACCAACCCGCCTGCGACGGGTAACTTCATCGGTACACGACGTTAAACCCCACCACGGCGGCTGACAAACGGGCAATTTTCGGGTTCAGGAGAAGGCGGCTCGGATCTTGCCCAAGATGAGTTCGCCGCCCGCTTACGCCGAATCAACGTGTCGTCATATTCCATTTCTATATCACGGCCTCATTTCCAGAAAGCCAAGGCGGTTTCAAGTCTGAAGCGCAACAGTCTTGAAACCGCCCCAAGCAAAATCTTCATCGTCTAATCTTAGTTGAGCGTCATGGCAGCGCCCTATCTGCCAAGCCACCGTTGCGAAGGGAGATCGAAGTGAAGACCAACACTACCATCGACGCACCACAGCTGAGCAACTTGCTGCGAGTGGGCCTACTCGCGTTCACTGTTCTGTGCACCAACTCAGCGTCAGCCGAAGACGCAGTCAAGCGCGCCGAAGTTCCTACGATTAAAGTGGGAGATCGATGGAAGTATGAACAAGCCGATCGCCGCACAGGGGTCAAGGACTCCAAGTTTGATTGGCGCATCACGGCGGTCACGGCCTCGCAGATTGAGGGCACCGAGAACGAGGGCACGCTATTGATGACACCTGATTTAAGCATCATGGAATCATCAACATCGGTAGTGTCGGGGGAGGTAAAGACACTGAGTTTTCCCCTGGAGGTGGGCAAGAAGTGGGCGTACAAGGCTAGCTTTGCAAACAAGGTCACCGGGAGCAAAGGGCGATGGGAACTTAAGGCAACCGTAGTCGCATTCGAGAAGGTGAAGGTACCTGCAGGTGAGTTCGACGCGTTCAAGGTTGAGTACAAAGGGTTCTGGAACAGCGACACAACCCACAGTAATGGTCGACTGGTTTTGGCCAACTGGTACGCGCCGGCAACACGCAGCTTAGTCAAGACCGAATATGACGATGGATACAACAACTGGGTTCGTCAGCTCGTCGAGTTTCAGCTTCAGCCCTGACGTCTTTCGTTGCGCGCGCCAGGTGACGCCCTACCCATCACTCTGACATTGCAGGCGACGGGCAGTCAAACACAAAATGGTGATTTGTGGATTGAGACTGCAAACGGATTTATCGACCCCTTGTATCTCGACCCTGAATGGACAGCAGAGCACCCCGGCTATTCGATCGTTACCGACGGAGTCGGCAACGCGGCGCCGGCCACTCCAAACGCCGTTCCCGAACCTTCGACCTATGCGCTCATGCTGATGGGGCTGGGAGCGCTCGCAAGAGCTCGCCGCCGACATAATTTGTAGCAGGGCCGACTTCGTATGATGGCGCCATGCCCACCACCCACCTGCTCTACCTGCACGGTTTTCGCTCCTCGCCCCATTCCGCCAAGGCGCAAAAAGTTGCCGCGCGCGTCCAAGCGCAGCACCCCGGCGTGACCTGGTGGTGCCCGCAGCTGCCGCCCTCGCCGCGCGAAGCCATGGCGCTGCTGATGCACTGCATTGCCGCGTGGCCACACGAATCGATGGCCGTGGTGGGCTCGTCGCTGGGCGGGTTTTACGCGACATTTGTGGCCGAGCAGACCCATTGCAAGGCCGTGCTACTGAACCCGGCCATTGCCCCGGCGCGCGACCTGCAAAAGTACGTGGGCGAGCAAACCGCCTGGCACGACCCCGCCGATCACTTTTTCTTCAAGCCGGAATTTGTGGACGAGCTGCGCGCCCTCGAATGCGGCCCGGTGGCCGACCCGCGCAACTATTTCGCCGTGATCGCCAAGGGCGACGAGGTGCTGGACTGGCGCGAGATGACGGCGCGCTATCCCGGCGCGCGCATCCGGCTGCTGGAGGGCAGCGACCACGCCCTGAGCGACTTCGACGCCCAGATCGACGAGGTGTTCGAGTTTTTGCAGCTGGCGTGACGACGAGTCCACTACCGCCACCCGCAGGCGCTGCGCCGGGCAAGTCTTGCCGGTGCGGCTACAGCGCCCCCAGCACCGCGGCTTCGGGCTGCTTGCGCAACGCTCGCAGCAAAGGCGGCTCGAATTGGCGCCGCACCGAAATGGCGTAGAAATTCTCAAACAGATCCGGCACCACTCCGTATTCCATCAGGCGACCGCTGCGCAATTCGTCCTGCACCACCACGCTCGGCATCAGCGCCACACTGTCGGAATCGCGTGCCAGCAGGCGCATCAGTGCCATATCGTCCACCTCGGCTCTGATGCGGTAACGGATGCCGCGCTGCTCACACATCATGTCGAAGGCCGCGCGGATGTCGTTGTCACGCCCCGGCAACAGCAGCGGCACCTCTGACAAGTCTTGCGGAAAGCGAAACGGCATGCCGGGGGGCCGGACCTTGCCCACCAGGCTGACGGGCTGGCGTGCGACACGCTGGCACCGCCAGGGGTTGTCAGTGCTGGCATGAACACGCTGGTTCGACAGGACAAGGTCCAGTGTGTGGACCCGCAGTCGTGCCATCAGATCGAGCAGGTTCCCTGACTGAAGCACGAGCTCGACATCGTCGCGTTCCAGCAGCGAGCGCATGAAGTTCTCCTGAAAATTGCGCGACAGCGTGGCCACGGCGCCGATGCGGATGACCTGACGTTCGTCGCGGCGCCCCTCGCGCAGCAGCGCCATCAACTCCGTGCCGGCCGCAAAGATCGAATCGGCGTAGCCCAGCGCCAGCTGTCCCGCTTCCGTCAGTTGCAGGCCTCGACCGACGCGCGTGAACAACTGCTGACCAAGCTGCTCCTCCAGTTGCCGGATCTGCGCCGACAGAGCCGACTGCGACACATGCAAGCGCGTCGCGGCGCGGGTGAGATTCCCCTCCTTGGCGACCGCCCAGAAGTAATGCAGATGATGAAAGTTCAGGCGGCTCATTGATAAATAGTTCTGTTTTTTAGATTGAAATTGACTGAAAAATGTATTTTACAGAATGATCAGATGCCGGCAAAGTCTGTTCATTCGCATTCCGGACTTCGTTATGACGCTTCAACTTTTCTCTCCTGTCACCCTGCCGCTGGCACAGGCCATCTGGGTGCTGGCGCCAGCGCTGGCGACCGCGACGGCCGCTCTGCTCGCCAGTCCGCGCCACGACACGGCAACGGCCTGGCGCGCCGCACGGTGGGCCACCGGTGCGGCACTGGGTCTGGCGGCGGCCTTGCTGGTCGCTGCCGCGCTGGGCCTCCATGGCGCCGCCTATGGCCAACGGGTCGACCGTCTGGGCGCGGCGATGCTGCTGCTGGTGGCATTTGTGGGCTGGGTCATCGTCCGCTACTCGCAACGCTACCTGCAGGGCGAAAGCAGGGAGCGCCACTATGTGCGCTGGCTCATGACGACTCTGGCGTCGGTCTTTGTGGTGGTGGCCACCAACAACGTATTGGGGCTGGCCCTGGCATGGATGGGGACGAGCCTGGCGCTGCATCAACTGTTGACTTTTTTTGGTGAGCGGCCCGCGGCCGTCGTGGCAGCGCACAAGAAATTCATCGTCGCGCGCCTGGCCGATTTGTGCATGGCGGGTACTGTGTGTCTTCTGTACCAGGCTTTTGGCACCCTGCAAATAGACCAGATCCTGCTGATGGCGACCCACAGCCCCGCCTTGCCGCTGAGCGCCCGGATCGCGACGGCCCTCATTGCCTGCACCGCGCTGCTGAAATGCGCCCAGTTGCCATTTCACGGCTGGTTGATTCAGGTCATGGAGGCGCCCACCCCCGTATCGGCGCTGCTGCACGCGGGCATCGTCAATCTGGGGGGATTTGTCCTCATTCGCTTCGCTCCGCTGGTGTCACAAGTACCGGCCTCGCAAGTACTTCTGGTGTTGGCAGGGGCTGCCACGGCATCGCTGGCGGCGCTGGTCATGACCACGCGCATCAGCGTGAAGGTGATGCTGGCGTGGTCCACCTGCGCGCAGATGGGCTTCATGCTGGTGGAATGCGGACTGGGCGCGTGGGACATGGCACTCGTCCATCTGTTGGCACATTCGCTGTACAAGGCCCATTCGTTTCTCGGCTCTGGGGGCACCGTGCAAACGAGCTCGGTGGCAAAGCTGTCACCACGCGCCGCAGCTCCGAGCTGGGCGGGGATAGGGGCCGGCGCCCTGGTCGGACTGGGCATGGTGCTGGCCGCGGGCGTGTTATGGACGGCGCTGACGCCCGCCCTGGTTGCCGCACCCGCCATCTGGGTGCTGGCAGGCGTTGTGGGCCTGGCGCTGACACCTTTGATACGGGTGCAGGCCCCGCGACTTGGGGGATTTTGGCTGCCCGCCCTGGCTCTCGCTGCCTTTGGCATCACGTTGATCTACTTTGCCCTGCACGTCCTTTTTGGCATCTGGTTGCAGTCGCCTGCCACCTCAACCATCACGGGACTGTGGGTGATGGTGGCGATCATCTTTGCAGCGCTGTTCGCGGTGCAGTCGCTCGTCACCGTGGCGCCCCGAAGCCAGCTGGCACAGCGCCTGTACCCCTGGTTTTACGGTGGGCTGTTTCTGGACGAGACGTTCAACGGGATCGCGTTCAGGCTGTGGCCACCTCCGGGCCCAGCGGTGACCAAGGCATCGTCGCTGCCAGGCGGAAACTTCATGCCCTTGACCTCGCACCCTGCTGCCGGAGCATCGCAATGAATACGCGTGTCGATACACCCGGGCTTGATGACTCGCCATTGGCCGCGCAGATCACGGCAGCCTGCGCTCGCGTGGCGCCCACCTGGCCGCTGGACCAGAGCATCGCCGTCAACCCCTATTGGGGATGGGTAGACCGCCCCATTTCACACGTCGCGGCCGAACTGGGCACCCTGGCAGGTTCCCCGCTCACCCTGCCGCGCGCATGGTTTCGGGCACAGTGGGCTGCAGGCACGTTACGGCGCGAACATCTGGCGATGGCGGCACAGCGTGACGCACTCACTGGCACCGTGTCCGGCACCCGCCCGCCTGACACCGAAGACACGGTCAACAAGCTGGTGGCGGCGTTGCAAACTGACAATGCGCCGGTGCATCGCCTTTCGCTGGTGACCGATCTGCGCGACAGGGGGACGGCGCCGCGTCCGGGCCTGAGCTGGACTGCACTCGTGACCCATCAGGTCAGCCAGCACTGTGCCGCGTTTTTCGATCGCGGCCAGGCCACCTGGACGATGAATGTGGCACAGGGTTTATACGGCACCTGGCGGCAGCAACTGGTGGCAGATCACGACTTGCCTTGGCGTCAGGGGCGCGCGGCATTCCTGCGCCAACTGGGCGATTTGCCCACCACACCCCGCGCGGCCATTGGCTTCGCCCTGGACGGCATGGCCATCCCCGAAAAGGGCCGCGAGGCTTACCTGACCGCCGTGCTGTTGGCGATAGGCGGCTGGGGCGCCTGGTGCGCGTACTTGCGCTGGCAGGCTCGCCTGGGAGGACGGGACGACGACCAGATCGAGCAGTTGCTGGCAATACGGCTGGCGTGGGAGTGGCTGCTGCACGGGGACGCTGAATCCGGCGACGTGCCGTTTGGCTGGGTGGACCAGTGGGCCAACGCACAGGATGCGGCTCGGCGGCTGCAGGACGTCCAGCGCACGGACTGGCTGCTGCAGCATGCCGTCGAGATCGCCTATCAACAACCGCTGGCTGACGGTTTGATACAGGCCGCACCCATGCCTGGACCTTCTCCCACGCGGGCTGCTGTCCAGGCGGTGTTCTGCATTGATGTGAGGTCTGAGGTGTTCCGGCGCGCGCTCGAGTCGGTCAATCCAGGCATCGAAACCCGCGCATTTGCCGGCTTCTTCGGACTGCCGGTTGAATACTCGCCCCTGGGCAGCGTGCTGGTTCGACCTCAGGTGCCGGGCCTGTTGGCGCCGGCGCAACGTGTGACCGAGAGCGCGGACGAGCCCCATCTGGCGACAGTGCTCACAAAACGGCGCCGCCAGGCACTGCAGTGGCGCCAGCGCTGGGCAAACCTGCGGATGTCGCCTGCATCGGGGTTCAGCTTTGTCGAGTCACTGGGACTGTTGTATGGCGGCAAACTGCTGTCACAGAGCCTGCCCTCGGGCGCGGTGCCCGCACGTTGGGAAGACACGGGTTTGCCGGTCAAGGGCACCTCGGCACTGCGTCCGCGCCTGCCCCGGGCGGCCACCGACCCGGCAGCCACCGCTGCGATGCTTCATGGCATCCTCACCGCCATGGGGCTGGTCGATGGATTTGCGCCGCTGGTGCTGATTGCAGGCCATGGCAGCCAGAGCGCCAACAACCCGCAGGCCGCGGGGCTGAACTGTGGCGCCTGTGGCGGGCAAAGTGGCGATGTGAACGCACGGGCGTTGGCCGACGCACTCAACCTCGCGTCCGTACGGAAGTGCTTGCGCGAGCGCGGCATCAGTATCCCGGACGACACGCACTTTGTGCCCGCGCTGCACAACACGACCACGGACGAGATGACGCTCTACGACACTGAAGCCGTCCCGCAGGCCCTGAGCGCCCGAATGGACGAGCTGCGGCGCTGGCTCGCTGTCGCCGGCGAGCACTCGCGCGCGGAACGCGCGAGCAGCCTGGGACTGGCGGCGCTGAGCCCTCAGCCCGAAGCTTTGCTGCAGTCCTTGCGGCAGCGCGGAAACGACTGGTCCCAGGTTCGGCCGGAGTGGGGCCTGGTGAACAATGCCGCGTTTATCGTGGCGCCGCGCGCACGCACACGGCATATGAATCTGGCAGGTCGCAGCTTCCTGCATGACTACGACTACCGGCTGGACCCTGATCTGAAGATCCTGACCCTGCTCATGACGGCCCCGATGCTGGTCACGAACTGGATCAACATGCAGTATCACGCGTCGACCGTGGATAACCTGCGCTTCGGGAGCGGCAACAAGTTGCTGCACAACGTGGTGGGGGGTGATATTGGCGTGTTCGAGGGCAATGGCGGCGATCTGCGCATTGGCCTGGCGCTGCAGTCGCTGCATGACGGTCAAGTTCTGCGCCACAACCCCTTGCGCCTGAGCGTGTTCATCGAAGCGCCCCGCAGTGCCATCGACCGGGTGATGGCCGAAAACGCGATCGTGCAGCAAGTGGCAGGAAACGGTTGGTTGCACCTTTTCTGCATCGACCCGCAGGACAACGCCATTGCGCAGCACTGGAGGGGCGGTTGGACGACGATTGCCAGGGAGAATGCCAAGGCTGCCTGAATTGTGGCGCTGTGCGAGGGTCCTCGGTGACCAGGAAGGCCCATGACCAGAATATCCTGGTGCCGGCGCGCATGGGACAATCCGGCCCATGTTTGTATTGTTTGAAGAAGCCGGCAAATTCCACGCCGGGCGCGTGCTGTCCGAGGCGGAATCGTCCGCGCAGGTGGAGCTGGACAGCGGCAAGCGCGTCAAGGTCAAGGCCGCCAACCTGCTGCTGAAGTTCGACAAGCCCGCGCCGGCCGAACTGGTGCGCCAGGCGCAGGCCCTGAGCGAGACCATCGAGCTGGAGCTGGCCTGGGAATTTGCGCCCGAGGAGGAATTCGGCTTTGCCGAACTGGCGCGCGACTATTTCAGCGAGCAGGCGACGCTGGTCGAGCAGGCCGCCGCGCTGTTTCGCCTGTTCGAGGCGCCGCATTACTTTCGCCGCGCCGGCAAGGGCCGCTTCCGGAAGGCGCCGGCCGAGATCCTGCAGCAGGCGCTGGCCGGCATCGAGAAGAAAAAACAGCTGCAGGCGCAGATTGCCGCCTGGGCCGCCGAGCTGGGCCAGGGCCAGTGCCCGGCGCCGATCCGCGAGCAGCTCTACAAGATTTTGTTCCGCCCCGACAAGAACGCGCCCGAGTACAAGGCCGTGGTCGAGGCGTCGCGCGCCACCCATACCGCGCCGCTGGCCCTGCTGCAGCAGGCCGGCGCGATCGATTCGCCCTACCAGTTCCACTGGAAGCGCTTTTTGTTCGAGAACTTCCCCAAGGGCACGGGCTTTCCCGCCGTCACGGCACCGCAGCCACCGGACGAGCTGCCGCTGGCGAGCGTGCAGGCGTACTCGATCGATGACTCGCACACCACCGAAATCGACGATGCGCTGTCGGTGCAGGGCCTGGGCACGGGCACCGTGGTGCTGGGCATCCACATCGCCGCGCCGGGCCTGGCCATCACGCCCGGCAGCGCGCTCGACCAGCTCGGCCGCCATCGGCTCTCGACGGTCTACATGCCGGGCTACAAGATCACCATGCTGCCCGACGAGGTGGTGCAGATCTACACGCTCGACGAAGGCCGCGCCAACCCCGCCGTGTCGCTGTACGTGACGATCGACGAAGCCACGCTGGCCATCACCGCCACCGAAACCCGGTTGGAGCGCGTGCCCGTCAGCGTGAACCTGCGCCACGACCAGCTCGACCACATCGTCACCGAGGCCTGGCTGGCCGATCCGTCGATTCATGCTGAAAACACGCCGCAGCCCTTGCTGGACTTGCGCGAACAGCTCTCATTTTTGCACCGCCTCGCCAAGAGCCTGAAAGCCCGGCGCGAAGTGGTGCGCGGCAAGCCCGAGACCTTCAACCGGCCCGACTACAACTTCAGACTGGTCGGCAACATCGGCGCCGAGCCGAACGGCAGCGAGCAGGTGCAGATCGGCACGCGCCAGCGCGGCGCGCCGCTGGACTTGATCGTGGCCGAGGCCGCGATCGTCGCCAACAGCACGTGGGGCAACTGGCTGGCCGAACTGGGCGTGCCCGGCATCTACCGCAGCCAGGCCAGCCTGCTGCCCGGCGTCAAGGTGCGCATGGGCACCAAGGCCCTGCCGCACGCCGGCATTGGCGTGAAGAGCTACGCCTGGAGCACCTCGCCGCTGCGCCGTTACACGGATCTGGTGAACCAGTGGCAAATCATTGCCTGCGCGCGCCACGGCAAAACGGCGGCGCTGGCCGCGCCGTTCAAGCCCAAGGATGCCGAGCTGTTCTCCATCATTTCCAGCTTTGATGCGACCTACGCCGCCTACAACGACTACCAGCGCGGCATGGAGCGCTTCTGGACGCTCAAGTACGTGCAGCAGCAGGGCATGACCGAGCTGACCGGCACCGTCTTCAAGGAAGGCCTGGTGCGCGCCGACGATCTGCCGCTGGTGCTGCCCGTGCTCGGCACGCAAAGCCTGCCGCGCGGCGCCCGCGTGCGTGTGCGGTTAGGGGCGATCGACGAGATCACGCTGGATGTGAACGGCACGGTGATCGAGCGGCTGGATCAGGCACCCGAGGCGGCCTCGCAGGAGGACGAAGGCGACGAGGACGACGCCGTGGCCGGCCCGATCGCCATTGCCGTGGACGTGAGCGAAGCCGAGGCCGAGGCCGAGGCCGAGGCCAAAACCGGGGCGGCCACCAGCGATAATCCATCCCCGTGAAACTGCGGTCCTTCAGCACCCTCCAGCTGGCGCTTGGCGCGTCCATCGCGGTCCACGCGGGGCTGCTGACCGTGCGCTTCGTGGACCCGGAGGGCTTCAACCGCGTGTTCCAGGACACGCCGCTGGAAGTCATCCTGGTCAACGCCAAGTCGAACGATCGCCCCGACAAGGCCACGGCCATCGCGCAGGCCTCGCTGGCCGGCGGGGGCGAGGCCGACAAGGGGCGCGCGACCACGCCGCTGCCGCCCTCGGCGCTGACCGAAATGGGCGATGCCGCCGAAGATGCGCAGCGCAAGGTCGAGGCGCTGCAGCAGCAGCAAAGCCTGATGCTGGCGCAAGTCAAAAGGCTGCTCGCCGCGCTGCCGCCGGCGGATCCCAAGGAGGCCAGCGACAACCCCGAAGCCCAGGCCCGGGAGGACAAGCGGCGCCAGCTGGTCAAGCTGCTGGCCGAGATCGAACGGCGCGTCAACGAAGAAAACGCGCGCCCCAAAAAACGCTACATCAGCCCGGCCACGCGCGAGGAGGTCTATGCGGTGTATTACGACGGCTTGCGCCACAAGATCGAGGACCGCGGCACCGAGCATTTTCCGGAAATGAGCGGCAAGAAGCTGTACGGCGAGCTGACCATGATCCTGACCGTCAACTTTGACGGGCGCGTGGTGTCCACCGAAGTGGTGGATCCTTCGGGCAGTCCCGCGCTGGACCGCCGCGCCGAGGCGATTGCGCGCAGCGCCGGGCCGTTCGGTCGTTTCAGCGACGCCATGCGGCGCCAGGCCGACCAGATCGTGGTGGTCTCGCGCTTTCGCTTCACGCGCGACGAAACGCTCGAGACCAAGCTGACCGGCCAGTGAACCGGCGCGCGCAACGAATGAACATGGATCTTTACTGCGTCATGGGCAACCCGGTGGAGCACAGCAAGTCGCCGTGGATTCACGCGCGCTTTGCCGAACTCACCGGGCAGCGCCTGCACTACGGCAAGCGGCTGATCCCGCTGGCCAACTTTGCCGCGTCGCTGCGCGAGTTCATGGTTGACGCCGCCGGCACGGCCCGGGGCTGCAATATCACGGTGCCGTTCAAGTTCGAGGCTGCGGCCGTGGCCAGCCAGGTCAGCGCGCGCGCGGAGCTGGCGCGCGCGGCCAATATCCTGAGCTTCGAAGCCGACGGCATCCACGCCGACAACACCGACGGCATCGGCCTGGTGGACGACATTCAGCGCAACGCGGGCGTGGCGCTGGCGGGCCGTGACGTGCTCTTGATCGGCGCGGGCGGCGCCGCGGCCGGCGTGCTGGGCCCCTTGATCGAGGCGCGGCCGGCGCGCATCGCGATTGCGAACCGCACCCACGCGAAAGCCGTGGCCCTGGCCGAGCGCCACCAGGCGCTGGCATTGCTACAAAAAACAGAGCTTCTGACTCCCGACCTGCAAGGGCTGGAGGGCAATTTCGACGTGATCATCAACGCCACGGCGAGCAGCCTCAGCGGCGCCGGCGTGCCGGTTCCCGCCAGTGTCTTGAGGCCCGGCGCGCTGGCCTACGACATGATGTACGGCCCGGCCGCGCGCGGCTTCATGGCCTGGGCACTCGAACATGGCGCCGTGCCGCGCGACGGGCTGGGCATGCTGGTGGAGCAGGCGGCCGAGGCCTTTTTGATCTGGCGCGGCGTGCGCCCCCCTTCGGCCCAGGTGCTCGCCGAGTTGCGCGCCGTCATGGAATGAAGCGCGCATGAAACCCCTGCTGCGCTGGATCGGCCTGCTCATCGCCGCCTTCCTCGCCCTGCAACTGTTTTTTGTGGCGCGCATTGCGCTGATGCTGGTGGTGCACCCCGAGTCCACCACGTTCCAGCGCTCCGAGGCGTGGCGCCTGGCGCGCGAGCACGGCGAGCTGCGCTGGCGCCAGCAGTGGGTGCCGTATGCGCAGATCTCGGACAACCTCAAGCGCGCCGTGATCGCCTCGGAAGACGACGATTTCGTGAATCACGACGGCGTCGAGTGGGAGGCCATCGAGAAGGCCTGGCAGAAAAATGCCAAGGCCGAAGAGCTCGCGGCGCGGCGCGCCCTGCAGGCCCGCCCCAGCAAGAAACCGCCAAAGATCGTCGGCGGCTCCACCATCAGCCAGCAACTGGCGAAAAACCTGTTTCTCTCGGGCGAGCGCACGCTGCTTCGCAAGGGCCAGGAATTTGTGCTGACCATGCTGCTCGAACACATCCTGGGCAAGCAGCGCATCCTGGAGATTTACCTGAACAGCGTGGAATGGGGCGAGGGCGTGTTCGGCGCCGAAGCCGCGGCCCAGCACTATTACCGCAAACCCGCGTCCCGACTCACGGCCTACGAGGCCGCACGGCTGGCCGTGATGCTGCCGCGGCCCAAGTATTTCGAGAAGGTGCCGCGCTCGGGCTACCTGTCCAGCCGCGCCTCGACCATCGTGGCGCGCATGCGCGACGCCGAACTGCCGTGAGCGTCAGCTTCGCACCATGAGAATTCTCGGCATCGACCCCGGCCTGCAAACCACCGGCTTCGGCGTGGTGGACGTGGCGGGCTCGGCGCTCAGCTATGTGGCCAGCGGCACCATCCGGACCACGCATCTGGAGCGCGGCGACCTACCGGGCCGACTCAAGGTGCTGTTCGACGGCATCACCGAGGTGGTGGCGCGCTACCAGCCCGATGCGGCCTCGGTCGAGATCGTCTTCGTCAACGTCAACCCGCAGGCCACGCTGCTGCTGGGTCAGGCGCGCGGCGCCTGTGTGACGGCGCTGGTCTGCGGCGCCCTGCCAGTGGCGGAGTACACCGCGCTGCAGATGAAGCAGGCGGTCGCGGGCCACGGCAAGGCTGCCAAGGCGCAGGTGCAGGCCATGGTGCAGCGCCTGCTGCAATTGCCCGGCCTGCCCGGCACCGACGCGGCCGACGCGCTCGGCCTGGCCATCACGCACGCGCATGTGGGCCAGTCCATGCACCGGCTGGGGCAGGCCACAGAGCTGCAGCGCAAGAGCAGCGGGATGTACAAAGCGGGACGCAGCCGCTGAGGCCCGGCCAGCGAACGCAGCACTAGGCGATGCGCTGGACAATCAGCACCGCGAAGAAGCCGAAGGCGGCAAGCAGGGTGCCGATGACGATGCGCAGCCCGAATTTCCTGTATTTGGACTGCCCGGTGACCGCGTAGAGCGCGAAGGAGATCGCTGCACCCAGCAGCAGCACGAAGAAGAGCCCGCGAAACAGCGCCATGGCGGCGGGCGGCTACCAGGCCCGCGCCAGCTGGGAAAAGCCGCTGGGCGCGAGTTTCTCGTCGTCGAACGTGACGACCTCGTAGGCGTCGGGGCGCGACAGCAGTTCGCGCAGCAGCTTGTTGTTCAGCGCGTGGCCGGACTTGAAGGCGCTGTAGCTGGCCAGCAGCGGCTTGCCCAGCATGTACATGTCGCCCATGGCGTCGAGGATCTTGTGCTTGACGAACTCGTCGTCGTAGCGCAGGCCGTCGGCGTTCAGCACCTTGTAATCGTCGATCACGATGGCGTTGTCGAGCCCGCCGCCCAGCGCCAGGCCGTGGGTGCGCAGCATCTCCACGTCTTTCGTGAAGCCGAAGGTGCGCGCGCGCGCAATGTCGCGGCTGTACGAGCCGGTGCTCAGGTCGAACACGACGCGCTGGCCGGACGAATCGACCGCCGGATGGTTAAAGTCGATCTCAAAGCTGAGCTTGTAGCCGTTGAAGGGCTCGAGCCGGGCCCACTTCAGCGTTGCGCCCTCGCCTTCACGCACTTCGACCGGCTGGGTCACGCGGATAAAGCGCTTGGGCGCGTTCTGCAGCGCGATGCCGGCGCTTTGCAGCAGGAACACGAACGATGCCGCCGAGCCGTCCATGATGGGGACTTCTTCGGCGGTGATGTCCACGTAAAGGTTATCGATGCCCAGGCCGGCGCAGGCCGACATCAGGTGCTCCACCGTGGCAACCTTGCCCGCACCGTGCGACACGGTGGTGGCCATGCGGGTATCGGTCACGGCAGTGGCCAACATGGGAATGTCCACCGGCACCGGCAAATCCACGCGGCGAAACACGATGCCGGTATCGGGCTGCGCGGGCCGCAGCGTGAGCTCGACCCGCTGGCCGCTGTGCACGCCGACGCCGACCGCGCTGGTCAACGTCTTGAGGGTTCGTTGCTGGAGCATGCCGCGATTTTAATTGACGGCTGCACCAGCGCCCCATCAATCGGCCTGTTTGCGCAGGAAAGCCGGAATCTCGAAGTCATCCATGCCGCCGGAAGACAGTGCGTCGACCTTGGCCGCCGCCTGTGTGCGGTTGGTACGCCACACGCTCGGCACCGTCATATTGCCGTAGTCAGGCTGGGCGTTGCCCGCGTGCATCGCGCCGGCGCCGCCAACGCCCGCCAGGGCCGAGTTCAGGTTCGGCACATTGAACGGAATGTTGTCGGTACCGGTGCGCAGCACCTGCAGCGGCGGCGCGGTGCGGCGCATGCCCTGGCGGCTCAGGCCCGTGGCCACCACCGTGACGCGAATCTCGTCGCCCAGGTTGTCGTCGTAGGCGGCGCCGTAGATCACGTGGGCGTCGGGCGCGGCGTAGGCGCGGATGGTGTTCATGGCGAGCTTGGATTCGCTCAGCTTGAGCGAGCCCTTGGTCGCCGTCACCAGCACCAGCACGCCCTTGGCGCCGGACAGGTCGATGCCCTCGAGCAGCGGGCAGGCCACCGCCTGCTCGGCCGCGATGCGCGCGCGGTCCGGGCCGCCGGCCACGGCGGTGCCCATCATGGCCTTGCCGGGTTCACTCATCACGGTGCGCACGTCTTCGAAGTCGACGTTCAGGTGGCCCGGCACATTGATGATTTCGGCAATCCCGCCCACGGCATTCTTCAGCACGTCATTGGCGTGGCCAAAGGCTTCGTCCTGGGTCACGTCGTCGCCCAGCACTTCGAGCAGCTTCTCGTTCAGCACCACGATCAGCGAATCGACATTGGCCTCCAACTCGGCCAGGCCCTGGTCCGCATTCGTCATGCGGCGCCCGCCCTCGAAGTCGAACGGCTTGGTCACCACGCCGACAGTGAGGATGCCCATTTCCTTGGCCACGCGCGCAATCACGGGTGCGGCGCCGGTGCCGGTGCCCCCCCCCATGCCGGCCGTGATGAACAGCATGTGCGCGCCGTCGATGGCCGCGCGGATTTCGTCCAGCGCGGCTTCGGCGGCCTCGCGGCCCTTCTCGGGCTTGCTGCCGGCACCCAGGCCGGTCTGCCCGAGCTGGATGGTTTTGTGCACGGCGGAGCGGCTCAGCGCCTGCGCATCGGTATTGGCGCAAATGAACTCAACGCCCTGCACATTGCGCAGGATCATGTGGTCGACCGCGTTGCCACCACCACCACCCACGCCGATCACCTTGATCTGCGTGCCCAGGTTGAACTCTTCCACTTCAATCATTTCGATGCTCATATATTTCTCCTTAATATTCCAGATACGTTGCAGTTGCCAAAAATTTTTTCAATGCGTGTCAATGAATTCACGAGGGCGGGCCGGTGCGTCGCCATCGCCATCGCGGCCGGCCACGGGCCAGGGAAGAGGTTTTTTGCATGATCAGAAATTCCCCACCACGAAGTCCTTGAAGCGCCCGAACGCGGTCTTCATGGAACCATTTTTTTGTGCCACCTTGAAGCCGCGCAGGCGCGCCAGCCGGGCCTCTTCCATCAGGCCCATGACGGTGGCGGCGCGCGGCTGCGCCACCATGTCGGCCAGCGCGCTGGAATATTTGGGGTTGCCGCGGCGCACCGGCTTCAGGAAGATGTCCTCGCCCAGCTCGACCATGCCGGGCATGACGCAGCTGCCGCCCGTGAGCACGATGCCCGAGGACAGCACTTCCTCGAAGCCCGACTCGCGCACCACCTGCTGCACCAGCGAGAATATTTCTTCGACCCGCGGCTCGATCACGCCGGCCAGCGCCTGGCGGCTCAGCATGCGCGGGCCGCGGTCGCCCAGGCCGGGCACCTCCACCTGCGTGTCGGGATCGGCCAGCAACTGTTTGGCATAACCGCTCTCCACCTTGATGTCTTCCGCGTCCTTGGTGGGCGTACGCAGCGCCATCGCGATGTCGCTGGTGATCAGGTCGCCGGCAATCGGGATCACCGCGGTGTGGCGAATCGCGCCGTTCGTGAAGATCGCCACATCGGTCGTGCCCGCACCGATATCCACCAGCGCCACGCCCAGTTCGCGCTCGTCCTCGGTCAGCACGGCCTGGCTGGAGGCCAGCGCGTTCAGCATCAGCTGGTCCACGTCGAGCCCGCAGCGGCGCACGCACTTGATGATGTTCTCGGCCGCGCTCTGCGCCCCGGTCACGATATGGATCTTGGCTTCCAGCCGGATGCCGCTCATGCCGATCGGCTCCTTGACCTCCTGCCCGTCGATCACGAACTCCTGCGGCTCCACCAGCAGCAGGCGCTGGTCGCTGGAGATGTTGATGGCCTTGGCGGTTTCCATCACGCGCGCCACGTCGGCCGGCGTGACTTCCTTGTCCTTCACCGCCACCATCCCGCTGGAATTCATGCCGCGGATATGGCTGCCGGTGATGCCGGTGTAGACCCGCGTGATCTTGCAGTCGGCCATCAGCTCGGCCTCGCGCAGGGCCTGCTGGATGCTCGCCACCGTGGCGTCGATGTTGACCACTACGCCGCGCTTGAGACCATTGCTGTGCGCAATGCCGAGCCCCGCGAGCTTGAGCTCGCCGCCGGGCAGCACCTCGGCCACCACCACCATGACCTTGGCGGTTCCGATGTCCAGTCCAACGACCAGGTCCTTGTATTCTTTTGCCATATGAATTCCGTTTTCTCTGTTGCCGCTACTTTTTCTTGGGATCCAGGCTGACCGTGGTCACACCGGCCAGCCTGAGCGCGTAACCGTCGGGGTGGCGCAAATCCGCCGACTCCACCGCCGCCGCCGTGCGGCCATAGCGCGAGGTCACCTGGGTCAGCGTGTGCACGAAGCGCTGCACGCGCGCCGTCAATTCATCGGGCGTGCCATGCCCGAGCTCGATCACGGCGCCACTGTCGAGCTGCGCGCGCCAGCCGCCATGCGCCGACAGGCTCAACTGTTCCAGCGTCGCGTCCAGCGGCGCGAACAGGGGGGCGAGCGTCTGGTACATCGCCAGCACGTCCGCGGCCTGATCGAGCGGGCCGCTCAGGTGCGGCAGATCGTCCTGGTCGATGTCATCGGTATTCGCCTCGAAGACTTCGCCGAAGTTGTTGAGCAGGGTGGATTCGCTGTCCGCGCCCCAGTACGCCACGGGCTGCTGCTCCTGCAGCAGCACCTGCAAGCGGTTCGGAAACTCGCGGCGCACCACGGCGCGGCGCACCCAGGGAACGGCTTCGAAGGCGCTGCGCGCGCGCGCCAGATCCACCGTGAAGAAGTTGCCGCTGAGCCGGGACGTGACGTTGGCACGCAAGGTCACGACATTGTTGTGCACCAGGTCGCCCTGCACCGTGATGCGGCCGATCGCGAACACCGGGTTGCGCACGGCCCACCAGGCCGCCGCCGCCAGCACCATGGCGCCGCAGACCAGGAACAGGACCGAGGCGGTCAGGTTCATGATCTTGACGTCGAACGGCACGGGCAGCGATTCGGTCATGGGGTGGCCTTTGGCTTGTAGTCCAGCGTCGCCAGCGCGAGCACCCCGACGCACAGGTCTTCGTAGCTGATGCCCGCGGCCCGGGCCGACATCGGCACCAGCGAGTGGCCCGTCATGCCGGGCGAGGTGTTCATCTCCAGCAGGAACGGCTTGCGGTCGCTGGCGCGGATCATCAGGTCGGCACGGCCCCAGCCGCGGCAATCGAGGGTGCGGTACGACGCCAGCACGAGGCGCTGGATCTCGCGCTCCTCGGCCGCGGGCAGGCCGCTCGGGCACTGGTACTGGACCGTGTCGGTGAAGTACTTGTTCTGGTAGTCGTAGGCACCGTCGGGCGCATTGATGCGGATCACCGGCAGCGCGCGTGCCCCGGCGCCGCGGCCCAGCACCGGGCAGGTCACCTCTTCACCCTCGATGAATTCCTCGCACAGCACGTCCGGGTCGTAGCTGGCCGACAGGCGCACCGCGTCCTGCATCTGTGAATAGCCCTTGACCTTGGTGACGCCGATCGAGGAGCCCTCGCGCGGCGGCTTGACGATCAGCGGCAGGCCCAGCTCATCGGGCACGGCGAGCACCTGCTGATGCGTCTGGTGGTCCGGTGCCAGGCACACATACCTGGGCGTGGGCAGGCCCTCGGCACTCCAGACCCGCTTGGTCATGACCTTGTCCATCGCGATGCTCGATGCCATCACGCCCGGCCCGGTGTAGGGAATGCCGAGCAGCTCGAGCGCGCCCTGCACCGTGCCGTCTTCGCCATAGCGGCCGTGCAGCGCGATAAAGCAGCGCGCAAAACCTTCGCGCTTCAGATCACCCAGGTCGCGCTCGGCCGGATCGAAGGCGTGCGCGTCGACACCGCGCGTGCGCAGCGCCTGCAGCACGCCGTGGCCCGACATCAGCGAGACTTCGCGCTCGGCCGACTGGCCGCCCAGCAGCACGGCGACCTTGCCCAGGCTGATCCCGTCGATCTTGCCAAAATTTGAAAGAATCTGGCTCATAACCCCTGTCCTGTCTGCACAATCAGCTCTCGTTTTTGTAGCAACTCGAGAACCTTGGCCGGCACCGTGCCGATCGTGCCGGCGCCCATGCACAGCACCACGTCGCCCTCCAGCGCGTTGTCCAGGATGGCCTGCGGCATGGCGGCGATGTCGTCCACGAACACCGGCTCGACCTTGCCGGCGACGCGCAGCGCGCGCGCCAGCGTGCGGCCGTCGGCGGCCACGATCGGCGCTTCGCCGGCGGCATACACCTCGGCCAGCAGCACGGCGTCGGCCTGGCCGATGACCTTGATGAAATCCTCGAAGCAGTCGCGCGTGCGGGTATAGCGGTGCGGCTGGAACGCCAGCACCAGGCGCCGGCCCGGAAAGGCACCGCGCGCGGCGGCCAGCGTGGCCGCCATCTCGACCGGATGGTGGCCGTAGTCGTCGATCAGCGTGAAGGTACCAGCACCCGTTTTGGCCGGCACCTCGCCATAGCGCTGGAAGCGGCGCCCGACGCCGCGGAACTCCGCGAGCGCCTTCAGCACCGCCGCATCGGGCACATTCAACTCCACCGCCACTGCGATCGCCGCCAGCGCGTTGCGCACGTTGTGCTCGCCGGCCAGGTTCAGCACGATGTCCAGGTCGGGCAGCGTGACGCCGTTGCGCCGCTGCACCCTGAAGTGCATCTGTCCGCCGACCGCACGCACGTCGAGCGCCCGCACCTGCGCGTCCTCGTTCATGCCATAGCTGGTGATCGGGCGGGTGACCTCGGGCGCGATCTCGCGCACGGCGGCATCGTCGGTGCACAAAATGGCGGTGCCATAGAAGGGCATGCGCGCCAGGAAATCGACGAACGCGGCCTTGAGTTTGCCGAAGTCGTGGCCATAGGTTTCCATGTGATCCGCGTCGATGTTCGTCACGACGGCCATCACGGGCAGCAGGTTCAGGAAGGAGGCGTCCGACTCGTCCGCCTCCACCACGATGTAGTCGCCACTGCCCAGCCGGGCGTTCGCGCCGGCACTGTTCAGGCGCCCGCCGATCACGAAGGTCGGATCCAGCCCGGCCTCGGCCAGCACGCTGGCGACCAGGCTGGTGGTGGTGGTCTTGCCGTGCGTGCCGGCAATCGCAACGCCCTGCTTCAGGCGCATCAGCTCGGCCAGCATGAGGGCGCGCGGCACCACCGGGATCTTCTTCCCGCGCGCGGCGATCACCTCGGGGTTGTCCTGCCGCACGGCGGTAGAGGTGACGACAGCGTCCGCGCCCACCACATGCTCGGCCGCATGGCCGACAAAGGTCTTGATCCCCAGCCCACCCAGCCGTTTGAGCGTGACACTGTCGGACAGGTCGGAGCCCGAGATGGTGTAGCCCAGGTTCAGCAGCACTTCGGCAATGCCGCTCATGCCCGCGCCGCCAATGCCGACGAAGTGAATATGTTTGATGGCGTGCTTCATGAGGTCAGCTCCTCGCAGGCGGTGACCACGTCGCGCGTGGCATGTATTTTTTGCATCTTTTTGGCCTGTAGCGCACGCGCCAGCAGCGCAGGCCGCTCCGTTTTCTGTAGCATCTGCGCCAGCCGCTCGGGGCTCAGCTCGCTTTGCGGCACGAGCCAGCCGCCGCCCTGCGCCACCAGGAAGTTGGCGTTGCCCGTCTGGTGGTCGTCCACCGCCGAGGGGAACGGTACAAAGACGGCAGCCGCACCGACCGCGGCGATCTCGGTCACGGTGCTGGCGCCGGCGCGGCAGACGATCAGGTCGGCGTCGGCAAAGGCCTGCGCCGTGTCGTCGATGAAGGGCGTGAGCTCGGCAGTCACGCCGGCACGCGCGTAATTGGCGCGCAACGCGTCGATTTGCGCGGCGCCGCTTTGGTGCGTGACCACGGGGCGCTGCGCCTGCGGAATCAGGGCCAGCGCCTGCGGCACGACTTCGTTGAGCGCGCGCGCGCCGAGGCTGCCGCCCACCACCAGCAGGCGCAGCGGGCCGCTGCGCCCGGCAAAGCGCGTTTGCGGATCGGCCTGGCAGGTGAACGCCGTGCGCAGGGGGTTGCCCACCCACCGGGCCTTTTTCAGCACGTCGGGGAAGGCCGTGAACACGCGCGCGGCCACGCTGGCGAGCAGCCGGTTGGCCATGCCGGCCACCGAGTTCTGCTCGTGCAGCACCAGCGGCTTGCGCAGCAGCGCGCTCATCAGGCCTGCGGGGAAGGTGATGTAGCCGCCCAGCCCCACCACCACATCGGGCTTGACGCGGCGCAGCACCTGCAGGCTTTGCCAGAACGCCTTGAGCAGGCGCAGCGGCAGCAGGGCCAGCGTGGCCAGGCCCTTGCCGCGCACGCCCGAGAAATCGATGCTCTCGAAGGCAAAACCACGCGGCGGCACCAACTGGCTTTCCATGCTCGGCTGGCCGGGACGGCCGCGACCGCCAAGCCAGTGCACGCGCCAGCCGCGCTCGCGCAGGGCCTGCGCCACTGCCAGACCCGGGAAAATGTGGCCGCCGGTGCCGCCGGCCATGACCAGGGCGCATTTCTGGTTCATGCGCGCCGCCCTCCCCGCATCAACTGCCGGTTCTCGTAGTCGATGCGCAGCACCAGGGCGATGCTCACCAGGTTCATCAGGATGGCCGAGCCGCCATAGCTCATCAGCGGCAGGGTCAGGCCCTTGGTCGGCAGCGCGCCCAGGTTCACTCCGATGTTGATGAAGGCCTGAAAGCCGATCCAGATGCCCACGCCCTGGGCCACCAGCCCTGCGAACACCCGGTCCAGCGCGATCGACTGGCGACCGATGTGCATGATGCGCCGGATCAGCCAGAAAAACAGGCCGAGCACGCACAGCACGCCGACCAGGCCGAACTCCTCGCCGATCACCGCCAGCAGGAAGTCGGTATGCGCCTCGGGCAGCCAGTGGAGTTTTTCGACGCTGCCGCCCAGCCCCACGCCAAAGATCTCGCCGCGGCCGATCGCGATCAGGGAGTGCGACAGTTGGTAGCCCTTGCCCAGCGCGTTGTGTTCGGTCCACGGATCCAGGTAGGCAAAGATGCGCTCGCGGCGGAATTCGGAGGTGGCAATCATCAGGCTGAACGCCACCACGAGCAGGGTCGCGATCAGGAAGAACATGCGCGCGTTCACGCCGCCCAGGAACAGGATGCCCATGGCAATGATGGCAATCACCATGAAGGCGCCCATGTCGGGCTCGGCCAGCAACAGCACACCGACCACCGCCACGGCAACCGCCATCGGCAGCACGGCGCGGAAGAATTTTTCCTTCACTTCCATCTTGCGCACCATGTAGTCGGCGGCATAGATCACCATGGCCAGCTTGGCCAGCTCGGAGGGCTGAAAGTTCATGAAGCCCAGGGGAATCCAGCGGCGTGCGCCGTTGACGCTGTGGCTCATGTGCGGAATCAGCACGGCAACGAGCAGCAGCAGGGACGCCACAAACAGCCAGGGCGCCACCTTTTCCCAGGTGGCGAGCGGAATCTGGAACGTGATCAGGGCGGCCACGAATCCCACCGCGAGCGAGAGCACATGCATCATCAGGAAATGCGTCGGTGCGTAGCGCGCAAACCGGGGGTTGTCGGGCATCGCAATGGTGGCCGAGTACACCATCACCAGGCCCCAGGCCAGCAGCGCCACCGTGACCCACAGCAAAGTCTGGTCGAAGCCGGCCATGCTCGCGCGCGCGCGGCTTTTTCGGCCGAAGTCAGCCCCGCCAATGCGCACCGGCAGCGCTTGCGCCGTGACGTTGGGCAGGCCGCCGAACCAGCCCGAAATCTGCTGCAGGACGGCCTTCATGCGGCGCCCTCCAGTGGCATACCGGCCTGTGCGCCCAGCGCCGCCACCGCGTCGCGGAACACCTGGGCGCGGTGCCCGTAGTTGTCGAACATGTCGAAGCTGGCGCAGGCCGGCGACATCAGCACGGCATCGCCGGAGCGGGCCTGCCGGCTGGCCTGCAGCACGGCCTCTTGCATCGTGTCCGCCTCGATCAGCGGCACGCCGGTGGTCTCGAGCGCGGCGCGAATTTTCGGGCCGTCGCGCCCGATCAGAACGGCTGCCCGTGCATGGCGCGCCACCGGCGCGGCCAGCGGCGCGAAGTCCTGCCCCTTGCCGTCGCCGCCCAGAATCACCACCACGCGGCGCTCGGCGCCCAGACCGTACAGCGCCGCAACGGTGGCGCCGACATTGGTGCCCTTGCTGTCGTCGAAATATTCCACGTCGTGCACGATGCCGATCGGCTCCACGCGGTGCGCCTCGCCGCGGTATTCCCGCAGCCCGTACAACAGCGGACCGAGCGCGCAGCCGGCGGCACCAGCCAGCGCCAGCGCGGCCAGCGCGTTGACCGCGTTGTGACGGCCGCGGATGCGCAGCGCATCGGCCGGCATCAGGCGCTGGATGTGGATCTCCGGCTCGTCACCCTTGCGTTTCCTGATGGTTTCGTCGGCCTCCAGCGCGCGCACCAGCCACGCCATGCCGTTGACCAGTTCGATGCCGAAATCGCCGGGGCGCTGCGGCATGTCGCCGCCGAACGTGAGGTAGTCGCGCTGCGTCGTCTTGCCACCTTTCACCTTGATCGGTGCGGGCAGCATGGCCATCACCTGCGGGTCTTCGCGGTTCAGCAACATCAGCGCGTGCTGCCCGAAAATCCGTGACTTGGCATCCGCATAGGCTTGCATCGTGCCGTGCCAGTCGAGGTGGTCCTGGCTCAGGTTGAGCACCGTGGCGGCCGTGGGCTCGAAGTCGGCCACGCCGTCGAGCTGGAAGCTGGAGAGCTCCAGCACCCAGACCTCGGGCAGGCTGCCCGCGTCCATTTTCTCGGTCAGTGTGCCCAGCAGCGTCGGGCCGATGTTGCCCGCGGTGACGACCGATTTTCCGGCCCGCTCGATCAACTGGCCGGAGAGCGAGGTGACGGTGGTTTTGCCGTTGGTGCCGGTAATGGCCAGCACCTTGGGCGCGTAATCCTGGCTTTGCTTCAACTCCGCCAGCGCCTGAGAAAAGAGATCCAATTCGCCGCCAACCCACAACCCTTGTGCGCGAGCCGCTCCTGAAACCGTAGCAACCACGGCCGGCGCCAGGCCCGGACTCTTGAACACGGCGCGCACGGATGAGCCTTCCACCAGTGCCGCATCGAACGCGCCACTGACAAAATGCGCGGCCGGCACATCGCGCTGGAGCGCCTCGCGCTGGGGCGGCGACTCGCGGGTGTCCGCCACCGTGACCTGCGCGCCGCAGCGCGCGCACCAGCGCGCCATCGCCAGGCCGGAATGCCCCAGGCCCAGGATCAGAACGTGTTGGTTTGCAAGCGGGTGCACGTCTTACCTCAGCTTCAGGGTGGACAGGCCGAGCAGGCACAGCAGCATGGTGATGATCCAGAAGCGCACCACAATCTGCGTTTCCTTCCAGCCGCTCTTCTCGAAGTGATGGTGCAGCGGCGCCATCTTGAGGATGCGGCGGCCTTCGCCAAACCTCTTTTTGGTGTACTTGAAATACATCACCTGCGCCATCACCGAGATCGCCTCGACGACGAAAATGCCGCCCATGATGGCCAGCACGATTTCCTGGCGCACGATCACCGCGATGGTGCCGAGCGCCGCGCCCAGCGCCAGCGCGCCGACGTCGCCCATGAAGACCTGTGCCGGGTAGGTGTTGAACCATAAAAAGGCCAGACCGGCGCCGGCCATGGCCGAGCAGAAGATCAGCAGCTCGCCGGAGCCCGGAATGTGGGGAAAGAACAGGTATTTGGAGTACACCGCACTGCCGGTCACATAGGCGAACACGCCCAGCGCCGAGCCCACCATCACCACCGGCATGATGGCCAGTCCGTCCAGCCCGTCCGTGAGGTTCACCGCGTTGCTGGCGCCCACGATGACCAGATAGGACAGGAACACGAATCCGAACACGCCCAGCGGGTAGCTGGTCTCCTTGAAAAACGGCAGTTGCAGGCCGGCCTTGGGCGGCAGGCTCACATCGAAGCCCGAGCGGACCCAATCGAAGAACAGCTCCAGCACCCGCAGGTTGGAGTTTTCGGAAATGCTGAACACCAGGTACAACGCCGCCAGCAGGCCGATCACGGACTGCCAGAAGTACTTCTCGCGCGAGCGCATGCCCTCGGGGTCCTTGTTCACCACCTTGCGCCAGTCGTCGACCCAGCCGATGGCGCCGAAGCCCAGCGTGACCAGCAGCACGATCCAGACGAAGCGATTCGAGAGATCGAACCAGAGCAGGGTCGAGACGGCGATCGACAGCAGGATCAGCACGCCGCCCATGGTCGGCGTGCCGCTTTTGCTCAGGTGCGATTCCATGCCATAGCCGCGGATGGGCTGGCCGATCTTGAGTTCGGTCAGGCGGCGGATCACGGCGGGGCCGGCCGCGAGGCCGATCAGCAGCGCCGTCATGGCCGCCATCACGGCGCGAAAGGTCAGGTACTGGAACACCCGAAAGCCGCCGAATTCCGGGGACAGGGTTTGCAGCCACTGGGCGAGGCTAAGCAGCATGGCCTTCTTCCTGATTTTGTTGTTGTGCGTGAGCGGTGATGGCCTGCACCACGCGTTCCATCTTCATGAAGCGCGAGCCCTTGACCAGCACGCTGGCGCGGCGCGGCAGTTCGGCCAGCACGGCAGCGTTCAGCGCCGCAATATCGTCGAAATGCCGGCCGGCGCCGAAACTTGCGCCCGCCTGGGCCGACTGCGCGCCGAGCGTGAACAGCGCCTCCACGCCCAACGCCCGCGCATGGGCACCGACCTCGGCGTGGAACTGCGGACCCTGGTCGCCCACCTCGCCCATGTCGCCGAGCACCAGCAGGCGCGGCCCCGGCAGTTCCGCCAGCACCTCGATGGCGGCGCGCACCGAATCGGGGTTGGCGTTGTAGGTATCGTCCACCACGGTGATGGCGCGGCCCGCCAGCGTGAGGCCGAGCGCGCGCGAGCGGCCCTTGACCGGCTCGAAGCTGCCCAGACCCTGCACGATCGCGGCCAGCGGCACACCGGCGGCCAGCGTGCAGGCCACGGCAGCCAGCGAGTTGCGCACGTTGTGGCGGCCGGCGATGTGGAGCTCGTAAGCCAGCGGCCCAGCGGGCGTTTGCACGCTCACCAGCCAATGCCCCTGCGTCCACTCGGTACCGGCCAAACTGACATCGGCGCCAGCAGCGGTGCCGAAACTCATGCAGGCACGCGCGCCAGCGAGCGCCGTCCAGATCGGGGTGTAGGCGTCGTCTGCCGGAAACACGGCGACGCCGCTGGCCGCCAGCGACTCGATCACCGCGCCGTTTTCATACGCCACGGCCTGCACCGTGGCCATGAACTCCTGGTGCTCGCGCTGCGCGTTGTTGACCAGCGCCACGGTGGGCCGGGCGATGTCGGCCAGACAAGCGATCTCGCCGGGGTGGTTCATGCCCAGCTCGATCACCGCGACCTCGTGCGCGGCGCGCAGGCGCAAAAGCGTGAGCGGCACGCCGATGTCGTTGTTGAGGTTGCCCTGGGTGGCGAACGCGGCATCCCCCTTCCAGGCGCGCAGGATGGCGGCGATCATCTGCGTCACCGTGGTCTTGCCGTTGCTGCCCGTGACCGCAATCAGCGGCAGCTTGAACTGCGCGCGCCAGCCGGCCGCGAGCGCGCCAAGGGCGCGCTTGCTGTCGGCCACTTCAATGCCGGCCAGACCCGCCTCGGCCAGACCGCGCTGCGCGATGGCGGCCGCGGCGCCGCGAGCCCTGGCGTCTGCCAGAAAATCGTTGGCGTCGAAATGCTCACCCTTGAGCGCCACGAACAGGTCGCCGGCCTGCAGCGTGCGCGTGTCGCTGTGCACGCGCTGCACGGGCGTCGCGCCGTCGCCCACGAGCCGGCCGCCGGGAATCCAGGCCAGCGCCTGCTGCAAGGTCATCATGGGGGCATCGCTCATGCTTCCACCTCCCTGCGTTGCAGCGCCTGGCGGGCGTGGGTCTTGTCGGAGAACGCGTGCCGCACGCCCGCGACCTCCTGGTAGTCTTCGTGCCCCTTGCCGGCGATCAGCACCACGTCCTGTGCGCCGGCCTGCGCCACGGTCTCGGCGATGGCCAGCGCCCGGTCGGGCTGCACATGCGCCGCATCCTGCCGGCTCAGGCCGCGCAGAATCTGGCCGATGATGGCATCGGGGTTTTCGCTGCGCGGGTTATCGCTGGTCACCACCACGTGGTCGGCGTTTCTCTGCGCGATGGCGGCCATCAGCGGACGCTTGCCGGCGTCGCGGTCGCCGCCGCAGCCGAACACGCACCAGAGTCGCCCGCCACGTTGCTGCGCCAGCGGCCGCAGGGCTAGCAGGGCCTTGTCGAGCGCATCGGGCGTGTGGGCGTAGTCGATCGCCACCAGCGGCTGCTCCGGCCCGGCGACGCAGTCCATGCGCCCCGGCACCGGCAGCAGGTTCTGGCAGGCTTGCACGGCATCTTGCAACGCCACGCCCATGGCACGCAGGCCCCCGATCACGCACAGCAGATTGGAGACGTTGTACTGGCCGATCAACGGCGTGGCGAGCTCATGACGCTCCTCGCCCTCCACCACCGAAAAGCACAGGCCCTGCAAGGGACCTTGCGTTGCATAGCCGATGCAGTGAGCCTGCAGCCGCGCCGGCGTGTCCACGGCACAGGACACAGTCCACACGTCGATCTCGCGGCCCGCCAGCGACGCGGCCAGTGCCGCGCCGTGGGTGTCGTCCACGTTGATCACGGCGGCCTGCAGGCCGGGCCAGCGAAACAGCCCGGCCTTGGCCTGCCAGTAAGCCTGCATGGAGCCGTGGTAGTCCAGGTGGTCCTGTGTCAGATTGCTGAAGAGGGCGACCCGGATGCGGGTGCCGTCCAGGCGCCGCTCCGCCAGGCCGATGGACGAGGCTTCGATGGCGCAGGCGCGCAAGCCTTCGTCCACGAAGCGGCGGAAGTGCTTTTGCAGCAGCACAGGGTCCGGCGTGGTCAGTCCGTTGAATTCCACCTGCGGCGGCCGGCCAATGCCCAAAGTGCCTATTAACCCGCATGGAATAAGCGCGGGTTGCTTCACATTTGATAGCGCCTGCGCCAACCACCAGGCGATCGAGGTCTTGCCGTTGGTGCCCGTGACCGCGAGCACGTCGAGCTTGAGCGTCGGCGCCTCGAAGTACGCCGCCGCAATCGGCCCGGTCGCGGCCTTGAGGCCGGCATAGCTCGCGATCGCGTCGCCTTCGAAGCCAAAGGCCTCGACGCCCGCCTGTTCGACCAGACAGGCGCCGGCGCCCTGTGCCAATGCCGCCGCAACGTAGCGGCGGCCGTCCGTGGCCGCCCCCGGCCAGGCGACAAAACCGTCGCCCGGGCCCACGGACCGGCTGTCGGCCTGCAGCGTGCCACGCACGCGGGCGTGCAGCCAGCGCGAGGCTTCAACGGGAGTGCACAGGGTCTTCATGCTTTAGAAGCTCTCTTTGACGCTGTTCGCCACGATTTCGGGCTTGACCGCCAGATCGGGAGGCACGTTCATGATCCGCAGCGTCTGCTGCACCACCTGGCTGAACACCGGCGCGGCCACCAGACCGCCAAAGTACTGGCCGCCACTGGGCTCATCGATCATCACGGCCACGATGATGCGGGGTTTGTCGATGGGCGACATGCCGGTATACCAGGCGCGGTATTTGTTGCTGGCATAGCCTTTGCCGACCTGCTTGTGCGCCGTGCCGGTCTTGCCGCCCACCGAATACCCCATGGTCTGCGCCAGCGGCGCGGTGCCCCCGGGGCCGGCGGCCATATGGAGCATCTTGCGCACCTCGCCCACCACCTTGGGCGTGAACACCGGCACACCGACCGCCGGCGTGTCGCTTTTCAGCAGGGTCACCGGGATGATGCCGCCATCGTGCGCAAATGCCGTGTACGCGTGCGCAATCTGGAGCAGGGAGGCCGACAGGCCGTAGCCATACGACATCGTGGCCTGCTCGATCGGCCGCCATGTCTTCCAGGGCCGCAGACGGCCCGTGACGGCGCCGGGAAAGGTGACCTGGGGTTTCTGGCCAAAACCGACGGCGGTGAAGGCGTTCCACATCTCCTGCGCCGACATGCGCTGCGATATTTTGGTCGCGCCCACGTTGCTGGACTTCTGGATCACCCCTTCCACCGTGAGCACGCCGAAGTTGCTGTCGTCGTGGATGGTTGCCCCCGCCACCGTGATGCGGCCGGGCGAGGTATCGATCACCGTCTGCGGCGTGATGCGCCCGAGCTCCAGCGCCGTCGCCACGGTGATGGGCTTCATCGTCGAGCCGGGTTCGAACACGTCGGTCATGGCCCGATTGCGCAACTGCTCGCCGGTCAGGTTCTGCCGGTTGTTGGGGTCAAAGCTCGGGTAATTGGCCATCGCCAGCAGCTCGCCCGTGATGGCGTCGAGCACCACGACGCTGCCCGCCTTGGCCTTGTTGGCGACCACCGCATCGCGCAGCTTCTGGTAGGCGAAAAACTGCACCTTGCTGTCGATGCTGAGTTGAATGTCCTTGCCTTCGACCGGCGCCACCTGCTCGCCGACGTCTTCGACCACCCGCCCGAGCCGGTCCTTGATCACGCGGCGCGAACCGGCCTTGCCCGCCAGATCCTTGTTGAACTCGAGCTCGATCCCCTCCTGCCCGGTGTCCTCGACGTTGGTGAAACCCACCACATGCGCCGCAGACTCCCCTTCGGGGTACTGGCGCTTGTATTCCTTGCGCTGGTAAATGCCCTTGATGCCGAGGGCCGCGATGGCTTTGGCGATCGGCTCATCGACCTGGCGCTTGATCCAGACGAAGGTCTTGTCCTCGTCCTTGAGCTTCTTGTCGAAGTCTTTCTGCGGCATGCCGAGCAAACTGGCAACCTGGCGGAGCTTGGCTTGCACCGCCGGGTCATCGCGCTCGATGTCTTCGGGAATGGCCCAGATGCTGGGCGCCGGCACGCTGGAGGCCAGGATCTGGCCGTTGCGGTCCAGAATGCGGCCGCGGTAGGCGGGCAGCGCCAGGGTGCGCGCGAAACGCACCTCACCCTGCTTCTGGAAAAAATCGTTGTCGATCACCTGCACGTAGGCCGCGCGCGCGGCGAGCACGACAAACCCCATGGCAATGGCCGCCACAATGAACTTGCTGCGCCAGACGGGGGTCTTGCTCGCGAGCAGCGGGCTGGAGGTATAGAGAACGCTTTTGCTCACGGCGCGCCCCCATTTGAAGGCGCGCTGGCGGCCGCGGCGCTGTAGGTCACGTATTGCGTGATGGCTGGCGACGCCGGGCGCATTTGCAGCTTGGCCCTGGCCAGCTGCTCCACCCGCCCCGGCGTGGCCTGGGTGCGTTTTTCCACCTGCAGCCGGTCGTTGTCCTGCGCCAGTTTCTGCGCCTCGGAGTTGGCCTTGTCGAGCGCCGTGAACAGCCGGCGCGACTCGTACTGGGTATTCACGAGGTACAGCGCACTGACCAGCACGGCGAGCAGCAGGACCAGGTTCAAGCGCGTCATGCCATCACCCCGGTTCTTTCGGCCACACGCATCACCGCGCTGCGCGCCCTAGGATTCTCCGCTACTTCGGCAGCACCCGGTTTGATGCGGCCCAGCGCCTTGAGCTTCATGGCCTGGGGCGGCGCAAAGGGAACCCGGCGATCGAACGTCTCACGCGCATGCCTCGCGATGAATTGCTTGACGATGCGGTCTTCCAGCGAATGGAAACTGATCACCACCAGTCGACCTCCGGGTTGCAGTACATGAAGACTGGCCTCTAGCGCCTGTTGCAGCTCTTCAAGCTCGGCGTTGATGAAAATCCGAAAAGCCTGAAATGTGCGCGTTGCAGGGTTCTGGCCCGGCTCGCGGGTTTTGACCGCGCCAGCCACGAGTTCGGCCAGCTCGGCGGTGGTTGAAACTGGGCCCCGTTCCTGTCGGCGAGCAACAATCGCCTTTGCAATGGCGCCAGCAAACCGTTCTTCACCGTAGTCACGTATCACCTCCGTGATCTGTTGAATGGGCGCCGTGGCCAGCCACTCGGCCACGCTCTCGCCGCGCGTGGTGTCCATGCGCATGTCCAGCGGGGCATCGAACCTGAAACTGAAGCCGCGCACCGGATTGTCGATCTGTGGCGAGCTGACCCCCAGGTCCAGCAGCACGCCGGCCACGCTGGCCGGCGGCAAGTCCGCAAGCCGGCGAAAGCTCTCGTGGCGAATCGAAAAGCGCGGATCGCCGATGGTCGCCGCCTCGGCCACCGCATCGAGGTCCTTGTCGAAGGCCACCAGCCGTCCTTGCGGCGAGAGCCGGGACAGGATCAGGCGCGAGTGGCCACCGCGCCCGAAAGTGGCGTCGATGTAGCAGGCATCCGGGTTGCTGAGAAGAGCTTCGACTGCTTCGGTCAACAAGACGGTGGTGTGTTTCCATGAGGTGTCCACCGCCGGCCTTCAGAAGGAGAAGTCCTTGAAGACGTCGGGCATGTCACCCTGCATCGCCTTCGCTTCCTGGGCGTCGTAGGTCGCCTTGTCCCAGAGCTCAAAATGATTGCCCATGCCCAGCAGCATGGTGTCCCGGGCAATGCCGGCCGCCTCGCGCAACTCGGGTGACACCAGCACGCGGCCGGTGGCGTCCATGTCGACGTCCATCGCGTTACCCAGAAAAATACGCTTCCACCACTGGGCCGACATGGGCAGCGCGGCAATACGCTCGCGAAACTTCTCCCATTCGGGTCGCGGGAAAACCATCAGGCAACCGTGCGGATGCTTGGTGATGGTGAGCTGGCCCGAGGCGGTGGCGCTCAGCACGTCGCGGTGCCGCGTCGGCACCGACAGGCGCCCTTTGGCATCCAGACTGAGAGACGAAGCCCCTTGAAACACGACAGCACACCCTCGCTAGGTTAATCAGCCCTTAAGTGAGTGCCGTAAAGACACTTTTCACCACTTAATTGCACTTTTTTGCACTGTAGCAGGAAAAAGGCCCGCCGCAAGAGGGGTTACAACAAAATTTTGTAATGAAATCAAAGACTTAGACACGATTTTGCAAGCAAGAAATGCCAAAAAATCATTCTAAATTAAGCACTTAGCGCCAGCTATGAAAGTAATGCTTGAAGGCAGGCCGGTGCTGCCGGGCGTCCTCAGAGAATGTAGCGGGACAAATCCTCGTTGGCGCTGAGTTCCTTGAGCCGCGCATCGACGTAGGCGGCGTCGATCGTGATGGTCTGCCCACCGAGCCGGGTCGCATCAAAACTGACCTCATCAAGCAACCGCTCCATCACCGTCGAGAGCCGCCGCGCACCGATGTTTTCCGTGCGTTCGTTGACTTCGAATGCGATATTCGCCAGCCGCGTGATGCCTTCGGGTGAAAACTCGATGCTGACGTTTTCCGTCGCCAGCAGCGCCTGGTATTGCTTGACCAGCGAGGCATGGGTCTGCGTCAGGATGGCTTCAAAATCCTGCACCGAGAGCGACTGCAGCTCCACGCGGATCGGAAAGCGCCCCTGCAGTTCGGGAATCAGGTCGCTCGGCTTGCTCAGGTGGAATGCGCCGGACGCAATGAACAGGATGTGGTCGGTCTTGACCACTCCGTATTTGGTGGACACCGTCGTGCCTTCGACCAGCGGCAGCAGGTCGCGCTGCACCCCCTGGCGGGACACCTCGGCACCGCCAGCGTCGCTGCGCGAGGTCACCTTGTCGATCTCGTCGATGAACACGATGCCGTTTTGCTCGGCCATGTGCAGGGCCTGCGACTTAATGTCGTCGTCGTTCACCAGCTTGGCGGCTTCTTCATCGACCAGCAGCTTCATCGCATCAAGGATCTTGAGCTTGCGGGTCTTGCGCTTGGGGCTGCCAAACTGGCTGAACAGGCCGCGCAGCTGCTCGGTCATCTCTTCGGTGCCGGCCGGCCCCATGATCTCGAGCTGCGGCCGGGCATCGGCCAGTTCGATCTCGATCTCCTTGTCGTCGAGCTGGCCTTCGCGCAACTTCTTGCGAAACACCTGACGTGCCGTGCTGTCGGGCGCCGCCAGGGCGCCCTGCCAGGCGCCCGCATCAACGCTGGCCAGCGCCCGAGCCGGCGGAATCAGGATGTCGAGAATGCGGTCCTCCGCCGCGTCCTGCGCGCGTGTGCGAAATTTGCGCATCTCGGTCTCGCGCATCTGCTTGACCGCCACATCGGCCAGATCGCGAATGATGGAGTCCACGTCCTTGCCGACATAACCCACTTCGGTGAACTTGGTGGCCTCGACCTTGATGAACGGCGCGTCGGCCAGCCGCGCCAGGCGGCGCGCGATCTCGGTCTTGCCCACACCCGTGGGACCAATCATCAGAATATTTTTCGGGGTGATCTCGCTGCGCAGCTTTTCATCCACCTGCTGGCGCCGCCAGCGGTTGCGCAGCGCAATCGCCACGGCACGCTTGGCCTGGTTTTGCCCAACGATGTGGTTGTCGAGTTCGGAGACGATCTCCTGCGGGGTCATGGAGGACATTTTTTCAATTCAGGGTTTCGATGGTGTGGTGCATGTTGGTGTAGATGCACAGCTCACCGGCAATGGCAAGCGACTTTTTGACGATGTCGCGGGCCGGCAGATCGGTGTTGTCGAGCAGCGCCCTGGCCGCCGCCTGGGCATAGGCGCCGCCCGAGCCGATGGAGATGATGCCGTGCTCGGGCTCCAGCACATCGCCGTTGCCGGTGATGATGAGCGACGCATCCTTGTCGGCGACGGCGAGCATCGCCTCCAGCCGGCGCAGCACACGATCGGTGCGCCAGTCCTTGGTCAGCTCGATGGCGGCGCGCACCAGCTGGCCCTGGTGTTTTTCAAGCTTGGCCTCGAAGCGTTCGAACAGGGTAAAGGCGTCGGCCGTCGCCCCGGCGAAACCGGCCAGTACCTGGTCGTGGTACAGCTTGCGCACCTTGCGCGCCGTGCCCTTGACGACGATGTTGCCCAGCGTGACTTGTCCGTCACCGCCGATAGCCACCTCAACACCGTTGGCCGTGACGCGGCGCACGCTGACGATGGTGGTTCCGTGAAATTGTTCCATGGCGCTTAGTTGAGGCTGATCGATGCGAATGCAAGAATGCGCGCGGATGCGCGCTGCGGGCCGGCGACCGGCTCAGTCCGCCCGGGGAATCACCCGGGCAACTTCGTTGATACCGATGACGTTGAAAAAAGCCGCCACCAGCCGGTGCACATCGTTGAACTGGGCCTGATGACCCTGCGTGTGCTGGGCGGAAGCCCAATTCAGCAGTGTGCCTGCGGCCGAAAAATCGACGCGGATCAACTTGTCGCAGGAGATCACCATGATATCGGCGCCCGACAGTTTGGCGTCCAGCTCATCGAGCACGCTCGTGGCGTCGCCCGTGATCTCCCCGGCCAGTGCCAGTGTGCGTGTGCGCAATGGCGCAGGCTGGCTCGCCGTCAGGCCCGAATCCCCCAACTCGCCCGGCAATGTGGATACAGGCGCGTCGTCCTGCGTCACCTCGCCAATGATCGCGTGGCCGGCCATATCGGCGCCGTCCGCGTCGAGCGGCTCGTAACTGCAGCGCGCCTGCTCCCAGGAAGGCGGGGAGACCTCGTAGGTCACGCAGTAGGTCAGCGCAACCATCTCGAACTCATCGGGCTGGTTCGTCAGGCGCAGCACCTCCATGCGCAGGCGCCACAACTCCTGGGTGACGGACTTGTCGCCTTGGGGGGTGGCTTTCCTGAGCACTTCGTCAAGCTGATGCGCCCCGACGAATTGCAATTGCACCGGCTGCGCACTCCAGAACGCAAACAGCTGGCGCAGCGGCGCCACGGCCGCATCTTCCACGTTTGAGAGCCGGGTCCAATCCAGCCGCCAGGGGGGAGGCGCGCCGGCAAGGGCCGCATTGAGCGCCGCCACGGTCTGCACCCCTACGCTGGCAGGGCTGGTCCAGTTCACGGCCCGCGCTGCCGGCTTGGCGGGCAGGACGGGTGCGGCCATATGCCCCACGCTGTCGGGCATCGAGAACCACACTGGCGCGGAGCGCTCGAACTGCCGCGCGAAGTCGATCGCCGCCGACTCGAAGCGGCCCTGCTCCCCGATGGCCCGGTACAAGTCGAACAGGGTCATCCAGGTTTCTTCATGCTTGCCGCGCGTGCCCTGGGGGCCCAAAGCTTCCAGCAAACCCGCCTCGGCACCCGCATCGTCCCCATTGGCAAAACGGATGGAGGCTTCCTCCAGCTCGGGATCGTGGGCAAACGCCTGCACCTCGACCGCCAGCGGGCCTGCATTGTCAAATCCGCTCACCGGGTGGCCGCCTGCGCCGCCCGGCGCCATGACAAAGTCAGCGGCAAGGGGGGATGGCAAGGTCGGTTCCGCGTAGTGCGGCGTCGCCAGCGGCGCCGGATCCGTCACGGCATAGTGGGCGGCCCGGGCGGCCGGCGACAAGACGGGCGCCGCGTTGATGCCGCCAGTGCTGTCGGCGCCCGAGGCACTGCTGCCGTGCGAGGACGAGTTGCCGCTCTTGGTCTTCCACCACTGCATCGACATCTGCGCCTCGATCTCGTCGATCTTTTTCAGCGTCGAGGCGCGATCATCCGGCTTGGAGGGAATGCTGCTCTGGAAAAAAGAGGGGGGTGCGGCAAAATCATGACCCACCAGGGATTCCCGGCGGCGAATTTTGCGCAGCATGTCGAACTCGCGCTTGCGCACAAAATCGTTGCGCCGCTTGCGCTCGATCATCTCCTTGAGCACCTGCTTGCTGTAGGTGCTCTCGCGGTCCGTTTCCTGGTGGTCGAGATCAGCCCAGTTCGTCGTCGGATTGCGCACGAACTTCACCACCTTGGACAGCAAACCGCCGTTGTCGTCTTTGAGCATATGGCTACTGGGGTGATGAATACAGTTGGCTGCGGAAAACGTCAGTCGCCAAACATTTTCTGCTTGAGTTCGCGGCGCTGCTGCGCCTCCAGCGACAAGGTCGCCGTCGGCCGGGCCAGCAGGCGCGGGACACCGATGGGCTCGCCGGTTTCATCGCAATAACCATAGTCGCCCGCATCGATGCGCTGGATCGACTGCTCGATCTTCTTGAGCAGTTTGCGTTCGCGATCGCGCGTGCGCAGCTCCAGCGCATGCTCTTCCTCGATGGTGGCGCGGTCGGCAGGGTCCGGCACCACCACGGTGTCCGCACGCAAATGCTCGGTCGTCTCGCCCGCACTATTGAGGATATCCATCTTGAGTTGCAGCAGCTTGAGACGGAAAAAAGCCATCTGCTTCTCGTTCATGTATTCCGAGTCGGGCATGGCAATGATTTCGGCGTCACTGAGTTGCTCTGCCGTCTTGGTTTTCCAGTTGCCGGCCAGCTTGGGGTCCTTGCGGGCGGCCACGTGAGGTGCCGGCGCAAACACGGGCACCGACGTTGTTTGTGAATAGCTCGATTTGGCCGCCGTTGAAGCAACCGCAGGCGCCATCGAGGGCACGGTCAGTTGGGCCAGCCTGGACGAGCGCTTGGGCGCCGGCGCGGGGGTTGCAGTGAGAGTAGACATGGAGGATTTGACCGGTTTGGGAGCCGCCACCGCTTTGGCCACCGGTTTTTCAACCGGCTTGGCCACTTTGGAGCTTGGCTTGGTAATGGATGTGACGGGGACTGCCGACGAAGCCCTGACGGGTTTCGCAACAGCAGCCGCCTTCTTCGGACTAGGGGGCGAGGCCTTTTCAACTGGCGCGGCCGTTTTTGCAGCCCCTGCTGCGACAGGTTTGCGGGCCGCGACCTTTGGTCTCGCTGCCTTTTTGGCCGCAGGCTTGGCGACCTTGGCGGCCGGCTTCGCGGCCGCCTTGGACACTGGCCCGGCCTTGGGAGCCGGTTTCTGCAATTTGACTGCAGTCTTGGGGGTTTTAGGTTGCACTTTCACTTCTTGTCTCCTCACCGTACTGGCCGGCGCGTGCGCCTGCTGCACGTCGCCTGAACCAGCCTCCCCAGGTGATTTGTGGTCTTTAATCACGTGAGTTATACCCTTATTGTTGACCTTCGAGGGCTTGTTTTGCGGGTTTTCACCGGCGCGCGATTGTATCGGCTCAAGCCAGCCCATTGCCATGCGTTGCAGAATCGAGACAAACATTTCACTCCAAATCAGGCTTTAGGCAACAAATTCACACCAGACACTGCTCAAGTCCCTGCAGCAGGATGTCTTTGGGCAATTCGATACCGATGAAGACCATTTTGCTGGTGCGTTGCTCGCCCTGCGCCCATGCCGGACCGAGATCGCTGCCCATCAACTGGTGCACACCCTGGAAGATCACCTTGCGATCGGTGCCCTTCATGTTGAGCACGCCCTTGTAGCGCAGCATGCGCGGCCCGTAGATGTTGACGATGGCGCCCAGAAAATCTTCGAGCTTGGCCGGATCGAGCATGCGATCGGACTTGAAGGCAAAGCTTTTCACATCATCGTCGTCGTGATGGTGATGCAGGTGGCCGCCCTCCTCGCCGTGTTCGTGCTGGTGCGATGGATGGTCGCAGTGCTCACCGTGCGCGTGATCATGGTCGTGATGATCGTGGTCGTGCTCCTCTTCCTTGAGGAAGTCCGGGTCGATGTCCAGCTTGGCATTGAGATTGAAGCCGCGCAGGTCGAACACTTCCGAGATCGGCACGTCGCCGAAGTTCACGGCGCGCTGCGGCGCGCGCGGGTTCATGTGCTTGATGCGGTGGATCAACGCATCCACCTCGTCTTTCGCAACCAGATCGGTCTTGCTGATGAAGATCTGGTCGGCAAACCCGATCTGGCGCCGCGCCTCCTGGCGCTCGTTGAGCTGGCCTGCCGCGTGCTTTGCATCGACTAGCGTCAGGATGGAGTCGAGCAGGTAGCTCTCGGCAATTTCGTCGTCCATGAAGAAGGTTTGCGCCACCGGGCCGGGGTCGGCCATGCCGGTGGTCTCGATCACCACCCGGTCGAAGTCCAGCTCTCCCTTGCGCTTTTTCTCGGCCAGATCCCGCAGCGTGGCGCGCAGGTCTTCGCGGATGGTGCAGCAGATGCAGCCATTGCTCATCTGGATGATCTGCTCGGTGGTGTCCGACACCAAAATATCGCTGTCGATGTTTTCTTCGCCGAATTCATTCTCGATCACGGCGATTTTCTGGCCGTGGGCCTCGCTCAGAACGCGCTTGAGCAGCGTGGTTTTGCCGGAGCCCAGAAAGCCGGTAATGATGGTTGCAGGAATAAGGCTCATGGCGCTCCAATCGGGTGAGGGCAGGGACCAGTCTGCGGTGCGCTCCGCGGTCGCTGCCGCGGGGTTGGGTCCATCTTTTGCAGGTGGGAAGTTTAGCGGCCCTTTCAATAAGGGCCATTCCCGGATAACCACCCATCTTTTCGGGTATTTCTCCCGGGGAAACCCGAAACCGGAGGGCTGTCCGGTGCGTCGGCCGATCAACCCGCCGGCGCCGCGCCATCAGGGCTTGCTGCGGCTCAGCTTGGCTCGGGGATGCGCCGCGTCGTAGGCGCGGGCCAGGTGCTGGAAATCGAGCCGGGTATAGACCTGCGTGGTGGTGATGTTGGCGTGGCCCAGCATTTCCTGCACCGCGCGCAGGTCGCTGCTGGACTGCAGCAGGTGGCTGGCGAACGAGTGGCGCAGCATGTGCGGATGTACCGGCGTGGCGAGGCCCGCCTGCAGGCTGCGCCGGCGCAGACGCTGCCAGATCGACTGCGCGCTCAGGCGCGTGCCGTTGCGGCCCACGAACAGGGCCGGCGCATCCCCGGGCACGCCCACCGCCTGGCTGCGCAGCGCCAGCCAGCGCTGCAGCGCCTCCAGGGCCTTGGCGCCGACCGGCGTGCTGCGGCGCTTGCTGCCCTTGCCCAGCACATGGGCCTCGGCGCCTTCCAGGTCGATCCAGCCGCGTGCCGAGGCGCTGGCCGCCGCATCGAGCCCGACCAGCTCGCCCACGCGCAGGCCGCAGCCGTAGAGCAGCTCCACCATGGCGGCGTCGCGCGCCTCCAGCCAGGGATCGCCGGCTTCGCTGTGGTAGCCGGCCAGTTGCATGGCATCGTCCACGCTCAGCGCCTTGGGCAGCGGCTTGGGCGCCTTGGGTGAGCGCACATCCTGCACCGGGTTGCTGGCGACACGGCCTTCGCGCCCCAGCCAGGCGTAGAACCCGCGCCAGCCCGACAGGATCAGCGCAATGCCGCGCCCGCTGCGCCCGCCACCGTGCATCTGCGCCACCCAGCGGCGAATGTGGGCGTTTTGCACCTGCGTCAGTTCGACCTTGGCCTCAAAGGCATAGGCGGCCAGCTTTTGCAGGTCGAGCGCATACAGCTCCACCGTGCGCTGGGCGAGGCGCTTTTCGACCCGGACGTGCTCCAGGTAGCGCTCGACCAGTTCCTGGCTCATGACTTGGCGCGTCAGGCGTCCGGGTGGCGCAGCCGGGACAGGGCGGCGCTGGCCAGCTCGGCGATGCGCTCGAGGAAATCGGTGCCCATGCCGCTGTTGAAACGCTGCGAATCGGGCGAGGCCAGCACGATCAGCCCGAAGGCCTGCGGGGCCAGCCCCGCGCGCAGCGGGATCAGCACCAGCGACTGCGCCGTGACCGGATCCGGCAGCCAGCTCACGGCCTCGAAGCCGGCATTCACACCGCAGTAGGACGTGGTCAGCGAGGAAGCAAAGATTTTTGCATCCTCGCTCACCCCCTTGGCGAACGCCTCGGCAGCAAAGGCGGGCGCCACATCCCAGACCCGGATCGCCGCCTGCGGCACCACGAACTGCGCCTGCAGCTCATCCACGATGCGCTGCGGCAGATCGCGCGCGCTGGGCGCGAGAAACAGCTCGCGGGTCCAGCGCTGCAGCTTGTCGGCGATCACCACGTTCTCGCTGCCGTTGCGGATCATCTCCATGATGCGCTGCTCGAGTGCCCGGATTTTGTCGCGCAGCATTTCGGCCTGGCGCTCCTGCAGGCTCACGGCGCGGCTGCCGTGCGGGCTGGTGAGCTGCACCGCTGCCAGCAGCTGGGCGTGGCGCTCGAAAAAGTCGGGCGTGTTGGCCAGGTAGTTGGCGATGTCGTCTTCGGTGATCGGGTTCATGGTGTTGATGTTCATAGCGTGTCCGGAATTTCAATGTCGCCTTCAAAGACGGTGGTCGCCGGGCCGGTCATCAGCACCGGGGCATCGCCGCCGGCCCATTCGATGGTCAAGGCTCCGCCGCGCGTGGCCACCTCGACCCGGCCATCGAGCAGGCCGAGCCGGATGCCCGCAACCACGGCCGCGCAGGCGCCGGTGCCGCAGGCCAGCGTTTCGCCGGCACCGCGCTCGTACACGCGCAGCCGGATCTGCGAGCGGCTCAGCACCTGCATGAAACCCGCGTTGACCCGGTTCGGAAAGCGCGGGTGGTGTTCAATCAGCGGGCCCTCGTAGAGCACGGGCGCCGTCTCCACGTCATCCACCAGCTGCACCGCATGCGGATTACCCATGGACAGGATTGCTACATATTTTATAGCATCCTGCGAAGAACCATCAAGGGCTAGAGGCCATTTTTGCCATGCACCCACGGCTTGTGGCTGCAGGCCGGCGGCGTCGAACGGAACGCGCGGCAGGTCGAACACGGGCGCGCCCATGTTCACCGTCACGCGGCCATCCAAGCCCAGGCGCGGCTCGATCACCCCGCCCAGGGTCTGCACCCGCAGCGCGTCCCGGGTGGCCAGGCCGTGGTCGCGCACATAGCGCACGAAGCAGCGCGCGCCGTTGCCGCACTGCTCGACCTCGCCGCCGTCGGCGTTGTGGATCACGTACTCGAAGTCGATGCCGGGCGCCGGGCTAGCGCGTACCGACAGGATCTGGTCGGCCCCCACGCCAAAGTGGCGATCCGCCAGAAAGCGGTAGTGCTCGCGCGTCAGTCCCAGCCGGGCGCGCGTCTCGTCGAGCACGACAAAGTCATTGCCCGCCCCCTGCATCTTGGTGAAGCGAATTCGCATGGGCTGCATTATCGACGCAGCGGTGCGGACGCGGCGACGGGCCGCCCCGAGCAAGTTCAGCCCCCTCGGGGGGCAGCGCAGTACGCGCAGCGACAAGCGTGGGGGCCAGAGGCCATGTCATGTGCGGATAATGCTGCCATGGTCCGACCCACCCAACTCCTGTATCCGCAGCGCGAACCCGCGCTGCTGCGCCCCGCTGCCACCGTGCTGCTGCTGCGCGACAGCCCCCAGGGCATCGAGGTGCTGATGACGCGCCGCGCCATGACGGCCAGCTTCGCGCCCGGCGCCTATGTGTTCCCGGGCGGCGGCGTGGACGCGCTGGACGCTGCGGCGCACGCGCAGGCCGCGCGCCGCGCCGGCCAGAGCGAGCTGCACCTGACGCAGGCGATTGCCGCCATCCGCGAGAGTTTTGAAGAGCTCGGCATCCTGCTGGCGCGCCGCGGCGACGGCGCCCTGGCGAATGCCGGCGACATTGCCGCGCTCGACCGCAAGGCGCCGTTCGCGGCCCAGTGCGCGGCACGCGGCCTGAGATTGGCGGCCGACGAGGTGTTCGTGCTGGCGCACTGGATCACCGACCGCGACCTGCCGCGCCGCTTCGACGTGCCGTTTCTGGTGACGCGCATGCCCACCGGCCAGACCCCGGTGGCCGACGAGACCGAGCAGTTCGAGCCGGTCTGGGTGCGTCCGGCCGACGCGCTGGCGCGGCACCAGGCGGGCAGCTTCTTCATCATCTTCCCGACCATCCGCACGCTGCAGCGGCTGCAGGCCTTTGCCACCGTGGACGCGGTGCTCACGGCCTGCGCGGCGACCGAGCAGCCGCTGTGGACCTCGTGCCCGCGCGCGGGCCTGCTGGCGGGCAAGGAGGCGCGCTACATGGAGCATGAGCATCCCTACGGCGAGCTCGCCATGGTCTGCCCCGACGGGCAGATCGTGCACGCGCTGGACTGGCAGAGTGACCATCCGGTGGCCCTGCTCAAGAACGTGATGCGCCTGACGGCGCCGAATCCCGGCGCCATGACCGGCCCCGGCACCAACAGCTACCTGGTCGGCGACCCGGCCACCGGCTACATCGCGATCGACCCCGGGCCAGCCGATGCCGAACATCTCGAGCGGCTGTGGCGCGCGGCGGACGGCCGCATCCGCCTGATCGTCTGCACCCATTCGCACCCGGACCATTCGCCCGGCGCAAAGCCGCTGCAGGCGCTGTGCCAGAACACTCCGCCGATTCTGGGCCTGCCGTCGGCACCGACGGCGCGCGCGGCCAGTGCCTTCACGCCCGATCGGGCGCTACAAGATCAGGAGCTTCTCGTGCTGACGGGGAAAGGGCTGGAGGGCGAAATCACCCATACCCTGCAGGTGATCTTCACGCCCGGCCACGCCGCCAACCACCTGTGCCTGGTGCTGCTGGAAGACGGCCTGCTGTTCTCCGGCGACCATGTGCTCAACGGCAGCACCACGGTGGTCGATCCGCCCGACGGCGACATGACGGCCTACCTCGATTCGCTCGACATCCTGAGCGCCGCCTGCGATGCGCACGGCGTCGAATTCATCCTGCCGGCGCACGGCTACGTGCTGGGCGCGGCGCGGGACGCCATCGCCCACCTGAAGGCGCACCGCCTGAAGCGCGAAGCCCGGATCATGGCCGCGATGCAGGCGCGCCCGGACGGCACGCTGGACGACTGGGTCGCGCTGGCCTATGACGACGTGCCCACGCGCATGTGGCCGGTGGCGGCGCGTTCGCTGCTGGCGCATGTGGAACGCCTGCGCTCGCTGCCGCCCGGAAACAATTGAGCCATGGCCGAACCCGACCGTCCCGAGCCCGAGCAGGGCATACGCCTGGCCAAGCGCGTGGCCGAACTCAAGGCCTGCTCGCGGCGCGAGGCCGAGCAGTACATCGAGGGCGGCTGGGTCACGGTCGATGGCCAGGTGGTGGAAGAGCCGCAGTTCCGCGTCCAGGCGGTCCATCGCGTCGGGATTGACGCGCACGCGAGCCTGCTGGCGCTCACGCCGGTCACGCTGCTGCTGCACAAGCCGCCCGGCTATGACGCGGGCACCGGCGTGCCGGTGGACATCAAGGGCATCGGCAAGGGCGTGCGGCCCGCGCTCGCGCTGATCACGCCGGCCTCGCACGCGGCGGATGACCGGAGCAGCATTCGCCCGCTCAAGAAGCATTTCGCGCAGCAGACCCTGGGCGTGCCGCTGGAGAGCGCCGCCAGCGGCCTGGTGGTGTTCACGCAGGACTGGCGCGTCCTGCGCAAGCTGACCGAGGACGCCGACTTCATCGAGCAGGAGTTCATGGTGGAAGTCTCGGGCGAGGTCGCACCGGGCCTGCTCGAGCGCCTGAATCACGGCCTGCACACGGACGGACGCCCGCTGCCGCCGGTCAAGGTCAGCGTGGGCAGCACCGGCGAGGGTGCCACGCGGCTGCGCTTTGCGGTCAAGGGCGCGCATCCGGGGCTGATTGCGCTTTTGTGCGAGCGCGTCGGACTGAGAATCACCGCGATGAAGCGCATCCGCATCGGCCGCGTGCCGCTGGCCGCGCTGGCGCCGGGGCAGTGGCGCTACCTGCTGCCGCACGAGCGGTTTTGAGCGCTGGCCTTCATATCAGCTTGCATTCGTTCGACAAGAACCGTTCGGGCTGAGCTTGTCGAAGCCGGGAATGGCCCTTCGACAAGCTCAGGGCGAACGGTTGATATTTTTGAACTGCAAAACGTATCAGGCACCAAACAACCGGCCGCGCGCCGCCTGCGTGATGGCGGCCACGCAGGGGTGCGTGATGCGCCGCTCCACCGACACCGCAAAAAACTCCTCCACCAGTTCGCTCGAGCGACCGATCACCTCGACGCCGTACTGCGCCACCGTCTCCTGCTCCAGCACGGCGGGCGACATGAAGACGCCGCGCCCTTCGCGACCGAACGCGGTCATCAGCGCGCCGTCGTCAAACTCACCCACCACGCGCGGGCGGATCTGGTGCTGCGTGAGCCAGCCTTCGAGCTGCTGGCGCACCGACGAGGCCACGCCCTGGATCAGCATGGGCGCATCGTTCAGGCACTGCGGAAACGGCCCCTTGAGTTGGGCCTTGAGCGCGGGCGCGCAGAAAAAACTCATGGTCGTGGTGCCCAGCGCATGGTTGAACGCCTTCACGCTCATGCGCCGGGACAGCGGCTCGTCGGCAATCACCAGGTCGAGGCGGTGCAGCGCCAGTTGCGCCAGCAGATCGGGAAACTTGCCCTCGCTGCCGATCAGCCGCACCGGCTCGGCCACGGACAGCGCCGGCTCCAGTAGCCGGTACGCCACCGACTTGGCCACCGAGTCGGCCACGCCGACGCGAAACTCGAGCACCCGCTGGCCGCTGCGGGCCTGGCGCAGGGCGTCCTCCAGCTCGGCGCCCAGCGCGAAGATCTGGTCGGCGTAGCCGAGCGCGAGCCGCCCCTCGTCGGTCAGCGCGAGCTGGCGACCGCTCTTGCGGAACAGTTTGCGCCCCAGCCACTCCTCGAGCAGCTTGATCTGGCCGGACAGGGTTTGCGGCGTGGTGTGCAGTTGTTCGCCCGCGCGCATGATGCCGCCGGCCCGGGCGGTGACCCAGAAATAGTGCAGATGCTTGAAGTTCACGCGGCCCTCCTCCAGAAACAGATTGAAAGCATCCGTATTATTCGTTTTTTTCGAAGTTTTATCACAATAAATACGAATTTACACGAAGTAATTTTTCACCTACAGTGAGTCTTGTCATTCTCTTCATGACGTTCCAAGGAGTACCGCCATGCGTTTAAGCACCAAAGGCCGATTTGCCGTCACCGCCCTGATCGATCTGGGCCTGCGCGAGAATGCCGGCCCGGTTTCGCTGGCCGACATCGCGATGCGCCACCAGATCTCGCTGTCTTACCTGGAGCAGGTATTCAGCCGGCTGCGCCAGTGCAAGCTGGTGGAGAGCACGCGCGGGCCCGGCGGTGGCTATTCGCTGGCGCGCGGCGCCGACGCCATCAGCGTGGCCGACATCATTGGCGCCGTGGAAGGCTGGCGCGGTGGCAATGGCGCCCAGGCGGGCACACCACACCCTGCCGCTGCCGCGGCCATGACGGCCGAGCTCTGGGCCACGTTGAGCGCGCAGATGACGGCGCACATGCAGTCCATCAGCCTGCGTTCGCTGGTCAGCGAACAACGCGCCAAGGGTGTGCAGGTCGAGTCCCGACCGGCGCGCCGCGGCGTGTACACCAAGCCCAAGCCATTGCGCACGACGGCGCCGAACTCGGTGTTTGCGCTGGGCAGCACTCTATTGCCCAGCCGCTAAGGCGACCCAACCGGCCGCCTGCGAAAAAAATGTGAAGCCCGCCGATAAGCCGGATTCTGTGCGCCGGCGCTTTCTTGCGAAAACCCCGGCGTGACCGCCATTACTCTGGGCCGGGGGTCGCCCACCCGGCTCGATGCTACCTACCCGCCAGCTCTGCAGAGCCACATCAACGCTGGCCTACTTGGTATTGCTGCGCGTAGAGATTGCCCGTTTCACCCGGACTTAACCGGCTCGTCTCTGTTGCTCTGATCCTCACCTCACGGTGGACAGGAGTTACCTGCTACGCTGCCCTGTGCAGTCCGGACGTTCCTCCAGTGCGCTCTTTCGAGACATGCACCAGCGGCGGTCTGGCGGGCTTCACGGGGCGTATTATCCGCCCTCTGCTTGATCAACACGAGCCTCCATGATTCGCCTGTCCGAAATCAAACTTTCGCTGTCCGAGGCGGAAAACCCCGCCACGCCGCTGCAGGCCGCCGCCGCCGGCATCCTGCATCTCACACCGGCCGACGTCTTGCGCGTCGATGTCTTCAAACGCAGCTTCGACGCGCGCAAGGCTGACCTGATGGCCGTCTACATCATCGACGTGGAAGTGGCCCCCACGCTTGCCACTGCGTGTGCTGCGCTGCCCCCCGAGGGGGCTGAACTTGCTCGGGGCGGCCCTTCGCTGCGTTCGCCAATTCCCACGCTCGAGGCCACGTTGCTCGCGAAATTTGCCGGCAACCCGCACATCCAGCCCACGCCCGACATGAGCTGGCGCGCGCCGGTGCAGGCCCCAGCCCAGCTACCGCGGCGCCCCGTGGTGGTCGGCTTCGGCCCCTGCGGGATTTTTGCGGCGCTGGCGCTGGCGCAAATGGGCTTCAAGCCCATCGTGCTGGAACGCGGCAAGACCGTGCGCGAGCGCACCCGGGACACCTGGGGCCTGTGGCGCAAGAAGGTGCTCAACCCCGAGTCCAACGTGCAGTTCGGCGAGGGCGGCGCCGGCACCTTTTCCGATGGCAAGCTCTACAGCCAGATCAAGGACCCACGCCACCTCGGCCGCAAGGTCATGCACGAGTTTGTCAAGGCCGGCGCGCCGCCCGAGATCCTGTATGAGGCGCACCCGCACATCGGCACCTTCAAGCTGGTCAAGGTGGTGGAGAACATGCGCGAGCAGATCACCGCGCTGGGCGGCGAGATCCGCTTCGAGCAGCGCGTGACCGATGTGCTGATCGAGGACGGTCATCTGCGCGGCCTCACGGTGCTGAACCAGGCCAGCGGACAAAGCTTCGAGCTCGCGGCCGACCAGGTGGTGTTGGCGCTGGGCCACAGCTCGCGCGACACCTTCACCATGCTGCAGGCGCGCGGCGTGCACATGCAGGCCAAGCCGTTCTCCATCGGCTTTCGCATCGAGCACCCGCAGGGCCTGATCGACCGCGCGCGCTGGGGCCGCCACGCCGGCCACCCGCTGCTGGGCGCGGCCGACTATAAGCTGGTGCACCACGCCAGCAACGGCCGCTCGGTCTACAGTTTTTGCATGTGCCCCGGCGGCACGGTGGTAGCCGCCACCTCCGAGCCCGGACGCGTGGTGACCAACGGCATGAGCCAGTATTCGCGCAACGAGCGCAACGCCAACGCGGGCATCGTGGTGGGCATCGATCCGCGCGACTACCCGAGCGACCCGGCCGCCTTTGCGGCCACATTGGGATCCGCGTTCGACACGCAAAGCCTGCACGGCGATGCGCCTCATCCGCTGGCCGGCATCGTGCTGCAGCGCCAGCTCGAATCGCAGGCCTATGTGCTGGGCGGCAGCAGCTATGAAGCGCCGGGCCAGCTGGTCGGCGACTTCATCGCGGGCCGGCCATCCACGCAACTGGGCGACGTGGTGCCGTCCTACAAACCGGGGGTGAAGCTGGGCGATTTGGCGGGCGCGCTGCCCGCTTACGCCATCGAGGCGATCCGCGAAGCGCTGCCCGCCTTCGGCCGCAAGCTCAAGGGCTTCGACCGGCCGGACGCCGTGCTCACAGGCGTCGAAACCCGCACCTCGTCACCGCTCAAGATGGGCCGGGGCGAGGACCTGCAAAGCCTCAACGTGCGCGGCCTGTACCCGGCCGGCGAAGGCGCGAGCTATGCCGGCGGCATCCTGTCGGCGGGCGTAGATGGCATCAAGGTGGCGGAGGCCGTGGCCAGAGCCATCACGGAACAAACCTGAACGGCCCGTCCGCGCGGCGCATCAACGCTCCCAGCGGCCGCCGCGCTGGTGCCAGCCGTGTGGCCCCTGGGCCCAGCTGCGCGGAGCCCAGCGATAGCCGGGGCGCGGCCTTTCCCAATGTCCCGCATTCCAGGCGTAGCGCCCGCCACCCCAGCTCCAGAAGCCGCCAATCCAGATATAGCCGGGCGCCGGCGCTACGGTAATCGCCTCGGCATACGGTGCGGGCGGCGCCACGGGCGCCACCACCTCGGGCTCGCCCTGGTAACCCTGGTACTGAGCCGGCGGCGGTCCCGGCAGCGGCGCGACGACGCAGGCCGACAGGCACAAGCTGGCGGCGACGGCCGCCAGCAGTGCGGGCATGGCACGCGGCTGGCCGCGGAAAATTTGATTCAAGGGCATGGTGTTCTCCGGTTGCTTCATGCTCTAACAACGGCTGCAGCGAGGCAGCGTTGACCGAAAAACTGTGTCCCGACGGTAAAGCCGGCGCGGCGCGCGGCGACACGCGGCGTGCCGTGGTTCAGCCCTGAGCGGCGGTTTGCAGCGCCGCAATGCGTTCCTCGATCGGCGGATGTGTCGCGAACAGCTGGCCCACGCCGCCCGCAATGCCCATGGCCGCCACGCTCTTGGGCAGTGCACCCGGCTGCATGCCGCCGAGCCGTGCCAGCGCATTGATCATCGGCTGGCGGCCCAGCAGCCGGGCCGAGCCCGCATCGGCGCGAAACTCGCGCTGGCGACTGAACCAGGCCACGATGATGGCGGCCGCGAAACCCAGCACGATGTCGAGCACCACGGTGGAGATGTAGTAGCCGATGCCGGGACCGGAATTGCGGTCGTCGCCCTTGCGCAAAAAGCTGTCCACCGCGTAGCCGATGACGCGGCTCAGGAACACCACGAAGGTGTTCATCACGCCCTGGATCAGCGTCATCGTCACCATGTCGCCGTTGGCCACGTGCGATATCTCGTGCCCGATCACGGCCTCGATTTCTTCACGCGTCATGCCGGCAAGCAAGCCGGTGGAGACGGCGACCAGCGCCGAGTTCTTGAAGGCGCCGGTGGCGAACGCATTCGGCTCGCCCTCGAAGATGCCGACTTCGGGCATGCCGACGCCGGCCTGGGTGGCGAGCTTGCGCACGGTCTCCACGATCCAGGCCTCGTCGGCCGACTGCGGCTGCCCGATCACGCGCACGCCGGCGCTCCACTTGGCCACCGGCTTGCTGATCAAGAGCGAGATGATGGCGCCGCCAAAACCCATGACCAGCGCGAAGCCCAGCAGCGCGCCCAGATTCAGCCCGTTGGCCGTGAGGTAGCGGTTCACGCCAAGCAGGCTGGCCACGATGCCCAGCACCGCGACCACGGCCACATTGGTCAATACAAATAAAAAGATACGCTTCATGAAGTCCTTCAAATGCAGCCCGTCACAAGGGACTGGTGGCGCAAATGGTAGGGGCGAGCGGGCAGAAATCAAGCCCCACTCGCGCAATGCCCGCTAAAGTTGCGGATATTCGGGCGAATGTGCCGCAGACCTGGGCGGACGGAAGGCCTCGGGATCATCGTAAAAGGCCGGCGTTTCGTTGGGCGGCCACCAGCCGGGCACGCCCAGCACGGGCAGCGGCGCAAAGGGTTTGGCCGCGAGCTTCGGCGCATTCAAGTCGGCCGCCACCCAGGCATCGAGCTCTGCTATTGAATGAATAGCTGTCTGTGCAAGGTAGACATGGGCTGTCACCGCTTTTCGTGGTTGAACCAGTTTTTCCAGCAAGGCGTGGCCGAACAGCACCAGCCGGGCCTGCGCCCACAGCGGCCGCAACTGCACGAACAGGCGATGCCAGTCCCTGTCGATCAGGGCCTGCCACAGCGCGGGCGGCGCCTGCAAAAATGCGGCGTTCTCGTCAAACAGGGTGAGCGCATCGCGCACCGGCCCGCGCACGGCCTGCACGCCCGCCCTTTCAATCTCCAGCGCCTGCAACTGGTTCAGCTTCGTCTTGGTCTGCGGCAAGCGAATCCAGCAAAGCCCATTGAAAAAGTCGTGCAGGCCCTCGCGGGTCGGACACTGTTTGCTATTGAAAATATAGCGTTCGTAGGATTCACCGGGCGGCAGATCGGCTTGCGGCACAAACGCAATGGCGTTATCCGGCTCGCGATTGAGCGCTTCGTGCAGCGCCATGCCACCGGCAACCCGCTGCGCCACGCGTTCCCCTGGCACGCGCCAGACGTCGAGCCAGGGCGCCTGCCAATCGAGCGGCTCGTGAACGCCGCGAAGGGCCGCCCCGAGCAAGTTCGGCCCCCTCGGGGGGCAGCGCAGCACACGCAGTGGCAAGCGTGGGGGCTCTAGACCATGCGCCACGGCAATGCTTCGCCCGAGCGCAGCGGCTTGAGCTGCGCCTCGCCAAAGGGAAAGCTCTCGGGCGGGGTCCACGACTCGCGGCGCAGTGTGATCGTGTCCGTGTTGCGCGGCAGGCCATAGAAATCCGCGCCGTGGAAGCTGGCGAAGCCTTCGAGCCTGTCGAGCGCGCCCGCGCCATCAAACGCTTCGGCATACATCTCGATCGCCGCGTGCGCGGTGTAGCAGCCGGCGCAGCCGCTGGCATGTTCCTTCAGGTGCGCCGGGTGCGGCGCGCTGTCGGTGCCGAGAAAAAACTTCGGACTGCCCGAGGTGGCCGCGGCCAGCAGCGCCTGGCGGTGCGTTTCGCGCTTGAGCACCGGCAGGCAGTAGTAGTGCGGGCGGATGCCGCCGGTGAAGAGGGCGTTGCGGTTGTACAGCAGGTGGTGCGCCGTGATGGTGGCGCCGGTGAAGCGGTCCGCCTCGTTCACATACTGCGCGGCTTCCTTCGTGGTGATGTGCTCGAACACGATCTTGAGCTCGGGGAAATCGCGGCGCAGCGGAATCAGCTGCTGCTCGATGAACACGGCCTCGCGGTCGAACAGGTCGATCTCGGGCGCCGTGACTTCGCCGTGCACCAGCAGCAGCAGGCCGGCGCGCTGCATGGCTTCCAGCGTCTTGTAGGTCTTGCGCACATCGGTCACACCGGCGTCGCTATTGGTGGTGGCGCCGGCCGGGTACAGCTTGACGGCCACCACGCCGGCGTCCTTCGCGCGCGCGATCTCGTCGGGCGGCAGCTTGTCGGTCAGGTACAGCGTCATCAGGGGCTCGAAGCGCACACCCTGCGGCACGGCCGCGCGGATGCGTTCGCGATACGCCAGCGCCTGCGCCGCCGTGGTCACCGGCGGCTTGAGGTTGGGCATGATGATGGCCCGGCCAAACTGCCTTGCCGTGTGCGGCACCACGGTGCGCAGCGCATCGCCATCGCGCACGTGCAGGTGCCAGTCGTCGGGGCGGGTCAGGCTGATGAAGTTGTCGGTCATGGGCCTGATTTTCGCATCCCTGCGCGCGCCCGCGCGGCCTGCCGCGCCTTACAGCACGTAGTCGCCGCTGGCCTCGGGCTGGAACAGGATGTCCAGCACCTGGGCGGCCACGCGCGTGCCATCGGGCGCCGTCCAGCTCGCAATCGCACCGATTGGCAGGCCCAACAGGCTGCTGCCCACGGGCGACAGCACCGAGATGAAGCCCGCGGTCGGGTCGGTGTCGGCCGGGTAGCACAGCGTCAACGTGCGCTGCTCGCCGCTGTGCACATCGGCCACCAGCACCTGCGAGTACATCGTCACCACGTTGGCGGGGATCTCCTGGGAGCGGACCAGGTCCGCGTTGTCAATGACTTCGGCGATGTCGCCGGTCAGCACACCGCCCTGGCGGCGCACCAGGCTGTGGATACGCACGTGATCGAGCTCGGTCACGGTACGGAATTCGGTTTTGAGAGAAGACATGTTGCACTCCTGAATCGTTAAGACCCGGAACAAGGCATCCGGGCAAGCCGCGCTGGAGGCGGGGCCCGGACGATCAGAGAAGCGCTATGAAATACTGGGGGATCGCCGGGCTTGGGAGTGTGCAACCGGTTGGGGCATTTCGCCGACCGGGGTTGCCGCAAAGGCGCGCGCCTGCGCCGCCGCTGCCATCAAGGCAGGGCGCCGGCGAACGGGAGCGCAGGGGCAGGAGGTCATTGCGGCGTGCATCTTGCCATCTTAGCCCAGGCGGCAATGCCGTTCAGTGTGCAAGGATTTTATTGAGGAAATCGCGCGTGCGCGGGGCGCGGTTCTCGGGGTGGTTGAAGAACTCGTCCTTCGAGCAGTCCTCCAGGATCTTGCCGCCCACGTCCATGAAGATCACGCGGTGGCTGACCTTGCGCGCAAAACCCATCTCGTGCGTCACGCACATCATGGTCATGCCCTCGTTGGCCAGGCCCACCATCACATCGAGCACCTCACCGACCATCTCGGGGTCGAGCGCCGAAGTGGGCTCGTCGAACAGCATCACGATCGGGTCCATGCTGAGCGCGCGCGCGATCGCCACGCGCTGCTGCTGGCCGCCCGAGAGCTGGCCCGGAAACTTGTCCTTGTGCACCATCAGGCCCACGCGGTCGAGCATCTTCAGGCCGCGCACCTTGGCTTCCTCGGCGCTGCGCCCCATCACCTTGATTTGCGCAATGGTCAGGTTCTCGGTCACCGACAGGTGCGGAAACAGCTCGAAGTGCTGGAACACCATGCCCACGCGCGAACGCAGCTTGGGCAGGTTGGTCTTGGGGTCGTGCACGGCCACGCCGTCGACCGTGATCTCGCCTTTCTGGAACGGCTCGAGCGCATTGATGGTCTTGATCAGGGTGGACTTGCCCGAGCCCGACGGGCCGCACACCACCACCACCTCGCCCTTCTGGATGCTGATGGAGCAATCGGTCAGCACCTGCACCGGGCCATACCACTTGGATACATGTTTGAGTTCAATCATCTTCTTCTCCGGCGTCCTGGCAAAAAATTAGCGAATGATGGCGATCTTCTTGTGCAGGCGCTTGACGATGGCCGACAGCGAGAAGCAGATGACGAAATACACCACCGCGGCCATCAGGTAGGTTTCCATCGGGCGGCCGAAGGTCTTGCCCGCGGTCTCGAAGCCCTTGAGCAGATCGTAGGCGCCGATGGCGTAGACCAGCGAGGTGTCCTGGAACAGGATGATGGTCTGCGTGAGCAGTACCGGCAGCATGTTGCGGATGGCTTGCGGCAGGATCACCAGCTTCATGTTCTGGCCGTAGGTCATGCCCACCGCCTGGCCGGCAAACACCTGCCCGCGCGGGATTGACTGGATGCCCGCGCGCATGATCTCGCTGAAGTAGGCCGCCTCGAAGGCGGTAAAGGTCACGACGGCCGAGTATTCCGCGCCGATGGGCCGCCCGATGACCAGCGGCACCAGCAGGAAGAACCACAGGATCACCATCACCAGCGGCACCGAGCGCATGACGTTGACGTACAGCGCGGCGGGCGCGTCCAGCCACTTCTGGCCCGACAGGCGCATCAGCGCCAGCACGGTGCCGAAGAATACGCCGCCAGCGGTGGCAAGCACCGTCAGCATGACACTGAACCAGAGACCCTTGAGGATGAAGTTCTGGATCAGGTTCCAGTTGAAGATCGAGAAGTCCAGATTCATCTCAGTGGCCCCCCGCTCCGGTGCCGGAGCTCACGAAGCCCGGCACCCGCGCCCGCCTCTCGATATGGGCGAAGACACGGTTGATGACCAGCGCCGAAATCGCATAGAGCACCGTCACCGCGATGTAGACCTCGATCGGGCGCGCCGTCTCCTCGCCCACCTGCAAGGCATACTGCGTCAGTTCAGGGATGGAGACCGCGAATGCCACTGCCGAATTCTTGAAAATGTTCATCGATTCGCTGGTGAGCGGCGGAATGATGATGCGGTAGGCCATGGGCAGCAGCACGTAGCGGTAGGTCTGCGGCGTGGTAAAGCCCAGCGCCATGCCCGCGTAGCGCTGGCCCTTGGGCAGCGCCTGGATGCCGGCGCGAACCTGCTCGGCAATGCGCGCCGAAGTGAAGAGCCCCAGCGCCAGCACCACCAGGATGAAGGGCGGGAACGCCTTCATGGGCGGTATCAGCGCCGGGACCACGAAATACCACAGGAAGATCTGCACCAGCAGCGGGATGTTGCGAAACAGCTCGACCCAGGCGTTGCCCAGCCGCACCAGCCAGGGTTTGTCGGGCAAGGTGCGGATCATGCCGATGGCGGAACCCACCACCAGCGCCACCGTCAGCGCCGCGAGCGACACCGCCACGGTCCAGCCCCAAGCCGTAAACAGCCAGTTGAGGTAGGTGATGTCCCGGCCATGGCCGAGGCAGCCCGACACCACATCGCCACTCAGGGTGTCCTTGCAGAACACCACCCAGTCCATAGCCATTCGACTCCTCCTGCGGAAAAGCGCCTTGACGCTTTCGCTTTATACCGAACAATAACGCCCACCTGGAGGCCAAGTGGGCGCTGCGGGACTCAGCAACACACGGGATTACTTGTTGCCGTAGTCTTCCATCGGTTTGTCGTTGGGGTGCGCCCAGGCGTTCTTGGTGCTCTCCGAAGCCGGCATGTTCAGCGACACGTTGTTGGGCGGGATCGGCTGCATGAACCACTTGTCGTACAGCTTGGCCAGCGAGCCGTCCTTGATCTGGCGCACGATGCTGTCGTCGACGGCCTTCTTCAGCTTGGCATCGCCCTTGGGCAGCATGCAGGCAATCGGCTCGGTCGACAACACCTCGCCCACGATCTCGAAGTCCTTCGGGTTCTTGGACTTGGCGATGTTGGCGGCCAGGATCGAGCCGTCCATGACGAAGGCGTCGGCGCGGCCCGCCTCCAGCAGCAGGAAGCTGTCGGCGTGATCCTTGCCCTGCACGGTCTTGAAGTCGATGTCGTGGGCGCGCTCGTTCTTGCGCAAGGTCTGGACCGAGGTGGTGCCGGTGGTGGTGGCGATGGTCTTGCCGTTCAGATCCTTGATCGACTTGATGCCAGACTTCTTGTTGACCGCCATGCGCACTTCCTCGACGTAGGTGGTGTAGGCAAAGTCCACATCCTTCTGGCGTGCAGCGCTGTTGGTGGTCGAGCCGCATTCGAAGTCGATGGTGCCGTTCTGGATCAGCGGAATGCGGTTCTGCGACGTGATGACCTGATAGTTGATCGTCAGCGGCTTGCCCAGGTCCTTGCTCAGGTCGCCGACGATGCGCTCGGCCATCTCAGTGTGAAAGCCCACGTACTTGCCACCGCCCAGCGTGTAGGCCAGGCCCGAGGAATCGCGCACGCCCAGGTTGACGGCGCCTCGATCCTTGATCTTGGCCAGCGTGTCGGTCGCCTGCGCGAAGGCGCCACCGGTGGCCACGGCCGCAGCAGCCGCAACGGCAAAGGCCAATAAATGCTTCTTCATACAAAACTCTCCTGGAGGTAAAAGCGTTAACGGGTAACTGAATATGACGAGATTCTAGAGAGTCGGGCTTGCGGGATAACCCGTAAATCCCTCCTGAAACGCGGAAATCCAGGAAAAACGCCCATGTTAAATGCGGGCGGTGTTATGCAAAAATTTTATACATAAGCCAGATGCTACTTGGCGGCTGCCTGCGACGCCAGATAAGCCCACAAGGCCTGCGCCGTCCCCTTGGGCGCCTCCTTGCCCACGGGCTTTTCCCGGTAGGCCCGAACGTCCATGGTCATCTCCAGCGCCTGCGCGCCCGGCATCACGGCCGGCACCAGCTTGCGCGCGCGCACCTCTTTCTTGACCGCGCTGTGCGGCAAAAAGGCGATGCCGTGCCCTTCCACCGCCATCGCCTTGAGACCCTCGGCCATGTCGGTTTCGTAGACCCGGTCCAGGTGCACCGCGGTGGCCGACTGCTTGAGGATCAGGTCCACCACCCGCCCAAGGTAAGCGCCGGGCGCATAGCCCAGGTACGGCAGCGGCTGGTTGGGGCGGCCCGGCAGCTTGAACATCGCACTGCCGTCGGCATCGGGCTTGGCATAGGGCGACAGCACCTCCTGCCCCAGGCTCACCATTTCGTAGCGCGCGGCATCTAACTGAAACGGCTGCGAGCTGTGGTAGTAGGCAATCAGCACATCGCAGCTGCCCTCGACCAGGCGCATCACCGCATCGTGCACGTTGAGCGCGATCAGCCGGCTCTTGATGGGACCGAACTTCTCGCGCAGGCTGGTGACCCAGGCCGGAAAAAAGGTGAAGGCCAGCGTGTGCGGGACGGCGAACTCGATCACGTCCTGCCCCGCCGAGGTGTGCCCGCGCAGCATGGCGCGCGTGCTTTGCAGCGCCTGCAGCATCTCCATCGCCTGGTCGTACAGCGTCTCGCCCGCCGGCGTCAGGCGCGTGGGGTACGAGCTGCGGTCCACCAGATCGGTGCCGGCCCAGGCCTCGAGCGCCTGGATGCGGCGCGAAAACGCCGGCTGCGTGACATGGCGCAATTGCGCGGAGCGGCTGAAACTGTGCGTCTCGGCCAGGCTGACAAAGTCTTCAAGCCATTTGGTTTCCATGGCGCGGATTATGCGGCGCGGGGTCGATCGAAGCCGGACATCGGCAGCAACCGTCCACCGCTCAGAACGCGCTCTTCAGCACGCCGCCATCCACGCGCAAGGCGGCGCCCGTGGTGGCCGATGCCAGCGGGCTCGCGACGTAGGTCACCAGAGAAGCGACCTCGTCCGGAGACGCGAAACGCTTGATGAGCGAGGTCGGGCGCACCTTGTCGAAGAACTCCTTCTCGAACTCGCTGAAAGACTTGCCCTCCGACTTGGCCAGCGCTTCCACAAAATCCCCAACCCCGCGCGACCGGGTCGGGCCGGGCAGAACGCTGTTGACCGTGATGCCCGTGCCGGCGAGCGATTCGGCCAGGCCGCGCGAGACGGCCAGTTGCGCGGTCTTGGTCATGCCGTAGTGAATCATCTCGACGGGAATCTGCACCGCGCTCTCGCTCGAAATAAAAATGATCCGCCCCCAGTTCGCGCGCCGCATGGCGGGCAGGCACAGACGAGCCAGGCGCACGCCACTCAATACATTGACCTCGAAGAACCGGACCCAATCGGCATCGGGAATTTTTTCGAAAGGCGTGGCCTCGAAAATGCCAAGGTTGTTGACCAGGATTTCGATGTTCGGGTACTGCCGCACGAGCTCCTCGGCAGCGGCGGCCGTGCCGAGATCGCCGGCAAATCCGTGCACCGTGCCGCCCGTGGCCGACTTGATTTTCGACACGGCGCCATCCACTGACGCCTGCGAGCGCCCATTGACAATCACCTGGGCGCCTTCGCCCGCCAGGGCGGCGGCGATGGCGTAGCCGATGCCGGCCGTGCTGCCGGACACCAGCGCGAGTTTGTTCGTGAGTTTCAAATCCATAACGTCCCACCTTTCCGAGAAAAACCAGTTTACGCGGCCAGGCATCCACGGGGCAACCCGATCGCCGCAGAAGGGTCAGGCCTGACCGGGCCAGCAAATCTCAAGCCTTTTCGGCCTGTAGCCCATACAGGACGTTCGCAGTGCGCTATCAGTTTCATACTCGCGCACGAACCGCAGAGGCCTGTCGGGCGCGTGCCCCCCGGGCCATGGGTCAGTGGCGGCCGGAGCTTGCCGCCTCCGTACCGCCGTCTTGCACCCCCTGCACCTGGACCAGCTTGAGCCGGGAGCCGGCGCCCGACTTGAGCTGAACTGCGCTGCGGGCGACCGCAAAGTGCCTCGCGACGAGGGCCACCAGCGCTGCGTTGGCCTTGCCATCCACCGGCTGCGCCTTCACCGATGCTATCCAGGTGCCATCTTCCGTGGCGACGAGACTTTCAGCCTTCGCACCTGGCTTGACCTTGATCTTTAGCGTCAGCGTTTTTACTGGCATGCTCAGGTTTCGTCTCGCAGGTTCAGGTCGATGGTCATCAGCTTCTGGCGCGCGGCGTCCACCATACATGCTGCGCTTCTCCCAAAGCTCAACTATCGATCAGTTTCTTGCCGTTCGGGGGTGTCCATATACGACGGGTTAGACGCCGCCATGACACGGAGAGCGTGAGTGGACTCGGACGCTGTGAGCGGGCGGAAGGAGTCATTGAGTGAAGCTACTCAAGCCGCTTACTTGTGTGCCCATACAAGTACTCCAACAACGAGAGAGGCAAACAGCCAACCTAGCCCGGAAAGAAGAGCACTTCGGCGAGCCGCACGCGTATCTAGCCAATCAATCTTTGTTCCATATCGCCCAAAGTAGACCACGTAATCCAGAGGCAGAAGTGCGGCGATAACTAGATAGAGTCCGTTGCAACCCGCTATTGCCGGCCCTAGAAAAAGGATGTTCATATGCTCGCTCCAGAGGAAATTTGTGGTCGAACGTGATCTAGTGATCAATTCCGGAACTTAACCGGCCAACAGAACACCTCTTATCGCCGCACCTTCTTGGCACAGAGCCTTGAGTTCAAAAGACTTCTCACGTTCTACGGAATGCAAATCCAGTTTAACTGGCGAAGCATCCACGACACATGGCTCAATCGTTGCGCAGGTCCCCGGTCTTGCTGAATCTGCGAACCTCAAGCATTTTCGGCCTGCAGCCCATACTTTACCTACACGTTGCGCTATCAATTTCACACCAAAAGCGATGTCAAACTACTCCGAACTCTGCTGCAACGCCCACATCTGCGCATAGCGCCCATTCGCCGCCAACAGCTCGGCATGAGAGCCGCGCTCGATGATGCGCCCCGCCTCCATCACCAGAATTTCATGCGCGTCCACCACGGTGGAGAGGCGGTGCGCAATCACCAGCGTGGTCTTGTTTTGCGCGACACTTTGCAGCTCGGCCTGGATGGCGCGCTCGTTGGCGGAGTCGAGCGCCGAGGTGGCCTCGTCGAAGATCAGCACCGGCGGGTTCTTCAGCAGGGTGCGGGCGATCGCCACGCGCTGTTTCTCGCCACCCGACAGCTTGAGGCCGCGCTCGCCCACCATGGTGTCGTAGCCGGCGGGCGTGATGCTGATGAAGTTGTGGATGTGGGCGGCGCGGGCCGCGGCCTCGACCACCGCGCGGCTGGCGCCCGGGTTGCCGTAGGCGATGTTGTATTCGATGGTGTCGTTGAACAGCACGGTGTCCTGCGGCACGATGCCGATGGCCTGGCGCACGCTGGCCTGCGTGACCTGCTTGATGTCCTGCCCGGCGATGGTGATGCGGCCCTGCTGCACATCGTAAAAGCGGTACAGCAGACGCGACAGGGTGGACTTGCCGGCGCCCGAGGGGCCAACTACGGCCACCGTCTTGCCGGCCGGAATCACGAAGCTGATGTGGTGCAGGATGGGGCGCGCGGCCTCGTAGGCAAAGCTCACGTCCTCGAAGCGCACCTCGGGCGTGCCCTCGATGCGGAGGGGCTGCGCACCGGGCACGTCGGCGATCTCGCGCTCCTTCTCCATCAGATGGAACATGCGCTCCAGGTCGGTCAGGCTCTGCTTGATCTCGCGGTACAGCACGCCCAGGAAACCCAGCGGAATGTAGAGCTGGATCATGAAGGCGTTGATCATGACCAGGTCGCCCAGCGTGAGGTGCCCGGCGACCACGCCCTCGGTGGCGCGCCACAGCATGACCACCAGGCCGATGGCGATGATCGTCTGCTGGCCGGCATTGAGCAGGCTCAGGGTGCGCTGGCTCTTGAGCGCGGCCAGGCGGTAGCGGCGCAGGTTTTCGTCATAGCGCCGGGCCTCGAACTCTTCGTTGTTGAAGTACTTGACGGTTTCGTAATTCAGGAGCGAGTCGATGGCGCGGCTGTTCGCGCGCGAGTCGAGCTCGTTCATCTCCTTGCGGAACTGGGTTCGCCACTCGGTCACCGTGACGGTGAAGCCGATATAAAACACCAGCGCAATGGCGGTGATCCAGGCAAACCAGATGTCGAACTTGACGGCCAGCAAGGTCAGCACCATGGTCACCTCGATCAGGGTCGGGATGATGCTGTACAGCGAATACGAGATCAGCGAGTGCACGCCGCGCGAGCCGCGCTCGATGTCGCGCGACATGCCGCCGGTCTGGCGCTCCAGGTGAAAGCGCAGGCTCAGGGCATGCAGATGGCGGAACACTTCGAGCGAGATGGTGCGCGCCGCGCCCTCGGTGGCCTTGGCAAAGACCAGTTCGCGCAGTTCGGTGAACAGCGAGGTGGACAGGCGCAAGAGCCCGTACGCGATCAGCAGCGCCAGCGGCACCACCAGCACGGCCTGCACTTCGCCGGGCTTGAAGCTCATCGCGTCGACCAGGCGCTTGAGCAGCAGCGGCACGCCGACGTTGGCCATCTTGGCGCCGACCATGAACAGCAAGGCCGCGATGGCGCGCCATTTGTACTGCCACAGGTAGGGGAACAGCCGGGCCAGCGTGCTCCAGTCGGAGCGCGGCGCGGCGGTGCCGGCGGGCGAGGCAGGCGCAAAAGAGGGGCGGGCGAGTTCGCCGGATCGGCGCATGGGAGACAATCGGGGGCTGTTGATGACAAGAGATTGTGCCCATGTCTGACAATTCAAGTTCGACCGCCAGTACAGCCACCAGCGCAACCGGCGCGCTCCATGTCGAGCTGCCGGCCGACAAGGAACTGGTGCTCAAGGTCATTCCCCTGCCGGCCGACTGCAACGCCAACGGCGACATCTTTGGCGGCTGGGTCATGGCCCACGTGGACCTGGCCGGCTCGGTGCTGCCGGCACGCCGCGCGCAAGGCCGCATGGCCACGGTGGCGGTGAACCAGTTCGTCTTCAAGCAGCCGGTGCGCGTGGGCGACCTGTTGTCGTTCTACTCCGAGGTCACGCACGTGGGCCGCACCTCGATCACCGTGAACGTCGAGGTCTATGCCGAGCGCATTCGCACCCAGGGCCGTTACCTCAAGGTCACGGAAGCGTCGGTGACGTATGTGGCGATCGACGACCAGGGGCGGCCGCGGCCACTGCCCCAGCCAGTCGCCTGATTGCTTCGTTTTTTATAGCTGATTGCCATTGACCGGCAAGGGCTACAAGGCTTTTTCTCTTAAATTTCCCGGGCCAACCCGGGCCCGCGGCGAAGCGCGCCGGCCCCACGTTCGTGATAACGCCTGATATCTGCGCGACAGGCTATGCGTATCAACCCTGAGGACAGTTGTGGCGCATGCAGCTATAAACCACGCAACGATTTGGGAGGCTCAGTGCAGGTTCTTCAACTGGTGATCAGCGGCATCTCGCAAGGATGCATCTACGGGCTGATCGCTCTGGGCTTCGTGCTCATCTACAAGGCCACCGAGACCGTGAGCTTCGCGCAGGGCGAGCTCATGATGCTGGGCGCGTTTGCCGGCCTGGCGGGCATGACGCTGCTGGGCTTTCCGTACTGGCTGGCGGTGATCAGTGCCATCGTGGCGATGGCCGCTTTCGGCGTGGTGCTCGAGCGCGTGGTGATTCGCCCCATTCTGGGTCAGCCGCAGTTTTCCATCGTCATGCTGACCATCGGCATCGGCTACGTGGCGCGCGGACTGATCACCATGATTCCGAACATCGGCACCGAAACCCGCGTGCTGCCCGTGCCCTACAAGGATCAGATCTGGAACGTCGGCACGCTGGTGCTCAACGTCGAGCAGATGGTGGTGATCGGCGCCACCGGCGTGCTGTGCGTGCTGCTGTTTGCCATGTTCAGGTATAGCAAGCTCGGCATCGCCATGCAGGCGTCCTCGCAAAACCAGCTCGCCGCCTATTACATGGGCATTCCGGTGAAGCGCATCAACGGCCTGGTCTGGGGGCTGGCCGCCGCGGTGGCGGCCATCGCGGGGCTGCTGCTGGCGCCCATCACCTTCGTGCACGCCAACATGGGTTTTATCGGCCTGAAGGCGTTCCCGGCCGCGGTGGTGGGCGGCTTTGGCAGCCTGCCGGGCGCGATCGTGGGCGGCCTGATCGTGGGCATCGTGGAATCGCTGTCGGGCTTTTACCTGCCCGACGGCTTCAAGGACACGGCCGCCTACATCGTGGTGCTGGTGATGCTGGTCATCAAGCCCAACGGACTGTTTGGCGAAAAACTGCGGAAAAAGGTATGAGGTTCATATTCAAGACCGATTACGCGCAGGACATCCGCCTTGCCAAGCACGGCGGACACGTGTTCTGGTACAGCGCGCTGATGCTGCTGCTGCTCGCCGCACCCTGGCTGTTTGCCGAGTACTGGCTGGCGCAGCTGACCTTTGTGCTGATCTACGGCATCGCCGGCCTCGGCCTGATGCTGCTGGCGGGCTTCACGGGCCAGTTCTCCATTGGCCATGCGGCGTTTCTGGGCGCGGGTGCATACACCCAGGCCGTGCTGACCAACATGGGCTGGCCGTTCCCGATCGCACTGGTGGCGGCCGGGCTGCTGTCGGCCGTGGTCGGGGTCATCGTGGGCCTGCCGGCCCTGCGCGTGAAGGGCATTTACCTTGGCATTGCCACGCTGGCGTTCGGCTTCATCGTCGAAGAGATTCTGGCGCGCTGGGATTCGGTCACGGGCGGCAACTCGGGCATCCAGGTCAAGCCCCCCGAGATGTTCGGCTGGACCCTGGGCTCCGGCACCTCGTTTTATTTCCTGTGCCTGGTCGTCGCCGTCGTGGCCACGCTGGCCATCCTGAACCTGCTGCGCTCGCCGACCGGCCGCGCCTTTGTGGCGATTCGCGATTCGGAGATTTCCGCACAGAGCATGGGCATCCAGCTGGCGCGCTACAAGACGCTGTCGTTCGCGCTGTCGGCCGCGCTCGCCGGCGTGGCCGGTGCGCTGTATGCGCACAAGCTGCGCTTCATCTCGCCCGACCAGTTCGACATTCTGCAGTCCATCGACCTGCTCCTTCTGGTGGTCATCGGCGGCCTGGGCTCGGTGCATGGTGCATTCCTGGGCGCGATCTTCCTGATTTCCATGCCGCAGCTGATCTCGCTGTCCAAGGGCTACCTGCCCGACGTGATCGGCCAGGCCCCCGGCTTGCAGGCAGTGGTGTACGGTGCGGTCCTGATCGGCTTCGTGCTGTTCGAGCCGCTCGGCCTGTACGGCCGCTGGCTGAAGATCCGCACCTACCTGCAGACCTTCCCGTTCTACCGCAAGGGCACGTTCAAGCGGCAAAAGAGCTTCCAGAAATCGGACCGACTCAGATGAACGCGCCCCTTCTTTCAGCCAAGAATCTGAGCGTGCGCTTCGGCGGCGTGCTGGCCGTCAACAACGTGAGCTTCGATGTGAAGCCCGGCGAGGTCTTCACGCTGATCGGGCCGAACGGCGCCGGCAAGACCACCGTGTTCAACCTGATCAGCCGCATCTACACCCCGACCACGGGCGAGATCGAGTACCTCGGCCGCAGACTGACGGACCAGCCGCCCTACAAGATCGCCGCGCTCGGGATCGCTCGCACCTTTCAGAACATCGAGCTGTTCGAGCACGCGACCGTGCTCAACAACCTCTTGATCGGACGCCACACGCACCGCAAGACCGGCTTGTGGAGCGAGCTGTTTTTCACCGGCCGCACGCGCGAGGCCGAAATCGAGGCGCGCGCAAAGGTCGAGCAGGTCATCGACTTCCTCGACCTGCAGCACCACCGCGACTCGATCGTCGCCGGCCTGCCCTACGGTGTGCGCAAGGTGGTCGAGCTGGCCCGCGCGCTGTGCACCGAACCCAGGCTGCTGCTGCTGGACGAACCCTCCTCGGGGCTGAACGTGGAAGAAACCGACGACATGGCTTTCTGGATTGCCGACATCAAGAACGAGCTCGGCATCACGGTGCTGATGGTGGAGCACGACATGACGCTGGTCTCCAAGGTCTCCGACCGCGTGCTGGCGATGAACCAGGGCGAGGTGCTGGCCATGGGTACGCCGCGCGAGGTGCAGACCGACCCCGGCGTGATCGAGGCGTACCTGGGCTCGGTGGACGACGTGTCGTCGTTGCGGAGGCGAGCATGAATGCTGTACCGCCGCCTGTGAGCGACCAGCCTGTGCTCACGCTGCTCAACGTCGAGAGCGCCTACGGCCCGATCAAGGCGATTCGCGGCGTCAGCCTGCAGGTGCGCCGCGGCGAGATCGCCACCGTGCTGGGCTCGAACGGCGCGGGCAAAACCACGATTCTCAAGACCATCTCGGGCATCATCGACCCGCGCAAGGGTTCGATCGAATTCAAGGGCGAGAACATCACGGCGCAGGACCCGGCCTTCATCGTGCAGCATGGCCTGTCGCATGTGCCGGAGGGGCGCGAGGTGTTCCCGCTGCTCAGCGTGCGCGACAACCTGCTGATGGGCGCGTACACCCGCCGTGACCGCGATGGCGTGGCGCGGGACATCGAAATCGTGTTCGGCTACTTCCCCATCCTGCGCGAGCGCGCCACGCAGGACGCCGGGCTGCTCTCGGGCGGGCAGCAGCAGATGCTGGCGATCTCGCGCGCCTTGATGGCCGCGCCCGACCTGATCCTGCTCGACGAGCCGAGCCTGGGCCTGAGCCCGAAACTGACCAAGGAAATCTTCGAGATCGTGGTGCGCATCAACCGCGAGCGCGGCACCACCATCCTGCTGGTCGAGCAGAACGCCAACATGGCGCTGAACGCGTCCGACTATGGCTACGTGCTGGAGAACGGCCGCATCGTGATGGAAGACAGCTGCGCCCGGCTGCGCGAGAAGGACGACATCAAGGAGTTCTATCTCGGCATGAAGGAAGACGGCGTGCGCGGCGAGCGGCGCTGGAAGAAAAAGAAAACCTGGAGATAGGGATGAGCGCCGCGCAGAACCGCTTCAAGCAAGATCGCGCCCCCTCGGGGCCGGGCCGCAGCGTCATGCCTCGGCACGTGCATAGCGTAGGCCCGGCGTGGGCTCGCTCCACTGTACAACTGCGCGCACGGACGCTACGCGAGCCCAGCGCAGTACACGCAGTGACAAGCGTGGGGGCCACATGAGCAATCTTTGGGATCTCAGCCGCCTGCAGCCGAATCACGCCATCGTGATGCCCGGCGACACCATTCCCGAGATGTTCTGGAACGCGGTGGATCAGCGCGCCGGCCAGGTCTGGATGCGGCAGAAAAAACTCGGTCTCTGGCGCGCCTGGAGCTGGACCGAGACCGGGCAGGCGGTGCGCGAGATTGCTGCGGGGCTGATCAGCCTGGGCTTCGCGCGCGGCGAGTGCGCGTCCATCCTGTCCAACACCGTGATCGAATGGGTGCTGACCGACCTGGCGGTGCTCAGCTGCGCCGGCGTGGCCAACGGCATCTACCCCACCGACGCGGCCAGCCAGGTGCATTACCTGTGCGAGGACTCGCGCACCACCATCCTGTTCGTGGAAGACGACGAACAGCTCGACAAGGCGCTGCAGGTGCGCCCGCAGCTGCCCGGCCTGCGCAAGGTGGTGGTGTTCGACATGGAAGGCCTGCGCGATCTGGCGGACCCCGACGTGCTGAGCCTGGACGCCCTGCGTGCGCTGGGCCGCGAGCATCTGGCGCGCCAGCCGAAAGCCGTAGAGGAACGCGTGCAGGCCTGCCAGCCGCAAGACCTGGCGATCCTGGTCTACACCTCGGGCACCACGGGCAAACCCAAAGGCGCGATGCACAGCCACCGGGGCCTGGTGTTCAGCGCACGCGGCTACAACACGCTGGTGGCGCAGGACGAGACCGATGAGCGCATGTGCTTTCTGCCGCTGTGCCACATTGCCGAGCGCATGGGCGGCGAGTATTTCTCGCTGTACACCGGCTCCAAACTCAATTTTGTCGAGAACCCCGAGACGATTCCCGAGAACGTGCGCGAGATTGCACCGACCGTGTTCACGGCGGTGCCGCGCGTGTGGGAGAAGTTCTACTCCGGCGTGATGATAGCGCTCAAGGAAGCCAGCGCACTGCAGCAGGCCGCCTATGCCTGGGGTATCGGCGTGGGCACCGCGATTGCCGACAGGGTGCTGGCCGGCGAGCCCGTGAATGGCTGGCTCAAGGTGAAGTTCACCGTGGCGCGCTGGATTGCCCTGAATAACGCGCGCAAGCTCATCGGCATCCACCGCGCGCGCTTTTGCGTCACCGGCGCGGCGCCGATCTCGCCCGAACTGGTCAAGTGGTATCTGGCGCTGGGCGTGCCCATGCTGGAGGTGTGGGGCATGACCGAGACCTGCGGCGCCTCCACCGGCGTGCCCGCCAGCCGCATCAAGCCCGGCTCCATCGGACCGGCGGCCGACTACAACGAGGTCAGGCTCGACCCGGCCACCGGCGAAATCCTGGTGCGCGGCACGAATGTGTTCATGGGTTACCTGAACCTGCCCGAGAAGACCGCCGAGACGATCGACGCGGACGGCTGGCTGCACACCGGCGACGTCGGCACGGTGGACGCCGACGGCTACTTCCGCATCACCGACCGCATGAAGGACATCATCATCACGGCCGGCGGCAAGAACATCACGCCCAGCGAACTCGAGAACGAACTCAAGTTCTCGCCTTACATCACCGACGCGGTGGTGATCGGCGACAAGCGTGCGTACCTGAGCGTGATCATCATGATCGACCAGGAGAACGTCGAGAAATACGCGCAGGACGCCGATGTGCCATTCAGCAACTACGCGAGCCTGACGCGCGCCGCGCAGATACAGGACCTGATCCAGTCGGAGATCGACAAGATCAACCAGAAGTTTGCGCGGGTCGAGCAGATCAAGAAGTTCTTCCTGCTGGAGACCCAGCTCACGGCCGAGGACGAGGAGCTGACCCCCACCATGAAGCTCAAGCGCAAGCTGGTCGAGAAAAAATACGCGCCCCAGATCGAAGCCATGTACGGCTGACGCGCCCGCTGGTTAAGTAGTTTCCCTTGCGCGTTAACGCCAATTTGAGTTTCAGGCGGCCCGGTCAAAAATTCCCACTCACGTCAATCAAGGAGATAGCATGAAATTGAAGTCCACCCTGGTCCTGGCCATTCTGGCACTGGGCACCACGCTGGCGCTGGCGCAGCAGCAAGGTGTCAGCAAGAACGAGATCCTGATCGGCACCATCCAGGACATGTCGGGCCCGCTGGCGGGCTACGGCAAGCAGGCGCGCAACGGCATGCTGCTGCGCATCGACGAGGTCAACGAGCAGGGCGGCATCCACGGCCGCAAACTCAAGCTGGTCTCCGAAGACGACGGCTACGATCCCAAGAAGGCCGTGCTGGCCGCGCAAAAACTGGTGAACCAGGACAAGATTTTCATCATGGCGGGCCACCTGGGCACGGCCCAGAACCTGGCCGCCATGCCGGTACAGTTCGAGAAGAACGTGATCAACTTCTTCCCGATCACAGCGGCGCGCGAAATGTACGAGCCCTTCAACCGCCTCAAGTACTCGTTCGCCGCTACCTACTATGACCAGATTCGCCTGGCGCTGCCCAAGCTGGTGAAGGAAAAGAATGCGAAAAAAGTCTGCACGATCTACCAGGATGACGACTTCGGCATCGAGGTCGAACGCGGCGCCGAGGCGGCCCTCAAGACCCTGAACATGCCCCTGACCGAGAAGACCACCTACAAGCGCGGCGCGACCGACTTCTCCTCGCAGGTGGCCAAGATGAAGGCCGCGGGCTGCGACCTGGTGGTGCTGGGCACCATCATCCGCGAGACCATCGGCACCATCGGCGAGTCGCGCAAGACCGGTTTCAACCCGACCTTCCTGGGCTCCAGCGCGGTCTACACCGACCTGATCCACAAGCTCGGCGGCAAGGCCATGGACGGCCTGTACGCGACCATGACGGTGCAGCATCCGTACCTCGACGAAGCCTCGCAGCCGATCCGCTTCTGGGCCACCAAGTACAAGACCAAGTTCAATGAAGACCCAACCGTGTTCTCGGTCTATGGCTACGACATCATCGACGCGCTCGCGCGCGCCGCGGACAAGGCCGGCCCGAACCTGACGACCGACAGCTTCATCAAGGCCATGGACACCATGAAGATTCCGCCCGACATGTTCGGCAGCGACGAGGCCACGTTCAGCCCGACCAAGCGCCTGGGCAGCGATCTGTCGCGCCTGTCGCAGATCCAGGACGGCAAGTGGAAAGTGGTCTCGGACTACGTGAAGCCCTGAATCCGCTCACGCCCCGTGAAAACCGCCTTCGGGCGGTTTTTTATGTCACGACACAATATAGGCGCCTGCGCCGCTGGACAGCAGCTTGCCGTCGGCCGTCAGGAATTCCATGCGCGTGGACGCCACGCGCGAGCCCAGGCGCATCACCTGCGCGCGCAACTCGAAGTGATCGCCGATGCCGGGGCGCAGGTAGTCGACGCGCAAGTCGATGGTGCCGAGCTTGCCAAAGCGCTGCAGCCGCTGCGCGGGCGACTCGTCCATGTGGCGCGCGCCGATGGCCGCCATCACGGCCAGACCGCCCATGGCGTCGAGCCCGGCGCTGATCACCCCGCCGTGCAGGCGGCTGTGGGCGTAGTGGCCCACGAGCTCGGGCTTCATGTCGATGCGGGCGGTGACCTGTTCGGGCCGCAGCGAGGTGATCTTCAGCCCGAGGACCTGGTTGAAGGGAATCTTCTCTTCAAAGATGGCTTTCAGGCCGGTGATGAATTCGGGTTCAAACTCGCCGGCGGGAACTATGCTTTTGATCATGAGTCCGATTGTCCCGCATGCGGTGGCGGGTGGCGCCCCACCGCCGAAACTGACAAAACAGTCATATTCACGACAGCCTGCAGACGGTGCCAGCGCTTAGAGTAGGAAAGTTGTCATGCGCGCCCGGCTTTTGGCGTTGCCCGCACGCACACCCGACCCACCGCACGAATCCCCAGAGGCCATGACCCCTTCTGACAGACGATCCCCCCGACCCGCGGCACGGCTCCCCAGCCGGCTGGCGGTTGCCGCGCTGGCGGCACTGCTGGCCAGCTGCTCCGCCGTCGGCCCCGACTACGTGCGCCCCGCCATCGACATCCCGGCCGCTTACAAAGAGAGCGGCCCCTGGAAGACGGCCGAGCCGCAAGCCATCGACAGCCGGCACCCGTGGTGGCAGGCGTATCGCGACGACACCCTGAACCGTCTGATGCAGCAGGCCAACCAGGCGAACCAGAACATCGCCCAGGCCGAGGCCCAGTACCGGCAGGCGCGTGCGCTGGCCGATGCCGCGCGCGCCGGCTTCTGGCCTACCGTAGGCGTGAATGCGGGGGTCACCCGGGCCCTGAGCAATACCAACGGCATCAAGGAAGGCACCTTTCCCAGCATCGGCGTGGGCGCGAGCTGGGAACCCGATGTATGGGGCAGCGTGCGGCGCGCCGTGGAAGCGGGCAATGCCGGCGTCCAGGCCAGCGCCGACGACCTCGCGGCGGCGCGCCTGAGCATCCAGGCCGCGCTGGCGCAGGACTACCTGCAGCTGCGCGTCACCGACCTGCTGATCGATTTGTATGCCGTCACGACCGAGGCCTACACGCGCGCACTGCAGCTGACGCAAAGCCAGTACGCGGTGGGCGTGGCGCTGCGCTCCGATGTGGCGCTGGCCCAGAGCCAGCTCAAGACGGCGCAGGCCCAGGGCGTCGATCTGCAGGCGCAGCGCAGCCAGCTCGAGCACGCCATCGCGATCCTGACCGGCAAGCCGCCGGCCGCCTTTGCGCTGCCGGCAACGGCGGCCACCATGGACCAGCTGGGCGCGCGCTTGCCGGCGATCCCGACGGGCCTGCCCTCCGAGCTGCTGGAGCGCCGCCCCGACATCGCCGGGGCCGAACGCCGGGTCGCGCTGGCGAATGCCAACATCGGTGTGGCCAAGGCCGCCTACTTTCCGTCGCTGATGCTGAGCGCCAGCGGTGGCTACAACGGCGCCAGCTTCGCCACGCTGTTCGACACGCCGAGCCGGGTCTGGTCGCTCGGCGCGGTGCTGGCGCAGACCCTGTTCGACGGCGGCCTGCGGCGCGCCCACAGCGATCAGGCCGTGGCGGCCTACGACGTCTCGGTGGCCCAGTACAAGCAGACGGTGCTGAATGGCTTGCAGCAGGTCGAAGACAACCTGGCCCTGTTGCGCGTGCTGGACCACGAAATCGGTTTGCAGGACCAGGCCGTCAAGGCCTCCCAGTTGGCCGAACGGCTGGCGCTGGCCCAGTACCGCGCCGGCACCGCCACTTATCTGGCCGTGGTCACGGCGCAGACGCTGTCGCTGGCGAACCAGCGCACCGCGGTGCAGTTGCTGGGCCGCCAGCTGGCCTCCAGCGTGGCCCTGATTACCGCCACAGGGGGCGGCTGGGATAGCACGCCCGCGAACGGTGCGCCCCTGGCCTCCTCCCTGGTTTCCGCGCCGTCGCAAGCGCCCACCCCCTTACCTCCCAGCCCCGGAAGCTGATGCCATGAACTCTGCGTTTTTTCAACGTCCCAGGACGCTGCTGGCTGCCGCCGCCCTGCTGGTGCTGGCCGGCGCCGCCGCGCTGAGCCTGGATCACAAGGCCTTCTCCGCCAAGCCGCCAGCGCCGGCCGCGCCATCGGTGCAAGCCACCACGGCGCTGGTCAAGCAGCAGGACATGCCGATCTACCAGGCGGGCGTCGGCACCGTCACGGCCCTGGCCAGCGTGACGGTCAAGGCGCGCATCGATGGCCAGCTCGATCAGGTCGGTTTTATCGAGGGGCAGGACGTCAAGGCCGGCCAGATGCTGGCGCGGCTGGACCCGCGAACCCTGCAGGCGCAGTTACAGCAGGCGCAGGCGCAAAAGGCCAGGGACCAGGCGCAACTCGGCAACGCCCGGCTGGATCTGCAGCGCTACAGCACCCTCATCACCCAGGACGCCGCGACGCAGCAGCAGCTCGATACGCAAAAGGCGCTGGTGGCACAGCTCGATGCGGCGGTGAAAACCGACGACGCGCAGATCAACTACGCCCAGGTGCAGCTCAGCTTTACCAACATCACGGCGCCGATCAGCGGGCGGGTCGGGGCGCGGCTGGTGGACCCGGGCAACATCGTGCACGCCGCAGACGCCAACGGACTGGTCGTGATCAACCAGATCGACCCGATCGCGGTCGTGTTCAGCTTGCCCGAAGAGGGCTTTCAGGCCATCAATCGCGCGCTGCATGCCAGTCGCCAGCCACTGGCCGTGCTGGTCTACCCGCGCGGCAGCACCCAGGTGCTGGGCCGGGGCAAACTGATCCTGCTGAACAACCAGATCGACACCAGCACCGGCACGGTGCAGCTCAAGGGCAGCTTCGAGAATGCGGCGCACGCCCTGTGGCCGGGCCAATACGTGAACGTGCGGCTGGTGCTGGGCACGCGCGCGCAGGCGCTCACCATACCGGCGGCGGCGGTCCAGCGCAGCCAGAATGGCACCTATGCCTACACCGTGGGCGCCGACAACACGGTGCAAAACCAGCCGATCGACGTGGCGCAGATCCAGGATGGCATTGCCATCATTGACAAGGGGCTGTCCGCCGGGCAGCGCGTGGTGGTGGACGGGCAGTACAAGCTCAAGTCCGGCGTCAAGATTGTCGAGACCAACCCCGGCAACGCAAAAGCTGCCGGCGGAGCAAGCCAGTGAGCGTCTCCGCCACCTTCATCAAACGGCCCATCGGCACCTCGCTGCTGGCGATCGCGCTTTTTCTGGTGGGCGCCGCGGTCTGGCCGCTGCTGCCGGTGGCACCCCTGCCGCAGGTCGACTTCCCGACCATCCAGGTGACCGCCAAGCTGCCCGGCGGCAACCCCGAGACCATGGCGTCGAGCGTGGCGCAGCCGCTGGAGCGCCAGTTCTCGCTGATTCCCGGCCTGTCGCAGATGACCTCGCTCAGCGCGCTGGGCTCGACGCAGATCACCTTGCAGTTCGACCTGAACCGCAACATCGACGGCGCCGCACTGGACGTGCAGACCGCCATCAATGCGGCCTCGGGCCAGCTGCCGGCAAATTTACCCAGCCCGCCGACCTTTCGCAAGATCAACCCGGCGGATTTCTCGATCCTGATCCTGTCCGTGCAGTCCGACACCCTGCCGCTGACCACGGTCAACGATTACGCCGACAACATCCTGGCGCAGCAGATTTCCCAGATTCAGGGCGTGGGGCTGGTGAACATTTTTGGCCAGAACAAGCCCGCCGTGCGCATCCAGGTCGACCCGACCAAGCTGACGGCGCTCGGCCTGAGCCTGGAGGATATTCGGGGCGTCATTGCCAGCACCACGGTGAGCCAGCCCACGGGCACGGTCGATGGGCCCAGGCAGAGCTTCACGGTCTACACGAACGACCAGATCCTGAGCGCCGACCCCTGGAATGACATGGTGCTGGCCTACAAGAACGGCGCACCGATTCGCGTGCGCGATGTCGGCGTGGCGGTGGCGGGGCCGGAGGACATGAAGCAGGCCGCGTGGGCATTTTCCGGCAAGGGCGCGGCAGCGTCCGAAAACTCGCCCAGCAACGGGCGCTCGCTCGTGGTGGGGATCACCAAGGAGCCCGGCGCCAATGTGATCGACACGGTGGCGCGCATCAAGGCCGCGCTGCCGCGGCTGGAGGCGGCCATTCCGCCCACCATCCACGTCAGCACGCTGATCGACCGGACCCAGAACATCCGCGCCTCGGTGCTCGATGTCGAGATGACGCTGCTGCTGACCATCTCGCTGGTGGTGATGGTGATCTTCCTGTTCCTGCGCAATGTGCCGGCCACCCTGATCCCGAGCGTGACGGTGCCGCTGGCGCTGCTGGGAACGGCCGCCATCATGTACCTGGTGGGCTTCAGCCTGGACAACCTGTCGCTGATGGCGCTGACCATCGCGGTCGGTTTCGTGGTGGACGACGCCATCGTCATGCTGGAGAACATCTACCGCCACGTCGAGGCCGGCATGACGCCGATGGAGGCCGCCTACAAGGGGGCCGGTGAAATCGGCTTCACCATCATCTCGATTTCGGTCTCGCTCGTTGCGGTGTTCATTCCGCTGCTGCTGATGGGCGGCATCGTCGGGCGGCTGTTTCGTGAGTTCGCCGTGACGGTGACGCTGACCATTGGCATTTCGGTGCTGATCTCGCTCACGCTCACGCCCATGCTGTGTTCGCGTTTCCTCAAACCCCACCAACCAGAGTCGCATGGCCGGCTGTACCAGTTGTTCGAGCGCGGCTTCGACGCCATGCTGAACGGCTACCGGCGCGGTTTGCACCTGGTGCTGCGGCACCAGTTCGCCACGCTGTGCGTCTTTCTGGCAACGCTGGTCGCAACGGTGGCGCTGTTCATCGTGATTCCCAAGGGATTTTTCCCGCAGCAGGACACCGGCTTTATCTTTGGCTTTGCCGAATCGGCGCAGGACACTTCGTTCGTGTCGATGAACCAGCGCATGCTCCAGCTCGCCGACGTGATTCGCCAGGACCCCGACGTTTCCGGATTCGGCATGAGCGGGCAGTCCACCTTCAATACCGGCGTCTACTTCATCAGCCTGCGGCCCAAGGACGAGGGCCGCACGGCAAACGCGGATGAGGTGATTGCGCGGCTGCGCCCGCAAGTGGAGAAAGTCGAGGGCGTCAAGCTGTTCATGCAGGCGGGGCAGGACATCAACGTGGGCGGGCGGCTGTCGCGCACGCAGTACCAGTACACGCTGACCGATGCCAACCTGGACGAGCTCAACGAGTGGGCGCCGAAGCTGCTGGAGCGCTTTCGCAAGCTGCCCGAACTCACCGACCTGGCCTCCGACCAGCAAAATGCGGCGGCCACGGCCACGATCACGATCGATCGCGCCCGGGCTTCGAGCTTCGGCATTACGCCGGCCCAGATCGACAACACCATCTACGACGCGATCGGCCAGCGCCAGGTGGCGCAGTACTTCACGCAGATCAACAGCTACCACGTGATTCTCGAAGTCACGCCCAAGCTGCAGGAGGACCCCGATCTGTTCAGCAAGCTGTACCTGACCTCGCCGCTGACCAAGGAGCAGGTGCCGCTGTCCAGCTTCGTCAGCGTCGACACCAACAAGACGGGCTACCTGTCGATCAGCCACCAGAGCCAGTTCCCGGCCGTGACGATCTCGTTCAACCTGGCGCCGGGGGTGGCGCTGGGCCAGGCGGTGACGGCGATCCAGAAGGCGCAGGCCACCATGGGGGTACCGCAGACCGTGAGCGGCGGGTTCCAGGGCACGGCCCAGGCCTTTCGCGATTCGCTGTCGACGCAGCCGTACCTGATTGCGGCGGCGCTGATCGCCGTGTACATCGTGCTGGGCCTGCTGTACGAGAGCTACATCCATCCGCTGACGATCCTGTCGACCCTGCCGTCGGCCGGCGTCGGGGCGCTCTTGATCCTGATGGCGGGCGGCTATGACCTGAGCGTGATCGCGCTGATCGGCATCATCCTGTTGATCGGGATCGTCAAGAAGAACGGCATCATGATGGTCGACTTTGCTTTGAACGCCGAGCGTGAGCAGGGGCTGGAGCCGCAAGAGGCGATCTACCAGGCCTGCCTGCTGCGCTTTCGGCCGATCATGATGACCACCATGTGCACGCTGTTCGCCGGCCTGCCCCTGATGCTGGGTACCGGCGCCGGCTCCGAGCTGCGCCGCCCGCTGGGCTATGCGATGGTCGGCGGGCTGATCCTGTCGCAGGCCATGACCCTGTTCACGACGCCCGTGATCTACCTGTACCTGGACCGCGCCCACTACTGGTATACACGCCGCAAGGAAGCGCGCAAGGCGCGCAAGGCGGCCCTTGGGGGCGAGCCCAAGCCGCCGGTGGTCGTAGGCACGCATTGACCATGAAGATCCTGATCGTCGAAGACGAGCCCAAGACTGCCGACTACCTGCAAAAGGGTCTGGCCGAACAGGGCTGCACCGTCGATCTGGCCTACAACGGCATCGACGGCCAGCACCTGGCGCTGGCACACGACTACGACGTCATCGTGCTCGATGTGATGCTGCCCGGCCTCGACGGCTTCTCGGTGCTGCGCACCGTGCGCGCGCTCAAGCAGACACCGGTCATCATGCTGACCGCACGCGACCAGGTGGAAGACCGCATCAAGGGGCTGCACGACGGGGCCGACGACTATCTCGTCAAACCGTTCTCGTTCCTGGAGTTGCTGGCCCGGCTGCAGGCCCTCACGCGGCGCGGCCGCGCGCAGGAGCCGGCGCTGCTGAAGATCGCCGACCTGCAGATCGACCTGATGGCACGCAAGGCCTGGCGCGGCCATGTGCGCATCAACCTGACCGCCAAGGAATTTGCGCTGCTCGCCGTACTGGCGCGGCGCCAGGGCGAGATCCTGTCCAAGACCGCGATTGCCGAACTGGTGTGGGACATGAATTTCGACAGCAACACGAATGTGGTCGAGGTCGCCATCAAGCGCCTGCGCGCCAAGATCGACGCGCCGTTCTCGCCCAAGCTGCTGCACACCATCCGCGGCATGGGCTATGTGCTCGAACCGCGGGAGGAGGACGTGGTGTGATGCGGCGCTCCATCACCGTGCGGCTGATCGCCATGTTCGCGTTCGCGGCGCTGGTCACCTTTGCGCTGATCGGTGCGGCCCTGTATGGCGTGCTCGAGAGCGAACTGGCGCGCCACGAGCAGGACGAACTCAAGACCAACCTGCAAAACCTGCAGTACTCCATCGAGCGCACCGGGGACATGGATCGCTGGGCGCGCGTGCGCGCCAAGATGGACACCCTGACGCCGGCCGACGGCAGCGTGCGCTTCTGGGTGCTGAGCGACGACCCGCGCTACCAGTACGGCCGCGGCCTGGCCGAGATCGAGCACATGAACCGCGAGCCCGATGGCCGCGGCAGCATCCTGATGCCGCACCAGGTGCACCCGATACACACCTTGTCGGCCAGCATCGCCGCCCTGCAGGACCGCCCGGCCGTGCGGCTGATCGTGGGCGTCGACTCGGCCTCCTACGCACGTACGCTGGACACTTTTCTGGCCGCGCTGGCCGTGCTCTCGCTGAGCGCGGTGCTGGGGGTCATGCTGATCGGCTACTGGATCGCACGGGTCGGGCTGCAGCCGCTGGTGCAGCTGTCCAGGGAGGCCCAGGCGCTGCGCCCGAAGCCGCTCTCGCAACGGCTGAATGTGTCGCAGTTGCCGGCCGAGTTGTCGCAGCTGGCCGCGGCCTTCAACGGCGCGCTGAGCCGCCAGCAGGATGCGTATCGGCAGCTCGAGTCCTTCAATGCCGACGTGGCCCACGAACTGCGCACGCCGCTGACCAACCTGATCGGCGGCACCCAGGTCGCCCTGTCGCGCCAGCGCACGGCGGGGCAGTTCCAGGAAGTGCTGCAATCGAACCTCGAGGAGCTCGAGCGGGTGCGCTCGATCATCAACGACATGCTGTTCCTGGCGCGCGCCGACCAGGGCGAGGCGGCCACCGGCCTGGTGCGCACCCCGATCGCGCAGGAAGTGCGCAAGACCACCGAGTTCTTCGAGTTCGTGCTCGACGACATGGGCGCGACCGTCAGCATCGAGGGCGATGTGGCGGCCGAGGCCATGATCGAAACCGCGCTGTTCCGACGCGCCATGTCGAATCTGCTGCAAAACGCGATCGAACACTCCAGCGCCGGCGCGCGCCTGCTCGTGACCATCCGGCAACAACTGTCGTCGATCTGGGTCACGGTCTCGAATCCTGGCGAGCCCATTGCGCCGGCCCATTTGCTGCGCCTGTTCGACCGTTTCTACCGGGTCGACGCGGCGCGCCAGCCCCAGGGAGAACACCATGGACACGGCCTGGGCCTGGCCATCGTCAAGGCGGTCGCGAGCATGCATGGCGGCAGCGTGACGGCCTCGTGCGCGGAAGGCATCACCACCATCGGCTTCAGTGTCCCGGTGACGCCCCCCCGAGCTGCCTGAACGGCGCCTCCCGCCGGCAAAACGGGCAACCGGCCTACACAGGTTTGCGCAGGGGTCTGCTATGGTGACGTGATGCAGCCTTCGAGTTCTTCCCCGCTGGAATGCTCTGGTCCGTTGCCGCCCATCGGCGCACGGAACGCGCTTTTTCTCGACTTCGACGGCACGCTGGCCGAGCTCGCGCCGCAGCCCGAGGCGGTGCAGATCGCCCCGGACCTGGTGTCCCTCCTGGTGCAGCTTGCGGCCCGGCTGAATGGGGCGCTGGCTATGGTGTCGGGGCGCAGGCTCATCGACCTGGATGGCTTTCTCGCGCCCCTGCAGCTACCCACGGCTGCCGAGCACGGCGCGCAGCGCCGCCTTGTCTCCGGCGAGATCATCCGCGTGGCGCCCCCCGACCTGCAGGCCGTGATCCGCCGGGTCACCGCGCTGGCACAGCGTCACAGCGGCCTGCGTGTCGAGGTCAAGGACGCCGCCGTCGCGCTGCACTATCGTCACGCGCCCGAACTGGAAGCGAGCTGCCTGCAAGCCATGGGTGAGGCCGCCCGCAACGCCCCCGGCCTGGAATTGCTGCGCGGTAAATATGTCCTTGAAATCAAGCTGGCGGGTATCAGCAAGGGCACCGCCATCGAAGACTTCATGGCGCAAGCGCCGTTCGCGGGCCGCCTGCCGCTTTTTGCCGGCGACGATATCACCGACGAAGACGGGTTTTCGGCGGTGCAACGGATGGGGGGCTGCGGCATCAAGGTAGGCGAAGGCGCAACGCGAGCCCGCTACCGCTGCCCGTCGCCGGCCGCACTGCGGCAATGGCTGCAGCGCGCAGCGCAAGAACCCCTTGAGAGGATCAGCCCATGACGGCCCCGCCCGACGCCGCGCGCTTTGCGCCGCCCGCCGAACCCTCGCTCTCCATGGGGGTGATCGGCAACTGCGCCTTCAGCGCCCTGATTGATGCCAGGGCCCGCATCGTCTGGTGCTGTCTGCCGCGTTTCGATGGCGACCCGGTGTTCAACGCGCTGCTGCAACCAGGCATCGCCAAGGACACCTCGCCGGCCGGCGCTTCACCCGGCGCCTTTGCGATCGAGATCGAGGATTTTGCCGAATCCAGGCAGTTCTACGACCCCAACACCGCAGTGCTGCGCACCCAGTTGTTCGACAAGAGCGGGCATGGCATCGAGGTCACCGACTTTGCGCCACGCTTTCACAGCCGGGCGCGCGTTTTCCGGCCCATGACGCTGGTGCGCCGGGTGCGACCGATTCAGGGTGCGCCGCGCATTCGCGTTGTGCTGGACGTGCGTTTCGACTGGGGCCGGCGCGAACCCCTGATCACCCAGGGCAGCAACCATCTGCGCTATGTGGGCCATGAGTTGACGCTGCGCCTGAACACCGACGCGCCGCTGTCCCACGTTCTGTCCCGGCAGCCCTTTGTGCTGGCACGCGAATACAATTTTCTGCTCGGCGCCGACGAATCTTTGAGCGACGGCATCGCCGACACCGCACGGCTGTTCGAGCTGGAGACGCTGGCTTACTGGCGCCAGTGGAGCCAGCGCCTGAGCATTCCACTGGAGTGGCAGGAGGCGGTGATCCGCGCGGCGATCACGCTCAAGCTGTCGTTGTTCGAGGACACGGGCGCCATCGTGGCCGCCATGACCACCAGTATTCCCGAGGCGCCCGACAGCCAGCGCAACTGGGACTACCGCTACTGCTGGCTGCGCGATGCCTTCTTCGTGGTGCGCGCCCTGAACAGCCTGTCGGAAGTCGGCACCATGGAAGACTACCTGGGCTGGCTCGGCAACGTGGTGGTGCAGGCCCGGGGCGGCCACATCCAGCCGCTGTACGGCATTGGCCTGGAGCGCGAGCTGCCTGAAGTCGTGATGGAGCATCTGGCCGGCTACCGCGGCATGGGGCCGGTACGCGTGGGCAACCAGGCGCAGCAGCACTTTCAGCATGACGTTTACGGCAACGTGGTGCTGGGCGCAGCGCAGGCCTTTCATGACCATCGGCTGCTGCACCGCGCGGGACTGGCCCAGTTCAAGCGGCTCGAAGAAGTCGGCGAGCAGGCGATACGCACCTACGACAAACCCGACGCCGGCATGTGGGAGCTGCGCTCGCGCGCCCGCGTCCACACCTCCTCCGCGCTGATGTGCTGGGCCGCCTGCGACCGGCTCGCAAAAATTGCCGAGGTGCTGGCGCAAAAGAGGCGGGCAACCCACTGGCGGGGTCACGCACGGCGCATGCGAGAGCGCATCTTGCGCGAGGCGTGGAGCGAAGAGCGCCAGGCCTTTGCGGAGAGTTTTGGCGGGCGCAGCCTGGACGCCAGTGTGCTGTTGATGACCGAGGTCGGCTTCATCGATCCGAAAGACCCGCGCTTCATCGCCACGGTCGATGCGCTGGAAACCCATTTGTGCGACGGCCCCTACATGCGCCGCTACGAAGCCCCTGACGATTTCGGCAAGCCGGAGACGGCCTTCAACATCTGCACCTTCTGGCGCGTCGATGCACTGGCGCGCATTGGCCGCAAAGAGCAGGCGCGCGAAATTTTTTCAACCATGCTGGCCGCACGCAACCACCTGGGACTGCTGTCTGAAGACACGCACCCGGTCACGGGTGAAATGTGGGGCAACTTTCCGCAGACCTACTCGATGGTCGGCATCATCAACGCAGCGGTGCGCCTGTCGGCGCCCTGGGACTCCCAGATATGAGGACCGCGTCATGAGCCGTCTTGTTGTTGTTTCCAACCGCGTCGCCGACCCGCGCAAGGCGGCAGCCGGCGGCCTCGCCGTCGCACTGGGCGACGCCCTGAATACCGCGGGCGGACTCTGGTTCGGCTGGAGCGGCACGGTGATTGCAGGCGGCACGCCCGGCGAAGGCGAACTGCACCTGCAAAAGGCCGGCACCGTCACGCTGGCCACGGTGGATTTATGCGCCGAAGACCACGCCGATTACTACCTGGGCTACAGCAACAGTGTGCTGTGGCCTGTGTTTCATTACCGGCTCGATCTGGCACGCTTTGACGCTGGCTACTTTGGCGCGTATCGGCGTGTGAACCGGCTGTTTGCGCGCCAGTTGCTGACGCGGCTTTTGCCCGACGACATCATCTGGGTGCACGACTACCACCTGATCCCCCTGGCGGACGAGTTGCGCGCCCTGGGCGCGACCCAGCGCATCGGCTTTTTCCTGCACGTGCCGCTGCCGCCGCAACAGTTGCTGGCGGCCATTCCCCAACACGAATGGCTGATGCACGCCCTGTTTGCCTACGACCTGGTGGGCTTCCAGAGCGAGGCCGACCTGCAAAACTTCTCGCGCTATGTGCAGGCCGAGGCCGGCGCCGAGGATCTGGGCGACAACTATTACAAGGCCTTTGGCCGCACGGTGCAGGCGGGGGCCTTCCCGATCGGCATCGACGTCGATGAGTTCGCTGCACTCACGCACGGCAAGGACGCGCGCGAAATGTACGAGCGCATGAAGGACGAATACTCGCGGCGCCAACTGCTGCTGGGCGTGGAGCGGCTCGACTACTCCAAAGGCCTGCCGCAGCGTCTGCGCGCGTTCAAGGCCTTGCTCAAGAAATATCCGGACAACCTGCGCAGCGCCACGCTGATCCAGATCGCCTCACCGAGTCGCGAGGCCATGGACACCTACACCGACCTGCTGCAGGAGCTGGAGAGCCTGTGCGGTGCCATCAACGGCGATTTTGGAGAACTGGACTGGATGCCGGTGCGCTACATGCACCGCAACGTGGCGCGCAAACGCCTGCCGGGACTGTACCGGGTGGCCCGCGTGGCGCTCGTCACGCCGCTGCGCGACGGCATGAACCTGGTGGCCAAGGAGTTCATCGCCGCGCAGGACCCGGCAGATCCGGGCGTGCTGATGCTGTCGCGCTTTGCGGGTGCCGCCGAACAGCTCAAGGATGCCCTGCTGGTCAATCCGTATGACACCGACGGAATGGCAGACACCATCCAGCGCGCACTGCAGATGCCGCTGCAGGAACGGCAGGCACGGCACCAGACGCTGCTGAAGAACATCCGCGAGCAGGATGTGCACTGGTGGCGCATGACGTTTCTGAAGGCGCTTGGTGCGGCCGCGCGCGGCTAGGCTGGCCTGGCAGCACGTCGAGGTGATTTCGAACAAAATCGGCTCCTGGCCCATACGGGTTCTTCGAAGATAGCTCTTCTTTTTATAGCAACCGAAAGCAACCGATGGTCTGCCGGAGCGCCGAAGTCCTGGTTTTCCGGTCGATTCACGACTAAAAAAACACCTGGCGTGTCGATTCCCGCAAACGCCGTTCGTCGTCAAGTCGGAGCAGGGGGCAATCCCCTCTTTCCACAGACCCCGCTCCTCATTGGAAAACACAAGGAGTTACAACCATGCGATTCATGATCATCGTCAGGGCCACCAGGGATTCCGAGGCCGAGGACTTCGGCGCCGAATTCACGCCCGAGCTGCGCGAACAGGAGGCGCGATTGCGTACGCAGAATGCCGCCAGGCCGTAGTTTGCGAAATTCCCCACCCCTTGAAAAGGAGAACGTCATGCAAGTCCAACCCTACCTGTTTTTCGATGGCCGCTGCGAAGAAGCGCTCGAGTTCTACCGCAAGGCGCTCGGCGCCGAGATCACGATGCTCATGCGCGTCAAGGAGTGCCCGGATCCGCTGCCACCCGACATGTACCCGCCCGGCTCCGGGAACAAGGTGATGCACGCGAGCTTTCGCATTGGCGAGGCCACGCTGATGGCGTCTGACGGCCGCTGCCTGGGCAAGCCGGTGTTCCAGGGCTTTTCGCTGTCGCTGGACGCGCGCGACGAGGCCGAGGCCGACCGGCTGTTCGCGGCCCTGGGCGACGGCGGGCAGGTGCAGATGCCGCTGGCCAAGACCTTTTTCTCGCCACGCTTCGGCATGGTGGCCGACCGCTTTGGCGTGGGCTGGATGGTGATCGTGGCGGCTTGAGACAGGGCCGGCGCTGCGCTATCCCGCAAACCGCAGCACCGCCACCGGCGGCAGGTCGCGTGACAGGGCTTGCCAGGTCTCGCCCGCATCGGCACTGACCCACAGCCCGCCCGTGGTGGAGGCCATCGCGAGCGTCTGGCCGTCGCCCGCAACGTCCAGCGCGTGGCGGTAGACCAGGTGATAGGCATGGCTTTGCGGCAGGCCCTGCGCCAGCACCCTGAACGTGGCGCCGCCGTCATCCGTGCGCGTCACGACCATCCGGCCGTCCACCGGAATACGGCAGACGTCGGCTTGCGCCGGCACGAACCAGGCGCGCTGCGGGTCGCGCGGGTCGCAAGCCACGGCGAACCCAAAACCGGAGGGCGCTGGCGCAGCAATGGCCTGCCAGCTCTGCGCGCCGTCGGCGGAGCGGTAGATGCCGCAGTGGTGCTGCACCCATAGCGCGTCGGGCTGGGCCGCGCACTGCACCATGCAGTGCACGTCCTGGATGTTTTCGTCGAACGCGCTTTCCTGTGGCATGTAGTCGGCCCGCATGCCGGACGCACTCAAAGCCCAGCGGGCGCCGCCATCGCGCGTTTGCCAGACGCCGCCCGAGGAGACGGCCACGGTCAGGTGACGGGCGTCGCGCGGGTCCACCAGCACCGAGTGAATGCCCGGATGGTCGTAGCCGCCGCCAAACCAGCCCCGGCGTTTCGGCTCTTCCCACAGCGCGGTGTTCAGCACCCAGCTCGCACCGCCGTCTTCGGACTTGAACAGGCCCGCCGGCATGCAGCCGGCCCACAGCGTGCCGGGCTGGTCCGCGCCGCCGGCCGCCAGCGCCCAGATCAGGTCCACGTTCCAGGGCGTAGCGTCATCGGCCCACGGTCCGTTCGCGGGCTTGGGTGGAAAGGCCGGCGCCGCGATCTCCTGCCAGCTCGTCCCCTGATCCGTGCTCTTGCGCAGCTTGACGCCGAAGTGCCCCAGGCGCAGCGCGGCATACCAGGCGCCGTCGCGCGGGTCGGCCAGCAGCTGCGTCACCGGGTCGCCGGCGAAGTGGTGCGAGGCGATGCGCCAGCTGGCGCCTTTGCCGTGGATCACGAACAGGCCCTTGCGGGTGCCTGTCAGCAATGTGTTCATGACGTTTCCTTTCGATGCGCAGGGAATGGAGATCAACCGCCGGTCAGGGCTTGAATCACCAACACCCGGTCGCCCGGGTTCAAGAGTTGATCGAGGTGGGTGCGGTCAAGCACCATCTGCTGGTTCACGAATACGGCCACATGTTTGCGCACGGCGCGCTGGTCGTCGAACACGTAGTGCGCGAGCTCGGGCTTTGCAGCCAGCGCGGCCTCCAGCACCGCGCGCAGGCGGCCAGGTGCGACCGACTGCGGCGCGCAGTTCACATGCCGGCGCAGGCTGGCGGCAAATTCCACGGAGACCGTTGCAGCTGTCATGACGGTAACGGCCGGCGCCCTGGCGGGGCCAGCCCCCCGGCACGCTCCAGCAGCAGTTCGCGCTCGCGCACATTGCGCGCCAGCGCTGCCGCGCACTCGAACTCGGCGCGCGCCTCGTCGACGCGACCCAGTCTGGCCAGCAGGTCGCCGCGCACGCTGGGCAGCCATTGGTAGCCTTGCAGGGACTTTTCGCGGCGCAACGTGTCGATGATCTCAAGCCCGGCGGCCGGCCCGAAGGCCATGCTCACCGCCACGGCGCGATTGAGTTCCACCACGGGCGAGGGCGCGACCTGCGCGAGTGCGTCGTACAGCGCGACGATGCGCGCCCAATCAGTCTGCGCGGCGGTGTGGGCTCGCGCATGGCAGGCCGCGATCGCCGCCTGCAGCGCATACGGGCCGAGTGGATGGCCGAGCGATGCTCCCAGTGATTCGGCGCGCTCGAGCGCCACCAGGCCGCGCCGGATCAGAACCCGGTCCCAGCGGGCCCGGTTCTGCTCAGGCAGCAGCACCGGGCGACCGCTCGCATCCACGCGCGCGGCGCTGCGCGAGGCCTGCAGCTCCATCAGCGCGATCAGACCGTGCACCTCGGACTCGCCGGACGCGAGCTCGGCCAGCATGCGGCCCAGACGCAGCGCCTCATCGGTGAGCTCGGGGCGTATCCAGTCCTCGCCCGCGGTGGCGGTGTAGCCTTCGTTGAAGATCAGGTAGACCACTTCGAGCACCGAGGCCAGCCGCTCGCCCACGGCAGCGCCGCGCGGCAGCTCAAACGGCACGCGCGCCACGCTCAAGGTGCGCTTGGCGCGCACGATGCGCTGCGCGATAGTCGGCTCGGGCACCAGAAAGGCACGCGCAATCTCGTGCGTGGTCAGGCCGCCGAGCAGCCTGAGGGTCAGCGCCACACGCGCCTCGGTCGAAAGGACGGGGTGGCAGGCCGTGAAGATCAGCCGCAGCAGGTCATCGCCGATCCCGTCGGCGCGCGCGGCATCCAGGGCATCGACAAAGTCCGGCACGACCAGCGCCTGCTGCGCTTCGAGATCCCGGCCGATCTGTTCGAGCCTGGCATCCAGCGCCTTGTTGCGGCGCAGGCGGTCGAGCGCCTTGTTTTTCGCGGTGGCCATGAGCCAGGCACCGGGGTTGTCGGGCACGCCTGCAGCAGGCCAATGCTCGAGCGCCGCCACCAGCGCGTCCTGCGCCAGTTCTTCGGCCAGCCCGACGTCGCGCACCAGACGCAGGGTGCCGGCCACGATCTTCGCCGACTCGATGCGCCAGACCGCGTCTATGGCCTGATGCGTGGCCGAATGCATCCGGTTTCTCCCTTGCCGCTACCGGCCGCCGAACCAGAGGCGAGGGGTGATTTTTTGCATCGCTCATTTCTCCTGTGGTCGCGCCGGCCCGCGCACCATGCCGGCCTGGCGCCGAGGCCGCCTTCGGCCTCTCTCTTTATGCACGACGAACGGCGCCCCGCGATCTCGACAACCCGCGGTTAAATAATGGCGCTAAGTGGCCGCGCGCGCCACCTGCGCCGGGCGGGCCGCACTGTCGTCGTAACAAGGGGCCAGGGCACGGACCTCCACCGTGGCCCACTGCGCCGCCGGGCATTCGCGCGCGATGGCGACCGCCTCGTCGAAACTGCTGCAGTCGATCAGAAAAAAGCCGCCGATCATTTCCTTGGCCTCGGCAAACGGGCCGTCCAGCACCTGCAGCTTGCCGCCACTCGCCTGCACCCGGGCGGCCGCGGCATGCGAGGCCAGCGACTCGGTGGCCCGCAGCACGCCACGCGCCTTGAGACTTCCCGCAAAGCGGACCATGCTGTCATACGCGGCACGGCCCTCGGCTTCGGTGCGGGTTTGCCGCTGGCCGGTGGGCTCAAGAATCAGGAGCATGTGGGTCATGGCGGTCCGGTTCATGTTTTTGCCCGGGCGCGGCCCGGTCGCGTAGCCATCATAGCGAGCCGGCGCGCGCCGTTCAACGACCTTGCAAGTAAACGTAAAGGCCCTCGACGGGCCGCTGCTGCTCCTCGCGCAACGGCGCGCGGAACGCCGCGCGCACCTCGAAGCCATGCTCTTGCGCGAGACGGCGCACATAGGCCTGCGAGTGCGCATAGCGCAGGCTGGGCAGCAGCCGCAGGTCGTGCGCGTCGGCCGTCAGCTCGACGCTGAAGCCGAACAGCCCGCCGGGCGCCAGCACACGCGCCGCGCCGGCAAACACGGCGTCCAGCGCGCCCACGTAGATGAAGACGTCGGCCGCCAGCACCAGGTCGTATTGGCGGCCGGCAGACTGCAGGTAATCCACCGCATCGGCATGGACCAGCCCGGTGTAGCTGCCGCACGCACGCGCTTGTTCCAGCATGCCCGACGACAGGTCGACGCCGTCCACGCGGTCCGCCATGGGCTTGATCAGCGGCCCGATCAGGCCCGTGCCGCAACCCAGATCGAGCACGGAGCGAAATCGCTGCGGCCCCAGCGGCGCCAGCCCACGCACCAGCACCTCGTGCGCCCGATAGCGCAGCGCCCCCACCAGATGGGTCTGGAATTCATCCGCGTAGCGGTCGAACAGCGACTCCACATAGGCGCGCGGCGCAACGCCGGGAGCGGCCCCGTCGCGCACCGATGCCAGGTAGTAGCCGTGCAACTGCGGGTCGGCGCCCAGCGCCAGCGCCTGCTCAAAACATTCGGCCGCCTCGCTCAGGCGCCCCAGTTCGCGCAGCAGGCTGCCACGCCGGCTCCACAGGCCGGTCTGCCGGGGGTCGATGGCCAGCGCACGCTCGAACGCCTGCAGGGCCGGTGTCATCTGGCCCAACTCGGCGTGCGCCATGCCCAGATGAGACCAGGCCTCCAGGTTGTCGGGCTCGGCCACCAATGCTTCCTCCAGCAGCGGCAGCGCGTCGGCCCAATGGCCGCGCCGCACACGTGTGGCGCCCAGGTTCGTCAGCACCGAAGGCCGCCCGGGCGCCAGCGACAGCGCCGCCGCAAAACAGCGTTCGGCCTGCTCCAGCCGGCCCGCCTCGGAATGCGCGAGGCCGTCCTGAAAGAATTGCCGCGCCTGCTCCAGGGTTTCGCTCATGGTTGCCAGGCTACACCAGCGCGCAGAGCCGGCGCCCGTGGCATGCGGCCCCCATCCCCGCCTTCCCCCAGAGGGGGAAGGTGCAAATCAATCCACAAAAAAGTCGGGGATGAAATTCTTCGTGCCGGGCGTTACCGAATATTTCTCCAGGTCGGTCACGCCATGCGCGGCCAGCAGCACGTCGTCGATGAAGAAGTTGCCGGTGCCCGAGCTCGGACTCGTGAGGATCAGGTAGGCCGCATCCGACAGGATCTCGGGCTTGCGGCACAGTTTGGTGTCGACCCCCGGAATCATCTGCAGCGCGGCGGTGGCGATGGCGGTGCGCGGCCACAGGCTGTTGACGGCGATGCCGTACTTCTTGAACTCGCCCGCATGGCCCAGCGTGCACATGCTCATGCCGTACTTGGCCATGGTGTAGGCCGTGTGGTGCTCGAACCAGTGCGGCTTCATGCTCAACGGCGGCGACATCGTGAGCACCTGCGGGTTGCGGCCGGCAGCGGCGGATTTCTTGAGCTCGGGCAGACAGGCCTGGGTGCACAGGTAGGTGCCGCGCGCGTTGATGCCGTTCATCAGGTCGTAGCGCTTCATGGGCGTGTGTTCGGTGTCGGTCAGGCTGATGGCGCTGGCGTTGTTGACCAGGATGTCGATGCCGCCAAAGGCCTCTACCGCCTTCGCCACGGCAGCCAGCACCGCATCCTCCTCGCGGATGTCCACGGCCAGCGGCAGCGCCTGGCCGCCGGCGGCCTTGATCTCCTCGGCCGCGCTGTAGATCGTGCCCGGCAGCTTGGGGTTCGCGTCGGTGGTCTTGGCGATGACGACGATGTTGGCGCCGTCATGCGCCGCGCGTTTCGCGATCGCCAGGCCAATGCCGCGCGAGGCGCCGGTGATGAACAGGGTTTTGCCTTTGAGGCTGCCGGGCTGGCTCATGATGACTCCTGGTTACTACTAAATCAATAGCTGACTGCGAAGGACTGGCAAGGGCTACGAGCTGATTTTCCTCAAACTTTGGAAAAGTCCGGCTTGCGCTTTTCCATGAAGGCGGTGAAGGCCTCGCGCGCTGCGGGCTCGCGCAGCATGCGGCCAAAACTCGCACCCTCTTCCACCATGCGCTCCATCAAAATGGCGGGCTGGCCCTTCTTCATGAGCCGCTTGGTTTCGATCAGCGCCGTGATCGGCTTGGCCGCGAGCTTGCGCGCCTGCGCCTGCGCCACGGTGTTGGCTTCGGTCGGCGGCACCACGCGATTCACCAGGCCGACGTCGAGTGCGGCTTCGGCATAAAAGGGCTCGCCCAGCAGCAGGGCTTCTGCCGCGCGGTGGTAGCCCAGCATCTGGGGCGCCAGCAGGCTCGACGCGGCCTCGGGACACAGGCCCAGGTTCACGAACGGCATCGAGAACGCGGCGTTGTCGCCCGCGCAGACCAGGTCGCAGTGGAACAGCATGGTGGTGCCGATGCCCACGGCCGGACCGCACACCGCAGCAAGCAGGGGCTTGGGGAAGGTGGCGATGCCGCGCAGAAAGCGGAACACCGGCGACTCGGGCGTGGACGGCGGCGCGTTGAGGAAGTCGCCAATGTCGTTGCCCGCGCTGAAGATGGTCTCATGGCCCTGCAACACCACGACGCGGATGGCCGCATCGCCTTCGGCCTGCGCCAGCGCATCGGCCATCGCGCCGTACATGGCGGCGGTGATGGAGTTCTTTTTCTCCACCCGGTTCAGGGTGAGGGTCATCACACCGGCGTCGATGTGGGTGAGTATGTCGCTCATAGGAGTGCTTCCTTTACAAAATCGAGCCGGTCCTGGCCCCAGAACATCTGGCCGCCGGCAAAAAAAGTGGGGGCGCCGAATACGCCGCGGTCGATCGCTTCCTGCGTCAGGGCCTTGAGCCGGTCCTTGACCTCGGGCTCCTGCGTCAACGCCAGCAGCGCGGCGGCGTCGAAGCCCGCAGCCTGCAGCACGGCGGCGACGGTGGCCGGGTCGTTCAGGTTCTGCGCATCGACCCAGATGGCGCGGAACACTGCCGCCATATAGGGCTCGAAGCGGGCGGGTTCGCGCAACTGCAGGCCGGCCGCACCGCGCATGAGAGTCAAGGTGTTGATCGGGAAATAAGGGTTTTGCTTCAGCGGCACACCATAGCGCCTCGCGAAGCGGTCGAGGTCGGTAAAGGTGTAGGCGCCCTTGGCTGGAATCGTCGCCGGCGAATGATTGCCCGTGGCCTGGAACACGCCGCCCAGCAGCATCGGCTTCCACACCAATGCGGCGCCCGTCTCGCGACACAAGGCCGGCAATTGCGTGTACGCCAGGTAGGACGCCGGGCTGCCGAAATCGAAATAGAACTCGAGGTTTTTCATCAGAAGGTTTCCATCCACGGCCGCAGATCGAGCTCGTGCGTCCAGGCATCGCGCGGCTGGCTGTGCAGCATCCAGTAGTTGTCTGCAATGTGGTCCGGGTTCAGGATACCGTCCTGATCCTTCAGCGCGTAGCGCTGCGGGAAAGTATCGCGGATGAAGGCGGTGTCGATGGCACCGTCCACCACCACATGCGCCACATGGATGCCACGCGGCCCGAGTTCGCGCGCCATGCTCTGGGCCAGCGCGCGCAGGGCATGCTTGGCACCCGCGAACGCCGCGAAGTTGGCGCCCCCGCGCAGCCCGGCGGTGGCGCCGGTGAAGATGATGGTGCCCTTGTGCGCACGCCCCTCGCGCGCCACCATGCGCTTGGCCACCTCGCGCCCACTGAGAAAGCCGCCCAGGCAGGCCAGCTCCCAGATCTTGAAATACTTGCGCGCAGTCTCATCGAGGATGCTGCAGGGCACATTGGCGCCGATATTGAACACCAGCACCTCAATCGGCCCGATGGTCGACTCGATCTGCTCGACCAGCGCCACGACCTCTTCTTCGCGGCGTGCGTCCGAGGCAAAGCCGTGCGCCGTGCCGCCCCCGGCGCGGATCTGTTCGAGCAGCGGTTGCAGCTTGTCCAGGCTGCGCCGCGTCACGCAGGCGGTGTAGCCCTCGCGCGCAAAGCGCCGCGCAATGGCGCCGCCGGTGGCGTCGCCGGCGCCGATGATCAAGGCGACTTTGTTATCCATATTCACTCCTTGTAGTAGACGATTTGATGCGTGGTGACCAACAATGCGCCAGCTTCGCTCCACAGTTGCGCGGTCTGGTCGAAGTAACCGCGGTGGAACGCCTGGGCTTGCGCCTGGCCGAGCAGGTAACCGGCGCCCACGTCCCGCAGCCTGGCCACATCGGCATGGAAATACACCGTCATCGACACGGTGCCGATCGGCACCGGGCTGGCACGCCGGCGCCAGATGCGCGGAAAAAATACATCCGACAGTGCGGTGAGCGACGCAAAGTCCAGTGGCCGTGGCGGGTTGTCGCGAACCCAGAGCCGGGTGCGGCTGATGCCGTGGTCGCGGCCGTCCCAGGCGGCGGGAAAGTCGCCTTCCACAAAGCGCATCTCATAGCGGTTGATCCACTCCACGCGGCCAGCACGCTCCGGGAGCGGCGCATCCAGCGGCCGCGGCACGGCGGGCATGGTGTGCTCGTCGGCGCCCCAGGTGTCGCGGCGCAGTGCGGTGAAGGCCGTGGCCGTGAGCACGGTCTGACCCTGCTGCAGGACCTCGATCATCCAGTGCTGGGTCGAGCGATTCGTGCGTGCGGGCCGCGCCTGCACGGTGAAGGAGCCATCCGCCAGCGCTGCCGCGAAATTCACGGTGAGCGCAACCGGATCGCCCAGGCGCTGCGGATGCTGCAGCACCGCCTGCAGCATCTGCGCCGCCATGATGCCGCCAAACGGCCCGACCATGTTGGCATAGGCAGGGCTGGTGTGGCCGAGCCAGGTGCCGTCGCTCTGCGCTGTCAGGGCAATGGCGTCATCGAAAGCGTGGCGGCTCATGCTCGTCTCCTGCTGAATCAAAAAGAGGCCACTTGGCGGTGGCACCGGGCGTTCAGACGCGCTCGAAAATGCCGGCCGCGCCCTGCCCCATACCCACGCACATGGTGACCATCCCGTATTTCTTATTGTGCCGTTTGAGCGCATGCACCACTGTCGCGGAACGGATAGCCCCGGTGGCCCCCAGGGGATGGCCGAGCGCGATGGCGCCGCCCATGGGATTGACCCGGGCCGGGTCGAGGCCCAGCGTGTTGATGACGGCCAGCGACTGCGCGGCAAAGGCTTCGTTGAGCTCGATCCAGTCCAGGTCATCGAGCTTGAGGCCGGCGTAGCGCAGCGCCGCCGGAATCGCCTCGATCGGGCCGATGCCCATGAGGTGCGGCGGCACGCCGCGGCTGGCGTAACTGACAAAGCGCGCCAGCGGCGTGAGGCCGAAACGCTTGACGGCGGCGTCGCTGGCCAGGATCAGCGCGCCCGCACCGTCCGAGGTTTGCGAACTGTTGCCGGCCGTGACCGAGCCGCGCGCGGCAAACACGGTTTTGAGTCTGGCCAGGTCCTCCAAGGTGGTGTCGGGGCGCGCGCCTTCGTCGAGGCTAACGGTGCGCTTGATGACGCTGACTTCGGCCGAATCCAGGTCCACCGAGCGCTCGGCCACGTCCACCGGCGTGATCTCGTCGGTAAACTCGCCCGCCTTCATCGCAGCGACGGCCTTCATGTGCGACCGATACGCGAACTCGTCCTGCGCCTTACGACTCACCTTCCACTGCTGCGCGACCTTCTCGGCCGTCAGGCCCATGCCGTAGGCGATGCCATAGCTCTCGACATCGTCGGTGTTGCTGAAGATCGTGGGCGAGAGCGAAGGCGAGTTGCCCATCATCGGCACCATGCTCATGCTCTCGGTGCCGGCGGCGATCATCACGTCGGCCTCGCCCACGCAGATGCGGTCGGCCGCCATCTGCACGGCCGACAGGCCCGACGCGCAAAAGCGGTTCACGGTGATGCCACCCACGCTCTTGGGCAGGCCCGCGAGGATGGCGCCGATGCGCGCCACGTTCAGGCCCTGCTGGGCCTCGGGGATCGCACAGCCGCAGATCACGTCTTCAATGGCCTTCGGGTCCAGCCCCGGCACCTGCGCCAGCGCCGCACGCAGCGCCGTCGCCAGCAGGTCGTCCGGGCGGGTGTTGCGAAAGAACCCGCGGTGCGATCGGCCGATCGGGGTGCGCGTAGCGGCAACGATGTAGGCGTCTTGAATTTGTTTGCTCATGATGAAGCTCCTGGGTAGTTTTGCTCCTTCCCCCTCTGGGGGAAGGCTGGGATGGGGGCCGGCACCGCCAGCGCAGCCAGGCGATCAGCAATCACCTGAAGCACCCCATCGAGATTGAGAAACGGTGTATTCGTCGGAAAGCGCAGCACTTCGAACCCTTGTGCGCGAAAAAACGCATCGCGCATCGCGTCGTAGGCTTGTTGATCCTGATGCTGCGATCCGTCGAGCTCAACGATGAGCTTCGGACCGAGGCAGGCAAAGTCTGCGATGTAATTCCCCAAGGGATGCTGTCGCCGAAACTTGACGCCGAGCTGCTCGCTGCGCAAAGCGATCCAAAGTTTGCGCTCGGAATCGGTCATCTCGCGACGCAAGGTGCGGGCATTGGTCCGTGCGGTTGAAGTGGACTGGTTTTGCATTGGGTATCGCCCCCATCCTGCCTTCCCCCAGAGGGGGAAGGAGGAAGGCAAAGGGTCAGTTGCGTATGGGCTTTCCTGTGCTGAGCATGCCCATGATGCGTTCCTGGGTCTTGGGGTGCGCCAGCAGCGCGCCGAAGGCGCGGCGCTCCAGCGTCATCAGATACTCTTCCGTCACCAGCGTGCCGGCATCCACGTCGCCGCCGGTGACCACGCCGGCGATCAGGCTGGCGATGTGAAAGTCGTGCTGGCTGATGAAGCCGCCGTCGCGCATGTTCACGAGCTGCCCCTGGATCGTGGCCTTGCCGCTGCGGCCGGCCACCGGGAACAGGCGTTTGTGCGGCGCGCGGTAGCCGCCCAGCGCCATCGCCTTCGCTTCGTTGAGCGCCACGAACAGCAGCTCGTCCTTGTTCGGCACGATCAGGTCGCTGTCCAGCAGATAGCCGAGCTTGCGCGATTCGAGCGCGCTGGTGCCGACCTTGGCCATGGCGGCCGCGGTGAAGCCTTCAGTCAAAAACGGCAACAGATCCTTGCCCGTGCTGGTGGCAGCGTTCTCGGCGGCGCGGCGGGCGATATAGGTCAGGCCGCCGGCGCCGGGCACCAGGCCCACGCCCACTTCGACCAGGCCGATGTAGCTTTCCATGTGGACCACGCGGCGCGCCGAGTACACGGCCATCTCGCAGCCGCCGCCCAGCGCCAGACCACGCACGGCGGACACCACCGGCACGCTGGCGTAGCGCAGCTTGAGCATGATGCGCTGCAGTTCATGCTCGGTCTCGTCGATGGCCGCGACGCCGCCGACCATGAAGCCCGGCAGCATGGCCTGCAGGTCGGCGCCCGCGCTGAAGGGCTCGTCGCCCGACCAGATCACCACGCCCTGATAGTCCTTCTCGGCCAGGTCCACCGCCAGCGCCAGGCCTTCGGCCACGTCGGGGCTGATGGCGTGCATCTTGGTCTTGATGCTGGCAATCAGCACCTGGCCACCGGAGGGCCCATCCTGGTCCTCATCCAGCGTCCACAGGCGGATCGCGGCGCCCTCATGCAGCGTCGTTCCGGCGGTCCTGAAATCGGGCAGCGATTCACCCCGCAATTTTTCAGGAAAATGCTGCCTGGCGTAAACAGGAAGCGCACGTCGCGCTATGAATTTCTGAGCAGAGGCACTCCACGAACCGGCCGCCGTGTGCACGCCACCGGCCTCTGGCACGGGACCGTTGAACACCCAATCGGGCAGCGGCGCCCTGGAGAGCGCCTTGCCGGCATCGATGTCCTCCTGCACCATCTTCGCCACCTCGAGCCAGCCCGCTTCCTGCCAGAGCTCGAACGGGCCTTGATTCATACCGAAGCCCCAGCGCATGGCCTGATCTACATCGCGCGCCGTCTCGGCGATGGTGGCCAGATGCACGGCCGCATAGTGAAAACTGTTGCGCAGGATCGCCCACAGAAAGCGCCCTTGTGCGCCCTCGCTGTCCCGCAGCAGCTTCAGTCGCGCGCCCGCGGGTTTCTTGAGCATGCGGGCGTAGACCTCGTCGGCCTTCGCGCCGGCGGATACGTAATCCTTGCTCGCGAGGTCGAAGCGCAGCACATCGCGGCCGACCTTCTTGTAGAAACCCGCCTTGGTCTTCTGGCCCAGGTTGCCCAGCGCCAGCAGGGTCTTGAGCACCTCGGGCGTGCCAAAGCTCGCGTAGAACGGGTCGCTCTGTTCGTTCAGGTTGTTCTGCAGCGTCTCGATCACGTGGGCCATGGTGTCCAGCCCCACCACGTCGGCGGTGCGGAAGGTGCCCGAGCTCGCGCGGCCCAGTTTCCGGCCCGTGAGGTCGTCCACCACGTCGAACGTCAGGCCGAAGTTGTCCACCTCCTTCATGGTGGCCAGCATGCCGGCGATGCCGACGCGGTTGGCGATGAAGTTGGGCGTGTCGTGGGCGCGCACCACGCCCTTGCCCAGGCCGCTGGTGACGAAGGTCTCCAGGTCGTCGAGGATGCGCGGCTCGGTGGTCGGCGTGTTGATCAGCTCCACCAGGACCATGTAGCGCGGCGGGTTGAAGAAGTGGATGCCGCAAAAGCGCGGCTTGATTTCTTCGGGCAGCGCCTCGCTGAGCTTGGTGATGCTCAGGCCCGAGGTGTTGGATGCCACGATCGCATGGGGCGCAAGAAACGGCGCGATCTTGCTGTACAGGTCGAGCTTCCAGTCCATGCGCTCGGCGATGGCCTCGATCACCAGATCGCACTCCTTGAGCACGTCCATGTGCTCTTCGTAATTGGCCTGCTGGATCAGCACGGCGTCATCCGCCACGCCCAGCGGCGACGGCTTGAGCTTCTTGAGGCCTTCGATGGCGCGGGTGACGATGCCGTTTTTCGGACCGTCTTTGGCGGGAAGATCGAACAGCACCACCGGCACGCGGACATTGACCAGGTGCGCCGCGATCTGCGCGCCCATCACGCCGGCACCGAGCACGGCGACTTTGCGAACTTGAAATCGGTTCATGAGTTTTCCAGAAAAGAGTTTGCGATGCGCCGTCACTCGACGCGCAGCCAGACCTGGGTGCGGTAGAACGGGCCGATGTAGCCACGCACCTCGAGCTTCTTGCCGCCGTCCACGGGCTTGAGGCGGGTGCGGTAGACCTTGCCGTTGTTCGGATCGACGATGTCGCCGCCGTCCCACACGGTCTTGTCGTCGGCGCTTTGCTTGAGGTGGCGCAGGATGGTCAGCCCGATCAGCGGCTTGTCCTTGCGATCGTCGGTGCACTTGTCGCACACGGCGTCCGGCTTGGCGGCGGCAGGGTCCAGCAGCTTCTCGATGCTGCCGCTGTACACGCCCGCGTTGTCCTTGATGCGCACCAGCGATTTCTCCGCCTTGGTGTCGTCGTCAATGGTTTTCCACACACCGACCGGGCTCATCTGCGCCATCGCAGAGGCGCCACACGCTACAAAACCAATAGCAATCAGTGCTTTAAACATAAGAACTCCAGGCAAAAATAGTTGAAAAACGGGCACCGAGCGGATACTGAGCGGGCAGCGATCCGGCGCCCGATCAGGCAAACACGGCATCCGTCTCCATCAGCACCTTGCTGCCCGAGCGCGCGGTACGCATCAGCGTCGCCGTCTCGGGAAACAGCCGGGCAAAGTAGAAGCGCGCCGTCTGCAGCTTGGCCTGGTAGAACGGGTCCGCCGGCTTGCCTTGTGATTGCGCGGCCGCGATTTCCTTCAGCGCCACCTGCGCCATGCGCGCCCAGAAATAGCCGAACACCAGGTGGCCGGCCACGCGCAGATAGTCCACTGCGGCGGCGCCCACTTCGTCGGCGTTCTGGAACGCCTTGAAACCCAGCTCGGTGGTGAACTTGGTCATCTGCTCGCCCAGGACCGCCAGCGGGTTGATGAACTCGGCCATCTTCTCGTTCACGCCTTCCTCCTCCACCAGCGCGCCCACCAGTTTGCCGAACTTCCTGAGCGTGGCGCCGTTGTTGCCCAGCACCTTGCGCCCGAGCAGATCGAGCGACTGGATGGTGTTGGTGCCCTCGTAGATCATGTTGATGCGGGCATCGCGCACGAACTGCTCCATACCCCATTCCTTGATGTAGCCATGGCCGCCGAACACCTGCTGGCAGGCCGAGGTCGCGGTCCAGCCGTTGTCGGTGATGAAGGCTTTCACGATGGGCGTGAGCAGGGCCACCAGCTCAGCCGCGTCCTGGCGCACCTTCTCGTCGGGGTGGCTCAGCTCCTTGTCGATCAAGAGCGCGCAGTACAGGCTCAGCGCGCGGCCGCCTTCGGCATAGGCCTTGGCCGTCAGCAGCATCTTGCGCACGTCGGGGTGCACCAGGATGCCATCGGCGGGCTGGTCCTTGTTCTTCGGACCCGTCAACGAGCGGCCCTGGATGCGGTCCTTGGCATAGGCCAGCGCGTTCTGGTAGGCCACCTCGGTCAGGCCCAGCGACTGCATGCCCACGCCGATGCGCGCGGCATTCATCATCACGAACATCGCGGCGAGGCCCTTGTTCGGCTGGCCGACCAGCCAGCCCTGCGCGCCCTCGAGCACGATTTGCGCGGTAGCGTTGCCGTGGATGCCCATCTTGTGTTCCAGGCCGGCGCAGTAGATGCCGTTGCGCGCGCCCAGCGTGCCGTCCTTGTTCACCAGGAACTTGGGCACGATGAACAAGGAGATGCCCTTGCTGCCCTGCGGCGCATCGGGCAACCGGGCCAGCACCAGGTGGATGATGTTGCTCACCATGTCGTGCTCGCCGGCGCTGATGAAGATCTTGTTGCCGGTGATCTTGTAGCTGCCGTCCGCCTGTGGTTCGGCCTTGGTGCGCAGCAGCCCCAGATCGGTGCCGCAATGCGGCTCGGTCAGGCACATGGTGCCGGTCCACTCGCCGCTGGTCAGCTTGGGCAGGTAGGTCTGCTTTTGCGCGTCGGTGCCATGCGTGTGCAGGCATTCGTAGGCGCCGTGCGTCAGGCCCGGGTACATGGTCCAGGCCTGGTTCGCGCTGTTGAGCATCTCGTAGAAGCACTGGTTCACCACAATCGGCAGGCCCTGGCCGCCATACGCCGGATCGCCGCTGAGCGCGGGCCAGCCGCCTTCCACGTATTTGGCATAGGCCGCCTTGAAGCCCTTGGGCGTGGTGACTTCGTGCGTGCTCTGGTCCAGCACACAGCCCTCAGTGTCTCCGCTGATGTTGAGCGGGAACGTGATCTCCTGCGCGAACTTGCCGCCTTCTTCCAGGATGGCGCTGATGGTGTCCACATCGACATCGGCGTGCCGGGGCATGGCCTTGAATTCATCGGTGACCTTGAGCACCTCGTGCATCACGAAGTGCATGTCGCGCAGGGGCGGCGTGTAGGTAGGCATAGTGGTTACTCCTTGATGCTGGGGGCGGTTTTGGTGGATGGGGTGGATCGGCCGAGCGGCTGAGCAACGGCGTCAATGCCGTAGCGGTCCAGGATGTGGTCGAAGCCGGAGTTGGCGCGTGCGATCGAGCCGGGGTTTTTCAGGAAGCGCGCCTCGTAGTGCAGCGCCAGGATCAGGCCGTGAATCTCGAACGCCATCTGCCGCTCGTCGGCATCAAGGCGCAAATGGCCTTCTTCCTTGGCCTGCACTACCGCGCGGTACATGGCCGCCAGCCAGGTCCCGACCGAACTGGCGAGCGCGTCGCGCACCGGACCGGGCCTGTCGTCAAACTCGACCGCGCCGCTGATGTACAGACACCCCGAGTCGATTTCAGCCGAGGTGCGCTTCATCCAGTTGGCGAACAGCGCACGCAGCCGCGGCAAGCCGCGCGGCTCGCGCAGGGCCGGGCCAAACACCTCGTCCTCGAAGCGGTCGTGGTACTCGCGGATAACCGAGATCTGCAGTTCCTCGCGCGAGCCGAAGTGGGCGAACACGCCCGACTTGCTCATGTGCGTGACCTCGGCCAGCGCGCCGATGGACAGACCCTCCAGCCCGATCTGGGTAGCTAGGCCCAGGGCCGCATCCACGATGGCCGCCTTGGTCTGCTGGCCCTTGTGCAGGGCGGGGCCGGCCTCGCCGGCGGGCCGGTGGTTTTTTCGCTGACCGGCGCGGACGGTCTTGCGGGGGTGTTCGGTGACAGGCATGGGGTCCAGACAAAATAAAACGAACGATCGTTCTATTTTGCAGGACTTTTGAATGCCCCGCCGCCGCCAGAGGGCTTCTAGAGGCAGCCGTCTAGGCAGGTACCGGGGAAACCCTTGAACAAATCCTACAGCTTGAAGGGCACCACGAGCTGGCGTTGCTCGCCCAGCCCTTCGATGCCCAGCGTCATGACGTCGCCCTTCTTCAGGAACATCGGCGGCTTCATGCCCATGCCGACACCGGGTGGCGTGCCCGTGGTGATCACGTCGCCGGGCATCAAGGTCATGAACTGGCTCACGTAGCTGACGATTTTGGCCACGCCAAAAATCATGGTCTTCGTGTTGCCGGTCTGCCGGCGCTCGCCGTTCAGGTCGAGCCACATGGCAAGTTTCTGCGGGTTCGGCAGTTCGTCGCGCGTCACCAGCCAGGGGCCGATCGGGCCGAAGGTGTCGCAGCCCTTGCCCTTGTCCCACTGCGATCCACGCTCGAGCTGGAATTCACGCTCGCTCACGTCGTTGACGGTGCAGTAACCCGCCACGAAATTGAGCGCATCCTTTTGCGAGACGTAGCGTGCACGTGTGCCGATGACCACGCCGAGCTCGACTTCCCAGTCCGACTTGACCGAGCCCTTGGGCAGCATCACCGGATCGTTTGGCCCCTGAATACACGAGATCGCCTTGGTGAAGACGATCGGCTCCTTTGGAATCTCGGCGCCGGTCTCGGCCGCATGGTCGGAGTAGTTCAGGCCGATCGCAATGAACTTGCCGACGCCCGCCACCGGGCAGCCCAGGCGCGGCGCGCCCCTGACGCGCGCCAGCTTGTCCACCTTGAGCTTGCGCAGCCGGGCCAGCGCCTTGTCACCCAGCTGGTCGGGGGTGATGTCCTTCAGCACCGTGCTCAGGTCGCGCAGCTGGCCATCGTCATCGATCAGGCCGGGTTTCTCTTTGCCGGGGTTGCCATAACGAACGAGTTTCATCGGGTTCCTTTCAGTTTGAAGCGTGGACTGTACGTCAGTAAGTGGAGCGGCCGCCCGACAGGTCGAACACGGCGCCGGTGGAGAATGAGCACTCTTCGGTGCACAGCCACGCAACCATGGCCGCTACCTCCTGCGGCGTGCCAAAGCGCCCCATGGGGATTTTGGAGAGCATGAACGCGATGTGCTCGGGCGTCATCTGCTCGAAAATTGCGGTCTTCACGGCCGCCGGCGTCACGCAGTTCACGCGCACGCCGGTGTCGGCCAGCTCCTTGCCGAGCGACTTGGTCAGCGCGATCACGGCGGCCTTGCTCGCGCTGTAGGCGCTGGCATTCGGGTTGCCGTCCTTGCCGGCCACCGAGGCGATGTTGACGATGCGTCCGTAGTTGCGCTCGCGCATGTGCGGCACCAGTTCGCGGCAGCAGTAGAACAGGCCGTTCAGGTTGACCTGCATGACCTGCAGCCACTGCTCGGGCGGGTAGTCCCAGACCTTCACGTTCGGGCCGGTGATGCCCGCGCAGTTGACCAGTGCGTCGATCTGGGGCTGCTGCGCCACCGTCTGGCGCGCGGCCTGCACCACGCTGGCGTGCTCGCCCACGTCCACCACCACGGTGTGAACGCCGGCGCCGAGTGCCTGCGCGGCCCGGCCCAGCGCCGCGGGGTCGAGATCCCACAGCGTGACCTGCGCGCCCGACGCGAGCATGCGCTGCGCGATGGCCAGGCCCAGGCCGGCCGCGCCACCGGTGATGACCGCATGGCGGCCGCTCAGGTCGAGCTGGTTCATATCGTCATGCCGCCGTCCACCGAGAACAATTGCCCGGTGGCGAACTGCGATTCGTCACTGGCCAGGTACACCACGATGGGGGCAATCTCGTGGGCCTGGGCCAGCCGCCCCATGGGCTGGCGCGCGATGAAGTTCTTGCGCGCCTGCACCGGATCGGCGTAGCTGCTGATGCGCTCGCCCAGCGAGGGCGTATCCACCGTGCCCGGGGCAATCGCGTTGCAGCGAATGCCCTGGCCGACAAAATCGGCGGCGACCGCTTTCGTCAGCCCCACCACGGCGGCCTTGCTGGCGCCATACACAAAACGGTTGGGCAAGCCCTTCACGCTGCTGGCCACACTGGACATGTTGATGATGCTGCCCCCACCATGGGCCAGCATTTTGGGCAGCGCGGCCTGGATCATCCAGTACTGCGAGCGCACGTTCAGGTTGAAGGCGAAGTCCCACTCTTCATCCGTGGCCTGCAGGATGGTGCCGTTGTGCACAAAGCCGGCGCAGTTGAACAGGATGTCGAGCGCCGGCAAATCGGCGGCGACCTTGTGGATGGCGGCCTTGTCGAGCACGTCCAGCGCCAGCGCGGTGACGTTGGCCACGCCCGCGTAGCTCTCCAGCAGCCTGGCGTTGACGTCGGTGACCCAGACCTGGGCGCCCTCGGCAGCCATGGCCAGCGCGCTGGCCCGGCCGATCCCTTGCCCGGCCGCCGTCACCAGTGCGATTTTGCCTTTGAGTCTCATGGTGTGTCCATCCTGTGGGTGAGGTTTCGTGTGTTTCAGGGTTTCGCCCGATGCTGCGGCGCGATAATCGTGGGATTATTAATTGGCCTGACCACTTGGCCAATTATGGCTAACCCTTAACCCAGCCTCTGGCACTTTCATTCATGCCCTTGCAAGCCGTCGAACCGCAGCGCCTGTACCGCCAGATCGCGGGGCAGTTGCGCGCGCTCATCCAAGCGGGCGAGTTTGCGGTGGGCGCGCGCCTGCCGGCCGAGCGCGACCTGGCCAAACAACTGGGCGTGAGCCGGCCTTCGGTGCGCGAGGCGCTGATTGCGCTGGAGGTCGAGGACTGGGTCGAGATCCGCACCGGCTCGGGCGTGTATGTGCTGGACCGCACCGGCGCGGCAAACCCCAACGGGCGCGTGGAAGTCTCGCCCGCCGAATGGGGGCCGCTGGAGCTCATTCGTGCGCGCCGCGTGGTGGAGGGAGAGATCGCCTCGATCGCCGCCACGCAGGCCCGCCGCAAGGACATGGCGGCCATGGACGGCGCCATCGCCGCCATGAAAAGCGCCGCCGCGCAAGGCGTGCTGCCGCTGGAGGGCGACCGCGCCTTTCACACCGCGGTTGCCGAAGCCTGCGGCAACGTGGTGCTGACCGAGACGGTGCAAAACTTCTGGGATTCGCGCCGCGGCCCGCTGTTCGAGCGCCTGGGTGGCCATTTTGAAACCCCGCAATCGTGGCGTTGCGCCATTGCCGAGCACGAAGCCATCGTGGAGGCGATCCGCGTGCACGACGGCGCGGGCGCCCGCGCGGCCATGCACGCGCACATGGACAAATCCCACGCCCGCTTCAGTGCGAGTTGGCGCCGCGCCAAAAGCGCCTGAGGCTCATTCTTTTTTTTACGTCTACATACACATACATCATGAATCCCTTCATCCGCCTGCACCCCCACGACGACGTGCTGATCGCGCGCTCCCAACTGCTCGGTGGCACCACCGTCGAAGGCATTGCCGTGCACGGCCTGATCCCGCCCGGCCACAAGATCGCCACGCACGCCATTGCGACCGGTGAGCCGGTGCGCCGCTACAACCAGATCATCGGTTTTGCGAGCAAGCCGATCGCTGCTGGCGAGCACGTGCACACGCACAACCTCGACATGGGACCAAGCAAGGGCGACTTTGCGCGCGACTATGCGTTCGGCGCCGACGTCAAACCGGAGCCCGCGCGGCGCGAGGCCAGCTTCATGGGCATCCGGCGCGCTGACGGCCGGGTCGCCACGCGCAACTACATCGGCGTGCTGACCAGCGTGAACTGCTCGGCCACAGCCGCGCGCGCCATTGCCGACCATTTCTCGCGCCAGACCAATCCGGGGGCACTGGCTGACTTTCCCAACGTGGACGGCGTGGTGGCGCTGACGCACGGCACCGGCTGCGGCATGGACACCGAGGGCATGGGCATGCAAATCCTGCAGCGCGTGCTGGCCGGCTACGCCACGCACGCCAACTTCGCCGCCGTGCTGGTGGTGGGCCTGGGCTGCGAGGCGAATCAGATCAACGCCTGGCTGGCGCGCAGCAGCCTGCGTGAGGGCGACACCTTCAAGGTGTTCAACATCCAGGACACCGGCGGCACCACCAAGACGGTAGCCAAGGGCGTGGCGCTGATCAACGGGATGCTGCCCCAAGTGAATAACGTGCGGCGCGAACCGTGCAGCGCAGAGCACATCACCATCGGGCTGCAGTGCGGCGGCTCCGACGGCTATTCGGGCATCAGCGCGAATCCGGCGTTGGGCGCCGCTGTGGATTTGCTGGTGGCACATGGCGGCAGCGCGATTCTGAGCGAGACGCCCGAGATCTACGGCGCCGAGCACCTGCTGACGCGCCGCGCCGTGAATCGCGAGGTCGGCGAGAAGCTGATCGCGCGCATCAAGTGGTGGGAGCACTACACCGCGATCAACAGCGGCGAAATGAACAACAACCCCTCGCCCGGCAACAAGGCCGGCGGCCTGACCACCATCCTCGAAAAATCGCTCGGCGCCGTCGCCAAGGGCGGCACCAGCAACCTGCAGGCCGTATACGAATACGCCGAGCCGGTCGACACCCACGGCTTCGTCTACATGGACACGCCCGGCTACGACCCGGTCAGCGCCACCGGCCAGGTCGCGGGCGGCGCGAATCTGATCTGCTTCACCACCGGGCGCGGCTCGGCCTACGGCTGCGCGCCCTCGCCCAGCCTCAAGCTGGCGACCAACTCGGCGCTGTGGCGCAAGCAGGAAGACGACATGGACATCAACTGCGGCGAGATCATCGACGGCACCAGTTCTGTCCCCGAGATGGGCCAGCGCATCTTCGAACTGGTGCTGGCCACCGCCTCGGGTGCGCGCAGCAAAAGCGAGACGCACGGCTACGGCCAGAACGAGTTCGTGCCGTGGCAAGTGGGCGCGGTGATGTAACTATCCCCGTCGTTCCCGCGCCCTTCCCCGTCATTCCCGCGCAGGCGGGAATCCATCGCCGCCCCCACACACCTTCACCGCCAATAATCCATGCCAAAAACCCTCCAAGCCCATGACCTGCGCGCGCAAGTAGCTACCGTTCTAATAGCATCCGGCAGTTCCGCCACCGAGGCCGCCAAGGTCGCCGACAACCTGGTGCTGGCCAACCTCAGCGGCCACGACTCGCACGGTGTGGGCATGCTGCCGCGCTATGTGGACGCGGTGCTGGAGGGCGGCCTCACGCCCAACGCGGCGGTGCAGACCGTGCTCGACGCCGGCAGCCTGCTCACGCTCGACGGCCAGCGCGGCTACGGCCAGGTGGTGGGCGAGCAGGCCATGCAGCTCGGCATCGCGCGCGCCAGGGCATCGGGCAGCTGCATCATGACCCTGCGCAATGCGCACCATCTGGGGCGCATCGGCCACTTTGCCGAGATGGCGGTGGCGCAGGATCTAGTGTCGCTGCACTTCGTCAACGTGCTGTCGCGCCCGGTGGTCGCGCCCTGGGGCGGCGCCGACGGCCGCTACGGCACCAACCCGTGCTGCATCGGCATTCCGCTGGCCGGCCGGGAACCTTTCCTGCTGGACTTTGCGACCAGCCGCGTGGCGCAGGGCAAGATGCGCGTGGCCTACAACAAGGGCGTCCAGGTTGAACCCGGCACGCTGATAGACGAGCACGGCCACCCCACCACCGACCCCGGCGTCGTCGTGGTGCCGCAAAGCAATGGCCTGTTCGGCGCGCTGATGGCGTTCGGCGAATACAAGGGCTACGGCATGGCCGTGGCGTGCGAGCTGCTGGGCGGCGCCTTGAGCGGCGGCGGCACCTGGCACCGCGCCCCCGACAGCGCACGCGCCGTCGTCAACGGCATGCTGACCGTGCTCATCGACCCCGCCAAACTCGGCACCCAGGCCGCGTTCGAACAGGAAGCCGCAGCATTTATCGACTGGTTGAAACAGGGCCCGGTGGCGCCGGGTTTTGACACGGTGCGCGTAGCCGGCGAGCCCGAGCGCGAAGCGCGGCGCATGCGCGCGGTGGATGGCATTACGCTTGACGATCAGACTTGGGCCGAGATGCTGGCGGCGGGCGCCAGGGTGGGCGTGAATTTATAAGGGGAAAGCGGCAGTAGCCCTTGCCCTGCCTAGGCAGGCAGCTTCTTTTTCTATAGCATCAACGCGAGGCTGGCTTCCAGATACTCCGAGGGTGCACGCTTGAAACCCGAGCGCGCAAAGCGCTGCAGCCGGCCCACCACGAAGGCGGTGAGTGCGGACGCCCGCACCTGCGCATCGACACTGGGCGTGGCCGAACCGTTGGCGTCGGCCGCACCGCGCAGGCTTTGTTTGAGGGTCGATTCGATCTTGTCGAAAAACTGGTTCATGCGCTGCTGCAGGCGCTCGTTCTCGAACACCAGCGCGTCGCCCACCATCACGCGCGTCATGCCGGGATTTTTCTCGGCAAACTGCAGCAGCATGTGAACGACCTTGCCGGCCTGGCGGATACCGGCATCGGCGCCGTCCGTCTCGCGCTCGGTGATCTGGTTCACCAGCGAAAACACCGTCTGCTCGATGAACTCGATCAGCCCCTCGAACATCTGCGCCTTGCTCGCAAAGTGGCGGTACAGCGCGGCCTCGCTCACCTCGAGCCGCGCTGCGAGCGCCGCCGTGGTGATACGCTCGGCCCCCGGCTGCTCCAGCATGGTGGCCAGCGCCTGCAGAATCTGCACCCGCCGCTCGCCCGGCTTGGGCCGCTTGCGCGCGGGCACGGCAGCTTCGCTGGCGGGGCTGGCGGAGGGGGTGGTGAGATCGACGTCGGACATGTTTGCAACAAGGTGTAGTCGAATGATTCTCGCACAGCGGTACCAAGGGTTTCTCCGGTACCGGGCCCCGCCCTCACCCCCTCAATGCGAGCGAATCATGGTCCCGTAGGCCTGCTCGGTCAGGATCTCCAGCAGCATCGCGTGCGGCACGCGGCCGTCGATGATGTGCACCGAGTTCACGCCGCTCTTGGCCGCGTCGAGCGCACCGGCAATCTTGGGCAGCATGCCGCCGGAAATCGTGCCGTCGGCAAACAGCGCATCGATCTCGCGCGCGGTCAGGTCGGTCAGCAGCTTGCCGGACTTGTCGAGCACGCCGGGCGTGTTGGTCAGCAGCACCAGCTTCTCGGCCTTGAGCACGATGGCCAGCTTGCCCGCCACCACGTCGGCGTTGATGTTGTAGCTCTCGTTGTGCTCGCCAAAACCAATCGGGCTGATCACGGGAATGAAGGCGTCGTCCTGCAGCGCCTTCACCACGCTCGGGTCGATGCTCACGATGTCGCCGACCTGGCCCACGTCGTGCTCCTTGCTGGGGTCCTGGTTGTCGACCATCTTGAGTTTTTGCGCGCGGATCAGGCCACCGTCGCGCCCCGTCAGCCCCACGGCCTTGCCGCCGGCCTGGTTGATCAGGCCCACGATATCCTGCTGCACCTCGCCGGCCAACACCCATTCGACCACTTCCATGGTTTCGGCGTCGGTCACGCGCATGCCCTGGATGAACTCGCCCTTCTTGCCGAGCCGGTTCAGCGCCGTCTCGATCTGCGGGCCGCCGCCATGCACCACCACCGGGTTCATGCCGACCAGCTTGAGCAGCACCACGTCCTCGGCAAAGTCGGCCTGCAGCGCCGGGTCGGTCATGGCGTTGCCGCCGTACTTGATGACCATGGTCTTGCCATGGAACTTGCGGATGTACGGCAGCGCCTGGGCCAGGATTTCGGCCTTGTCGCGCGGCGCGATCAGTGCGGGGTCGGTCATGTTGCCTCCTTGCTATTGCCCTCTTCCCACAGCATCTGGCGCAGCAGGCCGCGCCAGGCAAACGCGGCGGCCAGCAAGGCCGCCAGCAAGGCGCCCAGGGCGATCACCATGCGCGGGCTGGGGCGCTCGGGGCGGCTGGGTACCGATGGCGTGGCCACAAACTGGGCCTGCGAGAGGAAGCGCGCACTGATCTGCGACACATCGGCCGCCATCGACGACAGCTTTTCTTTTTCGGCATCCGTTTTTGCTGTTTTGGCCAACTGGGTAATCACGCCGGAAACCCGGGTCACGCTGTCGCTGCCACTTTGCGCCTTCCCCACGGCCGCCTCGGCTTCGGCAATCAGGGCTTTGGCGAAGGCTTGCTGTTCGATCTCGCGGTCCAGCCTTTGCAGATTTTCCTTGATGCCAATCACTTCGGACTCCGCGCCGACCAGTTGCGCCATCGGCGTCATGAACTTTTCGTTGTCCTTGCGCACGTCCACCACCTGCTGGCTCTCGCGCCGTGCCGCCTCGGGATAGCTGGCCACAATCACCTTGAGCGCCTTGGCGCGGGTCTGCGCCTGATCGATGTCAAACGCGTACTTGAGCTTGCGTTCGGCCGCCCGGTCGGCAAACCGCCGGCTGTCGGCAGCCCAGCGATAAACCTGGTCGCGCAAGGCCTCGCGCGTCGCCACTTCCTTGAAATACGAACCCATCCACATCGCCACTTGCGCGGCCTGCGCCGGGTCATGGGCGGTATAGCTCAATCTCAAGCCGAGATACACCCTCAGCTTGCGCTCTTGCTCCTGAGGGCTGTCGTCTTTGTTGTACTGATCTAGCTGCAACAGGGCATCCGGCACGTCCTTGGTGTCCGCCTTGCTGATTTTTGGAATCGGGGTGTGCCACTGGCCCTGACCCACGACCGTTTCCAGTTGCTGCATCTCATTGGCAGTCAGCCCCGGCAGCGGCACTACGCCAGCCATCTGGCGCAGGCTGGCCGGCGTGTTCGCCAGCTCGGTAAACCGCTTGTACTCGGCCGGGGCCAACTCCATGCCGAGCACGCCCTCGGACTTGTAGCGCAACAGCGGGCCGTAACCCAAAACGCCGCCGAGCACCGCGCCCAGCACGGCGGCAATGACGACCAACCCTATCTTCCTGTTCATAGACACTCCAAAATTTGCGGGCCATCATGCCACGCGATTTTCCTGCTCCGGCGCGTAGCCGCTTACCAATTGCATAAATATGTTTCTGATCGTCGCGGCATCGTTGCCGTTGGCGGCACGACGCAAGACCGCCAGCGATTTCTCGAGCTCGCCCCAGGCGACAAAATCTTCATGCGCCTTCATGATCCGCTCGTGCGCCGTGGGCGCCGGGTCGTCGCCGATCAGCAGTTCCTCGTACAGCTTTTCACCGGGGCGCAGGCCGACCACCTGGATCTCGATATCGCCATCCGGATGCTCCGCATCACGCAACGATAAGCCCGACAACTGAACCATGCGCCGCGCCAGGTCCATGATCTTGACGGGCTGGCCCATGTCCAGCACAAACACATCACCGCCTTCCGCCATGGCGCCGGCCTGCAGCACCAGTTGCGCCGCCTCGGGAATGGTCATGAAATAGCGCGTCACCTCTTCGTGCGTGACGGTGACCGGGCCACCCGCCATCAACTGCTTGCGAAACAGCGGGACCACGCTGCCGCTGCTGCCCAGCACATTGCCGAAACGCACCATCGAAAAGCGCGTCTGGTTTGGCACCTCCGGGCCGGCCTGGCCATCCAGCGCACAGAAGCGCACGCGGGGGCTGGCCGCGAGCGCCTGCAACACCAGCTCGGCCATGCGCTTGGTGGCGCCCATGACGTTGGTGGGCCGCACGGCCTTGTCGGTCGAGATCAGTACAAAATTTTCTACCGCCGTCTCAATCGCAACGCGCGCAATGTTCAAGGTGCCCAGCACGTTGTTCAGCACGCCTTCTGTCGGGTTGCTCTCGACCATGGGCACGTGCTTGTAGGCTGCGGCGTGGTAGACGGTGGCCGGCTGGTAGTGCCGGCATATGTCCTTCATACGCTCGTAATTGCGCACGCTGCCCAGCAGCGGCGTCAACTGCACGGGCAGTGCAGCTTCGGCGCACAGGCCCAGCAGCTCGCCGTGAATGGCATAGAGGCCAAATTCATTGTGATCCACGAGCACCAGTTGGCGCGGCTTTTCCAGAATGATCTGGCGGCACAGTTCCCCCCCGATACTGCCACCCGCCCCGGTGACCAGCACCGTCTTGCCGGCCAGGTGGCGCGCCAGCAGGGCCGGATTCGGCGGCACCGGGGCGCGCCCCAGCAGGTCTTCCACGTCCAGCTCCTGGAAGTCCTGCATGGTGACCCGCCCCGCCGCCAGGTCGCCCATGCCGGGCAAGGTGCGCACGTGCACCGGCAGGCTACGCAGGCTGTCGATGATCTCGTTGCGCCGCGCGCGGCCCACCACGGGCATGGCCAGCAGGATATCGGTCACTCCCATGCGCTCGACGGCGCCGGGCACCTCGGCCGGCGTCATGATGTCGACCCCGTTGATGCTTTGCCCGGCCTTGGACACATCGTCGTCAATAAACCCGAGCAGCACAAACTGCCGGGCCACGCCCAGCGCCAGTGCGGTTTGCACCCCCGCCTCGCCCGCACCGTAGATCAGCATGCGCCCCTCGGCCTGGCGCTTTTTTCCTCCCACCCCGGCCAGCCAGAAACGCGCCATGGCACGGCTGCTGCCCACCAGTAGCAGGAACAACAGCGGCTGGATCAGCCCGACGGTGCGCGGCACGCCCTGCCATTTGAAATACAGCAGCGAGCCAAAAAACAGGGCCGCGTAAAGGGCGATTGCCTTGGCTGTGCTGGCCATGGCCGCCATGCCGGTGTAGCGAAAGATCGCGCGGTACAGCCCGAACCGGACAAAGACCGGCACCGCGAGCAACGGCGCCAGGACGTAGACATATTTTTGCTGATCCCGCGGCCAGCCGACCTGGTCCACCCGCAAGTAAAAGGCCGCCCAGACCGAGAACAGCGCCAGACAGATATCCAGCAGCATGACCACCAGGCGTTTGGCGGGGCGCGGCAGCGCCAGCAAAGGGGCCGCTGATTTTTGAAATGGCATCTGGATTTCTTTTCAACTTCTTATTTCGCGTGCATTTACTGTTCCACCAATGCCTGCACATCAGCGATCAGGCTGGGCACCAAAGTGCACAGCTCCTGGCTCATGGGCATCTCCAATTAACGCAACGGTCGGCTGCGAAAAGACACGATTGACGAACGAATCGGGCTCGGCTCGGCGTCGCTCAAACTCCTGGGGCGTATAGCAGCTTGGATTGATTTTTCGGCCCAATAGCGCCTCTACCGGTACAAGCCGCTCCAGAACGTCGCCCAGCAAGAGATCGGTCCCAACCAGCATCACATCAATATCGCTTTGCGCGGTGTCGGTTTGTCTGGCCACCGAACCATAAAGCCACGCAGCTTGCAGATGCGGCGTCAAAGGCATCAATGCATCCCGCAACAGGGGCACCGCGCCAAGCGCCTTGCGCGTCAATGCGACCAATTCAGCAAAAACGGGGCTTTGCGGATTGGCGCTGAAACGCCGCAGGTTGCCGACCCGCTCTGAATGCACCAGCCCCGCATCGGTCAAGCGATTGAGCTCCCGCTGCAGGGAAGCACTGCCCAAGCCGGTGAGACGCCGCAATTCGCTCAGGTGGTAGCTGCGCTCAGGCTGCCCAAACAGCCATGGATAAACCCTGGACTGGCTCTCCGAAAAGAAGGCTTCAGCGATCGACATGATCAAATTTTAGCACGATCATGCCAATTATTGGCACATAAACTTTTCATTTCTTACTCAAGGCTTGCCCGGGCGCCAGTACAAAACCGGCCTCCACCTTCACGCCATAACCCAGGACCGATCCCGCCTGCATCCAGGCGCCGCGCCCCAAGACCGAACCCCCCGCCATGCCGGCGTTCACGCCCAAATGGCCGAAATCTTCGACCCGGCAGTGGTGGTCCACCACCGCCCCGCAATTGACGATCACACCTGCCCTCAATTGCGCCTCGGTGCCAACGATGGCCCCTGCCATGATGGCACTCCCGGCGCCAATGACAGCCCGGGGCGAGACCACGGCTTTGGGGTGAATAGTGGTCGCCAATTCAAAGCCTGCCGCGTCAAGCCTGGTGTACAACTCCTCGCGAAGGCGGTTGTTGCCAACGGCAACAATGGCGGCATCCGCCTGCTGCCGGTAACGGGCCAGGTTCACCGTCGTCCCGAAAACCGGCCACTCCCATACCTGGCGCAAGCCCGGGGCCGCATCGTCCACAAAGCCCACCAATCTGTACTGGCCAGCCGCAAGTACGGCCTCCGCTACCGAACGGCCATGCCCCCCAGCCCCCACAATCAGCAAGCTTTTCATCAGTGGGAAACTCCATCCCGGCGCAACACCTTCACAAACGTCATCCACAGAATGCGCACGTCAAACCCCAGCGATTGACGCTGCAGGTATTCCACATCCAGCTTGACCTTGTCAGGAATGGGCAGTTCATCGCGCCCATTCACCTGCGCCCATCCCGTGAGCCCGGGCACCAGCTCATGCACCCCATGCTGCGTGCGCAGGGCAATCAGATCCTGCTGATTGAACAAGGCGGGGCGGGGCCCCACAAAGCTCATGTCGCCCACCAGAATGCTCCACAACTGCGGCAGCTCGTCCAGACTGCTCTTGCGCAAAAAGGAGCCTATGGGTGTCAGATACGCCGTGGGGTCCGGCAGCAAGTGGGTAGCGACGGCCGGTGTGCCGATGCGCATGCTGCGGAACTTGGGCATCTTGAAAATCTTGTTGCCCCGGCCTACCCGGTCGGACCAATACAGGGCAGGCCCTTTCGAAGTCAGGCGCACTGCCATGGCCACTACCGCGACCGGCACCAGCAAGATTGCGCCAGCGCACAACGCCAGCGCCAAATCAAATAGACGCTTCACGCCAGATACCCCTGCGCCGCCTTCTTCAGCCCCTCATCGACAGACACAGGCGGGCTCCACCCCAGCAGCTGTCGCGTCTTGGATATGTCCACTTGCAAAGAGTCGCACAAGCGCTGCGCCACATCGGGCTTGCCCACCAATGCCGCACCGAGTTTGATCAACATCGGCGGAACAGGAATCAAACGTGCCGGCTTGCCCAAGGCCTGCCCCATACGCTGCAGCAATTGCGTCGTTGACAGATCTTCGCCATCGGAAACCAGAAACGTCTGATTTTCGGCTGCGGGGTGGCACAGACAGATCTCGATTAGGTGCAGCAGGTTGTCCAGTCCGACGAAGCTGCGCTGATTATGGATGGCCCCAAGAGGCAGCGGCACGCCGCGGCGCAACCAGCGTATCAAGGTACTGAAATTCCCCGGCGCACCCGGTCCATAAACAAGCGGCGGACGAATAATCACCACTTCCATGCCGGTTTCGGCGGTCAGAGCCCGCAAGCCCAGTTCGGCTTCGTGCTTGGAGACCGCGTAGGGGCTATGGGGTACGACAGTGCCGTCTGCGACGAAGGGCCGAGTAAAGGTCTCGGCACCGTTCACGCCGATCGAACTGAGAAAGATGAAGCGGCGCACATGGGCTGCGGCAGCTTGCCGAGCCAAATTTAGGGTTCCAGCGGTATTGACGTAGCGATGTTCCATCAACGCGTTGGTCGCGGTATCGCGTGTCAGATGCACCCGGGCCGCAGTGTGGACAATGACATCCATGCCCGCCACGGCCCCTCGCCAGTCCGCTGTCGGTGCCAAGTCACCGGCAAAAAGCGGCACTGCACCGGGGGCAGCCCCGCTAAAACCATCCCTTGCGGTGCCAGACAAAGCATTTCTTCTGTCGAGCTGGAGGCGCCGCACAAGTGCGCTGCCGATAAAGCCCGATGCGCCAGTGACAAGAATTTTCAATTCACCGCTTCCCCTGGGCGCGAAAAAAACTGCCGACCGCGCGAAATCATTTTGCCGCCGAGGAATGAAAGCAAGGACGGTTGCACGCCATGCTTCTTGAACGCCCGCCATATTTCGCGATTTTGATTGACTATATTTTCGAAACTCCGGTTGGTCGTTCCTCCCATGCGCATCTTCACAAGCACATGGGGCAGGTACGCCGCCGGGACATCATGCGCGACGAGAAAGCGCAACATCAACTCCATATCCGCCGCGATCCTGAAGTCCAGGTCAAAACCACCAAAGCGTTCGTACACACTGCGGCGTGCAAAAAAGGTGGGGTGGGGCGGACACCAGCCACGCAGGAAAAGTTCCGGTTTGAATTCCGATGACTTCCAGTAACGCACAACACTGTCGGTATCGTCCTGCTTGACATAGCAAAGATCACCATAGCAGGCATCAATCGTTGAGTCCTCGAACGTGCGCGCCACCCGCTCAACCACCCCGGGATCGGCGTAAAAGTCGTCGGCGTTGATAAACCCTATGACGTCGCCCGTCGCAAGGTGAATGCCTTTGTTCATCGCGTCGTATATCCCTTGGTCGGGCTCCGAAACGAATTGCGCGACGTGCGCTTCGTACTTGCTCACAATCCCGGCAGTGCCGTCTCGTGAGCCGCCATCGATGATGATGTATTCGATAGATTCATGGGTCTGCGAGATGACCGACTTGATCGTGTCTTCTATGGTTTTTTCGCCATTGAAGCAAACCGTGATGAGGGAGATTTTCATACTCATAGCGATTTCTTCCAAACATTCCTATTTACATAATCAGAATAGCTGAGAATTATTCGAAGAACTTTCTGAGAAACGTTTTCAACATCATAATCACTCACTATTTTGAAACAATCACGGCGCTCGTTAAATTGAGCCACCACAACTTCTATAGATTTTATGACGGATTCCGCCTCTAAGCCACACATAATAAGAGTTCCATCATCCATCCCTTCCGGCCGCTCATGGGCCTGTCGGATGGTTACAGCCGGGAAATTAAGTATAGATGACTCCTCCGTTATTGTTCCACTATCGGAGATAACGCAGAATGCATTCTCTTGTAGTCTAATGTAGTCTGGAAAGCCAAGCGGTTTAAGAAATTTAACACGCCTGTCCAAGTTCAACAGACCTCTTTCCTCGAGTCGCTTTCTAGTGCGTGGATGAGTAGAGACAATCACATGTTTATCAAACCGCTCAGCAACGGCAGAAAGGGATTTCAACAAATTGTTGAAATTCAATTCACTGTCAACATTCTCCTCCCGGTGCGCGCTAACTACAAAATACTCCCCTTGTTCCAACTCCAGACGTTGTAAAACACCCGAGGCAGCTATTAATTTTGCGTAATGTGAAAGAACCTCCTTCATCGGTGAGCCTGTTTTTATAATCATTTCCGGATGCAATCCCTCCGCCAACAAATAGCGACGGGCATGTTCCGTATAGGTTATGTTGATATCACTGATATGGTCAACTATTTTACGGTTAATCTCTTCCGGAACCCGTAAGTCGAAGCAGCGGTTGCCGGCTTCCATATGGAAAATTGGTATTTTGCGACGTTTTGCCGCTATTGCGGCAAGGCAGCTATTAGTGTCTCCTAGCAGAAGCAGAGCATCCGGCTGTTCCACTGCAAGCACATTGTCGGATTTCGCTATGATATTTCCGATGGTTTGAGCTACGTTCTCACCGGCAGCTTCCAAAAAATAATCCGGCTTCCTTATTCCAAGTTCATTGAAAAATATACCATTTAGCTCATAGTCGTAGTTCTGACCAGAATGCACCAGAATATGCGTCACATGTCGATCAAGTTCATCAATAACTCTGCTTAGCTTGATGAGCTCCGGTCGTGTCCCAACAATACTCATTACCTTCATAGTCATATCCTTAACTCCTCAACCATGGCGGGCCAAGTTGGAGGAATGTAGTTAAATTCAGCCCGGAAGCGCGATGAATCTAGACTTCGGTCACAGAAAAATCCATCTTCCGGAATTACTTCGATTTGATGTTTAAGTATTTTTTTTATCAAAAGCAGTAATTCATACTTACTGATTGGGTCGCTTGATACTTGATAGATACCTGAGGCGTCCGGGAAACTTTCAAGCATCATTTCAATAATCCGACTCATCTCCAAGGTCGTAAAACCGGTATAAATTGCTTTGGTAAAACCCTTTACTGCTCCAGATTGGCTAAGAAACCAATCCAAAAGGCTTGTGTGTCGCGAAAGCTCTCGACCAATAATTGACGTGCGCAAGGTCAAGCTGTTGACTTCGTGAATCTCGCCAAGATATTTCGTCCTTCCGTAAAGATCTTCAGCGTCAGAAGGGTCACTTTCAACATATGAACCTTTCTTCCCCGAAAAAATGCAATCGGTACTCAGATGAATTAACCGTGCACCGATACCTTTGCAAAGGACTGCCAGCCGATGTGGCAAAAGGGCATTGACCTCTAAGCTGGTTATGCAATCCTTAGCAGCCGGCCTTTGCTTGACAATTCCAACAGCATTAATAACAGCCTGCGGCCTAAAATCAGCCATTACTTCCGTAATCCTCCCCAAGGAGCGAATATCAATAGCATCATACACGTCTTCCTTGTTAAACATGCCAAATCGAATATAAGCACTAAAATCTTGACGTAGCGTTACCTTTACTTTATGTCGGGGCCGCAAATGTTTCAATAATTGGTGCCCAAGCATACCATCGCCGCCCAAAATCAATATACGCATACTACGCCCCTCAAAGTTCTTGTCGAACAAATTCCAACTGCAAGAGCTTCTCTTTAATTTCCGGCACAGTCAGCCGCTGAGTGTTATGGGAGTTATAATCATCGAGATTCGAAATCTTCTCTTCTCCTTCAGTGAAATACTTTCCATAATTCAAATCACGATCATCCGGCATAATTCGATAATAATCACCCATATCTTCCGCCTTAGATAATTCCTCGCGCGTCAACAAGGTTTCATATAATTTCTCACCATGGCGCGTTCCTATGACATTTATATTATTATTTGCACTAAATAATTCTCTTACGGCCAACGCCAAGTCCATGATGGTGGAAGCCGGCGCCTTTTGAACAAAGATGTCACCTTGACGGGCATTGCAAAAAGCATACAACACCAGGTCCACGGCGTCATCAAGGGACATAAGAAAGCGCGTCATATTCGGATCAGTAACTGTAAGTGGTTTTCCCTCACGAATTTGCTTGATGAATAATGGAATAACGGAGCCACGGGATGCCATAACGTTGCCATATCGTGTTCCCGTATAGATTGTTCTGTCTTCACTGGTCATGCGAGCTTTTGCAACCATTAATTTCTCCATCATTGCCTTGGATATTCCCATGGCATTGATCGGGTAAACCGCTTTGTCCGTACTAAGACATATGATTTTCTTTACATTGTTGGCTAATGCAGCATTTAAAACGTTTTCCGCGCCCAGAACATTGGTACGCACGGCCTCCATAGGGTAGAACTCGCAGGATGGAACCTGTTTCAAGGCCGCCGCATGAAATATAAAATCAGCGCCATCTGAAGCGGAACATACGCTTTCGTAATTGCGGACATCCCCAATATAAAACTTGACTTTACTATTATTTAACTCAATACGCATGTCTTCTTGTTTCTTCTCGTCACGACTAAAGACACGTATTTCTTTAATGTTAGTATGAAGAAATCGCCGTAGAACGGCATTACCGAAAGATCCGGTGCCGCCAGTGATGAGCAGTGTTTTATTGTTAAACATGATGATGTCTGGATAGTTGTGTGTTAATTAATGATTTAAGAAATAAAACAAAGATTTGAATCTTAAGGAAGATGTCAAAGAGTTCGAGCGTTTTTCGATGACGATGAACAACGAGGAGCAACCAAGGCAGTTATCTCAAGACGGATTTGTTAACTTAGATTGCCGCCTCAATGGAATAAATCTCCTCGCCAACTCAACTACCAGCAGGGTCGGTAAAAGAATCTTTAGCAACGGCGTCAAGAGGTATAGCACGGAATATTTCAATGTCAAAATACATGTTGCGTAACAATAGGCATAAATAACCATCCCCCACCATTTGTCTTTCCGGCGTAAAAACCAGCGAACTAGGTAGGCGAAAAATGCACCATTAATCAGGCTGCGAGCTAACAAATCAATTTCTCCGCCCCAGATCGCGCTGTCCGCGATTGGGCCCAAGGTTTCTGGAGGAACAACGGCGCCCGGGAAGTAGTTCCGGGCGTACCAATACTGCGGGTTCCATCGCGTGTGATCTATGAACGGAATAAGGGGAAGGAAGTCATCGAAGAACATTGGCCATTCCCTTGGTGGCAGTGACCTTTGCGCCCGTTCTTCATATAGATGAAAGCCGGTGAAATAAACCGCTCCGAGCTCGGACGCCGGCATGGCGCCTCTCTCCGATACAGTGTTTTGAGCTGCAGTCAAACTAAAGCCCGACGCGCGGAATAACTCCACCGCCGAAAACAGCATGGCAATGGCAATAAAGGAAATCAGCCCTTTTTTTAACGTTATTGGTTTCACTAGGAAATGATACAGACACACCACACCAATCAGAATAGTAAACGCCTCTATTCTTGATCCGAAAGAATAAATCATTTCGTAAAGGCAAATAGTCGGGGTGATTATAATAATAAGGAATTTATATTTCTTATAATCTCTGAATAAGAAAGTGATAAGTATAAAATATCCTCCGGCTTTAAGTACCAAGCATATATAGACAAATCTTAAATAAAACCAAGAAAGGTGATCAAATCGGGCGTAGTTTTCGTAATAAGTAGAAACCGGTGCAGATAGCAAGGTAATAGCCAAAATACAAAAGGCGATCACGCCGCAAGTGAAAACAATTGTAAGACCACTTTTTCCATCCCGATCCTCGATCGAAATCGGCCCAGACGTCCTTCGACCGCGTACAAGGAGATATCCAGTTGCGACCCCGAACATAAACAGAGCATGTCGCCACAGGTGTATTCCTAATTTGGAGGATGATGGCGCCAGTCGTCCAAGTTTCTCCCAACCTGGGGCGAGATTTAGGTCAACCGTGAGGAAAGTGAATGCGGGAAGAATAGTATATGCAACCACTATAGCTATATAAAGAAACCCAAGCTCACCTGTTAAGTTGCTGCGAGTTCTCCATTTTAAGATCATAGAAAATAGAAAAAAGATGACAACCGTAGCCAAAGTTGGCAGTAGGATATCTAAGGTCTTTTCTGGCAGTGTCGAGATTAATGAAATACAAATGATGCATGCCGATGTTAATAGAATCGACATGATCGTGACGAGTTGTTTTTTAGTGATTATGGCGAAATGAGGCGATGATTTCATGGAGCGAATTCCGTTATCGAATAAGTTATCAATATTATTGGATAATTTCATTGAGCCATTGGAGTGATCACTGAAATAAGTTTAATCCAATGAGCATAAGAGCGTGACCATTCTTCGAACTTGATAATCTCCACCGTGTTATGGCTTTCTGAATGAAGATATTACTAAGAACATCATTCATCCTTGGTGAGCGATCTGACCAACGAATCCAGAATGTAGAACTTTTGAGGTTTACTCCGGGTTTTTTACTATACCCTCCGCTGCCCCCCCCGTCATCATCGCGCATTCATTGCCCGCTTTGCGTTACGATACTGGAGGTTGAGCTGGTTTCACATCCGGCCAAGCTGAATCTGGCGGAAACCGTCCACCTTTGCGCAGGGAAATCAGCCGATATGCCAGGGAGTTGGTTAGCATGCCCCAGATGGACGAAAGAGTAACCTTGGGTATTATTTGATGCATGTAATGAGCCACGTACGCTGCGTCGAATATATTTTTAATCCCGTAGTGGTTGCAGTCTAGGAAGATCATCCTTGGACTGATACCGTTGCCTTCAAATGGTTCCTTTTTCAGATAGCGCCGCGTTTGACTTACGCGTTTGCGGAAGAATTCGCCTTGTCCGTGCTGTTCTGCGATCTGGTTAAGAATCGTCAGCTCGCGAGCGAGTCGACTCTCCGCATACAGACCATGCGCAAGTTCATCCAAGCTTTTCAGTAACAAGTCACGGTAATCGATGGGTGGAAAATTCCCCGGCCAACCCGGCAGATCCCTAGCAGTGAGAAGATAATCGGCGGTCATCAGGGAAATGAGCGGTGAGTATGGTTGGGCAGCAAGTTCCGCATGCATAGGTGTGCGGGACGTGTCCCTAAAGAAGGCTTCCGACTGCTTCGTTGCCTTATCGCCACTTGCAAGGTAACCCATCCCCTGTGAGGTGGGGGAAACACCGTATATTGAGAAGGGTTTCCCCGAAAATGCATAACTCGAAATCTCACCCGCCAATACGATTCCGGAATATCCATCCGGGGTCGGACAGGAATAGAACCGTCGATCCACGGACCGGCTCCGCACCTTTTCGACTAATCGAGTCGAAGTCACACCTTTTACATAGAACATAGGCGATTCAAGATCGCTAAGATAATTTAGATTCTTGGCTTGTTTTTCCAAGAAGTCCTTCGACTGGATGATTCGTCCACCACGCTCTCTGTTTAACATCAACTGGCCTGCTTCTGTCTTGGCATTGGCGTAGGAGAACACCGGGGCTGGCCAGGCGAGCATTTCCTGACCAGTCTCTTGAAGAACATCCCGCATTCCACTGATACCATAGGGCAAGAGTCCGTCATCCCCTCCCAAGGCGATGACGTACCCAGGTTTGACCTGATTTAGAGCAAACTCGAAGTTATCTCGCATGCCGGCATAAGTGCTTGGTGAGACGTAGCGAATTCTTGAATCCTTGCGGGCGGCCTCCTCGACAACTTCGCGAGTTCTGTCCGTGCTGCCATCATCGGAAACGATGATTTCAAGGTTCTCATAGTCCTGCAATGAACAGGTCCTAAGGGTGTGATGAAGGTATTCCGCCCGGTCTTTGACGGGAATAATGACTGTAAACAAAGGATTCTTATCTTGATTTACCATAATTACTTTCGGAGAATATTATCTGAGGCCGGTTGGGTATCCCTATGGTGACGGCTAAAATTAAAGAGCAGGTTTGCGGAAATCACGACCAATCCGGTAGCTCCGATCCAGCACAGACTAACCCACTTGTTCATGTTATGCGGCATCAGCCACCAAGAGAGTCCGATCAAGGGAAGGCCAACCAACAGTGGTGGCAACAGGACTGTGCGATACCAGTCAAGCAGATCTTCAATCAATAGGCGTCTGTGCATGAGCCACAACCCCAATGTGATATCAGAGACCCCATGCAGAACCCAGACCGCCGTCGCCCCGACGGTCCCAAATACGTTTATGCCCCAAACCATGATGGGAGCACCCATCACCAGGGCGCCCGTAATCATCGCAGCATGAAGGCGAGTCCAGCCATGAGCTTGCTGAAAGGCGGCGGGTAGCCACACAAGACCTGAACAAGTTACTCCAATCAGGAGCCATCTAAACACATCGACAATTGTTTTGTCGTATTTTCCAAGCCAAGCGAGAAAAATATAGGGGGCAAACAGCCACCCAATGATTCCCAAGGGAACAATGACGAGGGCCATTAACCGACAACTTCGGAAGTACTCATCCCGTAACCGTTTAGTATTTCCCGACGACACGAGCTCAGAGTATCGTGGGAAAAATGCACGGTAGAACGGTTGAATTCCCATTTGTAGAAGTCCTGTGGCAGTGAATGCCACAGCGTACTTTCCGAGCTCTTCCGTCGAAACCATTTTGCTGAGCGCAATTCGATCGGCATTTGCCAGTAGTACAGACGCAGCGGCTGTCAGCGCCATGCCTGCGGAAAAACGCCACAACCGTTGAAACATCTCCAATCGAAAGGCTGGCGGCCGGCCAGCCGACTCGGAGACCATCCCCCACACCACCCACCGAGTAGCGAAGGTCTGGATCGCCGCGACCAGCGCCTGAGCGGCGAAGAACCAGACTAGGTCGGCTCGCCAAAACAGCACGGCGATACCGCTGCCGTAACGAAGACTGCTCCACATGATTTGCAGGGCGTTCATTCGCCCGTGCTCCTGGAGACCTATCAAACCGTTCGAATAAAGGGCATAGGGAAACTGTAGCCCCAGGGCGATCGCCATTAACCGGAGAGCACTGGTTATAGAAGCATTCGGTAACGTGACGGATTTGAGCCAATGGTCGGCGACCCATCCAGCTGCCAACACAAGTACCATGGCCAATAATGCCGCGACTACCCAATAAACAAGCTCCAGGGTTCTCAGTAGATCGCGCTTAAATTCAAGACCGTTGCGGTCTCGCCGGGAATCGGCGAACTCCCTGACCAAGGTGGCACCCATCCCAGCGTCCAAGAGCCCCATCATGACCTGCATCATTAACCATAGGCCCAGAATACCGTAACCCTCAAGGCCCAGACGTGAGACATACCATGGTGTGGCGAGAACGATCAGCACTCCAGCCCAAGCCCCACCGAGCAGGTTCCATAGGACGTTTTTTACTGGTCGGCTGAATGAGAGTGGGGCAGCTAGCCTCTGATGAGCGATTCCAATGATTCTTTTCAGCATGTCAGCCCATCCAGCGAACAGTCAGGGCTTGTCCACAGGCCAAAACTAGAGTCGCATTCAAAAAGCCAAAAATGCGCGGGGCTTGGAATAGTACGTCGACACTCCTCTGTGATGAAGTGGAGCCACACAGAAAACGCCTTGCTCACCATTGGAATTCCATACTGGTCAGTTTATAGGTTGGCGCGCTATCACCCGCTCAGGCTCACTCGCCATCGCGGCGCGGGGCACCACATTTTGCGTGACTACTGCGCTCAAACCTACTACCGCGCTGCGGCTGATGTGCTGTGAAGGAGTGCTCAGTGCGTACTCAAGGTACAGTCGCAAGCGGAGAACGCTCCTCCCCAATATCAAAGTCCCTCGATAGGCCACGCTGAAAATCGCAAAACGGCACACCGCCTGCCCACGTTCAACACAGCTGGAATGGACCATCGCTCGCATGGGCATCGTAGCGCCGACGGCGGAACCGAAAACGACGTTCTTTGTCATTGCAATACCCCAACGGTACTTTTCTCAAACACGGTGATCAACCAAGGGACCGCCTTGATAAATCGCAACAGTGTCATTGAAAGTGCGATCCCATGAAAATCTCTTCGCATGCTGCAAGCCAGCGTCAATCACACTCTGACGACTCTTCACCGAAATCTGCAACTGGGTCAAAGCGGCAGCAAACATTTCCGGACGCTGTTCACGGGCATACAGCGCGGCTTGACCACCCACCTCAGGCAGTGATGAGGTATGTGCCGCCACGACGGGACAGCCACAGGCCATGGCTTCCAATATCGGTAAGCCGAATCCCTCATAGTCGGATGGAAAGATGAAAGCGAAGGCTGTTGAATAGAGTTCCCTTAGCCGATGGATAGAAACCGGCCCGAACGAATGCCAGCGTCCACGCAGGCGGGACTCAAGCAGTTCACCCTCATGGCGTGATGGTGCTGGACCAACAATGCCGAGCGAAAGATCGCGACACTGGGCTACCGCCTCGACAGCGAGATCAAAACGTTTGTGCCCGCTGCGCTGACCAACATAAAGAACAACATTTTCCATCTCAGCGATATTGCCCGCGTATATTGGAAAAAAAGTACTTTGGTCGACCCCATGATATACAACGTGCAATCGAGATGGATCTACATCGGGCACATAGCGAAGAACATCGTCGCGCGTTGCGTGCGAGATGCAAATCACAGCGTCCGCTCGCCTGATGCTACGCAGCTTTTGCCATGAGTGCACCCAGCGCGCCGGGCCGCGTCGATAGCGCTCGTAAATGAAGTCGTGGACAGTGACGACGCATCTAGTCGATGTATTTGTTGGCGAACGATAATACGATGAGTGGAAAACATCACAACGTCGATCATTTCTCACATCGAGATATCGTGAGACCGAAGTTGGTAAGATCTCCTTGCGAGTACTTGATTTAAGGTGCCAATTGGCATCGTAATCTGCGTACTGGATTCGCTTCGGAAGTACCATGTGGCTGTTGACGTTCGGTAAGGCAGCCACGTGCTGCACTAGACGACCCCAGTAGTTTGCTATGCCGCCATAAGTTTGAAGTCCGAACACTATCCCATCAAGCGTAACGGCCATGTTGCGACTAGTCATGAATTAGATTCCTCTTTGACCACTTTTCTAATAACGTCGAACATATGAAACTCAGTTCTCCATTCACGCTGCTGTTCTACTTGTGGGGATTCACTGAATCAATCATTATTTCCAATTGGCGAATTAAGTTTTAATTGAGAATTACAAAATCTCACGGATTAATATTTCTCCCAATTAATCTAACTATTAATAGCGTAGCGAACAACACAGCTTGTCAATTAGTTAGTTGATTGGAATGTCATATTTTTCGATCGCCGCAACTCAAATTTAGATACACCACCTATTCCACGCTCACAGCAATTTGGTAGCCATGTTGTTTGAGTAGAGCGTGTTTTTTTGCTTCGGCCAAATCGAATGCAACCATTTCTTTTACCATCTGGTCGAGCGTGATTTCCGGCACCCAGCCGAGTTTCTCTTTGGCTTTAGTGGGGTCGCCGAGCAGGGTATCGACTTCAGTGGGGCGGAAGTAGCGTGGGTCGATTTTGATCACGGGTTGCTTGCCCCAATAGCCCACCTCATTGACGCCCGCGCCTTCCCAGCAGAGTTGCATGCCTAGGCCTGCTGCTGTTTTCTCGATGAACTGGCGCACGCTGTATTGCACGCCTGTGGCAATCACAAAGTCTTCGGGTTGATCTTGTTGCAGCATCATCCACTGCATGCGCACATAGTCTTTGGCGTGGCCCCAGTCGCGCAGGGCGTCTATGTTCCCCATGTACAGGCAGTGTTCCAAGCCTTGGTGGATGTTGGCCAGGCCCCGGGTAATTTTGCGGGTGACAAAGGTTTCGCCGCGACGCGGGCTTTCGTGGTTGAACAGGATACCGTTGCAGGCATACATGCCGTATGCCTCGCGGTAGTTCACCGTGATCCAGTAGGCATAGAGCTTGGCGACGGCGTAGGGGCTGCGCGGGTAGAAGGGAGTGGTTTCTTTTTGCGGGGTTTCCTGCACCAGGCCATAGAGTTCGCTGGTACTGGCCTGGTAGAAGCGGGTTTTCTTCTCCAACCCCAGGATGCGGATGGCCTCCAGTAGACGCAGCGTGCCCATGGCGTCCACGTCGGCGGTGTATTCGGGACTCTCAAAGCTCACGGCCACATGGCTTTGAGCGCCCAGGTTGTAGATTTCGTCGGGCTGGGTTTGCTGGATGATGCGCGTCAGGTTGCTGCTGTCACTTAAGTCGCCGTAGTGCAGCTTGAAGCGCGCATTTTCAATGTGAGGGTCCTGGTAGATGTGGTCCACACGGGCAGTGTTGAAGCTGGAGGCGCGGCGCTTGATGCCGTGCACGGTATAGCCTTTTTCAAGCAGGAATTCGGCAAGGTAGCTGCCGTCTTGGCCGGTAATGCCTGTGATGAGGGCGACTTTGGGTTGTGTGTTGGTGTTGGTGTTGGTGTTGGTGTTGGTGTTGCTCATGCTGTGTTCTTCAGAAAATCTTGATAGGCGCGCGTCAGGCCCTCTTGCAGATTCACTTTTGCCTGCCAGCCCAGCGACTTGAGGCGGCTGCTGTCCATCAGCTTGCGGGGTGCGCCGTCGGGTTTGGTGGTGTCAAAATCGATTTCGCCCTCGTAACCCACGACTTGGCCCACGGTGTGCGCCAGCTCGGCAATCGTAATGTCGCTGCCATAGCCTACGTTGATATGGCTTTGCATGGGGCTGGTGTGCTGCTCGTGAGTGGCCTTGGGCAGGTTCATGACATGCACGCTGGCTGAAGCCATGTCATCTACGTACAAAAACTCACGCAACGGAGTGCCGGTGCCCCAGATGGTGACCTTGGGCGCTAGGCTGGTTTTGGCTTCATGAAAGCGGCGGATTAGTGCGGGAATGACATGGCTGTTTTCGGGGTGGTAGTTGTCGCCCGGGCCATACAGGTTGGTGGGCATAACGCTACGGTAGTCCACGCCGTGGCTGGCGCCGTATTGGCGGTTGTAGCTTTCGCAAAGCTTGATGCCAGCGATCTTCGCAATCGCATAGGGCTCGTTGGTCGGCTCCAGCGGGCCGGTAAGCAGTGCATTTTCGGCCATGGGCTGCGGGGCTTGGCGAGGGTAGATGCAGCTGGAACCCAAAAACAGCAGCTTTTTGACACCGCTTTGAAAGGCTGCGTCAATTACATTGGCCTGCATCATCAGGTTTTGGTAGATGAATTCGGCCGGGTAGGTGTTGTTGGCATGAATGCCGCCTACCTTGGCTGCGGCCAGGTAGACCTGGTCAGGTTTTTCGGATTGAAAAAACGCACGCACGGCAGCCTGGTTGGTCAGGTCGAGTTCGGAGTGGGTACGGGTAATGATGCTTCCGGGGGCGTGGCCAGCACCCAGCAGCTGGCGGACGATGGCGGAGCCGACCATGCCGCGATGGCCTGCAACGTATATCTTGGATGAGGTGTTTGCCATATCTCTTCAGGCCTCTATCGGCAGCGGCGCCAAGCGGCCATAAGTGTCCTCCAGCCGCACGATGTCGTCCTCACCCAGGTAGCTGCCGGTCTGCACTTCTATCATCTCCAGATCGGTCTTGCCCGGGTTTTCGAGGCGGTGGGTTTCGCCTATCGGAATGTAGGTGGACTGGTTTTCGGTGAGCAGGAATTGCTCGGTGCCTTTGGTGACCAGCGCCGTGCCGTACACCACGATCCAGTGCTCGGCGCGGTGGTGATGTTTTTGCAGGCTGAGCTTGGCGCCGGGGCGTACCGTGATGCGCTTGACCTGAAAGCGCTCGCCGTGGTCGATGCTGTCGTAGCAGCCCCAAGGGCGCGCCACCTTGCGGTGCAGGCTGGCTTCGGGGCTTTGCCTGGCCTCCAGCTGCGCCACCACGCCCTTGACCTGCTCAGCGTGGCTGCTGGCCGCCACCAGCAGCGCGTCCGGCGTGTCGATCACCAGCAGGTCCTGCGTGCCCAGCGTCACTACCACGCGATGCGGTGCGTGGATGTAGGTGCGCTCGCTTTGCACCGCCAGGCCATGGCCGTCAATACGGTTGCCGTGCTCATCTGCCGGGCTCAGATCTGCCACGGCGTTCCAGCTGCCCACGTCGCTCCAGGCGCCGGCAAACGGCACCACGGCCACCTGTGGGTGGCGCTCCATCACCGCGTAGTCGATGCTGTCGGCGCGGCAGGCGGCGAAAGCTTCGGATTCAGGACGAACGAACTGCTGGTCTTGCGTGGCTTTGGCCATGGCCTGCTGGCAGCTCTGCAGGATATCGGGCGCATGCTGTTGCAAGGCTTGCAGCAGGGTGCTGGCCTGCACCAGGAAAATGCCCGCGTTCCAGAGCACGTTGCCTTGCAGAAGCAGCGCCTGGGCCTGGTCGGCGCCGGGCTTTTCGATGAAGCGGGCGACGGCAAAGCTGCCATCTGCGCGGGCGCTGCCTTGCTCGATGTAGCCATAGGCGGTGCTGGGAAAGCTGGGCACCACGCCAAAGGTCACGATGGCGCCCTGCCCGGCGGCTGTGATGCCCAGTTGCACCATGGCGGCAAACGCCTGCGCATCGGGGATGTGGTGGTCCGAGGGGCAAAACAGCAGCAGGTCTTGCGGTTGGGCTTGCAAGGCGGCCAGCGCCATGGCAGGCGCGGTGTTGCGTGCCACAGGCTCCAGCATGATGTGGCCCGCGACTTTGGCCGCCTGCATGGCTTCGGCGACCAGAAAGCGGTGCTCTTCGGCGGCAACGCAAATGACCTCGGCATTGGCGCCGCTGCCGTTGATTCGTGCGACCCGCTCCAGCGTGAGCTGCAGCAGACTTTTGTTATCCACCAGCGGAACGAACTGCTTGGGAAAGCTCTTGCGCGACAGCGGCCACAGCCGGGTGCCGGAGCCGCCGCAAAGAATGACGGGGATGATTTTGGCGTTAGTCATGAATGGGTGCTGATTTGCTTTGAGCTGTGTTCATTTCGGATTTCAGCGTTTCGATTTCCAGCGTCAAGCTCTCAAACTCGGCCACCTTGCGCTCCAGAAAACGAACCGTGAGGCCCGCTTTTTCGGTGATGCCGACAGGCGTGAGCAGATAGGCATAAGCCAGCTTGTTCTGGCTCTTGCGAAAGCTCTGCATCTTGATAAAACCCTTGTCCAGCAAGGCCTTGAGGCAATAGTTGGTTTTGCCCAGACTCACGCCCAGCGCATCGGCCAGGTCGCGCTGGCTCATCTGCGGGTTGGCTTCCAAAAGGCGCAAAACCTTGAGGTGGTTGTCTTCTTGAGGGGATGGGCTTAACAAGCGCTTTGACTCGGCTTTAATCTGTTGGGTCCCGATGCAGCTGTGATGCTGGGGGCCTTAATGGGTCTTGGGAGGCGGGAAATTCAGCCCGTTCAATCGATGAACGCGTATGCTAACACGACTTGGTTACAGCCCAACCGGCTTGCAAGAACCGCTCTCAGTGCGGTAGCTCGCAAGAATGCAGCGAGGGGGCGTTGCCATCCTTGGCGGAAAGACGTGGCAGTACGTTGGAAGGCCACGCAATGGCCAGATCGGGATCATTCCACTGAACGCAGCGCTCATGCTCGGGTGCATAGTAGTCTGTGGTCTTGTACAGGAAGTCCGCCGACTCGCTAGTCACCAGAAAACCGTGCGCAAACCCCGGCGGCACCCACAGCTGCCTGTGGTTGTCTTCGGTCAACTCCACACCCGCCCATTTGCCAAAGGTGGGCGAGCCTTTGCGGATATCCACGGCCACATCAAACACCGCACCGCGGACCACGCGCACCAGCTTGCCCTGCGGTTGCTGGATCTGGTAATGCAGGCCGCGCAGCACGCCTTTGACCGAGCGCGAGTGGTTGTCTTGCACAAAATGAACGTCCAGACCCGTGGCCTGGTTGAAGGCTTTCTGGTTGAAGCTTTCAAAGAAGAAGCCGCGGGCGTCGCCGAACACCTTGGGCTCGATGATCAGCACGTCGGGGATGGCGGTGGGGATGATGTTCATGCGGGGTACGGAGGTATGGATCCCGGGTCAAGCCCGGGATGACAGAAAGAGGTTCCGGGATGGCAGAAAGGGGTGCGGGGATAACAGGAGACTGAGCATGTATTGGCCACAGCCGTTCTTGACCAATGGCGGGGCCAGGTTTTCGGCCCAGCTTGCAGGCGGGTTTGGGGTAGATTATAGGGAATCGTTTTACTATAGTTTCAATAGCAATCTTTGCATATTAGACGGTGACTAGAGGTTGATTTCATTCGAAAACTTCCCAATGACCGTCTTTGGTGGCCAGCCCAACGCGGACCCTGCAGCCGTTTTCGATGAAAGAAGTTGGAGACTTGAGTTGCCATGTCAGTTTCTCACAAGGTGAGTCGGTACTTCTGTAACCGACTGTTGGGTTTATCGGCAATGGTTGGCTCGATCAGGCCCTTGGCCAACAAGATGCGGATAACCTTGTTCAGTTGCCCCGATACTTCTTTTTGCCCTAGCGCGGCAGAGATATCGCGTTTGCCCATGGGGGCCATGGCGAGTAGCCGTAACACACGAGCCTCAATTGGCAAGGCAGACTCTGGCTGCGACTCTGGCTGCGACTCTGGCTGCGACTCTGGCTGCGACTCTGGCTGCTTTTGCGCAAAGGTCACCATCACGCCACCGGCGAATTCCTTGACCTCGAAATCGATCTCGGGGTAATCCTCCAGTGCTTTGCGGATGCGAATGAAGCCGCTGCCGTATTTTTCTATCGCGTTGATGAGGTAGAACCCCTCAGCCACCAGCTTGTTGCGCAGGCTGGAGCGGTAATTGTCGGCCTGGATGTCGGCAATGCTGATGCCGCCGTAAAAGGTGCCAGGGCTGAAGAGGGTGATCTTGTCGTCAAAGATTTTGATCTGAATATCGCTGGGGTCGGTGTAGCTGCGGTGAACGACGGCATTGAGCAACGCCTCACGCAGCGCGGGCAGCGGGTAGGCAAAGCGTTCCTTGCGCTGGATGCTGCCATCAAATTCAAAGGCGACGCTGATGTGCGAGACGATGAATGTCATTGACCGCTCGACCACTTCGAACAGGGTGTCGGTGAATTGCCGGTCGTCAATGATCATGCTGGGGGTTTTGAACCGCCCGATGTGAACATGGTGGCGCAGTGGCTCGTTGGCAAACAACAGCATGGCGGCCCAGGTGGGCTGGCCTTTGACCAGGTAGTTGAGTTTTTCAAGAGCCGCCAGCGGCGTGCCGGCTTCGAGGGCAAAGCGCCCGTTGTCGTTGACGCGCTGAATGAAGCGCTCGATTTTGGCGGACGACAGGTCGGCAACGCTGGCTTGGGGCGCGGGGTGAGCGTCCCATGAGATTTGCAGGGACTGAAGATAAAGATCGGCAATTTCGTTCAGGGCCAGTGCATGGTTGGAGCTGGCAAGGCGCTTGTAGTAGCGGCCTCGGGTACTGACGGGTTTGACCGGGAATTCGGCCACCTGGATGGACACCACGGTTTTGCCATTTAACTGGTGAGCGGCCAGGTCAGGAATGAGCGACGGACTGGTGGCCGACTTGATTTGGCCAAGCCATTCATTGAGGGTTTCTTTGCCTACCGTCACACCCTGGACGACGGCTGCATCGGTCACGCCCACCAAAACCGTACCGCCCTGCGTGTTGGCAAAGGCAACCAGGGATTCGATGCTGGCTTTGTCGAACGAGGTTTTGAATTCCAGCGTTTGCGATTCGCCGGCGGCGATGCGCTCAAGAAGTTCGGTGATCGTCACGGGATTCCTGGCCAATGTACCAAGGCATTGCCAGCGCCAGCCCCTCGCCGATGCGTTGCGTGGGCGCGTAGCCCAGCAGGCGCTGGGCCTTGCCGATGTCGGCCAGGCTGTGGCGCACGTCGCCGGCGCGGAAGTCGCGGTGCACGGGTTGGGCGCCCGCCAGGTGCGGGTAGCGCGGCAGCAGGTGGCGCTGTAGCTGGGCATACAAGTCGTTGAGCGTGGTGCGCTCGCCCACGGCGACGTTGTAGACCTGGTTGACGGCCTCGGGGTTTGGCGCGGTGGCGGCCAGCAGGTTGGCCTGCACGACGTTCTCGATAAAGCAGAAGTCGCGGCTGGTTTCACCGTCGCCGTTGATGTACACGGGTTCGCCCTGGATCAGGCTGGCGATCCACTTGGGGATGACGGCGGCGTAGGCGCCTTCGGGGTCTTGCCGGGGGCCGAACACGTTGAAGTAGCGCAGGCCGATGCCTGGCAGGCCGTAGGTGCGGGCAAACACGTCGGCGTACAGCTCGTTGACGTATTTGGTGACGGCGTAGGGGCTCAAGGGCTTGCCGATGACGTCCTCCACCTTGGGCAGGTCGGGGTGGTCGCCGTAGGTGGAGCTGCTGGCGGCATAGACGAAGCGTTTGACCTGGGCGTCGCGCGCGGCGACCAGCATGTTGAGGAAGCCGGTGATGTTGGTGGCGTTGGTGGCGAGAGGGTCCGCGATGCTGCGGGGGACGCTGCCGAGGGCGGCTTGGTGCAGGACGTAGTCAACAGGGTGGTTAGGCAGGGGTGGATTCCCGCCTTCGCGGGAATGACAGTAAATCATGGCTTGCTGGCAGTCGGCCAGGTGGCGGATGTCGCCTTCGATGAATTGGAAGTGGGCCCATTGGGCGGGGGTGACGAGGGTTTGCACTTCATCGAGGTTGCACTGATGGCCGGTGGCAAAGTTGTCCAGGCCGACGACGCGCTGGTTCAGTTTGAGCAGGGCCTCCAGCAGGTTGGAGCCGATGAAGCCGGCCACGCCGGTGATGAGCCAGGTGGCCGGTTCCTGGGCGAGACGGATTTGGAGTTGTTCGTAGGCGGTCATTTTGATATTTCCGGCGGCGGCGCCAGACGGCCATAAGTGTCTTCCAGCCGCACGATGTCATCTTCTCCCAGGTAGCTGCCGGTTTGTACCTCGATCATTTCCAGATCGGTCTTGCCCGGGTTTTCCAGGCGGTGGGTTTCGCCTATCGGAATGTAGGTGGACTGGTTTTCGGTGAGCAGGAATTGCTCGGTACCCTTGGTAACCAGCGCCGTGCCGTACACCACGATCCAGTGCTCGGCCCGGTGGTGGTGCTTTTGCAGGCTGAGCTTGGCGCCGGGGCGCACGGTGATGCGCTTGACCTGAAAGCGCGCGCCGTGGTCGATGCTGTCGTAGCAGCCCCAAGGGCGCGCCACCTTGCGGTGCAGGCTGGCTTCGGGGCTGTGTCGGGCGTCCAGTTGCGCCACCACGCCCTTGACCTGCTCGGCGTGGCTGCTGGCGGCCACCAGTAACGCGTCCGGCGTGTCGATCACCAGCAGGTCCTGCGTGCCCAGCGTCACCACCACGCGATGCGGTGCGTGGATATAGGTGCGCTCACTTTGCACCGCCAGGCCGCGGCCGTCGATGCGGTTGCCCTGCTCATCGGCCGGGCTCAGATCTGCCACGGCGTTCCAGCTGCCCACGTCGCTCCAGGCGCCGGCAAACGGCACCACGGCCACCTGTGGATGCCGCTCCAGCACCGCGTAGTCGATGCTGTCGGCGCGGCAGGCAGCGAAAGCTTCGGGCTCGGGACGCACGAACTGCTGGTCTTGCGTGGCTTGGGCCATGGCCTGCCGGCAGCTCTGCAGGATATCGGGCGCGTGCTGCTGCAATGCTTGCAGCAGGGTGCTGGCCTGCACCAGGAAAATGCCGGCGTTCCAGAGCACGTTGCCTTGCAGCAGCAGCGCCTGGGCCTGGTCGGCGCCGGGCTTTTCGATGAAGCGGGCGACGGCAAAGCTGCCGTCTGCGCTGGCGCTGCCCTGCTCGATATAGCCATAGGCGGTGCTGGGAAAGCTGGGTACCACGCCAAAAGTCACGATGGCGCCCTGCCCTGCGGCGAGGATGCCCCGTTGCACCATGGAGGCAAACGCCTGCACGTCGGGGATGTGGTGGTCCGACGGGCAAAACAGCAGCAGGTCTTGCGGCTGGGCTTGCAGCGCGGCCAGCGCCATGGCGGGTGCGGTGTTGCGCGCCACCGGCTCCAGCACGATGCGGCCCGTGGCTTTGGCCGCCTGCATGGCTTCGGCGACCAGAAAGCGGTGCTCTTCGGCGGCAACGCAAATGACCTCGGCGCTGGCGCCGCTGCCGTTGATTTGTGCGACCCGCTCCAGCGTGAGCTGTAGCAGGCTTTTGTTATCGACCAGCGGGACGAACTGCTTGGGAAAGCTCTTGCGCGACAGCGGCCACAGCCGGGTGCCCGAGCCGCCGCAAAGAATGACAGGATGAATCATGAGGCGAGCCTGTTATGCACGCCACACAGCACGTCTGCCGTGGCGCCAGGGTTGAACGTCATTTGCCCACCCCTTCTCTCAGCAGCCGCAGCATGTATTGGCCGTAGCCGTTCTTGGCCAACGGTTGCGCCAGCTTTTCGAACTGCTCGATGCCAATGAAGCCGTTGCGCCAGGCGATTTCTTCAGGGCAGGCGATCTTCAGGCCCTGGCGCTGCTCCAGCGTGGCGATGAACTGGCTGGCCTGCAGCAGGCTCTCGTGCGTACCGGTGTCTAACCAGGCGTAGCCACGCTGCATGATCTGCACCTTGAGCTGACCGCGCTCCAGGTAGGCCTGGTTGACGGCGGTGATCTCGAGCTCGCCGCGCGCGCTGGGCTTGACGGACTTGGCGATGTCGACCACCTGGTTGTCGTAGAAATACAGGCCGGTGACGGCGTAGTTGCTTTTGGGCTGTTTGGGTTTTTCTTCAATGCTGCTGGCGTTGCCGTTTGGGTCGAACGCCACCACGCCGTAGCGTTCGGGGTCTTGCACGTGGTAGGCAAATACGGTGGCGCCGCTGGTTTGTTGATCGGCTTCGCCGAGCAGCTGCACGAAGTCGTGACCATGGAAGATGTTGTCGCCCAGCACCAGCGCGCTGGGCGCGTTGCCGACAAACTGGTCGCCGATGATGAAGGCTTGCGCCAAGCCGTCGGGGCTGGGTTGCACCGCATATTGAATGTTGATGCCCCATTGGCCGCCGTCGCCCAGCAGTTGCTGGAAGCGCGGCGTGTCTTGCGGCGTGCTGATGACCAGCACGTCGCGGATGCCGGCCAGCATGAGGGTGCTGAGCGGATAGTAGATCATGGGCTTGTCGTACACCGGCAGCAGTTGCTTGCTCAGGGCCAGCGTGGCCGGGTGCAGCCGCGTGCCGGAGCCACCGGCGAGGATGATGCCTTTGCGTTGAGTCATGGGGTGGGCAATCAGTGAGTTGTGTTCGGCAATACGGTCAGGTTCTCGGCGCGCGCATCCGGCACGGCCGCCACCGGGATGCCTTGGTCCAAGGTTACCAATCGCCCCGCGTTGCGCTGGGCCAATGACAGGAGATACACGTCGGTGAGGTGCCGTCCGGTCAGCAGCCTGTCCCAGCGCAAGGCGCCCGCAGTCAACAAGCTGAACGAATCGGGCCAGAACTCGTGCCGCGGATCGGCCGTCGCCTCGGCCAGAATTTCGGCCACCAGGGGCGCTGGTGCATGGTTGGCATATGCGGGCTGCGACAGAATCCGGATGCAGCCGTTTTGCGTAAGGGGGCAAGACGCCCAGCCGTGCTGCGCCTGTTCGGCAAACCACTGCGTCGCCGCAGCATGGTGAATGTGCTCCGAATCGAACAAGGCGATCAGTACACTGACATCGAGCAACGCGCGCATCAAATGCCCTCGATTTCCCGGATCGCATTGACGTGATCGTTGGTGACCACGTGACCACCCCGGGGAATGGTCCGGAAACCGGCCACGGAACGGCCTGTCTCCGTGCCCCCGGTTTGTGTAAGCGCCTGCCGCGCCAGGCGCGACAGCACGGCACCGGCAGTGCTGTTTTCGAGCCGGGCAATCTCCTTGGCGGCAGCCAAGACGTCGTCAGCGAGGTCAATGGTGGTTCGCATGGGCTGTTTGATGTAGTGATTCGTTGATGCAGTGATTTTATATCATCAAAGAATCTTTCTCACCATGTTTTTCGAGTGAAGTTCTAAACGTCCATCACGCTGTCATTCCCGCGAAGGCGGGAATCCAGTGCCCTGCCCATGTAAACGATTGATCTGCAAGGATGAATGGATCCCCGCCTTCGCGGGGATGACGACTTCATGCAGCCCCCCTCAACACCTCACCCAGCATACGCGCCACGCCCTGCTGCCAAGGCTGCAGACTCAGGCCGAACGCATCTTGTAGTTTGGTGGTGTCGAGCCGGGAGTTAAGGGGGCGCCGGGCGGGCGTGGGGAAGGCGTTGGTGGGGACAGGGTCCACGACGGTCGCTATTAATTTGATAGTTGACTGCGCAGTCTGGGTCTGAGCCAGAACGTATTTTGCATACCCATGCCAACTGGTTTCACCGCCCGCCGCCAGATGGTACAGGCCGGCCTGCTGCGGCTGCCGCAAAACGCTGCGGATGGCATGCGCCGTAACGTCGGCCAGCAGATCGGCGCCGGTGGGCGCGCCGATCTGGTCGTCGATCACCGTCAGGCGCTCGCGCTCCTGGGCCAGGCGCAGCATGGTTTTGGCAAAGTTGCCGCCGCGCGCGCCGTAAACCCAACTGGTACGAAAAATGAGGTGGCGCGGGCATGCGGCCGCGATGAGCCGCTCGCCTTCCAGCTTGGTCCGGCCGTAGACATTGAGCGGCGCCGGAGTGTCGGTTTCGATCCATGGACGGGTGCCGCTGCCGTCGAACACGTAGTCGGTGCTGTAGTGCACCAGCAAGGCGCCCAATTTGGCCGCCTCTTGCGCCAGCACGTCGGGTGCCAGGGCGTTGAGCGTGCGGGCAAGTTCGGGCTCGCTCTCGGCCTTGTCGACGGCGGTGTGGGCGGCGGCATTGACGATGACGTGCGGGCGCACGGTCCGCACGGTTTGGGCCAGGCCCCGCAGGTTGGCGAGGTCGCCGCACAGATCCGGGCTGTGGCGGTCCAGCGCAATCAGCTCACCCAACACGCTCAGGGAACGCTGCAGTTCCCAGCCGACCTGGCCGTTCTTGCCGAGCAGCAAAATCCTGAGGGTCATAAGGCCCACTCTTCCACGGCCAAGCCGGGCACACGCAAAAATTCACGGGCGTTGTTGGTCACCACAACGGAGTCCTCGGCCATGGCGTGTGCGGCAATCAGCAAGTCCATACCGCCGATGCTCTTGCCCGCCTGCTCCAGCGCCACGCGTAGGCTCGCGTAATGCAAGGTCGCATCAAGGGGCCAGGGGCGCACCTCGAATCCGGCCAACCAGGCTTCGACCGCGGCGGAAAAGCGGGCCGAGCCCAGCTTGGCCGCCCCGAAGCGCAACTCCGCAGCCACCATGGCCGACAGCCAGAGCTCGCCACGGTCCAATCCGGCAAACCGCTCGATCATCGAGGCCGGGTGCCGGCGCAGGATATAGCTGCAGATATTGGTGTCCAGCGTACGGCGCATGACCCGACTCAGGTCCAGTCGCGCGCTTGCGGCAGGCTGTCGCTGCGATCCGCAAGAAAAGTATCGGGCAGCGGCTCGCTAGCCTGGTAGAAGCCCGCGAGCCAGTCGGCCATGCTCCGCCCGGGAGAGTCTTCGGGCTGCACCCATAGTGCGTTGCCGATCTGTTCGATGCGCACTTCCTTGGCATCCAGGCGCAATTTGGCTGGCAGCCGAATAGCCTGGCTGCGGCCGCTCATAAAAAGTTTTGCGATGGTGCTCACTGCTGGTCTCCAGATGTAATATCACATTGGCATACTACATCAGAATCGAATAACCGTCTACACGGGCGTATCGCCGGCGTACTGGGTTTGCACCCACTCCCGGTAAGCGCCGCTTTGCACATGGGTCACCCAGTCGGGGCTGGCCAGATACCACTGCACGGTCTTGCGGATACCGGTCTCGAAGGTTTCGGCCGGGCGCCAGGCGAGTTCGCGTTCAATCTTGCTGGCATCGATGGCGTAGCGGCGGTCGTGGCCGGGGCGGTCCCGGACGTAGGCGATTTGCTCGCGGTAGCTTTTGCCGTGAACTGCGGGCCGCAGCTCATCGAGCAGGGCGCACACGGTGTGCACGATCTCCAGGTTGGGCTTTTCGTTCCAGCCGCCCACGTTGTAGGTTTCGCCCGGTCGGCCCGCCTCCAGCACGCGGCGGATGGCGCTGCAGTGGTCCTTGACGTAGAGCCAGTCGCGCACCTGCTGGCCGTCACCGTACACCGGCAAGGGTTTGCCGGCCAGCGCGTTGACGATCATCAAGGGGATGAGCTTTTCGGGGAAGTGATACGGGCCGTAGTTGTTGGAGCAGTTGGTGGTGAGCACCGGCAGGCCGTAGGTGTGGTGGTAGGCGCGCACCAGATGGTCGCTGGCGGCCTTGCTGGCGCTGTACGGGCTGTTGGGCTCGTAGGGATGCGTCTCGGTGAAGGCCGGGTCGGTGGCGGCCAGGCTGCCGTAGACCTCGTCGGTCGAGACATGCAGAAAGCGAAAGTCTGCTTTGGCGTCGCCCGCCAGGCCATTCCACCAGGCGCGCACGGATTCCAGCAATGCGAAGGTGCCGACGATGTTGGTCTGGATGAATTCCGCCGGGCCGTGGATGGAGCGGTCCACATGCGACTCGGCGGCGAAGTTGACGATGGCGCGCGGCCGGTGCTGCTGCAGCAGGCTGGCGGTCAGCGCCGCATCGCCAATGTCGCCCTGCACAAAGACATGGCGCGCATCGCCCTGCAGCGAGGCCAGGTTTTCGCGATTGCCGGCGTAGGTGAGTTTGTCGAGATTGAGGACCGGCTCATCGTGCGTTGCCAGCCAGTCCAGAACAAAATTGGCGCCGATAAAGCCGGCGCCGCCGGTAACCAGAATCATGAGGGTCCCTTGTCATCACGGCGAATACTCATCGCCGTTTGTTTGGCCCCATTATCCCACCCTCCATGCCCAAAAAAAGGGCACCCACAGGTGCCCGCTCGCAAGCATCCGTTACGAATGGCTTTAGAAATGAATCCCGCGCATCATCTGCTGCATCGCCACCGCCTCGGCCGACAGCTGCGGCCTGGCGCCCTTCTCGCCCTTGGCGGCCGATGAATCGGGGAACATGCGAAAGCTGGTATTCATGGCGATCTGGGCCACGCGCGGCACCAGCGCGTGCAGCACCTGGCCTGCGATGCCCAGGCGGGTCGCCACGCGCACCGGCTTGAAGATGCAGGCCTGCGCCACCAGGTCGGCGGCCTCTTCGGGGCTGAGCGTGGGCACGTTGTTGTACAGATTCGTGGGCGCGATCATGGGCGTGCGCACCAGCGGCATGTTGATGGTGGTGAAGGTGATGCCCTGATCGGCAAACTCGCTGGAGGCGCAGCGCGTCCACGCGTCCAGCGCCGATTTGGAGGCCACATAGGCCGAAAAGCGCGGCGCATTGGTCAGCACGCCGATCGAGCTGATGTTGACCACATGGCCTTTGTGTTTGGCCACCATGCCAGGCAGCAGGCCCATGGTGATGCGCAGGCAGCCAAAGTAGTTGAGCTGCATGGTGCGCTCGTAATCGTGAAAGCGGTCGTAGCTGGCCTCGATGGCGCGGCGGATCGAACGGCCGGCATTGTTGATGAGGAAGTCCACGCCGCCGTGGTTGTCGATCAACAGTTGCACGAAGCGGTCGCAGTCCGCCATATCGGCGATATCGGCCGCGTAGGCCACGAACTCGTGTCCCTGAGCTCGGGCTTCCTTGCAGGCTTCGTCGAGCTTGTCCTGGTCGCGCCCGCAAATGACGGTGATGGCGCCCGCCTCGGCAAACTTGTGCGCGGCGGCCAGCCCGATGCCCGAGGAGCCGCCCGTGACCAGCACCACCTTGCCGCCCACCGTGCCTCTGAGCGAGTGGTCGATGTGCAGGTCCGGGTCGAGGTGACGCTCCCAGTAATCCCACAGCCGCCACGAGTAGTCCTTGAGATGTGGGCATGCTATGCCCGAGCCCTTCAGCGCGGCCAGGGTATCGCGGCAGTCGAAGCGCGTGGGGTAGTTCACGAAGGTGAACATGTCCTCGGGCAGGCCCAGATCTTTCATGACGGCGTTACGGATGCGGCGCACCGGCGCCAGCGCCATCAGGCTCTTTTTGACGCCGCGCGGAATGAAGCCGAGCAGCGCCGCATTCACGAACAGGTTCATCTTGGGTGCATGCGCGGCGCGGCTGAAGATGTCGAGCACGTCGCCCACGCGGTAGCCCTGCGGGTCGACCAGGTGAAAACACTTTTTGGCGATGGCGGCCTTGTGGCTGATGTGGTCCAGCGCATCCACCACAAAATCCACCGGCACGATGTTGATGCGTCCGCCTTCCAGACCGACCATCGGCATCCAGGGCGGCAGCAGCTGGCGCAGGCGCTGGATCAGCTTGAAGAAGTAGTACGGCCCGTCGATCTTGTCCATCTCGCCCGTGGTGCTGTCGCCCACCACCATCGCGGGCCGGTACACGCTCCAGGGCACCTTGCATTCCTTGCGCACGATTTTTTCGCTCTCGTGCTTCGTCATGAAATACGGATGGTCGACGTTCTCGGCCTCGTCGAACATGTCCTCGCGGAACACGCCCTCGTACAGGCCGGCGGCCGCGATGGACGACACATGATGAAAATGTCCGGCGTCAATCGCCTTGGCAAACTCGACGGTGTTGCGCGTGCCTTCGATGTTGACGGCGATCTGGCTGGCCTCGTCGGCGCCCAGGTCGTAAACCGCGGCCAGATGGTAGAAGTGGTCGATCTGGCCCTTGAGCTTTTTCACGGCGTCGGCCGGGACGCCCAGCTTCTTGCTGGTGAGGTCGCCAAACACCGGAATCACCCGGGCTGCGCTGGCGCCCCAGAATTCACGCAGCCCCGCGACCTTGGTCTCGCTCTCCTTGCGGATCAGAAAGTAGACCACCGAGCCCTTGCGCTCCAGCAGTTTCCTGACGAGGCGTTTGCCAATGAAGCCGGTCGCGCCGGTGACGAAATACTGCATGGAAACCTCCAGAGGGAAATGCTGCATTCTTGCCGAAAGCATGGCACGGCCGGTTCAGCACAAACCCGTGGAAACCCTGAGCATCGGCCCCCAAGGTTTTAGTCTGCCGCCCCTAGACCCAAGGCGCCCGCAGCGGCTAAAGTTCTTTGATGTACCGGATTGCAATTCCGCGCCGGCGCTTTGATTCACCCGATGTGTCTGGAGGACCCCCATGGTCAAGAAACTGCAAAAACTGAGCGCCGACAAAAACACCGGAACCCAACTCGCGGGTACCGTGAAGGATTCGGCCCAGCAAATCTGGCTGGCCGGTCTGGGCGCCTTCGCCAAGGCCCAGGAAGAGGGTGGCAAGGTCTTTGAAACCCTCGTCAAGGAAGGCCTGAGCATCCAGCGCAAGACGCAATCGGCAGCCGAAGAAAAAATTTCCGAGGCCACGAACCGCATGACCAGCCTGGCCAACGACATTTCGGCCAAGGCCACGGGCAAGTGGGACAAGCTGGAAAACATCTTTGAAGACCGGGTGGCCAAGGCCCTGAACGCGCTGGGTGTGCCGTCTGCCAAGGACATCGATGCGCTGATGGCCCGCATTGACGAGCTCAACGAGAACGTGCAAAAGCTCTCCCGCAAGAGCGCCGCCCCCAAGGCCCCCGCTGAAAGCGCCGCCAAGCCGGCCGCCAAACGCACCCCATCGCGCAAGACTGTTGCGCGCTGATTGGCACCTCGGTGCATCATCCCGGGCCACCCCGGGACCTTCTGCAAAGGGCGCTCGGCGCCCTTTTTGCATCCTGCTGCTCTGCTGCAATGCAACATTTTCCTGCCCGTCGGCGCCCTACACTGATTGACTCTGCCCTTCTTCAGGACTCCATTGAAGGGACCCAGTTAGAGTAAAAGCACAAAAAAGGGATAGACATTCATGGCGAAAAAGGCGCCACGCCGCACCGCAGAGCGCATTCTGGAGGTCACGCTCGAGCTGTTCAACCGGTTCGGCGAACCCAATGTCTCGACCACGCTGATCTCGGCCGAGTTGAACATCAGCCCCGGCAACCTGTACTACCACTACCCGGCCAAGGACGAGCTGATCAACTCGCTGTTCGATCGCTACGAGCGGGCACTGGGCGAACTGCTGAACGCCAGCGACGGCGTGCGCGACGTGGAGGACGCCTGGTTCTTCATGCACACGCTGTTCGAGCTGATCTGGCAGTACCGTTTCCTGTACCGCGACCTGAACGACCTGCTGAGCAAGAACCGCCGGCTGGAGACCCACTTCCAGTGGGTGCTGAAAAACAAGACCCGGGCCGTCACCACCATGCTGGACGGCATGAGCCGCGCCGGTGTGGTCAGCATCGATTCACGTGAGGTGGAGGCCACGGCCACCAGCATGGTGGTGGTGCTGACCTACTGGCTGAGCTTCGAATACGTGCGCGACCCGCGCAAGGCGCTGGAGCCCGAGCATGCGCAGATGGCGCTGCTGCGTGGCGCGCACCACGTGCTGAATTTGCTGGTCCCCTACCTGGAGCCGGGGCAGCGCATGCACCTGCTGAGCCTGGTCGGGGCGTATGACAAGAACGACAATTGACAAGGAGATGATGATGGCCAAATGGACTGCATTCCCCCACGCGGGCGACTATGACTTCGACGCCGCCAGCGTCAAGAAGAACTGGGCGCGCCTGCATGCTGGCGACAGCGAGCCGCTGCCCCCGGACGCCAAGGTGCTGGCCGCCTGGGTCCTGTTCCACAACGGCGAATTCCAGAAGGCCGCCGAAGCCGGCCTGAAGGCCGGAGGCGCCGGCATCACCGTGGCGAACAAGGCCACCTGCATCTACGCCAACTACCTCGAGAAAAAAGAAAAAACCAAACTGGACCTGTTCATGGAAGTCGCCGGGCGGGCCGAGGCCCAGGCCGCCGCCGAGCCCAAGAACGCCAACGCCTGGTACTGGCAGGCCTACGCGCTGGGCCGCTACAGCCAGGGCATCAGCGTGGCGAAGGCGCTGGCACAAGGCCTGGGCGGCAAGGTCAAGGCGGCGCTGGAACAGACCATCAAGCTGCAGCCCAAACACGCCGACGCCCACATTGCGCTGGGCTCGTTCCACGCCGAGGTGATCGACAAGGTCGGCTCGCTGATCGGCGGCATGACCTATGGCGCGAAAAAGGACACCGGCCTGAAGCTGTTCCAGGAAGCGCTCAAGCTGAACCCGGGCTCGGCCATTGCGATGATCGAGTACGCCAACGGCATGGTCATGTTGGAGGGCGACAAGAAGATGAAGGAAGCCACCAGGCTGTATGAGCAGGCGGCTGCCAGCAAGCCGCTGGATGCGATGGAGCGGCTGGACGTGGAGATGGCGAAGGCCGAGCTGGAGGATTGACGGAGCCTATGCCATTCCCGCAAAGCCCCGTCATTCCCGCGAAAGGCGGGAATCCACTCTCCGCCGATCACCACGGTGGATTACCGGTCAAGCCGGGAATGACAAGAATTCACTCCTCCCAAGGCAGCATCAGCGTCACCATCGAGAGCTTGGCGAATTCGGGCTCGAACTCGTCGATGATGGCCTGCGGGTCGGGGCACAGGGTGGCGTCGGTGATGACGCCGAACTGCACACCGCCGCCGTAGCTCAGAATCGACACGCCGAGCCCGACCGAGCCCGACTGCGGCACCCAGAACATGTTCTGCTCGATGGTGGCGCCGCAGAACTTGAGCTTGTCTTTCGGGCCCGGCACATTGGTCATGACGGCCGTGGTCTTCTTGCCGAACAGGTTGAGCAGGGCGTCCTGGGCCGGTTTGACCAGCAGCCCTGCGACCGCCAGCATGCCGAACGCCAGCAGCGGCTGGTAGCTGCCCTTCATCTGGCCCATGCGCCGGCGCACTTCGTAGATGCGCTCGACGGGATTGTCCAAACCGATCGGCAGCACCAGCGGCGCCAGCCCGAAGCGGTTGCCCAGCTTGTAGGCCTGCTCGATCGGACGCAGGTTGACCGGCACCATGGCGCGGATCTCCTGGCCCGCGACGTCGTCGCCCTTGGCCCTGAGGTATTCGCCGATGGCGCCGGCCACGCAGCTCAGCAGCACATCGTTGATGGAACAGTTGAGGGCCTTGCCGACGGCCTTGACCTCCTCCAGCGGAATCGGCGCGCACCAGGCCACGCGTTTGGTGGTGCCGGGCTGGCCCTTGAGCCGGGTCCTGGAATCGTCGGGCATGAGCGCCAGCGCCGCCAGGTCGCTGGCCACCTGGCAGGCCATCCTGGCCGCGTCCAGCGTGTCGCTCAGGCCTTTTTGCGGCTCGCGCAGCAGCTCCATGGATCGGACCGCACCGTCGCCGGCGCGGCCCAGCGCCTGCACGGCCAGGCTGGTGAACGGCTTGATCAGGTGGTCGGTGAGCCAGTCCTCGGCGCCTTCCAGTCCGCTGCGTGGGGTGGCTTTGGCCTTGTGCCCGGGCGGCGCCGCGCCGCCGTCGACCAGCGACTGGGTCACCGAGATCAGCGCAATGCCGTCGGCAATGCAATGGTGGATGCGCACCACCAGCGCCGAGCCGCCCTGGTAATGTGGCACCAGATGAAACTGCCATAGCGGATGTTTGTGGTCCAGTGGCTGCATGGCCAGCTCTGCGACCCGATCCTGCAGCGCCTCCTGCTCATGCCCCCTGGGCTTTTTGGGCAGTTGTTCGAGCACCACGTGATGGGCCATGTCGAAGTCGCGGTCCACGACCCAGGTGGCGCCGGCCGCGTCTTCGACGACGCGCTGGGTGAAACGGGGGTACTTCAAGAGCCGCTCCTCGATGCGCGCACACAGTGCGTCATGCGTGATGCCGGGGCGCAGCACCCAGATGCCCACGATCATCATCAGGTTGCTGGGCGAGTCCATGCGCAGCCAGGCGGTGTCGACCTTGCTCATGCGCTCGCCCGACAGGCCCAGCATGCCGCTGGCGGCCCGGCCCACGTTTTTCTGCACGACGCGGGCGGTCTTGCGCGTGGCTTTTTTCGCCGCCTCAGTATTGACGATGCGGGTGACCATGGGATCTCCACCGTTCTTTGGGTTATGGTTGCCCGTAAGATACCGCGCAGTAACCCCCAGCGGTAGATGTTTTACCCCACCCCACGACCCGAAGGAGCATGCCATGGCCGACCTGAAAGCCGCATTCGAAGCCGCTGTTGCCAATTCCAGGAAATTGACCGAGCGCCCCGACAACGCCACGCTGCTCAAGCTCTACGCGCTGTACAAGCAGGCCAGCGTGGGCGACAACAGCGAGAAGAAGCCCGGCTTCGGCGACATGGTGGGCCGCGCCAAATGGGATGCGTGGAACGGCCTCAAGGGCACGGCCCCCAACGACGCCATGCAGCAGTACATCGACCTGATCGGGTCGCTCAGCTGAATTTCAATGAAAACGGGCTGTAGCCCTTAATGCATCCGCACGAGCCGCTATTGAATCAATAGCGGCTCGTGTTTTTGTGAGCTACGCCGAGCCGGCCACGATGCCCTGGTCCTTGAGCGCCTGGATCTGCGCGGTTGACAAGCCCATGCTGCGCAGCACCGCGTCTGTGTCCTGCCCCAGCGCGGGCGCGTTGCGGCGGTGCGCACCCGGCGTGCGCGAGAGCTTGGGCACGATGCCGGGCAGCGCCAGCAGGCTGCCATCGTCCATGCGCACCTCCTCCAGCATGCCGCGCGCGCGGTAATGCGGATCGGCCGCAATGTCGGCCACGGTGTAGATGCGCCCGGCCGGCACCTGGGCCTGGTCGAGCGCGGCCAGCACCTCGGCCACCGAATGCTGCGCCGTCCAGGCGCCGATGGCGGCATCGATCTCCTGCACTCGCGCCACGCGGCCCACGTTGTCGGCCAGCGCCGGATCGGCACCGAGGTCGGCGCGCCCGATGGCCGTCATCAGGCGCCTGAAGATGCTGTCGCCGTTGCCCGCGATCAGGACGTAGGCCCCGACGCTCCCCGCTTCGCGTGGTTCGCTGCCCCCCGAGGGGACTGGCCTTGCTTGGGGCGGCCCGGCGCTGGCGGCCGACGCGGCTTCATCCTTGCAACGGTAGGCATTGCTCGGCGCAATGCCCGGCAACGCGCTGCCGCCGGGCCCGCGCACGGCGCCGAACGCGCTGTACTCGGGCAGCAGGCTTTCCATGCAGTTGAACACCGCCTCGTACAGCGCCACGTCGATCACCTGCCCCTGGCCCGAGACGTGGCGCTCGTGCAGCGCGAGCAGGACGCCGATCACGCCATGCAGCGCGGCCAGCGTGTCGCCGATGCTGACCCCGACGCGCACCGGCACGCGGCCCGGCTCGGCGCTCAGGTGGCGCAGGCCGCCCATGGCCTCGGCCACCACGCCAAAGCCGGGCTTGTCGCGGTAGGGACCGCTCTGGCCGTAGCCGCTGATGCGCAGCATGACCAGGCGCGGATTCAGCGCGAGCAGCGCGTCGGGCCCCAGGCCCCAGCCTTCCATGGCACCGGGGCGGAAGTTCTCGACCAGCACGTCGGCATCCTGGACCAGCTGGCGCACAAGGGCCTGCGCCCGCGGGTCTTTGAGGTCCAGCGCGAGCGAGCGCTTGTTGCGCGACTGCACCTGCCACCAGACCGAGGTGCCGTCCTTGAGCAGCCGCCAGCGGCGCAGCGGATCGCCCCCGCCAGCCTGCGGACGCTTCGGGTCGGCGGGCGGCTCGATCTTGATGACGTCGGCGCCAAAGTCGGCCAGGGTTTTGGCGGCGAACGGGCCCGCGATCAGCTGGCCCAGCTCGATCACCTTCAAGCCGGCCAGCGGCCCAGCTGAGGCAGCAGGCGCTGCCGCGCTCGAGGAACCGCCGGTGGTCGTCATTTCTTCCTGGCCGTTTTTTTGGCGGCCGGCTTGACGACCAGCAGCGCATCGAGGTTCTTCACGATCTCGCGCTCGATCGTGTCCTTGAAGGTGCCCAGCAGGAAACCCAGTCGGGCCTCGAGTTCGAAGCGGTCCCGGCTGACCTTGAGCGTGCCGTTGACCCCGCTGCGGGTAAAGCACACTTCATCGCTGGTCTTGCCTTCCTCGTAGGTGCACGCCATGCCGAATTCCTGTTCAACCTGCTCGGCCCATCTGAACGCGATCTTGCGCGCGGCGGGCAGCCCGAGGACATGCTCTCGTTGAATATGAATGTCAGCCACCGTTGCTCTCCCCATGAAGCGGCCCGTTGGGTTCCAGGGCCTTGATTCGTTCGTCTTTTGGCAGCGCCGCGAGCCGTTTGACCGCATCATAAAACCGCGGCCAGTTGCCGCCCTCGCGTTTGAACAGCGCCTCGAAGGCGGGCACCAGCTCGTCGTAGGCGGCCAGGGCACCGAACGAGGCGTTGTTGGCGCCGGCCACCCACGCGTCGTAGCCCGCGTAGCCGCCCCACGACGCCTTGAGCTTTGCATAGCTATCCCGGAATTCCTGCAGCGCTCTATTTTTCATAGCTAACAGTGCAGATCTGTCAAGGGCTGTGGCCTCATTTTCCTTATAAATGGCGGCGAGCTGGCGGCGCGTGGCCTGCGTCAGCGCACGAAACTGCCGGCGCCGCGCATCGAAGCGGGCGTACTCGTCGCGCGCCGCGGGCGAGGCTTTTTCCGCCAGCCAGCGCGCGCTGCCCAGCCGCTCGACCGCCGTCGCATACGACTCGTTGAAGACGGTGTCCCCCGGGACGTACAGCACCTGGTGCGCCAGTTCGTGAAAGATGATGCGGGCCAGCTCGCCTTCGGGGTAGTTGATGAAGGTGCTCAGCAGCGGATCGCCGCCGGCCCAGTTCATCCAGCCCAGCGTGGAATACGCGGGCACGCCGTACACGCTGACCTCCAGCCCCTGCGCCTTGAGCCGCGCCGCCTCGCGCCGCGCCGCGGCCTCGTTGAAGTAGCCGCGGTAGCCGACACAGCCCGCGACCGGGAAGCACCAGGTCTTGAGCGTGAGCGAGAACTCGGGCGCGGCCACCACGTTCCAGACCGCCGCGCTGCGGTGCAGGTCGGCATAGCGGTGGTAGCTGGCGTTGTCGGGCTCGTCCAGCTCGGTCACGGCAAAGCGGCGGATGCGCTGGCTGAGTTCCAGCCGCTCCTTGAGCTTTTCCGGCGTGTGGCTGTCGGCCAGCCAGTCGTTCACCGGGCGCGCCGCCTCCATCAGGCTGACATGGCCGCTGACCGACTGCCAGTAGTAGCCCAGGTCGGCGCAACCCGAGAGGCTCAGCGTGGCCGCCACGATGGCCACAAGCCCCGCAATCCCTGCCATGACGATCCCTCGCCTCACGCCGCCATGCCACGCGTGCAGGGCGCGCGGCCCCGCTGTCGCGAAGGCATGGCGACGAAAGTTTTAGGGTAAATGCCGGTGGCACCATTCATGAGACAAGCCTCCAATATGCGGGGGCGCCATTCAACCCCACAAGCAGCGCCCTCCATTTCATCATGACCCATCCAAAACTCAATCGCCGGCACTTTTCGGTGCTGTCCGGCGCGGCCTTGCTGGCCAACTTCAATAGCGCACGCGCGCAGGGCGACAAGATCATCCTGGGCCAGTCGGCCGCCTTCACCGGGCCGGCGGCCCAGTTGGGCATCCAGTTCTACCAGGGCGCCAAGCTGCATTTCGACCAGCTCAACGCGCAGGGCGGTGTGGCCAACCGCCAGATCGAGATCCGCACGCTCGACGATGGCTACGAGCCCGACCGCTGCGTGGCGAATACGCGCAAGCTGATCGACGACGACGTGCTGGCCCTGTTCGGCTACGTCGGCACGCCCACCAGCCTGGCCGCGCTGCCGCTGTTCACCAAGGCCAGGATGCCGTTCTTTGCGCCGTTCAGCGGCTCGATGGGCCTGCGCCAGCCGTTCAACCGCTACGCATTTCACGTGCGCGCTTCGTACAACGACGAGACCGCGCTGATCGTCAAGCAGCTCACCTACCTCGGGCTCAAGAAGATCGGGGTGTTCTACCAGAACGATGCCTACGGCCAGGCCGGGCTGAGCGGCGTGACGCTGGCGCTGGCCAGCCAGCAGCTGCAGCCGGTAGCGCGCGCCACGGTGGAGCGCAACTCGGTCGACGTGGCCGCCGCCGTGAAAACCCTGGTGGCCGCAGCGCCCAATGCCATCGTGCAGATCGGTGCCTACAAGGGCTGCGCGGCCTTTATCCGGGCCGCGCGCAAGGCGGGCTACGGCGGTACCTTCTACAACGTGTCGTTCGTCGGCACCCAGGCGCTGGCCGATGAGCTCGGCAAGGACGGCGCCGGCGTGGTCGTGTCCCAGGTGGTGCCGTCGCCGTACACCGCATCGCGCCCGATCTCGCGGGAATTTGCGGAGGCGATCAGAAAGGGCGGCGGCAAGGTGCAGGCCAACTTCTCCAGCATGGAAGGCTATCTGGCCGCGCGCGTGTTCAGCGATGGCCTGCGCAATGCGCGCGGCCCGAGCCGTGAGGCGCTGATCGCCGGCCTGGAGTCGCTGGGCGGGCGCTCCTATGGGGGCTTCGATGTGATGTTCGACGCCAGCGACCATGCGGCGTCCCATTTTGTCGAGCTCTCCATGCTGACCGGCGACGGCCACGTGCGGACCTGAACCGCCTGCGCCCGATGCCGCGCCGTCAGGCCAGCGCGGGCGAGGCGGCCAACCCCTGCATGAAGGCCTCGCAGCGCGCCAGCTGCTCCAGGCTCACGTATTCGTCGCTCTGATGCGCCTGGACAATGCTGCCCGGGCCGCACACCACGGTGGGAATGCCCGAGTTCTTGAAAATGCCCGCTTCCGTGCCGAACGCCACCAGCGTGGTGCGCGGCTCGCCCGACAGGCGCAGCGCGAGCCGCGTCACGGGGTCCTGCGCCGAGCCCAGGAAGCTCGGGACTTCGCAAATCGTCTCGAAGCTGAAGCCCGCCTCGGGAGCTATGCTTTTCATAGCAGACTGCAGAGACAGGGCATGGGCTAGCACCTCTTTTTGCATGACAGTCGCATCGGCGGTGGGCAGGTCGCGGAATTCGTAGCGGAACTCGGCGTCGCGCGGCACCACGTTGTCGGCGATGCCGCCGTGGAACTGGCCCACGCTGGCGGTACTGAACGGCACATCGAAGCCCTCGTAGCGCGGCTCGTGGCGCTCGAAGCCCTCGGCCATGTTGCGCAGCTTGCCGACCAGGCGCGCCGCCATCTCGATCGCGTTCACCGACTGCGGCGTCAGCGACGAATGCGCCTCCTTGCCGCGCACGCAGCATTTGTAGCGGTACACGCCCTTGTGCGCGATGGCCGGCACCATGCCGGTGGGCTCGCCGATGATGCAGGCCAGCGGCTTGACGCCGGCGTCCTTCATGTCGGCGATCAGTTCGCGCACGCCGAAGCAGCCCACTTCCTCGTCGTAACTGAACGCAAAGTGAATCGCAAACGGCGCCGCACTCTCCAGGAACGCCTGGGCATGGGCCAGCGCGATGGCGATGAAACTTTTCATGTCGGCGCTGCCGCGCCCGTACAGCCGCCCGTCTTTGACGACGGCGCCCAGCGGATCGAGCGTCCAGTCCTGCCCGTCCCACGGCACGGTGTCGGTATGGCCGGACAGGATCACGCCAGCCGGCTTGCCCTCGCCCAGGGTCGCGAACAAATTGGCCTTGGTTTTGTCGGCGTTGTAGGTCAGGCGGCTTTTCACGCCCAGCTGCAGCAGCTGATCGCGGATGAAATGAATCAGCTCCAGATTCGAGTTGCGGCTGACGGTGTTCATGCGCACCAGCGTTTGCGCAAGTGCCAGGGCGTGGGTTGAAATCATCGCCCCATTGTGCGGGATTTTCCGCGGTGGCGCGGGACGCAGGCCTGGCCTAAACTAGCCGCAGCACAAGGAGCTCTCATGAAAATCATCGATTCCATCGTTACGCAGGCGGCCGGCATTGCCGCCATCCGCCGCGACATCCACGCGCACCCCGAACTCTGCTTCAAGGAGGTCCGCACCGCCGACGTGGTGGCGCAGAAACTGACCGGGTGGGGCATTCCGATGCACCGCGGCATGGGCACCACGGGGATTGTCGGCATCATCAAGAACGGCACCAGCCATCGATCTGTGGGCCTGCGCGCCGACATGGATGCGCTGCCGATGCAGGAGTTCAACACCTTCGCCCACGCCAGCCAGAACGCCGGCAAGATGCACGCCTGCGGCCACGACGGCCACACCGCCATGCTGCTGGCGGCGACCCAGCATTTTGCGAAAAACCGCAACTTCGATGGCACGGTCTACGTGATCTTCCAGCCGGCCGAGGAAGGCGGCGGCGGCGCGCGCGAGATGATCAAGGACGGCCTGTTCGAGAAATTCCCGATGGAGGCGGTGTTCGGCATGCACAACTGGCCGGGCACCGACGTCGGCAAGTTCGCCGTGAGCGCCGGGCCGGTGATGGCGTCGAGCAACGAGTTCAAGATTACCATCCACGGCAAGGGCAGCCACGCCGGACTGCCGTACATGGGCATCGACCCGGTGCCGATCGCCTGCCAGATGGTGCTGGGCTTGCAGAGCATCATCAGCCGCAACAAGAAGCCGGTCGAGGCCGGCGTGCTGTCGGTCACCATGATTCACGCCGGCGAGGCCACCAACGTGGTGCCCGACAGCTGCGAGCTGCAGGGCACGGTGCGCACCTTCTCCCATGAGGTGCTGGACCTGATCGAGACGCGCATGAAGCAGGTGGCCGAGCACACCTGCGCCGCGCACGAGGCAACGTGCACCTTCGAGTTCGTGCGCAACTACCCGCCCACCATCAACTCCGCCGCCGAGGCCGCATTTGCGCGCAAGGTGATGCAGGACATCGTCGGCGCCGACAACGTGATCGGGCAGGAACCGACCATGGGCGCGGAAGATTTCGCCTACATGCTGCAGGCCAAGCCGGGCGCCTACTGCTTCATCGCCAACGGCGATGGCACGCACCGCGAGATGGGCCACGGCGCCGGTCCGTGCATGCTGCACAACCCGAGCTACGACTTCAACGACGACCTGATCCCGCTGGGCGCCACCTACTGGGTGCGGCTCGCCGAAGAATGGCTGGGGACCCCGCGCACGGGAGCCGGCGCATGATCGGCCTGGTGCAGGCGTTCTCGCCCAGTTATGCCGCCGCCCGCGTCAAGTTCCTGGAGGCCGCCGCCACGGCCGGGCTGCCCAACGAGTCGCACAGGCACCCGCTGCCCGGGCGCGATGGCGAGGTGCTGGCGATGGACGTGGCGCTCGATGGCCCGGCGGATGCCGACAAGCTGCTGATCGTCACCAGCGCCTGCCACGGCGTGGAAGGCTACTGCGGCAGCGGCGTGCAGGTGTTCACGCTGCACGACGCCGAGTGGCGCGCCAAGGCCAAGGCCCGGGGCGTGGCGGTGCTTTACGTGCACGCGCTCAACCCCTACGGCTTTTCGCACGTGCGCCGCGCCACCCACGAGAACGTGGACCTGAACCGCAACTTCCACGACTTCAGCAAACCGCTGCCCGCGAACCCCGGCTACCGCGAACTGGCGCCGCTGCTGCTGCCCGAGCAGTGGCCGCCGTCCCCCGAGAACGCGGCCGCCATCGGCCAGTTCATCGCCACACGCGGGATGGACGCGTTCCAGGCCGCCATCTCGGGCGGCCAGCATGAATTCCCCAACGGCCTGTTCTTCGGCGGCACCGCGCCGACCTGGAGCAACCAGACCTTTCGCCGCGTGCTGCAAACGCATGGCCAAAAGGCCCGGCGCATCGCCTGGATCGACATCCACACCGGCCTGGGCCCGAACGGCGTGGGCGAGCGCATCTTTGCCTGCAAGGACGATGCAGCGGCGCTCGCGCGCGCGCGCGCCTGGTGGGGCAGCGACGGTGCCTCCCACGTGACGTCCATCTACGACGGCTCGTCCACTTCGGCGTTCCTGACCGGCCTGATGTGGGCCGCCCTCTACGAGGAATGCCCGCAGGCCGAATACACCGGCATCGCCATGGAGTACGGCACGGTGCCCATGCTCGACGTGATGCACGCCATGCGCGCCGAGCACTGGCTCAACGTCCACCGCGATGCGCCGCCCGAGTTGGCCCGGCAGATCAAGCAGCAGATGATGGACGCGTTCTACACCGACACCGATGCGTGGAAAGGGCAGATCATCAGCCAGGCGAGGCAGGCGATGTTCCGGGCAGTGGATGGGTTGAGTTCTTGATGGTTTTTGTCTTTAGCCCTTACGGGGTCTACGCCATCAGCTATTGAATCAGTAGCAAATCCTCTTGTCATTCCCGGCTTGACCGGGAATCCACAATAGTGAAGCGATAGCCTTTGCAAGGGCCGCTGGCCGGGTGGCGCCCCGGCAGGCGCCTTACTTTTCTTTGCTTCGCCAAAGCAAAGTAAGCAAAAGAAAGGCGAGCCGGATTCGTCGGCCCGCGAAGCGGGCACGCTGCGTTGCTCGCGCTGGGCGGGGTGCGCAGAAACTCGCTGCGCTCAAACATCTGCGCCCCTGATCCGCCCGACTCTGCGCTACTCGCCTCCTCATGACGGCGGGAGGACGGCCAGAGAACCGAATATCCAAGCCCACAAGGACGCGGCATGGCGCGTCCTTGTGGGGTTTTGAATTCGGCTTTGAATTTGGTATCGCATTTGCATCGGTACTGGTATTCGGCTCCCCGCCATTCAGGCACGGCTGAGCAGCGCAGGGGCAAGCGGATCAAGAAGCGCGCGCTGTCTGAGCCCGCAGGGCGAGTTTGCGCGCTTCCCGCCGGCCCCGAGCAGCGCAAGGCACCCCGAAGGGGCCGTGCCTGTGGCTGCCCTTTCTTTTGGTGACTTTTCTTTGGGCACTCAAAGAAAAGTTACTGCGCCGTCGGGCGCACATCCCGACTCCCTCCCGCCGGGGCGAGCCGCTCTGCGCCCATGGCGGCCGCCAACGACCAACCACCGTGGATTCCCGGTCAAGCCGGGAATGGCAAGCACGGGGCCGGGAATGACGACAGCCGAACCGGGAATGACAAATCAGGACCCGGGAATAACCGCAGCGTCAGGGTTTGTCAGGGACGCCGGGAACCGTCTCACCGCAATTTCCAGCAAACCGTCAAAAATCAGGTTATCCACCAGCTCGACCGGCCCCTGCATGCTCGGTGCCATCTTCCAGCCCGCACCGCCCGTCATCACACACATCGGCTCGGCGCCGCAATGCCGGCGTACGTGCTGCATCATGCGTTCGACCGCACCGGCGATCGCGTAGGTGCCGCCGCTGGTCAGGGCGTCGCTGGTGTTGGTGGGAAATTCGCACACCTCGCCGGTCGGCACATGCAGCCCGGCAGTGCCGGATTCGAGCGCGCGCAGCATGATGCCGTGGCCGGGCAGGATCAGCCCGCCCAGAAACTTGCCGCCGGCGTCGATGGCCTCCACGGTCACGGCCGTGCCGACCATGGCGACCACCATCGGCCGCGGTGCGCTGGCGTGCAATGCGGCCTGCGCCAGCATGCGATGGCGTGCGCCGATCATGGCGACCCAGCGGTCGGCGCCGAGCCGCGCGGGATGGTCGTAGCCGTTGATCAGGCCCGCCTCCGAACTGCTGGAGACGACCCATTGCGGCGCCACGTCCCAGAGCTCCATCTGCTCCTGCACGCTGCGCTTGATGGCGTCCCCGGCCACGATGCAGCCGAGCATGGCCTGCGGCGCGGGCAGGTCGCGCCAGGCGCCCTCCGCCAGTTTTTCGATGTTTTCCAGAAACTCCGCCCCGTGGGCGAGCAGCGTGGCGCCGGGACGCGGAGCGTCGTACTGTGCCCACTTGAGCCGCGTGTTGCCTACGTCGATGGCGAGAAACGTCATGCTGTCCCCAGTGTTTTGCGCATTATCACCAAACCGGTGACGCCCATTGCGCAAGGGGTTTGCGGCTAAAGTGCGGCTTCGTTCATTTTGATTTATTTGGAAGCCCGCCATGAACATCACCGAGCTCACGGCCGACGCGCTCTCCAGGGCCATCCACGCGCGCCAGGTGTCGTGCCGCGAGGTGATGCAGGCCTACCTGGCGCGCATCGACGCCGTGAATCCGGCCTTCAACGCCATCGTCAGCCTGCAGGATGGCGATGGGCTGTTGCGCCAGGCCGACGCGCGCGACTTGCAACTCGCACGCGGCGAATCCATGGGCTGGATGCATGGCATGCCGCAGGCCATCAAGGATCTGGCCAACACGGCCGGCATCCCGACCACGCTGGGCTCGCCGCTGATGCGCCACTTCGTGCCGAAGGAAGACGGCCTGCTGGCGCGGCGCATGAAGGCGGCCGGCTGCATCGTGATCGGCAAGACCAACACGCCCGAGTTCGGCCTGGGCTCACACACCTTCAACGAGGTCTTCGGCGTGACGCGCAATGCCTACGACCCGCGTTTCTCGGCCGGTGGCAGCAGTGGCGGCGCGGCGGTGGCGCTGGCACAGCGCCTGCTGCCGGTGGCGGACGGCTCCGACTTCATGGGCAGCCTGCGCAACCCCGCGGCCTGGGCCAACGTATTCGGCCTGCGCCCCTCGCAGGGGCGCGTGCCGATGGCGCCGACGCAGGACGTCTGGGTGTCGCAGCTCGGCACCGAAGGACCCATGGGACGCACCGTGCGTGACGTGGCGCCGCTGCTGTCGGTGCAGGCCGGTTACGATGCCGTCGCTCCTCTTTCAATAGCGCAGAATGGCCACCAGTTCAGGGCTGCGCTTGATTTTGACCCTCAAGGCTTGAGAATTGGCTGGCTCGCCGACCTGGGCGGCTACCTGCCCATGGAGGATGGCATTCTGCCCCTGTGCGAACAGGCGCTGGATCGCCTGAAAGGCGTGGGCTGCGAGATTGAGCCCGCGGCGCTGGGCATGCCGCCAGATGCCGTGTGGCAGGCCTGGCTGGTGTGGCGGCGCGCGCTGGTGGCCTCGCGCATCGCGCCGTTCCTGCTGAATGCGAAAAACCGCGCGCACATCAAGCCCGAGGCGCTGTGGGAATACGACCAGGCGCAGGGCCTGAGCGGCTCGCAACTGCTCGGCGCCAGCGTGCAGCGCACGGTTTTTTACCAGCAGATGCTGGGTTTGTTCGAACACTATGACTACCTGGCGCTGCCGACGGCCCAGGTCTGGCCGTTCGAGGCGAGCCAGCGCTGGCCGCAAAACATCGCCAGCGGCGGGGCCAGCGGCGCCATGGACACCTACCACCGCTGGATGGAGGTGGTGATCTACGCGACCTTCGCGGGCCTTCCCTGCATCAGCGTGCCGGCCGGTTTCAACGCCGCGGGTCTGCCGATGGGGCTGCAAATTATCGGCAGACCGCAGGCCGACTTTGCCGTGCTGCAACTGGCCGGCGCCTACGAGCAGGTGGCGCAGGACGTGCTGCGGCGAGTACCCAGCGGCTGAGGAGCCGCGAGCGCGGGCCAGTGGCCCTTGCTGACCTGAGGCAGCCATGCTACAACCGGCACACGTCAAAATGTCACCTGTCAAAAATCACCGCCCATTCCAATCACGATGAGCTTTCCCCTCTACCAATCGCCCGGAACCATCGTGTTCCTCGACGACGACCCCGACTATCTCGACATGCTGGCGCTGGTGATGCCGGAGGACTGGCACGTGCGCCTGTTCCGGCGGCCGCAGACCTGCATCAACTACCTGCAGCAAGAGCCGCCGCTGTGGGAAGCCGACGCCTGGGCGCAGCAGGAGATGATCGAAGAGTCGCGCGCGGGCGGGGCACCCCTGATTTCGCAAATCCTGCGTTATTGGGGCGAGCACAGCCGGCGTTACGCACTCACCCAGGTGTGCGTGGTCGACTACTCCATGCCCGGCATGGACGGACTGCAGGCGCTCAGTGAGCTGGTGGACTGGCCCGGTCTGCGCGTGCTGCTGACCGGCCAGGCGGACGAGCAGATTGCGGTGGACGCCTTCAACCGCGGCCTGATCGAACAATTCATCCCCAAGCAAACCCCGGACATCTCGCGCCGCCTGATCGACACGCTCAGGCGCATGCAGGCCACGGCCAGCGGGCGCCACTCGCAGATCTGGCGCAGCACGCTGACGCAGAGCCAGAATGCGCTGCTGCGGGTGCCGTCGATCGCGCAGGACCTGTCCGAGTTCGTCGCCAGCCACTGGGTCGAATACGTGGTGATCGGCCGGCCGTTCGGCATTCTGGGGCGCGATGCCAATGGCCGCGTCGGCTGGCTCCAGCTGGAGCCCGTCAGCGGCCTGGGCGAACTGGCCGAGCTCGCGGGCAGCGCCGGGGTCAGCTCGCAGGGTGTCGCCGAGATTCAAAAGGGCAAAAAACTGGCCGACCTGGAGCTGGGGCAGGCGCTGGGGCGCACCACCGCTCCCGAGCTAGGCCCGGCGCTGCCGATCGGACGCGAAGAATCGCTGCTGGGTGCGCTGTTTGCCGTCGGCATCGAGCACAGCCCGCACGCCAGCACCTGCTACCACCGCTGGCTGGCCGCTCAGCCGAAGCGCTTCGTGCAGGAATGAAATAGAACACCCCCGAAGCGCCTGCGGCGCTTCCCCCTCAAGGGGGCGATATCAGCGGCCCGGCGAAGCCGGTTCCGCGGTATCCCTGGTATCTGCCGCGCTGGTTTCGTGCGTCGCGGTTCGCGCGCGATGCGGTGGAGCAACCAGGATCAGCCCTGCCGCCACGGCAGGCCGCGCAGGCGCCAGCCGCCCTTGCGGCCGCGGTGCGCCTGCTCATCCGGGTCGCCCTCGAAGCCTTCCAGAATGTTGTAGGCCTGCAGGCCCAGTTCGGTCGCGCGCCTGGCCGCCGCAATCGAGCGCACGCCGCTGCGGCACAAGAGCACCACCTTCTTGCCCGGCGGCACGGCTTCCTTGAGGCCGACATCGAACGCCGGGTTCATGGCCATGCCGGGCCACTGCTTCCAGGCCAGCGGCACCGCGCCGGGCACGAAGCCGACCCATTCGCGTTCGGCATCGGTGCGCACGTCCACCAGCACGGCCTCGCCCGCCTGCCACCAGCGGCAGGCCAACTGCGGCGATACATCGCCGGCGTAGCCTTGCGCGGGACGCGGCGCGTCCGGCGCGTCCGGCTGGGCCAGGGTCGCCGCACCGGCGTCGTGGCGCAGGCCCGAGCTCAGATTCGCCGGCACGGCCTCGTCCATGCGCTTGGGTTTGGGCAGGCCCAGTGCGTCCATGGTGGCGACAAACTCGGCCAGCGTCTTGCCGGCCACGCGCGCGTTGCCGGCCTTCTCGGCGCCAATGGTCGAATGCGTGCGGCCCTGGTAGTCGTGCGCCGGCCAGACGGTGGTGGCATCGGGCAGCGCGAACAGCACTTCGGTCAGGCTGCGGTACAGATCCGCGGCGCTGCCGGACTGGAAGTCGGTGCGCCCGCAGCCGTTGATGAGCAGCGTGTCGCCGGTGAACACATGGTCGCCGCCCGGCGTCTTCCACAGATAGCTCATGCTGCCCGCCGTATGGCCGGGCGTATGCAGTGCGGTGATCGCCTCGCCGCCGAAACGCAGCACCTCGCCGTGCCCCAGTTGCACCGACGCCGTGCGGATGCCGCAGCCCGCCGGCGCGGCCGTTTTCGCGCCGGCATGCTCGGCCAGCAGCCCGGCGCTGGTGATGTGGTCGGCATGCGCATGGGTCTCCACCGTCCAGACCAGCTTGAGGCCGTACTGCTTGAGCACGGCCAGATCGCGCTCGACCTGCTCGTCCACCGGATCGATGATGAGCGCATCGCGCGTGGCCTCGTCAAACAGCACATAGGTGTAGGTGCTGGAGGCGGGATCGAAAAGCTGCAGGGGTTTCATGGCAATCTCCAGGGAGGTATCCTGATTTACAGCATAAGTTTAGAACGTTGAGGAGCAATTCATGCATTCTTATTGGCAATCGCTGGCCGGCGCCCCCGACGCTCTTGTTTTTGTAGCGCCCCTGACAGCCGGCATGTGGGCTGCGGTGCGATTGACCTCATGAAAGCCGGCAAACTTCTGGCGCCATGGCAACCGCGCATTGATGCGAGCGGCAAACCCTGCAAGCTCTCCGACTTCGACCCCAGGGCCCAGCCCTTTTCCGACGGCGACAAGGCCCAGGACAAGGCCCGCGTCGAGGCCCTGGCGCTGGAGCTGGACACGCTGCAGGAACTGTTTTACGCCGACCGGCGCTACAAGCTGCTGGTGGTGCTGCAAGGCATCGACGCCGCAGGCAAGGATGGCACCATCCGCGGCGTGTTCGGCCAGCTCAGTCCGCTGGGCGTCGACACCATCGGCTGGAAGGTGCCGTCCGAGGAAGAACGCGCGCACGACTACCTGTGGCGCATCCACCAGAAAATGCCCGGCGCGGGCCAGGTGATGATTTTCAACCGCAGCCACTACGAAGAGGTGCTGGTGCCGGTGGTCAACGGCTGGATCACGCCCGAGCAGACGCATCAGCGCTATCGGCACATCAACGAGTTCGAGCGCCTGCTGGTGGAGACCGGCACGGTGCTGCTCAAGTTCATGCTGCACATCAGCTATGAGGAGCAGCGCGTGCGCCTGCAGGAGCGCGTGGACGACCCCACCAAACACTGGAAATTCAGCCTGGGGGACCTGGAAGTGCGCAAGCAATGGCCCGCGTACCAGCAGGCCTACGAGGCGCTGCTGGGCGCCACCAGCACGGCCTGGGCGCCCTGGACCGTGGTGCCGGCCGACTCCAAGACGCACCGCAACCTGATGATCGCCACCGTGGTGCGCGACACCTTGCGCGAGCTGGATCTGCGCTACCCGCCGAGCGACCCGAAGCTGGCCGGGCTGAAGGTCAAGTAGCCTGCCGCGGCAACGGATTCAGTGCCCGGCGCCCAGGTAGGCGGCCTTGACGGCCGGGTCGTCGCGCAGGCGCTCGGCCTCGCCATGCACGGAGATGCGGCCGTTTTCCAGTACGTAGCCGTAGTCCGCCACTTGCAGCGCCGCGGCAGCAAACTGCTCCACCAGCAGCATGGTGACGCCGCGCGCCTTGAGGTTGGCAATGATGCGAAAGACTTCCTCGACCAGAATCGGCGCGAGCCCCATCGAGGGCTCGTCGAGCAGCACGATCTCCGGGTTCAGCATGACGGCGCGGGCCATCGCCAGCATTTGCTGCTCGCCGCCCGACAGCGTGCCGGCCAGCTGGTTGCGGCGCTCCTTCAGGCGCGGAAACAGCTCCATCGCGCGTTCCAGGTCCCCCGCCACATCGCCCCTGGGACGGCTGCCGGTCAGGCGCGGAAAAGCCCCCAGGGTCAGGTTGTCGGTTACGCTCATGGTCGCAAACACACGCCGGCCCTCGGGCGAATGCGCCAGGCCCAGCTTGGCAATGGTGTAGGACTCCAGGCCATCGACGCGCTTGCCCTGCAGCGTGATGCTGCCCGCGGTCGGTTTGATCATGCCCGAGACCGCCCGCATGGTGGTCGTCTTGCCGGCGCCGTTGGAGCCGATCAGCGTCACTACTTTACCCCTGGGCACGTCAATGGAAATGCCGTGCAGGACCTGGATCTTGCCGTAACCCGCTTCGAGATTTTTGATGCTCAACATAGTGATGACTTGCCTGCTCCTTGTTGGGTCTACGCCGCCTGGCCACCCAGATAGGCTTCGATGACCTTCGGGTCGGCCTGCACTTCGGCCGGCCGGCCCTCGGCAATCTTCTGGCCAAAATCCAGTACCGAGACGGTGTCGCAGATGCTCATGACCACGTCCATGTGGTGCTCGATCAGGATCACGGTCATGCCGTGGTCGCGGATCTTGCGAATGATGGAGATCAGCTCCTTGATGTCCGGCGCCGTCAGGCCGGCGGCCGGCTCGTCCAGCAGCAGCAGTTGCGGATCGAGCGCCAGCGCACGCGCGATCTCCAGCAGGCGCTGCTTGCCATAGGGCAGGTTGCGCGCCTCCTCGAAGGCCATGTCCTCCAGCCCGACAAAGCGCAGCAGGCCCAGGCCACGCTCGATCGCAGCCGCCTCCTCGCGCCGGTAGCGCGGCGTGTTCAGCGACACGTCGACGATGTGGCTGTCAAACGTGTGGTGCAGGCCCACCTGGATGTTTTGCAGGGCCGTCATTTCGCCGAACAGCTGCACGTTCTGGAAGGTGCGCGCAATGCCCGACAGGGCGATATCGGACGAGGTGCGCCCGACCACCGAGCGGCCGGCGAACTCGATGCTGCCCGCGGTGGGCACGTAAATGCCGGTCAGCACGTTCATCATGGTGCTCTTGCCCGAACCATTGGGGCCGATCAGGCCATGAATCGTGCCGCGCCGGATCAGCAGGTCCACCTCATTGATCGCCTTCAGGCCGCCAAACTGCATCAGCACGTCCTTGGCCACCAGCAACGTACCTTCGCCGGCCGACGCGGCCAGCCCCAGGGCGTCCTTGCCGGAATCGGGGCCGGCGGATGCGCTCCTGGCGACGCGGCCGCCCTTGCGGAAGGCCAGCAGGTTGCGCACGAAACCCACGATGCCATCGGGCAGGTAATACACCACGAACAGGATCATCAAGCCGAAAATCGACAGGCGCCAGTCCGTGATGGAATCCAGCCAGAACGAAAAACCGGCCAGCGCGATGGCCCCGACCACCGGAATCCAGATGATCTTCGGCGACGTCATCTTTTTGGCTATGCCCACGCCCGCACCCACCGCGATCAGGAGGGCCAGCCCCGAGGCAACGATGCGAAACGTGTCCAGGTCGTCGAGCAGCTTGGGCAGCATCACGATGATGGCGGCTCCCAGCAGGACCCCCGTGCGGGTCTTGCGCCCGCCCATGATGACGGCCAGCAGGAACAGCACCGTCAGCTCGAAGTTGTAGGTATTGGGCGAAATGTATTGCTCCGAATACGCGTACAGGCTGCCCGCCAGTCCGGCAAAGCCGGCGCTGATCACGAACGCGTAGACCTTGTAGCGGTACACCGACACGCCCATGCAGTCGGACGCCACCGGGCTGCCACGCAGCGCCTCGAAGGCGCGCCCGAGTTGGGACTTCAAAATCCGGTGCACCACGATCAGCGACAGCAGCATCAGCCCAAACACCAGCCAGTAAAAGGCACGCTCGTCGAACGTGTAGCCCGCCACGCTGGGCTTGGGGATCTTGATGCCGAGCGGGCCTTCGGTGAGGAAGTCCATCTCGTTGATCAGGATCTGGATGATGGTGCCGAACGCCAGCGTCACCATGGCCAGGTAAGGGCCCGTCACGCGCAACGCCGGCAGCGCCAGCAGCGCGCCAAAGCCCGCGGTCACCAGGACGCTGGCCGGAATGGTCAGCCACAGGGACGCTCCCAGCTTCATGAACAGCACGCCGGTCGCGTAGGCGCCGATGCCGAACAGGCCGGCATGCCCGAGCGACACCTGGCCGGTGTAGCCCACCACGATGTCCAGGCCGAACAGCAGGATCGCGTAGATCATGATGGTGGCGATCAGGTGGATGTAGTACGGGTTGGGCAGAAACCACGGAACGGCACCCAGCGCGGCCAGGCACAACACCGACACCAAAAGAAACTTCCGGTTCATCGTCAAACTTTCTTGATGGCGGTTTTGCCAAACAGGCCGGCCGGCTTGATGGCCAGCACGGCCAGCAGCAGCACCAGGCCGGGGACATCCTTGTAGCCGGTCGAGATATAAAAACCGGTGGTCGTTTCGGCAATGCCCAAAATGATGCCGCCCACGATGATGCCCATGCCGCTGGTCAGCCCGCCGATGATGGCGACGGCGAAGGCCTTGAGACCGAGCACGGCCCCCATGGTGGCGCCTGTCAACGTCAGCGGTGCGATCAGCACACCGGCAAAAGCGGCCGTGGCGGAAGACAGCGCGTAGGAGAATGTGATCACCAGGCCGGTGTTGATGCCCATCAGCTTGGCCGCGTCCCGGTCGTTGAAGGTCGCCACCACGGCCTTGCCATAGATGGTCTTGCGGTTGAAGAACTCGACGGCCAGCATCATCAGCACGGCGCCCACGACCACCAGGATTTCCATCGGCAGCACGTTGGCGCCGAACACCTTCAGCGGTGATTCGGGCAACGGGGAGGGAAACCGCAGGTCGTCGCGGCCCCAGACGTTCTCGGCCACGTTCTTGAAAATGATCCCCAGCGCGATGGTCGACATGATCCAGCCGAACTCGCTCTTGATCTTGATGGCGGGACGCACGCCGACGCGCTCCACCAGCGCCCCCTGCAACAGCCCGAACACGATCACCAGCGGAATCATCAGCCAGTAGTTGACGCCCAGATTGACCAGCGTGAGCCCGACCATGGCGCCCAGCATCAGTGCATCGCCCTGGCCGAAATTGAGGGTGTCCGAGGTCTGGAAGGTCAGTTGATAACCAAACGCGATCACGGCATAGATCATGCCAAGCGAGACACCGCTGTAGATCAGTTGAAGCAGGATTTCCATAAGTTGCGTTCCGCGAAAATGCCAACGACGAAAAGGCTATAAAAAAACACCGCGCGGGCCGCAAAGGTCCGCGCAGTGTTTGTCTTGAAGCACGATAACGGCAAGGATCCGATTACTTCCTGGCAGCCGGTGCGGCCTTGGCCTTGGCGTCTTTCATGCGCAGGTCCGCGCCTTTTTTCAGGTCGTCGGCGTAGGCGTAGACCACGCGGCCGGCCTTCACCTCGCCCATCACCGGAATGTTGGCCGTGATGGCGTCATGGTCGTCATGGGTGAACGGCTTGTCATACACCGTCACGACACCGTCCACCTTGGTGTGCAGGTTTTCCAGCGCCTCCCGAATCTTCGGGCCGTCCGTGCTGTTGGCCTGCTTGATGGCGGCCGCCAGCAGGTACACGGAGTCATAACCCTGCGCCGCCGACACGGCCGAATCGATGCGGTTGTTCTTGGGCTTGAAGGCCTTCAGGTACGCATCGATGAAGGCCTTGCGCTTGGGTGTGTTGGGCTCCTGGATGAAGGTCTGCGGCATGCGCGCGCCCTCGCCGCCGGGGCCCGCATTGTCGATGTAGTTGGCCATCGACAGGGTCCAGCTGCCCACCAGGGGGACTTTCCAGCCCAGCTTGGTCATGCCGTTGGCGATCTGGGCCAGCTCGGGGCCGATGCCATAGGTAAGCACGACGTCGGCGCCGGCCTCCTTGGCCTTGAGCAGCTGGGGCGTCATGTCGACGTCCTTGATATTGAACTTCTCGACCGCCACCGGCTTGACGCCTTTGGCCGCGAGCGCGGCCTCCAGATCCTCGCGGCCCAGCTGGCCGTAGTTGGTGGAGTCGGCCAGGATGGCGACCTTCTTGAAGCCGCGGCGCGTGATGGCCTCTTCCACGATCATCGGCGCCTGGATGCTGTCATGCGCCGAGTTGCGGAAAACGTAGTTGTCGGGCTGGTCCTTGAACTGCTTGGTGATCACGCTGCCGGTGGCCACGTTGCTCATGACCGGGATCTTGGCGTCCTGGAAGAAACGCTGCGACGCCAGTGCCACGCCAGTGTTGATGTAGCCCACCACCGCCGTCACTTTTTCCTTGTTGATCAATTCCTGGGCAATTTGCGAGCCGCGCTCGTTTTTCGCCTCGTCGTCACGCTCCACCGCCTGCAGCTTGCGCCCCAGCACGCCGCCGGACTTGTTGATTTCATCGATCGCCAGACGCACGCCATCGCGCATGCTGACCCCCATCGACGACGAGCCGCCCGTGAAGGGTCCGTCCACCCCGATCTTGATGGGCTCCGCGGCAGTCGCGACGCCGGCAACGGTCAGGACGGCCGACGCAATGGCCAGCTTTGCAAAACTAAATTTCATTCTGTCTCCAGGTTGATAAACGAATCCCGTGTGAAGTGCCTCGCCTTGAAGCGCCAGCGCAAGCTGGGCGCCAACGCTGCATGTGAGCCCTTCACCCATCCCTTTTTTTGGGAAGGCAGTACCACTATCTGACGCGAACCTTGCACGGGACTTGCAGATGGCCCGTTGGACCCGGACATGCCGGGTGAATAGGGTGAATTCGCGGGTAAACCCCGAATTCCCAGGTGCTAAAAAGAGTGCCTGAGGGTCTCGCTTCTAATTGACGTTTACGTAAACGTCAATTAGTATCGTGCCACCCCCGATCCGATCGACCACCAACGCTGCACCGCGTGGAGACACCATGACCGACCTGTCCGCTGACTACAAGGCCCTTGCCAACTACCGCCCCACGCACAAGGTGCGTTTCGTCACGGCCGCCAGCCTGTTCGACGGGCACGACGCGGCCATCAACATCATGCGGCGCATCCTGCAGGGCATGGGCGCCGAGGTCATCCACCTGGGCCACAACCGCAGCGTGGACGAGGTCGTGACGGCCGCGCTGCAGGAAGACGCACAGGGCATCGCCATCAGTTCCTACCAGGGCGGGCACGTCGAGTACTTCAAGTACATGGTGGACCTGCTCAAGAGCCGCGGCGGCGAGCACATCCAGGTCTTCGGCGGCGGCGGGGGCGTGATCGTGCCGCCCGAGATCCGCGAGCTGCAGGCCTACGGCGTGGCGCGCATCTTCAGCCCCGAAGACGGCCAGAAGATGGGCCTGGCCGGCATGATCGGCGAGATGGTGATGCGCTGCGACAAGGACCTCAGCGGCTTCGCGCCCAGGGACATTGGCGCCATCCAGGGCCACGGCGAGATGGCCTGGCGCGCACTGGCCCAGCTCATCACGGCGCTTGAGAACGCCGCGGCCCCGGCGACCGGCCAGAGTGCCGACACCCCACTGGCGGCACTGGTCCAAACCCTGCGCACCCAGGCGGCGACGAAGAAGGTACCCGTGCTCGGCATCACCGGCACCGGCGGCGCGGGCAAGTCATCGCTCACGGACGAGCTGATCCGGCGCCTGCGCCTCGACCAGAACGACAGCCTGCGCGTGGCGGTGATTTCCATCGACCCGTCACGGCGCAAGAGCGGCGGCGCGCTCTTGGGTGACCGCATCCGCATGAATGCGATTGGCCCGTGGCGCAAGCCGCCGACCAAGGTGGCCGGCAAGCCGGCCGCGGCCGCCACCGACAACGGCCAGCGCGTGTTCATGCGCAGCCTGGCCACGCGCGACTTCGGCTCCGAAATCAGCGCCGCGCTGCCCGATGTGATCGCCGCCTGCAAGGTGGCGGGCTTTGATCTGATCGTGGTGGAAACCTCGGGCATCGGCCAGGGTGACGCCGCCATCGTGCCGCACGTGGACGTGCCGATGTACGTGATGACGCCCGAATTCGGCGCCGCCAGCCAGCTGGAAAAAATCGACATGCTGGACTTCGCCGAGTTCGTGGCCATCAACAAGTTCGACCGCAAGGGCGCGCTCGACGCGCTGCGCGACGTCTCCAAACAGGTGCAGCGCAACAAGGAGGCCTGGACCACGCCGCCCGACCAGATGCCGGTGTTCGGCACCATGGCCGCGCGCTTCAACGACGACGGCGTGACCGCGCTGTACCAGGCCCTCAGCGCGCGCCTGGCCGAACTCGGCCTCAAGCTCGGCAAGTCCAGCCTGCCGCATGTGAGCGTGCGCCACAGCACGAACCAGACCCCGGTGGTGCCGGCGGCGCGCACGCGCTATCTGGCCGAGATCAGCGATACCGTGCGCGGCTACAAAAAGCGCGCGCGCGAACAGGCCCAGCTGGCACGCGAGATCCAGCAGCTGCGCGCCGCCGCCGCGATGCTGACCGTGGCCAAGCCCGACAAGGCGCGCGCCGCCGAGGCCGCCATCGACCTGGCCGTGGCGCGCGAGCAGGTGCAGGAGCCGCCCGCCAAAAAGCTGCTGGCCCAGTGGCCCGAAATGCAAAAGGCCTATGCCGGCGACGAGTACGTGGTGAAGATCCGCGACAAGGAGATCCGCACCGCGCTGACCACCAAATCGCTGTCGGGCACCACCATCCGCAAGGTGGCGTTGCCGCAATACCAGGACCACGGCGAGATCCTGCAGTGGCTGATGCTGGACAACGTGCCCGGCAGCTACCCCTACACCGCCGGCACCTTCGCCTTCAAACGCGAGGGCGAGGACCCGACCCGCATGTTCGCGGGCGAAGGCGACGCGTTTCGCACCAACACCCGCTTCAAGCTGCTGAGTTCGGGCATGGCGGCCAAGCGGCTCTCGACCGCGTTTGATTCCGTGACCCTGTACGGCAACGACCCCGATCCGCGCCCCGACATCTACGGCAAGGTCGGCAACTCGGGCGTGTCGATCGCCACGCTGGACGACATGAAGGTGCTGTACGGCGGTTTTGATTTGTGCAGCCCCAGCACCTCGGTTTCCATGACCATCAACGGCCCGGCGCCGACCATCCTGGCGATGTTCATGAACACCGCGATCGACCAGAACATCGACAAGTTCAAGCTCGACAACGGGCGCGAGCCGACCGAGACCGAAACCGCCAAGATCAAGGAATGGGTGCAGGAGAACGTGCGCGGCACGGTGCAGGCCGACATCCTCAAGGAAGACCAGGGCCAGAACACCTGCATCTTCTCCACCGAGTTCAGCCTCAAGGTGATGGGCGACATCGCCGAGTACTTCGTGCACCACCGGGTGCGCAACTTCTACAGCGTGTCGATCAGCGGCTACCACATCGCCGAGGCCGGCGCGAACCCGATCAGCCAGCTCGCCTTCACGCTATCGAACGGCTTCACTTTTGTCGAGGCCTACCTGGCGCGCGGCATGCACATCGACGACTTCGCGCCGAACCTGAGCTTTTTCTTCAGCAACGGCATGGACCCCGAGTACACCGTGATGGGGCGCGTGGCGCGGCGCATCTGGGCGGTGGCGATGAAGGAGAAATACGGCGCCAACGAACGCAGCCAGAAGCTCAAGTACCACATCCAGACCTCGGGGCGCAGCCTGCACGCGCAGGAGATCCAGTTCAACGACATCCGCACCACGCTGCAGGCGCTGATCGCGATCTACGACAACTGCAACTCGCTGCACACCAACGCCTTCGACGAGGCCATCACCACGCCGACCGAGGACTCGGTGCGCCGCGCGATGGCGATCCAGCTCATCATCAACCGCGAATGGGGCCTGGCCAAGAACGAGAACCCGAACCAGGGCAGCTTCATCATCGAGGAGCTGACCGAGCTGGTCGAGGAAGCCGTGCTGCTGGAGTTCGAACGCATCGCCGAGCGCGGCGGCGTGCTGGGGGCCATGGAAACCGGCTACCAGCGCGGGCGCATCCAGGACGAGTCGATGCACTACGAGATGCTCAAGCACACCGGCGAACTGCCGATCGTGGGCGTCAACACCTTCCGCAACCCGCATGGCGATGCCGTGCAGGACAAGCTGGAGCTGGCGCGATCCACCGACGAGGAAAAGCAGGGTCAGCTGAAACGGCTGGCCGACTTCCACCAGCGCCACGCCAAGGAATCCCCCGCGATGCTCAAGACACTGCAGCTCGCCGTGATCGAGAACAAAAACGTGTTCGAGGTGCTGATGCAGGCCGTGCGCGTGTGCTCGCTCGGCCAGATCACGAATGCGCTGTTCGAGGTCGGCGGGCAGTACCGGCGCAATATGTAATCAGCCGCCCTTTTTCGGCCGCTTGCCCGGGTTTTTCTTGTTGTTGGTGGCGGTGCCGCGCTCCAGGCTGCGTTTTTGCCCGCGTCCGGCCGTGGTGGTGTAGCCCGGTGCGGGAATGGGTTTGGGCGCGCAAATGTCGCTCTCGGTTCTGATTTTCTTGGCCATGCAATAACTCCGGTGGGTTTCAGGAAAGGCTCGATTATCCCCGCACTTGCCCGCGTGGCAGACTGCTGGAATCCAGACTCCGATCGCCCGCGGCGCCTTGCGCCCCTGCCCCGTCATGAATCTTGACATCGAACAGCTCCCGGCCGCCTGCGACGTGCTCGTCGTCGGCGCCGGCCCGGCCGGCAGCGCGGCGGCGCAGTTGCTCGCGCGCGGCGGGCTGGACGTGGTGCTGGTCGACCAGCACGCCTTTCCGCGCGACAAGGCCTGCGGCGACGGCCTGATTCCCGATGCCCACGAGGCGCTGCGCCGGCTCGGCGTGTGGGACGCCGTGATGGGCGAGGCACAGCCGGCCCGCTTCGTGCGCTGCGTCGGCCCGCGCGGCGGGCGCATCGACGTGCCCGCCATGCTGGCGGTGCTGCCGCGCCGCCGGCTCGACGAGATCGTGTGCCGCGCCGCGGCAGCAGCCGGCGCGCGCATGTTCGCGCCGCTGCGCTTCATTCAACCGCTGGAGGACGGCGACGCCGTGGTCGGCGCCCGGCTGCAGCACGGCGAGTTCACGCGCGAGCTGCGCGCGCGCTGGGTCGTGCTGGCCACCGGCGCCGTACCGCAGGCGCTGCTGGCGGCCGGCATGGCCCTGCGCCACACGCCCAGCGGCGTGGCGCTGCGCGGCTACGTGAAGCACGAGGCCCTGGCCGCGCCGCTCGACGCGCTCGAAGTGGTCTGGCACCGCGCGCTCGCGCCCGGCTACGGCTGGATCTTTCCGTGCCCGGGCGGCGTGTTCAACATCGGCGTGGGCACGCTTGACCGCCCCAGCCGGGAGCCGGGCGGCGAGCCGAATCTGCGCCGGGTGTTCGACGATTTCACGCGGCTGCACGCCCCCGCGCGCGAGCTGCTGGCCGGCGGCACGCTGCTCGGCCCCCTGAAGGGCGCGCCGCTGCGCTGCACGCTGGAGGGCGCGCGGCTGTCACGGCCCGGGCTTCTGGTGACCGGCGAGGCGGCCGGCAGCACCTACTCGTTCACCGGCGAGGGCATCGGCAAGGCGCTGGAGACCGGCATCCATGCGGCGCAGGCGCTGCTGGCCGGCACGCGCCAAGGCGACGCCGCGGTGCGCGCCGACTACGAAGCCCGCCTGTCGGCGCTGAAGCCGCGTTTCGACCTCTATGCCCAGGCGAATCGGGCGAACCGCCATCCCTGGCTGGCCGACCTGGTGATCTGGCGTGCGCGGCGCAGTGCGCGGCTGCTGCAGCGCCTGGCCGGCGTGCTCGACGAAACCCGCAACCCGGGCGACCTGTTCACGGCGCGCGGCCTGCTGCGCCTGTTCACCGAATAACAGCGAAGGACTGGCCATGGATATCGTGCGATGCCTCCAGGACTTCAATGCGGGCCGCGACCCCGAGCGCCTGCAGATGAAGTACCGCAATATGCGCACCAGCCCGTTCGTTTTCCTGCGCGGCACCTGCCACCTTTTCTACCAGCAGCTGCCGCGGGGCGCCATGGTCGAGTCGGCGCCGCCGGGCTGGCTCTGCGGCGATCTGCACCTGGAAAATTTCGGCAGCTACAAGGGCGACAACCGCCTTGCCTACTTCGACATCAACGATTTCGACGAGGCCGTGCTGGCCCCGGTGGACTGGGATCTGGTACGCATGCTCACCAGCGTGCGGGTCGGCGCCGAGAGCATCTCGGCCAGCGCCGCGGAGGCCCAAGTGCTGTGCGGGCATTTCCTCGACAGCTACGCCGGCGCGCTGGCGCAGGGTGAAATGCGCTGGGTCGAGCGCGATACCGCGCAAGGCCTGGTCGGCAGGCTGCTGACCGACCTGCAGGGCCGCCTGCGTGCCGACTTTCTGAACCGGCGCACCGACCTCGACGAGAAGGGCCGGCGCCGGACCCTGCGCCTGGACGGCAAAAAGGCGCTGCCAGTGTCCGACAAGCAACGCGAGCAGGTCACGCAGATCGTCCGCCAGTTCGCCGAACGGCAGCCCGACCCGGCCTTCTACAAGGTGCTGGACGTGGCGCGCCGCATCGCCGGCACCGGCAGTCTGGGGTTAGATCGCTACGCGATTCTGGTCAAGGGAAAAGGCTCGCCGGACCGCAACTACCTGCTCGACCTCAAGCACGCGAAGCCGTCCGCGCTGCTGCCCTACCTCACCGTGCCGCAACCCAAGTGGAAGAGCGAGGCGCACCGGGTCGTGGCTCTGCAGCGGCGCGTGCAGGCGGTGTCCATGGCCTTTTTGCAGCCGCTGCGCATTGGCAAGCAAAGCTACGTGCTGCGCGCCCTGCAGCCCAGCGAGGACCGGGTCACGCTGGACCGCTCCAGCCAGACCATGAAGGAGCTTGAGCGCGTGCTGGGCGTGATGGGCCGCCTGACGGCCTGGGACCAGTTGCGCAGCGCCGGGCGCGAGGGCTCGGCCACGGCCGACGAGCTGATCGCCTTCGGGCAGCGCAAGAAGTGGCGCAAACAACTGCTCGACGTCTCGAAAGACTGCGCCGCGCAGGTCTGGCAGGACTGGCAGACCTACAGCCAGGCCTATGACGACAAGGCCTTCAAGCCTTGACGAGCCGGACCTCCCGGCAGAGCCGCTCCACGTCCGCCTTCTGGCACAGCGCGGTGCCACTCGACAGCAGCGCGGCGGAGCCGCCGGCCACGCCGTAGCACAGGGCCTGCGGCAGGTCGGCCCCGCACGCCAGCGCCCAGACCATGGCGCCGACGAAGCTGTCGCCCGCGCCAGTGGCGCCGCATACCGGCACCGCCAGGCCCGGCGCGCGCCAGTTCGCATCGGCCGTCACGAGCAGTGCGCCTTCGGCCCCGAGCGACAGCGCCACCATCCGGGCCTGGCCCTGATCAACGATCTGCTGCGCCGCCGCGCGCCACTCGGACTCGCCCGCCAGCGGCTGGCCCGTGAGTTCGCGCAGCTCGCGCAGGCTGGGCTTGACAATATCGACCCCGGCGTGCAGCGCCGCCGCCAGCGCCGGCCCCGAGCTGTCCAGCACCACGCACGCGCCGCGTGCGCGTGCCGGCCCCGCGAGCCGGGCGTAGAAATCCACCGGCACGCCGGGCGGCAGGCTGCCGCTGAGCACCAGGTAGCGCGGCGCCGCCTCGGGTGCATCGATCTGTGCCAGGCAGGCCTGCCACTGCGCCGGCGCCAGCGTCGGGCCGGGCAGCACGAAGCGGAACTCGCGCCCGCTCGAGGTCTCGCCGACCGTGAAGTTCTCGCGCGTGGCCTCGTCGAGCGCGAGGCACCGGCTGCGCACCCCTTCCGCGTCGAGCAGCTGCCGCAGCAGCGCACCAGTGGCGCCGCCGGCCGGGTAGAACGCCACGCAGTCGCCGCCCAGGCGCTGCACGACGCGCGCCACGTTGACGCCGCCGCCGCCCGCGTGGCGCTGCGCGGGGCTGCACCTGAGCTTGTGCGTGTCCAGCACCTTGTCGACGGAGGTGGACACGTCGACGGCCGGGTTCATGGTGACGGTCAGGATGTCGGTCATCGTCGCGGGGCGCCGGGGCAAGGCAGGCTATGGGGTGGAGGACCCCTATTGTGGACGCGCGGCGCGCAACGGCAAATTCACCAGCAGGTTTTGCGGTTTCAGTTTGACCCCCTGGTCGGCGCTCGTTGCCAGGCCCAGATAGACCGGTTTGCCCGCCACATCGGCACGCATCTCCTGGGGATCGGCAAAGTCGAGCCGGAACAGGCTGAGCAGCCTTTGCTGGCGTTCGGCCTCGACCGCGTTGCCTTCATACAGGTCATTGAGCAGCGCCGTGGCTTCGGTGTCGAGCCCGATGTGCCAGCGCCACGCCGGATCGTCGATTCTGGGCTCGGGCCGGATGCGCACGGCCACGCCCAGAAAGTGCGCGATCCATTTTTCCAGCACGCGCGCCAGCGCACCCAGGCCCGAGCGCGCGCGCGTCATGGTGAGCGTCAAGCCGTGGCTGAGGTCATTGCGGACCTCGTGCGTCAGGTCCAGCAAGAAGCGGTGGCGCTCGCCGTCCTGCCAGTAGCGCGGTGCGTTGTGCTCGGCCAGCACCGCCATCTCCAGCGCGCGCATCGGCGCATTGGCCTGCGTCAGCAGGCGGCCGATCTCGCCGAGACCGCCCGTCTCGCTCAGCAGATCCACCACGTCGCGGTCGGCCGCGAGGATCTGCCCGCCCTGGGTCGAGATGCGCTGGGCGCGAAACAGCATTTCGCCGGCACGCAGCTCGTAAACGTCGGTCGCGTCATCGAGCACGTTGCGCACGATGGCCTGCGCCAGCAGGTCCACGAACAGCGGCGGTATGTCCACGTGGCCGCCGCGGAACAGGCCGAGGTAGTAGCCCTCGAGCGTGCCGGCCGACAGCAGTGCGTCGCGAAAGCGCACAAACAGCGCGTAGTTGGCGCGCGCATCCGGGTCGGCGAGGGCCGCCAGTTCGCGTGGCGTCACGGCCCGCGATGGCTGCAGGACCAGCGCGGCATGCAGGGCCCGCTCCACATCACAGGACTCGGGCACCAGCGCCAGCTCGGGACGCGCCAGGAACAGGCGCAGGTAGTCGTCGGTGGGCACCAGCCAGCCGCGCGCATCGCGCCGGAGCTGGTCAAAGCCGCTGGAGGGCCAGAAATTTTGCATGGAGGGATTTGGAGCAGGGATTGAGCCCCAGTTTAAGCAACTCCGGCTGCTCTTGTTTTAATAGCGTTATGCGCATATCCAACAATGGTTACAGCCTGATTTGACGAGAAATTTCCACCATGGCAAAGAACTGCGCTGGCGCCCAGGTGACGGCCCATCGCACGGCTTGGCGGTAACCTCGGCCTCATTATTTTCAGGAGCCGCACGATGAACATGAACGATCTTTTCTCACTGCAGGGGCGCGTGGCGCTCGTCACGGGCGGCTCGCGCGGCATCGGCCGCATGATTGCGGCCGGTTTTCTGGCGCAGGGCGCGCGCGTCTACATCTCGGCGCGCAAGGCAGCCGCCTGCGACGAGACGGCGCGCGAGCTCTCCAGTATCGGCCCCTGTGTCTCGCTGCCGGCTGATGTGTCGACCGTGGCGGGCGCGCAGGCGCTGGCGGCCGCCTTCGCGGCGCGCGAGGAAAAGCTCGACATCCTGGTCAACAACGCCGGCGCCGCGTGGGGCGCGCCGTTCGACGAATTTCCCGAAAGCGGCTGGGACAAGGTGGTGGACCTGAACCTGAAGACGCCCTTCTTTTTGACGCAGGCGCTCAGCGCACAGTTGCGGCTCGCAGCCCGGACCCGGCCGGCCAAGGTCATCAACATCGCGTCCATCGATGGCATCTCGGTGAACCCGCAGGAGACCTACTCCTACGCCGCCAGCAAGGCCGGCCTGATCCAGCTCACGCGCCGCATGGCACTGCGCCTCGTGAAGGACAACATCGTGGTGAGCGCCATCGCGCCCGGTGCCTTTGCCTCCGAGATGAACCGGACCGCGCGCGACCAGGCCGACGAAGTCATCAAGCACATTCCGGCCGGGCGCATCGGGCGCGACGAGGACATGGCTGGCGCCGCGATCTACCTGGCCTCAACCGCGGGCGACTATGTGGTGGGCTCGACGCTGGTGGTCGATGGCGGTGTCACACACGCGCGTTGAAGGCCGCTCGGCGCCCTGCCGCCTTACACCCCGTTGCAATCGGCGACGGGATTTTGCTTTTGCCAGCCCGGCGCGGGTGGTCTTTATCCACGCTGGCGCGTTCTAAGTAGCAGGGTGAACCATCGCGGCCGCCCTGACCACAGGCCGCGGGAGACAACAACGTGACTTCAAACGCATTTTTTTCACGCCGCGGGCGGCTCGCGCGGCGGATGCTCGTGCCCCTCCTGGTGCTGATGGCCGCCCTGGGCGCCGGCCCCGGCGCGTTCGCGCAAACGCCGGGCGACCCGCCCGATCGCGTGGCGCAACTCAACTACTTCGACGGGCCGGTGAGCTTCGCGCCCGCCGGATTCGACCAGTGGGCCGGCGCGGTACTGAACCGGCCGCTGACCCAGGGCGACCGGCTCTGGAACGACGCGGGCGCGCGCTCCGAGCTGCACATCGACTCCACCGCCGTACGCCTGGACGGCGCCACCAGCCTGAGTTTTTCCACGCTCGACGACCAGACCGTGCAGCTCGCCCTGACCCAGGGCAGCCTGATTGCGCGCGTGCGCAGCCTGCCGCCCGGCCAGCGCTTCGAGATCGACACGCCGAACCTGGCGTTCACGGCGTCGCAGCCGGGCGACTATCGCGTCGACGTGGACCCCGCCAGCGGCACCACGCGGGTCACGGTGCAGTCGGGCAGCGCCGTGGTGTACGGCAGCGACGGCGCCTCGGCGGGCATCAATGCGCGCGAGCAGATCACTTTCTCGGGCGCCGGCCTGGACCAGGTTGCCGCGCAGACCGCGCCGGCGCTGGACCCGTTCGACCGCTGGGCGCAGGCGCGCGACCAGGACGAAGACCGCTCCATCTCGGCGCGCTATGTCTCGCGCGACGTCATCGGCTACCAGCAGCTGGACAACTACGGCGACTGGGAAAACGACCCGAGCTACGGCGCCGTCTGGGTGCCGCGCGTGACAGTGGCCGACTGGGCGCCCTACCGTGTCGGCCATTGGGCCTCGATCGCGCCCTGGGGCTGGACCTGGATCGACGACGAGCCCTGGGGCTTCGCGCCGTTCCACTACGGCCGCTGGGCCCGGTTGGGCTCGCGCTGGTGCTGGGTGCCCGGTGCCCGCAACGTCCGCCCGGTGTATGCGCCCGCATTGGTGGGCTTTGTCGGCGGCAGTGCCGGCGGCATCAGTTTCAACCTCTCGGTGGGCGGCGCCGCGCAGCCCGGCGTGGCCTGGTTCCCGCTGGCGCCGGGCGAGGCCTGGCACCCGAGCTACCGGGCCAGCCCGGCCTATGTCAACAACGTGAACCGGATGGTGATCAACCACAAGGTCACGAACATCACGAATGTCACCAACGTCTACCGCTACCAGCACCTGCCGGCCGCCGTGACGGCGGTGACGGTGGCCGCGTTCGCGCAGGGCCAGCACGTGCGCGGCAACGCGCGCCCGGTGGCCGCGGCCGAGCTGGAGCGCGCCCGCGTGGTGGCGCCGCCGGCGCCGACGCGCGACCCGCGCAGCGTGTTCGGCGCATCAAGGCTGACGCAGGCGCACCCCGCGCCGCCGGCCGCGGTGATCGACCGGCGCGTCGTCTCCAACCCCGCCTTCAACCGGGGCCGGGCCGGTACCGCGCCGGCGCGTGAGGCGCTGCCAAACCCGCAACTGCGCCCCGAGCCGGCGCGCAACGCACAAGGCGGCATGCCGCACGGCTTGACCCCCGGCGCCGCCAATCCGGCAGCACCGGCCACGCCGACGGTGCGACCGCCGCTGGCCGGCGTGCCGCTGGTGCCGCGCGGACAGCCCGAGCCTTCAAGGCCCCCGCGCGACGAGGCCATCGTGGTGCCACACCCCGCGGCAGCACCGGTGCAGCCGCCGCAAGCCGTGCCGCACCAGCCAGCGGTGCAGCAAGAGCCAATGCAGCGCGAACAGACGCAGCGCGAACAAGGACTGCGCCAGCAAAATGCCCAGCGCGAGCAGGCGCAAAACGAACAGGCAGCCCGCGCCGCGCAGATGCAGGCGCAGCAGAAGGCACAAGAATCCCAGCGCGCGCAACAGGAACAGCAGATGCGCCAGGTCCAGGCGCAGCGCATGCAGCAGGAGCAGCAGATGCAGGCGCAGCGTGCGCAGCAGCAGGCGCGTCAGGCCCAGGCCCAGCGCGCCCAGCAGGAGCAGCCAATGCGGCAAGCGCCGGGCCAAGCCCCAGCCCAGCGTGCGAGGCCGCCGCAAGAGCAGCGCGCGGTTCAGGCGCCCGAAAACCGGGCCAGGCCCAAACCCGAAGGCGAGCGGCAGCCGCCGCGTCGCGAAGAGCCGCGGCCGGCGCAGGTCAACTGACGCTGTTTGACACAAGGTTCGGACTTGATTCCCTCCCCTTTTGGGGGAGGGCAAGGGTGGCGGCCGGCGGTGCCAGGTAGGGAAATGTCTGGGCGCCTGACGGTGACGCCCAGGTGCTACCGCTTTTGCCGCAAATGGTTCAAGATCGCAGCCCGGCACCCAAACCCCTGGAGACTGCAATGGACCACCTCGGCGGCATCGACGCTTCGTTCCTGTACCTTGAAACACCCGAAATGCCCATGCACGTGGGCGGGCTCAACATCTTCGAGCTGCCGCCCGGCTACAAGGGCGAATTCGTGCAGGACGTGCGCCGGCACATCGAGCGCCGCATGCACCTGGCGCCCGTGTTCCAGCGCAAGCTGCTGAACATGCCGTTCGAGCTGGCCAATCCGGTCTGGGTCGCCGATGACGACCTCGATCTGGAATACCACATCCGCAGCACGGTGCTGCCCAAGCCGGGCAACCGCGCCCAGCTGGACAATCTGGTGGGCCGGCTGCATTCGAGCCAGCTCGACCGCAGCCGCCCGTTGTGGGAGTTCTATGTGATCGAGGGCGTCGAGACCCCGCCCGATGCCCCCAAGGGCACGCGCCGCGTGGCGTTCTACTCCAAGGTGCACCACGCCGCGCTGGACGGCGAAGGCGGCGCCGTGCTGGCCCAGTCCATCATGGACCTCGGCCCGGTGCCGCGCACAGTGCGCCCGGCGCCGCCGCGCCGCCCCATGGACCACGACACCTACGGCATTGCCGAGCTGACGGGCGCCGGCCTGAAGAACTCGCTGGTGCAGGCGGCCAGGCTGGCCCGGGCGCTGCCGGCGATGCTGCGCAGCACGGTGCAGATGCTGCGCCCGGCGCCCAGCGAGACGCCCGGCGCCGAAGCCGGCGCGCCCGCCCCCGCCAAAGGCGTCAAGGGCGCCATCGGCAACCAGTGGTTCGGCCCCAAGACGCCGATCAATGTGAGCGTCACCAATCAGCGGATTTTTTCGAGTTTTTCGATTCCACTGGCCGAGATCAAGCACATCGCCAAGGGCCAGGGCGTGACCCTGAACGATGTGGTGATGGCGATTTGCTCGGGCGCGCTGCGCCACTACCTGGCCGACCTGGGCTGCGTGCCGACCGAGCCGCTGCTGGCCGGCGTTCCGGTGAGCCTGCGCGAAAAGGGCAACACCGAGATGAACACGCAGGCCTCGATGATGCGCGTGAGCCTGGCCAGCACCGTTGCCGACCCGCTAGAGCGGCTGCAGGCGATCCGGCAATCGAGCCTGGCAGCCAAGGCCATGACGGCCAGCATGAAGTCGGTAATGACTATGGACTTTCCCTCGCTGGGCGCGCCCTGGCTGATCGGCGGTCTGGTGTCGCTGTATGGCCGCTCCAGGCTGGCAAACCGCATGCCGCCGGTCGTCAACGTCGCCATCTCCAACGTGCCGGGGCCGAAGTTCGCGCTGTACATGGCGGGCGCGAAGATGCTGACCTACTACCCGGTGTCCATCGTGGGGCACAGCATGGCGCTGAACGTGACCGTGCAGAGCTACAACGGCTCGCTCGACTTCGGCCTGACCGCTTGCCGCAAGGCCATGCCTGACCTGCCGGAGCTGGCCAGGTACATGCAGGCGACGCACGAGGAGTTGCTGAAGCTCACGCCCGCCGCGGTGGCCGAGCCTGCGAGGCACGCCGCGTCCACCGAGGCCGTTGCGGCGCGGCACCGCGCGCCAGCCCACAAAGTCCGCACGCCCGCCCGCGCCAAGCCGGCGACGCCCAAAAAGGCAGTCGCCAGGAAGCCCGCGGCCAAAACCAGGCCCAGCCCCAAAACGACGGCCCGAAAAGCACCCGTGGCGCTCCAGGTGGTGGCGGGTCAACCCAAACCATCGCGTCCTGCCCGTACCCGTCGGACGGCCGCATGAGGTTCAAGGTCCGGTCCGTGACGCTACTTTTTCAATAGCTGATAGCGCATATACGGCAAGGGCTACAGGTCAATTCTCTTGTCAATCAAGGTTGATCGACGTGCATCAGCCGCACCTTGACGCTCTTGCCCTTGACTTTGCCGGCATTGAGTTTGCGCAGGGCGTCCTGCGCGATGTCGCGCCGCACCGCGACAAAGGTGGAGAACTCGGTGACGTTGATCTTGCCGACCTGCTCGCGGCTGAACCCGGCCTCCCCCGTGAGCGCGCCCAGCACGTCGCCGGGGCGGATCTTTTCCTTGCGGCCACCCAGGATCTGCAGCGTCACCATGGGCGGCAGCAGCGACTCGGCGCTGGCGGGCGTGAGCTCTTCGACTTTGTGCCAGATGGATTCGCGCTTCTGGTACTGCTCGATCTTGCCGACAAAGCCCATCTCGTCCATGCTCGCCAGGCTCAGCGCCAGCCCCGATTCGCCGGCGCGTCCGGTGCGGCCGATACGGTGCACGTGGACCTCGGCGTCGGGCGTGATGTCGACGTTGATCACCGCCTCCAGCTGCTCGATGTCAAGCCCGCGCGAGGCCACGTCGGTGGCGACCAGCACAGAGCAGCTGCGGTTCGCAAACTGCGCCAGCACCTGGTCGCGCTCGCGCTGCTCGAGTTCGCCAAACAGGGCCAGCGCGCTGAAGCCCTGCGCCTGTAACAGCGCCACCAGCTCGCGGCACTGCTGCTTGGTGTTGCAAAAGGCCAGCGTGCTGACCGGGCGAAAGTGGTTCAGCAGCAGCGCCACCGTGGGTAACCGGCTGGCGCGCGTAACCTGGTAGAAGCGCTGCTCGATGACATCGGCAGTATGCTGCGCCTCCACCTTGATCTGGCGGGGCTCGCGCATGAATTGCCGCGCGATTTTTTCAATCCCTTCGGGGTAGGTGGCCGAGAACAGCAGCGTCTGGCGCTCCTTCGGGCACTGGCGCGCCACGGTGGCAATGTCGTCGAAAAAGCCCATGTCGAGCATGCGGTCGGCCTCGTCCAGCACCAGCGTATTGAGCGCGTCCAGATTCAAGGTGCCGCGCTGCAAGTGGTCCATGATGCGCCCGGGCGTGCCCACCACGATGTGGGCGCCATGCTCCAGGCTGGCGTTTTGCATGCGCATCGGCACGCCGCCGCACAGGGTCACGATCTTGATGTTCTCCTCGGCGCGTGCGAGACGGCGGATCTCCTGCGTGACCTGGTCGGCCAGCTCGCGCGTGGGGCACAGCACCAGCGCCTGCACGGCAAAGCGGCGCGGATTCAGATTCGCCAGCAGGGCCAGTGCAAAGGCTGCCGTCTTTCCGCTGCCGGTCTGGGCCTGCGCGATCAGATCCTGGCCGAGCAGCGCCACGGGCAGGCTGGCGGCCTGGATCGGCGTCATGCCGTGGTAGCCCAGCTGCTGCAGGTTGGCGAGCACGGCGGGGCTGAGTGGCAAGGTGCTGAAAGAAGAGGTGGTCATGCGTCGATTATCGGTACGCCGCGCACCCCTGATTCATTATGATGGCCACAGCCTTCCGGATACCTTCACCATGCACGACCTTTCGCAGCAAGACTTTGGCCTCATCACCGAGCTGATCCGCGGGCATGCCGCGCAGGCGCCGACACGGCGCGCGCTGGTCGAGGGCGAGCGCACGCTAACCTACGGTGCGCTCGATGCGTTGATGGACCGCACGGCCGCGGCGCTGCAACGCGATGGTGTGCAGGTGGGCGACGCGATTGCGATCTGCGCCAGCCCGTCGATCGAATACGCCGCGGTGTTTCTCGGCGCGCTGCGCGCTGGCGTCGCGGTGGCTCCGCTGGCGCCGAGCTCGATGCCCGAGAGCCTGCTGCGCATGGCGGCGGACGCGCAGGCCAGGCTGTTCTTCCTGGATGCCGGCGTGGCCGCGGCGCTGGACGCGGCAACCACGCCAGCCAGCACCCCACCGGGGCCGCGCATCGCGCTCGACGGCTCGAGCGCGGGGCGTGCCCTGCACGACTGGCTGGCGCCTGAAGGCGCAACACCGGCGCACGCCGACATCCGCCCCGAGACACCCTTCAACATCATCTATTCGTCCGGCACCACGGGCGAGCCCAAGGGCATCGTGCAGGGCCACGGCATGCGCTGGGCCCATGTGCAGCGCGGCGACCAGTTCAGCTACGGCCCGGGCACCGTGACCGTGCTGGCCACCCCGCTGTACTCGAATACCACGCTGGTGATGTTCTTCCCGACGCTGGCCTTCGGTGGCACCGTGGTGCTGATGCCGAAATTCGACGCACTCGGCTACCTGCAACTCGCGCAGACACAGCGCGCCACGCACACCATGCTGGTGCCGGTGCAGTACCAGCGCATCATGGCGAGGCCCGAGTTTGACCGTTTTGATCTGTCCAGCTTCGTCTTCAAGTTCTCCACCAGCGCGCCGTTCTCGGCCGCGCTCAAGGCCGATGTGCTGGGGCGCTGGCCCGGCGGCCTGATCGAGTACTACGGCATGACCGAGGGCGGCGGCACCTGCATCCTGCAGGCGCACCTGTACCCGCACAAACTGCACACGGTCGGCCAGCCGGCGGCCACCAGCGACATCCGGCTGATCGACGACGAAGGTCATGAAGTCGCGCCAGGCGAGGCCGGCGAAGTGGTCGGCCATTCGCCCGGCATGATGACCGGCTACCACGGCCAGCCCGGCAAGACGCGCGAGGCCGAATGGTTCGACCCGGCCGGCAAGCGCTTCATCCGCACCGGCGACGTCGGCCGCTTCGACGCCGACGGCTTTCTCACACTGTTCGACCGCAAGAAGGACATGATCATCTCGGGCGGCTTCAACATCTACCCGAGCGACCTCGAAGCCGTGCTGCGCGAGCATCCCGCGGTGGCGGAGGCGGCGGTGGTCGGTGTACCGTCCCAGGCCTGGGGCGAGACGCCCGTAGCCTTCGTGGTCGGGCGGCCGGGCAACGACACCACGGCGGACGCTCTGCTGCAGTGGTTCAATGGCCGTGTCGGCAAGACGCAGCGGCTGGCCGCGCTGCAGTTCATCGACGAGTTGCCGCGCAGCGCAATCGGCAAGGTGCTCAAGCGCGAACTGCGCGAGCGCTATGCAGCCGTCTGAATCCACCATCAAAACCCGTCTCATGCCGCCACTGAGCATTTCCACCTCGTTTGATGCCGGTGCCATTGAGGTCGTGAGCCTGGCCGACCCGAACGACATCCAGCTCAGGATCCGCAGCGACAACGCGGCCGGCTTTGCGCAGTGGTTTCACTTCCGGCTGCAGGGCGCGGCCGGCCTGCCGGTAACGCTGCGCTTTCTGAACGCGGGCCAGTGCGCGTTCCCCAAGGGCTGGGATGACTACCGCGTGCTGGCCAGCCACGACCGCCAGCACTGGCTGCGCATAGCCACGAGCTTCGACGGCCAGGTCATGACGGCCCGGCTCACGCCCGATACGCACAGCGTTTATTTCGCCTACTTCGAGCCCTATTCGTACGAGCGCCACCTCGACCTGATCGGGTCAAGCGGGCAATCCGACCATGTCGAGGTGCGGCCCCTCGGCACCACACTGGATGGGCGCGACATGACGCTGTTGCGCATCACCGATGCGCGAAGCGCCACCGCGTTCGCCGCCAAAAAGAAGGTCTGGCTGATCGCGCGCCAGCACCCGGGCGAGACCATGGCCGAGTGGTTTGTCGAAGGATTCCTGGAGCGGCTGCTCGACGGCGACGACCCGGTCAGCCGCGTGCTGCTGGACCATTGCGTGTTCTACGTGGTGCCAAACATGAACCCCGACGGCGCGGTGCGCGGCAACCTGCGCACCAATGCCGCCGGCGCGAACCTGAACCGCGAATGGCAGACGCCAAGCCTGGAAAAGTCGCCCGAGGTGTTTCTGGTGCGCCAGGCGATGCAGCAGACCGGCGTGGACCTGTGCCTGGACGCGCATGGCGACGAGAGCCTGCCGTACAACTTCGTGGCCGGTGCCGAGGGCAACCCTGGCTACACGCCGCGGCTGGCGGCGCTGGAGGCGGCGTTCAAGGCCGCGTGGCTGGCCGCCAGCCCCGATTTTCAGACCGGGCAGGGCTACGGCCAGGCCGCGCCCGGCAGCGCCAACCTCACGCTCGCCACCAATTGGGTGAGCCAGCACTTCGATTGCCTGGCCTTCACCATCGAGATGCCGTTCAAGGACAACGCCGACCTGCCCGACGAGCTCTACGGCTGGAGCGGCGAACGCTCCAGAAAGCTTGGCGCCAGCGTGCTGCAGCCGATGCTGGCGGTGGCGGACTCGCTGCGCATGGCCGCCTCGCGCGCAGTCTGACTGTCATCGCTCTCCTACACAGGCTGGCGAACTGCCCCGACAGCGCGGCCGCCGGGCCTCTTCTATATTGAAGACGTGGACGGCCATGTCGCCGCTCACCTTGTTTGAGAAAGAGGTAGCTCCATGAAAACCATACAAAATTTTGCACTGAGTGCGGCAACCGCAGTCCTGGTCCTCGGTCTGGGTGGCTGCGCCGGCATGTCAAGGCAGGATCAAAACACCGCTGTGGGCGCCGGCATCGGTGCCGTCGGGGGTGCCGTTTTGACGGGCGGCAGCGCCCTCGGGACCGTCGGTGGCGCCGCTGTGGGCGGCGTGATCGGCCACGAAACCAGCAAACCCTACCGGTGATCGGCGCGGCGCTGTGCCGCCGCTGCCGTCAGCCTTCGGCAGCGATCTGGCGCAGCGCCTGCTCGAACACCTCGGCGGGCTGCCCGCCCGAGATCAAATGGCGCTCGTTGATGATGATGGCCGGCACCGAATGAATGCCATTGTTGAGATAAAACTGCTCGCGCGCGCGCACTTCATCGGCATACGCGCCTGAAGCCAGGATCTCGCGCGCACGCGCGGCGTCCAGGCCGGCCTCGCCCGCCACCCGCGCCAGCACCTCGTGCGAGGCGGGGCTCTGGCCGTCGGTGAAGTAGGCCTTGAACAGCGCTTCTTTCAGCGCTTTTTGCTTGTCCAGGCCTTCCAGCTCGGCCCAATGTAAGAGCCGATGCGCGTCAAAGGTGTTGTAGATGCGGTGGCGGCCGCCGCCGGGCTCATCCGCCATGCTGAACTTGAAGCCCACCTGCGCGCCGCGCGCACGGATGTTTTCGCGGTTGGCCAGCGCCTGCGCAGGCGTGATGCCGTACTTTTCGGTGATGTGTTCGGTAATCTCCTGGCCCTCGGGCGCCATCTGGGGATTGAGCTCGAACGGCTGGAAATGCAGTTCGGCGGTGACATCCTTGCCGACGCGCGCCAGCGCCTCGTCCAGTGATTTCAGGCCAATCACGCACCAGGGGCAGGAAACGTCGGAGACAAAGTCGATTTTGAGTTGGGTGGTCATGATGTGCCTTGATGATTTGCGGGTGTCACAGTCAAGTTGGTGATTGTTCTCCATTTATTCAAGGACTGCCCGCTCCGGCCCTGACGTCCCGCGGTTGCAGGCGCGCGCCGGTGCAGGCATGCTTGGGTGTCCGTGACCTTCAAAAACCGGAATACACCCAAGATGAAAACCTTTGACTTTGATCTGTTCGTGATTGGCGGCGGCAGCGGCGGTGTGCGCGCCGCGCGCATGGCGGCGCAGCGCGGTGCGCGGGTGGCGCTGGCGGAGTCGGGCGGCGTCGCCGGACTCGGCGGCACCTGCGTGAATGTCGGCTGCATCCCCAAGAAGCTGTACAGCTACGCCGCGCACTATGCCGAAGCCTTCGAGGAAGCGCATGGCTTTGGCTGGGACCTGGAAGCGCCCCGGCTCGACTGGGGCCGCCTCAAGGCGAATCGCGCGCGCGAGATCACACGTCTCAATGGCGTGTACCTGCAGCTGCTCACCGGCGCGGGCGTGCAATTGTTCAGCGAACACGCGCAACTGGCGGATGCGCACACGGTGCAGCTCGGCGAGCGCAGCTACAGCGCCCGCCACATCCTGATCGCCACCGGCGGCACGCCCAGTGTGCCCGCCGTTGCGGGCCGCGAGCATGCGATCACCTCCAACGAGATTTTCGACCTTGAACCGTTCCCGGCCCGGCTGCTGGTGGTGGGCGGCGGCTACATCGCCTGCGAATTCGCCTCCATCTTCAACGGGCTGGGGGCGCAGGTCACGCAGCTGTACCGCGGCGCGCAGGTGCTGCGCGGCTTTGACGACGAGGTGCGCGGCTTCATCGCCGCCGAGATGGGCAAGGCCGGCGTGGACCTGCGCCTCCAGGCCGAGGTGGCGGCCATCGAGCGCACGGCGGAAGGCCTGGTGGTCCGGCTGGCCGGTGGCGACAGCGCCACCGTGGACGCGGTGCTCTACGCCACCGGCCGGGTACCGAACGTGCACGGCATGGGGCTGGAGGCCGCGGGCGTGGCGCTGGGCAAGGATGGCGCGATCGTGGTGGACGCGCACTACCAGAGCTCGGTGCCCTCCATCTACGCGCTGGGCGACGTGACGGCGCGCCTGCAGCTCACGCCGGTGGCGCTGGGCGAGGCCATGGCGCTGGTCGATCATCTGCTGGGGCCGGCGGATGGCAAGGCAGCGCGCGACATGAGCTACGACTTTGTTCCCACTGCCGTGTTCACGCACCCCAATATTGGCACCGTGGGTTACACCGAGGCGCAGGCGCGCGCCAGGTTCGGCCGCATCACGGTGTACCGCTCCGACTTCAAGCCGCTCAAGCACACGCTGAGCGGCAGCGTTGAGCGCACGCTGATGAAGCTGCTGGTAGACGACGCGAGCGACCGCGTGGTCGGCCTGCACATGGTCGGGCCCGACGCCGGCGAGGTGGTGCAGGGCTTTGCCGTGGCGCTCAAGGCCGGCGCGACCAAGGCCGTGTTCGACAGCACCATCGGCATCCACCCCACGCTGGCGGAAGAATTTGTGGCGATGCGCGAACCGGTTCGGGAGCCGGCGGCCGCAGCAGTCTGACGGAAATAGGGACAATAGCGCCATGCCCTACCTGCCCCCCTTCATCGCGCCCACGCGCCACACTGACGCCGCGGCCGCGCTGGCCCAGGTGCAGGCCATCTACAGCCAGCAGATCGACCATTTGCGCCAGGCCATGCAGCGCTTCGTGGCGGGCGAGTCGCTGCCCGGACACGTGCGCGCCTGCTACCCGTTCGTGCGCATCCACACCCACACGGTGGCGCGCGCCGCCCCCGACCCGGCCGAGAGCACACGTCTGAGCTACGGCTTCGTCGCCGGCCCGGGCCGCTTCGAGACCACGCTCACGCGCCCCGACCTGTACAGCCGGTACTACCTGGAGCAGTTCCGCCTGCTGCTGCAAAACCACGAGGTGGAGCTGGAGGTGGGCACCAGCACGCAGCCGATCCCGGTGCACTTCTCGTTCGCCGAGCACGACCATGTGGAAGGCAGCATGACGCCCGGGCGCCGCCTGCTGATGCGCGACGTGTTCGACCTGCCCGACCTGGCCGCCATGGACGACGGCATCGCCAATGGCACCTATGAGCCGCGCCCCGGCGAGCCGCAGCCGCTGTCGCTGTTCACCGCGCCGCGCGTGGACTACTCGCTGCAGCGCCTGCGCCACTACACCGGCACGGCGCCCGAGCATTTCCAGAACTTCGTGCTGTTCACCAACTACCAGTTCTACATCGACGAGTTCGTGCGCCTCGGGCACGAGGCCATGGCCGACCCGAACAGCGACTACATCGCGTTCGTGGAGCCGGGCAACGTGGTCACGCGCCGCGTGGGACTCAGCGCCGAAGCGGGCGACGCGCTGGGCGCCGCGCCGCCGCGCCTGCCGCAGATGCCGTCCTACCACCTGCTGCGCGCCGACCGCTCCGGCATCACCATGAGCAACATCGGCGTCGGCCCGGCCAATGCCAAGACCATCACCGACCACATCGCGGTGCTGCGCCCGCACGCCTGGCTCATGCTGGGCCATTGCGCCGGCCTGCGCAACAGCCAGCAGCTGGGCGACTACGTGCTGGCGCACGGCTATGTGCGCGAGGACCACGTGCTCGACGAGGAGCTGCCGCTGTGGGTGCCGATCCCGGCGCTGGCCGAGATCCAGGTGGCGCTGCAGGATGCGGTGGCCGACGTGACGCAACTGCGCGGCGCCGCGCTCAAGGGCATCCTGCGCACCGGCACCGTGGCCAGCACCGACAACCGTAACTGGGAGCTGCTGCCGCACAACACGCCGCAGCGCCGCTTCAGCCAGAGCCGCGCGGTGGCGCTGGACATGGAGAGCGCCACCATCGCGGCGAACGGCTTTCGCTTCCGTGTGCCCTACGGCACGCTCCTGTGCGTGTCCGACAAGCCGCTGCACGGCGAGATCAAGCTGCCCGGCATGGCGAACCACTTCTACCGCGAGCGCGTGGACCAGCACCTGCGCATCGGCATCCGCGCCGTCGAGCTGCTGCGCGAGCAGCGCATCGACCAGTTGCACAGCCGCAAGCTGCGCAGTTTTTCCGAAGTGGCGTTCCAGTAGCGGGCACGCGCAGCCCGCCCTCGATTGCTATCAATTAAGTAGCTACCTGCGAACAACCCTATTGGGCTACAGCCTGTTTTTCTGAAATAACCGTCTCCGCCAGTTCGGCACGCATCAAAGGCAGATGCTGCGGATACTCGCGCTGCATGAAATCCACCAGCGCCTCGCGCACACGGCAGCGCAGGTCCCAGTTCTGGCCCGAGCTGGCGGAGCTCACCAGTACGCGCAACTGCATGCTGCGCTCGCCGGCGTCCACCACCTGCAATTTGCACAGGCGCCGGTCCCATTCGGGTGCGTCGTCGCAGACCCGCTGCGCCTGCCTGCGCAGCGGCTCCAGTGGCATGCGGTAGTCCACCCACAGGAAGACCGTGCCGATGATGCCGGCGCTCTTGCGCGTCCAGTTGTGAAACGGGTTTTCGATGAACCACTGCAGCGGAATGATCAGCCGGCGCTCATCCCAGAGCTTGAGCACCACGTAGGTGCCGGTAATTTCCTCGACGCGGCCGAAGTCCCCCTGCACCACCAGCACGTCGTCCAGGCGGATGGGCTGCGCCAGCGCAATCTGCAGCCCGGCGATCAGGTTGCTGAAAATCGGGCGCGCCGCAATCCCCGCCACCAGGCCGACCACACCGGCCGAGGCCAGCAGGCCGGCGCCGAACTGGCGCGCGCCCGGAAAGGTCATCAGCATCAGGGCCAAACCGGCCAGCAGCACCGTGAACATGGCGATACGCGCCAGCATGTGGGTCTGGGTGTGGATGCGGCGCGCGTTCAGGTTGTCTTCGACATCGAGCGGGTGCAGGCCGACGACGCCCTGCACCACGCCGCGCACACCGCGCAGGCCCAGCCAGGTCAGGACCATCAGCAGCAGCAGGCCGTTGCCATGGCGCACGGCATCGATCAGCGGAAAATCATCGGGCGCAATCTGCCAGACCGCCTGCAGCGCAATCAAGGGCAGCAGCACGCGGGTGGGTGCCTTGCATTGCCCCGCCGCCGCGAAGGCCACCGGCATGGTCCGCGTCAGGCGCAGCACCAGGGCCGCGCCCACGCCATGCACCAGCAGGGCCAGCAGCACGGCCAGCAGCGCGACCAGCACGAGGCGCAGCGAGGAATCGTTGGCCCAGGCGGCCAGCGCGCCCAGTTCAGGGAAAGTCATGCCGGGATAATAGTCGCATGAGCCATCCTCTCGTTGCCGTCCGGGGCCTGACCAAACGCTACGGCAGCGCCGTGGTGGTCGATGACCTGTCCTTTGAGATCGCGCCGGGCGAATGCCTGGGCGTGATCGGGCCGAATGGCGCCGGCAAGACCACCACCATCCGCATGTGCCTGGGGCTGACGGCGCACGACGCCGGCACCGTGCGCTATTTCCCCGATGGCGCCACGGCGCCGGGCCTGCAGATGCCGCGCGATGCGCTCGCCATCAAGGCGCAGCTGGGCGTGGTGAGCCAGTCCGACACGCTGGACCCGGACTTCAGCTGCTTCGAGAATCTGCTGGTGTATGGCCGCTATTTCGGCATGCGCGCGGCCGAGATTCGCCCGCGCATTCCGGCACTGCTGGACTTTGCCGCGCTGGCGCACAAGGCCGACAGCAAACCGGGCGAGCTGTCGGGCGGCATGCGCCGGCGCCTGAGCCTGGCCCGGGCCCTGGTCAACGACCCGCGCCTGCTGCTGCTCGACGAGCCCACCACCGGGCTGGATCCGCAGGCGCGCCACCTGATGTGGGAGCGGCTGCAGGTGCTGCTGCAACAGGGCAAATCGATCCTGCTGACCACGCATTTCATGGACGAGGCCGAGCGCCTGTGTTCGCGCCTGCTGGTACTGGACCACGGCCGGAAGATCGCCGAAGGCCGGCCGCGCGAGCTGATCGCCGAGTATCTGGAGCCGGACGTGGTCGAGGTCTATGGCGTGGGCGCCGCGGCCCTGCTCGATGCGCCGCTGAAGGCGCTGGCGGCACGCGTCGAGCTCAGTGGCGAGACCGTGTTTTTCTACACGCACGATGCGCAGCCGCTGCTGGCCGCGCTGGCCGCGTGGCCGCAGCTGCGCACGCTGCACCGCCCGGCGAACCTGGAGGACCTGTTCCTCAAGCTCACCGGCCGGCAAATCAGGGAGGATGGCTGATGGCGAACCTGAGCATTTGGCGCGTGCCCGACCTGTCGGCGCGCTGGTGGCCGGTGTTCCTGCGCAACCTGCTGGTGTGGCGCAAGCTGGCCATTCCCAGCCTGGTCGGCAACATCGCCGAGCCGCTGATGTGGCTGGTAGCCTTTGGCTACGGCATGGGCGCACTCGTGGGGCACGTGACCGTGGCCGGCGCGCAGATTCCCTACATCCTGTTCCTGGCCAGCGGCTCGGTCTGCATGAGCGCCATGAACGCCGCCAGCTTCGAGGCGCTGTACTCGGCGTTCTCGCGCATGCATGTGCAAAGGACCTGGGACGGCATCATGAATGCGCCGGTGAACCTGGACAACATCGTGCTGGCCGAGATGCTGTGGGCCGCCTTCAAGGCGCTGTTCAGCGTGACGGCCATCCTGCTCGTGATCCTGGCCCTGAACATCAGCCACAGCCCCAAGCTGCTGGTGGCCTGGCCGGTGCTGCTGGGCACGGGCATCACCTTCAGCTGCATCGCGCTGATCTTCAATGCGCTGGCGCAGGGCTACGACTTCTTCACCTACTACTTCACGCTGTTCCTCACGCCCATGATGTTTCTCAGCGGCGTGTTCTTTCCGCGCGAGCAGCTGCCCGGCCTGGTGCACACGCTCTCCAGCCTGCTGCCGCTGACGCATGCGGTGGAGCTGGTGCGTCCGCTGTTCATGGGCCAGTGGCCGGCGCAGCCGCTGTTGCATGCGGGCGTGCTGGCCGCCTACACGCTGGTGACGTTCTGGATCGCGCTCGCACTCACGCGCCGGCGCTTTCAGGGCTGAGTCGGTGACTATCGTTTTGATAGCTGTCAGCGCACGGTCGATCAGGGCTACAGGCCATTTTTTCTTATAAAGTGCTCATGCAACCTGCGCCGCGGCCTTGATCAGGTCGGCCGCCTTCTCGGCAATCATGATGGTCGGCGCATTCGTGTTGCCGCCCACCACGCGCGGCATGATGGAGGCGTCCACCACGCGCAGGCCGGCCATGCCGTGCACACACAACTCGGCGTCCACCACGGCCAGCGCATCGTTGCCCATGCGGCAGGTGCCGACGGGGTGGTAAATCGTGTCGGAATGGTCGCGGATGAACTGCTCGATCTGCTCGTCGGTGTGCGCGCCGGCGGAGGCCGGCAGCTCGGCGCCGCGATAGCCGGCCAGCACCGGCTGCGACAGGATGTGGCGCATCAGCCTGAAGCCGCGCAGCAGGCGGCTCAGGTCGTCCGGCTCGCCCAGAAAGTTCGGGTCGATCAGCGGCACCGCCAGCGGGTCGGCGCTGGCCAGCTTCACGCTGCCGCGGCTCTTCGGGCGCAGCAGGCACACATGGCATGAATAGCCGTGGCCGAAGCTGGTCGTGCGGCCGTGGTTCACCAGCTTGCCGATCACAAAGTGCAGCTGCAAATCCGGAATCGGCTCGCCCGGCTGGCTCTTGATGAAGCCGCCCGCCTCGGCAAAATTGGTGGTGAGCATGCCGCGGCGGTGGCGGTGCCATTCAAAAATGCCCTTGAGGACGCGCAGCAGGCCGACCGGGGAAATACCGAACAGGTCCTTCAGGTGCGGCGCGTCCACCACTTGCACCACGTCCACGTGGTCGTGCAGGTTCTCGCCCACGCCCGGCAGGTCGTGCACGGTGGCAATGCCGTGCTGCTGCAACTGTGCGCCGGGGCCGATGCCCGACAGCAACAGCAGCTGCGGCGACTGCAGCGAGCCGGCGCACAGCAGCACCTCGCGCGTGGCCTTGATCTGTTCGAGCTGGCCGCCACGGCGGTATTCCACGCCGACGGCGCGCCGGCCCTCGGTCAGGATGCGTGTGGTGTGGGCGCCGGTGATGACCTGCAGGTTGGGCCGCGACAGGTTCGGCGTGAGGTAGGCCTTGGCGGCGCTGAAGCGTTCGCCGTTTTTGTGCGTGACCTGGTACATGCCCACGCCTTCCTGCTCGGCGCCGTTGAAGTCGTGGTTCACAGCGAAGCCCGCCTCCCTTCCGGCACGCACAAACACCGGGCCGAAACGGTTCGGACTGCGCAGGTCCGCCACATTCAGCGGGCCGCCCGCGCCGTGCCAGGCATCGGCCCCGCGCTCGTTGTGCTCGGAGCGCCTGAAATACGGCAGCACTTCGTCAAAGCTCCAGCCCGGATTGCCCTGCGCGGCCCAATAGTCGTAGTCGCTAGGGTGGCCGCGGCTGTAGATCATGGCGTTGATCGAGCTGGAGCCGCCCAGCACCTTGCCGCGCGGCTGGTAGCCGCGCCGCCCGTTCAGGCCGGGCTGCGGCACGGTCTCGAACGCCCAGTTGGCCTGCCCGTTCTTGGCCAGCAGCGCGAGCCCGGCCGGGCAGTGGATCAGCACGCTCTTGTCGACCGGGCCGGCCTCCAGCAGGCAGACCCGGGTGGCCGGGTTCTCGCTCAGGCGCGCCGCCAGCACGCAGCCGGCGGAACCGCCGCCGATGATGATGTAGTCGAACATGCTTGTTTCCATGGGACTCCGCTGATCTGGTTTGTTTTTCTGGCCAGTCCGTACGTTACAACAAATGCCGCGACGAGCCGATAACATAGACAGCTGACACATTTCAACCCTGGAAAAGGATCAACATGGACATTCGGACAGTGGGCATCATCGGCGCGGGCACCATGGGCAACGGCATTGCGCAGGCGTGTGCCGTCTCGGGCATCGACGTGGTGATGGTGGATATCTCCGATACGGCCGTCGCCAAAGGCATCGCCACGGTCGCCGCCAGCCTGGACCGCCTGATCAAGAAGGACAAGATCAGCGCGCTTGAGAAGGCCGCGGCGCTGGCGCGCATCAAGGGCTCGGCCCGCTATGAAGACCTGAAATCCGCGCAGCTGGTGATCGAGGCCGCCACCGAGAACTACGAGCTCAAGCTCAAGATCCTGAAGCAGGCCGACGCGCTGCTCGCGCCCGAGGTCATCATCGCCTCCAACACCTCATCGATCTCCATCACCAAACTGGCCGCCGCCACCTCGCGCCCTGACCGCTTTATCGGCATGCATTTCTTCAACCCGGTGCCGATGATGGCGCTGGTGGAAATCATCCGCGGCCTGCAGACCTCGGACGCCACCCACGATGCGGTGCACGCCATGGCCACCGCGCTGGGCAAGTCGCCGATCACCGTGAAGAACGCGCCCGGCTTCGTCGTGAATCGCATTCTGGTGCCGATGATCAACGAGGCCTTCTTCGTGCTGGCCGAAGGCCTGGCCACGCCCGAGGACATCGACGCCGGCATGAAGCTGGGCTGCAACCAGCCGATCGGCCCGCTGGCGCTGGCCGACATGATCGGCCTGGACGTGTGCCTGGCGGTGATGGACGTTTACCTCGCCGAGTTCGGCGACAGCAAGTACCGTCCCTGCCCGCTGCTCAAGGAGATGGTGGCCGCGGGCCGGCTGGGCCGCAAGACCGGGCAAGGCGTGTATCGGTATTGATCGTCGTCCGGGGCCAAACGTCGTGTCGGTGCGTACCAATAAGGAACGCCGCCAGCCGGTCGGCTGGCGGCGTTTTAACAGCCTTATCTGAAGTCCCGCGCACTCAGAAGCTGGTGCGCAAGCCCAGGTCAAGGCCCGAGGAGCCGGAATTGGCGGCCGTCGTTGCGCCGTTCAGGGTCACAGCGGAACCGTCCTTGTTGTTCAGGTGGGCAATGGTGGCGTATAGCGCCGTCCTCTTGGACAAGTTGTACACATACCCCACTGCCAGCTTGGTGAGTCGAGGATCATTGCTGGTCAATGTTCCCTTGTAGCCCGAGTAAGAAGCGCGGAACTCACCCACCCCCACTGGCGCGCTAACGCCCACGAGCCAGCCGCTGCCCTTGGTACCACCGCTGATCTTGTCCTGATCATATAAACCAAACAGCTTGGCCGCGCCAAAGTCGTAGCTGGCACCCACATTGGTGGTCTTGGTGTTGCCAGGGGCGAGGTAGTTGGTTTGCGACGTGGCGATGGCCACATTGACAGGGCCCTTGGCATAGCCCACGCGCAGGCTGGTGCCGTTACCGTCGCTGGACGTCGCTGTTCCGCTGGATTGTTCGCCAAAGTAATGCATGAGCTGGCCGTAGAAGCCGCCCAAGGTCGCTGGCGTGAAATAGGAAATGCTATTGGACGCGCGAACCTTGGTTGCGCCGGCGATGGTGCCGTGAACGGTCGCGATGCCACCCACACCGTTGTAGGTGAATGGATCAAACCAGACATAGTTCCAGAAATGCGGCGTGTAGTCACGACCGATGCGGATCTCGCCAAGCTGGCTGCTCAGACTGACGGTCGAGCGACGATTGAAAGTAATCCCCCCCGTTGCCGGTGTGGCGCCAGCGGCTGTGTTATTCAAATTGGTGGCTTGACCGCTGCCATCGTCGTTGTTGATGCCTGTTTCAATCCAAAAGCTGGCATTCAAGCCGCCGCCAAGGTCTTCAGTACCCTTGAAACCGAGACGGGTGGTGGTGTTGCCAGAGTTGGTCAACTGGGTTTTGTTGGCGATGGAGCCATGGCCAACCGCCATGGTTGCGTCCATCACGCCAAACAAGGTCACGGAAGACTGCGCCAAGGCGGCACCGGAAGCGGCCAATACCGCCAAAGCAATCAGGGATCTTTTCATTGTCACTTTCTCCTGGGTTTAAACATAAGACGCAAGCCAGAGGGGTTGATGCTCCGTGCCTGTTTGTGCACTGAGGCGCGCCGATTCTAGGTATTCATTTCTTGTCCGCCAATAATTAATTTCATTTTTTCTCATTCCTCAAGAATATGTTCACCTCACCGCAGTCGAGGCGTGCAAATGCAACGAGGCCAATTCAACCTGCCGAGCCACAGACACCTCTTGCGGCCATCCGCATAAGGTCCGGTCGACTCGGCGTTTCTGGACAACCCGCCATTCCGCGCGGCGGTATCTGGAACCATGGTTCTTTGATCCGACCCTGGGGGGCGACCCGCTCGGACATGGACTGCCTCGCGGCGACTCCTCTCACAGAACGCGAGGAGGTGCAGAAGTTGTTGCTGGACGAATGCGGCGAGGGTTGGGAAACGGTTCACCGAGCGATCGGGCCATCAAATGCAGAGCAAGATTCAAAGCCTGCACTCGGTGCGCGCGCGAAGACATATCCGTGCGCAAGGCGTGCAATCTCGATCACACGCATGCTCTCAAAAAACGATTTTTGTCAATCGCCTGGCGCAGACTCAAGCCGTCGCGGCGCGAAGCTTCGCATCACCCTGTCTGCTATCGGCATCGCGTTCGGCGCTCATCGCCCGCCCCAGGCCTGGCTGCAAAAAACTGTCGAGGGTCGCGATCAGGTCTGCGGCCGTATCGGAAGTTTTCGGAGTGTGGGGGAAGATATGCACCGACCGCTCTTTGCGGTCGAACCAGATGGATTCACCACCTGCTTGCTTCGGACGTTTGGCTGCCAACCAGACGATGGTGTCGGCACCCTGCGAGTGGTCGCGCAGCACGGATTTGAGCATCGCGCGAAAGCGCGGCATTGAGCGGCCGACGCTGGCGGTATCGACCCAGCCCGGATGCATGGCGTAGAAGGACTTGCCCGTTGCGGCGTATTTTTGACGCCAGTAGCCCGTCAGTACCACTTGCGCACGCTTGGCCAGGCCATAGGCTCGAACACCCAGGTAGCCCGAGCCGGTGATGTTCAGATCCTTGACTGCCAGGGCATGGTTGTACATGCCGCCAGATGACACCTCGATTACCGCCGCATTCTCGCTGAGCATTTTGCGTGCAAGCAACTCGCGCGTCAGGTGGTAATGCCCGAGGATATTCGTCGAGAAAGAGGTTTCCAGCCCTTCCTTTGTGAGAATCTGGTCCCGTTTCTGGATGCCCACATTGTTCACCAGGACGTCGATGCGGACTTTGCGCTCTTCCAGGCGAGTCAGGAGCGAACGGATGTCCTCCTGCAGGGACAAGTCTGCCACCTCGAAGAGAACCTTGCCCGACCCCTTCACCGATGCGGCAAAGGCTTTCAGCTTGCCGAGATCGCGTGCCACCGAAATCACGGTGGCGCCCCCGGCGACGGCTTGCCGGGCTGCTGACCCACCAATGCCTTCGGACCCACCCGTAACGAGCCAGGTTTGACCGGCGAAATCGGTGCCGGTGCGCCGCCAGAACAGTCGTCGCGCATAAAACCCGATGGCGCTGTAGCTGGGCGTAAAGCGGCAATAAAAGGTGATGATTTTTTTTAACGGCGCATTTGCCATGAGTTCGTGTCCTTCTGAATCGTTTGATGAAATGGGGAACGCCGCTGCGCATGCTTTGACGCATCCGACCACGCAGTGACGTGATGCAGCGAGTCTTTGCGTCAGTGTCGCGCTATGCAGCTTTCCCCTGCGCCCGAAGGAGTGACGCGCGGTCATAGTATTCGCGCCATAGCGAAATCAGGGGACCATCGAACTCCATGACGCCAACTACGGGAACAGATCGACTGACCCCGTCGATGATGATTTCGTCGGTTCGCTCTACGACCAGCGCACCATCGATCACACCCAATCGATGGATATGCTGCCTGACCTGCTTGTTGGGGCTTGAAAGTTTCAACAATCGCTCATAGAAGACCTCGCGCCCGACCACCGGCTCCAGCATCACGGAATGCAGGACGCCGTTCGGAGCAAAGAGGTCCGCGCACCTGCGCCATTGCTTGCTTTCCCACGCTTCGGCCATTTCGTGAAATACGGCCATCTTTTGCGCGTCAGTGAGAGTCGATGTCATTGGGAGCGTCCTTGTACTTGTTAACGATTGATGGAGAACGTCAATCCAGCTTGACGCCCGTCTTCTTGATGAGCGCGCCCCAGCGCACAGAATCTGTACGCAGCTGCGCGGCGAACTGGGCCCGTGGCATACCGCCGGGCTCGTAGCCCAACTCGCGCCACTTGGCCAGGACATCGGGCAACGCCAATATCTTGCGCGTCTCCGTTTCCAGCCGGCTCACGATTTCGGCAGGCGTCTTGCTGGACACAAACAACGCCGCCCACACGGTGGACTCAAAGCCCGGGTAGCCGAGCTCGGCCAGCGTGGGCACGTCGGGGGTCAGCGCCGAACGACGCGTTCCGGTCACGGCCAGGAGCCGCACCTTGCCAGACGCCAGCTGGGGTTTCAGCGTGACATAGTCGAGGAACACCGCAGAAACCTCGCCCGCCATCAGGGCCAGCGTCGCCTGCGAGCTCCCCTTGTAGGGGACGTGCATCATGTTCAGGCCGTTGGCTTCGTTCAGCGCATAGCCCAACAAGTGACCCGAAGAGCCGGCGCCGATCGACGCAAAGTTATAGTCCTGCGGGTGCAATTTGGCCTGCGCAACGAAGTCCTTGAGCGTGTGCGTATTTGTTTTTGAGGTGCTGACCGCGAACCACAGCGGTGAGGCGGCCAGATCGGTGACGGGTGTCAGATCGACCAGCGGGTCATACGCCATCTTGTTGAAAAGATAGGGCGTTTGCACCAGCAGGGGTACATTCAGAAGGATGGTGTAGCCGTCCGGTGCGGACTTGGCCACATAGTCGGAGCCAATCATGGTGCTGGCGCCTGGTTTGTTTTCCACAATGACGGCCACCTTTAAGGCCTCGGCGAGCTTCTGGGCGTATACCCGCCCAATCACGTCGCCGCCGCCACCAGCTGCAAACGGAACGACAACCTTGATGGTTCTGTTCGGGTAATCATTTGGCTGCGCCAGCACCGCGCCACCGGCAGGCAGCAGGCACGAAGCGGCCAAAATATGGGCCAGAAAGGTCCGGCGATGTTGCTGTTTCATACTCTATCTCCTAGGTTTCGGGGGTTCCGGTGTTGCTAATTTCTGCGGGTGAAGTCCGAGGGCTTGTGCCGTGCTTCCACCAGGGCCCGCACGCTTATCAGGTTGCTTGCTTGGGCGATTGAATTAAAATAGAAAAAATCTTACGGTTCAATTTATATTTAATTAATATCCCAATGGATGAGAATAAAAACAAAATTGCTGGCTCTCAAAGTGCCAGCAAAGTGCTGGCACTCCTCAAACAAGTGGGCTTTCACCATGAGAAGGGCGTCCGGCTGAAGGAACTTATCGAACTGACTGGACAGGATCGGTCCACCGCCCATCGCCTGCTGGCGTGCCTCGTCGACGAGGGCTTTGTTGAACGTGCTGCGCCGGCCAAGGTTTATCGACTGGGCATCGAAGCCATGCAGCTCGGGCTGGTGTCGGCGGGGATGGTGCCCGTGGTAGACCGGTTCCGCCCGGTCATGAAAAAAATCGCACGCCAGACCGGCGACACGGTGTTCCTGATCGTGCGCAGTGGCGACTACGCGCTTTGCCTGCACCGTGAAGAAGGAGCCTATCCGATCAAGGTTTTCGTTGTCGAGCCGGGCACACGCCGTCCGCTCGGAACCAGTTCTGTCGGCGTAGGCATTCTGGCCGGCCTGCCTGATGCGGAGATAGTGGCCATACACGCACGGCAGGCACGCGAGTACGAACGTCGTGGCATGCCACTGGAGAAACTGCGCCGAATCGTCCGGGAGACGCGCAAGAACGGGTTTTCGGGGATGACCGATTTCGGCCCCGAGGGGGCCGGCGGCGTGGGCTGCGCCTTCCGCCTTTCCAGCAACAGCTATGCCGGCATCAGCATCGCGGCCATCAGTTCCAGAATGCCGGCCCAGCGCAAGCGGGAGTTGGGCACGCTACTCCAACAGGAACTGCAGCCGTTTGCCTGGGCACCGGGCCTCAAAAAATAGATAGCCAACGGACAGGCAGTCTCCGCGTGCCACCACAAAGCTGCCACGGTAGCGCCCGAGCTTTCACCCTCCTTGACGAGCAGATCAAGATGCGCCATTTGCATGGTTTGCTGCGACGAACTTCAACGACGCAACTGTCTCGCATGCGCTTTGCGGGCCGGGGCTTGCATTTGAAATCTCACCCATTGGGAAAATATTGATATTTCAGTTGAAAAATAAGATTTGCACAAGTCTACTTTGGCTCGGAGTTCACAGCCCACCGCTCTTGACTCATTCATCACACGAAAAAGGGTACTTATGCTGACTACCGGAGTGACCAACCAACACCCGCCTATTGCGACGGAACCAAATTCACGCGGTTCGGCCATGCCGAATCTCCCGCTCACCCGTCGCGCCACGGTGTTGTCGGCTGGACTCATCGCTGCGGGGGCGCTGTTTTCGCTGCCCGCCTCGGCACAGGAACCCAAACGCGGCGGCACCCTGGTGCTCGGCACCACGCAGGTTCCGCGCCACGTCAATGGCGCAGTGCAATCCGGCGCTGCGACTGCAATGCCCTCAACGCAGATCTTTGCGAGCCCCCTGCGCTTCGACGACAAGTGGAACCCGCAGCCGTACCTGGCCGAATCCTGGAAGCTTGCCGAGGATGGCAAGTCGCTAACCCTGAACCTGCGCAAGAACGCGTTGTTCCACGACGGCAAGCCTGTCACGTCGGCCGACGTCGCGTTCACGATCATGGCGATCAAGGCCAACCACCCGTTCAAGACCATGCTGGGGCCGGTCGAGCGGGTCGACACACCCGACCCCTACACCGCGATCATCCGCATGAGCACGCCGCACCCGGCGATCGTGCTGGCGATGAGCCCGGCCTTGTGCCCGATCCTGCCCAAGCACATCTACGACGATGGCAAGGACCTGAAGACCCATCCGCGCAACTCCAAAGACGTGGTTGGGTCAGGGCCGTTCAAGCTGGTTGAGTTCACGACCGGCCAGCGCATCGTGATGGAGCGCTTCGACAAGTTCTTTTTGCCGGGCCAGCCTTACCTCGAAAAGGTGATCATCAGCATCACGCCAGACAACTCGAGCCTGACGATCGGCCTTGAGCGCGGCGACTTTCAGATGTTGACGTTCGTCTCAGGCCCGACCGATCTGCGACGGCTGACGGACAACCCGAAGGTCACACTGACGTCGAAGGGCTACGAAGGCGTCGGCGCACTGAACTGGCTCGCGTTCAACACCGCGAAGAAGCCGCTCTCCGACGTGCGCGTGCGCAAGGCGATTGCGACCTCGATCGACAAGAACTTCATCACCAAGGCCCTGATGGGCGGCTTCGCCCAGGTGTCCGATGGGCCGATCGTGCCGGGCAGCCCGTTCGCGATCACCGACGTCGTCAAATATCCGTATGACCTGAAGAAGGCCGCCGCCATGCTCGACGCCGCCGGCTACACGGTGGATGCGAACGGCGAGCGCTTCAAATTGACGATCGACTACCTGCCGGGCGGCGACGGGCAGAGAACAGTGGCGGAATACATCCGCGGCCAGCTGAAGAAGGTGGGTATCTCGGTCGAGGTCCGCACCTCGGCCGACTTCCCCTTCTGGGCCAAGCGCATGGCCGCGCACGATTTCGACATGTCGATGGACGCAGTCTTCAACTGGGGCGACCCGGTCATCGGTGTGGCCCGCACCTACCTGTCAACCAACATCAAGCCCATCGTCTGGACCAACACCCAGTCGTACAACAACCCCAAGGTGGACGACCTGCTGAACGAGGCCGGCCAGACCCTCGACCCGGTCAAACGCAAGGCCTACTATGCAGCCTTCCAGAAGATCGTCACCGATGATCTGCCCATCGGGTTCATCAACGTGTCGCCCTATTACACGGCTACGAGCAAGAAGCTCGCGAACGTACCGACAACGATCTGGGGTCCGCTGTCGCCCTACGACAACGTCTATATCAAATAGTGCTGCACCATGACCCAAACGACCGTATACCCCGCCCGCAAGATCATCACCATGAACCCGATGCAGCCCGAGGCCACGCATGTCGCCGTGCGTGACGGGCGCATCCTCGCGGTCGGAGACCTGGCGCGCATGCAGGCCTGGGGCGACTACACACTGGACGAACGCTTCGCCGACAAGGTGCTGATGCCCGGCCTGGTCGAAGGCCACTGCCACCTCAAGGAAGGCAGCGTGTGGGACATGCACTACCTCGGCTGGTTCGACCGGCGCGATCCGCAGGGCAAGGTCTGGAGCGGCCTGCGCTCCATGGAGGCGGTGGTCGCGCGGCTCGCCGAGATCGACGCGCAAATGCGCTCGGCCGGCAAGGGGGATGCGGAACCGCTGATCGCGTGGGGGTTCGATCCGATCTACTTCGGCGGAGAACGCATGACGGTCGAGCATCTCGACCGCGCGAGCACCACGCGGTCCATCGTCATCACGCACTCCAACGGCCACATAATGAACGTGAACTCGGCGATGCTGCGGCTGGCCGACATCACGCGCGACAACGAAGTCGAAGGCGTGGTCAAGTTCCGCTCAGGGGCAAACGCAGGCGAGCCCACTGGGGAGCTGCAGGAGCCGGCCGCGAAGTTCCTGGTGATTCGCAAGATCGGCGACGCCGGGGTGCTCGCGCCGATGACCGAAGCCGGCGTGCGCTCGTTTGCCGCACTCGCCTGCATGCAGGGGGTGACGACTGCCACCGACCTCGTCAACAAGCTCACCGACACGGATTGCAAGGTGCTCGAGTCGGCGCTTGCCGATGACGCCTACAGCATCCGCATCCTGCCAGCGTTCCAGGCCTTTCATGGCACGCACGGTGCGGCCCTCGGTGCCGAGCACGTTAAAAGCCTGCTGCCACGCAATACCGACCGGCTGCGCTACGGCCTGGTCAAGATGATGCTCGACGGCTCGATCCAGGGTTTCTCGGCGCGGCTGCGCTGGCCCGGCTATTTCAACGGGGCACCGAACGGCATCTGGGTCACTGCGCCGGCGCAATACGAGGCCGACTTCGAAACCTACCACCGCGCGGGCCTGTTGATCCACACTCACACGAATGCCGACGAGGCCAGCGAGGTCGCGATCGATGCGATCGAGCGGGTGCTGACGCGCGCGCCGCGGCCCGACCACCGCCACACCTTGCAGCACGGCCAGATGATCGATGCGCCGCTGTTTCGCCGCATGGCCGCGCTCGGCCTGTGCGCCAACCTGTTCACCAACCACCTCTGGTACTGGGGCGACCAGCACTACGAAATGACCATGGGGCCGGATCGCGCCAACCGGCTCGATGCCTGCGCCAGCGCGCTGGCGGCTGGCGTGCCGCTGGCGATCCATTCCGACGCGCCGGTCACGCCGCTGGGCCCCTTGTTCACGGCTTGGTGCGCGGTGAACCGCGTCACCCCGTCGGGGCGCGTGCTCGGCGAGGCCGAACGCATCAGCGTGCCGCAGGCACTGCATGCCATCACGCTGGGCCCGGCCTGGACGCTCAAGCTGGACCACGAGATCGGCAGCATCGAATGCGGCAAGCGAGCCGACTTCTGCGTACTCGAGGACGATCCGCTCGCGGTGGAGCCGATGGCGCTGAAGGACGTACGCGTGTGGGGCACCGTGCTGTCCGGGCGGGTGTTCGAAGCGCGCAAGGACTGAGGCCCAAATGACGAAGAAGCGCCTGCCGCTGACGGTGATCGGCGGCTTTCTCGGCGCCGGCAAGACGACCTTGCTGAACCGCTGGCTGCACGACGCCAGGGGGGTGCGCATGGCGGTGCTGGTGAACGACTTCGGCGCCATCAATATCGATGCAGGGTTGATCGAAGCCTCGTCGGGTGACACGGTGGCACTGACCAATGGCTGCGTCTGCTGCCAGATCGGCGACGACCTGACGAGCGCCTTGATCCGCGTGCTCGACACGACACCGCCGTTCGACGCGGTCGTGGTCGAAGCCAGCGGTGTCTCCGATCCGTGGCGCATTGCGCAGATGGGCCGCGCCGACCCCGGGCTGAGCCTGGACGGCGTGATCGTGCTGGTGGATGCGAGCGCTGCGCTGGCGCAGTCGCGCGACCCCTTGCTGGCCGACACGCTGGAGCGTCAGCTGAAGGCGGCCGACCTGATCGTCGTCAACCATTGCGACCGCGCGGCGAACGACGAGCGAGCCCGCGTGCGCGACTGGATCACCTCGGTCGCCGGCGCCACGCCCCAGTTCGAGACCACCCAGGCGCAGGTGCCGCTGCCGATGCTCAGCGGCCTGGCGCTGCCCGACATGCAGCAGGCAGCAACGCCTGCATCGGCGCACCGTGATCCGCACGAGCACGCCGATGGTGCGCACGAACACGGCGACCCGGCTCATGGCGCGTTGTTCGACACCTGGTCGTGCCGCCCCGCGCGGGTGTTCTCGAGCACGGCGCTGCGCGCCTGGCTGGCCGAGCCACCGCCCGGCATCCTGCGGCTGAAAGGCGTGCTGCGCACCGGAGCACAAGACAGCGACAGCACATGGTCGGAGCTGCAGTTCGCCGGTCGCCACGGCACGCTGCGCACGGCCCCGGCCCCCGCAGCGGGCCCGGCGCTGGTGGCGATTGGCTTGCGCGGCCGGCTGCCCGTGGCGGCGCTGTCGGCACTGTTCGATACACCCGGCTGAAGCACTGCGTCGCCGAGCGGCCATTCGACAGCGTTTGACCTATCGATCGTCGCGCGCCACCACAAAGCTGACCACGGTGGCGCATGAGCCGCCAATATTGAGTGTCTGGATGCGCTGCGCATTCTCGATTTGGCAGGCGCCCGCCGTGTTGGTGACCTGCCGCGCCGCATCGAACAGCATGCGCGTACCGGTGGCGCCTACCGGGTGGCCGCAGCCGATCAGGCCGCCACTCATGTTGACCGGGCAACTCCCGCCGCGCTCTATGCGACCGTTTTCCACCGCCTGCCAGCTCTGCCCGGGTGAGGTCAGTCCCAAATGGTCAATCGCCACATACTCGGTCGTGGTGAAGCAGTCGTGCGTTTCCACTCCGCTCATTGCCTCGATGCCTGACACGCCGGCGCGTCGCCAGGCGTCCTCGATGGTCTGGCGCAGATGCGGAAACACATACGCGTGATCGCGGCTGCGCTCGAGTTTGTCGCGCAGGCGCAGACCCGCCGTGCGGTGCCCCCAGCCGGCAATATGCGGCAGGGCATTCAGGCTTGAACCACGCCGCGTGGCGTGCGCCTGCGCAAAGCGCGCCGAGGCCAGCACCACGGCGCAGGCACCGTCGGTAATCTGCCCGCAGTCCTGGCGCCGGCTGCCAGGCTCGATCATCGGATTCGCCTCGTCGTCGTCCGTGAAGCTCAGGGCGTCGAACTCCCATTTCCGGGTCTGTGCCAGCGGGTTGCGCTTGGCGTTGCCGTAGTTGAGTTCGGCAATCCGGTTCAGGTATTTGCGGTCGAGTCCATAGCGGCGCTCATACTCCTGCGCCACCAGGCCGAAGCCGGCGGGCCACATGAACTTGCAGTCGATGTCTTCATGTCCCTGCCAGGCCGCGGCGTTCTGGTTTTGCGAGGCTGCATCGCCAGGCAGGTTCTTGAGTTCCTCGGCACCCAGGACCAGCACGCAGTCATAGCGGCCCGCTTCGATTTCGGCCATGGCGCTCAGCACAGCCAGCGACGAGGAAGCACAGGCCCCTTCGTGGCGCATGGCGGGCACGCCCCACAGCTCCGGCACCACCTGGGCCACCATGGCCCCGAGGTGGGCCTGCTGGCGCTGCAGCTCGCCAAAGGCGTTGCCGACGTGGATGCTTTCAATGGCGCAGGCGTCGAGCTCGCAGGCCGCCAGTGCGCCCAGCGTGGCCTCGCGCATCATGTCGGAGATGTCCTGCCCCTGGCGCGCCCAGACTTTGGCAAAGTCGGTCTGGTAGCCGCCGAGAATGTAGGTGGACGGATTCATGGTGTTGCCTTTCATGGATGGTTAAAACCCCGCCCAGTCGGAGCGGATTTCGCTGGCATCGGCCCAGTACGAGTGGGTGCCGCTGCTGATCCGGTGCGGCAAAATGATGCGTGCGACCGGCCCGGCAGCGATGTTCCTGGCATCCAGTACCACACACTCGGAAGTATTGGTATTCATGTCGGTGACGAAGCTCACCACATAGCCATCGTCCTCGCCCCTGGGGTTGGTGTTGGGTGCCATCGGTGACTCGCTGCCAAAACGCCCCGCACCGAAAGAGTAGCTTTCGGAATGGCCGCTGACATGGTCGAAGCGGGTGATGCCGTCGAACAGGAAGGAGTTGGGATGCGCCACCATGTTGTACGAATATCGGTACGGCTGGCCCCAGTAGCGGGTGTTGATCATGCCGAACTCCAGCGATTGATCCAACAGACGCTGCTCGCGCGTTTCCCCCGTGCGCAGGTTGAAGCGCCAGCAGTACAGCGTAGGGCCGTAGCGGTCGGGGCCCAGGGTCGCGCCGGAGTTGTCGAAGCCGGCAGCGCCGTCGCCGCGTGTGGGCAGTGGCGTGCGCTGGTGGTAGCCATGCAGCACGATCTCGTCGCCTTCTTCCCAGGCATTGAGCCAGTGCAGCACATAGGTGGGACTGGCCTCGAACCAGCGCACCTCCCCCGGCTTGCCGCGCCGCGGGACAATGCCAAAGCGCGACGGCAGTTCCGGGTGGTACCCCACCTTGTGCTTGCCCTGCTGCAACAGCTGCGGATCCCAAAACAGCGGGAAGTCATTGAGGATGGCGTAATTTTCGGTGAACGCCATGTCATGCGGCAGGCGCGGGCCGGGCAGTTCCACCGGCACGTAGTGAACGAGCCGGTTGTTCTGGTCGACCACGCCGAAGTGCATATAGGGCGCCTGCTTGGAATAATTGAAGAACAGCAGTTCGCCGGTGCGGGGATCAACTTTTGGGTGCGCCGAAATGCCCCCGTCTGGCAGGATGCGATCGCCCCATGCGTCGGCGCCTTTGAACGCCAGCGTGCGTGCATCCAGCCGGTATGGCTCGCCGCACTGGTAGAAGGTGGCAAGCGCGGAGCCCGCGTGCACGATCACATCCGTGGCGGCCGTATCACGCAGCCCGCCGCGAGCACCCCAGCCGGGACGCTCGGCCAGACGCGGGTTGTCGATCAACCCGGCATACAGGGCGCGCCCCGCCTGCTGCTCCTCGATGAACGCCTTGGTCGGAATGAAGCGGTTGCGGTACTCGCACTTACCGCTCCGAAAGCTCATGAGGTGCAGCATGGCATCGCCATCAAACGCGTGGTAGCGACCCAGCGGTTGATGCACCGGGTTTTGCGTATTGCGCAAATACACGCCGTTCAACGACTTGGGAATTTCGCCGATCACCGTCAGATCGCGCGCATTGCATTCCACATAATTCGGCTCGAACACACCGGTCATGAAGGGGTGCCCGTTGGGCACCAAGGTCGGCTGTACCTTGTTGACAATTTCAAGCTGCACGGCTCAATCTCCTCGAATCACGATGACCGACCGGCTGCGACAGCGAGGCCAGCCGGCTGCAGGCTGCGCGGTACTCCGCTTCCAGACGCTGCACCACCTCGGCCACCGACTCCACGGCCTTGATGGCGCCCACGCCCTGCCCGGCTGCCCACACGTCTTTCCACTTTTTGGCACCGATGGACTGGTTGCTGTCGTACTGGCGCGCCGGCGCGGCCGGCATGTTGTCGGGGTCCAGCCCGTTGGCGCGCAGCGAGGGCTTGAGCCAGCTCGCCGGGGTACCGGTGATGCCGGCGCTCACGACCAAATCGTCCACGGTGCTGTCCACCAGCATCTGCTTGTATTGCGCCTGCGCGAGGCTCTCGGTCACCGGGATGAAGCGCGTGCCCATGTAGACGTAGTTGGCCCCGCTGGCGATGGCACCCGCCACGCCCCAGCCGTCGCTGATGCCGCCGCCAACGACCACATGACCGTCAAAGAACTCGCGCACCGCGCTGACAAACGCGAACGGTGAAAGCGAGCCCGTGTGCCCGCCCGCGCCGCTCGAAACACAGGCCAGGCCGTCCGCACCCGCTGCCACGGCCTTTTTCGCGAGCGTGATGCTGGTGACATCGGCAAACACCAGTCCGCCGTAGCCCTGCACCACTTCAATCGCCGGCTTCGGACTGCCCAGCGCGGTCACCACGACCGGCGGTTTGTATTTGGCGACCAGTTCCAGATCCTGCGGCAATCGCGTGTTGGACGAGTGCGTGACGAGGTTGGCACACCACGGCCCGATGGTGGCCGCCGGCTGCTCGTCGCGCGCGCGCGCCAGGCCTTCGGTGATTTGCTTCATCCAGACGTCGAGCGTGTCGATCGGCCGGGCATTGGGCGTGGGGAAGGCGCCGATGATGCCGGCCTTGCAGGCCGCGAGCACCAGCTCCGGGCCGGAGATGAGGAACATGGGGGCCGCGAACACCGGCAGCCGCAGCGCAAAGGGATATCGATTCATGTTTACTCGGTCGCCTTGAAACCAGAGATCTTCACGGCCTCGGCCCAGCGCTTCGAATCCGCTTGCCAGAACCTGTTGAACTCCTGCGGCGTGGAAGGCAGTGGCTCAAAATCGAAGGCCTTCCATTTCTCCTTGATCTCGGCGGATCGAAGGATCTTCACGAACTCGGTGTTCAGCTTGCCGATCACCGCGTCGGGCGTGCCGGCCGGCGCCACGATCGCGGACCAGATGTAGATCTCGAGGTCCGGATAGCCCTGCTCGCGAAAGGTCGCGATCTGCGGCATGAGCGGCGAGCGCTGCGGGCTTGTGACGGCCAGCACCTTGACCCTGCCTGCACTCACGTACGACTTCACGGCCTGCAGCGGCAGGAAGGCCACATCCACCTGGTCACCCAGCAGGGCGGTCACGGCCGGTGGCGTGCCGTTGAACGGCACGTGGAGCATGTCGATGCCGGCGCGCTCGTTCAGGATCACTCCCGCGAAGTGCGATGAATTGCCCGCGGTGAACGAGGCGAAAGACACCCTGCCCGGGCGCGATTTCGCCCAGGCAACGAATTCCTTGATGTTGCTGGCGGGCACGTTGTTGTTGACCGCCATGACCAGCGACGCACCCAGGAAGTTCGTCACCGGGCGAAAGCTCTTTTCGGGATCGTAGGGCAGCTTCGAGAAGGTATGCGGGTTGATGGCGAACATGCTGGTGCTGGCCAGCAGCAGCGTGTAGCCGTCGGGTGGCGCCGCCATCACGGTTTGTGCCGCGATAATGCCCGAGCCGCCGGGCTTGTTGTTGATCAGCAGGGTCTGACCGGTGTTCTTGCTGAACATCTCGGCCACCTGGCGCAGCGCCGTGTCCAGCGTGTTGCCGGCGGCAAACGCAACATCGATCCATACCGGTTTACTGGGGTAGGTCTGGGCCCGGGCAGCGGGCAGGGCCGCAGCCAGCGGCAGGGCGCCAAGCGTTTGCAGGGCGTTGCGTCGTTTCATGATTTTGTCTCCTGATGATGTAGGGGGGTTAGAGCAGGGTCTTGAGCAGTGCGGCTACGCTGGCCGGCTGTTCCATTGGCGTCATATGACCGGCCTGCTCGATCCATTCAAGCCGGGCACCGGGAATCAGTGCAGCCAGTTCTTGCGAGAGCGCGGGCGGCGTGATCCTGTCGTCGCGGCCACACATCACAAGCGCGGCAATGTCCAGCATCGCGAGCCTCCCCCGGTGGTCGCCCCGGCTCGCAATGGCGCGGTTCTGCCGAATGGCAGCCTGCGGTCCGACACCCAGCATCATCTGGCGCATGCGCTCCATCAGCACGGCATCGGCATGGCTGCCCGCGTGCGTGCCAAACTGCAGGATGCCCTCCACCACTTTGGGGAAATCGCGCTCGATGGCCGCGATGGTTTTCTCCCGCACCATCTCGCCCTCCCTGGATTCAGGACGTGCTGAAGTATCCAGCAGCCCCAGAGCCATCACAGGACGGGCATTGTTAGCCATCATTTCGATAGCAACGTAACCCCCCATCGAAAACCCGCAAAGCACCAACGGCGTGTCTGGCGGCACATTCGCCACCTGCGCCCAGGCGTCGCGTGCCATCTCCACGATGCCGCCCTGACTCAGGACATTGGCAATGCAAATATCCGCGTCATTCTGCAGATACGGCGTCACCTGCTCCCAGACACGGGCATCGTTGAGCATGCCGGGAATCAGCAACAGGACCGGCTTCATGCAACCAACATCGCGCTTTGCGGAGCCAGCGACTTCGCCTGTTCGCGCAGTTCGCGCTTGAGGATCTTGCCCACCGGATTGCGCGGCAGGATGGGCAGCGGCAGCAGATATTCAGGCAGCTTGTAGACCGCCACGCGCTTGTGCTCGCGCAGGAAGGTGGTGATGGCTTCCAGGTTGACCGTCCGGCCCTCGGCCGCAACCACGCAGGCGCAGACCTTCTCGCCCAGAATGGCGTCCGGCACGCCAACCACAGCGGCTTCCTGCACGCCGGGACAGGCCAGCAGCAGGTTCTCGATCTCTTCGGATGAGATGTTCATGCCGCCGCGGATCACCAGGTCCTTGGATCGCCCGACATAGCGGTAGTACTGCAATCGGTCCCCGGCAATCTCAAACAAATCGCCGGTTTTGTAGAAGCCCTGGTCATCGAAGGCGCGGTCCGTGAGCTCGGGCGCGCGAAAGTACCCGCTGAAAATCGTCGGACCCACAAAACGGATTTCGCCCGGCCGGCCGGCCTCGTTGATGTCTTCACCGGTTTCCATGTCGACCAGTCGGGTCCTGATCTTGCGCGTAGTCGAAAGATGCCACTCAAAACCCTCGACGCCGGCGCGCGGAAAGAACTGGGCGCGCGCGGTGGGGTCGGGCATGTCCCTGTATGTGCCGGACAGCGCGGCGCCTTCATTGGAGCCGAAGTAATTGACGATCTGCACGCCATGCTTTTCGGCAAAGCCGCGCACCATCCACTCCGACAAGGGCGCCGAGCCGGAGCCAATGCGCGTCAACCTGGCGAAGTCGATGTCCGCCAGCAAGGCTTCATTTTGCAGCAGTGTGTTGAGAATGGCCGGCGGCGCGATGGTGTAGTTGATGCACTCCTCTTTGAGCTGGCGCAGAAAGACCGGCAAGGAAAAGGGGTGGTGTTGCACCACGGTCGCGCCCAGCGACAACCAGGTCACGAAGGCGCTGGAGACCCCCGCCATGTTGACCAGCGGAAACGGATTGAGTATTCGGGTTTGGGGCTTGAGCTCTCCTGCCTCGATCACGGAGGGCGCCACCACCAGCCATTCGTTGTGGCTGCGTGGAACGCCCTTGGGCTGCGCCTCGGTGCCGGATGTCCAGCAGATCGTGAACACGTCATTGGCGGTGACGGCGGCTTCGCGCTCGGCCCGCGCCAGGCGCTCACGGTCGGCGTCGGTCACGGCCATCGCCGCCGCGAGGTTGGTGGCCATCAACGGCACCTGTTCGCCCCACGCAAAAATGTTCTTCAAACAGGGATGCGACTGCTGGAGTCCGGCAAACATCTCGACACTCTGGTGCCCGCCACCGGGTTTGCCGATCCGCGCAAACGTGACCGCCGCGACCGCTTTCGTTATCGACAGAATGTGCGCCAGCTCATGCTCACGGTATTGCACCGGGACCGGCGTGATCACGATGCCCAGTCTGGCGCAGGACAGGTACACCACGAACTGCTCGACGCAATTGGGCAACTGCATCAACAGTATGTCGTCACGGCGGATGCCGCTTTGGAGAAGCACGCCGCAGAACCGGTCCACCTCATCCGCCAGCTGTGCCCAGGTCAGGCGCCTGGGCGCGCCATGCGCAAAGTCGGGGCGATTGCACGCATCCACCGCGGCCTCGGCGTCCGGGCGCTCGCGCACATGCGTCGCAAACAGATTCCACAAAGTGGTGCTGCCCCACCAGCCACGGGCTGTGTAATCGTCGATTTTCGTTTTCGGAACCAGGATCACGGTTTACTTCCAGCGCGTCAGCGTCTGCTGACTGATAAAGGTCGCATGAAAGCCATGCGGAATGCGTCGCGGCATAACGATCCGGGCCACCGGGCCCTCGGCCAGGCGAGCCCCTTTGCAATCGAACACCTGGATCTCCGAGCGCTGGTCGGCGGGGTTCCAGACCGGCATCACAAGGTAGCCATCGTCTTCGCTCTGGCTGTTGTCGCGCGGGGCGAAGCCGGGCTCGTTGTAAAAGTAGTGCGGCCCCGCGCTGTAAGCCACGTAGCCGCCCGTGCTCAGGTCGTACTTCACCAGCCCGGGAAAGCGGGGCTCCTCACGCCCACCCTGGGGAAACAGCACGTTATAGGAATAACGGTTCTTGCGGCCCTGGTACAGGCTGTTGATGACCGGGAATTCGGTGTTGAGCACGTCATCAATGACGCGTTCGCGAGTCTTGCCGGTCTTGAGGTCGAAGCGCCACTCATACAGCATGAAGTCGCGCTGGCGCTGATTGATGGTGTGCTCCAGGCGGCGGGCATCCGGCTGCCCGTCGGCCGTGGCGTGAAGCCGGTACGGCGTGCCCACCATCACCACTTCGTGACCCTCTTCCCAGGCGTTCACCACGTGCAGCATGTAGGCAGGCTTGGCTTCGAACCAGCGGATGTCCTTCGAGGATCCGTAGCGCGGCACCACACCGAAACGCGTGGGCTGGTCAGCATGGAAGCGGACTTTGTAGCGTCCGGCCTTTAAGGCCTCGGCATCGGGCCACAGCGGAAAGTCGTGCAGGATGGTGTAGTTTTCGGTCACCGCCATGTCGTGCGGCAAACGCGGTCCGGGCAAAGGCACCTCGATTTTGTGCTTCAGCTTGCGGTCCGCTCCGATGACGCCGTACTCCATGTACGGGGCGGTCATGCTGTAGTCAAAAAACAGCAACTCACCCGTGTGCTCGTCTGGCCGCGAGTGCGCCGAGATTTTTGTCAGCGCTCCGTCATAGTCGGCCGCACCCAGGGTTTCCAGGGTATAGGGATCAACGGCATAGGGCATGCCGGAGCGGTACCACATGGTGATCAGCCGCCCGGCGTGGTACTTGACATCGGTATTCGAGGTGTTTTTGAGCGGCTCGTCCTGGCGGTCCGCGCGCATCGGCTCCTTCAGGCCCTTCCAGAGGGCGCGGCCGGCGGCACGCTCTTCCTGCAAGGCCCGGGTCTGGATCCAGCGATTGCGGTAAACCACCTTGCCGTTTTGAAACTGGATGGCATGCACCATGCCATCGCCGTCATAGGCGTGGTAGCGCCAGTCGGGCGGGAAAAACGGATTCGGGCCGTTGCGCACATACAGGCCGTTCAGATCCTTGGGCACTTCACCCAGAATGGTCATGTTGTCGAAAACAGTCTCGTCCCCAATCGGCGCGTTGTTGCCGTTGAGTGCTGGAATCTCGTGAGCCGGCAAATCATTGAGTTTCATGCGGTCGCCTTCGGTGTTTACGTGGGGATGCGCTTTTGGAGCGTGCGCCAGTTTAGGAATGCGGCCACAATTACCATCGGCCAATTCCGATATATTGAAAGTATTTCGATATGTCAAAAACTGAAAACACACTACCCATCCCCCGCCGCTCCCGCGTGCCGGCCGGATTTCAGGAATACGAAGGAGACCGTCAGTTCGCCACGACGCTGGCACGCGGGCTGGAGTTGCTGCATTGCTTCACCCCGCGCGAGCCCGTGCTGGGCAATAAGGAGCTGGCGCAGCGTTTGAGTTTGCCGGCGGCCACCATTTCGCGCCTGACCTACACCCTGATGTGCATGGGCTACCTAGCGCAAACCGACAGCTACGGGAAATACCGCCTGGGCTCCGCGGTACTGTCGCTGGGCTATCCCCTGCTGGAGCTCTTCACGGTGCGACGGCAGGCAAGACCGTTGATGTTCGAGCTGGCCGCAGAGACCGGCGGCGCGGTGTCGATTGGCATCCGGGACCGATTGAGCATCGTGTACATCGAAGCCATCCGGCATAGCGCCAACTCCGTCTATCCGCTGGACGTCGGCACCACCCACTCACTGGCGGGTACGGCCATCGGGCGCGCCTGCCTGATGGCCTGTCCACCCAGGGAGCGCGAGGCCCTGCTCAACCAGTTACGCGTCAAGACGCCCGATGAGTGGGAACGGCATGGCACCGAGGTGATGCGCAACCTGGCGCAATACGCGCGATGGGGAAGTTGCGTTTCGGTGGGCGAGGTCTATCCCGACGTGCAGGCGGTGGCCGTTCCGCTCGGGAAAATTGACCGCGGTGAAACGGCCGCGCTTAATTGCTCATTCCAGGGCAAGGCATTGAACGAGAGTTGGCTGCGCGAGGAAATCGCGCCAAAATTGCTCGCTCTGGCCCGACGGATTGCATGACACCTTCATCCACAGCCCAACAGGACACATCGCATGACACTCTCCCCTATGCCTGAAACCCATCCCGAAGGCAACATCGACTGCGAGGTGCTGGAGCACGTACTGCTGATCAGCATCAACCGCCCGGCCAAGCGCAACGGCTTTACCCCGAAGATGTTCCGCGAGCTCGGCGAGGCCTATACGCGGCTGGACGACGACCCAGCACTGCGCGTGGGGGTGCTGCACGCCATGGGCGAGCACTTCACCGCGGGACTGGATCTGCCGACCATCGCGCCGCTGATGCAGCGCGGCGAGAAGGCCGTGCCGCTGGGCCTGGTCGACCCCTTGAATCTCGGCATGGAGGGCTACCGGCGCCGCACCAAGCCGATGCTGGTCGCGGTCAAGGGCATCACCTACACGCTGGGCATCGAGTTGATGCTGGCCGCCGATATCGTGGTGGCGGCCGACAACTGCCGCTTCTCGCAGCTCGAAGTCAGGCGCGGCATCATGGCCACGGGCGGCGCCACGCTGCGCATGGCCGAGCGCGCGGGCCTGGGCAATGCGCTGCTGCATTTGCTGACCGGTGACGAGTTCGGCAGCGCCGAGGCGCTGCGGCTGAACTTCGTGCAAAAGGTCGTGCCCGCGGGCCGGGAACTGGACGAGGCGCTGCGCCTGGCCCAGGTGATTGCCGCGCAGGCGCCGCTGGCCGTGGTGGCAACCCGGCTGAACGCGCTCAAGGCCGTCGAGCACGGCCCGCTGGTCGCGATGCATGAATTCATACCGGTGCAGCGGCGACTGGCCAACAGCATTGACGCAGCCGAGGGCGTGCGCTCGTTCGTCGAGAAGCGGCCCGCACGCTTTTCGGGCCGCTGATCCGGCGAATTGCCGGTTCGGCTAAACTCATTTACAAAATTAAGTTGTACGAAATTTAATTGCTCGATATAATTTAACCATGACAACGCGAAAACTCGATTCCGACCAGGCCCTGCGGCTGGACAACCAGCTGTGCTTCGCGCTGTATTCCACCTCGCTGGCGATGACCAAACTGTACAAACCGCTGCTCGATGGGCTCGGGCTGACCTACCCGCAATATCTGGCCATGCTGGTGCTGTGGGAGCAGGACGGGTTGACGGTCTCCGAGCTCGGCGAGCGCCTGTACCTCGACTCGGGCACGCTCACGCCGCTGCTCAAGCGGCTGGAGGCCGCGGGCCTGATTGCGCGCCTGCGTGCCGTGGAAGACGAGCGCCGCGTGCATCTCACGCTGACCGCGGCGGGGCGCCGGCTCAAGGCCCGCGCCGCGAAGATTCCGGACTGCATTCTCGATGCCAGCCAATGCTCGCTCTCCGAGCTGGTCAGCCTCACCCAGCAGGTGCAAGCCCTGCGCAAGAAGCTGGTCGCCTGACGATTTCTCAACCCGCTTCATGCCCGAAGCACTACTTCCCGAAGGAGTCACCATGCCTACGAAACTCGAAAAAGTCCTGTATACCGCCCACACCCACACCACCGGCGGGCGCGACAATGGCGCCGCGCGCTCAGACGATGGCCGCCTGGACGTCAAGCTGTCCTCCCCGGGCACGTCCGGCACCGGTACCAACCCCGAGCAGATGTTCGCGGCCGGCTACTCGGCCTGCTTCATCGGCGCCATCAAGGCGGTGGCCGGCAAGATGAAAGTCACCGTGCCGGCCGACGTGGCGGTGGATGCCGAGGTGGATCTCGGCCCGATCCCGAACGCCTACGGCATCGCCGCGCGCCTGAAGGTCAGCCTGCCCGGCATGGAGCGCGCCGCCGCCCAGGCGCTGGTGGACGCTGCGCACCAGGTCTGCCCGTATTCGAATGCCACGCGCGGCAACATCGACGTGACCATCACGGTCGTCTAAGCGCATCCGCTGTCACCCAGGCGGCCCGCCGGTGTTGAACCGGCGGGCCGTTTCGCTCACTGGCCCCCACGCTTGTCGCTGCGCGTACTGCGCTGCCCCCCGAGGGGGCCGAACTTGCTCGGGGCGACCCTTCGCTGCGTTAGGATGCCCCATGAACACCACCCTGCTCGTCCAGAAAAATCAGCTCGGCACCACGCGGTTGACCAGCGCGCCGGATATCGCGCTCGCACCCGACCAGATTCGCGTGCAGGTAGACAAGTTCGCGCTGACCTCCAACAACATCACCTACGCCGCGTTCGGTGACGCCATGAGTTATTGGCAGTTCTATCCCACGGGCAAAGACGGCTGGGGCATCGTGCCGGTGTGGGGCTTCGGCACGGTGGCGCAGTCGCTGCACGCCGGCGTCGCGGTGTGCGAGCGGCTGTACGGCTACTGGCCGATGGCGAGCAGCGCGGTGCTGTCGCCCACCCGGCTCTCACCAGGCAGTTTTGTGGACGGCGCTGTGCACCGTGCGCCGCTGCATGCGGTCTACAACCAGGTCATGCGCTGCGCCGCCGACCCGTTCTATAGCCTCGATACCGAAGACCTGCAGGCGCTGCTGCGGCCGCTGTTCATCACCTCGTGGCTGATCGATGATTTTCTGGCCGATAACGATTTTTTCCAGGCCCACGTGATGCTGCTGTCCAGCGCGTCGAGCAAAACCGCCTACGGCACGGCATTCCAGCTCAGGCAGAGGACGGGCATCGAGGTGGTGGGCCTGACCTCGGCCTCCAACCAGGCGTTTTGCGAGAGCCTGGGCTGCTATAGCCGGGTGCTGACGTACGAGCAGCTCGACCAGATCGCCGCCGAGACGCCCTGTGTCTATATCGACTTTGCCGGCAGCGCGGAGTTGCGCCGCGCTGTCCACACACGCTTCGCCCACCTCAAGTTCAGCAGCTCGATCGGCGGCACGCACGTCGAGCAACTCGGCGGTGCCAAGGATTTGCCGGGGCCGCGCGCCACGCTGTTCTTTGCCCCCGCGCAAATCAAGAAGCGGCAGGCGGACTCGGGCGCCGAGGGCCTGGGCCAGCGGCTGCTGCAGGCCTGGCAGGGCTTTATCCGCCAGGTCAGCAACCCGGCCGCGCCCTGGCTCACGGTGGCGCAGCACCGCGGCCCCGCAGCGGTGCAGGCCGCCTACGCGCAGCTGCTGGCCGGGCGCGGCGACCCGCGCGTCGGGCACATGCTGTCGATGCACGCGGGAGCCGACTGATATGCGACTTTGCATTCAATGATATGAAAAGCGGAGGCGGCCTTGGGGTTGTGTCGCGCCGCTGGTCCCACCCCCACCCTCCCCCGAAAGGGGAGGGAGTCGAACCCGACCTTCCCTCAAGCGCTGCTTCGTCTTGCCCCTTCCCCCTCTGGGGGAAGGCTGGGATGGGGGCCGCAGGCCACGAGCGACAATCAAGGCATGCCCCCTTCCTCCACCGCGACTTCTCCGTCCCATCCCTACGAGGCGCTGACGCCCGACGTGGTGATGGATGCCCTGGCCAGCGTCGGCCTGTACGGCGACGGCCGCCTGATGGCGCTGAGTTCGTACGAGAACCGCGTCTACCAGATCCACCTCGAAGACGGCAGCGCCGTGGTCGCCAAGTTCTACCGGCCCGGGCGCTGGAGCGAGGCGCAAATACTCGAAGAACACGCCTTCGCGGCCGAGCTGATGGCGGCGGAAATCCCGGTCGTTGGGCCGCTGGTGCTGGCCGATCGTACGCTGCACGCGTTCGCCGGCTTCGCCTTCAGCGTGAGCCCGAGCCGCGGCGGGCGAGCGCCCGAGCTCGACGACTTCGAGGTGCTGGAGTGGATCGGGCGTTTCCTGGCGCGCATCCACACCGTGGGCGCGGCGCGGCCGTTCGTACACCGCCCGGCGCTGGACCTGCAAAGCTTTGGCACCGCCTCGCGCGACTGGCTGCTGGCGCATGACAAGATCCCGCTCGACGTGCAGGGCACGTGGCAGGCGGCTTGCACCGATGCTCTTGATTTAATAGCTGCCAGCGCAATGGAGACAAGGGCTACCGGCTCATTTGACACCGAACCGCTGCAATTCATCCGGCTGCACGGCGACTGCCACCCCGGCAACATCCTGTGGACGCCGACCGAGCGGCCCGGCGGCGGCCCGCACTTCGTCGACCTGGACGACGCGCGCAGCGGGCCGGCAGTGCAGGACCTGTGGATGTTGCTCAGCGGCGACCGACGCCAGCGCACGGCGCAGCTCAGCGGGCTGCTCGACGGCTACGAACAGTTCCGCGCGTTCGACCGGCGCGAGCTGGCCCTGATCGAGCCGCTGCGCACGCTGCGCCTGATCCACTACAGCGCCTGGCTCGCGCGGCGCTGGGCCGATCCGATCTTTCCGATCAACTTCCCGTGGTTCGGCTCGAGCGACTACTGGAAGGGCCAGGTCGACATGCTGCACGAACAGATCGAGGCCATGCAGGAGCCGCCGCTGGTGGTCTGAAGAATCATCCCGCCCCCTGTTTCATTTCTTCCGGAGAATGCCCATGAACCCCGTCACGATCTACCACAACCCGAAGTGCGGCACCTCGCGCACCGTGCTGGGCCTGATTCGCGAGCACGGCATCGAGCCCGAGGTCATCGACTACCTGAAGCACCCGCCCGGCCGCGAGAAGCTGGTCGAACTCATCGCGCAGTTGAAGCTGCCGGTGCGCGAGGTGCTGCGCAGCAAGGAGGCCTTGTGCGTTGAACTCGGGCTCGACAACCCCGCACTGCCCGACGACGCGCTGATCGACGCCATGGTGGCGCACCCGATCCTGATGAACCGGCCGATCGTGGTCACGCCGCGCGGCGCGCGGCTGTGCCGCCCGCCGGATACCGTGCTGGGGATCCTGCCGTAGTGCCGGCAAAAAATTCCTGATGAGCCAGCCGTTGCCCGTCGCCCGCACCGCTCCGAAACACCTCATCGCGCAACGTCGCGCGCTGCGCGCGGTCGCCCTGTTCGAGGCCCTCAAGGGCTTCGCCGCGCTGATTGCGATGATCGGTGTGATCAACCTGGAGCATCGCGATGTGAAGCACTTGGTGATTGACTTGATCGGCCGCTTCGGGTTGCAGCCGGACGAGCACTATCCATCGATTCTTCTGCACTACGCAGGGCTGTTGCCCGGCGCCAACCTGCACCTGCTCGTGATGCTGGCCGTGGCCTACGTCGCGCTGCGCTTCGCCGAAGCCTATGGGCTATGGAATGACCGGGTCTGGGCCGAATGGCTGGGCGCGTTGTCGGGCGGCTTGTATATCCCGCTGGAACTGCGCCATCTGCTGCACCAGCCGTCGATCATCAGCGCGGGCGTGCTGGCCGGCAACGTCTTCGTCGTCGGCCTGCTGGCGCAGCATCTGTGGCGGCGGCGCGGCAGATGATTACTTGACGCGGTGGCGTTCGACGTTGGGCAGAAACACTGCCATCATGCCCAGCAGCGGCAAATACGCGCACAGGCGATAGACATATTCGATGCCGTGCGTGTCCGCCAGACTGCCGAGCACGGCGGCACCGATGCCGCCCATGCCGAACGCAAAGCCGAAGAACATGCCCGAGACGGCGCCGACCTTGCCGGGCACCAGTTCCTGCGCAAACACCAGGATCGCCGAGAAGGCGGAGGCCAGGATCAGGCCGATCACGAAGGTCAGCACGCCCGTCCACATCAGGTTGACGTGGGGCAGCAGCAGCGTGAACGGCGCCACGCCGAGAATGGACACCCAGATCACCAGCTTGCGGCCGATGCGGTCGCCGATCGGGCCGCCGAGCATGGTGCCGGCCGCCACCGCAAACAGGAACACGAACAGATGCACTTGCGCCGACTGCACGGACAAGTGGAATTTGCTCATCAAATAGAAAATGTAGTAGCTGGTGATGCTGGTCAGGTAGAAATACTTGGAGAAGACCAGCACCATCAGGACCAGGAAGGCCCACGCCACGGTGCGCCGCGGCAGCGGATCGTGCACGGCCACGGCGGCCTTCTTCTTGCGCCCCACGCCCGCCAATTGCTGCTGCCTGTACCAGCCCCCGATTTTCCACAGCACGATGATCGCCATCAGCGCGGCCAGCCCGAACCACGCCACCGCGTACTGACCGCGCGGAATGATGATCACCGCCGCCAGCAGCGGGCCGACGGCGCTGCCCATGTTGCCGCCGACCTGGAAGATCGATTGCGCCAGGCCATGCTGGCCGCCCGACGCCATGCGCGCGATGCGCGAGGATTCGGGGTGGAAGATGGAGGAGCCCGTCCCCACCAGCGCGGCCGCCAGCAGCACCATGCCAAAGTTCGGCGCGACGGACAGCAGCAGCAGGCCGATCAGCGTGGCGCCCATGCCGAACGCCAGGGAATAGGGCTTGGGATGCTTGTCGGTATACAGGCCCACCACCGGCTGCAACAGCGAGGCGGTGATCTGGTAGGTCAGCGTGATCAGGCCGATCTGCGTGAAGCTCAGGCTGAACTCGCCCTTGAGCAGGGGATAGATCGCCAGGATCAGCGACTGGATCATGTCGTTGAGGAAGTGCGAAAAGCTGATCGCCCCCAGCACCCGAAAGCGGGTGGGGGCCTTCGTGCCCGGCGGTGCGGCGCGGGTCGCGATACTGTTGCTCATGGGCGGTGCTCTGGGTTCTGCGGATGGGAGGGAAAACGGCCCCTGAATCGTACGCGCCCGTCGGAGGCCTGTCTCGCGAGAACGCGACGATTACCTGCGAGAAATCGCCATGATGCGGCTGGGTTGGCCGGATCAGGCCACCCGCGCGCCTTGAAGTGCAGAACGGTGCCGCTCAGCGTCCTCCCGATGAATATCGCCCTCATCCGGCCAGCCCGGGCGCGGACGCTTCGGAATTCACTCCCGGGGAGCGGGCAGCATGCGCTGCAGCACGCCATCGTGCACGAACAGGTAGTGATAAAACGCCGCCGCCGCGTGCAGCGCGATCAGCGCCAGCAACACCCACATCATGGAGGCATGGATATCGCCCGCGGTCAGTGCCCAGCGTGCCTTGGGGGCCGCGATGGCGGGCAGGGAAATGATGCCGAACACATTCACGGCAAGCTTGTGGGCGGATGCCGAGGCCCAGCCCAGGAACGGCCCGACCAGCAAAATGAAATAAAAAGCCAGATGGGTTGCACGGGCAGCCCGGCGCTCCCACGCGGGCGAACCGGGCATGTCCAGCGGCACCGGATAGAGCCGTCGGTAAATGAAGCGGATCGCCATCACGACGAGGATCAGAACTCCGAACGAAAAGTGCAGGCTGATCAGCGTTGCTGGCACGGTGTCGGGCCCGATCTCTGGCATCAGGATCGCTGTCAGGAATTGCGTCAATACCAAAAGCACGACCAGCCAGTGCAGCCATTTCGCCACCGGGCTGTACCCTTGAACGGCAAGGGCGCTTTGCGCCGACCCGATTGAGCGTGAATGGTGGTCATGAAGCATGGCGATTCCTCGTGGCTGTTCAAGCGCATGCGTCAGAGCCGCACGGCCAGGGCGGCGGCAAGCGGGTCTGGGCACGGTCCCCAGTTTTCATTAAACCCCACTTTTTCGTGCCGCTCGGGGTCTATGGCTTTCAAGCCTCCGACGTTCGCGCGGCGGTCCGCGACGCACTGTGCGTAAAAACGCTCAAACCAGCAGCGCGTTGACCCGCTTCACATAAGCCGCCGGATCGTCGGGCAGGCCGCCTTCGGCCAGCAGCGCCTGGTCGAACAGGATGTTTGCCAGGTCGTGGAAGTGCACCGAGGCGTCGTCGCCGGCCGCCAGCTTCTTCACCAGCGGGTGCTCGGGGTTGACTTCGAGCACGGGCTTGACGTCGGGCATCGTCTGGCCGGCCTGCTTGAGCATGCGCGCGAGCTGGGTGCTCATGCCGTGTTCCTGCACCACCAGGCAAGCCGGGCTATCGACCAGGCGGCTGGTCACGCGTACGTCCTCGGCCTTGTCCTTGAGTGCCTCTTTCAGCTTGGCCAGCACCGGCTTGAAGGTCTCGGCAGCAACATCTGCCGCCTTCTTCTCGGCGTCGTCCTGCAGCTTGCCCAGATCGACCGCCCCCCGCGCCACGGACTGCAGTGGCGTGCCGTCGAACTCGTGCAGGTGGCTCAGCGCCCACTCGTCCACGCGATCCGTCATCAAGAGCACCTCGATGCCCTTTTTCTTGAACACTTCGAGCTGCGGGCTGTTCCTGGCGCCGGCCAGGGTGTCGGCGGTGATGTAGTAGATCGCCTCCTGGCCCTCCTTCATGCGCGCCTTGTACTCAAGCAGGCTCACGCTGGCCGTGTCGGAACTGGTGGAGGCGTAGCGCAGCAGCTTGGCCAGGCGCTCGCGGTTGGCAAAGTCCTCGCCCAGGCCTTCCTTGAGCACGGCGCCGAACTCGGCGTAGAACTTGTCGTACTTGCCGGCGCCGGCCTTGTCTTCCTCGCTGGCATCGTCCGCCGGCCGGTTGTTTTTCGCCAGGTCTTCCAGCATCGACAGGACGCGCCGGGTGTTGCCCTCGCGGATGGCCCGCACGTCGCGGCTTTCCTGCAGCAGTTCGCGGCTCACGTTGAGCGGCAGGTCGCTGGAATCGACCACGCCCTTGACGAAGCGCAGGTACACCGGCATCAGCGCCTCGGCGTCGTCCATGATGAACACGCGCTTGACATAGAGCTTGATGCCGGCGGCCTTGTCGCGGTTGAACAGGTCCAGCGGCGCCTTGGACGGGATGTACAGCAGCTGCGTGTATTCGGTGCTGCCCTCGACGCGGTTGTGCGTGTAGGCGAGCGGCGCCTCGTGGTCGTGACTGATCTGTTTGTAGAACTCGGCATAGTGCTCGGGCGTGATGTCCTTCTTGGGGCGCGTCCATAGTGCACTGGCCTGGTTCACGGTTTCCCACTCGTCGGTGGTGACCATCTCGCCGCCCTTGCCTTCTTCGCCTTCCTTCCACTCCTCCTTCTGCATGAGGATGGGCAGGCTGATGTGATCGGAGTACTTGTTGATGATGCCCTTGAGCTTCCAGGCGCCGAGGTAATCCTGCGCGTCCTCGCGCAGGTGCAGGGTCACGCTGGTGCCGCGCGGCGCGCGCGTGATGTTTTCCACCTCGAAGGCGCCGCCGCCGCTGGCGCCGCCGTCGCTGACCCAGCGCACGCCCTGCTCCGCCGGCAGGCCGGCGCGGCGCGATTCCACCGTGATCTTGTCGGCCACGATGAAGCCCGAGTAAAAGCCCACGCCGAACTGGCCGATCAGCTGGCCCTGCTCGTCCGCCTGGGCCTTCTGGTCGCCGCTGAGCTTGCTGACAAAGTCACGCGTGCCGCTCTTGGCGATGGTGCCAAGGTTGTCGATGGCCTCCTGCTGCGACAGGCCGATGCCGTTGTCGGTGATGGTCAGCGTGCGGGCCGCCTTGTCCACGCTCACGCGCACTTCCAGGTTGGGTGCGTCCTCCAGCAGGGCCGGGTTGTTCAGCGCCTCGTAGCGCAGCTTGTCGCAGGCGTCGGAGGCGTTGGAGATCAGCTCGCGCAGGAAGATTTCCTTGTTGGAGTACAGCGAATGCGTGACAAGGTGCAGCAACTGGGCCACTTCGGCCTGGAAGGAAAGGGTTTGTTTGCTCATACGGACATTGAAGTTTTTGACGACAGACACCCGGGCGCCGGAAACAGGCGCGCAACGGGCAAACTTCAATTATGGGTGAACTTCCCGGATTCAAGCCTGCCGGCATGCCGGGTCAAGAGCAAGACCGCATCAGCGCATGTCAGCGCCCGCCACAGCAGGCGCGGATGCGCCGCATCTCGCTGCGCGGCACGGGAGTGCCGCGCAATTCGCAAAGCCGGGCCGTACTCAGCTATGGTTCGGCATGGCGGTGGATTGCCCCGGCGCCTCCTTGCCGGCGCCGCCATGGCTTGCCGTCATCGCCTGTTGATGCGCATCGTCGTTAGACAGCGTGGACTGGACTGGCACCGCCTCCGACTGACCCGGTGCTTCCTGACCCGCCCCGCTGCCCCCCCGGAGCACCGCCGCCTGAACGTCAGCCCGGGACATCGTGGACATGATCGGCATGGACGTCGATTGACCGGGGGCCTCCTTCTGGGCAAAGCTCGCGGTCGAGCCAAAGGCGGCCAGGACGGCCATGGCGCTCAGGATTTTTGTGGATGTACGCATGAAAACCTCCGTGGGTGATTGGGTTTCGGGTCTCGCGCCACCAGCGACATGCCAGCGGCGCAGCCTGTAACGGACTCTAGGCCGCTTGTGTGAGCCGGCGATGAGCAAAAAATGAGCCTGGAATTAGCGCGGATGCACGAACGTCACTGTGCGGGCAGGTGCACACGCGCCAGCAGTCCGCCGCCGCCATCCCCGGCGCTGCGGTTGCGCAGCTCGATGCGCGCGCCAAAACGCTGCGCCGCAGCCTGCGCAATCGCCAGGCCGAGCCCGCTGCCGCCGGCCACGGAACCGGGCACCCGGAAAAACCGGTCGAACACCCGCCCGCTCCACTGCGGCGCAATACCCGGACCGTTGTCCACCACGTCGACCACCGGATGCCCTTCAAACTCGTGCAGCCGCACGTCGACCACGCCGCCCTCGGGGCTGTAGCGCAGCGCGTTGTCGATCAGGTTGTCGAACACGCTGTGCAGCTCGGCCGCCGGCGCAGCAACCCGCGCCGCGCACTGCCCCTCGTAGCCCACATCGATGCGGCGCTGGTCGGCCAGCACCATCAGCTGGCTGATGCTCTCGCGCAGCAGCGCCGCCACATCCACAACATCAATGGGCCCTGGCCTGGGCGCGCTCTGGCGCGACAGGTTCAACAGCTGCTCCAGCAGGTGCTGCGCGCGCGTCACGCCAGCCTCGAGCAAGGCAAAACGCTCGGCCGCCTCCCCTGGCGGCACATGGCTGCGCAGGTTCTCGATCTGCAGGCCGATGGCCGCCATCGGCGTGCGCAGCTCGTGCGCGGCGTCCTGCACGAACTGGCGCTGTGCCGCGAAGGCATCGTTCAGGCGGCCCAGCAGGTTGTTGAAGGCGGCCACCAATGGCGCGATTTCGTCGGGAACCCGTGCGAGCGAGATTTCGGCGATGCTGCGCTCGTCCTGTGCGGCCACCTCGCGCGCCGCCGCGCGCATGGGACGCAGCGCCGCCGAGACGATCAGCCACAGACTCAGCAGGACAGCGGGCAGCATCAGCGCGATCGGCAACCCTTCGAGCAGGGTACGACGCACGATGCGCCGGTGGCGAAATGCCTCGCTTTGCAGCACCTGGACCCGGGGCTGGCCGGCATGCGGGCCGGGCGCGGCGGTGTAGACGCGCCAGAGGTCGGCGGCCGCGGGGCCGGTGCGCACGTCATTGAAGCCGGGCACGGGCTGCAGCGGCACCGCCAGCGGGCTCCACGACGTGGCCAGCAGCTGGCCGCCGTCGGCGCTCCATACCTGTACCGCAACGGCGCCCAGGGCCAGTGCCTTCTCATTGGCCAGCGGCGACAACGCCGGCACCCCATGATGGGCGGGATGCGACTCGGCCACCAGGCGCATCTGCTCGTCCATGAAGGTATTCACCAGGCGCCCATAGGCGCCATACGAAAACCAGGCCGTCGCGCCCGCCGCCACGACGTGCAGCGTCACCAGCCACAAGAGCAACTGCGCGCGCAGCGAGCGCGGGCGATACCATGGCCTGGCCGCGGCGCTCACGGCGCAGCCACCCGCCAGCCCAGGCCGCGCACGTTGCGGATGGCCTGTGCACCCAGCTTGCGCCGCATGCCGTGGATCAGCACATCCACGGCATTGCTGGTCACTTCCTCGCCCCAGCCGTAGATGCGGCTCTCCAGCTGTTCGCGCGAAAGAATCGCGCCCGGGCGTTCCAGCAGGGCATGCAGGAGTGCGAATTCGCGCGCCGTCAGGGCCTCGCTCGTGCCGTTGACCCACACCTCGCGCGTGGTCAGGTCGAGCTGCAGCGCGGCCGTGCCAATGCGCGAATGCGCGCTCCCCGAGCGGCGCCGGATCACCGCGCGCATGCGCGCCAGCAGCTCGGGGAACTGGAACGGCTTGAGCAGGTAGTCGTCGGCGCCGAGGTCCAGGCTGTACACGCGATCGTCCAGCGCGTCGCGCGCCGTCAGCACCAGCACCGGCGTGGTATCGCCGCGCTCGCGCGCACGGCGCAGCACCTCGGTACCGTCCCGCTTGGGCAGCCCGAGGTCGAGCAGCATGCAGGCATAGTCGCCATCGGCCAGCGCACTTTGCGCCAGCTCGCCGTCGCGCACGCCATCGACCGACCAGCCCGCAGCCTCCAGCGCAGCCTGCAGGCTGTGCCTGATCATGTCGTCGTCTTCTACCAGCAGCACGCGCATTGCGACCCCTCGACTCCCGTAATTCCAGCGAACGCAACTGACCAATTGGAGTCTGGCAATGCAGACTTAGTTCTGAATGAGCACGCTGAGCCGTCAGAACCGCTCGTGCGGTGCCAGGTAACGCCACTGCCCGACCGGCAGATGGCCGAGCACCACGCGCCCGATGCGGATGCGCTTGAGGCCCACCACCTTGAGCCCGACCTGTTCGCACATGCGCCGGATCTGGCGCTTTTTGCCCTCGGTCAGCACAAAGCGCAGCTGCTCGGGGTTCTGCCACTCGACCTGCGCGGGCTTCAGCGGCTGGCCGTCCAGGGCGAGGCCGTGGCGCAGGCGCGCCAGCTGTTCGGCCGGGAACGCGGCCTGCACGTTGGTGACGGTCTCGCCCAGGCTGACGCGCACCAGATATTCCTTGTCCATCTGCGAGTCCTCGCCGATCAGCTGGCGCGCCACGCGGCCGTCCTGCGTCAGCACCAGTAGGCCGATCGAGTCGATGTCGAGCCGCCCGGCCGGCGCCAGGCCGCGCAACTGCGAGGGATGGAAGAAAAAGCGCGCATTGTCGTCCGGCCAGCGGTTCTGCGCGGTCACCAGGGTCACGGCCGGCTGATGCCCGTCTTCGGCCTGGCCGCTCACATAGCCCATGGGCTTGTTGAGCAGGATGGTGACCTGGGTGGCCTGCTGGCCCTGGGCCTTTTTGTCGATCTCGATGCGGTCGCTGTGCTTGACCTGCAGGCCCATGGGCGCGACTTCGCCGTTGACCTTGACCCAGCCCTTGTCGATCCAGTCGTCGGCCTCGCGGCGCGAACACAGGCCGAGCTCGGCCATGCGCTTGTTCAGCCGGGTCGTGGGGGCGCCCGACGCCGCCACCCGCACGCCCGGGCCGGTAGCCTTCAGCGCGGGCGGCGGGCCACTCGGCCGCGGCTTGTTGTCGGGGGGCGGCGCCCGGCGGAACGCGGGAGTGGGTCTGGAATCGGTCATGTGCTATATATTTTGTAGCTACTTGCGCAATAGCGGCATGGGCTATACGCCATTTTCTCTCAAATTCTCAGGCATCCCCCGCAACCAGCCGGTAGCCCACCGCCGTTTCCGTCAGCAGGTGCCGGGGCTGCGCCGGGTCAAGCTCCAGCTTTTGCCGCAAATGCCCCATGTAAATGCGCAGGTAGTGGCTCTGTTCGGCATGCGACGGACCCCAGACTTCGCGCAGGAGCTGGCGGTGCGTCAGCACGCGGCCCACGTTGGCCACCAGCACCAGCAGCAGGCGGTATTCGATCGGCGTGAGGTGTACCTCCACCCCGGCGCGCGTCACCACGCGGGCCTGCCGGTCCACCACCACGTCGCCAAAGCGGAACTGCGGATCACTCTCCACGGCGCCGTCCGCGCCGGATGCACGCGGGCGGCGCAGGTTGGCACGCACCCGCGCCATCAGCTCGCCGACGCCAAACGGCTTGCTCAGGTAGTCGTCGGCACCGGCATCGAGCGCGGCCACCTTGTCGGCCTCGCCCTGCCGTGCCGACAGCACGATGATGGGCACGCCCGACCAGCCACGCACGTCGCGGATCACGTCCAGCCCGTCGCCGTCGGGCAGGCCCAGGTCGAGCACCAGCAGGTCGGGCTTGCGCGTGCCGGCCTCGCTCAAGCCGCGCCGGGCCGTCCCGGCCTCATGCACCTGCCAGCCCTCGGCCTCGAGCGCGGCCCGCACGAAGCGGCGAATTTGCGGCTCGTCTTCAATGACGACGGCGATCGGAGGGGGCATGATGGGGCGGTTTACTCGACAGGTTCGGGCGGTGGACGGCGCGGCAGCGTGAGGGTGAATTCTGCGCCACCGCCCAAGGCATTGGCGGCCACGATCTGCCCGCGGTGCGCGTCCACCACCGCCTTGCAGATTGCCAGCCCCAGACCGACCCCCGGCTGAGCCGACTCCGCGGCGCCGCGCGTGAATTTCTCGAACAGTTCGGACTCGCGCCCCTTGAGCGCGGCGGGCAGCCCCGGCCCATGGTCGCGCACGCTCAAGACCAGCGCCTGCGGCGTCACGCCGGCCTTGATCACGATCGGTGGCCGCCCATATTTGGCGGCGTTTTCCAGCAGGTTCACCAGCACGCGCTCGATCAGCGCCGCGTCGAACTCCACCAGCGGCAGATCCGCCGGGATCTCGGTCTGCACGGCCTGCCCGCCCAGCGCGTGCGCCGCCGCGCGGATGGCGGACCCGACCACCTCCTCGACCGACTGCCACTCGCTGCGCAGGTTCACCGCACCGCTTTGCAGGCGCGCCATGTCGAGCAGGTTGTTCACCAGCGCATTGAGTTGACGCGCCTGCCCGGTGATCGCCTGCGCCGTCTCGGCCTGCTGCGGGCCGAGCGCCGATGCGGACTTTGATAGCGACTGCTGCAGCGACTCGGCCAGCCCGATGAGTGCCGTGAGCGGCGTGCGCACGTCGTGCGAGATGGCGGACAGCAAGGCGTTGCGCAGCCGCTCGGATTCCATTTGCACCAGGGCCTCCTGCGCCACGTCCACGTAGTGCACGCGCTCGAGCGCAATCGCGATCTGGCGCGCCAGCGTCTCCAGCTGCTGCACCTGCTCGGGAATCAGGAGCCAGCGCGGCTGCGCGGGCTGCAACGCGAGCACGCCGCGCACCCGCATCGGCGCCTTCAGCGGCACGTAGTGCCAGGCATGGGACGGCAGCGTGGAGGTTGCGAGTCCGGCCGGCTGCTCGTTGTGAAAGGCCCAGTCGGCGATGCTGGCATCGAGCCCGTCCGGCGCCGAGCCGTCCACCACCAGCCGGTCGGCGGCATCGGTGACCAGCACGCGGGCCTGGCCGCCAAAGGTGCGCTGCACCGCGGCCTCGCCCAGTTCGGCGACCTGGCGGGTCAGCAAGGCGCCCGACAAATCGCGCGTCAGCTCGAACAGCGCCTGGGCGCGCCGCTCGCGGCCCGCGGCGATGCGCGCGGAAAAACGCAGGTTCGCGGTGAGCTGCCCGGTCAGCAGTCCCACCCCCAGCATGACCGCAAAGGTCACCAGGTACTGGGCGTCGCTGATGGCCATGGACAGGCGCGGCGGGACAAAAAAGAAATCGAATGCGGCAACGTTTAACACTGCGGCCAGCGCAGCCGGGCCGCGGCCCCAGCGCACCGCCACCAGCACCACGCCGAGCAGGAACAGCATGACGATGTTGGCGAGGTCCAGCAAGCGCAGCAGCGGCAAGGACAGCGCGGTGGTCAGCAGGCAGGTGGCGACGGCCCAGGCATAGCGCGGCCAGGCTTCGCGCCAGGGCGCGGCCTCTTCCTCGTCATGCGTGCGGTGCACGGCCCGGGCCAGCCTGCGCGCGCTGTCGGCCTGGGCGACTTCGATGATGTCGAGCGTGGGCGCCAGCATCGCCAGGCGGCGCGTCATGGTCGGCGGGCCGAGGCGCCACCTCGCCTGCCAGGCCGGCACGCGGGGCCGCCCCACCACCAGCGTCGCGCAGTTCAGGGTCTGGGCCTGGCGCACGAGCTCGGCCACCGCGTCGCTGCCGGCCAGCACCGCCGTTTCGGCACCCAGTTCCTGCGCCAGCTTGAGCACCGCCAGAATGCGGTCGCGCTCGGCCGCGCCCTGGCGCTGCAGCGCCGGCGTCTCCACATAGGCCGCATGCCAGCGCACGCCAAGCTGCCCGGCCAGCCGCGCGGCACTGCGCACCGTCTGTTCGGCGCCGGGGTGCGGGCCGATGCACACCAGGATCGAGCCCTCCGTGTTCCAGACCGGCGCAATGGATTGCGCCACCCGGTAGCTGCGCACGTCGTCTTCGACATGCTCGGCCGTGCGCCGCAGCGCGATCTCGCGCAGCGCGATCAGATTGCCCTTGCGAAAGAAGTTTTGCGCCGCGCGTTCGGCCTGCTGCGGCAGGTACACCTTGCCGGCCTTCAGGCGGGTCATCAGTTCGTCGGGCGTGATATCGACCAGGATGACTTCGTCGGCGCCATCGAGCACGGTGTCGGGCACGGTTTCGTGCACGCGGATGCCGGTGATGGCGCCCACCGTGCCGTTCAGGCTCTCGAGGTGCTGCACATTGAGCGCACTCCAGACATCGATGCCCGCCTCCAGCAGCTCCTGCACGTCCTGCCAGCGTTTGGGGTGACGCGAGCCCTCCACGTTGGTGTGCGCCAATTCGTCCACGAGCAATAGCAGCGGCTTGCGCGACGCGCCGGCGCGCAGGGCCGCGTCGAGGTCGAACTCGCGCAGCGTGCGGCCGCGGTACGCCACCTCGCGCAGGGGCAGTTGCTCCAGCCCCGCCAGCAGCTCCGCGGTTTCGCTGCGGCCATGGGTTTCGATCACGCCGACCAGCACGTCGCGCCCCGCCTGGCGCTCGCGCTGGGCCGCGCTCAGCATGGCGTAGGTCTTGCCCACGCCCGCGCTGGCGCCGAAGTAGATGCGCAGCTTGCCGCGCTGGCTCTGCGCCTCCTGCTGCTGCAGGCGCTGCAGCAGTTCGTCGGGGTCGGGGCGCTGGTTCGGTGATTCCACCATGGAGCCTAGGTTACTTCATCGTCGCCATTTGCCCATGGTTTGCATCTATTTCTGGGCGTCCAGCGCCAGGTTCAGGCGCAGCACATTGACGCGCGGCTCGCCGATGAAGCCCCACAGGGCGCCCTGGGTGTTCGCGGCCACCAGCGCCTGCACGCGGCCCGCGTCGAGCCCGCGTGCCCGCGCCACCCGCGCCACCTGGTAGTCGGCAGCGGCCGGACTGATGTCCGGATCGAGCCCGCTGCCCGAGGCCGTGACCAGGTCCACCGGCACCGGCAACGGGTTGCCGGGGTCGGCCGCGTGCAGCGCCTCGACCCTGGCCTTGACCGCATCAAGCAGCGCCGGGTTCAGCGGCCCCAAATTCGAACCGCCAGAGGACGTGGCGTTGTAGGGCATCGGCGTGGTGGCCGACAGGCGGCCCCAGAAATGCCCGGGGTCGGCAAAGTTCTGGCCGATCAGTGCCGAGCCCACCGGCTTGCCGCCCTGCAGGATCAGGCTGCCGCCGGCCTGCCAGGGAAACAGCGAGCGGGCCAGGCCGGTGACCACCAGCGGGTACGCCAGGCCGGTGAGCAGGCTCAGGGCCACGAACAGAACCAGCAGCGGGCGTAAAGGTATGAGAAGGTTTTTCACGGTGGCCTCTTCAGACAAGGTGGAACGCGGTCACCAGCAGGTCGATGAGCTTGATGCCGATGAAGGGCACGATCAGCCCGCCGAGCCCGTAGATCAGCAGATTGCGGCGCAACAGCACGGCGGCGCCGACCGCGCGGTACTTCACGCCCTTGAGCGCCAGCGGGATCAGGAAAACGATGATGAGCGCGTTGAAGATCACCGCCGACAGGATGGCCGACGACGGGCTGCCGAGCCGCATCACATTGAGCACCGCGAGCTGCGGATAGGTGGTCACAAAAATCGCCGGAATGATGGCGAAGTACTTGGCCACGTCGTTGGCAATCGAGAACGTGGTGAGCGAGCCGCGCGTCATCAAGAGCGCCTTGCCGGTTTCCACCACCTCCAGCAGCTTGGTTGGATTCGAGTCCAGGTCCACCATGTTGCCGGCCTCCTTGGCGGCCTGGGTGCCGCTGTTCATCGCGACCGCCACGTCGGCCTGGGCCAGCGCCGGGGCGTCGTTGGTGCCGTCGCCGGTCATGGCCACCAGGCGGCCCTCGGCCTGGTATTCGCGGATCAGCCGGAGCTTGGCCTCGGGCGTGGCCTCGGCCAGGAAGTCGTCCACACCGGCCTCGGCCGCAATCGCCGCGGCGGTGAGCTTGTTGTCACCGGTGATCATCACGGTCTTGATGCCCATGCGGCGCAGCTCGCCGAAACGCTCCTTGATGCCGGCCTTGACGATGTCCTTGAGTTCCACCACGCCCAGCACAGCGTTGCCGTCGGCCACCGCCAGTGGCGTGCTGCCGCGGCGCGCCACGTCGTCGGCGGCGCGCAGCACCTCGGCCGGCAGGCTTCCGCCATGCGCCTCGACATGCCGGCGAATTGCATCCACCGCGCCCTTGCGCAGCATGCGCACACCACCGCCCCCCCGCTGCACGTCGACGCCACTCATGCGGGTCTGCGCGGTAAAAGGCACTGGAACCGCCCCCACGCTTGTCGCTTCGCCAGTCTCTGCCTGCGACTGCACGGCGCTCATGGCGCCCACGCTGGTGGACAGTGCCGTGGCGCCGCTCAGGCGCTGGGCCAGCGCCACGATGCTGCGGCCCTCGGGGGTTTCATCCGCCAGCGAGGCCTGCATGGCGGCTCGGGCCAGCGCGAGTTCCGTGACGCCGGGGGCCGGCAGGAACGCCGACGCCTGGCGGTTGCCGTGCGTGATGGTGCCGGTCTTGTCGAGCAGCAGCACGTCCACGTCGCCGGCGGCCTCCACCGCGCGCCCGGAAGTGGCGATTACATTGGCCTGCATCATGCGGCTCATGCCGGCCACGCCGATGGCCGACAGCAGGCCGCCGATGGTGGTGGGAATCAGGCACACCAGCAGCGCGATGAGCGCCGTGATCGTCACGGCGGTGCCGGCCTGGGTGACCTCCACGCTGAACACCGAGTACGGCAGCAGCGTCACGGTGACCACCAGGAACACGATGGTCAGCGCCACCAGCAGAATCGTCAGCGCGATCTCATTGGGGGTCTTCTGGCGGCGGGCACCCTCCACCATGCTGATCATGCGGTCGATGAAGCTCTCGCCGGGATTCACCGTGATGCGCACCACCAGCCAGTCCGACAGCACGCGGGTGCCGCCGGTCACCGCCGAAAAGTCGCCGCCCGACTCCCGGATCACGGGCGCCGATTCACCGGTGATGGCCGATTCGTCCACCGAGGCCACGCCTTCGATGACCTCGCCGTCGAGCGGGATCATGTCGTGCGCCTCCACCAGCACCGCGTCGCCGCGGCGCAGGTTCTCGGCCTGCTCGGGAATCCAGGTAGTGCCGTGGAACACGCCGTCCCGCGGCTCGCCGAACTTCTTGGCCCAGGCCGCCTTCTTGATGCCGCGCAGCGAGGACGCCTGCGCCTGGGCGCGGCCTTCGGCCATGGCTTCCGCGAAATTGGCGAACAGCACGGTGAACCACAGCCACACGGCCACGGCGAAGATGAAACCGGCCGGCGCCTCGCCGTGGCCCTGCAGCGCCTGGATGCCCAGCAGCGTGGTCAGGATGCTGCCGATATACACGACAAACATCACCGGGTTGTGCCACTGCACGCGCGGGTTCAGCTTGGCAAAGGACTGGGTGATCGCGGGCCTGAGCAGCTCCGGGTCAAACAGTGAAAAGGATTTTTGTTGGGTCATGATGATTCTCAGTGAGCCCCCCACAGCATGTAGTGTTCAACCACGGGCCCGAGCGCCAGCGCCGGCACGTAGTTCAGCAGGCCCACCAGCAGCACCGTGCCGATCAGCAGCGTGACGAACAGCGGCCCGTGCGTCGGCATGGTGCCGGCCGTCACCGCGAGACGTTTCTTGCGTGCCAGGCCGCCGGCAATGGCCAGCACCGGCACCACGACGCCGAAGCGGCCGAACCACATCGCCACCGCCAGCAGGACGTTGTAGAACGGCGTGTTGGCCGACAGGCCGGCAAAGGCGCTGCCGTTGTTGTTGGCAGCCGACGTGAAGGCGTACAGAATCTCCGAGAAGCCATGCGCGCCCGGATTGGCGATGCCCGCCTTGCCGGCGCCGGCCAGCACCGCCACCGCGGTGCCCGCGAGCACCAGGATCGGCGTCACCAGGATCGCGATCGAGGTCATCTTCATCTCGTAGGACTCGATCTTCTTGCCCAGGTATTCCGGGGTGCGGCCGATCATCAGTCCGGCGATGAAGACCGCGAGGATGGCGAACACCAGCATGCCGTACAAGCCGGAGCCGACACCGCCGAACACCACTTCGCCCAGATGCATCATCACCATCGGCACCATGCCGCCCAGTGGCGTGAACGAGTCGTGCATGGCGTTCACGGCGCCGCACGAGGCCGAGGTGGTAATCACCGCGAACAGGCTGGAGGCGTTGATGCCGAAGCGCACTTCCTTGCCCTCCATGTTGCCACCGGATTGCAGCGCGCTCATCCCCTGGTCCACCCCCAGCGGTGTGAGCAGCGGGTTGCCGGCCTGCTCGGCCGGTGTGATGGCGATCACGGCAACGACGAACAAAATGGTCATGGCCGCCAGCACCGCCCAGCCCTGGCGCAGGTCGCCGACCTCGCGGCCGAAGGCAAAGCACAGCGCGGCCGGAATCAGGAAGATGGACAGCATCTGGAAGAAGTTGGCCAGCGCGGTCGGGTTCTCATACGGATGCGCCGAATTGGCGTTGAAGAAGCCGCCGCCATTGGTGCCCAGCATCTTGATGGCCTCCTGCGACGCCACCGGCCCCATGGCCAGCGTCTGCGTGGAAGTCTTCGCGTCTTCCATCACCGGGTTGCCCTTGGCGTCCTTCAAAGGCTGGCCGTCGGGGCCGTTTTTAGGCTGCTGGTAGCTGGTGGTCTCCAGCAGGGTCACGTCCTTGTAGGCGTCGAAATTCTGGATCGCGCCCTGACTCACCAGGAACACGGCAAACACCAGCGCCAGCGGCAGCAGCAGCCAGGTCGTGACGCGCGTCACATCGACCCAGAAGTTGCCGAGCACGCCGCTGGAGCGCGCGGCGAACCCACGGATCAGCGCGAACACCACGGCGATGCCGGTAGCGGCCGAGAAGAAGTTCTGCACCGCGAGCGCCAGCATTTGCGTCAGGTAGCTCATGGTGGCTTCGCCGGCATAGCCCTGCCAGTCGGTGTTGGTCGCGAACGCCACGGCGGTGTTGAACGACGAGTCGGGCGTGACGGCCGCCATGTGCTGCGGATTCAGCGGCAGCCACAGTTGCAGGCGCTGCAGCGCATAGACGACCAGCGCGCCCAGGGCATTGAAGGCCAGCAGCGCCAGCGCGTACTGCACCCAGTTCATGGAGCGCTGCGCCGAGGTGCCGGCGAGCCGGTACAGCGGCGCCTCCAAGCGCAGCATCCAGCCGGGCAACCGGCCCGCGCACAGCGCCGCCAGCCAGCGCCCCACGGGCCAGGCCAGCACCAGCAGCACGATCAGATAAAGGGCCAGCTGGCCCCAGGCTAAGGCGCTCATCAGAACTCCTCCGCGCGGATCAGCGCATAGACCAGGTAGGCCAGCAACGCGACGGCGCACAGGCCGCCCAGCACGTACAGAGCACCCAGGCCGATCATGGCCGGCCTCCCGTGCCGGTTTCGAGCTTCTGAAAGCCCCACACCAGCCCCGCCAGCGCGCCCCAAAACACGGCGACGGCAACCACAAAGACAATGTCCACGCGACTTCTCCCGATCAAAACGATGGGGTAAGCCTATGTTTTGGTGCGTAAAAACAGGGATGAAACTTCGAGGGGCTTTGTCAAAAATGCGTAAAAAACCCGTGGCGCGCGGCCCCGCCGGCGCGTTGCTGATCGGTCACGCAGAGACCCGCACGACTATTAATTTAATAGCTATAAGTTCATGTGGATAAAGGGCTAGAGCCCGATTTCATTCAAACCATACTGGAACGCAGTGCCTGCAGATCCAGCACGCGCAGCCCGCCGTATTCGACCCGGATCATGCCCTGCGCCTGCAGCGCGGTCAGCGCCTCGTTGACGCGCTGGCGCGACAGGCCCACCAGGTACGCCAGTTCCTGCTGCGTGATGCGCAGCACCTCGCCCACGCCGGGAAACAGCGTCGGGTTGAACAGCGCGGCCAGGTTGCGCGCCACGCGCAGGTCGGCATTGGTCATGCGGTCGATCTCGCGCGCCGCGATGAACTGGCCGAGCCGCTCGTTGAGCTGGTTCATGACAAAGCGGTTGAAGCCGATGGAGTGGTCCAGCAGCCAGTGGAAGGTGTCCACCGGCAGGCCGGCCACCACGCTCTTGCGCAAGGCCTGAATGTTGTAGCGGTAGGGCTCGCGCTTGAGCGCCGTGCCCTCGCCGAACCAGCCGCCGGGCGGGATGCCGGTGAAGGTCATGGTCTGGCCCTGCGCGTTGTCGCTGCTCATCTTGAGCAGGCCCTCGACCACGCCGAACCAGTAGGTCACCGGCCGCCCCACACGGCATACGTAGTCGCCGACGCGGGCGTCGCCCACCTGGAGTTCGGCCAGTGCCCGCTCACGCTCGGCCGGCGCCAGCGCACGCAGCCAGGGAACGCCCTCCAGTTCGGCAACAGCGGGCATGCGCCGGCGCTGGTGCAGGGTCAGGTCGGTCGACATGGCGCGCCACAACCATAGTGCGGGAAAGTCCGGGGAGTGTTCACCCTTAAATTGTCGTCGGAACGACAACAAAACGTCAAACTCGACCCTAGTATCCGGCCATGACAACGATCTTGCGTCCTGCCTGGGCTGCGTGAGATCTCGACATTCTGGAGACAAGACACCGCCATGCCGACCACGTTTCCCCGACTGCTGCTGAAACACGCCGCCGAGCGGCCCGCTGCGCCCGCCATGCGCGAGAAGGAATACGGCATCTGGCAGGCCCGCAGCTGGGCCGACATGGCCCTGCTTGTCGAGCAGTTGGCCTGCGGCCTGCACGAGATGGGACTGCAGCGCGGCGAGCACATGGTGGTGATCGGCTCGAACCGCCCGCAGCTGTACGCCACGATGCTGGCGATCCAGTCACTCGGCGCCATTCCGGTGCCGCTGTACCAGGACGCGGTGGCGGCTGAATGCGTGTTCCCCATCACCAACGCCGAGGTGCGCTTCGCTTTTGCCGAGGACCAGGAGCAGGTCGACAAGCTGCTGGAAATTCGAGGCAGGTGCCTGCAACTCTCGAACATCTTTTACGAGGACCCGCGCGGCCTGCGCCATTACGCCGAGCCAGGCCTGCTGGCGCTGGACGCCTTGATCGAATCCGGCAAGGCCTTCGCCGCCGCCAACCCGGGGTTCTTCAAATCCGCGGTGGAGCAGATCGGCCCGGACGATGTGGCGGGCATGTTCTACACCTCGGGCACCACGGGCAACCCCAAGGGCGTGGTGCACACGCACCACTCGCTGCTGGATCGCGCGCGGGCCGGCGCCGAATTCGACCACCTCACCAACAAGGAAGAAGTGCTGGCCTACCTGCCGCCGGCCTGGATTGGGCAGAACATCTTCAGCTACGCGCAGTGGCTGTGCTGCGGCTACGTGGTCAACTGCCCCGAAAGCGCCAGCACCGTCACGATCGACCTCAAGGAAGTCGGCCCCACCTATTACTTTGCGCCGCCGCGCATCTTCGAGGGCCTGCTGACCGGCGTGATGATCCGCATGGAAGACGCCAGCCGCCTCAAGCGCGCGATGTTCCACAGCTTCATGGGCGTGGCCCGGCGCGTCGGCCCCGCGCTGATGGACGGCAAACCGGTGGGTTTCGTGGACGCGCTGCTCTACAAGCTGGGCAACGTCCTGGTGTACGGCCCGCTGCGCAACAACCTGGGCTTTTCCCGCGTGCGCGTGGCCTACACGGCCGGCGAGGCCATTGGCCCCGACCTGTTCACCTTTTACCGCTCGATCGGCATCAACCTCAAGCAGCTGTACGGCTCCACCGAGACGGCCGTGTTCGTGTGCCTGCAGCCCGACAACCAGGCGCGCGCCGATACGGTGGGCGTGCCCATCCAGGGCGTGCAGATCAGGGTGGCGGAGAACGGCGAGCTGCTGGTCAAGTCGGCCGGCCTGCTCAAGGAATACTACAAAAACCCCAGCGCCACGGCCGAGGTCTTGAGCGCCGACGGCTGGTACCACACCAGCGACGCCGGCTTTCTGGACGCCAGCGGGCACCTCAAGATCATCGACCGCGTGAAGGACGTGGGGCGCCTGAAGGGCGGCGCCTTCGACGGCGCGATGTTCGCGCCCAAATATGTGGAGAACAAGCTCAAGTTCTTCCCGCACATCAAGGAAGTGGTGGCCTATGGCGACGGCCGCGACAAGGTCTGCGTGATGGTCAACATCGACTTCGACGCCGTGGGCAACTGGGCCGAGCGGCGCAACCTGCCCTATGCCGGCTACACCGACCTGGCGCAAAAGCCCGAGGTGTACCAGCTCATCAAGGAATGCGTGGAAAAGGTCAACGCCGACCTCAGCGCCGACACCCTGCTGGCGGGCTCGCAGGTCAGCCGTTTTCTGGTGCTGCACAAGGAACTCGATGCCGATGACGGCGAGCTGACGCGCACCAACAAGGTGCGACGCGGCTTCATCGCGGAAAAATACCAGCCGCTGGTGGACGCGCTGTACGGCGGGCGGGCCGAGCAGTTCATTGAAACCGTGGTGAAGTTCGAGGACGGGCGCAGCGGCAGCGTCAGCGCGACCCTGAAGATCAGCGACGCCAAAACCTTCGCGCCCGTGAAGGCAGCCGCATGAACAAGAAAATAGGCGACGTCATTCTCGACGTGCACAACATCAGTTTGAGCTTCGGCGGCGTGAAGGCGCTGACCGACATCTCGTTCAACGTCAAAGAGCACGAGATCCGCGCCATCATCGGTCCCAACGGCGCCGGCAAGAGCTCGATGCTGAACTGCATCAACGGCGTCTACACGCCGCAGCAGGGCACCATCAGCTTTCGGGGCAAGACCTTCGCGCACATGAACTCGCGCGAAGTGGCCGAAATGGGCGTGGCGCGCACCTTCCAGAACCTGGCGCTGTTCAAGGGCATGAGCGTGCTCGACAACATCATGACCGGGCGCAACCTCAAGATCAAAAGCAACCTGCTGTGGCAGGCGCTGCGCCTGGGCCCGGCCGAGCGCGAAGAGATCCAGCACCGCGAAGCGGTGGAGCGCATCATCGACTTCCTCGAAATCCAGGCCTGGCGCAAAACCCCCGTGGGCCAGCTGCCCTATGGCCTGCAAAAGCGCGTGGACCTGGGACGCGCGCTGGCCATGGAGCCGCAGGTGCTCCTGCTCGACGAGCCCATGGCCGGCATGAACGTGGAGGAAAAGCAGGACATGTGCCGCTTCGTGCTCGACGTGAACGACGAGTTCGGCACCACGGTGGTGCTGATCGAACACGACATGAGTGTGGTGATGGACATTTCCGATCGCGTCGTGGTGCTCGATTACGGCAAAAAGATCGGCGACGGCACGCCGGATGAAGTGCGCCGCAACGAAGACGTGATCAGCGCCTATCTGGGCACCAGCCACTGACCGCAAGGAACTCACAAGATGGCATTCTTCTTTGAAACATTGCTGGGCGGCCTGATGGCCGGCATGCTGTATTCGCTGGTCGCGCTCGGCTTTGTGCTGATCTTCAAGGCCTCGGGCGTGTTCAACTTTGCGCAAGGCGCCATGGTGCTGTTTGCGGCCCTGGCCATGGCGCGGTTCTCCGAGTGGATTCCGGCCTGGACCGGACTGCCCTACAAACCGCTGACCGACCTGCTGGCCTTCATCGTGGCCGCCTTGATCATGTTTGTCGTCGCCTGGCTGATCGAGCGGCTCGCACTGCGCCATCTGGTCAATCAGGAGGCCACGACGCTGCTGATGGCCACGCTGGGCATTGCGTACTTCATGGAGGGCCTGGGCCAGAGCATTTTTGGCGACAGCATCTACAAGATCGATATCGGCATGCCCAAGGATCCGGTATTCATCCTCGACAAGGTGTTTCCGGGCGGCCTGCTGGTGAACAAGGAAGACCTGATCGCCGCGGCTATCGCGGCGACGCTGGTCGCGCTGCTCAGCCTGTTCTTCCAGAAAACCACGACCGGCCGCGCGCTGCGCGCGGTCGCCGATGACCACCAGGCAGCGCAGTCCATCGGTATTCCGCTGAACCGCATCTGGGTCATCGTCTGGTGCGTGGCCGGTGTGGTGGCGCTGGTGGCCGGCATGATCTGGGGCAGCAAGCTGGGCGTGCAGTTCTCGCTGTCCACGGTCGCGCTGCGCGCCCTGCCGGTGGTGATTCTGGGGGGCCTGACGTCCGTGCCCGGCGCCATCGTCGGCGGATTGATCATCGGCGTGGGCGAGAAGCTGTCCGAGGTCTATCTGGGCCCGTTCGTTGGCGGTGGCATCGAGATCTGGTTTGCGTACGTGCTGGCGCTGGTGTTCCTGCTGTTTCGTCCGCAAGGCCTGTTCGGCGAGAAGATCATCGACCGCGTCTGACCTCACAAGAAGAACCGGAACACCCTCATGCTTTACCGCGAAAACGGTCAATTCAAAACCACCTACCGGGCCGATCAGCAGATCTTCCCGGTCACCCAGGACCGCCTGTTCATTGGCGCGCTGCTGGTGGTGGCGTTCGCCGCCGTGCCCTGGCTCGCCACCGATTACTTTTTCAACGCCATCCTGATTCCGTTCCTGATTTTTTCACTCGCCGCGGTCGGCGTGAACATTCTGGTGGGCTACTGCGGCCAGATTTCGCTGGGCTCGGGCGCCTTCATGGCGGTGGGCGCCTATGGCGCCTACAACTTCATGGTGCGCGTGCCCGGCATGCCGCTGCTGCTCGCGCTGATTCTGGGGGGGCTGTGCGCCACGCTGTTCGGCATCCTGTTCGGCCTGCCCAGCCTGCGCGTGAAAGGGCTGTACCTGGCCGTGACCACGCTGGCCGCGCAGTTTTTCAGCGACTGGATGTTCCTGCGCATCAGCTGGCTGACCAACGACTCGGCCTCAGGTTCGGTCTCGGTCTCGAACCTGCAGGTGTTCGGGCTGCCCCTGGACAGCTCGCTGGGCAAATACTTCTTTTGCCTGTCGCTGCTGGTCGTGATTGCACTGCTCGCCAAAAACCTGGTGCGCGGCTCAGTAGGCCGCGAGTGGATGGCGATTCGCGACATGGACGTGGCCGCCGCCGTGATCGGCATTCGCCCGGTCTACGCCAAGCTCAGCGCCTTTGCCGTGAGCTCTTTCATCATCGGCGTGGCCGGGGCGCTCTGGGCCTTTGTTTATCTTGGAACCTGGGAGCCCGCCGCGTTCTCGGTGGACCAGTCGTTCCGCCTGCTGTTCATGGTGATCATCGGCGGCATGGGCTCCATCATGGGCAGCTTCTTCGGCGCCGGCTTCATCGTGATCCTGCCGATTGCCCTGAGCCTGTCCCTGCCCGTGCTGGCCCGGCTGCTCGGCGTCAGCATCTCGACGGCGGGCATCTCGCACGCCGAGCTGATGGTGTTTGGCGGCCTGATCGTCTGGTTCCTGATCGTCGAGCCGCATGGCCTGGCCAGGCTCTGGTCGATTGGCAAGCAGAAGCTTCGCCTTTGGCCGTTCCCGCATTGAGTTTGTTCCCGTGTCCGTTCATTTCAACCCAGGAGACCATGCCATGAAACTTCGAATTCAACTCATCGCCGGGGCGCTGGCGCTCGCCGCCGCCGCCGTGTCTGCGCCGTCGGCGATGGCCCAGGCCAAGGAGCAGTTCTTCCCGCTGCTCTCGTACCGCACCGGCCCCTACGCGCCCAACGGCACGCCCTGGGCCAACGGCAAGCAGGATTACCTCAAGATGATCAACGCGCGCGACGGCGGCATCAACGGTGTCAAGTTGACCTACGAGGAGTGCGAAACCGGCTACGCCACCGACCGCGGCGTGGAATGCTACGAGCGGCTCAAGAGCCATCCGGGTGTAGCCCTGTTCGATCCGCAGGCCACCGGCATCACCTTTGCACTCACCGAGAAAGTCACGACCGACAAGATCCCGCTGATCACGCTCGGCTACGGCCTGTCCGTGGCGCAGGACGGCATGGCGTTCAAGTGGAACTTCCCGCTGATGGGCAGCTACTGGACCGGCGCCGACATCATCATCCAGGCCATCGCCAAGCGCGAGGGCGGCTTCGACAAGCTCAAGGGCAAGAAGATTGCCCTGGTCTACCACGACTCACCCTTTGGCAAGGAGCCGATCCCGCTGCTGCAGGAGCGTGCCCGGATGAACGGCTTCGAGCTGCAGCTGCTGCCGGTCACGGCACCCGGCGTGGAGCAAAAGGCCACCTGGCTGCAGGTGCGCCAGAGCCGCCCGGACTACGTCATGCTGTGGGGCTGGGGCGTCATGAACTCCACGGCCCTCAAGGAGGCGCAAGCCACCGGCTACCCACGCGACAAGATGTACGGCGTATGGTGGGCCGGCGCCGAGCCTGACGTGAAGGATGTGGGCGAAGGCGCCAAGGGCTACCACGCGCTGGCGCTCAACACCTCGGGCCAGCAACCCAAGGTCATGCAGGACATCCTGAAGTACGTGCATGCCAAGGGCCAGGGCACGGGGCCGAAGGACGAAGTGGGCTCGGTGCTGTACACGCGCGGCGTGATCATCCAGATGCTCTCGAACGAGGCCGTACGCCGCGCGCAGGAGCGCTTTGGCAAGGGCAAGGTCATGAGCGGCGAGCAGGTCCGCTGGGGCCTGGAAAACCTGAACCTCACGCAGGCCAGGCTCGACGCGCTGGGCTTCAATGGCGTGATGCGCCCGATCAGCACCTCGTGTGCCGACCACATGGGTTCGACCGCGGCGCGCATCGAGACCTGGGACGGCAAAAAATGGGACATCACGTCGGACTACATCGAGGCCGATGAGCAGATCATCAAACCCATGGTGAAGGCCGGCGCCGACAAATACCTGGCGGACAAGAAGATGACGCGCCGCACGCCGGCTGACTGCCAATCCTGATTCGCCCGGCGAATCAGGTTGGCAGTGCCTGCCGGTATTGACGACACCCTCCCCAACCCCCTCCCGCCGAGCGGGAGGGAGAGCGGCTCCATCGAGCCGCCAACCGAAAGGGCAGCACGCTGGCCTTTCGGTTGGTTCACACGGATACACCACATGAGCAGTCCAAACATCGTTCTCAACGTCAACGGCATCGAGGTCATCTACAACCATGTGATCCTGGTGCTCAAGGGCGTCTCGCTGCAGGTGCCGCAGGGGCGCATCGTGGCCATCCTGGGCGGCAACGGCGCGGGCAAGACCACCACGCTGCGCGCCATCTCGAACCTGCTGCGCGGCGAGCGCGGCGAGGTCACCAAGGGCTCGATCGAGCTGCGCGGCGAGCGCATCGAGAACCTCTCGCCGGCCGACCTGGTGCAGCGCGGTGTGGTGCAGGTGATGGAGGGGCGGCACTGCTTTGCCCACCTGACCATCGAGGAGAACCTGCTCACGGGCACCTATACCCGCCGCGACAAGGCCGAGATCGCGGCCAACCTGGAGAAGGTCTACAACTACTTCCCGCGCCTGAAGACGCGCCGCACCTCGCAGGCGGCCTACACCTCGGGCGGCGAGCAGCAGATGTGCGCCATCGGCCGGGCCCTGATGGCCAACCCCAGCATGGTGCTGCTCGACGAGCCCTCCATGGGACTGGCGCCGCAGATTGTCGAGGAGGTGTTCAACATCGTGAAAGACCTCAACGAACGCGAGAAGGTCACCTTCCTGCTGGCCGAGCAGAACACCAACATGGCGCTCAAATACGCCGACTACGGCTACATCATGGAGTCGGGCCGTGTGGTGATGGACGGCGCGGCCAGCGACCTCGTCAACAACGAGGACGTGAAGGAGTTCTACCTGGGCGTCGGTGGCGGTGAGCGCAAGAGCTTCAAGGACGTGAAGAGCTACAGGCGCCGCAAACGCTGGCTGGCATGACCCCCACGCTCCCTCACTGCGTGTGGTCGCTGCCCCCCGAGGGGGCCCCGACCGTCTTGGGGCGGCCCGGCGACGCTCGGATCACGCCCCTGCATAGACCCTCCACAAGCACCCAACCCTATCGACCATCGTCATGAATTCTTTCTACGACACACTGGAAACCCGCACCCCCACTGAGCGCGAAGCCGCGCTGCTGGCAGCGCTGCCCCGGCAGGTCGCGAACGCGCAAGCCCACTCTGCCGCGTTTGCCGGCATCCTGCAAGGCGTGCAGGCCGCGGCGGTCACCTCGCGCGCCGCCTTGGCGCGGCTGCCGGTGACCCGCAAGCACGCGTTGCTGGAGCGGCAGCAGGCCGCGCGCGCGGCGGGTGGCGACGTCTTCGGCGGTTTTTGCACTCTGGCGCCCGGTGCCGCCATGCCGCGCGTGTTCGCCAGCCCTGGGCCCATCTACGAACCTGAGGGGACACGCCGGGACTACTGGCGGCTGGCGCGCGCGCTGTTCGCGGCCGGTTTTCGGCCGGGCGAGTTGATTCACAACTGTTTCAGCTACCACTTCGTGCCGGCAGGCTCGATGATGGAGAGCGGCGCGCATGCACTGGGTTGCACCGTGTTTCCGGGCGGCACCGGCCAGAGCGAGCAGCAGGTGCAGGCCATGGCCGAGCTCAAGCCCGCGGGCTACATCGGCACGCCGAGTTTTTTGAAGATCATTGTGGACAAGGCGGCCGAGATGGGCATCGCGCTGCCCACGGTCAGCAAGGCGCTGGTCTCGGCCGAGGCCTTTCCACCGAGCCTGCGCGACTGGCTGGCCGAGCGCGGCATTGCCGGCTACCAGTGCTACGCGAGCGCCGACCTGGGCCTGATCGCATACGAGACCGAGGCGCGCGAGGGACTGGTGCTCGACGAAGGCGTGATCGTGGAGATCGTGCGCCCCGGCACGGGCGAGCCGGTGCCCGAGGGCGAGGTCGGCGAGCTGATCGTCACGACGCTGAACCCGGACTACCCGCTGATCCGCTTCGGCACGGGCGACCTGTCGGCCATCCTGCCCGGTGCCTGCCCGAGCGGGCGCACCAACACGCGCATCAAGGGCTGGATGGGCCGGGCCGACCAGACCACCAAGGTCCGCGGCATGTTTGTGCACCCAGCGCAGGTGGCGGACATCGCCCGGCGCTTTCCCGAGGTGCTGAAGGCGCGGCTGGTGGTGGCCGGCGAGATGGCCCATGACCGCATGACGCTGCAGGTGGAAACCGCGTCAAACCCGCCCGAGCTGGCCGCAAGGATCGGCGAGGCGATCCGCGATGTCACCAAGCTGCGCGGCGATGTGCAACTGCTCGCACCCGGCAGCCTGCCGAACGATGGCAAGGTGATCGAGGACGCGCGCAGCTATCGGTAGCAGCTGTAGAGCAGCAGCTTCGCCCCGGGCGGCCTACACGCCCCAGACGATCTCCCGCTCCGCCTTCGCGCATTCCTTGAGCATCTCGATGAACGGCACGGCGCGCTGGCGCAGCGTGACCGCGTCATGCGGCGTCGGCACATTGTCGACCCCGCCGGCCGCCTCGGCCGCCGCCTTGAAGTCGGCTTCGGCCTTGGCGATGGCCGCATTCAGTGCCGCCACGGCGGGCAGCATCTGCTCCACCACGATGATGCCTTGCGGACCCGGGGTCTTGCCAATGATCTCGAGCACGCGCCGCCCGTCAGGCTCCAGCATGATGAGGTCACCGGTCGCTCTGGACTTGAATTTGTAAATCATGGCTGCGATAAATGTAGTCACGGTTAAACGGGAAGACGGATTGTGCTCCTTTCATCGCCTCAGATGGAAGATCGTTCGCGGGGTTCGCCAGCAGCATCTGGTGCAGCGACACCCAGCCCTGCTCAAAGCCCATGGCGCTGCCCGCGAGGTACAGCCGGTAAGCCCGCAGGATGCGCTCGGCCCGTGTGTCGTCACTGGTTGCCCGCAGCACCTTGCGCGCCTCGTCCAGATGCTGCTCCAGCGCGTCCGACCAGGCCCACAGCGTGCGCGCATAGTGGGGCCGCAGATTCTCGGTATCGACCATCTCCAGGCCCGCCGTGGCGGCGACCCTGAGCATGTGGCTGATATGCACCAGTTCGCCACCGGGGAAGATGTATTTTTCGATGAAATCCCCCATGCCGGCACCAACCCGGTCGTTCTCCAGGCCGCCGGCCGTGATGCCGTGGTTCAGGGCCAGGCCGCCGGGCGCGAGCAGCCGCTGGATCTTGCCGAAATAGGCCGGCAAATTGGCGTAGCCGACGTGCTCGACCATGCCCACCGAGGCAATGCGGTCGAAGGGCTGCGCTTCGTCGAGCTCGCGGTAGTCGCGCAGCTCCATGCGCACCCGGCCCTGCAAGCCCTTTTCCCCGATCAGGCGCTGCACGTAGGCCTGCTGGTTTTTCGACAGCGTGATGCCCGTCGCATCGACCCCGTAATGCTCGGCCGCCCACATCAGCAGCCCGCCCCAACCCGCGCCGATGTCCAGGAAGCGGTCGCCCGGCTTGAGCATCAGCTTGCGGCAAATGTGATCGAGCTTGGCCTGCTGCGCCTGCGCCACCGTCATCGCGGGGTCGCGGAAATAGGCACAGGAGTACACCCGCAGCGGGTCCAGCCAGAGTGAGTAGAAGTCATCGCTGACATCGTAGTGGAACTGGATCTGCCGCGCGTCGCGCTCCTGCGTGTGCGACGCACGCGAACGGGCGCGTCGCAGCAGGGCGTCCCACCAGCGCGTGTCGGACGCCACGGGGTTGCCCGGCAGCAGGCCCGCCGCGACGGCCATCAGGTCGCGCATATTGCCTTCAATCTGAACCCGATTCTCGACATACCCCTCCGCCAGCGCACCGATTTTGCCGCTGGCAAACGTGGCTACGGCCGACCACCGGTTGAACGCCAGCGTCACCAGCGACTGTGCGGAACCCAGCAACTGCCCCCCCGGCAAACGCAGCGCAACCGGCACAGGCAAATCCGCCAGGCGGGACTCGATTTTTTCAAACAAGCTATGCATGCGTTGATTTTGGCTCGAAAACCATTCTCGTCAACCCGCGACGGCCATTCACATCCCGTCACATCTTCCAGATCGGCAGTTTGACATTTTTTAATTTAAGCCTAAACTATTCTTCCATGAATATCCTATGCATCGGCGGCGGCCCGTCCGGCCTCTACTTCGCACTGCTGATGAAGCAGCAAGACCCGCAGCACCGCATCACCGTAGTCGAACGCAACCGCCCGTTCGACACCTTCGGCTGGGGCGTGGTGCTGTCCGACCAGACGCTGGGCAACCTGCGGGCGGCCGACGCGGTCTCGGCCCGGCTGATCGGCGACGCCTTCAACCACTGGGACGACATCGAGGTGTTTTTCAAGGGCCGCAGCGTGCGCTCGGGCGGCCACGGCTTTTGCGGCATCGGGCGCAAGCGGCTGCTCAACATCCTGCAGGAGCGCTGCCTGGCGCTGGGCGTGGAGCTGGTGTTCGAAACCGACGTCACCGACGACCAGGCGTTGGCGCAGCAATACCAGGCCGACCTGGTGATCGCCAGCGACGGCCTGAACAGCCGCATCCGCACGCGCTACGCCGACACCTACCAGCCCGACATCGACACGCGCCAGTGCCGCTTTGTCTGGCTCGGCACGAAAAAGACCTTCGACGCCTTCACCTTCGCCTTCGAGCAGACCGAACACGGCTGGTTCCAGGCCCACGCCTACAAGTTCGACGACAGCACCTCCACCTTCATCGTGGAAACGCCCGAGGCGGTCTGGAAGGCGCACGGACTGGACACCATGCCGCAGGAGGAGGCGATTGCGTTCTGCCAGCGGCTGTTCGCCAAATACCTGGACGGCCACGCGCTGGTGAGCAACGCCACACACCTGCGCGGCTCGGCCATCTGGATCCGCTTTCCGCGCGTGGTGTGCGAGCACTGGGTGCACTGGGTGCAGAAGCAGGAAGGCGGCGCGCCGGTGCCGGTGGTGCTGATGGGTGACGCTGCGCATACCGCGCATTTCTCGATCGGCAGCGGCACCAAGCTTGCGCTGGAGGATGCAATCGACCTGGCGCACGAGTTCAGCGCGCACGCCGGCGCCTTCTCCACCCACCAGGATCTGGCGGCGGTGCTGCAGGGCTACGAGGCGCGCCGCAGCGTCGAGGTGCTCAAGATCCAGAACGCCGCGCGCAACTCGACCGAATGGTTCGAGAACGTGAACCGCTACACGGGCATGGAGGTGGAGCAGTTCGCCTACTCGCTGCTCACGCGCTCGCAGCGCATCAGCCACGAGAACCTGCGCCTGCGCGATGCGAAGTGGCTCGAAGGCTACGAAGCCTGGCTGGCGGGCGGCCACCCCGACGCCGGGCCGTCCCAAGGCGGGGTAGCCCCCTCGGGGGGCAGCGCAGCAGGCAACTTTGCTGAGCGTGGGGGCCATCCCGTACCGCCGATGCTGCTGCCGCTCCAGGTGCGCGAACTGGAACTGAAAAACCGCATCGTGTGCTCGCCCATGGCCATGTACAGCGCGGTGGACGGCGTGCCGCAGGACTTCCACCTCGTGCACCTGGGCGCACGAGCGCTGGGCGGCGCCGGCCTGGTGTTTGTCGAGATGACCAGCCCGACGCCCGAGGGCCGCATCACGCCCGGCTGCACCGGGCTGTGGAACGACACGCAAGAGGCCGCGTTCAAGCGCATCGTCGATTTCGTGCACGGCCAGAGCAGCGCCAAGATCGGCATGCAGCTCGGCCACAGCGGTCCCAAGGGTTCCACGCAGCTGGGCTGGGAAACCACCGACGAGCCGCTGCCCGCGCCCGCAGGGCGCCCCGATGCAGCGCCGAACTGGCCGCTGCTGGGCGCCAGCGCCGTGCCCTATGGCGCGCAGAACCAGACGCCGCACGCCATGACACGCGCCGACATGGATCTGCTCACCCGGCAGTTTGTCGACAGCACCCGGCGCGCGGCCGCGGCCGGCTTCGACTGGCTGGAGCTGCACTGCGCGCACGGCTATTTGCTGTCGAGCTTCATCACGCCGCTGACGAATCGGCGCAGCGACGAGTACGGCGGCGGCCTGGAGAACCGTTGCCGCTACCCGCTCGAAGTGTTCCGTGCCATGCGCGCGGCCTGGCCCGCGCACCTGCCCATGAGTGTGCGCATTTCAGCGCACGATTGGGCGCCGGGCGGCATCACGGGCGACGACGCGGTGCAGATCGCGCGCCTGTTCAAGGCGGCGGGCTGCGACTTCATCGACGTATCTTCGGGCCAGACCACGCGCCAGGCCAAACCGGTGTATGGGCGCATGTACCAGACCCCGTTTGCGGACCGCATCCGCAACGAGGTGGGCATCCAGACCATCGCGGTCGGCGCCATCACCGAGGCCGACCACGCCAACAGCATCATCGCGGCCGGCCGCGCCGATCTGTGCGCGATTGCGCGCCCGCATCTGGCGGACCCGGCCTGGACGCTGCATGAAGCCGCCAAACTGCAAAGCCGCGCGGTCGACTGGCCCAAGCAGTACCTGAGCGGGCGCGATCAGCTGTACCGCGAAGTTCTCAAGCAAAAACAGGCTGCAGCCCTTGAGATACATTGACTTACAGCTATTAAATTAATAGCAACTGAAAGACTGAATCATGGACCTCGAAGCACGCGCCCACAGTGAACACCCCGAAGCGCTGCGCCTGTGGCTGCGCCTGTTGACCTGCACGCAGCTGATCGAAAAGCAGGTGCGCAGCGGCCTGCGCGAGCAGTTCGACACCACCCTGCCCCGCTTCGACCTGATGGCCCAGCTGGAACGCACGGAGGGCGGCATGAAGATGAATGAGCTGTCGCGCCGCATGATGGTCACGGGCGGCAACGTCACCGGCATCACCGACCAGCTGGTGGCCGAGGGCCTGGTGGAGCGGCTCGAGGTGGCCGGCGACCGCCGCGCCTTCCTGGTGCGCATGACGCCCAAGGGCCGCAAGCAGTTCCACGAGATGGCGCAGCGGCACGAGGGCTGGATCGTGGACGCTTTCGCGAGCCTGGGCGCCAAAGAAATCGCCACGCTGCACAGGCTGCTGGGCAAGGTCAAGGACCACGTCAGTACCGATTTTCTGGAGATCACATGAAGCACTACATAGTCGCGGGCAATCCCATGCGCGCCCAGTTCAACCCGCTGGCCCACTACGTGGCCCGGCACTTTGCCTGGCAGTTCGACGCCGGCGTCGGCACACTCACGCTCAATCGGCCCGAGCGCAAGAACCCGCTGACGTTTGAGTCCTACGCCGAGTTGCGCGACCTGTTCCACGCACTCAAATCCGCGACCGACGTCAAGGCGGTCGTGGTCACCGGCGCGGGCGGCAACTTCTGCTCGGGCGGCGACGTGCACGAGATCATCGGCCCGCTCACCAAGATGAGCATGCCCGAGCTGCTGGAGTTCACGCGCATGACGGGCGACCTGGTCAAGGCCATGCGCAACTGCCCGCAGCCGGTGATCGGCGCGATCGACGGCATCTGCGCCGGCGCGGGCGCCATGATGGCGCTGGCCTGCGACCTGCGCTACGGCACGGCACAGGCCAAAACCGCGTTCCTGTTCACGCGCGTCGGCCTGGCCGGTGCCGACATGGGCGCCTGCGCCCTGCTGCCGCGCGTGATCGGCCAGGGCCGCGCCAGCGAACTGCTGTTCACGGGCCGCGCCATGACGGCCACCGAAGGACTGGCCTGGGGCTTCTTCAACACGCTGCACGCCCCAGGCGACCTGCTGCCCCAGGCGCAGGCGATGGCACGCGAGTTGGCGCAAGGACCCACCTTTGCGCACGCCATGACCAAAACCATGCTGCAGCAGGAATGGGCCATGACGATCGAGCAGGCGATCGAGGCCGAGGCGCAAGCCCAGGCGATCTGCATGCAGACGCACGACTTCCGGCGCGCCTATGAGGCGTTTGCGGCGAAGCAAAAACCCGTGTTCGGTGGAGACTGAAATGAAACACCCCCGAAGCGCCTGCGGCGCCTCCCCCTCAAGGGTGCGATGCCAGCGGCCCGGCAAAGCCGGTTCCGCAGTATCCCTGGCATCTGGTTGCGCCGGTTTCATGCGTCGCGGCTCACGCCAGGCGCGGTGGAGCAACTAAGATGAGATCTCCCACACAACATTTGGCGCTGCCGTTTTTCGACGACGCGCACCGCGCGCTGGGCGAACGCCTGGCGGACTGGGCGCCGCAGCAGCGCGTGGACGAGTCGGACGACCGGCGCGCCTGCAAGGAGTGGGTCGCGCTGCTCGGCGCGCACGGCTGGCTGCGCTACTGCGTGCCGGCCAAGCACGGCGGCGCGCTGGAGCGGCTCGACTCGCGCGCGCTGGTGATCCTGCGCGAGACCCTGGCATTCCACTCGCCACTGGCCGACTTTGCCTTTGCCATGCAGGGCCTGGGCAGTGGCGCCATCACGCTGGCGGGCTCTCCGGCGCAGCAGGCAGCCTATCTGCCCGCGGTGGCCCGGGGCGACAAGATCGCCGCCTTTGCGCTGAGCGAGCCCGATGCCGGCTCCGACGCGGGCGCTATGAAAACAGAAGCTACTTGCGCAGACCCAACAAGGGCTGAAGGCGTATTTGACTCCTATATCTTGAACGGCACCAAGACCTGGATCAGCAACGGCGGTATCGCCGACTTCTACTGCGTCTTCGCCAAGACCGATGTTGCGGCCGGCACGCGCGGCATCACCGCCTTCATCGTCGATGCCGCCACCCCAGGGCTGGACACGTCGGAGCACATCGCCGTGATGGCGCCGCATCCGCTGGCCACGCTCAAGTTCGACCAGTGCACCATTCCCGCGAGCGCGCAACTCGGCGCCCTGAACGGCGGCTTCAAGCTCGCCATGCAAACGCTGGACATCTTCCGCGCGTCCGTGGCGGGCGCCGCGCTGGGTATGGCGCGGCGCGCGCTGTTTGAGGCCGTGTCGCACGCAAAACAACGCAAGATGTTCGGCCAGACGCTGGCCGACTTCCAGCTCACGCAGGCCAGGCTTGGCGAGATGGCGGCGCTGGTCGATGCGGCCGCGCTGCTGACCTACCGCGCCGCCTGGCTGCGCGACGAGGGCGAAAAGCGGGGTGGCGTGCGCGTCACGATGGAAGCCGCCATGGCCAAGATGACGGCGACCGAGAACGCCCAGCGCGTGATCGACATGGCGCTGCAGCTGCACGGCGGCCTGGGCGTGAAGGTCGGCGTCAAGGTGGAGAGTCTGTACCGCGACATCCGCTCGCTGCGTATCTACGAAGGCGCCACCGAGGTGCAGCAGCTGATCATTGGTAAATCTGTTTTACAGGGGTAAATCATGTCTGCTCATCTGACGCAAAGTGTCAGCGCTCAATCCGACCGCTTCGTGCATGACCAGTTGCCGCCACCGGCGCAGTGGCCCGAGCTGCGCTACGATCTGCCCGAGCTGCAGCTGCCCGACCGGCTCAACCTGGTGGAGGAGCTGCTGGACAAGGCGGCCGGCAAAAGCTGGGCGCACCGGCCCCTGCTGCGCTCGCCCCACATCACGTTCAGTTACGCCGACGTGCAGGGGCGCGTGGACCGCATTGCCCGTGTCCTGACCGAGGACCTGGGCCTGGTTCCGGGCAACCGTGTGTTGCTGCGCGGCGGCAACTCCATCGGCATGGCGCTGGCCTGGCTGGCGGTGGTCAAGGCCGGACTGATTGCGGTGGCGACCATGCCGCTGCTGCGCGCGAAGGAGCTGGGCGCCGTCATCGACAAGGCGCAGCCCAGCGTGGCGCTGTGCGATGCCAAACTGCTGGACGAACTGCAAATGGCACAGCAGCAGCATCCGGTGCTGCGCAGCATCGTGAAGTTCAATGCGCCCGGCGATCCGCAGGACCTGGGCGCGCTGTGCGCCGCGAAACCCGGTCATTTCGCGCCCTGCCCCACGGCCGCCGACGACATTGCCATCCTGGCCTTCACCTCGGGCACCACGGGCAAACCCAAGGCGGCCGTGCACACGCATCGCGACATCCTGGCGGCCTGCGAGGCGTGGCCGCGCCATGTGCTCAAGGCCAGCCCCGACGACATCGTGATGGGCTCGCCGCCGCTGGCCTTCACGTTCGGACTCGGCGGGCTGCTGGTGTTCCCGATGTGGGCCGGCGCTTCGGTGTATTTCCCGGATGTGGCCTACACCCCCGAAGGCATGGTCAAGCTCATCAACGAAGTAGGCGCCACCATCTGCTACACCGCACCGACGTTCTACCGGCAGATGGCGCCGTACGCCAAGCAGCATGGCCTGCCCAGGCTGCATACCTGCGCAAGCGCCGGCGAAGCCCTGCCGGACGCGACGCGCCAGCTCTGGAAGGACGCCACCGGCATCGAGATGCTGGACGGCATCGGTGCCACGGAGATGTTTCACATCTTCATCTCCAGCGCCGGAGACCAGGTGCGGCGTGGCGCCATCGGCAAGGTGGTGCCGGGCTATACCGCGAAGGTGGTGGACGACAACGGCCAGGAAGTGCCGCGCGGCACCATCGGCAAGCTGGCGGTAAAGGGCCCGACCGGCTGCAAATACATGGGCGACCCCCGCCAGGCCAACTACGTCCGGGACGGCTGGAACTACTCGGGCGACGCGTTCATGCAGGACGCCGATGGCTACTTCTTCTACCAGTCGCGCGACGACGACATGATCATCACGGCGGGCTATAACGTCGGCGGCCCCGAGGTGGAAGACGCGCTGCTCAAACATCCCGCGGTGGCCGAATGCGCGGTGATCGGCAAGCCCGACGCGGAGCGCGGCATGCGGGTCAAGGCCTTTTGTGTGCTCAAGCCCGGCCAGACAGGCAACGCTGCGCTGGTCAAGGCGCTGCAGGACCATGTCAAGGCCGAGATCGCGCCCTACAAGTACCCGCGCGAGATCGAGTTCGTGGCCAGCCTGCCGCGCACCGAGACCGGCAAGCTGCAGCGCTTCAAGCTGCGCCAGGCCTGAGCACCGGCCGGCGCCAGCGAGCCCCTACAAACGAGGAAATCCAATGAGAACCCTTTTACAGCCAGCGGGATGGACCGCGCCCAGGGGTTATGCCAACGGCATCGCCGCGCGCGGCACCCAGATTTTCGTGGGCGGCCAGATCGGCTGGAATGCGCAGCAGCAGTTCGAGTCGGACGACTTTATCGCCCAGACCGCGCAGACCCTGCGCAATATCGTGGCCGTGCTGAAAGAAGCGGGCGCCGGACCCGAGCACATGGTGCGCATGACCTGGTACGTCCTGGACCGGGTGGAATACAACAGCCGCCTGCCCGAGCTGGGCGCGGTCTATCGCGAGGTGCTGGGCCGCAACTTCCCGGCCATGACCTGCGTGCAGGTGGCCGCACTGATGGAAGCGCGCGCCAGGGTCGAGATCGAGGTGACGGCCGTGCTGCCGGATTGAAACCGGATCACCCGCTGCGCGCCAGCAGCGGGTCCACCACGCGCTGCAGCCGCTGCGCCGTCCACTCGGGCGGATCGGCATCCCAGCCGTTGTCGGCCAGCCGGCCGGCACGGTCGATGACGAAGCTCACCGGCAGGCGCCAGATACGCCCGTAAGCCGGGACCCAGGGACTCTCCAGTAGCCCCACCGGAAAACTCAGGCCTGCCGCGACCGTGCGCACCTTGGGCAGATTCTGGGCCTCGTCCAGGCTGAAACCCAGCACCTGCAGGCCTTGCGGCGCATGGCGCGTGGCGTAGGCCGAGAGCAGGGGCAGCTCCTCGCGGCAGGGCACGCACCAGGTCGCCCAGAAGGTGGCAATCACCACCTGCCCGAGCAGATCGCGCGTGGCGATGCTGCGCCCGTCCAGCGTGTGCAGTACCAGGGGCGGCGCCGGCTGGCCGGTCTTCAGATCGGCCGCGCGCGCCCGCGATGCGCACAAGCCGCCAGCGCCCACGATGCCGAGCACTGCCGCACCGCGCAGCAGGGCGCGGCGCTGCAGGTCCGCTGCCGGCTCTGACCGATGAACGGCGACACTTCGGATGTGAATCTGGCGAGTCATTTCAGGGGTGGGTGCGTGCAGATCATGATTGTCGCCGGAACCGCCGGCGCGCGCCCGGCGCGCCCCAAAACGGTGACGGAACGGGTCAGAATGCATGCGTGAGGCCAACCGTGGCCACCCAGCGCGGAAACAGCTGGTAGCCCGCGAGCTTGCTGTACACCGGCAGTTGCAGGAAGGCATAGAGATGCGTGTCTTTGGCGACAGCCACAGTGACGCCGGGGCTCAGGTAGGCCACCGTGCCCGCCGTGTCCGCGGTATCGGCCAGCGCGCCCTGGTCCTGGCTCTTGCGCGTGATGTTCATCTGCAGCTGCGGCACGATATCCGGGTTGGCCTCGTAGCGCAGGCCGAAACTCACGGTGGCCAGGTTCCCGGGCCGGTAGTCGGCACCGGCCTGATCGAGACGCTGCATCACCGCGGCCTGGAACTGGCCGTTCACGAAGGCGTCAAAATTCTGGCTCACCGGCTGGTAATAGTAGGCGCCCACGATCAGGTCGGTGCTGCCAGTGCCAGCCTGCAGGCTGGTGTCGAGGAGGCTGCCTGTGCCGGGGCCCGAGGTAAAGGAGACAGGGTCGCGCCCGACCGTGCCCGTGCCGGCGGCGTTGGGTCCGCCGTAGTTACCAGTGGGCAGTTTCACGCCGAGCTGAAATCCGAGGTTGTGCGTCGGCAGCAGGCCCTGGTAGCTGGTGATGAATTTGATGTCACCCAGGCTGGAGACGGTGGCGCCGCTGAGGTCGCCCGAACTGAGCGGATTGCTTGCGGAGCCGTACGTTGTGTGGCTGCGGTCAATGTACGGCACCATGAGCTTGAAATTCCAGTCCGCACTGGGCGCGTAGCCGAGGCCCAAGGTGACGTAACGGTTGATGGTGCCGTTCTCCACCTCCTGGTTGCCGCCGGCGTTGTTGATCGCCGCCACCTGCGCGGGGGAAATACTGCTCGAGCCCAGGCGCAGCTGGTTCTGGTTGAGGTAGTCGTATTGCAGGCTGACCATCCAGCCGGTGGAGGCCGAATAGCCCATGGCGGCATCGGAGGACAGGGAGCAGCCGCAGGTGGCGCAGGCAAAAACGGCGCTGGCGGGCACGGTGGCCAGCAGCGCGACAAGAATTGAATAATGTTTTTTCATGGGTATCTCGCAAGCGCGGGAGTTGTCACTCCTACGCGGAAAATTGGGGGTGATGGGGCTGCGGCAGCAGCCGGGCCGACTCTCCCGTTCGAGCCGAAGCGCAGCCGGGAGAGTATCTGTCGCGGGGGCGTCAGGAAAAGTCGGGCGGTGCGCGCGGGTTCTGCAGCGTCCAGCTCAGAACCGGGCGGGGCAGGCGCGGGACAGCGGCCAGCTGGGGCAGCCTGCCCAAGGGAACGGCAATGGCCAGGATGGTTGAAGGGACGGGAGCCCAGCCGATGTGACACAGGGCGCAGAGCGGGCAATCGCCGCCGGCGCTGCCGGAATCGTCCTGCTGCGGCGTTCCCGGAGCGCCCTGCAGATGGATCGATTGTTCGCCATGTGATGTGCAGATTTGCAGCCAGGACGACGCGGAAGGCAGCGCCAGACTAAGGGTCCGCAACGCGGCAGGCGCCAGCGTCAGCAACGCAATGGACGCCACGGCGAGCCATCTGGTCAGCGGATGCGTCACGCGTTTGAGCATACGAGGATTGTAGGATGGCCGACGGCGCGAAGGCCAGCCCCAAAAGCAAAACGTCCACTGAAAGTGGACGTTTTGCTATCAGCGATAGACCGCTGCTTTTTTGGTTGCGCGAGCAAGATTTGAACTTGCGACCTTTGGGTTATGAGCCCAACGAGCTACCAGGCTGCTCCATCGCGCGGTAAGAAGGCTATTATAACCTATTAAGCCTTCGCGGCGTCGGAGGAATCCATCTCGGCCGGACGGTCAACCAGTTCGACCAGGGCCATGGGGGCGTTGTCGCCCACGCGAAATCCCATTTTCAAAATACGGGTGTAGCCCCCGGGGCGCGCCTTGAAGCGCGGGCCGAGCTCGGCAAACAGCTTGACGACGCTATCGCGGTCACGCAGGCGGTCGAACGCCAGGCGCTTGTTGGCCAGCGTGGGCTCTTTGCTCAGGGTGATCATGGGCTCGACCACGCGGCGCAATTCCTTGGCCTTGGGCAGCGTGGTCTTGATGACCTCGTGCTCGATGAGCGAGTTCATCATGTTGCGCAGCATGGCGAGACGGTGCTCGCTGGTGCGGTTCAGTTTACGGAGTCCGTGTCCGTGGCGCATGGTGCTTTCCTTTCCTTATAAAACAGGCAGCCGTATCAGGTACTGCCCGGTGCACTGGCCCCCGCCATTGGGGGTCTCTCAAAAAATCAGCGTTTGTCCAGACCGGCCGGCGGCCAGCTTTCCAGCTTCATGCCGAGTGTCAAACCGCGCGAGGCCAGAACTTCCTTGATCTCGTTGAGCGATTTGCGGCCCAGATTCGGCGTCTTGAGCAGCTCGTTTTCGGTGCGCTGGATCAAATCGCCGATATAGTAAATGTTTTCGGCCTTCAGGCAGTTGGCGGAACGCACCGTCAGCTCCAGCTCGTCGACCGGACGCAGCAGGATCGGGTCGAACTGCTGTGAACTGCGCGGCGTCGGCGTGTCGAACATGGCCAGCTCACCGCCTTCGAGTTGCGCGAACACGGCCAGTTGTTCCACCAGGATCTTGGCCGAGGCGCGAACCGCATCTTCGGCCGAAATGGCGCCGTTGGTTTCAATTTCCACCACGAGCTTGTCGAGGTCCGTGCGCTGCTCGACGCGGGCGCTCTCCACGATGTAGCTGACGCGCTTGACCGGAGAAAATGACGCGTCCAGAACAATCCGGCCGATGGACTTTGCGGGCTCGTCGCCATACCGGCGCATGTTGCCCGGAACGTAGCCACGGCCTTTTTCAATCTTGATCTGCATGTCCAGCTTGCCGCCTTGCGACAGCGTGGCAATGACATGGTTCGGATTGATGATCTCGACATCGTGCGGAGTCTGGATGTCCGCTGCCGTCACGAGGCCTTCGCCATCTTTGCGCAGGCTCAGCGTGACTTCGTCGCGATTGTGCAGTTTGAATACCACACCCTTGAGGTTCAGCAGGATATTGACGACATCTTCCTGGACGCCATCGATGGAGGAGTACTCGTGAAGCACGCCGGCAATGGTGACTTCGGTCGCAGCGTGACCCACCATGGACGACAACAACACACGGCGCAGGGCGTTGCCCAGGGTGTGGCCATAGCCGCGCTCGAAAGGCTCCAGTGTGACTTTGGCCCGGTTGAGCCCGAGTTGCTCCACGTTGATTGTTTTTGGTTTTAGCAGATTGGTTTGCATGCAGACTTCCTCTCAATACCCCCGGCTCGTTACACCGGTAAGGCTGGTGAAGCGCCTGATTCGCGGCACCCGGCGAGTCAGGAACGAAAACGATTGAAAACTAATGCGATCAGCGTGAGTACAGCTCGACAATCAACGACTCGTTGACGTCGGCGGCGAACTCGTCGCGATCAGGTACCTTCTTGAAGGTGCCTTCGCCCTTGTCGGCGTTGACATCGACCCACGCGGGGATGCCCACCTGTTGCGCCAATTGAAGGGCTTCGACGACACGGTTCTGCTTCTTGGACTTGTCGCGCACTGCAACAACATCGCCAGTCTTGACCATGTACGACGGAATGTTCACCGACTGGCCGTTGACCGTGATGGCCTTGTGCGACACCAATTGGCGTGCTTCGGCGCGCGTGGAGCCGAAACCCATGCGATACACCACGTTGTCCAGACGGCATTCCAGCAGGAACAGCAGATTGGCGCCGGTATTTCCCTTGCGGCGATCCGCCTCTTCAAAGTAGCGGCGGAACTGGCGCTCCAGCACGCCATACATGCGCTTTACTTTTTGTTTTTCGCGCAATTGCAGGCCGTAGTCGGACGTACGGGCACCCGAGGTGCGTCCGTGCTGACCGGGCTTGGAGTCGAATTTCGCCTTGTCCCCGATGGCGCGGCGTGCGCTCTTGAGGAAAAGGTCCGTGCCTTCACGGCGGGAGAGTTTGGCCTTGGGGCCGAGATAGCGTGCCACTTGAACGTCCTTTATGTCATCTGCCGCAATGGATTGCGGGAGCCATCAAGCTGTCGCTGATGGCGGTGGGCTTGAAAAAATTAAATACGACGGCGTTTTTGCGGGCGGCAGCCGTTGTGCGGCACCGGCGTCACGTCGGCAATCGACGTGATGCGGATACCCAGCGCTGCGAGCGCACGAACCGAAGATTCACGGCCGGGGCCCGGACCCTTGATCTCTACATCAAGGTTCTTGATCCCCTGCTCAAGCGCAGCGCGTCCGGCCACTTCCGACGCCACCTGTGCGGCGAAAGGCGTGGACTTGCGCGAGCCCTTGAATCCCTGACCACCCGAGGACGCCCAGGAAAGGGCATTGCCTTGACGGTCAGTGATCGTGATGATGGTGTTGTTGAACGACGCGTGAACGTGTGCAACGCCGTCCGAAACATTCTTGCGGACTTTCTTGCGCACACGTTGTGCGGCGTTATTGGCGGGAGCCTTGGCCATAGTGATCTCTCAATCCCAATTATTTCTTCAATGCCGCTGCTGCTTTGCGCGGGCCCTTGCGAGTACGCGCATTCGTGCGCGTACGCTGACCGCGCATCGGCAAGCCACGACGGTGGCGGAAACCGCGATAGCAGCCAATGTCCATCAATCGCTTGATGTTCATGGTCGTTTCGCGGCGCAGATCGCCCTCGATGGTGAGTTGCGCGACCTGATCGCGGATCTTCTCAAGGTCGCCATCCGTCAGATCCTTGACCTTTTTGGAATAGGCGATCTCACAAGCTTCGCAAATCTTGCGAGCGCGGGTGCGACCAATGCCAAAAATGGCGGTCAAGCCGATTTCAGCGTGCTGATGCGGCGGAATATTAATGCCAGCGATACGTGCCATGTTCGTCCTCTAAAACTCTTTAATCAACCTTGGCGCTGCTTGTGCCGCGGATCGGTACAGATCACGCGAACCACGCCCCTGCGGCGGATAATTTTGCAGTTGCGGCAAATTTTTTTGACCGAAGCCGAAACTTTCATTTCATTCTCCTAAAACTTTTCCGTCCAGCCCCGGCCTATTTAGCCCGGAACACAATGCGAGCCCGCGATAAATCGTAGGGCGTCAACTCAACCGTGACCTTGTCCCCCGGCAGAATCCGGATGTAGTGCATCCGCATTTTTCCCGAGATGTGGCCCAACACGATATGGCCGTTTTCCAGCTTCACACGAAACGTTGCATTGGGCAGGTTTTCAACCACTTCCCCCTGCATCTGGATGACATCGTCTTTTGACATTCCGTTTAACCGCCCAGTGAAGTCTTGAAGTTCGCCTTCTTCAACAGCGACTCATACTGCTGGGACATCATGTAGTTCTGCACCTGGGCCATGAAGTCCATGGTGACCACCACAATAATCAGCAAGGATGTGCCGCCAAAGTAAAACGGCACGTTGTATTTCAATATCAGAAACTCTGGCAGAAGACACACGACGGTAATGTAGATCGCACCGACCAGCGTCAAGCGCACCAGGATCTTGTCGATATAGCGTGCCGATTGTTCGCCCGGCCGGATTCCGGGAATGAACGCGCCGCTTTTTTTCAGGTTGTCGGCTGTCTCGCGGCTGTTGAAGACCAGCGCGGTATAGAAGAAGCAGAAAAATATGATGGCCGCCGCATACAGCATGACGTAAATTGGTTGACCTGGCGTGAGTGCACTGGCAATGTTCTTGAGCCAGCGCATCGAATCGCCGGTGCTGAACCAGCTCACAGCGGTCGCAGGCAACAGGATGATGGAGGAAGCGAAGATCGGCGGAATGACGCCCGACATGTTCAGCTTCAGCGGCAGATGCGACGACTGCCCGCCGTAAACTTTGTTTCCCACCTGCCGACGCGCGTAATTCACGAGAATCTTGCGCTGGCCACGTTCAACAAACACAACGAAATAGGTTACCAACCCCACGATCACTACGATCAACAGGGCGACCAATATGCTCATGGCACCCGTGCTCACCAACTCTAGCAGGCTGCCAATGCCCCTGGGCAAGCCGGCGGCAATGCCGGCAAAAATCAACAACGATATCCCGTTGCCCAATCCACGTTCGGTGATTTGTTCGCCGAGCCACATCAAGAACATGGTGCCCGCCGTCAGACTGACCACGGCGGTCAGGCGAAATCCCAGGCCAGGGTCCATCACGAGGCCTGGAGAGCTCTCCAGCGCCACGGAAATCCCCAGCGACTGAAACAGGCCAAGCCCCAGCGTACCGTAGCGGGTGTACTGGGTAATCTTGCGCTGGCCCGATTCGCCCTCTTTTTTGATCTGCTCGAAAGTAGGGACCACATACGTCATCAATTGCATAATGATCGATGCCGAGATATACGGCATGATGCCGAGCGCAAACACGCTGAAGCGTGACAGCGCCCCACCCGAGAACATGTTGAACAGACTCAGGATGCCATTTTGCTGACCCTTGAACAACTGCTCGAGTTGATTCGGGTCAATACCAGGCACCGGGATATACGAGCCCACGCGATACACCACGAGCGCGAGCAGCAAAAAGACCAGACGGCGACGCAGGTCGCCGAATTTCCCGGTTTTTGCAATTTTTGCGCTGCTAGTTGCCACTGATGATCTCTTTCAAGCGTGAATTCAGGCGACGCTGCCGCCGGCCGCTTCGATCGCAGCCTTGGCACCCGCAGTGGCACCGATCCCGTTGAGCTTGACAGCCTTGTCGATCGAGCCCGACTTGATCACCTTGACCACCTTGATCAACTCACCCACGAGGCCCGCCTGCTTCAGGGACAGCAGGTCCACTTCGGCGGCGCCCAGGCGCTCGAGCGCGCCGAGAGTGATCTCGGCATTGAATTGCAAAAGCTGGGATTTGAAGCCGCGTTTCGGCAGGCGGCGTTGCAGCGGCATCTGGCCGCCTTCAAAGCCCACTTTGTGATAGCCACCGGCGCGCGACTTCTGACCCTTGTGGCCACGACCCGCGGTCTTGCCCAGGCCCGATCCAATCCCACGTCCGACACGCCGCTTGGCGTGCTTTGCGCCCTCTGCGGGCTTGATGCCATTGAGTTCCATCGTCTTGCCCTTCAGAGCACTTTGACCAGATAACTGATCTTGTTAATCATGCCGCGAACTTCGGGCGTGTCCTTCAACTCGCTCGTGCTGTTGACCTTGCGCAGACCCAGGCCGCGCACCGTGGCGCGGTGCGATTCCTTGCAACCGATCGGGCTGCGCACCAGCTGGACCTTGACTGTTTGTAGCGTTGTCATAGTGAAACTCCCGGTTAAGCGAAGAGTTCTTCGACGGTCTTGCCGCGCTTGGCCGCCACGTCCGACGCAGTGGTGGAGTGGGCGAGCGCATCCAGCGTGGCGCGAACCATGTTGTAGGGATTGGACGAGCCATGGCTCTTGGCCACGATGTCGGTGACACCCATGACCTCGAACACGGCGCGCATCGGGCCGCCCGCGATGATGCCGGTACCCTTGGGGGCTGGCGCCATCATCACGTTTGCGGCACCATGGTGGCCGTTCACCTTGTGGTGAATCGTGCCATTGCGCAGCGACACCTTGGTCAGGTTGCGGCGCGCTTCTTCCATGGCCTTTTGCACGGCAGCCGGCACTTCTTTTGACTTGCCCTTGCCCATGCCGACGCGGCCATCGCCATCGCCCACCACCGTCAACGCAGCAAAGCCGAGAATACGACCGCCCTTGACCACCTTGGTCACGCGGTTGATCGCGATCATCTTTTCGCGCAGGCCGTCTTCGGGGCCGTCGTTCTGACCCTTACCCTGCATTCTTGCTTGAACTTTAGCCATTTTTAATTCCGATCCGCTTAGAACTGCAAGCCGGCCGCGCGTGCCGCATCAGCCAACGCCTTGACGCGGCCGTGGTATGCAAACCCGGCCCGGTCAAAGGCTACTTTTTCAACACCAGCCGCCCTGGCCTTCTCGGCAATCAGCTTGCCGATGGTCTGGGCCGCGGCCGCATTGCCACCTTTGCCGGCGCCGCCGAGGGATTTGCGAACTTCGGCCTGTGCCGTCGATGCGGTCGCCAGAACCTTGGTGCCGTCGCCGGAAATGACGCTGGCATAGATATGCAGGTTGGTGCGGTTCACCGTCAAACGTGCCACGCCCTGGGCTGCAATACGAATCCGGGTCTGGCGGGACCGGCGAAGACGCTGCTCTTTTTTGGTCAACATGTTGCAGCTCCTTATTTCTTCTTGGTTTCTTTGATCGTGATCTTCTCATCCGCATAACGGATGCCCTTGCCCTTGTAGGGCTCGGGCGGACGAATCGCACGAATCTCGGCAGCCACCTGCCCGACGCGCTGACGGTCGGCACCCTTGATCACGATTTCCGTGGGAACCGGCGTCGCCACCGTAATACCGGCCGGCATATCCTTGTTCACCGGATGGGAAAAACCCACCGACAGGTTCAGCTTGGCGCCTTGCGCCTGGGCCTTGAAGCCAACGCCCACGAGACTGAGTTTCTTCTCGAAACCCTTGGTCACGCCAACCACCATGTTGTTCACGAGCTGGCGCATGGTGCCGCTCATGGCATTCGCTTCACGCGAGTCGTTCGCCGGGGCAAAACTCAGTTTGCCCGCGTCGCTTGCAATCTTGACCAGCGCGTTCTGTGCCAGCAGCAAAGTGCCGCCCGTGCCCTTGACACTGATCTGGTCTTCCTTGATCGACACATCCACACCTGCGGGGACGATCACCGGCATTTTTCCTACACGAGACATTTCAGTTTCTCCTCAATGCCGCGATTAAGCTACGTAGCACAGCACTTCGCCACCGATACCGGTCGCGCGCGCCTTGCGGTCCGTCATCACCCCTTGCGGCGTGGTGACAATCGCCACGCCCAGGCCATTCATGACCTGTGGAATGGCGTCGTGGCCCTTGTACACGCGCAGGCCAGGACGGCTGACGCGCTCGATACGCTCGATCACGGGGCGACCGGCGTAGTACTTCAGGGCGATTTCAAGTTCGCTCTTGCCGGCTTCGGTTTTCACCTGGAAGCCGTCGATGTAGCCTTCGTCTTTCAAGACCTGCGCAATGGCCACCTTCACCTTGGAAGAAGGCACCGACACGGTGACTTTGGCCACCATTTGTGCATTGCGGATGCGGGTCAGCAGATCGGCAATGGGATCACTCATGCTCATGTTTAATCTCCTGCCTTGCTTACCAGCTCGCCTTGACGATACCGGGGATATCGCCAGCGAAAGCCATTTCACGGATCTTGGCGCGAGCCAGACCGAATTGGCGGAATGTTCCACGCGGACGACCCGTGATCGCGCAGCGGTTGCGCTGGCGCGTCGGGTTCGCATTGCGCGGGAGTTTTTGCAGACCCAGACGGGCCGCCGCGCGCTCTTCATCGCTGCGCTTGGCGTCGTTGGAGATAGCCTTCAGTTCCGCGTGTTTTTTCGCGTACTTGGCGACCAGTTTGTCTCGCTTGAGCTCGCGCTCGATCAAAGCCATTTTAGCCACACGTCACCTCAGTTCTTGAACGGGAAACGGAAGCCCGCGAGCAGTGCCTTGCACTCTTCGTCGTTCTTGGCCGTCGTGGTGATGCTGATATTGAGACCGCGCAAGGCATCGACCTTGTCGTACTCGATCTCAGGGAAAATAATCTGCTCTTTAACGCCGATGTTGTAGTTGCCACGGCCGTCGAACGCGCGCCCGGAAATGCCGCGGAAGTCGCGCACGCGCGGCAGGGCCACGGTGACGAAACGGTCCAGGAACTCGTACATCTGCACGCCGCGCAGCGTGACCATGCAGCCGATGGCCTGGCCTTCGCGGATCTTGAAACCCGCGATCGCCTTCTTGGCCACGGTCACCACGGGCTTCTGGCCCGCAATCTTGGACAGGTCGCTGACCGCGCTGTCCATGACCTTCTTGTCGGAGACCGCCTCGCTCACGCCCATGTTGAGCGTGATCTTGGTCAGGCGCGGCACCTGCATGGGCGAGGTGTAGCCAAACTTGGCCATCAGCTCGGGGGCCACTTTTTCGCGGTAATGTTGTTGGAGTCGTGCCATGGTCATGCCACCTTGATTTCTTCGCCGCTGGACTTGTAAACGCGCACGCGTTTGCCATCGGCCTGCAGCTTGATGCCCACACGATCCGCCTTGCCCGTGGCGGCATTGAAAATGGCCACATTGGACTGGTGAATCGGCATTACTTTTTCAACAATGCCGCCTGTCGTTCCCTTGAGGGGATTGGGCTTGGTGTGTTTTTTCACCAGGTTGATGCCCTCGACCAGCAGATGGGAGTCATCCTTGCGCAGCGATACCGTGCCACGCTTGCCTTTATCGCGCCCCGTGAGCACGATGACCTGGTCGCCTTTGCGAATCTTGTTCATGGCGAGTCCTTACAGAACTTCAGGAGCCAGGGACACGATCTTCATGAACTTCTCGGTGCGCAGTTCACGCGTCACCGGGCCGAAGATGCGGGTGCCAATGGGCTCCAGCTTGTTGTTCAGCAACACAGCCGCGTTGCCATCGAATTTGACCAGGGAGCCGTCGCTGCGACGAATGCCCTTGGCCGTACGCACCACCACCGCGCTGTACACCTCGCCTTTTTTGACGCGGCCGCGCGGAGCAGCTTCTTTAATGCTCACCTTGATGATGTCGCCAACGCTGGCATAGCGACGCTTGGACCCGCCCAGCACCTTGATGCACAGGACGGATTTCGCGCCGGTATTGTCGGCAACTTCTAACCGTGATTCAGTCTGGATCATTTCAATATTCCCAACTTGCACCAGGGGGTCTTTGACAGCCAAAAACACCCCGATCAGTCTTGGGCCCGTCGTTCGCACCATGAACCACTCACGGCGCTTATGCTGGGCAGAAGCTTCGCCTTTTCAAGCGAAGCCTGCTATTATGCACGTCTTTTCAGGCGCCGTCAAACACGCTTAGTCGGGCAGATGCAAATAATGTTGCGCCAGCTCCGTAAACGCCCCGATCCGGGGGTCGATTCCCGTCTCCTGCGCCAGGATGGCGCCGACGGTTTGGGCCATGGAGCCGGCCAGCCGGGCATCCAGAAACAGCAGGCGCGAGCGCCGTGCCAGCACGTCTTCCACGACTCTCGCGTACTCATAACGGGCGGCAAAGCGCACCATGGCTTCGCTCAGGCCGCCGCCCAGCGGTACATCCGCACCGGGCAGGGACAGCACGGCGCCCTGCTCGCTGCCATAGGCGTGCAGCCCGGGCGGATCGCTGATGCTGGGGCGCTTCGTCCGGGCCACGCCGTCGCCGCCCACCAGCAGCAAGTCAGCAGTTACTCCCGATCTTTTCCTTGCCAGCAGGGAGGCGTCGAAACATTTTTCCAGCACATCTTCGGCCATGGCGCGGTACGTGGTCCATTTGCCGCCCGTCACCGTCACCAGGCCGCCGCGGCTCACCAGCACGGTGTGTTCGCGGCTCAGGCCCTTGGTGTTGTCGCCGTCGTCATCGGGCGGCTTGACCAGCGGGCGCAGGCCGACCCAGATGCTTTTCACGTCGGCGCGGGTCGGCGCCCGGCTCAGGTACCGGGCCGCCTCGCGCAGGATGAACTCGACCTCTTCCCTGAACGGCTCGGGCTCGCGCGCCAGGTCTTGGCGCGGCGTGTCGGTGGTGCCCAGAATGACCTGGCCCAGCCACGGCACGGCGAACAGCACGCGGCCATCGGCGGTCCGCGGCACCAGCAGCGCGTGGTCGCCCGGCAAAAACGCACGGTCCACCACGATGTGCACGCCCTGGCTGGGCGCCACCATGGGTTTGGCGAGGCGCCCGATCGCTTCGCCATCCTTCTGGCGCAGTTCGTCCACCCAGACGCCCGCGGCATTGATCACGCAGCGCGAGCGCAGCGTGTAGCGGCGCCCGGTCTCGCGGTCCTCGCAGGTCAGCCCTGCCACCTTGCCGTCCTCGTGGATGAGATCGGTCGCCGCGCAGTAGTTGACCAGCAAGGCGCCGCGCTGTGCCGCCGTGCGCGCCAGCGCCAGCGCCAGCCGCGCGTCGTCGAACTGGCCGTCCCAGTACATCACGCCGCCCTTGAGGCCGCGCGGCTGCGCCGTGGGCAGGTAGCGCAGGGTTTTCGCGCGGCTCAAAAATTCTGTCTTGCCCAGACCGGCCTGGCCGGCAAGCGCGTCATAGATCACCAGGCCGGCGCCATAAAACGGGGTTTCCCACAATTTGTAGGACGGCATCACGAACGGCAGCGGCGTGGCCAGGTGCGGAGCGTTGTGCAGCAGCCGGGTGCGTTCGTGCAGCGCCTCCCGCACCAGTGAAATATTGCCCTGCGCCAGGTAACGCACGCCGCCATGCACCAGCTTGGTGGCGCGCGACGATGTGCCCTTGGCGAAATCGTATGACTCGACCAGCACCACGCTGAAGCCACGCGCCGCGGCATCCAGCGCCACACCCAGCCCGGTGGCACCGCCGCCAATGACGGCCACATCGTATTGGTGCGGCTCGGCCAGGCGGGCCATCAGGTCTTCGCGCCGGGTGGCCAGGGGCGGGGGTGCAGCGGTCATGGGCGCGATTGTCCCTGCAGTCCGGGGTAATTCATTGGGCCCACGCCCTGGAGCGCGCCACCGCCTGGCGCCAGCGCGCCAGCTTGGCGGCGCGGTGTCCATCCGCCATGGCGGGCTCGAAGCGGCGCTCAACCGCCCACTGCGCGGTGATTTCGTCGGCGCCCGACCAGAACCCCGTGGCGAGTCCGGCCAGGTAGGCCGCGCCCAGCGCCGTGGTTTCGGTCACCTGCGGGCGCACCACGGGCACGCCCAGAAAATCGGCCTGCATCTGCATCAGCAGGTTGTTGCGGCAGGCGCCGCCGTCCACCCGCAGCTCCTTCAGCGCAAAGCCCGCGTCCCGGGCCATGGCACCGAACATGTCGGCGACCTGCAGCGCGATCGATTCAAGGGCGGCCCGCGCAATGTGGGCGCGGGTGGTGCCGCGCGTCATGCCGATGAGCGTGCCGCGCGCGTGGCCGTCCCAGTCGGGCGCGCCGAGTCCGGCGAAGGCTGGCACCAAATAGACATCGCCGGTGTCGGGCACGCTGGCGGCCAGCGCCTCCACCTCGTCGGCCGAGGCAATCATCTGCAAGCCGTCGCGCAGCCACTGGATCGTGGCGCCGGCCATGAAGACCGAGCCTTCCAGGGCGTAACACGCCCTGGAAGGCTTCGCCACGGCTTTACGCCCGCCCCCTCCCCAGCCCTCCCCCTCGCGGGGGAGGGGGCTCGACGGGCCACACCATGCCACGGTGGTCAGCAGCTGGTTGCGGCTGGGCACGGCGGCCGTGCCGGTGTTCATCAGCATGAAGCAGCCGGTGCCATAGGTATTTTTGGCCATGCCGGGCGCAAAGCAGGCCTGGCCGAAGGTGGCGGCCTGCTGGTCGCCCGCCACGCCGGCAATGCGGATCGGCGCACCGAACAGCGCGGCCTCGGTTTCGCCCAGCACCCCGCTCGACGGCAGCACCTGCGGCAGCACGCTGCGCGGAATATGCAGCAGCGCCAGCAACTCGTCGTCCCACTGGAGTGTGTGCAGGTTGAACAGCAGCGTGCGCGAGGCGTTGCTGGCGTCGGTGGCATGCACCCGCCCGCCGGTCAGGTTCCAGATCAGCCAGCTGTCGATGGTGCCAAACGCCAGCTCGCCGCGCTCGGCCCGGGCGCGGGCGCCGGGCACGTGGTCCAGCAGCCATTCGAGCTTGGTGCCCGAGAAGTAGGCGTCCAGCACGAGTCCGGTTTTTCGCAGGATCCGCTTTGCGTGGCCGAGCCCGCGCAGCTGGTCGCAACGCCCGGCCGTGCGCCGGTCCTGCCAGACGATGGCCGGCGCCACGGGCTGGCCTGTTTCGCGGTCCCACAGCACCGCGGTTTCGCGCTGGTTGGTGATGCCGATTGCTACGATATTAGGAGCGACTTGTGCATATCCCGATTGGGCTACCGCCATTTTCTTGATGCACTCGCGTGCCACGGCCAGTTGCGACGTCCAGATCTCCCGCGCGTCATGCTCGACCCAGCCGGGCTGCGGGAAATGCTGCTTGAACTCCTGTTGCGCCAGCGCCGCCACCTGGCCGGCCCGGTCGAACAAAATGGCCCGCGAACTGGTCGTGCCCTGGTCGAGTGCGAGGATATAGTCCATAAGGAGACGAGGGTAGCGCAAGGCCGGGCCGCCGCGCACTGGTGTTTGCCAGCAACGCCCCGTTCAACGGCGGCCCGATCCCGCCGATGTGATGGCGGCCCCGAACTTTTTTGGATGACACAGTTATGACCACCAGCACCTCCACCCCCGGCAGCGACCGCATCGCCTTCATCGGCGGCGGCAACATGGCCAGCGCCATCATCGGCGGCCTGATCAAGCAGGGCCTCGCGCCCGGCCAGATCGACGTGGTGGAACCATTTCCCGAGGCGCGCGACAAGCTGCGGGGCCAGTTCGGCCTGACGGCGCAGGCCGCGCCCACGGCAAAGCTCGAACAGGCCGCGCTGGTAGTCTGGGCCGTCAAGCCGCAGACCTTCAAGGAGGCCGCACTGCAGACGGCCCCCCATACCCAAAATGCCTTGCACCTGAGCGTGGCGGCCGGTATTCGCTCGGACAGCATCGCGCGCTGGCTCGGCACCGAGCGCGTGGTGCGCGCCATGCCCAACACACCCGCGCTGGTGGGCAAGGGCATGACGGCGCTGTTCGCGCGCGCCGCCGCCACCAGCGCGGACCGGCAGCAAGTCGAGCGCGTGCTGGCCCCGACCGGCGAGTGCCTGTGGGTCGAGCAGGAGGTGCAACTGGATGCCGTGACGGCGCTGTCGGGCTCGGGGCCGGCCTATGTGTTTTATTTCATCGAGGCCATGACGCAGGCCGGGGTTGACATGGGCCTGCCGCACGCACAGGCGCAGCAGCTGGCCGTTGGCACCTTTGTGGGCGCGTCCGAGCTGGCGCGTGCCGGGGGCGAGCCGCCCGAGGTGCTGCGCCAGCGCGTCACCTCCAAGGGCGGTACCACCTACGCCGCGATCACTTCGATGGAGCAGGACAAGGTGAAGACGCTGTTCATGCGCGCCATGCACGCGGCCCAGCAGCGCGCGCGCGAACTGGGCGACGAGTTCGGCGCGGATTGATCAGCGCAGTGCATAAGACAAGGCGATGCCAGCGAACATGGTCAAGCCGAGCCAGTGATTGAGCCGGAAGGCCTTGAAGCAGCCGTCGCGCGAGCGCGTGCGGATCAGCGTGTAGTGCCAGACGACCTGCACCAGCGCCAGTCCGATCGCTATATAAAAAATAGCGCCTAGCGAATACCCAGCAAGGGCTACAGCCCAAATAAGCATAAAAATCAGGTAACTCGTGGTGACCACCGGCACGTCGAGGCGCCCCAGCGTGATGGCCGAGGTCTTCATGCCGATCTTGAGATCGTCGTCGCGGTCCACCATGGCGTACTCGGTGTCGTACGCCAGCACCCAGAACAGGTTGCCCAGCAGCAGCACCCAGGCCAGTGGCGGCACCCGCGACTGCACGGCGGCAAAGGCCATCGGAATGCCAAAGCTGAAGGCCACGCCCAGGACCGCCTGCGGCATCGAGACAAAGCGCTTGGCATAGGGATAGACCAGCGTGATGGCGAGCGCGGCAAACGACCACAAGACCGTGACGGTGTTGGTGGTCAGCACCAGCGCGAAGGCCAGCAGCGCCAGCAGCGCGCCAAAGCCCAGCGCCTCTTTTACCGATATCGCGCCGGTGGTCACGGGCCGCTGCGCCGTGCGCTTGACGTGGCGGTCGAACTCGCGGTCGGCCACGTCGTTGATGCAGCAGCCGGCGCTGCGCATCAGGATGGTGCCCAGCGTGAACACCCCCAGCAAATGCCAGCCCGGGAAGCCGCCGGCCGCGATCCACAAGCCGCTCAGGGTCGGCCACAGCAGCAGCAGCCAGCCCGCGGGCCGGCTCCAGCGGATCAGGTCCAGGTACAGGCCGATCTTGCGGCGCAGCGGCGCCGGAGTGCCGGCTTGTGCAGGCGTCATGGTCGCACTCTCCTCAGGACAAACGTTTCACGCCCGGCAGTTCGCAGGCGTAGATGGCGTTGCGCAGCGCGGCGATGGCCTCGTAGCGCGTAAAGCTGCGGCGCCAGGCCAGCACCACGCGGCGCGTGGGCGGGTCGCCATCGAACGGCAGGTACTTGACGTAGGCCTGGTCAAGGTGCTTGCGTTTCGACCCGGGATGCAACGCCTCCTTCGGGATCGACAGGCGCGGCACCAGCGTCACGCCCATGCCGGACGCCACCATGTGCTTGATGGTCTCCAGCGACGAGCCCTCGAAGCTCTTGCGGATGCCCTCGGCATCGCTGGAGAAGCGCGCAAACTCGGGGCAGACCTCGAGCACGTGGTCGCGAAAGCAGTGGCCCGTGCCCAGCAGCAGCATGGTCTCCTTCTTGAGCGCTTCCGACGTGATGGTGCTTTGCGCGGCCAGCGGGTGGTTGTACGGCACGGCCGCGAAAAACGGCTCGTCGTACAGCGGCGCGATCGCCAGCCCGGTGTCGGGAAACGGCTCGGCCATGATGGCGCAGTCGATCTCGCCGGTGCGCAGCATCTCCAGCAGCTTCACCGTGAAATTCTCCTGCAGCATCAGCGGCATTTGCGGCGTGTGGGCGATGGCCTGGCGCACCAGGTCCGGCAACAGATAGGGGCCGATGGTGTAGATGATGCCCAGGCCCAGCGCGCCCGCCAGCGGGTCCTTGCCGCGCTTGGCGATCTCCTTGATGTTGGCGGCCTGCTCCAGCACGCTTTGCGCCTGGCGCACGATCTCCTCGCCCAGTGGCGTGACCGTGACCTCGGCGGCAGCGCGCTCGAACAGCTTGACCTCGAGCTCGTCCTCGAGCTTCTTGATGGCGACCGACAGCGTCGGCTGCGAGACATAGCAGGCCTCGGCGGCTTTGCCGAAGTGCTTTTCGCGGGCAACGGCCACGATGTATTTGAGTTCGGTCAAGGTCATGACGCTATTGTGCGTCCACCGGTGCGGGCCTGTCAGCGAAACAACTTTCTGAGAAACCGCTCAACCGCCATTTGAGAACTGACTACCGCTATGCGCCCGACATTGGTCTCGGCTCGAAAGCGGACACTGCACAGTAAGATTTGGTTGCTACGGGTCCTATAGAGGGCCGCCGAACTCATCATCTCGGTCCTTGGCTGCATTCATGGCGTCGAGTGTGAGGCCGCCGTTGTGCAAAGCGTCCATCAGGTAGCGTCCAAGCTCCTGCCACCCTGTCACCTTGCTATGGGCGCGAAGTTGCTGCTCGGCTTTGTCGTGGCATGCGCCCTTGTGAACCATGGTGACCGCTTGGGATTCACCCTCAGCACGAGGCGATTCGAAGACCGCTGCTCCGTGGCCGATGTCGTCGATCCAACTTCCGCACACGTCGCAACAGATGAGCGGAACTGTGCGGCCTTCCTTTCCCAGTACCTTGAACATTTCTTTGCCTTTTCAGTTGAGGATCACCGGATGAACGAATTTTCGCAGCTGGTCGGAAGGTCGGGTTTTGGTCGACAGCCGTACTCGACCTGTCTGCTCAATGTTCTGTCCCAGCGTAGACCCACATGGGCTCTGTCTTGCCAGCTCGCTCAAACCCAAGCGCCTTGTAGAACTCGACGGCTCCTCCATCAGCCGTAAGCATCAACTGGTGGAAACCGGAATATTTCTCGAGGAAGGCTTGCATCATCTTCCTGCCCACCCCTTTCCCGTGAAGCCGCGGAAGCACGAGCATGTGGGGGAAGTAGACAACCAGGTGTCCGTCCGAAATTGCGTTTCCTAACCCCACGAGTTCGCCGGAGACGCGCGCAGTGACAAGGGAGTGAGAGCCGCGCAGTGCGGCCATGAGTTGTGTCGGCTTTTCAGCCGAAGACCACTGGTTTGCGCGATACAGGCAGAGTACTTCCCCCTCTTGGACGCTGTCAGAAAGCGAAATGTCAACTTGCACAAATGTCTCCTTCTATTTATTGGATGTCACGGGTCATCAGGGTTGACATGCCTGACTATAGAGGCGAACGTTTGCGTAACGGTGACGCATAGCATCGAAACTGGAGCACCGTGGCAACCGTCAGGTATTGGCTGAACTCTGCCTTCAGCCGGCACTGATCGAAAGCATTGGCCACCGCTCGCCAAACCGTTTCGACTCCACGCGCTGCCGGTAGGTCGCAACGCTCGCTCTGCGCGGGTTATGCCGAACCCGGAGACCAAACAGGTCGTCGAGACCGTGTGGAGCAACAACGCCTATCGATTCATCGCAGTTCAGGTACACGCCGACGCAAGTGGCAAATTCCGGCCATGTCGCAACACCCTCTTCGAGGGAGACGAGAGATGGCACGACCTGCCCGAGGTTCGCGGCAAACCATTGATGCACGACAGCCTGATTCGTGACCTCCCAATGCAGTTCGGGCATGGCCGAGCGAAGTCGGTGTTCGAGATTGGCATCCCGCTCGGGATCGTCAATCCTGGCGTCGAAGTAAACGACATCCACGTCTTCGACGGCCGAAGGTTCTTTGAAGCCATGCAGGTGGTCCCATACCAACGACCGAACGGCACCCGCGCCGATACACCAAGAGCCAAGCCCAAGCGCACGGACAGCCCTCAGCGCGGACATCAGCCCGTCCGACGACTCCACCATCGCGACAAGTCTCTGCATGAGGTCTGGTTCAGGGCTTGGATTCATGCTTGGACGATGCATCTTGGGGGCGCTCAATCCACCCGGTGCGTATCATCCGCGGCCTGTGGCGGGGTCTTGATGGCGATGGCCTTGAAGCGGCCCGTGGTGGCCATCGAGCCGGCATGCACTGTGCCCTTGGGAATGATGATGAGGTCGCCGGGGCCGATCTGCTGCTGCTTGTCGCCGAGCCAGAAGGTGCCGCTGCCTTCGACGATGTACTGGATCTCGTCCGAGCCGCTGTGGTAGTGCTTGAAGACGTTGCCTGACTGCACCGCCACGGTGGCGCCGGGCCGGCTGACATAGGTGTGCGAACGCAAGTCCAGCCCCGGCAGCGGGGGGCCGATGTCGTTGTCGCTCAGCTGCGTCACGTGGATGATCATCGGCACCAGCGGCACGTCGGACTGGGCGGTGGCGGTGGGCACCCAGCGCGCGCTGAACAGTCCGGCCGAGAAGGCAGCCGCCACGGCCACCAGAAGAGATAAACGTCGCATGTGAATCTCCTTGTGTACGTTGAAATCTACGTTGGAACTGGCGCGCATCGGTGCGCGTGGTCATTATGAAACAGGGCCGGCGAGGTGTCGCCAGTGGTCGCCAGCGCCTCAGGCCTTGAGGTATTCCGCCCTGCCGCCCAGCCAGCGCTGCACGTGCTTGTCGGCCAGTTCGGGGTGCTGATCCAGCATCTGCGGCGCCAGATTCCGCGCCCAGTCCAGCAGGTCGGCATCGAGCGCGAGGTCGGCAAAGCGCAGCAGCGGCGCACCGGACTGGCGGGCGCCGAGGAATTCGCCCGGCCCGCGAATCTCCAGATCGCGCCGCGCAATTTCAAAGCCGTCGCTGGTCTCGACCATGGCCTTGAGGCGGGCCCTGGCGGTCTCCCCGAGGCGCGGCGCCTCGCCGGTGGAATACAGCAGCACGCAGGCCGACGCCGCCGCGCCGCGCCCGACGCGCCCGCGCAGCTGGTGCAGCTGCGACAGGCCAAAGCGCTCGGCGTGCTCGATCACCATCAGCGAGGCGTTGAGCACGTCCACGCCGACCTCGATCACGGTGGTGCTGACCAGCACGCCCATCTGGCCACCCGTGAACAGCGCCATCACCGCCCTTTTCTCGGCCACCGGCATGCGCGAATGCAGCAGGCCGACCATGGTGGCCTTGCCGCCGTTCATGCGCGCGCCGGCGAGCGCCTCGCTCAGCGCCGCGTGGGTCTGCGTGGCGTTGACCAGGTCGAGCGCTTCGCTCTCTTCGATCAGCGGGCAGACCCAGTAGACCTGCCGGCCCTGCGCCAACTGGGCGCGGATGCGCTCTATCACCTCGTCGCGGCGCGATTCGTGCACGAGCTTGGTGATGACGGGCGTGCGCCCCGGCGGCAGCTCGTCCAGGGTCGAGACCTCCAGGTCGGCGTAGTAGCTCATGGCCAGCGTGCGCGGGATCGGGGTGGCCGTCATCATCAGCAGATGAGGTTCGCGCTGCGGCTCTCCCTCCCCCGCGCGGGGGAGGGCCGGGGTGGGGGCGGGCACATGCACTGCGCCAGGCGCAGAGTTGGCCTTGCTGCGCAAGGCCAATCTCTGCGCCACGCCAAAGCGGTGCTGCTCGTCGATGATGGCCAGCGCGAGGCGCTTGAACACGACCTTGTCCTGGATCACCGCGTGGGTGCCGATCACCAGCGCCGCCTCGCCGCTCTCGATCAGCGCCAGCATCTCGCGCCGCTCTTTCGCTTTCTGGCTGCCGGTCAGCCAGGCGGTGCGCAGGCGCAGCGGCGCGAGCAGGGGCTCGAGCCAGCCGATCAGTTTGCGAAAGTGCTGCTCGGCCAGGATTTCGGTCGGCGCCATCAGCGCGCATTGCCAGCCCGCGTCGATGCAGATGGCGGCGGCCAGCGCAGCGACCACGGTCTTGCCGGAACCGACATCGCCCTGCAGCAGGCGGTGCATGGGAACGGCTTGGGCCAGGTCGCGCGCGATTTCCTCGCTCACGCGGTGCTGGGCGCGGGTCAGCGCAAACGGCAGCACGGCCAGCAGCTGTTCGTGCAGGCCGCCGCGCTGCGGGCGCAGCGCCGGCGCGCGCAAATGCTCGCGCGCGCGCTTGGCCTGCAATTGCGACAACTGCTGCGCCAGCAACTCCTCGGCCTTGAGTCGCTGCCAGGCCGGGTGGCTGTGGTCTTCCAGCGTGGCCAACGCGACGTCGGGCGTGGGGTGGTGCAAAAACGATAGCGACTCTCGCAGGCTCCATAAGGGCTTTGGGCCGATTTCGCTTAAATTTTCGCATGAGCCCGGCAACGCCGGCGCGGGCAGCGTATCCGACAGGTCCGCATGCGCCAGCCCGCCCAGCACGGCCTTGCGCAAATACGCCTGCGGCAGGCCGGCCACGGTGGGATAGACCGGCGTCAGCGCCGTGGGCAGTTCGCCGCCGGCCGCGCGGAACGAGGGGTGCATCATCGTCAGCCCCCCAAAGCCGCCGCGGACCTCGCCGCGCACACGAATGCGCGCGCCCACCGCCAGCGCTTTTTGCTGTGACGGATAAAAGTTGAAAAAGCGCAGCAGGCAGGTGTCGGAGCCGTCATCGACCGTCACCAGCAGCTGGCGGCGCGGGCGAAAGCTGACCTCGCAGGCTGTGACGGTCGCCTCGATCTGCAGCGTGTCGCCCTCGCGCGCGTCGGCCAGCCGCGCGATGCGGGTTTCGTCCTCGTAGCGCAGCGGCAGGTGCAGCGCCAGGTCGATGTCGCGCCGCAAACCCAGCTTGAGCAGGGCTTTTTGAGCCGGGCTCGTGGTCGGTTGGGCGGACGGCGCGTCTAGCATGGGACAATTCTGCCTGCACTTCTGCCCCATTTTTTACTTGGCACGGGTTCGTCCAGCCCTCAAGCACCATGCACCACTCACTCCCAGGCGCGCCGCGCACCTTCCTGCTTGGCGATTTCGATTTCGCACTGCCCCCCGAACTGATTGCCCAGCACCCGGCCCCCGAGCGCAGCGCCTCACGCCTGCTCGACGGCCGCGGCGCGGCGCCGGTGGACCGCATCTTTCACGACCTGCCCGCGCTGCTCAACCCCGGCGATCTGATGGTGTTCAACGACACGCAGGTCATCAAGGCACGCCTGTTCGGCGAGAAGCCGACCGGCGGCAAGGTGGAGCTGCTGGTCGAGCGCGTGCTGTCCGGCAACCAGGTCGCGGCCCATATGCGGGTCAGCAAAAAGCCGGAGCCGGGCACCACGCTGGTGCTGGCGGGCGGTGGCGGTTTTCGCGCCACGCTGCTGGGGCGCTGGCCCGACGAGCAAGGCGCCATGTTCCGCTTTGTGCTGTCCAACGATGCGGGCGACGACCCTTACGCCTTGATGGAGCGCCACGGCCACGTGCCGCTGCCGCCGTATATCAAGCGGCACCAAGGCGCCGCGATCACCCACACCGATTCGGAAGAGGACGAACGGCGCTACCAGACGGTGTTCGCCAAGAACCCGGGCGCGGTGGCGGCGCCGACGGCCGCGCTGCACTTCGACGAAGCACTGCTGGCCGCACTCGACGCGCGCGGCGTGCAGCGTGCCAGCGTGACCCTGCACGTGGGCGCGGGCACCTTCCAGCCGGTGAAGACCGAGGACCTGGCCGAGCACCAGATGCACAGCGAGTGGTACGACGTGCCCGAGGCCACGCAGCGCGCTATTGAACAGTGCCGTGCGCGCGGCGGCCGCCTCATCGCGGTCGGCACGACCACGGTGCGCACGCTGGAATCCATGGCCGCCAGCGGCCAGGCTAGAGGCGACACGCGCATCTTCATCACGCCGGGGTTTGACTTCAAGCTGGTTGACAGCCTGATCACCAACTTCCACCTGCCCAAGTCCACCCTGATGATGCTGGTGAGCGCGTTTGCCGGCTACGAGCACATCATGGCGCTGTACCGCCACGCGATTGAATCGCGCTACCGCTTTTTCAGCTATGGCGACGCCATGCTGCTCACCCGACAAGCCCCCGACCATGCTGCAATTTGAACTGCTCAAGACCGACGACGCCTCTGGCACCCACCCCGGCTCGCACGCGCGCCGCGGGCGCCTCACCCTGAACCACGGCGTGGTCGAGACGCCCATCTTCATGCCGGTCGGCACCTACGGCACCGTCAAGGGCGTGCTGCCACGCAGTCTCGAAGAGATGGGCGCGCAGATCATCCTGGGCAACACCTTTCATTTGTGGATGCGTCCGGGGCAGGACGTGATGGCGAGTTTTGGCGGGCTGCACCAGTTTGAGAAATGGAGCCGGCCGATCCTGACCGACTCGGGCGGCTTCCAGGTCTGGTCGCTGGGCGAGATGCGCAAGATCACCGAGGAGGGCGTGCACTTTGCCTCTCCCGTCAATGGCGACAAGCTGTTCATGTCGCCCGAGGTGAGCATGCAGATCCAGACGCTGCTGAACAGCGACATTGCGATGCAGCTCGACGAGTGCACGCCGTATGAGACCAAGGGCCACATCACCACCGAGCGCGAGGCGCGAGCGTCGATGGAAATGAGCCTGCGCTGGGCCGCGCGCAGTCGGGATGAGTTCCAGCGGCTGCAAAACCCGAACGCACTGTTCGGCATCGTGCAGGGCGGCATGTTCGAGAACCTGCGCGAAGAATCGCTGGAGCGGCTCGTCGCGATGGATTTCCCCGGCTATGCGATCGGCGGCGTCAGCGTGGGTGAGCCCAAGGACGAGATGTTGCGCATCATGGCGCACACACCGCACAGGCTGCCGGCGCACAAGCCGCGCTACCTGATGGGCGTGGGCACGCCCGAAGACCTGGTGGAAGGCGTGGCGCAGGGCGTGGACATGTTCGACTGCGTAATGCCCACGCGCAACGCGCGCAACGGCACGCTGTTCACGCGCTTCGGCGACCTGAAGATCCGCAACGCGCGCCACAAGACCGACCCCCAGCCGCTGGATCCGAGCTGCACCTGCCATGCCTGCGCCGGCAGCTCGGGCGTCGCCTGGGCCGACGGCGGCCGCGAGGGCTTTTCCCGCGCCTACCAGCACCACCTGGACCGCTGCGGTGAAATGCTCGGCCCCATGCTGGCCAGCATCCACAACCTGCACTACTACCTGAACCTGATGCGCGAGGTGCGCGAGGCGCTCGATACGGGGCGGTTTGGTGAATTCGTCCAGCAGTTCAAGGCGGACCGGGCGCGCGGGGTGTGATGAGCCGGGAAATTTAACCTTGCAAATCATGGAATGAAACTCCATAATTGCAAGGATGTTTCCTCGCCATCTCCAACACCGACTCATTGAAGAGTTGGAGCATTCGCCGGCCGTCGCTCTGCTGGGTCCACGCCAGTCCGGCAAGACCACGCTGGCGCTGGAGATTGCGAAGGGACGAGCCAGCCTTTACCTGGACCTTGAGTCGGAGCACGATCGCGCCAGGCTGGCCGTGCCCGAGCTCTACTTGTCGGACCATCTGGACAAGCTGGTCATCCTCGACGAGGTGCACCGCGCGCCCGGTTTGTTCCCCGTGCTGCGCGGTCTGATTGACCAGGCCCGACGCGAGGGCAGGCGAGCGGGCCAGTACCTGTTGCTGGGCTCCGCCTCGCTCGACCTGCTGCAGCAGTCGGGCGAAACGCTGGCCGGCCGCATCGCCTACCTGGAGCTCGGCCCCCTCAACGTGCTGGAAACAGGGGCAGAACCTATTGACGCGCTCTGGCTGCGCGGCGGTTTTCCCGACAGCCTGACGGCTCCCAGCGACGCGCGCAGCCTGCGCTGGCGGCAAAACTTCATCCGCACCTACCTGGAACGCGACATTCCGCAATTTGGCCCGCGCATTGCGGCAGAGACCCTGCGCCGCTTCTGGACCATGCTGGCGCACCACCAGAGCGGCCTGCTCAATGTGGCGAGCCTTGCCCGCAACCTGGGTGTGGATGTGAAGACGGCCCAAAGCTACATCGACCTGCTGTGCGACCTGCTGCTGGTACGGCGTCTGCCCCCGTGGCACGCGAACATCGGTAAACGACTGGTCAAGTCGCCCAAGGTCTACGTGCGCGACAGCGGCCTGGTGCATGCCCTGCTGGACATCGCCGACAAAGAGACCCTGCTGTCCCACCCGGTGGTGGGTGCCAGCTGGGAGGGTTTTGTCATTGAAAACCTGCTGGCCTGCGCTCCGTCCACCGTGCAGGCTTATTTTTATCGCACCAGTGGCGGGGCCGAGATCGACCTGCTGCTGGCATGGCCGGGTGGCGCCCTCTGGGCCATAGAGATAAAGCGCAGCCTCGCACCCAAAGTGGAGCGCGGCTTTCATGCAGCCTGCGATGACCTCGCGCCAGCACGCAAGCTGGTTGTCTACCCTGGGCAGGACTCGTTTCCGCTCGGCCACGAGGTACACGCCGTGCCGCTGCTGGCGCTGTGCCAGGAACTTGCAATGAAAGAACCTTCATGAGCCATCTCTTTCAAGCACTGACCGAACGCGTGGACGCATGGCGTGCCGCCCGCTACGACTGCCCGGACTTCCCCGCCATCGGCGAAATCCTGGACTTCGCGCTGGAAGACCCCGCCACCGACCAGTTGCGCTATCTGCGGCGCGCGCAATTCCGGGCGCTGGAAACCTACTGGTACCTGCGGCTGATACTGAACACGCCACGCGTCCCCGACCCTGTACACCGCACTGTTCCCCAAGCCCAAAGACAGGCGCGAAGCCATGGGCCTGACATCAACCGAAATCGTGAGCATGATTGCGGACGATGGATTGGACGCCGTCATCGAGCGGCTACAAACCGACAACGCCTTCGTGCGCCAACACGGGCTGGAGTCTCTGCGCGAAACCTTCGCGCTGGACTACCCGAGCTACATCCTGGCGCTGGCCATGGGCGCGGGCAAGACCATCTTGATGGGCAGCATCGTCGCCACCGAATTCGCCATGGCGCTGGAATACCCCGATGGCCCGTTCGTGCAGAACGCGCTGGTGTTCGCGCCCGGCAAGACCATTCTCAGCGCGCTGCGTGAGCTGGCCGACATTCCGTTCGAGCGCGTGCTGCCCGCGCGCCTGCACAAACCGTTTGCCGCCAGCTTCAAGCTCACCTTCACGCGCGACGGCGACAAGAACATTCCCATCACGCTGGGCAGCAGCTTCAACGTCATCGTCACCAACACCGAAAAAATCCGCATCCAGAAGGCCACCGTGCGCAACGCCGGGCAAAGTCGCCTGTTTGCCGGCACCAAGGAGGAGGAAGCCACGGCCCTTGCCAACCTGCGCCTGCAGGCCATTGCCTCGCTGCCGCACCTGGCCGTTTTCTCCGACGAAGCGCACCACACCTACGGCCAGAAGCTGCTGGGCAAGTGGGAGAAGGACAAGGACACCGGCGAGCCCGTGTTCAAGGACGATGGCATCAAAAAGGTGCGCCGCACCATCGACTACCTGGCGCAGGAAACCAACCTCATCGTCACCATCAACGCCACCGGCACGCCCTACTTCGAGCGCCAGCCGCTGCGCGACGTGGTGGTCTGGTACGGCTTGGGCGAGGGCATCCGCGATGGCGTGCTAAAGGAGCTGGCCGGCGGCATCAAGGTACTGGAGCTGGGCGATGGGGAAGCGGCGCAGATGGTGCAAAACGTCGTTGACGATTTTGTGCAGGCTTACTGGGCTTCGCGACTGCCCAACGGCGCACCGGCCCGGCTGGCGCTGTACTTTCCCAACCTCGAAACGCGCGATGAGCTGCGCTCCGCGATTGAATCGGCACTGCTGACGCACGGCATTGGCACCGACACACTGCTGGCCGTGGACAACAAATCCAGCGACGCCACGCGCCGCGCCTTCGAAGCCGTGGGCTCCGACCCTGCCGCACCGCACCGGATACTGCTGTTGGTCAACATGGGCACCGAGGGCTGGAACTGCCCCAGCCTGTTTGCCTGCGCGCTGGTGCGCAAGCTCGCCAGCAGCAACAACTTTGTGCTGCAGGCCGCCACCCGCTGCCTGCGCCAAGTGCCCGGCAACACCCTGCCCGCCCGCGTCTACCTCACGGCCAGCAACAAGAAAACGCTGGAAGACCAGTTGACTGAAACCTATGGCACCAGCTTGACAGCGCTGGACGGCGCACATGCCGAGCGCGTGGAAAAAACCATCCACCTGCGCCAGCCCCACCTGCCCCCGCTGCTGATCAAAAAACGCGTGCTGCGCATCCAGCGCAAGGCCGATGCCGCCAGCGCCGCGCCGCTGGTCTTGCGCATGCCCGATGTGCCCGCACCCCAAGGCCCGGTGGTGCAAACCTGGAGTCCCGTGCTCACAGCCAGCGGCGACGCGCGCCTGCAACGGCTCGATGCAGCCGATGTGCTGCTGGAGTCTTTTACGCCGACGCTAGACGCCTACACCGCCGCCGCCCGTCTCGCCGCCAGCCACCACTTGCCCACGCCCGAGCTGCTGGCCACGCTGCGCTGCGCATATGGAGAAAACGGCACTCAACCCATACAGGACGGGCGTGAGCAGCTACAAATTCCGGAGCATCACCTCGACGCCTTGGGCATGCAGATCGAATCCCAGCGTGGCCAGTATGAGGAAGCCTGGGACGAAATCGAAGTCGCCGTGGCGCTGGTCAAGGCCGAAGGCTTCGATCGGGTCGAAGTAGACGGACAACCCGTCTACACCGCCCGCATCAGCTTTGCCAAAGAGCGCGAAGCCCTCTACAAAACAGCACAGGACACGGCCCACGCCGCCCTGGCGCTACAAAGCAGCTTCCATTACGAAGGCTACAACTTCGACTCCGGTCCCGAAGCCGAGTTTCTGGACTGGACGCTGGGCCTGCTGCAGGCCCACCCGCACCAGATCGAGGGCCTGTGGTTCACCGGCGGCCTGACCGATGCCGGCAAGACCGACCTGCGCGCCGAATACCTGGGCGACGACGGCCGCTGGCATACCTATACGCCCGACTTTGTGCTGCGCCGCGCCGACGGCAAGCACCTCGTTGTAGAAGTCAAGAACGACAAACTCAGCCCCGACATCGCCGCCGACCTGGCCCGCCATTCAGAGGGCAAGGCCCCGCAAACCCTGGAAGGCCGCAAGGCCGTGGCGCTCAAACGCTGGGAAGACCTGAATCCCGACCGGCTGAGCTACCACGTCATGTTTGCCAACATCACCCTGCATGACGAAGGCAAGAGAGCCGTGCGCGACTTCATTGTCGGATAAACGTATATACTTCAAATATATACATTTCTCGCAAGGAGATGCCATGACTTACGCCCGCGTCTTTCAGTCCGGCAACAGCCAAGCGGTGCGGTTACCCAAGGAGTTTCGGCTGAACGTCGAACAGGTTGAAATCTTCCGCCAGGGCGACGACATCGTGCTGCGCCAGACGCCCGCCAATGCCGCAGCCGTGTTCGACCTGCTGACCGACCTGCCCGCCGACTTCCTGGCGCAGGGCCGGGACGACACGCCGCCGCAAGAGCGCGAGGCTTTCTGAGCATGGCCGACGCACCCGTTCGCTACTTGCTGGACACCAACATCTGCATCTACATCGCCAAGGGACACCCGACGGCGGTGCGCGAGCGCTTTGCGCGTCACGCGCTGAATGAGCTGACCCTCTCGGTCATCACCGTGGGAGAACTGCACTTTGGCGCCGAGAAAAGCCAGGCCCGCGAACGCGCCCTGGCCACCATCGGACAACTGGTCCAGTTGCTCCAGCCCTGCCCGCTGCCGCTGGCCGCCGCCGAGCACTATGGCGACATTCGCGCCACGCTGCAAAAACAGGGGCTGCCGATTGGCAACAACGACCTCTGGCTGGCCGCGCACGCGCGCGCCGAGGGCTGGATTCTGGTCACCAACAACACCCGCGAATTCGCGCGCGTACCAGGCCTTCACGTCGAAAACTGGGTCGAATGACCCGCCACGCCCACCGCCCGGCACATTGCCCGCCATGAACGACACCTCCCCAACCACCAAAGCCAACAAGAATCCCACGGACGTGACCATCACCCGCGCCAAGGGCCGCCCCATGCTGAGCTGGGTCGGCAAGAAGCCGCTGGGCCGCGTCACAGCGTTTCCGGCGCAGGCCATCGAGCGCTTCAGCGCCACCGATACCCAGCTCGTGCAGGGTTTGGGCGCGGCCGACTGGTCGAAGTGGCCGCCGGACCTGCCCCAGGGCGGACTGCTGTACCACGGCGACAACAAGGAAGTGCTGGCCCATCTGCTGGCCAACGGCTTTCGCGGCCAGGTCAAGCTGATCTATATCGACCCGCCGTTCGACAGCGGCGCCGACTACGTGCGCAAGGTTCAGCTGCGCGGCCCCAGGGGCACGCTGAAGATCGACGGTGAGGACTACGCGCTGGGCGAGCAGGTGCAGTACACCGACATCTGGAGCAACGACAACTATTTGCAGTTCATGTATGAGCGGCTGCTGATGCTAAAAGAGCTGCTGAGCGAGGATGGCGGGCTGTATTTGCACTGTGACTGGAACAAGGCGCACCACCTGCGCTGCCTGCTGGAAGAAGTGTTTGGACCGGATGGCTTTCGCAACGAAATCATCTGGCAGCGGGTAGCGGCGCGCAGCGACTCAACCACTTACAACCACATTCACGACGTCGTGATGTATTGCACCAAGGGGCCGGATTTTGTCTGGAACCAGCAATACCATGCGTATAGCGAAGACTACTTGGAGGTCAAGTACGCACGCAAGGACGCTGCGGGTCGTCGCTATCGTTTGGACAACATCACCAGCCCCAATCCGCGCCCAAACATGACCTACGACTGGATGGGTCATCCACCACCCGAAAAAGGTTGGCGTTATTCAAAAGAAACAATGCAGCGTCTTCACGAAGAAGGACGAATCTGGTATCCGAGCGACAAACAAAAGCGTCCACAGCTGATTCGCTACTTGGATGAAGCTGAAGGTGTCCCACTTCGCAGCATCTGGACCGACATCAACCCGGTCAACAGCCAGGCCGATGAACGCTCTGAATACCCGACACAGAAGCCAGAAACCTTGCTGGAACGGCTGATCGCCACCTCCACCAACCCCGGCGACCTCGTGCTCGATTGCTTCATCGGCTCCGGCACCACGGCCGCCGTGGCCCAAAAACTCGGCCGCCGCTGGATTGGCTGCGACATCAACAAGGGCGCCATCCAGACCACGGCCAAACGACTGCAGGGCGTGATGCGCGAGCAGGCGGCCGCACTGGCCAACACCAGGCAAGGCGAACTCGTCGCGCAGGACGACGCGCCGCCCGCGCCCTGCCAGCTGTCCTTCAGCACCTGGCGCGTGAACGACTACGACCTGCAGATCCAGCACAACGAGGCGGTGGAGCTGGCCTGCGAGCATCTGGGTATCACGCGCACGCGCACCGACCCGTTCTTTGACGGCACGCGCGGGCAGATGCTGACCAAGATCATTCCGCTGAACCACCCACTTACGCCGCTCGACCTGGAAGCCCTGCGCGCCGAACTCAAAACCCGGCCCGAGGAAGAGCGCGACATTCTGATCGTCAGCCTGGGCCAGGAGCACAAGGCACGCGAGTGGGTGGAGCACTACAACCACAACCGGCCCATCAACAAAATCCACCTGATCGAGCTGCGCACCGACCGCAAGGCGGGCGGCTTCATCAAGCACGAGCCGATGTCGGTGCGGGCCAGCGCAACACGCAACGGCGACAAACTCGTGGTGCAGATCGACGATGTGGTGTCACCCAGCATCATTGCGCGGCTGGACCTGCAGGAGGGCATCTTCCGCGCGCAGATTCCCGACTGGCGCGCCGTGGTGGATTGTGTGCTGATCGACACGAACCACGACGGCGAGGTGTTCAACGTGGCGCTGGCTGACGTACCCGCGCGCAAACAGGATCTGGTGACGGGCCGCTACGAATTGCCGGCCCCGCCTGCGGGCGCCACGGTAGCGGTGAAGGTCATCGACATGCTGGGCGAAGAGCGGGTGACGTTACTCCAGGCACCTTGAGCGTCCCGCAGTCAGCACCCCAGTTGGTCTGCCAGCGCCAGAAAGTCGCGCGCATGCAGCGTATTGCGCGGGTCGGGCGAGACATCCTTCGGCGTGGCCGGTCCCAACTCCGCCGGTCGTTCGATGTAAGCCGTCTTCAGGCCGCAGGCGCGCGCCGCCGCCAGATCGTCATGGTGCGCCGCCACCAGCATGACCTCGTCAGGCGTGACGTCGAAGACCTTGGCGGCTCCGAGGTAAACGGCCGGGTCGGGCTTGTACTTCCTGAAGACCTCGGCGGACAGGATGCAATCCCACGGCAGGCCGGCCCGTTTTGCCATGTCGGTCAGCAGGCCGATATTGCCGTTGGACAGCGTGCAAATGATGCATTTCGACTTGAGCCGACGCAATCCTTCGACCGCATCGGGCCACGCGTCGAGCCGGTGCCACGCCTTGTTGAGGTGGTGCTTCTGCGCTTGCGTCAAGTGCGTGATGTGGAACTGGTCGAGAACGTCGTCCAGGATCAGGCGGTGCAGGTCGTCGATCAGCGTCCAGCCCAGCTCGCCCGACATGACGCGGCGCATGGCTGGCTGGTAGCCGGCGCGCCAGGCCAGCGCAAATGCGCCGGGGTCCACGGCCAGCCCCAGCGCGGCGACTTCGCGCGCGATGCCGCCATGCCAGTCGACCACCGTGCCGAACACGTCGAACGCCAGCACCTTGAGCGATTCACATCCCGCAATGGCCATATTTTCTCCTTGCCTGTGGAACGCGAGTATTGTCTGGTAAACACACGCGCCCTGTACGCGCCGGCCCGCCCGTTGCAGAATCCACGGGCACGGCGCGCAGGGCGCGGCGTGCAAGGAGCTTCTCATGACCCGCAAAACACCCATCGAACGCTACCGCAACATCGGCATTTCGGCCCATATCGACGCCGGCAAGACCACGACCACCGAACGCATCCTTTTTTATACCGGGGTCAACTACAAGCTCGGCGAGGTGCACGAGGGCACGGCCACCATGGACTGGATGGAGCAGGAGCAGGAGCGCGGCATCACCATCACTTCGGCCGCGACCACCGCGTTCTGGAAGGGCATGGCCGGCAACTACCCGGAGCACCGCATCAACATCATCGACACGCCCGGTCACGTGGACTTCACGATCGAGGTCGAGCGCTCCATGCGCGTGCTCGACGGCGCCGTGATGGTGTATGACGCGGTCGGCGGCGTGCAGCCGCAGTCGGAAACCGTCTGGCGCCAGGCCAACAAGTACCAGGTGCCGCGCATCGCCTTCGTCAACAAGATGGACCGCGTGGGCGCCGACTTCCTGCGCGTGCAGCGCCAGATCAGCGAGCGCCTGAAGGGCGTGGCGGTGCCGGTGCAGCTGCCGATCGGCGCCGAGGAGCATTTCCAGGGCGTGATCGACCTCGTGAAGATGAAGGCCATCCTGTGGGACGACACCAGCCAGGGGCTGCATTTCGAATACGCCGACATCCCCGCCGACCTGCTCGCCAGCGCCACGCAGTGGCGCGACAAGATGATCGAGGCGGCCGCCGAAGGCAGCGAGGCCTTGCTGGAGAAATACCTGGCCGGCACGGCTTTGACCGAGGACGAAATCAAACAGGGCCTGCGCCAGCGCACGGTGAGCAACCAGATCGTTCCCATGCTATGCGGCAGCGCGTTCAAGAACAAGGGCGTGCAGGCGCTGCTCGACGCGATCCTCGACTACCTGCCCTCGCCCATCGATGTGCCCGCGATCCGGGGTCACAGCGAGGACGACAAGGAGATCGAGCGGCACCCGGCCGACAACGAACCGTTCTCGGCGCTAGCGTTCAAGATCATGACGGACCCGTTCGTCGGGCAACTGATCTTCTTTCGCGTCTATTCGGGCGTGGTCAAGACCGGCGACACGGTATACATCCCGGGCAAGACGCGCAAGGAGCGACTCGGGCGGATCCTGCAGATGCATGCCAACGTGCGCCAGGAGATCAAGGAAGTGCAGGCGGGTGACATCGCCGCCGCGGTGGGCCTGAAGGACGTGACCACGGGTGACACGCTGTGCGACCCGGACAAAGTCATCATCCTCGAGCGCATGATCTTTCCCGAGCCGGTGATCTCGCAGGCGGTCGAGCCCAAGACCCAGGCCGACCAGGAGAAGATGGGGATTGCGCTGCACCGCCTCGCGCAGGAAGATCCGTCGTTTCGGGTACAGACCGACGAGGAGTCGGGCCAGACCATCATCTCGGGCATGGGCGAGCTGCACCTGGAGATTCTGGTGGACCGGATGCGGCGCGAGTTCGGCGTCGAGGCCACGGTCGGCAAGCCGCAGGTCGCGTACCGCGAAACCATCAAGCAATCCGTGAAAGATGTGGAAGGCAAGTTCATCAAGCAGTCGGGCGGGCGCGGCCAGTACGGCCACGCGGTGCTGAACCTGGAGCCGCAGCCTGCCGGCAAGGGCTACGAGTTCGTCGACGCGATCAAGGGTGGCGTGATTCCGCGCGAGTTTATTCCGGCGGTCGACAAGGGCATCCAGGAGAGTCTGAAGGCCGGCGTGCTGGCGGGCTACCCGGTGGTCGACGTGAAGGCCACGCTGGTGTTCGGCTCGTCGCACGATGTCGACTCGAACGAAAACGCGTTTCGCATGGCCGGCTCGATTGCGTTCAAGGACGCCATGCGCCGCGCGCGACCCATCCTGCTGGAGCCGATGATGGCGGTCGAGGTCGAGGTGCCGGAAGACTTCATGGGCAACGTGATCGGCGACCTGTCGACACGCCGCGGCATGATCCAGGGCATGGAGGACATCGCGGGCGGCGGCGGCAAGCTGGTGCGCGCCGAGGTGCCGCTGGCCGAAATGTTCGGCTACTCGACCACGTTGCGCTCGCTCACCCAGGGCCGCGCCACCTACACCATGGAGTTCAGGCACTACGCGGAGACGCCTCCAAATATTTCGGAGGCGATCGTTCGCGGGCAGAGCAGCCGGTAGGCCGCTGCGGTCCGCGCCCGCTCAAAAGTGCTTGGTCAGGCTCGCGTAGAGGCTGCGCCGCAGACCGTATTGCGGCGCGCCGACGCCGACGCCCGTGCCATCGCGCAGCAGGTAGGTTCTGTCGAACACATTCAGCAGCGAGACCCGCCCCTGCAGGTCGCCATCGGCCTGCTTCCAGGTGTGCATGAAGGCCGCGTTGACCACGGCGTAGCCCGGCAAGGTGCCGCTGTTCGGCGCTCCCCCCTCGGGCGTATTGCGCAGCCCGCTGCCGAACAGCAGGTCGCCGCTGACCTGGTTGTCGCCGAACCGGTAGCTGGTGCCCGCCGACAGCGTGTAGGTCTGGTTGTGATCGAGGTAGATGTAGTGGCTGGCAATGTAGGCCAGCTCGGCCGCGCCGAACAGGGACTGGCTGGAAATGATGTTGCTGCCCTGCGCTTTTTGAACCGCGAAATTCACGTAGCTGGCCCAGTGCGCGTCGTTGTACCGGGCCGACAACTCGAGTCCGCGCGCGTAGCCTTTGGCGTAGTTGAAGGGGGACAAAATCAGCGCCTGCCCGAACTGGCCTTCATCCAGCAGATTACGGATGTTCTTGTAGTAGGCGTCGGCCGACAGCGTGAGCCTGTCGTTCACCTTGTGCGACGCGCCGACATCGAAGTAGTCGGTGCGCTCCGCCTTCACCGGATCGGAGGTGCCGACCTCGGGCTGGTTGGTGGTCCCCGTATAAAGATTGATGCTGGCCTGCGACGCCAGTTCCTGCGGCGGCGGCGTGAAGTAGCGCGCGTAACCCGCATGCAGGGCGGTGGCCTCCGTCAGCTTGTAGGCCATGTTGACGCGCGGGCTGAGCTGGTGCTCCGTCGTGAAGGCGTTCACGGCGTCGAAGCGCAGCCCGTAGTTCAACGTCAGCCTGGGATTGAGCCGCCACTCGTCCTGCGCGTACAGGCTGAACAGCTGCCCGATCTTGCCCGAGTTGTCGGTGATCGTCAGCGGATCGCTGCTGGACTGGCTGCCGTCGGCACCGACCGGGAAAACCGCCACCGAGTTGTCGCTTCGCGTGGCCTGGCGCGTATAGGCGGAGCCGAAACGCAGCGTGTGGTCCGAGCTGGCCTTGTACGACGCGTCGAATTGCAGGCCGTTGGCCGTGTTCGAGCGCAGCGTGTTGGAGGCCACGCCGTTGTAGATCAGATCGCCCACGGGATCGGGCAGATAGTGCAGGTCCGAGTACTGGTGGAACGCCGAGATCTGGTAGTCGAGCTTGTCCAGGGACTTCTGGAACGACAGCACGGCGAACCGGTTGACTTCGGTTTGCTGCTCGCGCACGTCGCTTGACGGCAGGGCGTTGAAGCCCGTCTCGGTGTCGCTGAACCCCGTCAGCGAGTAGCTGGGCGTCTGGCCGGGATTGGTGGGGATCTGGAACTTCCCGTTGTAGGTGCCGAACATGAAGCCGATGCGCGTGCTGTCGTCCACGAAGTACGAGAAATTGCCGAACGTCTTGCCCTGGCGCGTGTGGTCGTTTTGCGGGTTCAGGGTGGGCTGCGGATTCTCGATACCGTTGTCGTTCGACACCAGACTGCCCGACAGGTAGTAGCTCAGGTTGCCTTTCGCGCCGTAGAACGACGCATTCTCTTCCTGGGTGTTGTGGCTGCCGAGCACCAGCCCCAGCGAGCCGCCGGGCTTGGCCAGGCCTTCCTTGGTCTGGATATCGACGATGCCCGCCGTGCGCAGGCCGTACTGCGCCGGCAGCGCGCCGGTCAGAAAGTCCACCGACTGCACGTAGCGCGTATCGATCGACTGGCCGAAGCCGGAAATGCTCTCCGGCAGCACGACCCCATTGATGCGGTACTGCACATTGCCATGGTCATCGCGCACGTGAATGGAGCCGGAAGCCGTCGAGTCCTTGGAGACGCCGGGCACGCGCAGCAGGACCTCGTCGAACGGCGCGGCGTCGCCCTGCCCCAGCGAGTCGATGAGCGTGCGATCGATCCGGTACACCGTGGTGCCCACCTGCGGCGACAGGTCGATACGGGCCTTTTTCAACTGCTGCACGGTGACGTCCACCGTGGACAGCGTGCCCGCGGCGTCGGGCGCGGCCGGGGCGCCCGGCGCCGCGTCGGGCGGTGCGGCCCACGCCCCCAGGCTGGTCAACATGCCCGACAGACAAAAAACAAGCGGGCGCAATTTAAACGAATGCATGAACAAACCTCCAAAACCATGGCGAACGGGACACCGGCGCTGCGCCGGCGTCTGACAGGAAACCTCAAGGAATGGCCGTTTCCGGCGCTGTCACAAGGTTCGCGTGGGAGGTCCGCAGATGCACGGGAACGGCACCGCCTCTGCGTGGTGCAGGGATGCCGTGGGCGTCCGCTCGAGCGCGTAGAGCAGGACGTACGAAGGAACGGGGACGGCGACGGGAAGCACCGTGTCGGAGACCGCATGCACGACCGCGGCGCAAATGGCGCAGTCGCGGTCTTCGCCCGCCGGATGATGGTGGGTCGCCGCGGTGGAGACGAGCAGCGCAAAAGCGAGCGCCACCACCACGGCCAGCCAGCGCCACGCGCCGGGGCGCCGACGTATCAGGTCGAGCGGGTTCGCGGGCATCGGGGCACTTTCAGTCACGCGCCAATTATGGCCGCAACGCGCGGGCCCCATCAACGCTATAAACGCAAGGGAGTCCTTGCAACCCATTCAACAAACTCTCAGGTAGCCATGGCCACTGCTTCTTCCATTCCCCTCAAAGTCCCGGTGGTCATTGCCGGTGGCGGCCCGGTTGGCCTGTCGCTGGCGGCGCTGCTGGCACACCACGGCGTCGCCTGCCTCGTGCTGGAGGCCGATGCGTCGTACTGCGAGGGGAGCCGGGCCATCTGCATCGCGCGCCGCTCGCAGGAAATCCTCGGCTGGGTCGGTGCCGACCGCCCCCTGGTCGACAAGGGCCTGTCGTGGGTCGGCGGGCGCAGCTACTTCCAGGGCACCGAAGTGCTGCATTTCAAAATGCCGAGCGAGCCCAGCGAGCGCTTCGCACCGATGCTCAACATCCAGCAGTACTACATCGAGCAATACGCGCACGCGGCGGCGGCGCGCATCGGCGGGGTCGATGTGCGCTGGTCGGCCCGCGTGACGACCGTGCGGGCGCAGGCCGACGGCGTGGACGTTGATTTTGAAACGGCGGATGGCGTCACGCACAGCGTGCACACCGACTGGCTGGTCGCCTGCGACGGCGGGCGCAGCACGGTGCGCGAGCAACTGGGCCTGCAGCTCGAGGGCATGCAGTACGAGGGACGCTATGTGATCGTGGACATCGAGCAGGACACGCGGCGCGCGGTGGAGCGCCTGGCCTGGTTCGACCCGCCGTCCAACCCGGGCTCCACCATCCTGATGCACCGCCAGCCCGACAACGTCTGGCGCATCGACTACCAGGTCGCCGACCACGAGAATCCGGTGGAGGCGGTCAAACCCGAGAACGTGCTGCCGCGCGTGCAGGCGCACCTGGACATGATCGGCGAGACGGCGCCGTGGAAGCCCCTGTGGATCTCCATCTACAACGCCAAATGCCTGACCCTGCCGAGCTACCGGCACGGCCGCGTGCTGTTTGCGGGCGATGCGGGGCACCTGGTGCCGATTTTTGGCGTGCGCGGCCTCAACTCGGGGCTGGACGACGCCGGCAACCTGGCCTGGAAGCTGGCCCTGGTGCAGCAGGGCCATGCCCGCGAAGCGCTGCTGGACAGCTACTCGATGGAGCGCGTTCTGGCGACGCGCGAGAACATCGCCTACGGCGCCAAGAGCACCGAATTCATGGCGCCGCCGCACCACGGCTTTGCGCTGATGCGAGAGGCCGCGCTGCGCCTGGCCACGGTGGCACCCGGCGTGCGCCCGCTGATCAACCCGCGCCAGTCGGCGCCGATCGAGTATGCGGGCTCGCCCCTGAACCAGCCGGAGCGCGACGGCGCATTCACGGGCGGCGCCCATGCCGGCCTGCCGGCGCCCGAGGCCTCGCTGCAAACCCTGCAAGGCCCGGGGCACCTGACAGCGCTGTTCGGCACCTGTTTTGTGGCGCTGTACTTCTCCAACGAGCCCGATGTGCCTGCGACCTTGCAGCAGCTTGCCGGCAGCGGGCGCGCCGGTGTGGCCGCGCTGCGCCTGCTGCGCGTGGCGGCCCGGGGCGCTGCGAACGCCGACACGGTCGTCGATGCGCTCGGCCAGGCCTGGCAGCGCTGCGACGCGGCCGAGGGCACGCTCTATCTGATCCGGCCCGATGGCTACGTCATGGGCCGCTGGCGCGACGCCGCAGCGTCGCCCGCCCCTATCACTGCAGCACTTGCATGCGTCTTTTCCGGAGAACGGACATGAGTGAAACCCAGCTTGAGCTGACCTACACCGCACTGGCAGAATGCATTGGCCGTGTGGGCGAAAGCAAAACCTCCCTGCTGCTGGCGACGCTGGCGCTGGATCTGTTGAGCCAACAGGCGGATGCCCAGACCGCGCTCGCGCACATTTTGCAGGCCGAGCGGCTCGCCAACACCTGATTCATTTTTGAAGGAAACCCATGCACCCTGTCACCACCCTGATCCGGCAATTCCTGTGCGTTGGCCTGCTGGCCGTCGCCGCCTCGGCATCCGCCCAAACCTACCCGACCAGACCAATTGAATGGGTGGTGCCGTATCCGGCCGGCGGTGGCACCGACGTGGTGGCGCGCATGCTGGCGGACGCCATGGGCAAGACGCTGGGCCAGACCCTCATCATCACCAACAAGCCGGGCGCCGCCACCAACATCGGCGCGGACTATGTGGCGCATGCCAGGGCCGATGGCTACACGCTGCTGTCCGCCGACACGGGGACGCTGGCTGCCAACCCGGTGCTGTACAGCAAGCTCAACTACAGCGCGGAGAAGGATTTTGCCCCGGTCGGACTGATGGCGCGCTTCCCGATGATTCTGGTGGTGAACACTAAAGTTCCGGTGCACAACCTCAAGGAGTTCGTCGCCTGGGCCAAAAGCCAGCGTCACGGAGCCAACTTCGCCACGCCGGGCTCGGGCAGTCCGCACCACCTGGCCACGGAACTGTTCGCCCAGCAGGCCGGCTTGAAGCTGACGCATATCCCGTATCGCGGCGCCGCCCCCGCCATCCAGGACGTGGTCGGAGGCCAGGTGCCCTTCATGTTCGTCGACACGGCCAGCGGCTCCTCCTTCATCGCCGCCGGCAAACTGCGCCCGATCGGCATTGCCAGCGCGCGGCGTGTGAAAAACTTCGACACCATTCCCACGCTCGCCGAGCAGGGTCTCAAGGGTTTTGAAGCCTATGCCTGGCAGGGGCTGGTGGTGCCGGCCGCCACCCCGGCGGACATCGTGGCCAGGCTGAACAAGGCACTGGTGCAGGCGCTGGACTCGACCGAGGTGAAGGCGCGCTTCCAGACCCTGGGCCTCGAAGCCATTCCCAGCACGCCGGCGCAAATGGCGGCCTACACCAAGAGTGAACGCGAGAAATGGGGCGCCGTGATCCGCGCCAGCGGCATCAAACTGGATTGAACGGGCTCAGATGCAGAACACCGTCAGCACGCCGGTGTAGCCGTACAGGTGGTGGCGGGCGATCTCGCCGCCCGCAAAGAAACCCACCAGCGGCACGTCGCCCAGCGCGCGCCGCACGATCTGCAGCTCGGCGCTGGGCGCACCAAAGTGCGGGCCGCCGCGCCCCGAGCAGCTCACGTAGATGGCGCCGGCGATGCGCCGGGCCGCGTTCGGCGCCGAATCGGCCTCGGCCGCGGCCAGCACGGTGGCGGTGCTCAGGGGCATTTCCTCGGGCTCCAGTTCTTCGCGGATTTCGGCGCAGATGCGGATCAGGTCGGCCCGCGCCGCCGTGGCATTGCGCTGGCAAAACGCCAGCCGCATGCCAACCTCGGCCGTCTCGGCAATGGCGACGCCTTTGCGCGCCGGGTCCAGCCCGACGATGTGGCGCACGATCACGTCGCTGCCGAAGTTGCCGGTGCGATTCACCGAGTCGCTGCCCGCATCGCTCAGGCCCACCAGCGTGGCGCGGACCCTGGCCAGGGCCTGGCGTGGCTGGTCGAGCGAGACGCCCAAATCCCCCAGCAGCACATCGAGCGCGGGCCGGCCATCGAGCGCGGTCAGCACATTGCCGTCGACTCCGGTGATCTCGTGCACCGGCGCCACCGGCTGGCAACCCTGCGTCACGCGCGACACCAGGTGCACGCCCTCGCCAAAGGCCACGCCGGACAAGCCGCCACTGAACACGCCGCTGGCGGCGCCATGCCCCTTGATGTTGCCGTTGCCGCCGACGGCGAACTGCACGCTTTGCGTGCGGCTCGACGCCAGGCCGCCAAACAGGTAGCCGGTGGCCGTGCGAGCCGCCATCTCGGCGATCAGCTCGGCCACATCGGGCGTGCCGGCGTCGGCGTGGACCAGCGCCGTGTGCGCCTCGAAGCCCAGGCCCAGCGGCGCCACGCCGGAGAACACTCGGTACTGGTCGCTGGGCAGGTCGCACAGCATCACGGCCAGCGCCGGCTCATCGAAATACTCCACGTTGTTGGACGCGATGCCGACCCCCACGGTGCCGGACCAGTCGGTCACCTGCGGCAGCTCGGCACCGAGGAATTCCAGAATATCCTGCGCGGCGGGTGCATAGTGATCCGTGATGTAGAGCAGGCCCAGCGCCGGCATGTGCGCATAGCCGGGCAGCGCCATGTGGGCGCGCAGCTGCGCCAGCACCAGCGCCGCCGCCATGCGCCATTGCGGATGCGTGGCATGGCCATAAGGAAACAATTTCACGCGCGCGCCCTCCGATCGGTTCAGCGACTCCGGGGAGCCGCTTTTTTAGCCGCCTTTTTGGCGGGAGCCCTTGGTTTGGCTGCACCAGGCGCTACCGATTTCGTAGCGGCCCGGGTGGCATTGGTGGCCATGTCGCTTGCGGTTTTGAGCGCGCCCTTGGCCAGTCCCGTGGCCATGTTCCTGGTGGTGTTCACGGCCGTCTGCTTGGCCGCCTCTTTCATGGCATTGGCCGCAATCTGCTGGAACTGCTGCGTCAGCGAGCCCCACCATGCCACCGGGTCCACCACGCCGGGCGCCGCCTTCGCGTCCGCCTTGCCTGCCACCTTTCCGGTCGTCTTTTCGGGCGCCGTGTCCACGGTCCTGGCGCTCTCCGCCGCCTTCTCGGCGACCTTCTCCGCCGCCTTCTGCACCCCCGACATCACCGTGTCGGCGGCCTTGAGCTTGAAGGCGTTGGCCACGTCGCCCATGTTGAAGTTCATGCCCTTGAGCGTGGCCAGCGTCATTTTTTGCACTTCGAGGGCCTGGATGGTGGCCTTCAGCGCCATCGCGTTCTGGTCCAGCCAGAACTGCACCGCCTTGAGCTCGTCGATGCGCTTTTCGAGCTCATCGACATTGAGCGTGGGCGCCACCCAGTTGCCCAGGTTCGGCAACTGCGGAATGCTTTGCGTGGCGCCCTTGGCCAGGGTCTGCAAAAAGTCGAAACCGGGGATCAACTTGCCGAAACTGGGGTTCTGCAACAGGCTGCTCATGTCTTCTCCTCTTGGGGTTGTTGGTGGAAGGCTGAAAGGCAGTGCCAGCTTACCCCAACGCGCCATGGATGGCGATGGGAGTTATCAGTGTTTCTGCCCGCCCATCATCGTGCCGCCACCGTCCGCGCCCATGCCGTTGGCCACGCCGGGCTCGACGGTGCTCACCGGCACCTTGAGCTCGACGCGGCTCTGCACGCCCTTGTCGTTCTTGAACACCAGCGTCAGCGGCACCGTGCTGTCTTTCATCAAAGGCGCCTTCAGGTCCATCAGCATCACGTGGTAGCCGCCGGGCGTGAGCGCCACCGTCTTGCCCGCGGGCAGCTCGAGCCCGCCTTCGACGGCGCGCATCTTCATCACGTCGCCCTCCATCATCATCTGGTGCACTTCGGCCACGCCCGCCACGGGCGAGGCCACCGCCACCAGACGCTCATTTTCTTTGGCGGTGATTTTCATGAAGGCCCCGGTCGCCTTCTGGCCCTGCACCGAGGTGCGGACCCAGGCGTCCTTGATATCGATGGTCTGGGCGTACAGGGCACCGCACGCCAGCGCGAGGCTGGCGGCAAGGATGCGGGAAAGGATGCTGGATTTCATGGGGATGGCTCCTGTGGAAGATGAAAGATAGCAAGAAATGCGTTCAATGCCGATGCCCGACATGCTCGGAGGGGATGATCTCGAGCAGGGCAGCAGGCGCCTGCAGGCCGTGGGTCGAGGTGCCGCTGGCAGGAATCTGAACCCAGTCGATGCTGCCCTTTTCGCAGGTTTGCAGCACCTTGAACCACATGGCACCCGCCTCGCCGGGGAGGGCGCCGCGCAGCACGAACTCGTCGTACCAGTCGTTGGGCAGCGCCTCATTCTGGCTGGCGGCGCTCCACGTGATCTCCGTCACCGCCTCGGTCACGGACTTGCCATGGTCGTCATACGGCTGGGCCAGCTTCTCGCGCCGGGTGGACAAGACCCAGCCCGGCTTGGGCATGGGTTTGGCGCCCTTGAAGCCGGGCGGAATCAGCACCTTGATGGCTGTGGTGGGCGAGCCCGCGCAGCCATGGCCGACGCGAAACACGGCCCTGTAGCTGGTGCCGGCCAGCGCCGCCGGCTCATCCAGAACAATATGAGCCGATACGCCTGCAGCCCCCGCCATGGATGCGCAGATTGCTATGAATTTTGTAGTTGATGAAAAACGCATGAGGATACCTCGTGGAGCAGGATTACAGATCGAACTTCAGCTCGGCCGTGTAGCTGCGCTGCGGATAGGGGTGGAAGTTCCAGTACTGGTAGTTGTTCAGGTTGTCGATGCCGAAGGCGGCCGCCCACTGGCGCGTGAGCTGGTAGCGCACGCGCAGGTCGGTGGTGAAGTATTTGCTCACGCCCATGTAGGCGTAGCCGTTGACGTCGCTGTTGTTGAGCGTGCGGTACTGCGTGCCGCTGTAGCGCACGCCGTAGGCCACGGTCCATTTGTCGTTGACGCGGTAGCTCGCCAGCGCCGTGGCGCGCCACCTCGGGATGTTGGGCTGCTGCTTGCCGAGGGTGTCGCCCGGCACGCTCACGAAGCCCGCGTTGCTCCGGATGATGGAGTCCGCATAGGTGACGCTGGCGTTCAGGTCCAGCCCGCGCGTCCAGACATCGGTGCCGCTGTAGGCCACCTCCAGGCCATTGGTCTGGATGCGCCCGACGTTCTGCACGCGGCTGATGTTCCGGTTGGCCACCGGGTCGTACGTGGTCTGCGAGTACAGCGCGTCGTGCGTGTCCTCGGTGAAGAAGCTCAGGCGCAGCAGCGCGTTGCCCAGGTCCTTCTCGGCCGTCAGGTCGGTGGTCCACGAGCGCTCGGGCTGCAGGTTCGGGTCGTTGATGTATTGCGAGTTGGTGGTCGAAGTGGCGCCATACAGCTCGCTCACCGTGGGCATGCGCACCGCGCGGCCGGTGGAGGCCTTGAGCACCAGATCGGGCGCCCACTGGTACGACAACGCCGCCTTCGGCGAGAGGTAGTTCTCGCGCCGCGACGCATAAGTGAGCGCGCTGCTGGCCGAGAACGCGGACAGCCCGTCGAAGGCGCGCCACTGCTCGGCGCGCAGGCCCAGCACGGTCTTCCAGCGCGGGGCAAAGGCCCAGGCGTCCTGCGCGTACAGGCTTTGCAGTTGCGTGCGGCCCTGCACATTGCTGGCCAGCGGGCCCGCCGGGTCGGCCAGCCAGTTGCCGGCGATGCTGGAGGTGAGGTACTGCAGCTTGTAGTTGTCCTGCTGCGCCCCGAAGTCCACGATGTGCGCGCCCCGGAGGCCATCCGGGCGCCAGGTTCCCTTGAGCGCCAGATTGTTCCAGCCGCTGCCGCTGCCGTCGGCCACGGTGCCGGCGCCGCCCGTGGCTGCGCCCGGCAGCGGGTTGCCGGCGGCGTTCTGGCGCAGCGTGTCCTGCGCATAGTCGTACAGGCTGGCCAGCACCTCCCAGTCCCAGTTGCCTTGCGTGTGGCTCTTGAGCGACAGGCCGTGCATGTAATGCGTGCTGCTCTGGCTGGTGAGCGCGAAATCGCCCCCGCCCAGCGCCTGTGTGCCCGTGAAGGCCAGCCCGTTGATGTTGATGGGGCCGCTGTAAACGGGCTGACCGGCGGCATTGCGCAGGTACGAGACCGGCGTGCCTTGCGAGGTGTTCTGCCACAAACCCAGCGTGTAGGTCGCGCGCACCACGGGCGTGAAATCGTAGGCCAGCTTGAGCTTGAACTGGTCCTGCACGCTGTGGTATTGCGTTCCCGTGCCCAGCAGGTACCACGGGCTGGCGGCATTGTTGAGGCCGGGCACGGCGCCCGCCACGGGCGTGCCCGCGGCACCTGGCGTGCCACTGCTTTTCAGGCGCGTGGCAAAGGTGAGCGGCTGGCCGTCGCTGTCGGTGTGGCTGAAGGCGAGCAGCCACGCCAGCTCGCCGCTCCTGTTGCCGACCGAGGCGCTGCTCTCCCAGGCGCGGTAGGTGGCATTCGTGCTGTACAGATCGAACGGCTGGCTGGTGTAGCCGGCGCGCGCATGGACCTCGAAGCGCGTGGGCATGCGCGTGACGTAGTCCACCACGGCACCGACCGAGTTGCCCGGATAGGCGGCCGAGAACGGGCCGTACATCACGTCCACGCGCTCGATCTCCGCGGGCGTGACCATGTTCCAGCGCGGCGGGAAGCTCAGGCCCCCCACGCCGTTGCCCAGGTAGTTGGACAGCAGGATGCCGTCGGCATACACGGCGGAGCGCGCGCTGTTGCCGGTGCCCGAGGCCCGGCTCGACAGGATAGCGTGGTTGTAGTCGCCGATGTAGCGCTTGCGCACCAGCAGGCTGGGAAAGTACTTGAGCACGTCCTCGCTGTCGCTGGCGTTGATGGTCTGCTCGATCTGCTCGCGCGTGATGCCCTCCATGGTGGTGGGGATCTGCGTGGGCAGCGAAGTCGGCTGGCCGCTGTTGACGGTGACGATGCCGAGCGACTTGGTCTGGGCATCGGGCGATGGTGCGCCGGACGATGGTGGTTGCCCTTGGGCATGGGCCACGCCGCTCAACAAAAGGGCGGTCGGCGCCGCAAGGGGAAAGGCCAGGGCAAACGCCATGGCGAGACGGTTTTTCCGCATGGGAAAATCTCCTGTTATCAACGAAATCGGCTCCTAGCCCATGCACAACATGGACCAGGCGCTATGAATTTGATAGATCAGGAGAAAACGGGAGGTCCGCGCGCGGGCAGCGGTGCGGCGGTCAGCGCCGCGATGTGCGCGGCCGGGGTGGGTCGCAACACATGCGACAAAGGCTGGTACGGTTCGGCCACCACGCGCAGTTGCGGCGGCGGCGCGCCCAGCGAGGCGCACAACGGGCAGTGCAGCGTGTGGTGGCCGACGCTGCCGCCGTCATCGGTCTTGATGAGCAGCTTCATGGCACCCGCACCGGAACACACGAGTTCCATGGTCTGCGGCTTGACCAGTGGCGACGCCACGGCCACCCCGATCGCCAGCACAAAGCACGCCAGCACCCAGCGGGCAAGAAAGTGGGCGTGGCGAAGCGCGTGCATCACCCGATTATCCACACGCCATCAGCAGTGTCAGAACCTGGGCGGCCGGCGCTCGCGCAGTGATGCGATGCCCTCGTGCACGTCGGGCCCGCCGAAGCCCATGAATTCGAGCGCGAGCGACGTGTCGAAGGTGGGTCCGGCCTGGCGCAGCCAGTTGTTCAGCGAATACTTGGTCCAGCGGATCGCGCTCTGCGAGCCGTTCGCCAGCCGGTCCGCAATCTCGTAGGCTTTCGGCAGCAGCTCGTCGTCGTTCACCGCGAGCGAGACCAGGCCGATGCGCTCGGCCTCCTCGCCGCTGATCGGCTCGCACAGCATCAGGTAGTACTTGGCCTTGGCCATGCTGCACAACAGCGGCCAGACGATGGCCGCATGGTCGCCGGCCGCCACGCCCAGGCGCGTGTGGCCATCGACGATCTTGGCGCTCTTGCTGGCAATCGAAATATCGGCCAGCAGGCCCGCCACGAGACCGGCACCCACGGCGGGCCCGTGCATGGCCGAGACGATCGGCTTGTCGCAGTTGATCACGTTGTAGACCAGGTCGCGCGCCTCCTTCCAGACGCGGCTGCGCACGGCAAAGTCGCTCGCCATGTCCTGCACCAGCGCGAGGTCGCCGCCGCCCGAAAAGCCCAGCCCCTCGCCGCGCAGCACGGCGCAGCGCACCGACTCGTCGGCGCCGACATCGCGCCAGATCTCGGCAAGCTCCCAGTGGCCGTCGTGCCCCGCGGTGGGCAGCTTGCCGTTGAGCGCCTTCATCTGGATGTCGAGCACGCAGCCCTGGCCCGCCACGACGGGGCCACGGCGCGTAATCGCAAGGGTCTGGTAGCGCTGGTAGTCGGGTGTGGTGCTCATCGTCGTGTCTCCGTGGGTTTTCGAGCCAACATTGTGCAGGCAATCGTGCGCGGGACCTTGGCATCGCCGCGGGCCCCGGGCGGCCTGTCGATAATGCACCGCATGAGCTATACCTTCGCCTCGGCCACCATTTTGCTGCTGCTGATCACCGATCCGCTCGGCAACATTCCGATTTTTGCGAGTGCGCTGCGCGGGGTGGCGCCCGAACGCCGGACCTGGGTGACGGTGCGCGAAGTACTGATCGCCTTCGTGCTGCTGCTGGGCTTCATGTTCGTCGGCGACGGGTTTTTGCGCGTCATGAACCTGAGCCAGCTCTCGCTGCAAATCGCCGGGGCGGTGGTGCTGTTCCTGATTGCGCTGCGCATGATTTTTCCGAGACCCCCGACCGACCTGGCCATGCCCGAAGGCGAGCCGCTGATCGTGCCGCTGGCCATTCCCGCGCTGGCCGGACCCTCGGCACTGGCCACCGTGATGCTGCTGGTGTCGCAGGCGCCCGAGCGGCGTCTGGAATGGGTGGCCGCGCTGAGTGTGACGATGGCGGTGTGCGCCGTGGTGCTGCTGCTGGCAGAGCGGATTCAGCGCCTCGCGGGTGAGCGCGTGGTGATGGCCTTCGAGCGCCTGATGGGGCTGATCCTGGTCGCCATCGCGGTCGAGATGCTGCTGCGCGGGCTCACGCTTTTTGTACGGCAGATTGCATCCGCAGCATCCTGAACGCGAGTGATTCGCACTCCATCTTGATTTTCCTCAAATAACTGCCCAACGCACGCAGGCATTGGGGCGCAAAGCTGGCGATGCGGCTTGATTGGTGCGATTATTAGGAGCAGGATTTCACTTTTTTTGATCTCGATCACCTCATACAGGAGACTCCATGAGCAGCACCAATCGACGCGTATTTCTAATGGCCGTGGCGGCCGGCACTTCGGCCCTGGCGGCGACGCAAAACCTGGCACTGGCCGCCGACCCGGAATTGCTCGACACCGATCCGCAGGCCGTCGCGCTCGGCTACAAGAAAAACACGACCCAGGTCGACGCGAAAAAATACCCCAAGCACACAGCCGATCAGCACTGCGCGAACTGCCAGTTGTTCCAGCCCATGGGCGCGGCCGCGACGGGCCACTGCCCGCTGTTTGCCGGTAAACTGGTGCACACCACGGGCTGGTGCAGCGCCTGGGCCAAGAAGGCCTAAAGGCACTAGCCCCCACGCTCGTCACTTCGTGTACGGCGCTGGGCTCGCGTAGCGTCCGTGCGCGTTAGCTGTACAGCGGAGCGAGCCCATGCCGGGCCTACGCTATGCACGTGCCGAGGCATCACGCTTCGGCCCGGCCCCCAAGGGGGCTGAACTTGCTCGGGGCGGCCCTTCGCGGCGTTCGCCCCCCGTGCGCTGCCCGGCTTATGCAGGTGCCACGATCTTCTGGTCGATGGCGCCGAACACGCTTTGGCCGTCACGGCCCTTCATCTCGATGCGGATGGTGTCGCCGAACTTCATGAATTCGGTCGTGGGCTGGCCGTCCTGGATGGTTTCAATGCAGCGCTTCTCCGCAATGCAGCTGTAGCCCTTGGGCCATTCGGTCTTGCCATTGACCTGCACGCCCTTGTTGCTCACCGTGCCCGAGCCGACGATGGCGCCGGCGCGCACATTGCGCGTCTTGCAGATGTGGGCAATCAGCTGGCCGAAGTGGAAGGTCATCTCGGGGCCGGCGTCGCACAGGCCGACCTTGCGGCCGTTCCAGGTGGACTGCATCGTCAGGTGCAGGCGACCCTTGTCCCAGGCCTCGCCCACTTCGTCCAGCGTCACGGCCACCGGGCCGAACGCGGTCGCGGGTTTGCTCTGGAAGAAGCCAAAGCCCTTGGCGAGTTCGGCCGGGATCAGGTTGCGCAGCGACACGTCGTTCACCAGCATCAGCAGCCGGATGCCGTCCAGCGCCTGCTCGGGACTGGCGCCCATGGGCACGTCGCCCGTGACGACGGCAACCTCGGCCTCGAAGTCGATGCCGAAGGCTTCGCTGGGCACCACCACGTCATCGCAAGGGCCGATGAAGTCATCGCTGCCGCCCTGGTACATCAGCGGATCGGTGTAGAAGGTGGCGGGCACCTCGGCGTGGCGCGCGGCGCGCACCAGCTCCACGTGGTTCAGGTAGGCCGAGCCGTCGGCCCACTGGTAGGCGCGCGGCAGCGGCGCCATGCACTGCGCCGGGTCGAACGGGAACGCGTGGCGCGCGCGCCCGGCGTTGAGCGCGTCGTACAGGTCCTGCAGCTGCGGGCTCAGAAAGCCCCAGTCGTCCAGCACCTGCTGCAGATGGGCGGCGATGCCGGTCGCATAATGCGCCGCCGCGAGGTCGCGCGAGACGACGACCAGCTGGCCGTCGCGTGAGCCGTCTTTGTAGGTGGCAAGTTTCATGAAAATGGAGTTCCCGTCGAGGTGAATGCGCTACGGCGCGCCGATTGCGTGTAAATTACGCATTGTTAAATCGATTTAACTAATCGAAATTTTGATCAACGCCGGGAATTCTAGTTTAAATGACCAAAGAGCGCGCAGGGATTCAATCGGTCGAGGTCGGCTTTGCCCTGCTCGACGTGCTGGCACGCGCCGCGCGGCCACTGATGCTGCGCGATCTGGCCGCGGCCGCCGGCATGAGCGCGGCCAAGGCGCACCGTTACCTGGTGAGTTTCCAGCGGCTGGAGCTGGTCACGCAGGACGCCGGCAACACCCGCTACGACCTCGGCCCGGCCGCGCTCCGGCTGGGCCTGGCTTCGCTGTCACGGCTGGACGCGGTGAAGCTGGCGCGCGAGCGCGTTGGCGCACTGGTGGAGCAGATTGGCCATACGCTGGCGCTGGCCGTGTGGGGCAACCACGGCCCGACCATCGTGCACTGGGAGGAGTCGTCGCAGGCGGTCACCGTGAACCTGCGCCTGGGCGACGTGATGCCGCTGCTGACCTCGGCCACCGGGCGCTGCTTTGCGGCCTACCTGTCGACACAGACCCGTCTCGACAAGATCGCGCTCCTGCTGCAGGAAGAACTGGCGCACGCCGCGAAACTGCCGAACCTCTCGGGGCGCAGCGATCTGCCGACCACGATGCCCGAAGTGCAGCGGCTGCTCGGCGAGGTGCGCGAGCACGGCATGGCCCGCGTGATGGACACCCTGCTGCCGGGCATCGTGGGCTTTTGCGCCCCGGTGTTCGATTCCGACGGCCACATGGTGCTGGGCATGGTGGCACTGGGCTCGGCCGCGACCTTCGATCCGGCCTGGGACGGAGCCGTGGCCACGCCGCTGCGCGCGGCCGCCGCGCAACTCTCCAGTGATCTCGGGTACGGCGGCGGGTAGCGGAGCGAGACGGCGTGCGCCCGACCCGTTCCACCCGGATCCTGCCGCTGCTGGCGCTGACCGCGGCGGTGCTGCTCGCGCATTTCGCGCTGCTGCAGGCAGCACCAGGCACGATGAGCCCGCAGGAGCCGGCATGGGCGCGCCCCTTCAGCACGCGTGCGATCGAGACACCGCCGGTCGCGCTGACGCCTGCACCAGCGCTGGCGCCAGCGCCCGAGACGGCATCGACGGCCGCAGCGCCGGCAATGGCCGCCGCCGCGCCGCCACCTCGCCGCGGGGCGCGCGGCGTCACGCCAGGCCGCGCCTCATCCGAGCGACCGGTCCAGGACTCGGGTGATGTCTCGAAATTCAAGAGAAATACGGCAAAACCCCATACGGAGTCTTCACATACAGCTATCCATTCAGTAGCGTCTGCTGGGCCGCCGGCACTCACGTCGCCTGCCGGGGCACCGCTTGATGCCACGCCCGCGACAACGACCACAACGCCGCCCGCGGCCACGCCGGCACACAGCCTGCAGGCCGCGGCGTTCAAGGTCCCGGCATCGGCGCGACTGCACTACGACGTGCGCGCGCAGGCGCGCGGCCTGTCGCTCGACGCGCTGGGCGAACTGCTCTGGCGCCACGACGACGGCGCGTACGAGGCACGGCTGGACCTGACCCTGCCCCTGCTCGGCACGCGCAGCCAGACCAGCGTGGGGCGCATCACGCCCGAGGGGCTGGCGCCCACGCGCTTTTCCGACAAGGCGCGCAGCGAGTTGGCCGCGCATTTCGAGCGCGCGACCGGTGGCGTGGGCGGCAAGATCATCTTCAGCGCGAACACGCCCGAGGCGCCGCTGCTGCCCGGGGCGCAGGACCGGCTCAGCGTGTTTTTGCAGTTGGGGGCCATGCTGGCCGGCGCGCCCGACCAGTACCCGAGCGGCACCACCATCAGCCTGCAGATCGTGGGCCCGCGCGACGCCGATACCTGGCTGTTCACCGTGGGCGATATGGAGCAGTTGCGCCTGCCCATTGGCGAGCTCGGCGCGATCAAGCTGACGCGGAACCCGCGGCGCGAATTCGACTCCAAAGTGGAGATGTGGCTGGCGCCTTCCATGGGTTACCTGCCGGTGCGCATCCGCTTGACGCAGGCCAACGGCGACCGGTTCGACCAGCGTTTGCGCGCGAGCGACAGCCCTTAATGGCCAAAACCTCCCGGATTTCACGAAAACGCGGGATTTCGCGGCCGCTGTCCCCCTTGAAACCGGCTCAAACGTTGTTAACTGTAGTGATGACGTTTCAGGACACCAAAATCATGCAAATGCTCTACGACTCAGAATCCTTCGTGGTGGTCCACGTGCTCCCCGACGCCGAACTGCAAAGCGCGGCCGGGGACGAAGTGCATGCCGCGCCAGCGCCCGGCATGCCGTCGCTGACACGCCACGGTTTCGAGATCGTGGACAAGCGCTCGGGCAAGGAGGTGTACCTCGACGGCTCGTGGGCCGAACTGTTCCAGCAACAAATCTCGGCCTGGCAGGCCAACACCCCGACCCAGGAAGAGGTGGAAGACACGCTCGAGGGCTACGCCGAACTGGCCCAGAACCCCGTCATCCTGCACTGAACACGGTGCGCATGCGGCTCGCGCTGGCACTGGGGGCCGTGGTGCTGGCGTCCTGCGCCGGCACGGGCCCGAACACCGCGCAACGCATCGATGCACTGCTCCCGGCCGACGTGATTTTGCTGGGCGAGCAGCACGATGCGCCCGAGCACCAGCGCATCGAGCGCGACGTGGTCCGGTCGCTGGCCGCACGCGGCGTGCTGGCGGCGGTCGCCATCGAGATGGCCGAACAGGGCAACACCACCACAGGACTGGCACCGGGCGCGAGCGAGGCGCAGGTGCAGGCCGCGCTGCACTGGCGCAGCGCCGGCTGGCCCTGGGCCGCCTACGCTCCGGTGGTGATGGCGGCCGTGCGCGCCGGCGTACCCGTGCTGGGCGCGAACCTGCCGCGCAGCCAGATGGCGGGCGCCATGGCCGATCAAAGCCTCGACAGGCAACTGCCCGGCCCCGCGCTCAAGGCCCAGCAGCAGGAGATCCGCATCGGCCACTGCGGCCTGCTGCCGGAAAACCAGATCTCTCCCATGACCCGCATCCAGGTGGCGCGCGACAGGGCCATGGCGCAGACCGTTGCCGGCGCACACCAGAGCGGCCAGACCGTGCTGCTGATTGCCGGGGCCGGGCACGTGCGGCGCGGGCTCGGCGTGCCGGTCTATTTGCCTGCCGATTTAACATTAAAAGTGGTCGTAGCCCAGGCAGGTCAAGGGCAATCAGCTATTGATTCAGGAGCAGATGCCGTGTGGAAAACCGCTGCGCTGCCGCTCAAGGACCCTTGCGCTGAACTGCAGCGCACCCTGCAGGCCACGCCGCCTCCGCCTCGATAAGCCGCAAGGCCGTGGGCGTGAGTGCCATGGCGCGACCAGGCCTGGCTGCGCGGCATGGCCCCCTCATGCTGCGACAATTCGGGCTCTATGAATCACGTCTATATCCTGACCCTGTCCTGCCCTGACCGGCTGGGACTGGTGCACGCCGTCTCGGGTTTTTTGCTCGAGCGCGGCGGCAACATCGAAGAAGCCGCCCAGTACAACGACCATGGCACCGGCCTGTTTTTCATGCGGGTGCAGTTCGCCTGCGACCGGCTCACGCACGCGGAACTGTGCCAGCAGCTGCGGTCTTTTGCCGAGCCGTTCAAGATGCAGTGGCACCTGCACGCCACCGCGCAACCGGTACGCACGGTCATGCTGGTCAGCAAGGAGGGGCACTGCCTCAACGACCTGCTGTTCCGCTGGAAGTCGGGCCTGCTGCCGCTGGACATCCGCGCCATCATCTCGAACCACCGCGACTTCTACCAGCTGGCGGCCAGCTACAACGTGCCGTTCCACCACATCCCGGTCACGCCGGCCACCAAGGCACAGGCCGAGGCCCGCGCTTACGAGATCATCGAATCCGAGGGCGCCGAGCTGGTGGTACTGGCGCGCTACATGCAGATCCTGTCGGACGAGCTGTGCACCAAACTGGCGGGCCGCGCCATCAACATCCACCACTCGTTTCTGCCCAGCTTCAAGGGCGCCAAGCCCTACTACCAGGCGCATGACCGCGGTGTCAAGCTGATCGGCGCGACCGCCCACTACGTGACAGCCCATCTCGACGAGGGCCCGATCATCGAGCAGGACGTGGCCCGCGCCGACCACAGCAAGACCGTGGAAGACCTGACCGCCATGGGCCGCGATACCGAGAGCCAGGTGCTGGCGCGCGCCGTGAAATGGCACAGCGAACGCCGCGTGCTGCTGAACGGCCACAAGACCGTGGTTTTCAAATAGCTTCGTTTAACTGGCCCCCGCGCTTGTCGCTGGGTGGCTATGGGCGCTGGGTGTACTTCGCGGGGCGCTTTTCCAGAAAGGCACGGATGCCCTCCTGGGCGTCGGGCGTGAGCGAGGCCGTGGCCATGCGCTCGACCGCAAAGGCATAGGCCTGATCCTGCGGCAGATCGATCTGGCGATAAAACCCCTGCTTGCCCCAGGCCTTGGACAGCGCGCTGCCGCGCGTGGCCCGATTGATCAAATCCAGCGTCGCGGCGTCGAGCTGGTCGGGCGCCACCGCCTTGTTGATCAGGCCCCAGTCGGCCGCGGTGGCGGCATCGATCGCGTCGCCCGTGAGCGCCATTTCCAGCGCGCGCTTGCGCCCCACGTTGCGCGCGACCGCGACCAGCGGCGTGTGGCAAAACAGCCCCGCCTTGCCGCCCGGAATGGCGAACGAGGCGGTATCGGCCGCCACCGCCAGGTCGCAACTCGCGACCAGCTGGCAGCCCCCCGCCGTGGCCAGCGCATGCACGCGCGCCACCACCGGTTGCGGCAGGGCCTGCAACGTGTTCATCATCTCGGTACAGACGGCGAACAATTCGCGTGCCTGCTCTAGCGTGGCGCCGGCCATGTCCGCAAAATTGTGGCCCGCGCTGAAGACCGGCCCGTTGGCCGCGAGGATCACGCCCAGCGCCTCGGTGCGGGAAATCGCGCGCAGGGCCTGCGTCAGCTCCCGCATGACGTCCAGTGCCAGCGCATTGCGCTTGTCCGGACGATTCAGCGTGACGGTGGTGATGGGGCCGTCAGTGGCGACCAGCAAGTGTTCGTAGTTCATCGAAACATTGTGGCAGAACGCCTGGTTTTCGGCGCGCTGCGAGCGGGCGCCGCACGGGGACTCTAGGCAGCCAGATCGGCCATCTTTTCACCCAGGCGAATGGCGCGGCCGGGCTGCCACGCGGCATTGAATTGAAGCGGCCCCTTGGGAAACAGCAGCACCACGGTGGAGCCGAGCAGGAAGCGGCCCATCTCATCGCCTTGCGTCAGACGCACATCGTGGTCGCCGTACTGCCATTCGCGCACCGGCCCGCCGCGCGGCGGGCTCACGACGCCATGCCAGACCGTCGCCATGCTGCCGACCACGGTGGCACCCACCAGCACCAGCACAAACGGGCCGTGCTTTGATTCAAACACGCAGACGACGCGCTCGTTGCGCGCGAACAGGCCGGGCACGCCGCGCGCGGTGGCCGGGTTCACCGAGAACAGCGCGCCCGGTACGTAAATCATGCGCATCAGGCGGCCAGCACAGGGCATGTGGATGCGGTGGTAGTCCTTCGGGCTCAGGTAGAGCGTGGCGAAATGGCCGTCTTCGAACTGCGCGGCCAGCGCCGCATCGCCACCGACCAGCGCCGTCGTCGAATAGTGATGCCCCTTGGCCTGGAAAATCCGGTCGCGCTCGATCGCGCCGAACTGGCTGATCGCGCCATCCACCGGGCAAATCAGGTCGGCGCTTGCCAAAGGCCGCGCACCGGGCTTCAGGGCCCGCGTGAAAAAGTCGTTGAAGCTGGGGTAGCTGGCGATATCGGGATCGGCCGCCTCGCTCATGTCGACGCCGTATTTGCCGACAAACCAGCGGATCAGGCCGGTGGTCCAGCGCCCGCCACGGCTGGATGCGACGATACCGGCAAAAGCCGTGAGTGCGCGCTTGGGCAACAGGTACTGCGGCAGCACGGAAAGGCGATCAGGCAAGGCAGCGACCGGTAGTGGCGAATGGGGGCGTATTCTACCCAGCGCACGCCGGGCGTCATCCCCGCAGCGCGCGAACCAGCTCGGGCAGGTGCGACAGCGCAAACAGCACCAGCCCGATCACACCGCCCACCAGCGTGCCGTTGATGCGGATGTGCTGCAAATCCTTGCCGATGTTCAGCTCGATCAGGTGCGACATCTCCTGCGCATCCCAGCGCTGCACGGTGTCCTGGATGTGCTGCGCCACGAACTGCGACACCTCGGGCGCGAGCGTATGCACCCAGTCTTCGAGGCGCTGGTTCAGCGACGCGCGCAAGTCCGCATCCTGCGCCAGCGACTGGCCCAGCCAGCGGCCCATGGCGCCTGCGTTGCGCGCGACGAGTGATTTCTCGTTGGCCAGGTCGCGCTTGAGTGCAGCGCGCATGCCCTGCCATTGCCCCTGCACATACGTGCCGAGCGTGGCGTCATGCTGCAGGTAGCGGCGGATTTCTTCGCCCTTGCGTGCGAATTCGGGGTCCGTACGCAGCCTGTCGATCAACTGCTGCACCGCCGCGTCGAACTTTTCGCGCAGTTGATGGCGGGGGTTGTGCGCCACGTCGGCCAGCAGGCTCTCCAGCGCGTGGGCGGCCATGCCCGCGCCCTGCTCACCCAGCCAGGCGGTGGGCAGCACTTTTTCCGTGTGCGGGTGCTCGCGTTTGACCCATTGCACGATGGCCTGCGCGATGAGGCTGCGCGATGGCGGCTCCTGCAGAAGCTGCGTCAGGTGCGCCAGCGCACCGTCCAGCAGCGCCTGGTGGCGCCCGTTCTGCGTGAGCGCCGCGAGCACGGTGGCCATGGAGCCGGGCAGGTCCATCTGCCCGATCAGCGCGCGCGCGGCGCGCTTGATGAAGCGCTCGACCTGCGCGTCCTCCACCATGTCCAGCGCCGCCGACAGCAGGCGCACGGCCTGCCGCCCCAGCAGGCCGGCATGGCTTGGTGCCGTGAGCCACTGCGCCACCAGCGCCACCGGGTCGTGCCGGCGCATCAGCGTGACGAGCGAAGGCGGGTCGAGGAACTTGTCGCGCACGAACACCGCAAGGTTTTCGCCGATGCGGTCCTTGTTGCGCGGAATGATCGCCGTGTGGCGCGCGATAAAGGGAATGGGAATGCGCCGGAACAGCGCCACCACCGCGAACCAGTCAGCCATGGCGCCCACCATCGCCGCTTCGGCCATGGCCTTGACGATGTCCACGCCCAGACTGCGCGGCAGCCAGCTGGTCGTCACAAACACGGCCGTCACGAGCAGCAGCAGTCCCAGCGCCTGGCGCTTGGAACGCGCCAGTTCAGCCGGCTTGTCCATGCGGGGCAACTCCTTGTCGGTCAAAGGTGCGGCAGCCCGGCGCGCCGCCGTGAGGCCCGGGCCTGCCGCGGGATGCGGCAGACTTACCGCGGCGCCACGCGGTCCAGCGCCGCGGCCAGTTGCCCCACCGTGCGATCCACGTTGTGCCATTTTTCCAGGCCGAACAGGCCGATGCGAAAGGTGCTGAAATCGGGCCCCTCGTCGCACTGCAGCGGCACGCCGGCGGCGGTCTGCAGGCCGGCCTCGATGAACTTCTTGCCGTTCTGGATGCCGGGGTCGGTGGTGTAGCTCACGACCACGCCCGGCGCCTTGTAGCCCTGGGCCGCCACGCTCGGGAAGCCGCGCGATTCGAGCAGCGCGCGCACCTTGGCGCCCAGCTCGGTCTGCTCCGCCTTGACCTTGTCGAAGCCATAGTCGCGGGTTTCCAGCATCACATCGCGCAGCCCTACCAGCGCGTCGGTGGGCAGGGTCGTGTGATACGCATGCTGGCCTTTTTCGTAACCCTCGGCGATCTGCAGCCACTTCTTGAGGTCGCATGAGAAGCTGGAGCTGGTGGTGCCCTCGATGGCCTGGCGCGCGCGCTCGCCGAGCATGACCATGGCGCAGCAGGGCGAGCTGCTCCAGCCCTTTTGCGGCGCCGAGATCAGCACGTCCACGCCGTTGGCCTGCATGTCCACCCACATGGCGCCCGAGGCGACGCAGTCGAGCACGAACAGCGCGCCCACCGCGTGCGCGGCCTCGGCCACGCTGCGCAGGTAGTCGTCGGGCAGGATGATGCCGCTGGACGTCTCCACGTGCGGCGCGAACACCACGGCGGGCTTCTCCGCGCGGATGGCGGCGGCGACCTCGGCGGCCGGCGCGGGCTGCCACGGCGCCTGCGCGCCCTCACCCACGCGGCGCGCCTTGCAGACCACGGCGCTGGCGCCCATGCGACCCGCCTCGAAAATCTGGCTCCAGCGGTAGCTGAACCAGCCGTTGCGCACAATCAGCACCTTGCGGTCGTTGGCGAACTGGCGCGCCACGGCCTCCATGCCGAAGGTGCCGCTGCCGGGCACGATCACGGCGCTGTGCGCGTGGTACACGTTTTTCAGCGTCGCGATGATGTCCCGCATCACACCCGCGAAGCGTTTGGACATGTGGTTGAGCGAGCGGTCGGTGTAGACCACGGAAAATTCGAGCAGGCCGTCAGGATCGACGTGGGGCAACAGGCCGGGCATGGGTATCTCCTTTGTCAGTGAGAGGGGCGCGGGCCGCACAAGCCCCGCCATCGGGCCTCTCAGCTTAGCACGCACCTCGCCAGACCGCCCTCACCAGCAGTCGACAAAGCGCGCACCGGGCGCTGCCGGCACGACCTTTGACGCGGCCGCCGACGCCAGGCCGCGGACCAGCCACGCGCGCGTCTGCGCCGGGTCGATGACGGCGTCGATCTCCAGCGTCTGCGCCATATTCGTGGCCTGGCCGTTGGCGTACTGCTGGTCCACCAGCTTCTGGTACAGCGCATCGCGCTCAGGCCCGGGCTTTGCTGCCTCCAGCTCCTTGCGAAAGCCCAGGCGCACGGCGCCTTCCAGCCCCATGGCGCCGAACTCGCCGGTCGGCCAGGAGACGGTGAACACCGGCGCGTCGAAGCCGCCGGCCGTCATGGCCTGCGCGCCCAGGCCATAGCCCTTGCGCAGCACCACGGCAAAGAACGGCACGGCGAGGTGCGCGGCGACCACGAACATGCGGCACACATGGCGCACCTGCGCCTGGGCCTCGATGTCGGGGCCGACCATGAAGCCCGGGGTGTCGGTGAGCGACACCATCGCCAGGCCGTGCGCGTTGCACAGCTGCATGAAGCGCGCGGCCTTGTCGGCGGCATCCACATCGATGGCGCCGCCCAGGTGCCGCGGGTTGTTCGCGAGGATGCCCACGGGGCGGCCTTCGATGCGCGCCAGCGCGGTCAGGATGCCGGCGCCAAAGCCCGCGCGCAGCTCCAGCAGCGAGTCGCTGTCCACCAGCCCTTGCATGACGCTGCGCATGTCGTACACGCGCAGGCGGTTCTCGGGCACTGCATGGCGCAGCGCGCGCTGGTCGGCGCAGGTCCATGGCTGCACGGCGGGATCGATCGGCCCCTGGAAATACGACAGGTAGCGCTTGGCGGCGCGCACCGCTGCAGCCTCGTCTTTTACAAGGATGTCGATCACGCCATTGCCGGACTGCACGCTGCTCGGGCCGATCTGCTCGGGTTTGAAACTGCCCAAGCCACCGCCCTCGATCATGGCCGGGCCGCTCATGCCGATGTTGCTGGCCTCGGTGGCGATGATGACATCGGCGCAGCCCAGCAGCGCCGCATTGCCGGCAAAACAGCGCCCGTGCACGATGCCGACCACCGGCACCTGGCCCGACAGCGCGGCAAAGCGGCTGAAGGTGTGGTTGTTGAGCCCGGCCACGATGGGCATGTCGGTATCGCCCGGGCGCCCGCCCCCGCCCTCGGCAAACAGCACCACCGGCAGCCGCAACTGGTGCGCCAGGCCCAGCAGGCGGTCGGTCTTGTGGTGGTTGCGCATGCCCTGCGTGCCGGCCAGCACGGTGTAGTCGTAGGCCAGCACCGCGCAGCGCGATTGCTCCGCGCCGAACAATTTGGCATTGACACTGCCCAGGCCCGTCACCATGCCGTCGGCCGGCGTGTTGGCCACCAGGTCTTCCAGCGAACGGCGCCGGGTTTGCGCGGCAATCGCCAGCGCGCCGTACTCGATGAAGCTGCCGGGGTCGTCCTGCAGGTCGCACAGGTCGGCGATGTTTTCGCGCGCGGTGCGCCCGCCCTGCGCGTGGCGCCTGGCCACGGCGGCGGGGCGGTTCGCATCGAGCGTGAACGCGTGGCGGGCGATGACCTGCTGCAGGTCGGGGCGGATCTGCTCCAGATCGAGGCTGCGGGCGGCCTCGGCAATGCCCGCGGCGACCTCCATCGGCTCCAGCAGCACGAGGGGCTGGCCTTCCACGAGGTGGTCGCCCGGCGCGGCCCGGATCTCCACCACGCGGCCGGGGGCATGGGCCAGCAGCAGGTGCTCCATCTTCATGGCCTCCAGCACGGCGATCTGGCCGCCGGCGGGCACCACATCGCCGACGGCCACGTCGAGCTGCACCAGCTTGGCCGGCATGGGCGCGCGCACCGCGCTGAGTCCGTCGTCGCCCTGCCCGGATTCAACACCAAATGAAGCTGTAGCCCTTACCCCATCTGCACTGGCAGCTCTATTTTTTGTAGCATCCTGACTATCAATCGCTTGCGCTGCGGCCAGCAGCTCCGGCAGGTGCGCCTCGACGAAGCGCGTGTGCACCTGCTGCGCATCGAACTCGGGACGCTTTGCCAGCGCGCGCAGCAACGACAGATTGGTGGCCATGCCCTCGATGCGGCATTCCGCCAGCACCCGGCGGGAGCGGCGCGCCGCGTCGGCAAAGTCGGTGCTGCGCGAGCGCACGATCAGCTTGGCCAGCAGCGTGTCGTAATGCGGCGATGGCGCAGCGCCGGGGTAACCCTGCGTGTCGACCCGGATGCCGGGGCCCGAGGGCATGTCGAAGCGCACCAGCGAGCCGCCCGAGGGCCTGGCCTGGCCTTGCGCATCCAGCGTCTCCGCGTTGACGCGCCATTGCACGGCAAAGCCCTGCGCGCGCGGCGGCGCCTTGGCGTCAAACCCCAGCGCCGCCAGGCTCCGGCCCGCCGCCACCTGGATTTGCAGCTGCACCAGATCGAGCCCGGTCACTTCCTCGGTGACGGTGTGCTCCACCTGCAGGCGCGGATTGGCCTCGATGAAGACAAAGGGCAGATCGCTTGTGTCTTCGTCGACCAGAAATTCGAAGGTGCCCAGGCTGCGGTAGCGCACGGCCTGCGCCAGCTTCAACGCCGCCTGTGTGATTTGCTGCCGCAGCGTCTCGGTCAGTGAGGGGCTCGGCGCCATTTCGACCAGCTTCTGGAAGCGCCGCTGCAGCGAACATTCGCGCTCACCCAGCGACATCACCTGCGTGCCGTCGCCGATGATCTGGATTTCGATATGGCGCGCGCGCGTCATCAGGCGCTCGACATAGACGCCCTCCACGCCGAAGGCCGCACGCGCCTCGGACACGCAGCGCGCATAGGCTTCGGGCAACTCTGCCGCCTGCAGCACGGCGCGCATGCCACGGCCGCCGCCGCCACCGATCGCCTTGATCATCACGCCGGCACCCAGCGCGCCAGCACGCTGGGCCGCAAAGAAGGCCTGGGCCTGGGCCAGCGTGACCGCGCCCGCACTGCCGGGCATCAAGGGCACGCCACACTGCCGGGCCAGCGTGCGGGCGCGCGCCTTGTCGCCGAACAGCGCGAGCTGCTCCACCGTGGGCCCGATGAAGGTGAGGCCGGCGTCCAGGCAGGCTTGCGCAAAGTCGGCGCGCTCGCTCAAAAAACCATAGCCCGGGTGCACCGCATCGCAGCCGGTTTGCCGCGCCAGCGCGATGAGGCGGGCAATGTCCAGATAGGCAGCGGGCCCTGTGGCGTCCAGCGCCAGTGCTTCATCCGCCTGGCGCACATGCAGCGCCTGCGCATCGTCCGGCGCATAGACGGCGACACTGCGGCTGCCCAGATCGTGCACGGCGCGCACCAGCCGCAGCGCGATCTCGCCGCGATTCGCAATCAGGATCTTTTTGAACACAGGGTTTCCTTCAGGGTTGGTGTGTTCGACTTTACCGAGACCCGCATCACCGCGCTGGCGGCCCGCACATCGTGCAACTATTGGCCCATAGAATGCACAGGGCTTATTGCCTTTCTCACCTACTCAAGGAGACAACAATGAAGTTTGGATTTTTGCGCGCACTGCTGGCCCTGGCCGGCGCGACCCTGCTGGCAGCAGCGCCGGCACAGGCACAACAGCAATTTATCACCGTGCTGACCGGCGGCACCAGCGGCGTGTATTACCCGATGGGTGTCGCACTGTCGCAGATCTACACCAAGGCGATGCCGGACGCGAAATGCACGGTGCAGGCGACCAAGGCTTCTGCGGAAAACCTCAACCTGCTGCAAGCCGGACGCGGAGAAGTGGCCTTCACGCTCGGGGACTCGTTGTCCGACGCCTGGCGGGGCAATGCTGACGCCGGCTTCAAGACGCCCCTGAAAAAATTGCGCGGCATCGCGGGCATGTATCCGAACTACATCCAGATCGTGGCGTCGGCCGATTCAGGCGTGAAGACGCTGGCCGACCTGAAGGGCAAGCGCATCTCCGTGGGCGCGCCCAAATCCGGCACCGAACTCAATGCGCGCGCCATCTTCAAGGCCGCCGGCCTGACCTACGCCGACTTCGCCAAGGTGGAATACCTGCCCTTTGGCGAGTCGGTGGAGCTCATGAAGAACCGCCAGCTCGATGCCACGCTGCAATCGGCCGGCCTGGGCGTCTCCTCGCTGCGGGACCTGGCAACGTCGGTGAAGATCGTGATCGTACCGATCACGGCGGACGTGATCGCGAAAGTCGGGGATCCGGCCTATCAGGCCGGCGTCGTCCCGGCCAACACCTACGAAGGACAGGCCGCGAGCGTACCAACCGCATTCGTGCAGAACTTCCTGGTCACGCATGAAGGCGTCCCCACGGACACCGTCTACAAGATGACCAAGGCCATGTTTGAGAACCTCGACCACCTGGTCGCCGCGCACGCCGCCGCCAAGGCGATCCACAAGGAAACAGCGCTGGTAGGCATGCCGCTGCCGCTGCATCCGGGCGCCGAGAAGTACTACCGCGAAATCGGTTTGATCAAGTAAGCCAACCTGTGGCCTTTGCGGGCGGGCCGCCGCGCCCGTCCGCCGGCCACGACACGCCAGGAACCAATCGGACATGACCTCCCTCCATACGCCTGCCGACGAATTTCAGGAGCACGGCGCACAACGCACGCTCAGCGGCACCGCGCTGAAGATCGTGATCGGCGCGGCGCTGACGTTCTCGACCTATCAATTGATCGTCGCCGGCTTCTCGCCGCTGTCGTCGCTGACCATGCGCTCATTGCATGTCGGCTTCCTGCTGCTGCTGACCTTCCTGATGTACCCCGCATTGAAGAGCGGCAAGCTGACCTCCATCGTGTGGTACGACTGGCTGCTGGCCGCCGCCGGGTTCGCGCTGTCGTTCTATCACTGGATTTTCGAGGCCGACCTGATCCAGCGCTCGGGCGATCCAACCACCGCCGATCTGGTGGTCGGCACCATCATGGTCGTGCTGGTGTTCGAGGCCACGCGCCGGATCCTCGGACTGGCCCTGCCCCTGGTGTGCGGAACATTCCTGCTGTATGGCCTTTTCGGCCAGTACCTGCCGGGCCCGCTCGCGCATCGGGCCTACGGGTTTGACCAGATCGTGAATCAGCTGTGGCTGGGCACCGAGGGCATTCTGGGCATCCCCGTCATGGTGTCTGCGACCTATATCTTCCTGTTCATCCTGTTCGGCGCATTTCTCGAGCACGCCGGCATGATCAAGCTGTTCAACTCCGTGGCGCTGGGACTGGTCGGCAGGGCCAAGGGCGGGCCGGCCAAGGTGGCGGTGATCTCGTCGGGCTTCATGGGAACCATCTCGGGCTCCGGCGTGGCGAACGTGCTGACCGTCGGCCAGTTCACGATCCCGCTGATGAAACGCTTTGGCTACAGCTCGATCTTTGCCGGCGCGGTCGAGGCCACGTCTTCCATGGGCGGCCAGATCATGCCACCGGTCATGGGGGCGGTGGCGTTCATCATGGCCGAGACGCTGAACGTGCCGTATGTGGACATCGTCAAGGCGGCCGTGATTCCGGCGATCCTGTATTACGTGACGGCGTTCTGGATCGTGCATCTGGAAGCCGGCCGCATGGGGCTGGTGGGTCTGCCGAAAGACCAGTGCCCGAGCCCGGTGAAGGCGCTCAAGGAAAGCTGGTATCTGGTGCTGCCGCTGGCAGGTCTGGTCGGCATGCTGTTTCATGGTTTCACGCCGATGTTTGCCGGACTCACCGGCCTGGCGCTCACCGTGATCCTGATTCTCGGCGCAGCCGTGGCAGCGCGCCTGTCGGGCACGGCGTTTCGCTACGTGTTCTGGCTGGCCCTGGGCCTGGCGGCGGCAAGCTTTGTCGAGTTTGGCATTTATGCGATCCTCGCCGTGATCGCACTGCTGGTGCTGCTTTGTTTCAGGGTCAAGGGCGGTCGTGACACCCTGCGTGCGGTGCGCCTGAGCCTGATCGACGGCGCCAGGCAGGCGTTGCCGGTCGGCGTCGCCTGCGCCGTGGTGGGTGTCATCATTGGTGTGCTGACCCTCACGGGCGCCGCCTCCAGCTTTGCCGGATTCATCCTGACCGTCGGTGAAAAAAGCCTGTTCCTGTCGCTGTTTTTGACCATGATCGTGTGCCTGATCCTCGGCATGGGAATTCCGACCATCCCGAACTACATCATCACCAGCTCGATTGCGGCGCCCGCGCTGCTCAGCCTGGGCGTGCCGCTGATCGTGTCGCACATGTTCGTGTTCTATTTCGGCATCATGGCGGACCTGACGCCGCCGGTGGCGCTCGCAGCATTTGCCGCGGCATCGATCGCCAAGGCGTCACCCATGCGTATCGGCTTCAAGGCAACCCAGATCGCCATTGCCGGCTTTGTCATTCCGTACATGGCGGTCTATACGCCCGCGCTGATGCTGCAGGGCCACTGGACGGTGGTGGCGGTGCTGTACATCGTGGGCAAGGCGCTGCTGGCCATCGCCTTGTGGGGCGCAACGGCCGTTGGCTACCTGCTGGCGCCTTTGAAAATCCACGAGCGGGTATTTACCGGCATCGCCGCGCTGATGCTGGTCACGGCGGGCACGCTGAGCGACCAGATCGGATTCGTGATGGCGGCCATTTTCATCGGCTGGCACGTCTGGCAACGGCGCCGGCTGGCGGTTGCATGATCGCGGTGTGCCTGGCCGCGGCCGGCCTGGCCATCAGCCTGCCATTGCAGGCGTTCACGCTGAACTGGACCCATTCGATCGAAAAAATCCTTTGGGAAGAGGATTACCAGGTCGTCCAAACGGCCGGCGGCGCACGCCTGCAACTCACCGAAGCGCGCATCCGCGGCTCCGGCGCCGGCATGGAGCCGCCGCCCGATGCCGTGCTGAAGAACGGCGTATGGCATTACCGCCCGCCGCTGGCGCCGCTCGAGCGGCTGCATCTGACGCGCTCGGACTATGTCGCCGATTACCAACTCTGCTGGGGCGGCAAGTGCCATCCCCTGGCAGAACTGGTTGGCCCACCGTCGGCGGCGCCGCTGGTCGACGTGTCTGCATGCCCCTCGTCCTGAGTTCCCTGTCCGGGAGAGTACCCAAGTCGTCCATTCGCTGGCAGGCCCCACCGCAGGGCTGGCCGGGCCCCGATAGCCAAACGCGGGGGAAAGGAACTACACTCATCGACGCCCGACTGCCGCAGCGCTGGCCTCCTGCCCCGGGGTCGTAGCGCAACCGGCGCGAACACGAATGGCCGGTCATGCGCACGTTTGGTCGCGTGCCGGCGTACGGGGGGCCGGGAGCCCCCTGTTTCATGGCTGGTTGCCAGCTTCACTTTGGGATTCGCTCTAGACCACTCACACGATGCCGCCAGTTAACTCTCCCGCGCTGCAACAACACCCTCCCCGCACCGGCGCCGCGGCGGCCGCCGGACAGCTGCTCGACCTGGTGGAGTGGAGCACCGCTGCGGGCGCGTGGATGCTGGAGCTGCCGCAGCGCCGCGTGACGTGGACGCGCCGGCTCGCCGCGCTGCTCAAGCTGCCGCACGACTCGGCGCCCTCACTGCCGCTGGCGCAGGCGCTGGACCTTTACGCGCCCGAGTCGCGGGCGCTGATGACCTCGGCGTTCGAGGCCTGCGTGGAGAGGGCGGTGCCGTTCGACCGGGAGGCGGAGATCATCACGGCACAGGGCGATCGCCTGTGGGTGCGCACGGTCGGCAAGGCGCTGTGCGATCCCTCGGGGATTGTTGTGTGCGTGCAGGGCCTGCTGCAGGACCTGACGGAAAAAAAACGCGCCGAGCAGGAGTCCCTGAACGCCACCGTGCGGCTGAGTTCGACGCTGGCCAGCGTGACGCTCGATCATGAAGGGCGCTTCACCTATGTGAATCGCGAGAGCGAGCGCCTGCTGCAACGCAGCAGCGTCCAGCTGCTGGGCCACACCATCTGGCGTGTACTGGACGACGACGGGAGCAGCCGGCTGCGCAGCGAGTTGCGTGCCGTCCAGAACAGCCGGCTCAGCGTCGAGTTTGAAGAATTTTTTCCCGTGCTGGGAATATGGCTGGAGCTGCGCGCCTATCCGTTCGAGGAAGGCATTGCCCTGTACCTGCGCGACGTCAGCGCCTGGCAGCAGTCCAAGGAGCAGTTGCTGCTGCTGCAGACCAGCATCAACCGCCTGAACGACATCGTGGTGATCGCCGACGCCGGCTCGCCGGACGCGCCGCATCCACGCATCGTCTTTGTCAACGACGCCTTCCAGCGGCGCACCGGCTACAGCCGTGACGAGGTGCTGGGCCAGACGCCGCGCATGCTGCAAGGCCCTTTGACCCAGCGCGCCGAACTCGAACGCATCCGCGAGGCCCTGGCACAGTCGCAGCCGGTGCGCGCAGAGTTGATCATCTACAAAAAGGATGGAGAGCAATTCTGGATGGAACTCGAGGTCGTCCCGGTCGATTATTTCGACCGCGGGCTCACCCACTGGATCGCCGTGGCGCGCGACATCACCACACGCAAGGCGTCCGAGGACGAGATCGAACACCTGGCGTTCTACGACGCACTGACGCAATTGCCCAACCGCCAGCTGCTGATGAGCCGGCTGCGGCATGTGCTGGCCCAGACCGACCGGAAAATCGGCGCACTGATGTTCGTCGACCTCGACCACTTCAAACTGCTCAACGACACCATGGGGCATTCGCGCGGCGACATGCTGCTGCGAAAGGCGGCGTCGCGCCTGGCCTCGTGCATCAGCCCTGACGACACCGTGGCGCGACTGGGCGGCGACGAGTTCGTGGTCATGCTGCAAGACCTGGGAGACAACCTGCCGGCGGCCAACGCCCGCGCGCTGGCGGTCGGGGAGAAAATCCTGGCCATGCTCGGCGAGCCCTACGATCTGGCCCGGTACTCGTACCACGGCACCTGCAGCATCGGCGTCACCTCGTTCAACGAGGACGAGGTGAGCATCGAAGACCTGCTCAAACAGGCCGATCTGGCGATGTACCAGGCCAAGGCCGCGGGACGCAACGCAGTGTGCTTTTTCGACCCCGAGATGCAGGCCGTGGCCACGGCCAATGCGGCGCTGACCTCGGAGCTCCGGCATGGCCTGCGCCACCACGAGTTCGTGCTGCATTACCAGCCGCAGGTCGGCAGCGACGGACGCATGCTGGGCGTCGAGGCACTGATGCGCTGGCAGCACCCGCAACGCGGCCTGGTGCTGCCCGACGCCTTCATTCCTCAGGCCGAAGACAGCGGACTGATCCTGCCGATGGGCCAGTGGGCGCTGGAGAGCGCCTGCGCGCAACTGGCCCTGTGGGCCGCTCGCCCCGACACCGAACAGCTCAGCATTTCCGTGAACGTGAGCGTGCGCCAGTTCCGCAACCCGGAGTTTGTCGATCAGGTGATGAACGTGATCCGGCGAACCGGCGTGCGTGCGCAGCGACTCAAACTGGAACTCACCGAGAGCCTGCTGGCCACCGGCATCGAGGTCACCATTGCCAAGATGGGAATCCTCAAGAAGGCCGGCGTGACACTGTCGATCGACGACTTTGGCATGGGCTATTCCGCGCTGTCCTACCTCAAGCGCCTGCCACTGGACCAGCTGAAAATCGACCGCTCTTTCGTGAAGGACATGCTGACCGATCCGAACGACGCGGCCATTGCCCGCACCATCATTGGCCTGGCGCAAAGCCTGGGTCTGTCGGTGCTGGCCGAAGGGGTCGAGACCGAAGCCCAGCGCCAACTCCTGTCCCAATTTGGCTGCGACTGCTACCAGGGTCATCTGTTTTGCCGGGCGCTGCCCATCGACCAGCTCGAAGTCTTCATGCGCAGCATCGCGCAGTGAACCGGCGCGGCGCGGCGCGCCCTGCGCACACGCTCAGGCGGGCGAGGCCAGCAACTGCACGTTGCCGCCCGCCGCCGTGGTGTTCACGGTGACGGTCTGTTCCGCGCAAAAGCGGGCCAGGTAGTGCGGCCCGCCGGCCTTCGGGCCGGTGCCCGAGAGTCCCTCGCCGCCGAACGGCTGCACCCCGACCACGGCGCCGATCATGTTGCGGTTGATGTAGACGTTGCCGACGCGGGCGCGCGCGGCCAGCGCCTGTGCACGCGAGTCGATTCGCGTCTGGATGCCCAGCGTGAGGCCGTAGCCGAGCGCATTGATCTGGTCGATCACCGCTTGCGGGTCGCCGCGCCAGCGCACGATGTGCAGCACGGGGCCGAAGATTTCCTGCTGCACGTCGGCCACCGCCGCCACCTCGAAGGCACTCGGTGGAATCAGGTTTGCTATTGGGTTTGTAGCTGATTGCGTAGAGTCCTCAATGGCTGTGACCGGTTTTGATGTTGAACCCAGGCGTTCGAGATGGCGCCGGATAGCGCTCCACGCCTGGCGGTCGATCACCGGGCCGAGATCGGTGGCCAGATCGGCCGGATCGCCCGCCACCAGTTCTTGGGCGGCACCGCGGATCATCCCGATCACGCCATCAGCGATGCCCTCGTGCACACAGAGCAGGCGCAGCGCCGAGCAACGCTGGCCCGCGCTGCGAAACGACGACTGCAGCACCGCGTCGGCCACCTGCTCGGGCAGTGCGGTGCTGTCCACCAGCATGGCGTTGATGCCGCCGGTCTCGGCAATCAACGGGACGATGGGGCCGTCCTTCGCGGCCAGCGCGCGGTTGATGATCCTGGCCACCTCGGTCGAGCCGGTGAACACCACGCCGGCGATGCCGGGCTGCGCCACCAGCGCCGCACCCACCGTGTCGCCGGGACCGTGCGCCAGTTGCAGCGCGCCCTCGGGCACGCCTGCGCGGTGCAAGAGCCGCACCGCCTCGAGGGCCACAGCAGGCGTCTGCTCGGCCGGTTTCGCCAGCACGGTGTTGCCGGTGGCCAGCGCCGCGGCGACCTGGCCCGTGAAGATGGCGAGCGGGAAGTTCCACGGGCTGATGCAGACCCAGACGCCCCGCGCGGTGAGACGCAGCTCGTTGCTTTCTCCCGTCGGCCCCGGCAGGGCCACCGGCGCCATGATGCGCTCGGCCTCGCCCGCGTAGTAGCGCAGAAAGTCCGCCGCCTCGCGCACCTCGGCCACGCTGTCGCCCCAGGTCTTGAAGGCCTCCTTCACCATCAGCGCGCAAAAGCGCGGCAGTTCCGCCTCCAGCGCGTCGGCGGCGCGGCGCAGGATGGCGCTGCGCTCGTGAACCGGTGTTTTGCTCCATTTTTGATAGCTGACAGCACTTGCCTGATAAGCGCTAGAGGTTGTTTTGACATCAAACTCGGGCACGGTGGCCAGCGCGGTGGCGGCATATGCAGCGAGCAGCGGCGCACGCATGGGCTCCACGGTGAGGTCCAGCCCGGCGCTGTTTTTGCGCGCGGCGCCGTACAGATCCGCAGGCAAAGGCAGTGACGACTCGGGCGCCAGCCGCAGCGGCGAGATCAGCAGCTCGTCCATGCCCACCGACTCGTCGGCGAGCTGGTGCACGAATGAGGAATTGGCCCCGTTTTCCAGCAGCCGGCGCACCAGGTAGGCGAGCAGGTCCTTGTGCCGGCCGACCGGGGCATACACACGCACCGGTATCGCTCCTTCCCCCGCTGGGGGAGCCTTCATCACCTCGCGGTACACGCCCTCGCCCATGCCGTGCAGCCGCTGCAATTCAAATGCGCCTCCCGTTGTTTCGGCCATCTGCAAAATCGCCGCGATGGTCCCCGCGTTGTGCGTGGCGAACTGCGGGTAGATCGCGTCGGGCGCGGCCAGCAGCGCGCGCGCGCACGCCAGGTAGCTCACGTCCGTGTGGTGCTTGTGCGTGAACACCGGGTAATGCGGCAGGCCCAGCTCCTGCGCGCGCTTGATCTCGGCATCCCAGTAGGCACCCTTGACCAGGCGGCACATCAGGCGCAGCCGGTATTTGCGCGCCAGTGCCGTGATGTGCGCTATGAGTTCGAGCGCGCGCGTCTGGTAGGCCTGCATGGCCAGGCCAAAGCCCCGCCACTGCGGGAAGTGCTGGGCCACTCTAGCCGCCAGCGCCTCGAACACATCGAGCGACAGCTCCAGCCGGTCCACCTCCTCGGCATCGATCGTGAGGTTCAGGTTGGCCGTGGCGGCCAGCTCGCACAGGCCCCACACGCGCGGCACCAGCTCCATCATGACGCGCGCCTTCTGTGCGTCTTCGTAGCGCGGGTGCAGCGCGCTGAGCTTGATGGAGATTCCATCATTTCGCTCGCAAGCCGATGCAGGGTCTGCATGAGTCGCTATTTTTTCAATAGCATTCGTATAACTGTCCAGATAATGCAGCGCATCCGCGTCGGTGCGCGCGCCCTCTCCCAGCATGTCGTAGCTGAAGCACAGGCCGGCGCTCCTGCGCCGGGCCGCGGCGGCCTCCTGCATCGCCTCGCCGATGGTCTGGCCGAGCACGAACTGGCGGCCCAGCAGTTGCACGGCGCGCAGCGTGGCGGCCACAACCGAACGCGCGCCCAGCCTGGCGAACAGACCCGGCTGCTGCTCATCCGCCTGTCCTGAATTCGTCGCTGTCGGCAGGAACTTCTTGGACAGCGCGATCGCCGCGGACGACAGCCGCGCCAGCGCCTTGTCGCCCGCGTGGTCAAAGTCGGCGCGGCCCAGCTGATCGGCGGTGAGTTCAATCGCGGTCTCGGCGTCGGGCACGCGCAGCAGGGCTTCGGCCAGGCGCATCAGCGCCAGCCCCTCGGCACTGGAGATCGGATATTCCTTGAGCAGGCTTTCCATGGCCCAGAACGGTGGCGGATGGCGCCGCACGGCCTGCACCCAGGGCCGGGCGGCCTGGGCAGCGGCGGCCCAGTCGAGCGCGCCTTGCAGTGACTGCAGGCGCTGGGTCACGATCTGGTCTTCGGGCCGGTAGGGAAAAGGCAGGCGCATGGTGGGCTCCGGTACTTTGGTGAATACCGCCATGTTGAATCAATCAACATTGAATTTTTGACTGAATTTCTCGAATTGACTGGATAATTCACTATCCATGAGCGAGACCACCCCCGACCTCGACCGCATCGACCTGAAGATCCTCAAGGTGCTGCAGGACGACGGCCGCACCTCCAACCTGAAGCTGGCCGAGGCCGTGGCGCTGTCCCCCACCGCGGTGCTGGCGCGCGTACAGCGGCTCACGCGCGACGGTTACCTGCTGGGCTACGAGGCTCGCCTCAATCCGCTCAAGCTCGGGCGCGGCATGATGGTGTTCATCGAGGTGCTGCTGGACCGCACCACGCCCAACGTGTTCGAGGCCTTCAAGGCCGCGGTGCAGGTGCACGAAGCCATCATGGAATGCCATATGGTGGCAGGCGGCTTCGACTACCTGCTCAAGACCCGCATGGCCGACATGGCGGCCTACCGCGACTTTGCCGGCACCGTGCTGTGGCAGCTGCCCGGTGTGCGCGAGACCCGCACCTACGCGGTGATGGAAGAGGTGAAGAACACCACGCGCCTGCCACTGCCGGCGCATTGAAGCCTTTGTGCGTCGCACGCGTGTCACGCTTGCCCTCACAAAGGCTGTGTACTATTGCCGCAAACCCGCCTCTTTTCTCTTTTTTCTCGCCAGAATGACGGCAACTTGCGTAAAGTGCAGGTGTTTAATCAACAAACGGCTCATGGCATCTCCTCGTACCGACCTGGCAACCACTCCACTGGCTTATCTTGAGCCCGTGGGACTGTCGCCGGTCGAGGCGAATGCCATCCTGGCGTTGGCCGGCCGCAACAACAGCACCGTGCAATGGCAGCGGCCGCCGCCCGACAGCGCGCCGGATGTGTATGTGGCGCATCTGCGCTCGGTCGATTTGCCCGAAGACGGCACCGACTCCATCCCGCCCTGGAGCATCGACCGTTATCCGCCTCGCGTCGTGGTGGACGAGCGCGGGCGCTACCAGGGGCGCCCGGTGTGCCTGGTCGGCGGCTGCGAAAACAACCACCTGGCCTGGAACTCGAAAGATGCGGAGTCCATTGGCGAGCTCAATGCCGGGCTGCGCTTTGCGGCGGCCCAGCTCTCGCGCCAGCGCATTCGCTATGCACTGGCGCGCGCGGCGTGGCTGAACCGCGACACCTGGGCCACCAGCCGGCTGCACCTGCTCAGCCATGGCCAGGTCATGGCGATGATCGACCCGGCCAGCGGACGGGTGCACCTGCGCCGCTCGGCCACCGCGATCCAGATCGAACGCGTCGCCCTGCAGGTCCTGCCGGCACGCCCCGTGGCGCATTCACCCGAGTTCGAGACCCTTCCCATGGCCTCCGTGCTGTGGGAGCTGGCCCGGCGCTGCAACGAAGAGGCCCTGCCGCGGCTGTTGCCGCCCGCGCTCCTCAAATCGCGGCTGATGCGCGCCAGCCCGTTGCCGATCCCCATGGCCGACCTCGACGAGCAAAGCCAGATGATTCTGGGCGAGCTGGACCAAACCCCGCTCACGGTGGCGCAGTTGCGCAGCAAATGCAAACTGCCGGAGCCCACGCTGACGCGCGCGCTCGCGGGCCTGGCGATCAGTCAGGCCACACACGCCGTGTCCACGGGACTGTCGGCGCAGCGCATCTTCGGCCACATGCTGGGCTGGCTGCCAGGCTGGCAGCGCTGAGTCCCGGTGCTCGCCTACGGCCTGGGGCGACTCCCAAAAATCGCGGTGCCGACGCGCACCATCGTGCTGCCGGCCTGGATGGCGGCCTCCAGGTCCGCCGTCATGCCCATCGACAGCGTATCGAAGTGATCGAGCTCCGGCCCGACCATCGCCGCAATTTGCTCGAACAAGGCCCTGGCCCTGGCGTGCACCGCCACTTGCGCCGCAAAATCGGGGGCGGGTTCGGGGATGGTCATGAGCCCGCGCACCTGCAGATGTGGCAATTTCGCCACTTCGCGCACCAATGCCAGCGCAGCTTGCGGCGCCACGCCCGACTTCGTCGGCCCCCCGTCGATATTCACCTGGATGCATACCTGCAGCGGCTCCAGCTCCGAAGGTCGCTGTTCACTCAAACGCTGCGCAATCTTGAGCCGGTCGATGGTGTGAGCCCAGTCGAAGTGCTCGGCGACGAGCCGGGTCTTGTTGCTCTGGATCGGGCCGATGCAGTGCCATTCCGTAGGGCTGGAGAGGGGCCCCGCTTGCGGGGATCGGAACCCGCAGGAATGGCGAGAAGCCGACAGCCGCAGGCTTTCGGCTTCCCATTGGCGGATCGCCAAAATCTTGTCCACGGCCTCCTGCAGATAGTTTTCACCAAAGGCGATCTGCCCCGCCGCAAAGGCCTCGCGCACCGCCTCAACGCCCCAGGTCTTGGACACGGCCAGCAGCGTGACCGTCCCCGCGTCGCGCCCGGCAGCCCGACAGGCCGCCGCAATGCGTGCGCGGACCCTCTGGAGGTTGTCGCCAATCATGGTCATAATCCTTCAAGAATATCAAACCACCGGGAGAGCTGTGGATATCACCCAACTGCTTGCTTTCAGCGTTAAAAACAAAGCTTCCGATCTGCATCTGTCCGCCGGCCTGCCGCCGATGATCCGCGTGAACGGCGACGTACGGCGCATCAACGTCGATGCGCTGGACCACAAGCAGGTGCACGGCATGGTGTACGACATCATGAACGACTCCCAGCGCAAGAACTACGAAGAGTTCATGGAGATCGACTTCTCGTTCGAGATCGACGGCCTGGCGCGCTTTCGGGTCAACGCCTTCAACCAGAACCGCGGCGCCGGCGCGGTGTTCCGCACCATCCCATCCAAGATCCTGACGCTGGAGCAGCTCGGTGCGCCAAAGATTTTTGGCGAACTGGCGTTAAAACCCCGCGGCCTGGTGCTGGTGACCGGCCCGACCGGTTCGGGCAAATCGACCACGCTGGCGGCCATGGTCAACTTCCTGAACGAGACCGAGTACGGCCACATCCTGACGGTGGAAGACCCGATCGAGTTCGTGCACGAATCCAAGAAATGCCTGATCAACCAGCGCGAGGTCGGCCCGCACACGCTCAGCTTCAGCGCCGCGCTCAAGTCGGCCCTGCGCGAGGACCCGGACGCCATCCTGGTGGGCGAAATGCGCGACCTGGAAACCATCCGGCTGGCCATGACGGCGGCCGAAACCGGCCACCTGGTGTTCGGCACGCTGCACACCTCGAGCGCCGCCAAGACCATCGACCGCATCATCGACGTGTTTCCGGCCGAAGAAAAGGAGATGGTGCGCTCCATGCTGTCAGAGTCGCTGCAGGCGGTAATTTCGCAGACGCTGTGCAAGACCAAGGACGGCAGCGGCCGGGTCGCGGCGCATGAGATCATGCTGGGCACCAGCGCCATCCGCAACCTGATCCGCGAGGCCAAGGTGGCGCAGATGTACTCGACCATCCAGACCGGTAACAGCATGGGCATGCAGACGCTGGACCAGAACCTCACCGACCTGGTCAAGCGCAACATGATCAGCCCGGCCGAGGCGCGCGGCAAGGCCAAAATCCCGGACAATTTCCCCGGCTAGAACAACAGGAGGTGCTCTGATGGAGCGCGATCAAGCCAGCAAGTTCATCAACGACCTGCTCAAACTGATGGTCAGCCGCAACGGCAGCGACCTGTTCATCACGGGGGAGTTTCCGCCCGCCATCAAGGTGGACGGCAAGGTCACCAAGGTCTCGCCGCAGCCGCTCAACGCGGCGCACACGCTGGCGCTGACGCGCTCCATCATGAACGACAAGCAGGTGGCGGATTTCGAGCGCACCAAGGAGTGCAACTTCGCCATCGCGCCGGCCGGCATCGGCCGCTTTCGCGTGAACGCCTTCATGCAGCAGGGCATGGTCGGCATGGTGCTGCGCGTCATTCCGAACGCGGTCCCCACTCTCGATGGCCTGGGCATGCCGCAGGTCCTCAAGGACGTGGTGATGTCCAAGCGCGGGCTGTGCATCCTGGTCGGCGCCACCGGCTCGGGCAAGACCACCACGCTGGCGGCCATGATCGACTGGCGCAACGAGAACTCCTACGGCCACATCATCACGGTGGAAGATCCGATTGAATTTGTGCACGCGCACAAGAACTGCGTCATCACCCAGCGCGAGGTCGGGATCGACACCGACAGCTGGGAGGCCGCCCTGAAGAACACGCTGCGCCAGGCGCCCGACGTGATCCTGATGGGCGAAATCCGCGACAGGGAGACCATGGAGCACGCGATGGCGTTTGCCGAGACCGGCCACCTGTGCATGGCCACGCTGCACGCCAACAGCGCGAATCAGGCGCTGGAGCGCATCATCAACTTCTTCCCCGAAGAACGGCGCTCGCAATTGCTGATGGACCTGTCGCTGAACCTGCGCGCGCTGGTGTCGCAGCGACTGGTGCCCAAGCAAAGCGGCAAGGGCCGCTCGGCGGCCGTCGAGATCATGCTGAATTCGCCGCTCATCTCCGACCTGATCTTCAAGGGCGAGGTCAGCGAGATCAAGGAGATCATGAAAAAGAGCCGCAACCTCGGGATGCAGACCTTCGACCAGGCGCTCTACGATGCGTACGAAAACGGCGTGATTTCCTATGAGGACGCCTTGCGCAACGCGGACTCGCTGAATGATTTGCGGCTGCAGATCAAGCTCAACTCGCAGCGCGCCAAATCGCAGGACCTGTCCGCAGGCACCGAACACCTCTCGATCGTTTAAACCATGCCCGGCATCAACCCCAAAACCTACGAAGCGGCTCCCTCGCGCAAAGTCGCCTTTCTCGGCCTCGGTGTCATGGGCTATCCCATGGCGGGCCACCTGGCGCATGCCGGCCACCAGGTCACGGTGTACAACCGGACCACTTCCAAATCAATAGCATGGTGCACAGAGTTCGCGGGGGCTGCGGCCCTGAAACATGCCCCAACACCACGCGGGGCAGCGACAGACGCCGACATCGTGTTCTGCTGCGTCGGCAATGACGACGACCTGCGCGCCGTAACACTGGGCGCCGAGGGCGCGTTCGCCGGCATGGCCCCGGGGGCGATTTTTGTCGATCACACCACCGCCTCCGCCGACGTCGCGCGCGAGCTGTTTGCGGCTGCCAAGAACCTCGGACTGCAGTTCATCGATGCGCCCGTGTCCGGCGGCCAGGCAGGCGCCCAGAACGGCCAGCTCACCGTGATGTGCGGCGGAGAAGCCGCGGCCTTCGAGGCCGTGCGCCCCGTGGCCATGGCGTTCGCGCGCGCCTTCACGCTGCTGGGCGCGAGCGGCGCAGGCCAGCTCACCAAAATGGTGAACCAGATCTGCATCGCCGGCATGGTGCAGGGCCTGGCCGAAGCCATCGCCTTTGGCGCCAAGGCCGGGCTGAACATGGCCCAGGTGCTGGAGGTCATCGGCAAGGGCGCGGCGCAAAGCTGGCAAATGGACAACCGCGGCAAGACCATGGTCGCGGGCCAGTTCGACTTCGGCTTCGCGGTCGACTGGATGCGCAAGGACCTGGGGCTGGTGCTGGACGAAGCGCGACGCAACGGTGCCCAGCTGCCGGTCACGGCGCTGGTCGACCAGTTTTATGCCGACGTCCAGCAGCTGGGTGGCCAGCGCTGGGACACGTCGAGCCTGATCAAGCGCTTGCGCTAAGCCTCTGCAGGGCCGCCCCGAGGCGGCCAAGTCCCTTTGGGGGTCATGCCATCCGGGCTTATTTCGCGGGTTGCTGCGGCACTTCCTGCTGGAGCAGGTCTGCCTCGCCCACGATATCGAAGATCCGCACCACGCGCCGCACGCCGCTGATGCTGCGCGCAATGTCCGTGGCGCGCTCGGCCTCGCGCTGCGTCACCCGCCCCATCAGATACACCGTGCCGTTTTCGGTGACAACCTTGAAGGCATTCGCGTACAAATCCCTGGCATCCACGAACGAGGCCTTGACCCTGCCCGTGATCAGCGTGTCGGAGGAGCGTTGCGTCAGCGAGGCGTTTTCCCCCACTTGCAGCTCGTTCACGATCGCCTGGACGTTCTCGACGCGCGATACCAGTTGTTCGGCCAGCTGCTTGTCCTGCTCATTCGGCACTTCACCCGTCAGCAGCACGCGCCGGTTGTAGCTGGTCACATCGATGTGCGCCGGCTCCACCGGGCTGTTGCGCAGCACCTTGCCCGCGCGCATCTCGATGCCCTGATCCTCCAGTTGGGTGCCCGAGGTGCGCCGGTCGGTGGCCACCAGGGCGCCGCCCGCGGCGCCCGCCGCCACCAGCGGGAAGCAGCCGCTTAAGGACGCCGCCGCCCCCAATGCCACCAGCAGGGTCATCACCGTGCGTCTCGAATTGAACCTTGTCATGCCGAAGTCTCCTGTTCACCTAGTAATTGGGTATCGACGCAGTCGCAAATGCAGTGCAGCACCAGGCCATGCACCTCCTGGATGCGTGCCGCGCGCTCGTGCGGCACGCATACGTGCACGTCGGTCTCGCGCAGTGCCGCGCCCGTTTTGCCGCCGCCGCGGCCGGTCAGTGCCACCACGGTCATGTCGCGCTCGTGCGCCGCTTCGATGGCGGCCAGCACATTGGCCGAGTCGCCGCTGGTGGAAATGGCCAGCAGCACGTCACCGGCCTGCCCCAAGGCGCGCACCTGCTTGGCAAACACCGCGTCGAAGCCGTAGTCATCGGCCAGCGCCGTCAGGACCGCGCTGTTGCCGCCCAGCGCGATGGCGCCCAGCTCGGGCCGCTCGCGCTCGAAGCGACCCACGAACCCGGCTGCAAAATGCAGCGCATCGGCGGCCGAGCCGCCGTTGCCGCAGGCCAGCACCTTGCCGCCGCTCGTGACGCAGGCAAGCACGGCCTGCACGGCCGCTGCGATGGGTTTGCTCAGGGACTGGGCGGACTGGTATTTCAGGTCGGCGCTGTCAATGAAATGCTGTTGGATTCGGAGCTCTAGCATGAGCGTGGATGATAACCGCGCCGCCTGAAACAGAATGTAGGCCAATGACGTCAGAACGCGTCAAAAGCCGCCTGCAGCCACGCCAGGCGGCCGGCCTCGATGGTGACCACGTCGAAGCGGCACGGCGGCGGCTCGCGCAGGCGCATCAGGTAGTAGCGGGCCGCGAACACGATGCGCCGCTGCTTGGCGCTGCCCACGCTCGCAGCCGCGCCGCCGTGCGAGGCGCTCGCGCGCTGGCGCACTTCGACAAACACCAGGGTGCCGGCGGCGTCGCGCATGATCAGGTCGATTTCGCCGCCGCCGCGCCCGGGCGTCCGATAATTGCGCTGCAGCAGGCGCAGGCCCGCCGCCTGCAAATGCTCAAGCGCCTGCTCTTCCGCGGCGTCGCCAGCCTGTTTTGTCGTGGACGGCTGGCCTGCGCCGCCCGCTTGCGTGTTCTTTTTGAGGAATTCCATTGACTGCGACCTATGCCTCCGCCTTGAGTGCCGCGCACGAGGCAGCATCTGCCCAGCATTATCCGCAAGGCACACTGTTTGTGGTGGCCACGCCCATCGGCAACCTGGCCGACATCAGCCTGCGTGCGCTGCATGTGCTGGCGCTGGCCGACGCCATTGCCTGCGAAGATACGCGCCACACGCAGGCGCTGTTGCGGGCCTACGGCATCGACAAGGCGCCGGCCCAGCTGCTGGCCGTGCATCAGCACAATGAAGCGCAGGCCGCGCACCTCGTCGTCGAGCGATTGCAGCAAGGGCAGCGCATCGCCTACGCGAGCGACGCCGGCACACCCGCCATCAGCGACCCCGGCGCCCGGCTGGTGGCCGCTGTGCGCGCCGCCGGCCGGGCCGTCGTGCCGCTGCCGGGTGCCAGCAGCATCACTGCCGCGCTCAGCGTGGCGGGCATCGTGACACCCGGCGCGCAGGACAGCGGCTTTGTGTTTGCCGGCTTTCTGCCCGCCAAGGCGGCAGAGCGCGAGGCGGCGGTGCAAGGGCTGGCCGGCGAGCCGCGCGCCGTGGTGCTGCTGGAAGCACCGCACCGCATCGAGGCGCTGGCGCGCGCGCTGGCGGTCCTGGGCAAGCGCCCGGTGACAGTGGCACGCGAGCTGACCAAACAGTTCGAGGAAATCGCCACCGTCGATGCTGCGGATTTGCCGAAATGGTTCATGAACGGCCCCCAGCGCACGCGCGGTGAATTCGTGCTGGTACTGCATTCGGCCGTGGTGGCCGCCGAGTCGGCCAGCGAGCAGCGAATTCTTCGATTGCTGCTGTCGGAGTTGCCCCTGAAGACCGCCGTACGGCTGGCCGCCGACATCACCGGCGCCTCGCGCAATGCCCTGTATGACGCCGCACTGGCACTGAAGAAGGATGAATCGGGCGACTGACGGCACCCGGCTCGCGCGTCGCCCCTTGCATCGGCGCCGGCGAGCGTGGCCACAAACAAGCCCGCCCTCATGAGGTACGACCCGGCCCAAGCCTGCCAGACAAGCGGTAACCCGCTGGCTGCTTTGCCGCCAACACCCACCGGTAATGGGTGCCTTGGTTTGAGAGTATCGCGGCATCGGAGAGGAAAGATTTGCTTATCTTTTGAAAATTCTGAATTATTTAAGAAAATCATGCGGATTTATTGATTTCTAAAGATAATCCGTCTTCATGGATACGATCGACCGGAAAATTCTGAAAGTCCTGCAGGGCAACGCCCGCGCCAGCCTGCAAGAGGTCGGGCAGGCGGTGGGCCTGAGCCCGTCCCCCTGCTGGGGGCGCATCCGCAAGATGGAGGAGGCGGGCGTGATCGAGGGCTACACCGTGCGCCTGAACCCGCAGGCGCTGGGGCTGCACGACACGGTACTGGTGCAGGTCACGCTCGACAGCCACTCGGACAACACGCTGGAGAAATTCGGCGAAACCCTGGCCAGCATTCCGGAAGTGATGGAGGCGTATCTGGTGTCGGGCGACTACGACTACCTGCTGCGCATCGCCGTGCGCGACACCCGCGATTACGAGCGGCTGCTGCGCGAGCGCCTGTACAAGATCAAGGGCATCCGCCACAGCAAGTCCAGCTTCGTGCTGCGCACCCTGAAAAGGTCGGATTTGCCACTGGGCTGAGAGCCAGGACGCCACACCGAGCCTTGATACAAGTCAAATCGGCAGGGATGCAGCATGGCCTATTCGGGAAATCGAGGGCACACTCCCGCCATGAGTTCAAAAAAGCAATGGGGCCTGGGCACCAAGCTGGTTCTGCTGGGCACACCTTTTCTGCTGATGGCGCTACTGTTGATTTCCTCCACCCTTTGGGTGTCATGGCAGCTCGATGGAGGCGCCGCCGCAGTGAACGAAGCCGGCCGCATGCGCATGCAGGCATACGCCATGGCGCTGTCGGTCAGCACCGCGAACGCGCAGGCCCTGTCCCGGCAGGCGGCGGAACTTGACGACAGGCTGAATTTGCTGCGCCGCGGAGACCCGGAGCGCCCGCTGCTGGTGCCTTGGGACGAAACCGTGCAAAGCCGCTTTGCCGTGGTGGAGCGCGAATGGGCGGCTTTTCGCAAGCACTGGGTGTTGACCCGACCGGACGCCACGGCGGATTTGGGGGCCGACACGATGGCGTTCGCCAGTCATATCGACGCCCTTGTGACCGGCATCGAGGCTCATATGTCCCGCTGGACGACCCTGCTGCATCTCCTCCAGTTGGCCATGATGGCGTTGGCCGTCGTGAGCACGATCCTTCTGCTTTACTGCGGTTATTTGTACGTGCTCGAACCGGTCGAGCAGCTGAAAAGGGCCATTGAGCGGATTCAGGGAGGCGACTTTCATGCACGGGTCGAGAAGGTCACCAGCGACGAGTTCGGCACGCTGGCCGAAGGCTTCAACGACATGGCGCAACACCTGCAAACGATGTACCGCACACTGGAGAGCAAGGTCGCCGAGAAAACGGCGCAGCTGGAAGAAAAGAGCGTCCGGCTGGAGAGCTTGTATGAGGTCAATATGCTGGTCACCCAGGCGGATTCGCTCGACGAACTCGCCAAAGGTTTCGCGCAGAGCATCCAGCGCATTGCGCGGGCGGACGGCGTGGCACTGCGCTGGTCCAGCCATGCCAACGAGCGCTATCTGATGCTGGCGGCGCAAGGGCTGCCCGCCTACATGCTGGAGGCAGAGCAGTGCATCCACAACGGCGACTGTCATTGCGGTACACCGACGCACCTGCCGGGCTTGCGGATCATCCCCATCCAGGGTGAGCCACGGACCACGCCGCTGCACTGCGCGAAGGCGGGCTTCGAGACGGTGATCAATATCCCCGTCCGCCTGCACGAGCGGGTCATGGGTGAGGTGGACCTGTTCTTTCACGCCCGCATCGCGCTGTCCAGCAGCGAGCGATCCCTGCTGGAGGCGCTCACCAGTCATCTGGCCAGTGCGATGGAAAATTTACGCCTGGACTCCCTGGAGAAGGAGGCGGCCGTCTCGCAGGAACGCCACCTGCTGGCCCGCGAGCTGCATGACTCCATCGCACAGTCGCTGGCCTTCCTGAAAATACAGGTGCAGCTGATGCGGGACGCCGTGCGCTCGCTCGACCGGCGCCAGATGGAACAGGTTCTGGATGAAATTGACACCGGTGTGCGTGAAAGCTACGGTGACGTGCGCGAACTGCTGCTGCACTTCCGCACCCGCACCAACACGGAAGACATTGAACCGGCGCTGGCCACTACATTGCAGAAGTTCGAGCACCAGAGCGGTTTGAAAACAAGCCTGCAGACGACTGGCTATGGCGTGCCCCTGCCCCCCGACCTGCAGATCCAGGTGCTGCACATCGTGCAGGAAGCGCTGTCGAATGTTCGCAAGCATGCACGCGCATCGCAAGTCTGGCTGGACGTGCAGCAGCAGCCCGAATGGCGCTTCGAAGTGCGTGATGATGGCATCGGCTTCGAAGTCGACGGCAGCCCCTTCGACGACACCCATGTGGGTTTGCGCATCATGGCCGAACGTGCCGAGCGCATCGGCGCACGGCTCGACGTGCTTTCCACCCGCGGCCGTGGAACCTCCATAGTGCTGACCTTGCCACCGCTGCCCAGCACTCTGTCAGCCCTTGCCCCGGCTACCAGGTCCGGTGCCACTGCCCTGAGCTGAACCCGATGTTGTCAAGCCCTTCTGCCCCGATCCGCATTCTTGTCGTGGACGACCATTCCCTGTTCCGCCGGGGATTGACCGCGCTGCTCTCGCGCGAGCCCCAATTCGAGGTGATCGGCGACGCCGCCGACGCGGGCCAGGCCCAGCGGCGCGCCCAGGAACTCCAGCCCGACGTGATCTTGCTGGACAACCACCTGCCTGGCGTGAACGGCGTGGACGCCCTGCCGGCCCTGCGCGAGGCGGCACCGCAAGCACGCATCTTGATGCTCACGGTGAGCGAGGACGAGCGCGATCTGGCGGCCGCCCTGCGCGGTGGGGCCTGTGGCTACCTGCTCAAAACCATCGAAGGCGACCACCTGGCGGCTGCCATCGAGCGCGCGATGCGCGGAGAGAGCATCGTGGCCGACGAGATGACCGGCAAGCTTGTCGCGGCCTACCGTGACGCCGCCAGCGCGCCCGGGCATGACACGCCCGCGCAGGAGGCAGCGGCGGCAACGCCGTTTGATGCGCTGTCGCCGCGTGAGCTCGAGATCCTGCGCGGCATTGCACACGGCGCGAGCAACAAGGAAATTGGCCGCAACCTCGGGATTGCGGAAACAACCGTCAAGAACCATGTGCAGCAGGTGCTGCGCAAACTCAATGTGAGCTCACGCGTGCACGCCGCGGTTATCGCAACCGAAGGCGGCCTGACTTGATCCAGCGCAAGTAAGGGGCTTATTGCCCGCGGGGTGGTTCTTTGGAACCATGTCGTCGCCTCACTTCTCATCCTTTTGAAGTGCCCATGTGGCTCCACAGGAGGATGTTGAAGCCGGCGAATGACTCCTAGAGTCAGCTCATGCGAAAACAAGCGTTTGGATCATGAGCAGGAAAAGTCAGGCGCTGTCGGTGCTGATCGTCAGCACACTGGCTTTCACCGTGTGCTTCATGGTGTGGATGATGTTTGGCGTGATCGGCATCCCGATCAAAAAAGCACTCCACCTGAATGCCACGGAGTTCGGCCTGCTGGCCGCGATGCCCGTGCTGACCGGGTCCCTGGTGCGCGTGCCGCTTGGCATGTGGACCGACAAGTTCGGCGGGCGCATCGTGATGTTTGCGCTGATGCTGCTGTGCGTCGTGCCCATCTACCTGATTTCCCACGCCACGCTGTACTGGCACTACCTCGCGCTGGGTCTTTTCGTCGGTCTGGCCGGCGGCTCGTTTTCGGTCGGCACGCCCTACGTCGCACGCTGGTTTCCCAAAAACCGCCAGGGCTTTGCCATGGGTGTGTACGGTGCCGGCAACTCCGGCGCCGCCGTCAACAAGTTCGTGGCGCCGGCGCTGGTGGTGGCCTTTGGCTGGGCCGTCGTGCCCCAGGTGTATGCGGTCGTGATGCTCGCAGCCGCATTGCTGTTCTGGTTTTTCAGCTACCAGGATCCGGCCCATCGGGTCGACTCGAAAATTACCTGGCGCGAGCAGCTCGCCGCCCTGAAGGATCCCAAGGTCTGGAAACTCTGCCAGTTCTATTCCATCGTGTTCGGCGGCTATGTCGCCATGAGCCTGTGGATGGTGCAGTACTACGTGGGTGAATATGGTTTCGACATTCGCGCCGCTGCATTGCTCGCCGCCTGTTTCTCGCTGCCCGGCGGCGTGCTGCGTGCGGCCGGCGGCTGGCTGTCGGACAAGTACGGCGCCCATTCGGTGACCTGGTGGGTCCTGTGGGTCAGCTGGATCTGCCTGTTTCTGCTGAGCTACCCGCAAACCAGCTTCACCATTCTGACCGCGAACGGCGAGAAAACATTCCATGTCGGCCTGAATGTCTGGGCCTTCACCGCACTCATGTTTGTGCTCGGCATTGCCTGGGCGTTCGGCAAGGCTTCCGTGTTCAAGTACATCGCGGACGACTACCCCGCCAACATCGGTGTCATCTCGGGCGTGGTCGGCCTGGCTGGCGGGCTCGGCGGTTTTGTGCTGCCGATCCTGTTCGGCGTTCTGATGGACCTGACGGGCATCCGTTCGAGCGCCTTCATGCTGCTGTACGGCGTGGTCTGGGTCTCGCTCATCTGGATGTATTTCACCGAGGTCAGGCGCGCCGCCGTGGTCGGCGATCAGGCCAAAGACCTTGGCCTGCAAGGCTGAAGGCAAACATTTCCACCAAGAAACGGAATTCACCATGACAACATCGGCATCAGGAACCACCGGTACCGGCAAGCTGCTGACCCTGTGGACTCCGGAGGACAAGGCCTTCTGGGCAGAAGAAGGCAACGCCATCGCGAACCGCAATCTGTGGATTTCCATTCCCGCCCTGTTCCTCGCCTTCGCCGTCTGGATGGTGTGGAGCGCCGTGGTCGTGCAGTTGCCCGCCGTCGGTTTCAAATACAGCACGGACGAGCTGTTCTGGCTGGCCGCCCTGCCCTCGCTGGCAGGCGCCACGCTGCGCATCTTTTATTCGTTCATGGTGCCCATCGTCGGCGGGCGGCGCTGGACCGTGCTCTCCACACTGTCGCTCCTGATTCCTGCCATCGGCATCGGGTTTGCCGTGCAAGACCTGCAAACGCCGTACTGGGTCATGCTCACTCTGGCCGCCTTGTGCGGCTTCGGTGGCGGCAACTTCAGCTCCAGCATGTCCAACATCAGTTTCTTCTTTCCCAAGGAGCGCAAGGGCTCGGCCCTCGGCCTCAACGCCGGACTGGGCAACCTGGGGGTTTCCGCCGTCCAGTTCATGGTGCCGCTGGTGATTTCCGTCGGGATTTTTGGCTGGTTCGGCGGCGACGCCCGAACCGTGCAGATGCCCGGCGGCGTCATGAAGCAGATCTGGCTGCAAAACGCAGCCTTCGTCTGGGTCATTCCAATCTTGATCACGTCGCTGCTGGCCTATCTGATGATGAACGACATCGCCGACGCGAAGGCCTCTTTCTCCGAGCAGGCCGTGATTTTCAAGCGCAAGCACAACTGGGTGATGTGCTGGCTGTACCTGGGAACCTTCGGCTCCTTCATTGGCTTTTCAGCCGGGTTCCCGCTACTGATCAAGAGCCAGTTCCCCGGCGTAAATCCGCTGGAATTCGCCTGGATGGGGCCATTTCTAGGCGCCTTGATCCGGCCTGTGGGCGGCTGGCTGGCCGACAAGATGGGGGGCGCCCGCGTGAGTCTGTGGACCTTCGTCGCGATGGCCGCGGGCGTCTATGGCGTGATGCAGTATTTGCCGCACGGCGGCGCCGGCGGGAATCTGACCGGATTTTTCCTGTGCTTCATGGCGCTGTTCCTCGCCTCGGGCGTCGGCAACGGTTCCACGTTTCGCATGATCCCGGTGATTTTCATGGATGAATGCCTGGACGCCGTGCGCGGCCAAGGCCCCGAGGCGCAGGCTCAAGCGGCCAAGGAAGGCACCAAGCAGGGCGCAGCCGTCCTCGGATTTACCGCTGCCATGGGCGCTTATGGCGGCTTCTTTATCCCCAAAAGCTATGGAACCTCCATCGCCATGACAGGCAGCCCTCATGCAGCGCTGTGGTGGTTCATCGTTTTCTATATCACCTGCATCGCGATCACCTGGTGGTTCTACGCCCGCCGCGGCGCAGAACGGCCGTGCTGAACCGCACTCGCAACCCCTTACTTTGAGGAAACAAGATGAGCCACTTTCTCGATCGACTGAACTATTTCTCCAACCCCAAAGAAACGTTTTCCGGGGATCATGGGGTGACCACCGGAGAAGACCGGACCTGGGAAGATGCGTACCGCAACCGCTGGGCGCACGACAAGATCGTGCGTTCCACGCACGGCGTCAATTGCACAGGTTCGTGCTCCTGGAAGATTTACGTCAAGGGCGGCATCGTTACCTGGGAAACGCAGCAAACCGACTATCCGCGCACGCGCTGGGACATGCCGAATCACGAGCCGCGCGGCTGCTCGCGCGGCGCCAGCTACAGCTGGTATCTGTACAGCGCGAACCGCGTCAAGTACCCCATGGTGCGCGGCCGGCTGCTCAAGTCCTGGCGCGAAGCACGTATCGCACATGACCCGGTTGATGCGTGGGCCAGCATTGTCCAGTCCGACGCCAAACGGCGCGACTACCAGAGCGTGCGCGGGCTCGGCGGCTTTGTGCGCTCCACATGGGACGAGGTCAACGAGATCGTCGCGGCCGCCAACGTCTACACCATCAAGAAGCATGGGCCGGACCGCATTGTCGGGTTCTCGCCGATTCCCGCGATGTCGATGATCAGCTACGCCTCGGGCAGCCGCTATCTGTCGCTGATCGGCGGCGTGAACCTGAGTTTTTACGACTGGTACTGCGATTTGCCGCCCAGCAGCCCGCAGGTGTGGGGGGAGCAGACCGACGTGCCCGAATCGGCCGACTGGTACAACTCCACCTTCATCATGGCCTGGGGCTCGAATGTGCCGCAGACGCGCACGCCCGACGCGCACTTCTTCACCGAGGTGCGTTACAAGGGCGCCAAGATTATTTCGATCACGCCCGACTACTCTGAGGTCGCGAAGCTGGCGGACCTGTGGCTTCATCCCAAGCAGGGCACCGACGCAGCCGTCGCCATGGCCATGGGCCACGTGATCCTGAAGGAGTTCTACTTCGACAAGCGCAGTGCGTACTTCGACAATTACGCACGGCGCTATACCGATCTGCCGATGCTGGTGATGCTCAAGGAGCACACGACTGCCGCCGGCGACAAGATCATGGTGCCGGATCGCTATGTGCGCGCCTCGGACTTCAACGGCAAGCTGGGCCAGGCCAACAACCCTGAATGGAAGACCGTTGCCTTCGATGAGGTGGGCAAGGTCGTGCTGCCGAATGGCGCGATAGGCTTTCGCTGGGGTCCCGAAGGCCGCGCCGATGAGGGCCAGTGGAATCTCGAAGCCAAGGAAGCGCGTCACGGCAACGAGGTGAAACTCAAACTGTCACTGCTGGAGGGCGACAAACTGGGCACCACCACGGCCCAGGTCGGTTTTCCGTATTTCGGCAACGTCGAAAACCCGCACTACACCAACAACCCCGGCGATGACATCACCGTGCGCACCGTCCCGGCCCACCTGATTTCGCTCGGCAAAGAGGGCGACAAGCGCGAGGTCCTCGTGACCACCGTGTTCGACCTGCTGGCAGCCAATTATGGGATCGCGCGGGGACTGCCTGGCGAGCACGCCGCGCAAAGCTATGACGATAACGCGCCGTACACACCGGCCTGGCAGGAGCAAATCACGGGAGTGCCGCGCGAGCAGGTCATCACGGTGGCACGGCAGTTTGCCGACAACGCGGAAAAAACCCAGGGCAAGTCGATGATCATCATCGGCGCGGGCATGAACCACTGGTACAACTGCGACATGAACTACCGCGGCATCATCAATATGCTGATGATGTGCGGCTGCATCGGCAAAAGCGGTGGTGGCTGGGCCCACTATGTGGGCCAGGAGAAGCTGCGGCCACAGACCGGCTGGACCGCCCTCGCCTTTGCGCTCGACTGGATCCGCCCGCCGCGCCAGATGAATTCCACCAGTTTTTTCTACGCGCATACTGACCAGTGGCGCTACGAAAGAGTCGGCCTGGAAGAAGTACTGTCCCCACTGGCCGACAAGAAAACATATGGCGGCAGCATGATCGACTACAACGTGCGCGCCGAGCGCATGGGGTGGCTGCCATCGGCACCGCAGCTGCAAACCAACCCGCTGCAGGTCGTGCGCGATGCACAGGCCGCAGGAGTCGATCCCAGGGACTACGCGGTCAATGGTCTGAAAGACGGCTCCCTGAAGATGAGTTGCACCGACCCCGATCACCCCGACAACTGGCCGCGCAACATGTTCGTGTGGCGCTCCAACATCCTGGGTTCGTCCGGCAAGGGACACGAGTACTTCCTCAAGCATCTGCTCGGCACGACCCATGGCGTGCAGGGAAAAGATTTGGGTGCGGACCAGGCCAAGCCCACCGAAGTGGTGTGGCACGACAAGGCCCCGGAAGGCAAACTCGACCTGCTCGTCACGCTGGACTTTCGCATGAGCACCACTTGCCTGTACAGCGACATTGTGTTACCCACCGCCACCTGGTACGAGAAAAACGATCTCAACACCAGCGACATGCACCCCTTCATCCATCCGCTGTCCACCGCCGTGGATCCGGCCTGGCAGTCGAGGAGCGACTGGGAAATCTACAAGGGCTTCGCCAGGAAGTTCAGCGAGATCTGTGTGGGACACCTGGGGATGGAACGCGAACTGGTACTCACACCCTTGATGCACGACAGCCCGTCCGAGCTGGCCCAACCCTTCGAGGTGAAGGACTGGAAGCGCGGCGAATGCGATTTGATTCCGGGCAAGACGGCCCCGAACCTTCAGGTGGTCGAGCGCGACTACCCCAATGTCTACAAGCGCTTCACGGCGTTGGGCCCCCTGATGGGCAAGGTTGGCAACGGCGGCAAGGGCATCGGCTGGAACACCCAGACGGAGGTCAGGCAACTCGGCGAACTCAGCGGCCTGGTCACGGCGGAAGGTGCCACCTGCGGCATGCCGAAGATCGATACCGACATCGACGCTTGCGAGACCGTGTTGATGCTGGCGCCGGAAACCAATGGCCATGTGGCCGTCAAGGCCTGGGCTGCGCTGAGCAAGCAGACCGGTATTGACCATACCCACCTGGCGCTGCACCGCGAGGATGAGAAAATCCGCTACCGCGACATCCAGGCGCAACCCCGCAAGATCATCAGCTCGCCCACCTGGAGCGGCATCGAATCCGAGACCGTTTCGTACAACGCCGGCTACACCAATGTGCACGAGCTGATTCCCTGGCGCACCTTGACCGGGCGCCAGCAGTTCTATCTCGACCACCCCTGGATGATTGCGTTCGGCGAAGGCCTGGCGAGCTACCGCCCGCCGGTGGACTTGAAGACGACCGCCGGTATGCAGGGCATCAAGCCCAACGGCAATCCCGAGATTGCGCTGAGCTTCATCACGCCGCACCAGAAGTGGGGGATTCACTCCACCTACACCGACAACCTGCTGATGCTCACGCTCAGCCGCGGCGGGCCCTGTGTGTGGATCAGCGAAGACGACGCGAAGCGCATCGGGATCGTGGACAACGACTGGATCGAATTGTTCAACGTCAACGGCGCGCTCACGGCGCGGGCCGTCGTGAGCCAGCGGGTGCTGCCCGGCATGGTCATGATGTACCACGCCCAGGAGAAAATCATCAACACACCGGGCTCGGAGATCACCGGCGCGCGCGGCGGTATTCACAATTCGGTGACGCGGATCGTGCTCAAGCCGACGCACATGATCGGCGGCTACGCGCAGTTCAGCTACGGCTTCAACTACTACGGCACGATCGGCACCAATCGCGACGAATTCGTGCTGGTTCGCAAAATGGCCAAGGTCGACTGGCTGGACACACCCGCCCCCGTGGCCCCCGCGACCGCCTGACCCGCACAAGGAGAATCCGCATGAAAATACGCGCCCAAATCGGCATGGTCCTCAATCTGGACAAGTGCATCGGCTGCCATACCTGCTCCGTCACCTGTAAAAACGTATGGACCAGCCGCCCCGGCATGGAATACGCCTGGTTCAACAACGTCGAGACCAAGCCCGGCATTGGCTACCCCAAGGAATGGGAAAACCAGGACAAGTGGAATGGCGGCTGGATTCGAAAGACCAACGGCAAGATCGAGCCGCGCCAGGGGGCCAAGTGGAAATTGCTGATGCGCATCTTTGCCAACCCCAATCTGCCGGAGATCGACGACTACTACGAACCCTTCACCTTCGATTACGCCCATCTGCAATCGGCACCGGAAATGACGGCGACGCCCACCGCGCGGCCCCGCAGTCTCATCACCGGTCAGCGCATGGAAAAAATCGAGTGGGGCCCGAACTGGGAAGAAATACTGGGCGGGGAATTCAGCAAGCGCTCAAAGGACAGGAATTTTGATGACATCCAGAAGGACATCTACGGCCAGTTCGAAAACACCTTCATGATGTATCTGCCCCGGCTGTGCGAGCACTGCCTGAATCCGGCGTGCGTCGCCAGCTGCCCATCGGGTTCGATCTACAAGCGCGAGGAAGACGGCATCGTCCTGATCGACCAGGACAAGTGCCGCGGCTGGCGCATGTGCGTGAGTGGCTGCCCTTACAAGAAGATCTACTACAACTGGAAATCCGGCAAGGCCGAGAAGTGCACCTTCTGCTATCCGCGCATCGAGGTGGGCCAGCCCACCGTGTGCAGCGAGACCTGCGTGGGTCGCATCCGGTACCTGGGCGTGCTGCTGTATGACGCGGACCGCATCCAGCAAGCGGCCAGCGTGGAACACGACCGCGACCTCTACCAGGCGCAACTCGATATCTTCCTCGACCCGTTCGACCCCAAGGTGATCGAGCAGGCGCGCACTGACGGGATTCCCGACGCATGGATGGAGGCGGCGCGCAAGAGCCCCGTCTACAAAATGGCGGTGCAGTGGAAAGTGGCGCTACCTCTGCACCCCGAATACCGCACGCTGCCCATGGTCTGGTACGTGCCGCCGCTGTCGCCGATCACGGCCGCCGCCAACGCGGGGCAAGTGGGTATCAACGGCGAGATTCCCGACGTCAGCCAATTGCGAATTCCGGTCAAGTACCTGGCCAACCTGCTGACGGCCGGCGACACCATGCCCGTGGTGCGCGCCCTCGAGCGCATGCTGGCCATGCGGGCCTACCAGCGTGAAAAGCATGTGGACGGCCGCATCAACCTCACGGCGCTGAATCAGGTCCAGATGAGCCAGGCCGTGGTGGAAGACATGTACCAGACCATGGCGATTGCCAACTACGAGGACCGCTTCGTCATCCCGAGCTCACACCGTGAATACGCGGAGAACACGTTCGACATGCGGGGGGGCTGTGGCTTCTCGTTTGGCAACGGGTGCTCGGACGGCGCCAGCGAAACGAGCCTGTTTGGCGGCACCAAGAAGCGCACGATCCCAATCAAGGCGGAGGTCTAAACCATGACGATCCAAAATGCAAGTCTGACCCTGCGCGTCCTCGCCAGGCTGTTGTCCTACCCCGGCGCGGAACTACACGCACACCTGGGCGCCATGCGCGACGTGTTGCACAACGAGCGCGCCGTCGGCGCTGACCGGCTTGTCGAGCTCGACGCCCTGATCGACTCGCTGATTCAGGCAGACGCCATGGACTCGGAAGCCGCCTATGTGGAATTGTTCGATCGGGGGCACTCCACCTCGCTTCATCTTTTCGAGCACGTCCACGGGGACTCGCGGGATCGCGGTCCTGCCATGATCGATCTGGCGCAGACCTATGAAAAGGCCGGGCTGTACCTGGCGCCCGACGAACTGCCCGACTATCTGCCCGCAGTGCTGGAGTTTGTCTCGACCCAGCCACCAAAGGAAGCCCGGGCCTTTCTGGCCGAGATGGCGCATATTTTCAACATCTTGTTTGGCGCTCTTCAGCAACGCCAGAGCGCTTATGCCAGCATCCTCGGCGCCTTGCTGGAGCTGGCGGGTGAAAAGGCCCAGCCGGTCAAGCAGGCGCCAGAGGAGGCGCTGGATGCCAGCTGGGTCGAGCCCCTGGCGTTCGATGGCTGCTCATCGCAGGGACAGGCCAAACCCGGCCAACCGCAGCCCATTCACATTGTCAGAGCGGAGCCCGGCCGCTCCAGGCCCAAGACCACTTCCGGGCAAGGAGCCTCCGTATGAACGCCCTCGACACCTTCCTGTTTGGCTACTACCCGTACATCTGCCTGACCGTCTTTCTGCTTGGCAGTCTGCTGCGTTTTGACCGTGACCAGTACACGTGGAAAAGCGACTCGTCGCAGCTTCTGCGCACCGGGCAACTGCGCTGGGGCAGCAATCTTTTCCACATCGGTGTGCTGTTCCTGTTCTTCGGCCACTTCTTTGGCATGCTGACCCCCCACGTCGTGTACGAGCACTTCATCGGCGCCGGCGCCAAGCAATTGACGGCCATGGTGAGCGGCGGCATCGCCGGGGTGCTCGGCTTCATTGGCCTGACGATCCTGTTGCATCGCCGCCTGGCCGACCCGCGCATCCGGGCCACTTCGAAAACCAGCGATATCACGATCGTCGTTTTGCTCTGGCTCCAGCTCGCGCTCGGTTTGGCCACGATTCCCCTCTCGGCCCAACATCTGGACGGCAGCATGATGTTGCTTCTGGCCGAGTGGGCGCAGCGCATCGTGACCTTCCGTCCCGGCGCCGTTGAACTTCTTGCCGGTGCGAGTTGGGTGTTCAAGCTCCACATGTTCCTGGGCATGACCATCTTCCTGATCTTTCCGTTCACCCGGCTGGTGCATGTATGGAGCGGATTTGCATCGATCACTTATCTCGTCCGTCCCTATCAGGTGGTGCGCAGCCGCAGGCTGAACGTCCCCAAGGGCCAGAACCTGCCACGCCAGCCCGGCGCCGGCGTGTAACCAGGAGCCACTATGCCGACCGACACCCTGACACCTCCCGTCTCCGACATTGCCGTAGCCTACGTCAACGGCGTGGCCCTGAACCGCCCCGACGAAGTGGTCACGCCCGACGAACTGCGCCAGCGCGGTTGCACCGAACTGTTGCGCCAGGCCGCACAAGTCGCCGGACTCCTCGCCGATGACGATGCGCCATCCTTTGACGGCGTTATCAGCGAACTGGCGGCGCAGGCCATTGACAGCTTGATCGAGCAGCAATTGAAGGTGCCTGAACCGTCGGAGGAGGCCTGTCGGCGCCATCACGCCGCGCATCAGGGCACCTACCGCACGGGCGAGAAAGTGCGCGTGCGGCACATCCTGTTTGCGGTGACGCCGGGCGTTGACGTCGTGGCGCTGCGCAAACGCGCGGAAACCGCGCTGCTCGACGTACGCTGCCACAACGGCGATATGGATCACTTTGCGGGCACAGCCCGCGAGCTGTCCAACTGTCCCAGCGGCGCCGAGGGTGGCGACCTGGGCTGGCTGAGTGCCAGCGACTGCGCGCCCGAATTCGCCCGTGAATTGTTTGGCCACATCGAAGTGGGGGTGTTGCCACGCCTGGTGCACAGCCGCTTCGGACTGCACGTGGTGGAGGTGCTGGAACGCGAGCCCGGCACCGCGCAGCCGTTTGAGTCGGTACGCGGCGCGGTGACGATGTCGCTGCGACAACAGGCGTATGTCACCGCACTGCGTCAGTACCTGCGCCTGCTGGCCGGTGCGGCGCGTCTTGAAGGCATCGACCTCGACGCAGCCGACACGCCATTGGTGCAGTAACCCCAGCACGTCGGGCCGGCGGCCTTTGCGGCGGCTACCCGTGTCAGCTCAGTATCACGGGCTGTCCCTGGCGGTCGAACGGGATCAAGGAGTCCAGCAAGCCGGCCTTGATGGATTCCACCATGCGCTGCAATGGCGCCTGCGCATCCTCGCTGGTCGGCGCCACGCCACCGCGCCCCGCCAATGCAGCGACAAACACAATGGCCCATTCATGCCCGAACTCGCGCGACTCTTCGACCAGTGCGGAAAACGCGCCCAGCTCTTCCGGCGCCTTGTCCACACACATGAGCGGCGTCAACGCGCCCCCCATTCCTGACTGAAAACGGGAGCGTTGTTCCGGGGTGGCGTCATCCGGTAGATCCGCACCCGAGAATACAAACAGCAAGCGCTGCGGCTCGACCTGCTGTCGGGTCGCCAGCAACAAGTCTTCAAAGCTCGAAATCATCATCGGTTCTCTCCACTGAATTGAGGTTCGGCGAACGCCACAAAAATGTCTCCCCTGTTCTCCGGAGACGTCGACCGCCCAAATGACCTGGCGCTCAAGCTGGGCGAGGCCCTCAGGAGGTGAGACACCATGGCGCCGTATTATGCGCAAAGCCCATCCACAATGCCCAGCCCGAGGTGGCCGCCAGTGCCATGCCCGCCACACGGATGCCCCAGCGGCCCGAGCCATCGCCACGCAGGTGCAGCAGCAGCCAGGGGCCAGCCATCAGTGAGACGCTGCTGCCAAGCGCAAAAAGCGCCATGACCGCCGCGCCTTCCAGCGGGCGGCTGGTCAATGCGGCCACCAGCAACGCCGAATAAAGCAGACCGCACGGCAGGAACGTCCATAGTGCGCCGATCACCAAGGGGCCGCCGTGCCCCCACGCTGCGTTGACTGCCCTGACCTTGCTCCAGACCTTGCGGGCAGGCGCCTCCAGCCAGACCGGCTGGCGGGCCCGCCACAGCAAGGCCAGTCCCATCACGACGGCCGCCACATGAAAGAGCGTCCAGACCGGTCGCAGGGCGGCCGATTGGGTACTCAGCCAGCCAACCCCCTGCAGCGAAGCGGCTGCAACCGCACCCAGCGCAGAGTAGCCCAACAGCCGCCCCAGCTGGAATGTTCCCATGGCGAGGGATGGGCGCGCACCGGCCGCCTGTCCAAGGCCCGCGCAGGCGGCACCGCACATGGCAAGGCAGTGCGGCCCGCCCACCAGGCCCATCAGCAATGCGGTCACGGCAAGCGAGGTTTGCATGGACGCGTTTCAGATGATTCTGGAGTACCGCGCACGGTTGCGGTCCGCCTGCAAATGGCGGTCAAAGACCATGGCCACGGCCCGCACAAAAAACCAGCCACGGGCGGTGACCTGGAGACCTGCGTCGCCGAACTCCACCAAACCCTGCTCCTCCAGCGCCCGCAAGGCTCCGAGCTCGGCGGCAAAGTAGCGCCGGAAATCCAGCAAAAACGCCAGCTCGATCGGCTCAAACTGCAGCTCCCCCTGGCACATCAGCGCCATGATGACCGCGCGGCGCACCAGATCGTCGCGGTTCAGCGCCAAGCCCCGTACGATAGGCAAACGCCCCTGGTCCAGATGGTCGTAATACTCGTTCAGGGTCTTGGCGTTCTGGCTGTAGGTGGCCCCGATGCGGCCAATCGCAGACACGCCCAGCGCAATCAGGTCGCAGTCGGGCTGCGTGCTGTAGCCCTGGAAGTTGCGGTGCAGCCGCCCCTGGCGCTTGGCCACCGCCAGGGCGTCGTTCGGCAGCGCAAAATGATCCATGCCTACATAAACATAACCTGCATCCAGAAAGGCCGAAATTGAGCGAGACAGCATCTCCACCTTGGCGGCCCCCGCAGGCAAATCCTCCGTGACAATGCGACGCTGCGGCTTGAAGCGCTCCGGCAGGTGGGCATAGGCATACAGCGCGATGCGATCCGGCCGCAGCGCCACCACCTGGGTCAGTGTGCGGTCGAACGACTCGGGCGTTTGCTGCGGCAAACCGTAAATCAGGTCCACATTGACCGACTCAAATCCCTGCTGCCGGGCGGCATCCACCAGCGCAAACACCTGTTCGGCGGGCTGCACACGGTGCACGGCCTTCTGGACCGCCGGATCGAAGTCCTGAACGCCGAAGCTCAGGCGGTTGAAGCCGAGTTCCGCCAATGTCGCCAGACGCGAAGCATTCACCGTTCGCGGATCGATTTCGATGGAATACTCACCCCCCGGAGCGAGCGAAAAACTGCGCCGCAACATGGTCATCAACTCGCGCAGCTCGGCGTCATTGAGAAAGGTCGGGCTGCCACCGCCCAGATGCAATTGGCTGACGACCTGGCCCTTGCCCAACTGCGCCGTATGAAGATCGATTTCACGACTCAGGTAACGCAGATAGGGCGCTGATCGCTCATGGTGTTTTGTAATAATTTTGTTGCAGGCACAGTAGTAACACAGCGACTCGCAAAACGGGATATGCACGTAAATTGACAACGGCAACGCCATCGCGGCGCCCCCGTTGCGGCGCTGTTTGAGTGCCAGTTCATAGTCATCTACAGTGAACGCCTCGACAAAGCGATCTGCTGTCGGGTATGAGGTGTAGCGCGGCCCCGGTACGTCAAACTGGGCAAGCAACTCGGGCGAAACAACATTCATCAACGGCATCCTGTTCTTGCATGTTCCCACTGTGCCGTCGATTGCCCAAAAGTCGATTGACATAAGTCAACCTGGAGCGATACTTGCTCATCAACAATTGAGCCACATCAGGAGGACAGCATGTTTATTCCCATTGCCGATCCAACGAAGGAACCCGTCGCAGTTTTCAAAGCTGGCGTCGTACCGCTCAACATGAAGCCGCAAACCATCAAGGTCGCCTGCTCCAATTGCAACTTGCGGGAGTTGTGCATGCCTTTGGATCTGAATGCCGAAGAATTGCGCCGTATCGACGAGCTGGTGACCACGAGGCGCAAGGTCAAGCGCGGGGCCACGTTGTTCCACAATGGTGAGAAGTTCAACGCGCTCTATGCCATTCGCACGGGTTTCTTCAAAACCTGTGTGGCGGCCGAGGACGGGCGCGATCAGGTCACGGGCTTCCAGATGGCCGGAGAAGTCGTGGGGCTGGACGGCATCGTCAACGATCATCACACCTGCAATGCCGTCGCACTGGAGGACGCCGAAGTCTGCGTCATGCCATTCGAGCGGATCGAGGAGCTGTCGCGCGAAGTCAATGCCCTGCAGCGCCATGTCCACAAGATCATGAGCCGCGAGATCGTGCGCGAGCACGGGGTCATGCTGCTGCTGGGCAGCATGCGGGCCGAAGAGCGCCTGGCGGCATTTTTACTGAATCTGGCGCAGCGCCTGCATGCACGCGGCTTCTCGCCATCCGAGCTGGTGCTGCGCATGACGCGCGAAGAAATAGGCAGCTACCTCGGCCTCAAGCTGGAAACGGTCAGCCGCACATTCTCGAAATTTGCGGAAGACGGCATTGTCGAGGTCAGGCAGCGCCATATCCGCATTCTGAATACGCCCGCCTTGCAACACATGGCCCATCCCGTGGCCTGCCACTAAACCGGTGCGCCGGCACCGGCCGGGGTTCAGTGATTGACCTCGGCCGCTGACATCGCCAGCAGCGCGGTCAGCGCGCTCGACACCATGGTAATGACCCAGAAGGCGAAGAACGCGAGGGTGTAAACGCCCAGACTGGACATCGCGACCGGCTGCCCAAACCAGCGCAGATCTTGCGGATCCACCACGGCAAACACCAGCATCTCCAACGCGCCGGCCACCAGAAATGCCGGCCATACGATCCACATCAACCTTCGCGTCCACATGCTCTTCTCCCGTTGCTGGTGCACCGCCGCACCTCAGGGTTGGGTCGCCACGGGCGCCTTGGGTACAGCCCCGAGCGTGGCCGCGCCGCGGTGGGTCCCGGCCCCCTGGTGGTAGTAACTGTCTTCCACGGGGTCCGGGAAGGTAACGGCAAGGTAGGCCAATGTGAAACTGATCATGACCATCAAGGCAGGGCCCGCAATCACCATCCAGAGAAGGCCGAATTTCCACCAGGGTCGCCGCGCACGATCGTCTTTCATATTTACTCCTTACCGGGGGACCAGAAACACAGATTTTTCGACCAGCCGCCCCGGTGAATCCAGCGCCTCGATGGCGAGCCGGATCGGGTGGGATCCCGCCGGGGCTGCATCCGGGGGGAGCTGCAGGCGCAGCGCCACCCAGCGCGACTTCGTTGCATCGACCATCACGGTGTTGTCGGTCACCACGCTCAATCCCGGCAAGCCGGTGGCCGTGATGCGGTAGTGCTGGGCCGACTCGGTGGCATTCATGATCTGGAGCTGGTACACATTTTCCACCAGGCCGCCGTTCACGACGCGCGCCAGCGTGCCCCGATCCCGCACCACATCCACCCGGAACGGGGTGCGCATCGCCAGGTTGAACACCACGGCCAGGGAGATGGCGGCCAGGATGGCGCTGTATACCAGGACCCGTGGACGCAGTACCCGGCGCCATATCTGCGAGCGCGACCAACGCTGCTCGACGGCATTTTCGGTCGAATATTTGATCAGCCCGCGCGCGTAGCCCATCTTGTCCATCACTGTGTCGCACACGTCGACGCAGGCTCCGCAACCGATGCATTCGTATTGAAGCCCTTCGCGGATGTCGATGCCGGTGGGACACACTTGCACACACAGCGTGCAGTCGATGCAGGCGCCCAGATCGAGCGTCGCCGGGTCGGCACTGCGTGCGCGCCGGCCCCGTGGCTCTCCGCGTGCGGTGTCATAGGTCACGATCAACGTGTCCCGGTCGAACATCGCGCTCTGAAAGCGGGCGTAGGGGCACATGTATTTGCAGACCTGCTCGCGCATGAATCCAGCCGCGCCATAAGTTGCAAACCCATAAAAGAACGTCCAGAACACTTCCCAGGACGTCACCTGGGCATGCAGAAATTCAGTCCCAAGCGCCCTGATCGGCGAGAAGTAGCCGACAAAGGTGAAGCCCGTCCACAACGACAGGACGATCCACACGAAATGCTTGCTGCCTTTGCGCAGCAGCTTGTTGGCCGACAGAGGCGCCGCATCCAGCCGCATGCGCGCCATGCGATCGCCCTCGAGCTTGTGCTCGATCCACAAGAATATTTCGGTGTAAATCGTTTGCGGGCAGGTATAGCCGCACCATAACCGCCCGGCAACCGCTGTAAAGAGGAACAATGACAGCGCCGAGATCACAAGCAGGCCCGTCAGGTAGATAAAGTCCTGCGGATACAGCACCAGCCCGAAAATGTAAAACCGGCGTGTCCCCAGGTCGAACAAAACGGCCTGGCGCTGCCCCCAATTCAGCCACGGCAGGCCGTAGTACACCAACTGGGTCAAAGCCACCATGACCCAGCGCCAGCGGGTGAACAAGCCGGCGACGCTGCGCGGGTAAATCTTCTTCTGGGCCTCGTACAACGAGTGCATGGCCGGACCGGGTTCAGCGGGGCCGCCTTTCGGCGCGGACTGCACCGTGATCGGGATGATCTTTCTCGCGCTCGGGTCGGACATGGTCAAAAGGCGTGCCTGGCGATCACCAGATAGCCTACCGGGAGACAGGGGACGGCTTGTTGGACAACCCCCAGACATATGACGCAAGCACATGAATTTGGGGCTCGGTCAGCCTGTTTTCCTGCGCCGGCATCTGGTTCGTCATGCCGTTGTTGATCATCGCCACGATCGCCTTTTCGCCATACCCGTGGAGCCAGATGTCATCGGTCAGGTTCGGCGCGCCGATGGCCTGATTGCCCTTGCCATCAACGCCGTGACAGGCGGCGCAGACCGCGAATTTTGGCTTGCCAAGCGCGGCCCGAAGCGAGTCGTGGGGGCTCCCCGACAGGCTCAGGACGTACTGCGCCACGTTCTTCACATCGTCCGCCGAGCCCACGGCGGCGGCCATGGGCGGCATGTTGCCGATCCGGCCATGAGTGATCGTTTCGATGATCTTGTCGGGCGTGCCGCCATACAGCCAGTCGCTGTCCGTCAAATTGGGAAAGCCATTGCCGCCGCGCGCATCCGATCCATGACATTGGGCACAGTTGTTCATGAACAGGCGCTCGCCAATCGCCATGGCCTGCGCGTCGGCCGCAACATCTTCAGGCTTCATGCTGGAATACCTGGCATACAAGGGCGCCACTTCTGCGTTGCCCTTGCTCACCTCGGTTTGATACTGGCCGCGCGAGGTCCAGCCCAGCAGGCCCGGATACGTTCCGAGTCCCGGGTACAGGGCCAGATACACCAGCGCAAACAAAACGGTGATGATGAACAACCCGACCCACCAGCGCGGCAAGGGGTTGTTCATTTCACGCAGGTCGCCGTCCCACACATGGCCCGTCGTGTTGTCACCGGCCGTGTTCGCCTTGGCCTTGCCGCTGAACCACAGCAGCAGCAAGCACGCCACGATCCCGATGAGGGTGATGGCCGCGACATAGACCGACCAGAAGTTGCTTGTGAAGTCACTCATTTGCTGATTGCCCTTTCGCGGTTACTCAATCCTGCTCGAACGGCAAATTGGCCGCTTCCTCGAATGCCTTCGCATTGCGCCCCAAACAGGCCCAGACCATGATGCCGATGAAGGTGGCAAAGCTGATGAGGTAGGCGATGGCATGCACGGTGTTGACACTCATGAGGTGATCTCCCTGACGGTTATTTGAGGGCAAGGCCCAAGCCTTGCAGATAGGCAATCAACGCTTCCATTTCGGTCTTGCCCCTGACCTCGTCCGCGGCACTGGCAATCTGCGCATCGGTATAGGGCACGCCCACACTGCGCAGCGCCCTCAGGTGCCGGGGCAGCGCATCGGCATCCACCTTGCTGGTGGCCAGCCAGGAATACGCCGGCATGTTGGACTCGGGCACCACATCGCGCGGATTGTTCAGATGGATGCGTTGCCACTCGTCGCTGTACTTGCCGCCGACACGAGCCAGGTCCGGTCCGGTGCGCTTGCTGCCCCATTGAAACGGGTGGTCATAGACCGATTCACCGGCCACCGAGTAGTGGCCATAGCGCAGGGTTTCAGAGCGGAACGGACGAATCATTTGCGAGTGGCAGCCATAGCAGCCCTCGCGCAGGTAGATGTCAAATCCCGCCTGCTGCAGCGGCGTGCGCGGATGCACCCCCTCGATCGGCTCGGTGGTGGATCTCTGGAAAAACAAGGGGACGATCTCCACCAGCCCGCCAACGGCCAGGACCAGCAGGATCATCACGATCATCAGGAAATTGCTGGTCTCGATCCTCTCATGGGAGAAACCACCGGCACTATTGTTGTTCGACATGATGCGTTTCCTCAGGCGTGCGCCGCGGCGGCGGGAATGGTGACATTGACCGAACGACCCGCGGCCACCGTCTTGAACGTGTTCCAGAGCATGACCAGCATGCCGCTGAGGTACAGCAGGCCGCCCAGCATACGCAGCACGTAGAACGGATACGTTGCCTTCACGCCTTCGACAAAGGTATAGGTCAGCGTGCCGTCGGGATTCACGGCGCGCCACATCAGGCCCTGCATCACGCCGGCAATCCACATGGCGGAGATGTAGGCCACGATGCCGATGGTCGCGATCCAGAAATGCAGCTCGATGGCCTTCACGCTGTACATCTGCCTGCGCCCGAACACGCGCGGAATCAGGTAGTACATGCTGCCCATGGTGACCAGACCGACCCAGCCCATCGCCCCCGAGTGCACGTGGCCAATGCCCCAGTCGGTGTAGTGCGACAGCGCATTGACGGTCTTGATCGACATCATCGGCCCCTCGAACGTGCTCATGCCGTAGAACGAGAGCGAGACAATCAGGAAGCGCAGGATCGGGTCGTCACGCAGCTTGTGCCAGGCGCCCGACAGCGTCATGATGCCGTTGATCATGCCGCCCCAGCTGGGCGCCAGCAGAATCAGCGAAAACACCATGCCCACCGATTGCGCCCAGTCCGGCAGCGCGGTGTAGTGAAGGTGGTGCGGGCCCGCCCACATGTAAGTGAAGATCAGCGCCCAGAAGTGCACGATGGACAGCCGGTACGAGTAAATCGGCCGCTCCGCCTGCTTCGGAATGAAGTAGTACATCATGCCCAGAAAACCCGCCGTGAGCAAAAATCCCACCGCGTTGTGGCCGTACCACCACTGGACCATGGCGTCCTGGACGCCGGAATAGGCCGAGTAGGATTTCATGAACCCGGCCGGAATGGCCGCGCTGTTGACCACATGCAAGAGCGCAATGGCGATGATGTAGGCGCCGAAAAACCAGTTGGCCACATAGATATGGCGGACCTTGCGGGTACCGACCGTACCAAAGAACACAACGGCGTACGCCAGCCAGACCAGGGTAATCAGGATATCGATGGGCCATTCCAGCTCGGCATACTCCTTGCCCTGCGTATAGCCCAGAGGCAGCGAAATGGCCGCCGCCACGATGACGGCCTGCCAGCCCCAAAAAGTGAATGCGGCAAGCTTGTCGCCGAACAGCCGAACCTGGCTGGTGCGCTGCACCACGTAGTAGGAGGCGGCAAACAGGCCAGACCCCCCAAACGCAAAGATCACCGCATTGGTGTGCAGCGGACGCAGCCGGCCGTAGCTGAGCCAGGGAATGCCCATGTTGATGTCGGGCCAGATCAGTTCGGACGCGATGAACACGCCAACCAACATGCCGACGACACCCCAGATCACCGTCATGATGGCGAATTGCCGCACCACCGTATCGTTGTACTCAGTTGCCTGCCTGTTTGGCAAATTCATCAGATTCCCCTCAAATTAATGGCTTCGTTTCGAGTTTCAGAGAGCGATGCCGCCTCGAATTTGATGCATATCAAGGGCATTCAAGAATCGTGGAGAATTCGCTCGCCTTCCGCCTCGACGTCGTCAAATTGCCCACGATGCACGGCCCACCAGAGCGCGCCCAGAATGACGAACACCAGGACGACGGACAACGGAATCAGCAAAAACAGGATGTCCATCAACTTGCCTTCAGCGGTTTGGGGTCGCTCGACAGGCGCAAGGCATTGAGCACCACGATCAGGGAGCTCAGTGCCATACCGAGCCCGGCAAGCCAGGCCGGCAGCCAGCCCAGCACGGCCAGAGGGATGCCGACGGCGTTGTAGATCGCGGCCCAAGCCAGGTTTTGACGCACGACGCGCATCGTGCGGCGCGCCAGCCGCAAGGTCTGCGCCACAGGCTCCAGCCGGTCGCCCATGACCACGAAGTCGGCCTGCGCCTGCGCCAGCGGAACCGCCTGGCCAAACGCAAATGACGCATGTGCGCCGGCCAGCACGGGACCATCGTTGAGGCCATCACCCACCATGGCCACCTTGCGGCCCCGCCGTTGGGCTTCGCGCAAAAACGCCAGCTTGTCCGAAGGAGAACAACCGCCCCTGGCCTGTTCGATGCCGACCCGCGCCGCAAGGCGGGCCACGGCCAGGGGCGTATCGCCCGAGAGCAGGCAGACCTCGATCCCGTCGGCCCGCAGCGCGTGCAGCATCGCCTGGGCATCGGGGCGCACTGCCTCGGTCAGCTCGAACGTGGCGAGCCAGCCTTGCCCATCGCTCAGACAGGCGTGCAACGCCTGCACCGCGGGCACCTGCACGCCGCAAAACGATGCCGAGCCCAGGCGCAGCCATGCCGCAGCAGCGCCAGCAGCCCGGCGCACCGGTCCTGACAGCCCCTGCCCCGCGACTTCGTCGACCGAGTCGGCGACCCATGCGCCGATCTGCGCATGGGCCAGCCCGGCCGCTACCAGCGCGCGCGATACCGGGTGCAGCGAATGCTGCGCGAGCGCGCCCGCCATGGCAAGCGCCTGTGCTTCGCTGACGCCGTCACGGGTGCGAGTGGCGCACAGCACCATGGCGTCGCTGGTGAGCGTGCCGGTCTTGTCGAACACGACGGTATCGATGCCGGCGAGGGCCTCCAGGGCCTGCAGGCGGCGCACCAGAACACCGCGGCGCGCCAGTGCACCGGCCGCCGCCAGCATGGCGGCCGGCGTGGCCAGCGACAGGGCGCAGGGGCAGGTCACGATCAGCACCGCCACAGCCACCATCAGTGCGTGGCCCGGATCGCGCTGCCACCAGAATGCGCAGGCGCCCGCAGCCGCCAGCAGCACGACGACCAGGAATGGCCTGGCAATGCGATCGGCCAGCCGCGCCAGCGCGGGCTTGTCGAGCGATGCGCTCTGCATCAGTGCCACGATCTGGGCGAAACGGGTGCCCTCGCCGGTATGCTCGACCCGCATCTGCACGGCCGCCGACAGGTTGTGGCTGCCCGCCATCACCCGCTCGCCCGCGCAGCGGGGCACAGGCCGCGACTCGCCGGTCAGCAGGGCTTCATCAGCGTGGGTTTGGCCCTGCGTCAGCACGCCATCGGCAGGAAAGGACTCGCCCGGCAAGACAAGCACGACATCACCGGCGGTCAAGCGGCGAACGGCGACACGTTCAAAGCGGCCATCCGGGCATCGGCGCTGCACGCTGTCCGGCAGCCGATTCATCAAGGCCTCCAGCGCGCCGGCAGTGCGATCGCGCAGGCGAAGTTCGAGCCAGCGCCCGGTCAGCAGGAAAAACACGAACATCGTGAGCGAATCGAAGTAGACCTCGCGACCGAAAATGCCCGCGGCATCGAACGTGCCCATGCTGCTGACGGCAAACGTCACCGCGATGCCGAGCGCCACCGGCAAGTCCATGCTGATGCGGCGATGCAGCACGTCGCGCAGCGCACTGGCGAAAAACGGACCGCATGAAAACAGCATCACGGGCAGCGTCAGCACCCATGAAGCCCAGCGCAGCAGCCCGGCGGCGTCCACCGTCATGTCGCCCGGGCGGGCCACGTATGCCGGCAGGGCGTACATCATGACCTGCATCATGCACAGACCCGCCACCAGCCAGCGCCACAGCGCCTGGCGACTCTCGCGCTGGCGCCGCTCGCTGGCAAACGCGTCATTGGCGGGCAGCACCTGGTAACCGGCCTTTTTGATGGCCTGCATCCAGCCCGACGGCTGCACCCGCTCGGCGGACCAGACCACCCGGGCCCGGTGACTGGCCGCGCTGACCTGCGCGCTGGCGACACCCGGTACCGCCAGCAGCGCACGCTCCAGCGTCAGGGCACAGGCCGCGCAGTGCATCCCTTCGATGATGACGCTGGACTCCCAGGAGGCGGCGCCGGGGCCGGCCAGCCGGCTGAATGAGGACCATTCCTGCGGGTCGTCGAGCAGGCGCAAAGACTCGTGCGAAACCCCGGTTGAGCCCGGGATTGAAAGGCTGACAGACTGCATGTTGACAAGCCTACAAGGCATTGCACGCGAGGGGCTTGACCTGAATCAAGACAAAAGCCAATGTTCACGATACCCTCCAGCGCCATCGAACTGGCCCGGAACGTCAAGGTCAAGGCAGTGACGTACAAGTGCGACGTAATCGTGATGGCCTCGCACGGGCGGCCCGGCATCAAGCGCCTGCTGCTGGGTGGCGAGACGCAGCATGTGCTGACGCATTCGCACATTCCGGTGCTGATTTTAAGGCAAATCGGGTCCAAGCCCATACCACATCAGCACATTACGCTATTTTTATAATAGCAAACTACCCCATCAAACGAGCCTGCGAATACCGAGCGCTGTCACTGGAACGCCATCCACCTCGGATCCGGCTCAGTGCGCCTGCTCGAAGTCGATGAAGCCGTGCTCGACGTTAGTGCTCACCAGCTTCACGCGAATTTTCCGGCCCACGTCCAGATTGGGCTCACCCGCCACCAGCAGGCCCTCGGCCGGCGGTGTGAAGATGCGCACCCAGGTAGCGCTTTGCGTGCGGCCCGTGACAATGGCGTCAAAGCCCTGGCCCACATGGTCCTGCAGGTACAGCGCCGCCTCGGACTTGCGCACGCTGCGCTCCACCTTTTTTGCCGCGTCCTCCTGCCGGGTGCAGTGCACCGCCAGGGCTTCGAGCTCGGCGCCGGCATATGGCGAACGCCCACCGCAGAGCACACCTTTGATCATGCGCATGGTGATCAGGTCGGGATAGCGGCGGTTCGGCGCCGTGGAGTGCGTGTAGTCGCGCACCGCCAGCCCAAAGTGGCCAATGGGCTCGCCGCCGGGGCGCTCGACCACATACTCGCCCGAGCCCATCAGCTTGATGATGACCAGCGACAGATCGGGAAAGCGCAGCGGATCCGCCTGGTGCTGTCGCGCCAGGAACGCCTCCAGCGCGCGCGAATCGGGGTCTTTGGGCAGGGCTTCGCCGTATCTTCCCGCCACCTCCACAATGCGCAGCCAGCGTTCGGGCGAGCGCACCACCCGGCGCAGCGAGCTGCCACCGTGGTGCGCCAGAAAATGCGCCGTGCAGGTATTCGTGGCGATCATGAATTCTTCGATGAGCTGGCGTGCGCGGTTTTGCACCTGCTGACGGATATCGACCACCCGGTCACCGTCGAATACGGCCCGGGGCTGGAAGGTTTCGAATTCGAGCGAGCCTTCGGCGCGCCGCCGCGCGCGCATGCGCTGGGCCACCGCGTCCTGCGTGCGCAACTGCACATCCATGCCGCGGGCGGCGCGCGCCGCCTCGGGCAAGGCGCCTGCACCGTCAATCCATGCACTCACGGCGTCGTAGGCCAGCTTGGCGTGGTTGCGCACCTTCGCCCGATACACGGTGGAGTGGGTAACGGCAGCGTCTGCACCAATCACCATTTCTGTCACGACGGCCAGCCGATCTTCATGCGGGTTGAGCGAGGTCAGGCCGGTGGAGAGGCGCTCGGGCAGCATCGGAAACACCCGCGCCGAGGTGTAGACCGACGTGGTGTTGATGCGCGCGTGCTCGTCGATGGCCGAGCCCTTCTTGACCAGTGCATCCACGTCGGCCACGGCCACGAAGATCTTCACGGCGCCGCCCTCCAGCGATTCGCAGGCCGTGAGTTGGTCGAGGTCGAGCGAGTCGTCGTTGTCAATGGAACACCATGGCAGCGCCGTGAGGTCGCGGATGTGCGGATCGGTTTCGCGGCCTGGCCCATCGATCGCCGTCAGTTGCTGCCACGCACGCTCCGGAAACTCGGGCTCGAGCCCGCGCGCTTTCATGGCTTCAGTGGCAATACGAACCAGATCGTCGCGGCGGAAAGTGTGGCGTATGTCCATAAGGCACTGTACTAGGTCGACGTCTCAAACCCGAAATCACCTCCCCGGTCGGCAACGCGAGCGCCTGGGCGAGGCAGTGGTCGACACGGCCAAGCGCTGGAATGCCGCCCCGATCACCATCGGCTCCCACGTCCGGCGCGGCATTGGCCGCGTGCTGCCGGGCAGCGGCGCTGAACCCATCGAGAGGCCCTATTGGCGGGAACCCCGCATGAATACTGAGGTCCATTGCGCTCTGGTGCGGCTGGCGGGGATCGAACCCACGACCCTTGGCTTCGGAGGCCAAGTCTCTACTGGCACCCACCACTCTGAACTGGACCTAACTCATTGTTGCACATGAGAAATGTTCGGAAACCGTCGGCAAGCTTCGGAATCCAGAACCCAGTTTTTTGGACCAATATTTGGACCAAAAAAACCACTGGTGCGGCTGGCGGGAATTGAACCCACGGCCCTCGGCTTCGGAGGCCGATACTCTATCCACTGAGCTACAGCCGCATCGTGTTTCATTATAACCGTGAGCCTGTGCGAATACCCGCAACATCAAGCAAGACTGTCCGCGCCGAAGTAAATCTGAGCCACCGTGCCGATTGAATCGTGAGCCAGGGGTGGAAACCGGTTTTTTGATGCCCGGCTGTGGATAAGTGTAAGTCTCTCCCTGGTCTTTAACCTCCCGAACTTGGTGATGGGTGCACGTGGCAATAAGCGAAGGGCGTAGCCCATAGCGGCTTGCCACGTGCGGCGATTCAGCTGCCTTCGTCGGTGGCTGCGGCGTTGGCGCCAGCCTTGCGGGCCTGCTCCCTGGCCTTGACACGCTTCTTCGCGCTGGCGCTGCTGTGCAAGAAGCGATGGCCACGCTGCAGAAGTCCGGGTCGTACAGGTAGTGCGCGCACATCACCGCAAAGCGCGCATTGACGGTGCGGCCCTTGCCCTTGTGTACCTTGTCTACCGCGGTGCGCATGTTGTCGTAGATCCCGCGGCGCGCCACCCCGCCCAAGGCTGCGAACGACCTCGTGTGGGCGTCGAACAGCATCTCGTGGCCCTGGCTCGGGTAGGCCAAGTCGACGATCCTGCGCATGGTGGCCGGGCTCGAAGAGCCTGACTCGGGCCGGGTCCTGTACGGGGGTCGCGACCTCGTCGGCGTCGCCCCTTGGAACCGCAACCTGGGAATGATGTTCCAGCAGTACGCGATTTTTCCGCACATGAGCGTCGCCCAGAACGTTGCTTACGGCCTGAAGGCGCACCGGATGCCACAGCAAGCCCAGCGCGACCGGGTGGCGGAGATGCTCGACCTGATCGGACTGACTGGCAAAGGTGACAAGAACGCCACCCTGCTCAGTGGCGGCGAACAGCAACGCGTCGCTCTGGCTCGGGCCCTGGCGCCATCACCGCAGATGCTGCTGCTGGACGAGCCGCTGTCCGCGCTGGACGAAAAGATCCGACGCGAGATGCAGCTCGAACTCAAGCACATCCAGCGCCGTACCGGAACCACTTTCTTCTATGTCACCCACGACCAGGAAGAGGCATTGACCATGAGCGATCGGGTCGCCGTTCTCAACGGCGGTCGCTGCGTCCAATGCGACGTACCCGAGGTGATCTTCACCCGGCCGCAGACCCGCTTCGTCGCCCACTTCTTTCGCAGCTGCAACGTGCTCGACGCGTCGGTGCAGAATCCTGGTCCCGGGGCCGCGGTCCTTTTCGGCGGAATCGCGGTGCCGGTCCCCGGCGCGACCGCCGCCGCCGGTGGCGTCCGCGGGCTGGCTATCCGCTGCGAGGATCTGCGACTCGCTACGCAGGGTGCGAGCCAGCCGATCCAGCTGACCGCAACGCTCGAGGAAGTAGTTTACAAGGGGACCACGGTCGATCACCGGCTACGACTCGCCGACGGCCAATCCGTCGTTGCGACGGCGACCGCGCGCGAAACGGTAGCGCCGGGTGAAACGATCACGGTGGGCCTGGACCCCGCCCGCGTGGTGCTGCTTGAAGACTGACCATCCAAAAGTAGGAAATCCGGCATGATTTTCACCTTGCGAGAAGGAGAACATGTCGTGAAGAGAAGCAGGTTTACCGAGGAGCAGATCGCATTTGCCCTCAAACAAGCGGAGCTGGGCACCCGGGTCGATGAGATCTGCCGCAAGATCGGAATCAGCGACGCCAAGTTCTACAAGTGGCGTCAGAAGTACGGTGGGCTTGGCCCGTCTGAGCTGCGCCGGCTGCGCCAGCTCGAAGAAGAGAACGCCAAGCTCAAGCGCCTGGTGGCCGATCTGAGCCTGGACAAGGCCATGCTGCAGGACGTTCTGGCAGAAAAGCTCTGAAGCCCTCGCGCAAGCGTGAACTGGCCACCAATCTGATGAAGAGATATGGAGCCAGCATGCGCAAGGCCTGCGCTGTGATCCAGCTCAGCCGCGTGGTCTAGCCGTCGGCTGTGCGCGCCCGATGGGGTCGATGGGGGTGATCACACCCGCACGCTCTTCAATCACATCAGCGGCGTGTAAGACCAGCTCGTCCCGCCAGCGGCCTGCCATCAGCTGCACCCCGACCGGCAGGCCGTTCGCAATGCCGGTCGGCACCGCCGCCGCCGGCATACCCAGAAGCGCAATAGCCATCATGGACCAGTTGGCGGCCGCGACGCGGCGCATGCTATCGACGCTGACGATGTCCAGGTCATACTCGAAGCTTTGTTCGCTCGAAACCGGCAGCAGGATGAGGGGAGTGTCATGAAGCAACTGTTCAAGTTGCGCGATCAGCGTCCCGCGCCGCGCATATCCGGTCATGTAGGCTTCCAGTCCGGGGGTTTTGCCCCACCAGCCACGCGCGATGGCGAAGTAATGTGCTGCGGCGCGGCATACGCGCGAATCGCCCACGCGGCGCATCTCAGGTAGCACCTGCCGAAATTCTTCCAGCGCGATGAGGTACCACAGGCGGTACGCCTCTTGCAGCTGCGGCAGGGCGATTTCATCGACCTGGTAACCGGCATCCGATAGCCACTTCGCTGCACTATCGAGCGCAGAGTTGACGGCAGCTGCCGGCCGCGCCACATCGTCCCCGCGAACCAGGCCCACGCGTAAGGCGTGGCTCAGTGGCTGTGCGCATGGTACGACTGGGCTGGACAGCGGGTCGCGCGGATCAAAGCGGCTCATCACGGACAGCGCGAGTCGCAGATCCTTTACACAACGGGCTAAAGGTCCGTTCGCCAGCATCAGCTGCGAAGAGAGCGCGGGATCCGCACCCACGGGTCCATACCAGCCCGGCACCCGGCCTGCGGTGGGACGAAGTCCGACAACTCCGCACGAATACGCAGGGTTGCGGATCGAGCCGCCGATATCGCTGCCTTGCGCGATTGGCACCATTCCGGCTGCGACCGCGGCGGCCGCCCCACCCGACGAGCCGCCCGGTGTGCGTGCCGGATCCCACGGGTTCAGCGTGCGGCCATGGAGATCGTTCTCAGTAAACCATCGGAGTGAAAACGAAGGCGTGTTGCTGCGTCCGATCAATACCGCGCCCGCGCGCCTGAGTGTCGCCACCTGGGGGCCATCGGATGCTGCAACGTTTTCGCTGAGTGCAACGATACCGTCGGTCGTCGCATGGCCTTGCTGGTCCGCATTCACCTTGATCGCGACGGGAACACCGTGCAAGGGCGGCAACTGCTCGCCACGCGCCACCGCAGCGTCGGCGGCATCCGCCATGACCAGCGCCTCTGAACCCGAGACTTCGACGAGCGCGTTGATGACGGGATTGGTCTGCGCAATGCGTTCCAGGTGCGCCAGCGTGAGCTCGCGCGCTGACACGACTCCAGTCCGGACAGCCTGGGCCATGTCGGTACCGCTCCACTGCCAGAACGGCAGAGATTCCGGCAGGCCGCGTGACGCATGATCAATTGATTCCTTCAATGGTTCCATCGGATCGTGTCTCCTAATATCTTTAAATTGATTCAAACTTCAGGCATGGAGCCTGTGGTCACAGGCTTGATTGCTGAATGGGTTGACTCACCGTCGTGCAGCTTGAGTCTCCTTCGGGCGCGAGCCCGTACAAAAGCACAAAGCGCACGGTGGTGGTCTCTTTGTTCTGCTGCATCCCGAATGGTTGATCGAACACATTTCGTATTAATTAGGCTGGGAGCCGGAGAACTGTCATGAATGAACTTGTTTACGTAGGTACCTTTGCCGTTATCACGACGAAAGTCCGCAATGGTCTTGAAGTCAGGGGCCAGGCGCCCAGTCAGCCACATAAGCTCCACATTTCGTTGGCATTCGCGCTCCAGGCGGCGGCTGGACTGGATGCGGTTGAGGTAACCGTAGAGGTAGAGTTTCAACAGCACTGATGGGTGGTACGAAGGTCGACCCGTTGCAGCCGGGGTTGCTCCCTCGAAACCCAGGGCCACCATATCCAACTCACCTATGAACGCATCAACCACCCGAACGGTGTTGTCTTCAGTGATGAAGTCGTCCAAGCACTCCGGTAGCAGCGTGACTTGTTGCCGATCCGCGCCCTCAATGAATCTCGCCATATCCAACCCTCCCCACGGTTCGATATGTGATAACAAATCCCCTGCAAGGTTCAAGGAGTTTTCACACAGCCTCCAGCGGTTGCGGGCGGTGGCGGCGGCGCGCTGAAATCCCGCTCTCGGACACATTGCGGTCATACAGATGCAAGCGGGTAAGCTGTCGTCAGAAATCGCTACCTCAAAGTAGACGACCGTGGGCGCAATTGCAAGCGTCGTGATCGGTCTCATCCCTCTGTTACACGCTTATATTCTCGTGCTCGAAATGTTTCTTTGGGACAAACCTGCCGGGCTCAAAGCCTTTCGGCAAACCCCGGAAGTCGCAGTTGCGACCAAAGTTCTCGCAGCCGATCAAGGTGTGTATAACTGTTGACCCGGGCGTCGTAGCCCCCGCGTTTGCCAGGAGTTCGGCGGAAAAAGTCAACCGTGCTTTGGGCGTGGCGCTGGCATCGTGATCCCAATGCACAAGAATTCGCCCGACCGGAGTCTCCACCGCAATGCACTGCAACGCCTGCCTCTGCAATGCCAGTTGCTGCCATTTTGCTTCACCCATTTTGCGATCTCGATCCACAAGTTGCAACTGGGACTCAGTCTAGCTCGTGGTCACTTTATCCAGCGTCAACTGCCGGACATATTTTCATTATTCCCTTGAAGGCTATACTGATGAGAGCCGCTCGCCCTTTCCGGTATTCGGGGGGTATCGAATATTTTCCTCACCCCAGCAGCCTTCCCAGCGACAGTGCAATGGCTGGGAACGCAATCAACAGTGCGAGCGCGATGATGTTGGCGAACAAGAATGGAATGGTGCCGATCAGGATGGTTCTCAGCGACAGATCGGGCATAACGGTCTTGACCATGAACATATTCATGCCTACCGGCGGGTGGATCAGACCGATCTCCATCATCATCACCACAAAGACGCCGAACCAGACCATGTCGACACCCAGCGGCTGCACGATGGCCGAGAACACGGGCACGGTCAGCAGCATCATGGACAGCCCCTCCATCAACGAGCCCAGCACGATATAGATCAGCACGATCACCAGAATCACCCCGACGGCGGGCAGGTGCAAGGACTGAATGGTGCTGACCAGTTGACTGGTGAGGCCTGAGATCGAGACCATATTTGCGAACACCTTGCCGCCAAACACAATGACAAAGATCATCCCGGTGGTTCTGGCCGCTTCGAAAAGAGCCTCGAATGCGATGCGCAGGCTCAGCTTGCGCCGTGCCAGCGCAAACAAGAGCGCGCCAAAGGCGCCGATGCTGCCCGCCTGGGTAGCCGTGAAGAAGCCGCCGTACAGGCCGCCGACGACCAGCAGGAACAAGGCCAGCACACCCCAAACCTTGGACAATGCCTGCAGACGATGGGGCCATGCCGTGTGCGCGCCCGCCGGTCCGCGCTCAGGATGCCGAAATACCGTCCACCAGATCGCGCCCATGAACATCAGCCCCAGCAGCGCGCCGGGAATGATGCCCGCGATGAACAGCTTGCCGATGTCTTGCTGCGTGATGATGCCGTAGACCAGCAGCGGCACGCTGGGGGGCAGGAGCGCACCCAGCGTACCAGCCGAGCTGACGCAGCCGCTGGCCATGCTGTCCGAGTAGCCGCGCGCGCGCATCGGCGGCATGGCCACCTTGGTCATCGTAGCAGCGGTGGCAATGGAGCTCCCCGAGATGGCAGCGAAACCGGCGCTGGCCAGCACCGTGGCATAGGCCAGCCCGCCCTTGAAATGCCCGAGAAGGGAGTTGGCCGCGTCGTACAACTCCTCGGCCATGTCGGCCTTGTAGATGAAGGTGCCCATCAGGATGAACATCGGCAGCACCGACAGACTGTCGTTGGCGGCCAGATCAGCGATGGTTTGCCCCATCATCGCCAAGGCTGGCCCCCAACCCCGCGTCAGCGCGAACAGCGAGACGCCCAGCGTGAGCATCGAAAAACCCAGCGGCACGCCATAGAAGGCCAGTAGCAACACCAGCGCAAAGCCGATCAGTGCCATGGTCATGACGGATTCTCCAGGGCGTTGGGGGGGACGCCCGCCCGCAAATGCCGCACCAGCAGCAGGACCAGCGCCAGCGCACTGACGCCGCTCAAAGCGCCCATGAAGTAGCTCAGCGGACCCAAAGGCAGTTGCAGCACCATCGTCGCCTGCTGATCGCTCACCAGTTGATGGCCGTCATGCAGCAGCTGCCAGGACATGGCGGTGCAGGCCAGCAGACTCACGGCAAGGATGACCAGACGCTGCAGCCAGAGCCAGAAGCCGTGCAGGCGCCCGTGCAAAATGCCCACTGAGATGTGTTGCTCACGCAGGGTCACCAGCGGAAAGGCCGAGAAGATGAGAATCGCCATCGCGAACATGACTAATTCGGCACTGCCAGTGATGGGGAACGCAAAGAAGTAACTCATGAGCACGTCGACGAAAGTCAGGCCCATGATGAACAGCATGGCCGCGGCGCACATAACGCGCAGGATGAAAGCGCAGGTTCCGACGAAGCCGGACTCGTCTGCGGTCGCCACCCCGTGCGTGCCCCCGCCAGGGGGCACTTTGGCGGCATTCATTTGCCGACTACCGCAGACTGTGCTTTGTAGTACGCCAGCGCAGCGGCGCCGTCTACCTTCTCGGTCTTGGCAGTTGCCAGCCACTGGTTTGTCAACACCGCGCCGCTCTTTTCCAAGGCAGTCACGAATTGCGGCGAGGCGGATAGGTATTTCACGCCACTTTGCACGGCTGCAGCGTGGGCCGCCGCTTCCACGTTATCAAAAGCCGCTGCCCGTTCGGCAAGTGCTTCGCCCGAAAGTTTGGTGATGATTTCGCGGTCGGCCGGTGAAATTGACTCCCACTTCGGGCGGTTTAGAACCAGAGACCAAGAGGGTGTGGAAAATCCCCCCGGCACCATCGTGGCACTCTTGGCGTAGCGCATCACCTTGAAGGTATCCGAATACATGTCAGGGTTGCCGACCATGACGTCGACCATGCCCCCCGCCACAATCTCGCTCATCCTGGCCGCCGGCGTGGCATTCACGCCCGCCTTTGCCATTGCCATCATCTTGGCCGGCACGCCGGGCAACGCCCAGACCTTGACGCCTTGCAGGTCATGCTCAGATTCAATCGGGCCTTTGAGGCTGTACAGAATCCCGCTCGGCATCACCATGACCCCCAGCAAATGCACGCTCTTGTACTCATCGGCGGCCTTAAAGTATTTGTCGTAGGTGCGCCACAGCGCGACCGAGTTGGCCTTGGCGCTTGTGCCGAGGAACGGCAACTGGGGCATTTGCATCAGCTTCAATTGGTTCGGCAACAGACCGTTATAGAGATAAGCGCCATCGACCACGCCACTGCGTACCGAATTCCACAACTGATCGGGAGCCGCCACACTGCTTGGTGGAATCTGCACCTTGACGCGCCCATCGGTGGCCTTGGTCACGGCGTCTGCCCAGGGCCGGAGAATCTGGGTGTTCATCGTGTCCTGCGCGGGCAGGAAGGCGTTGATGACGAGCGTGGTGTCGGCCCACGCAGGGGCTGCGCTCAGTGCAAGTAAGGCGGAAAAGCCAAGCGCATTGCAGAGGATTCGAGTCGTGTAATTCATGAATGTCCTGACGGTTGTTAAGGAACGCGAATGGAGCTTAGGGGCTGCGTCAGGATTCGCAAAGATGGAAAATTCAGCTGCTAGATAATTAATCCACATTGGGGTTAACCCTCAATAACGATGCATGCAGGTCGGCCGACCTTTCAGTAGTCTGGCCGACGTATTTCCTCCTTCCTCCCATTAGGATTTCGAGCCACGGGGGCTTCCCTTAAATTCCAATCAACTTGAAGCGGCAGCCAACGTGGTGTTTCAGGCTAACTGCGCGATTCCTCACCTTGGTTGCGCTCTCGTGCCAGATGCGCCGCGGCGCGGCGCGTGTGCTTGGCGAAAATCTGCGCTAAACGAGTAAGCGGACGGTCGCCCCGGTAGATCAAGCCGATCAAGTTTGATCCCAAGGTCTCCTTGAGATCGACTATCGCCAACGCATCGCGCACGCCTGGAAGATCCAGAATTCGCCGCGGCATGACGGCTATGAGATCCATTCGCTGCAGCATCATGATCGTCGCGGTCAAGGACCGACTCTCCACGCTGACCGCCGGGACGGGTAGATCGTGATCCGCGAAGATGCGCTTGGTCAGGATGCTGGCGGAGCCGGAGCCGCCCACGCCTTGATGAAGCCAGCGGCCCCCAACCAGTTCCCGGAGTGAAGTGGCACCAGCTAGCGGGTGTCCGGGCCTCAGTACGATCGCCATTTGCACATCAAGCAAACGTTCGAACACCACCTCGGCGGGTGGATGTTCGTCCCGCATCGGCCCAATGGCAATGTCGATGGAGCCATCGCGGAGGGATTCAGACACCACTGGCCATATTCCCTCCTCGATGTGCAATTCGACATCCGGACACTCGCGGCAGAAGTCGACAATCGCCATCGGAGCAAGTTGCATGGTGCTGGCAGGGGCGATGCTTACGGTCAAACGACCCTCGAACGGCCCCCGCAGCTGCGTAACATCCTCTCTGCCTTTTCGCAACTCATCAATCACAACCTGCGCGCGCTGATAGAAGACCTTGCCATAGGTGGTTAGTTCGACCCCGTAGCTGCTGCGGGTCAACAAGGGAGCGGCCAGGTCCTCCTCCAATGCACGCAGGCTCTTGGACAACGCAGGCTGAGACAGACCGAGCTGCCGCGCGGCAGCGTGAATGCTGCCGGCCTTGACTACCTCAACAAAGGCTTGTACGGAGGCCAATTTCATGCGCGTCTTTCCTCGTCACTCTAGATCGGTTCGCCGATCTCCATGCACCATTTTCAGGGTTAACCCTGATGTGAATTAATTATCTACCGGCTGCATTCTCCATCTTTCCGAGTTTGGCTGCAGTCCATAAGCTCAACGTTTGTTCCTAAACAAGCGTAACTGGACAAACCATGATCCGACGATTTTTCCATCTCCCGCTGCGGGCCGGCGCTGGCAGCACCAAGTTCGAGTTCGCAGCCCACAAACTTTCCAGGCCAGAAGCGATGAGAGGCGCCTGATGTCTGTTCGGAACATTCTGTTCCTGATGGTCGACCAGCTGCGCTGGGACTATCTCTCTTGCTACGGCAAAAGCCCGATGCAGACACCGAACATCGATGCCTTGGCAGCGCGCGGCGTCCGATTCGATCGGGCTTATGCACAAGGTACCAGTTGTGGCAATTCACGCGCCAGTTTTTACACCGGCCGCCATGTCCGCAGCCACGGCGCAACATGGAACGACATTCCATTCGAGTTGAACCAGCGCACGCTGGGCGAGTACATGCATGAGCGCGGCCTTCAGACCATCCTGATGGGCAAGACCCACATGCGCGCCGATGCGAATGGCCTCGCGCGGCTGAACCTGACTGCAGATGACGGCGTCGGCCACGCACTAGCCGAATGCGGATTTGTTGCAGGCGAACGAGACGACGGCCTGTATCCGGAGGGGCCGCTGGGTTTCTACTCGGCCAAGGAGCCACGCTACAACGACTACCTGCGCAGGCACGGCATGGGTGGACGCAACCCCTGGCTGGAATGGGCAAACTCGGCCGAGGACGAGCAGGGCCGGGTGCTGAACGGCTTTTTCATGGAGCATGCACATCGTCCGGCACGTGTTCCAGCCGAACACAGCGAAACGGCCTATATGACGAGCCGCGCAATCGAGACAATCACCGCCGCCGGCGACAAGCCCTGGTGTCTGCACCTGTCGTACATCAAGCCGCACTGGCCGCTGATCGCGCCAGCGCCATATCACAAGCTATACGGTGCGGACGATGTTCCTGCGGCCGTACACACACCAGCCGGTGCGGAGGATGCCCATCCGATCCTCGCCGCCTTCCGCAAGCAAAGGGTGGCGCAGACCTTTGCACGCGAAGAAGTTCGCGCACGGGCTATTCCCGCCTACATGGGGCTGATTCGCCAAGTCGACGACGAGATCGGCCGGCTGACGGCCTTTCTGCGCGAGTGCGGCCGACTCGACGATACGTTGATCGTGTTGACCGCCGACCACGGCGACTACCTCGGTGATCACGGTCTGGGTGAGAAGGACTTGTTCCACGATGCCTCAGCCAAGCTGCCGATGATCGTCGTTGATCCGAGCAGCGCCTCCGAGGCGACCCGCGGCAGCAGTTGCAAAGCCCTGGTCGGCGCCATCGACCTGATCCCGACCTTCATTGAAACCCTCGGTGGCATGCCGCCGCGACAGCTTCTCGAAGGACGCTCGCTATTGCCTTGGCTGCACGGCCAGCAGCCGGCGATCTGGCGCGATGGGATATTCAGCGAGTGTGACTATGCACGACTGCCAGTCGCTCAGGCCCTTGGGCGCGATCCACTGGAGGCGCGCATGACGATGGCCTTTGACGGCCGCTGGAAATTCATTCACGCACTTGGCTTTGCTCCGATGCTCTACGACCTGCAGGAAGACCCGCAGGAACTGCACGATCGCGGCCGCGACCCAGGGCTCGCCGCCGTGCGCGAACGGATGAAGGATCTGATGCTCGACTGGTCCGCCGGCCTGCGCAATCGCACCGCTCTTGACGAGGCACAGATGAAGTCACTTACTGGCAAAAGCGCGCGCCAGGGGATGCTGATCGGCTTCTGGTCGGAGTCCGAAGTACCCGAGGCGCAACGGCCGCCAGCAATCAGAGTAACCGCATGAAAAAGCCAATGTCAGACGCACCAATCTCCACGCAACTTTTTATCAACGGCGAGGCTCGTCCGGCGTCGGATCGCGGCACCTATCTGTTGCACAACCCCGCCAGGCCAGCCGAACTGGTGGGCCATGTTGCCGCCGGCACTGAAGGCGATGTCGATGCTGCGGTGGAGGCGGCACATCGTGCCTTCCCGGCTTGGGCGGCGCTGTCGTACGACGAACGCGCGGCGATGCTGAACCGCGTTGCCGACCTGCTGACTGCCAACGAGGCGGAGGTCGACGCGCGTTCCCAGTTATTCACCCGCGAACACGGCAAGATCCGCCGCGAGACTATGCTTGAGATCACCCGCCTGGGTGACCGCTTTCGCCAGAACGCGGCCTATGCCAGCCGGTTGGCGCAGGACGAGCACATCTCTGGACCGCCGTTCGACACAATCGTGACGCGCCACCCACGTGGCGTGGCCGTGCTGGTCGTGCCGTGGAACTGGCCACTGGCCATTCTTGGCGCCAAGCTGCCACAGGCGCTGATCGCTGGCAACACCGTAGTCGTCAAGCCGTCCGAGAACGCGGCTCTGGCGCCGACGATCACGCTTCACATGATCGCCGCAGCGCTGCCACCTGGTGTTGTCAATATCGTGACCGGCGACTCTGTGCGCATCGGCGACCGGCTCACCGGCCACCCGTTGACACGCTTTGTCAACTTCACCGGCTCAGTCGCCATCGGGCGCCATGTGATGAAGGTCGCGGCAGAGAACCTGACACCGGTGACGCTCGAACTCGGCGGCAACGACCCCGGCATTGTGCTCGAAGACGCTGTGCTCGACGAGGCGGCGTTCACCCGCCTGTATATGGGTGCCTTCATGTCCGCCGGGCAGATCTGCATGGCGCTCAAACGCCTGTATGTGCACCGCTCGCGCTACGACGAAGTGGTGGCCGGTATCACTGCGGTGGCGGCCAGACAGGTAGTTGGCGACGGTTTGCTGCCGGAAACGACAATGGGGCCGCTAAACAATGCCAAGCAACTTGGCGTCGTCAGAGGCATGATCGAAGAAGCGCGGGCTGCCGGTGCCGACGTCCAGGAGTTCGGCGACGTGCCCGACCAAGCACTCTACGAGGCCGGTTACTTCCAACGGCCGACCTTTGTCCTCAACGCCGACCCGCGCCTACGGGTGGTGCGCCAAGAGCAGTTCGGCCCGGTGCTGCCGATCATGGCATTCGACAATGAGGACGAGGTCATCGCGGCGGCCAACGACTCGGAGTTCGGACTGTGCTCGTCGGTCTGGACGCCAGACCGCGATCGCGCAGTCAAGATCGCACGTCAGCTCGAAGCCGGCTTTACCTATCTCAATGCACATGGCCCTTCCGTGCAGGATGGCCGTGGGCCGTTTGGCGGATTCAAGCACTCGGGCATCGGACGCAACATGGGCTACGAGGGCGTGACTCAATTCCAGGGCCACCACTCGATTTCCGGTCCCGCCGGATGGCTGGTGTGACCGCACCAGTCTGCAACTCAATTCTCGACCTGAAGGAATTACGATGAACTCGATCAAGGACAAACACATTGCCGTCACCGGCGTTGCCACGGGTATTGGGGCAGCTTTGGCTGCGCAGCTGCTGGCAGCCGGCGCACGCGTAACCGGATTTGATATTGCGCCGCCGGCTAAGGCTGGGTTCACATGCCACTGCATCGACCTGGGCGACCTTGGCTCGATTGCGGCCGCAGTGGCGAACGTCGAAGGTCCGTTCGACGGCCTGTGCAACAACGCTGGTTTGTCGCCCAAGCCCGGACGCGAGGCCGTGATCCTCACTGTCAATTTCTTCGCGCAACGCAGCTTCACGAAGGCGATGCTGCCACAGCTGGGCGCAGGAGCGTCGATCGTCAACATGGCGTCGCGTGCCGGTGCGCGCTGGCGCGACAACATCGAACAAGTCAAACGCTTGTTCGCCGTAGATCCAGCCAAGGATTTGGCGACCTTCATCCGCGATGAGGGCATCGACCATGTGCGTGCCTACAACCTATCAAAGGAAGCGATGATTGTCTGGACATTGGCCGAAACCGAAGCCATGACCGGTCGTGACATGCGCATCAATGCGCTGTGCCCGGGCGCGGTTGCGACGGGCCTGCTCGATGATTTCGCCGCCGCCTTTGGCGAACAGATGGCGCGCAATGTGGCGCGTGCGGGTCGGCCTGGCAAGCCCGAAGAGATTGCGGCGATCGCGGCGTTCCTGCTTTCGCCACAAAGCACCTGGCTGCGCGGCGCAGAGATTTCGCCGGACGGTGGCATGGGCGCATTTGCCGTCGGCGATGCGCTGGCGCTGGCCGATCTTCGCCTCTGAAGGCATCCAGGGAGTATCAACATGAAAGCACCCATCTACAACGATGATTTCTATGCAGACGCGGTAATCCGCGACCCCGATCCCGTCTATGCGCAACTGCGTGCGATGGGGCCTGTGGTCTACATGAAGCAGCACGACGTCTATGCGCTGCCGCGCTATGCCGAAGTGGCCAGTGCGTTGCGCCAGCCCAAACGTTTCATCAATTCACGCGGCGTGTCGCTGAACGTCAAGGTCAATGAAATGCTCTCCGGCAATACGCTGAACTCCGACCCCCCTGAGCACGACCAGACGCGCAGCGTGACCGCCGAGCCGCTGCTGCCCGGCGCGCTGGAAGCGATCACCCCGCGCATCCGTCAGGCCGCCGACACGCTGGTGGCCGGACTCGTCGAACGCCGGCGCTTCGATGCCATAGCCGACTTTGCACAGTTTCTGCCAGTGACCATCGTCGCCGAACTGGTCGGCCTGCCAGCCGAAGGGCGCGAAAAAATGCTCACCTGGGCGTCGGCGACCTTCAACCTGTTTGGTCCAGAGAACGCCCGTTCCAAGGCGGCATTCGAAGACCTGCGTGACCTGAAGGCTTTCCTCGACGAATACGGCACACCGGAAAAGCTCAAACCGGACGGCTGGGCCCATCGCATCTTCAAGGTCGGCGCCGAGCGAGGCATCCCCTATGCCACCTGCGCCCAATTGATGCGCGACTACATCAACCCAAGTCTGGACACCACGATCTCTGCCACCGGCCAGGCGATCAAGTTCTTCGCCGATCAGCCGGATCAATGGAAGCTGGTGCGCGAGCGCCCCGAGCTGATCCCGAATGCCGTCGAAGAGGTGGTACGACTGGCCTCACCGATTCGCGCCTTCACGCGCTATGTTGCCGAAGATTCCGAGATCGCCGGAGTGACGATTCCGAAGGGCGCGCGCGTGATGGTGATGTACGCCTCGGCCAACCGCGACGAGCGCAAGTTCAAGGACCCCGACCGCTTCGATGTCACGCGCGATGTGCATGATCACCTGGGCTTCGGCTCCGGCGTGCACATGTGCATGGGTATGCACCTGGCGCGCTTGGAAATCATCAGTCTCTTGCAATCATTGACTCGGCGGGTCAAGACCATCGCACTGGTCGGTGAGCCGGTGGTGGCGATGAACAATACGATCCGCGCCTGGGCGTCACTGCCAGTGGTCGTCGAGCCCGACACCGCCGGCACAGTTGTCGCGACGCAGGAGGCCCTGGCGCCGCAAGGCCCCATCAAGGTGCGCATCGTCGCGCGCCGAGACGTGGCACAGGACATCGTCTCGCTCGAGCTTGAGAGTGCCAACGGCCAGCCGCTTCCGTCATTCGACGCCGGCGCCCACGTCGATCTGCGCGCACGCAGCGACTTGCTGCGCCAATATTCGCTGGCCGGCAATCCAGCGGAGCGCGGTCGGTACCGGCTGGGCATTCTGCTCGACCCGAAGTCGCGCGGCGGGTCGGCTGCCGTCCATGCCGATCTCCATCAAGGTCAAGTAATCGAGATCGGCAGACCACGCAACAATTTTCCGCTGACGCTTGATGCCCAACACACCATCCTTTTTGCCGGCGGCATTGGCATCACGCCGATTCTGTCGATGGCATTTGCGCTGCAGGCCGCCGGCCGTGCGTTCGAGCTGCACTACTGCGGGCGCAGTGCGTCACGCTTGGCCTTTCTCGACGACCTGAGGCAATTCGGCGAGCGCGTGCAAGTCCACCTCGACGACGGCCAGCCAGCGCAATTGCTGCACGTCGATGACGTGCTGGCCGTGCCATCGGTTTCGCGCCACTTGTACGCCTGCGGGCCCAACGGCTTCATGGATTTCGTGACGGCGGCAGCGAAGCGCCAAGGATGGCAGAACGAGCAGGTGCATCTCGAACGCTTTGGCGCCGAAGTCAACACCGACGGCGCTCCGTTTACAGTGGTGGCCGCGCGCAGCAAGGTGTCGTTCGAAGTGCAGCCGGGGGAACGTATCGCTGAGAAGCTGCTCGAGTACGGTATCGAAGTGCCGATGTCATGCCAGTCTGGCGTGTGCGGAACTTGCATCACGCGTGTGCTCGAAGGTATGCCAGATCACCGCGATTTCGTGCAGACCGACTCCGAAAAGGCTAGCAACCGCACGATCACCGTGTGCTGTTCGCGATCAAAGACGCGCCGACTGGTGCTGGATGTGTAGATGCCGATTTCACCAAGGCGGAACGTGACAAACAGCTCCAACTCCAAGTCGCAATACAACTGGCTGTTCATGTCGCCGCTGACTAATACTAATGTGCATTCAATGATATAGAAGTTATCCATTTGAATCCGGTAAGACTGTGCATTCGTGAGGTGTCCAATTCGAGGGATAGCAATCCGACGCTGAGCGCCTTGTCGACGGCATCGAGGCTGGCGAAGACGGTGTTGCCGACGCAGTCCTCACGCAGCGCCTCCCAGATGTGTTCTGCCGGATTGATTTCGGGACTCCAGGGCGGCAGCAAGACCAGACGCATGTTCTGGGGCACCTCCAGGTCGTGCGCGATGTGCCAGCCCGCCTGGTCCATCACCATGACGATGAATTCATTGGGGTGGCGCTGCGCCACGGCGCACAGGAACAGCGACATGGTGTGCGCGTTGACCCACGGCAGGATCAGACTGTCCATCACACCATCGTGCGGGCTGACCGCGGCAAAGGCGTAGCTGAATTTGCGCACAAGCCGTGCGCCCACCACGGGCCGCACCCCAACGGGAGCCCAGCAGCGCCTGGGCTTGCCCAACAAACCGAAGCGCCCCTCGTCCTGAAACATCAAGCGTACGCGGCGACCCCGCTCAGCCTGGCGCACGACCTCTTGGCGTACCAGGCGGCGCAGTTTTTTTAAAGGCGCCCTGCGCTTGCCCATCAGCCTTGGGGTGGCGCGGGCGAGGCACGACCTTGCGCCAGCCATGGCGGTCCAGCATTCGATAGACGGTAGAGGCGGCCACCGTATTGCCCACCTGTTGCTCCAGGGCTTGCTTGATCTCGCTGACATGGAGCAGCCCACCGGCATGCGCTTTGGCGGCGAACGGAGCCAATAACCGAGTCTCTTGCTCGGCACTCATGTGCTGATGGCGCCGGCCACCGCGACCGCGCAGTTCGAACAGTGCCTCGCCCTCTTTGGCCCAGCGCGAATGAATGACGTGCACGGTAGCGGTTGACCAGCCCAGCAATTGCGCGATCTCGGCGGCCGTGCTGCCCAGCGTGGCGCGGATCAGCACGCACTGAATGCGCTGGTATTCGGCATGGCTGGCGGCTCGCTTGAGTCGATCCGCCAGCGCTGCAATCGTCGGCTTGTCACAAGCAATCAGATCTTTCATGCCCAACTCCTCAAAGTCTGAGTATGATCATAATATCTAATTCGTTGAACGCAAATTGGTATAAGTGGGGAATTTGAGGATAGCCATGGGTGCGCTATCCTTGAGCGCCAACGCCTGATAGGTCCTTGGGAACAGCGATCATCCACTCGGCCGGAAGTCGAACGGCAGCTTCAGGCGGCCGCTGTCATTCAACGTGCAAAGCTGACCGACCGCACTCAGTCTTTTTCAGGCAGTGGCTTCGACGACCCGGTGGCCCGGTCATGGCCGGGAGTTGCCTCTGGGAACCATGCCATCAGCCTCGATCAGGAGTGGACCCGCGGTCAACCTCGCAACTTTTGCTTCCGCCGGCGCTATGACTGTGCTGCCGTCCGCTAGCCGGCCGCCCGCTCCCTGAGCGTTTCGTACAGCTGGGCGTGATTCAGCAAGATGTCCTTGAGCCCCCCTTGCACCGATGCTGAATTCAGCGCCTGCGTGCTCATGGCCGTGTGCGCATCCAGCGCGCCCATGATGGCGTTCAGCAGCTCGGTCTTGAGGTCGGGCGAGTTGGCAAACTGCTCCTTGGTATTGTTGGTCGCCTGCTGCTGCAGCGTGGTCGACTCCAGCAGCTTGCCCTTGATGACGTTGTTCACATAGACCAGCTTGTCCTGATCCGTGAGTTCGCCTTCAAACAGGTCGTTCAGCCGTGTAGATCGGCCAGATCGCCGCAGCAAGCAGCTTGCGGTCCTTCGAACTGGCATAGTCCAGAGAGTTGCGGATCAGGTGCACGATGCACGTCTCCGCGCCAAGCGCTTCGGGCATGCCTTTCAAGCCGTCGGTGACGGCGATCAGGATGTCGTTGCAGCCTCGGGTCTTGAGCTCGTTGAAGACGCAACATCGCAAAACTTGGCGCCCTCGGTGTTCTCAATCCACAGGCCCAGAATGTCCCGGCTGCCGTCCGGCAAGACGCCCAGCGCCAGATAGACGGCTTTGCTGCGCACAACCGCGTCTTCCTTGATCTTCACGCGCAGGGCGTCGAAGAACACCACCGGGTACATCGTCTCCAGTGGCCGTGCCTGCCAGGCAGTGACCTCGCTCATGACGGCATCAATGACCTTGCTGATGAGATCGGGGGAGACATCGACCGAGTACATCTCGGCCAGATAGCCCTGGATCTCGCGCATGGTCATGCCGCGCGCGTACATGACGATGATCTTGTCGTCAAAGCCAGTGAAGCGGCGTTCGTGCTTGGGGATCAGGATGGGATCGAAGCTGCCGTCGCGGTCACGTGGCACCTCGATGCGCAGCGGCCCTTCACTGGTGAGCACGGTCTTGGCGCTCCTGCCGTTGCGTTGGTTCGCCGCAGGTTCGGGCTTGGCCGCGCCGGCGCTGTAGCCCAAGTGGTGGCCCAACTCGGCGCCCATGGCTCGCTCGATCAGGGCTTTCTTGAAGGCCATGGAGGCCGCGTTGACGGCCTCCCCGGTCATCGGCCCAGTGACAAACTGGTCAATCCGTTCCTTGGGGATCTTCGGCAGCGCCGCACTCCTGGCCGCGATGGCCGCGTTCTTCAACTTCGTCTTGCTTGGCATAAATGGTCCTGTAGGTCATATTTATGCCTCAAACACAAAATTCAGGACAAACTCGACCACCGGGCCATCAAGCGGATCATCCGACCGACGCTGGGCTTCAAATCATTCTGGAGCGCCAGGATCATCATCGCCGGAATCGAAACCATGCACATGATCCGCAAGGGGCAGTTGGGCTGCTCCGAGGGCCAAACCATGTCCGCGGCACAGCAGTTCTACAGCCTGGCGGCTTGATCAACAGGCCGACCGCGCAACTCTTTTCGCCTCGGCCCCACTGTCGCAACAAAACCCTAGCGTCCGGCGGCCAAACGGAGTTCTTCAATAGTCGGCCCTGCAAAATTCATTTTCCACTCAAATCAGCCAACGACCAGGCTGCATCAAGCCTGCACCATTTTCGCGGGAGCAGTTTGCGGCTCATAGACGACATACCGACTGGCCAACGACGCCATCCAGCGCGTCAAAAGTAAGGCAAACAAAAAGCCTGTAAGGCCCAGGCGCACTACAGCCCGCATCAGCCAGCGCAGGTTGTAGCCCACCGCACAACTGAGCGCTTGCAACGCGTCGCCAATGCTGCCCTTGAGCCAGCACCGGTTCATGCGGTGGTCGGCCTTGAGGTGCCCGATGGCCGGCTCAACGGCCTGGCGGCGCTTGAGCAATTTGCGCTCGTGTTTGCTCATTGTTTTGTAGCGCCCCCGGTGAATGATTTCAACACCCGGGTTGGCCGCGTCCACCTCTTTGCCACGGTAGCCCAAATCAACAACGACCTGCTTGGGTTTGACGCCGATGTCTTCGAGCAAGATGGTGCTCTGCTCGATCTGTTCGGCCAGCGTGCGGCCGTCCCACGGATTGCCGGGAAAGCTCCTGGCGCCCACCATCAGCCCTTGCTTGTGCGTGATGGCAACGCTCACCTTGACACCGAACTCGTAGGGCTTGCGCGCTTTGCCCTTTCCGATGCATTCTGCCTCTGGTGCATGCAGGGCGTAGAGCTTGTTCTTGTCTTTGCGCTGCTGGGTGCGAATGCGCTCGGCGCGCTCCAGCCACACGCCCAGTGCTGCCACAGCACTGGCGCTGCCCGTCACCATTGACTGCTTGCGTGTCACCTCTCGAATCAAGATGCCCAGGATCGTGCGCTGGCGTTTGACTGCCTTGCGCAGTCTCTTGAACTGTTTGGCGTGAGCGTAACCCCCGGCCTGGCGGCGAAGCAGCTTGCCCTCGGCTGCGAAGGTCTGCTTCAGCACAATCCCAGCCGCCTTCGCCGCCGTCACCACCTTGTGGCGCGCGATCTCCAGCAGCCTGCTGTCCACCGGGTGGGCAATGGCTTTTTCCTGGACCGTGCTGTCGACAATGATTCGCTCAAATTCGTTCTTGCGCACCGCGCCTACGTCCAGCGCAGTCTCCATGGTGGCCTTGAGTAGTTCCTCCATCCCGGCCTCGCCCAGGGCTCCACGGAACCGCCCAATCTGTGTCGGGTCGCACGGCGCCGTGGGATCAAAGTATTCGTAGCCCGCGAAGTACTGGTAGTACACGTTCTCGGCAAAGCGCTGCACGAGCTCTTCGTCGCTGAGGTCAAAGCTGTTCTTGAGCAGCGTCAGCGCAATCATCAAGCGCATAGGACGGCGCGCTCGCCCGGCGTTGCTCACACCGCCACCGGCCAATTGCGCAGTGGCCCCGAAGAAGTCCTCGTGCATCTGCAACTGCTCTGGGCGGGCCTTGCGTGCAAAGCAAGGCGCGATGGCACGCTCGATTTGAGCCCAGGGCAGGCGATGCGCCAAAACGGCCAGTGCATGCTTGGGATCGATCATGGCATCCAACCTGGCGCGGAAAAAATCGTCGGTCATGGTGCTTCAGAATAGGGCTGAAAACTCTCAGCTTTTGAGTCCCTATTATCCAAAATCTGAGGGATTCGAGACATCGAAGTTACCCGCAGAGCCTTTGTTTATGCGGGGTTCAGAGCTTTTGCAGGGCCGACTCAATACGATAGACCCGAAGCAGACGTTAATCCGACCAGGCCGGCTCGATTTGATGTAAGTTCCTACCATTGAAATTTGAGGAGGATTCTCTGCCCACGCCCCGCTACAACCTCGCCCGCTTCGACTTCGTCTCAGTTCGCCTCGCCGTGGCGTGCGCGCAGAGCGGCAGCCTGACCTCCGCGGCGCACGAGTGCAATCTGGCGGTCGCTGCCGCCAGCCGGCGCATTCGCGAGCTGGAAATCGCGCTGGGCGACACGCTGTTCGAGCGCCATTCCCGCGGGCTCGCACCCACGGCGGCGGGGCGCGCCTTCGTGCGGCGGGGGGTGGCGTTACTGCAGGAGATGGACAGCCTTGTCGACGAGCTGGCGGACATGCGCCAGGGCGTGGCGCGACACATTCGCATGAGCGCTGGCACTGCGGCGATCAACCAGTTTCTGCCGCCGCTGCTGGCACACTATGCCGAGGTGCATCCGCAGATCCGAATCGACGTAGACGAACAGGTTTCCGAGGTCGTGGTCAAGACGGTGCGGGAAGGCCGCACCGACGTCGGCGTGTTCGTCGAGGGGTCTGACACCAGCGGCCTGGAAGTGCGTGACTTCCGGCGCGATGAACTGGTACTGGTCCTGCCGCCGCGGCACCGGCTTGCAGGCCGCAGCCCGATCTCGTTCGTCGACACGCTCGATGAGCAGTGGATCAGTCTAAACGCCGGCGCCGCCATGCTGCAGCAGCAGCAACAGGCGGCGCTCGCGGCCGGCCGCACGTTTAAGCTTCGCATGCAAGTGCGCAGCTTCGACGCCATGGCGCATATTGTGGCTTCCGGCCTCGGCATCGCCGCGCTACCCAAGGACGCCACACTTCCGATCATTCGTGCCATGAAGCTCACCTTCCGCCCTTTCTCAGACCCCTGGGCCAAGCGGCGCCTGTTGGCCGCGACCAAGCCCGATTGTGATGCGGCGGTGACGGCCTTGCGCGATTTCCTCTGCGCGCCGCTTTCGCAAAAAGCGAAAACTCCCTCGACGAAATCCAAATAGACGCACGGAAGCATCCGGCGGAGACTCGCCGCATGGACACTGCCTCACCCTCACCCTCACCCTCACCCTCACCCTCACACACGCACACGCAACACACCAGCCCCGCTGCATTGGCGGGCCTAAAGGTTCTGGAGCTCGGCCAGCTCATCGCAGGCCCCTTTGCCGCCAAGACGCTCACCGACTTCGGCGCGGACGTCATCAAGATCGAACCGCCGGGCGCGGGCGATCCGCTGCGCAAGTGGCGGATGTTGAAGGACGGAACCTCGGTGTGGTGGCAGATCCAATCGCGCAACAAGCGCTCGCTGGCGCTCGACCTCCGCCAGGCGGAAGGCCAGGCGATCGTGCGGCAACTCGCCGCCGAAGCCGACGTGCTGATCGAAAACTTCCGCCCCGGCGCGATGGAGCGGTGGAATCTGGCGCCGGAAGACCTGCTGGCGCTGAACCCGCACCTCATCGTGCTGCGCATCAGCGGCTTCGGCCAGACCGGGCCGTACAGGAACCAGCCGGGCTTCGGTGTGGTTGCCGAGGCCATGGGCGGGCTGCGCCACCTGACAGCGGAGCCCGGCCGGGTGCCCGTGCGCGTGGGCGTGAGCATCGGCGACACGCTGGCGGCGCTGCACGGGGTGATTGGGATCCTGATCGCCCTGCAATACCGGTATACAACGGGGCGAGGCCAGATCATCGACGTCGCGCTGTACGAGGCGGTGTTCAACTGCATGGAGAGCCTGCTTCCTGAATTCAGCGCGTTCGGCACGGTGCGTGGCGCCGCCGGCAGCGCTCTGCCCGGCATCGCACCGAGCAACGCTTACTGCTGCAAAGATGGCGGCTATGCGCTGATCGCCGGCAACGGTGACAGCATCTTCCGCCGCCTAATGGGTGTGATCGGCCGGGACGACCTGGCCAATGACCCCAGCCTGGCGGACAACGCCGGCCGCGTGGCGCGCGTCGCAGAACTCGACGAAGTGATCGGCTCCTGGACATCCAGCCACACGGTGGGCGATGTGCTGCACGCCCTAGCCGAAGCGTCGGTGCCTGCCGGCCGCATTTACACCGTGGCCGACATCGCCGCCGACCCACACTACAAGGCGCGGGGCATGCTGGACGAAGTGCGCATAAATGACGTCACCAGCCTCACGGTGCCGGGCATCGTGCCGAAACTGTCTCTCACTCCGGGGATGCACCGGCGCAACGCGCCGCAGCTCGGCCAGGACACCGACGCCATCCTTCGCGAAATCGGCCTCACGCCCCAGCAGATCGATCAACTTAGGGCCCAGGGCATCGTCGCGGGACCGCAGGCATGACACGCATATACTTCAACGACGTCGTTACGCGCGACGGTTTCCAGATCGAACCCGAGTTCATCCCCACCGATACGAAGGTCGCGCTGATCGACGAGCTGAGCCTGTGCGGCTTGACCAAAATCGAGGTGACCTCCTTCACTTCTGCCAAGGCCATCCCGATGCTGCGTGACGCGGAAGAAGTGATGGGCCGGATCCGCCGCGTGCCCGGCGTAGAGTACACCGTGCTGGTGCCGAACGTGCGCGGTGCCGAACGTGCGCTCGAGTCGCACGCCGACGAGCTCAACTTGGTCATGTCGATTTCCGAGATGCACAACCTCGCCAACCTGCGCATGCCGCGCGAGAAGAGCTTCTCCGAACTGAGGGAGGTCATCGCTATGGCCGCCGGCAAGGTGCCGGTGAACGTGTCACTGTCGACGTGCTTCGGCTGCCCGATGGAAGGTAACGTGCCGCATGAGGAAGTGGTACGCTGGGCGGAGCGTTTCGCCAAGCTGGGCGTGCGCGGCCTGACGATTTGCGACACGACCGGAATGGCCCACCCCGCGCAGGTCACCCGAACGGCGCAGACATTGCGCGAGCGCTTCGGCGCGCTGCCGCTCACCTTCCATTTCCACAATACGCGCGGCATGGGCTTGGCCAACGTCATGGCCGCGGCACAGGCCGGCATCGACCGCTTCGACGGCTCACTGGGCGGCCTGGGCGGCTGTCCTTATGCGCCCGGCGCCAGCGGGAACATCAGCAGTGAGGACGCGATCCACATGCTCGAGGCGGTCGGCTACGACACCGGCGTCGACATGCATCGGCTGCTGGCCGCGGCACGCCGGCTGCCGCAGGTCGTGGGCCACGACGTGCCGGGCCAGGTGGTGAAGGCCGGGCTCACCACTGACCTGTATCCGCGCCAGCGTCCGTCGTCGAACTGAGGAGGGCGTCAGCATGATCGACGGTTTTGTTGCGATAGTGGGGCCGAGGCGAAAAGAGTTGCGCGGTCGGCCTGTTGATCAAGCCGCCAGGCTGTAGAACTGCTGTGCCGCGGACATGGTTTGGCCCTCGGGGCAGCCCAACTGCCCCTTGCGGATCATGTGCATGGTTTCGATTCCCACGATGATGATCCTGGCGCTCCAGAATGATTTGAAGCCCAGCGTTGGTCGGATGATCCGCTTGATGGCCCGGTGGTCCTGCTCGACGATGTTGTTGAGGTACTTGTTTTGACGCATCAGGATATCGACGCCCGCGTCGGCCTTGACGCTTTCAATGGCGGCCGTGTTGGCGTTGCTCTTGCCAATGGAGATCTTCTCTGGCACATCGTGCAAGCTGATGGCGCGCTCCAAGAACCGCCGGGCTGCAGCCAGATCCCGCTTGGCAGTGAGTAGAAAATCCACCGTATCACCCGCGCGGTCGACGGCGCGATAGAGATACTTCCACTGGCCTGAAACTTTGATGCAGGTTTCATCCATGTGCCAGCTTCGACCCGCGGGGCGCTTGCGTAGACGGAACACGGCAGCAAGAACCGGCAGCACCTTAATCGCCCAGCGATGAACCGTGACGTAATCCACGAAAACACCGCGCTTCTGCATCACCTCCTCGATGTGGCGAAGGCTCAGAGGGTAAGCAACATACCAGCGCACACAGGTGAGCATCACCTCAAACGGATAGTGCAGCCGTTTGAGGACCTTGCGCAGGCTGTTGTTAATCAGACTTTGGCCGAAATCAAGCATGGCCCAGATTGTCGTTTATGCTTGCTGCAACAGCGCCTTTGTCTACACCATCGTTCAACGCATGAATACGCGTGCGGCCAAGTTCCTGGTCACCGAGCGCGCCATGCTCAAACCCTTGCCGGTGCGCCGCACCGCCGAGTTTGAAGAGATTCCTGCCAAGGTCAGCAAATACGCCGTCTTCACCCTCAAGGGGGTTCTGTACAGCGTGCCGAGCCCGCTCATTGGTCACCGGCTGATGGTGCGCCAGTATGCCCAGCATGTGGAGTGCTGGCTGGGCGGCCAATGCGTCCTCAAGTTACCAAGGGCAACGCCTGCTCAGGGGCAGCGCGTTGGACGCGCAATCGACTACCGGCATTTGGTGGGTGCTTTGAAACGCAAGCCTGGTGCATTTGCCCGCTGGGTGCTGCGCGATGCCGCCTTCCCTCGTGCGGTGTATCGCCAGACATGGGAGCGACTGGCCGCCCAAAGGCCGGAACGCGAAGCCTGCAAAACCATGGTGAGCCTGCTGGTCCTGGCCGCTGACGGGCATGAAGCCCAATTGGCCCAGGAACTGGAGCAGTTAATTGAGCTGGACCAATTGCCAGACCTCAACGCCTTGACTCAGTTGCTGGCACCGCCCAAAGGAGATGTTCCGCAGGTGGTCGTGACACTGCCAACGCTGGCCGTTTATTACCACCTGTTTGAGGCGGCCCTATGAGCACGGCGTCAATTACAGCGCCAACACGCATTGACTCAGCTGTTTTGTTACCGGTGTTTACCCCGGCGCTTGGACGCCCTGACCGCACTGGCGCTCTGCAGCACGGTCTTGAGCCAGCTGTAGCTGCGCGCGACGGCACACTCGGCCTTGTACTTGGTGTGAAAGTGCGCCACGTTCCAGCCCGCAAAGCCGCTCTTGTACAGCGCCACGACGTGATCAACCTCGGCCCTACTGGCTCGACGCCCGGAGATCTGGCTGAGCCGCTTGTCCAGCAACCCGTCCAACCCATCGGCTTGGCAACGTTCGATATGGCGGTGAAAGCTGCGTTCGCACTGCCCCAGTAACAAGGCCGCCTCGGCCGGCGTCAGTTGCCCCTGTGTCCAGCCATCCAAGGCCTCGTTGAATCTCATCTTCCGGTTCTCCTGCATGTAGCGGGGGCTCATGAGGACGTGTTGCATCGCTCCTCCACAAACCGGACAGATTACTTGCTACGGACCGGACAAATCATTTACTCCCGACAGGAGTATTACGGTTAGGTTATGGCAGAGATGCCAAATTTCATTGGCCCGCCACGAGATTAGCTGAGATATTCTGCACCATGACTCTTGGCAAGGTAAGGCGCGACCGATGATCTCTTCCGACCGGAAAACCATCCGCAATGTGTTGTTTATCATGTGCGACCAACTGCGCTGGGACTACCTGTCCTGCTACGGACATCCGACGCTCGCAACGCCACACATCGACAACCTGGCCAAGCGTGGGGTCCGCTTCGACGCCGCGTATGTGCAATCCGCCGTCTGCGTACCGTCGCGAATGTCCTACTACACCGGCCGCTATGTGAGCAGCCATGGATCGACGTGGAACTACGTGCCACTCTCGGTGGTGCAGCGCACCCTCGGCGACTTTCTCGAAGCCGCCGGGTTGGACGCGGTCCTGGCCGGCAAGACCCACGTCATTCCAGATCGGCTGGGCTTGCAGCGCTTCGGCATGGACCCCGAGTCGACCCGCGGCCGCCGATATCTGGAAGGCGGGTTCGTCGAAATGGATCGCTACGATGGTCACGCGCCGCCAGGTGCCGAAAGCGGGTACGCCGACTACCTTCGCAGCAAGGGATATGAAAGTGACGACCCTTGGTCCGATTTCGCCATTGGCGCGCTGGACGAAGAAGGCAAGTTCGCCACTGGCTGGTTGCTGCGCAACGCCCATCTTGCGGCGCGTGTCGACCGCAATCATTCCGAAACGGCGTATATGACCGATCGTGCACTGGACTTCGTTCGCGCCAAGGGCGATCAACCCTGGGTGCTGCACCTGTCCTACGTCAAGCCGCACTGGCCATTGCTCGCTCCAGCGCCGTACAACGATTTGTACCGCGACGCGGATACGGGCCCGATCATCGCGGTCAGCGCCGAGACGCGTCCACCGCACCCGGTGCTGGCGGCCTACCGTACGGCGCACGAGGATTGCCTGAGTTACGCACAGGAAAGCGTTGTCCGGCACGTGCGACCTACCTACATGGGATTGATCAAAGAAGTGGATGACCATCTCGGCCGGCTGATTGCTGAACTGGAACAACTCGGCCGCCTTGACGATACCCTGATCATCTTCTGCTCCGATCACGGTGATCAGCTTGGCGACCACGGATTGGGCGAGAAAGAACTCTTCTATGAACAGGCGGTGCGTACCCCATTGATTGTGGTCGACCCTCGCGCCGCAGCAGACAGCACCCGCGGCACGGCCGAGAGCCGTTTTGTCGAAGCTATCGATGTGCTGCCCACCATCCTTGATGCCCTGGGTCTCCCGCAGCCGGATCATCTACTGGAAGGGCGCTCGCTGGTACCGCTCCTGCATGGAGCTCACGTCGAAAATTGGCGCGACTGTGTATTCAGCGAACTGGACTATGCGTTCCGCGACGCGCGACGCGCGCTAAATCGAGGGCCCGATGAGTGTTACGCCTGGATGGTCCGCAACGCACGCTGGAAATACGTGCACTACCAAGGCTTGCGTCCCCAGCTGTTTGACATGCAGGAAGACCCGCAGGAGCTCCATGATCTGGGTGCCGACCCCATTTTTGCAACCGTGCGCGGTGAGCTGAAGGACCGGCTCGCCGATTGGCTGATGACTCGCAAACGCCGCATTACGCTGGACAACGCGACGGTGGAGCGCACCACCGAGGGGTGGAAAGCGCTCGATATGCAGATCGGCGTCTGGTGAAGCAGATAAATCCATCAACCGGTCATCGCTCCAAAGGGTCTGTTGTGGCTACCCGGAAAGAACTCAAAGTATGGCGATGAATGTCCTCATCATTGGAGCGTCGCGTGGTATCGGTCTTGAATTCGTGCGCCAGTACCGGGCGGATCATTGTGCAGTCACCGCAACCGCACGCGACGACGCGGGCCTCAACCGTCTGCGGCAGCTTGGTGCGAGCGCGTTGCGCCTGGATGTCGTCGACGAAGCCTGCGTTTCAGGACTGGCGTCGGAGCTCAAACCTTCCTGGTTCGACGTTGTGATCATCTGCGCTGGGGCCGCCTCGCACTTGGAGGCGCTCGAAGCACCGACTGAAGCGGCATTCGACAGCATCATGCACGCCAACGTGCTGGGTCCGATGCGCGTCATACCGTCCGTCGTCACCGCCTTGGCGCCTGGCGCAAAAGTCGCCGTGCTGTCTTCCCGGCTGGGCTCAATTGGTGGCCGAACACAAACAGGTATGTGGGTCTACCGAGCATCGAAGGCGGCCTTGAATTCAATACTAAAAGACGTCTCGCTTGCACTCGGACATCGCGCCACATGCGTTAGCCTTCATCCCGGTTGGGTGCGGACCGACATGGGCGGCGTCGCTGCCGATATTGATGTGGCCGACAGCGTTGCCGGGATGCGCAAGGTGATTGCTAGTTTAAATTCGAGCGACACCGGTAGCTTCCGCAACTACGACGGAGAGTCGATTCCATGGTGAGTTCGGCTGAAGAAACTGCGCTAGCAAATGAGCGCCAGCGGGCTGAGCAGATTTGGGCTCATGCACTCTAAAGACTAACGGATCCGATTAATGCGCCACTACGGCAACTGATAGCAAGTTACGGACAGCTATATTCCATCAATGTCCCCATTCTCAGGAGAATCCAGATGAATACCAGAAGACACTTCGCCACATGGCTTACCGCCTCGCTCATTGGCGCCGCCCTAATCTCTCCTGCCCAAGCGCAAGAGGTGAGAAAGCTGCGAATCGCGCTGGTACCGGGTATTGGCTGCCTGTCCATCTATGTAGCTGCTGTCAAGGGCTTCTTCAAAGCAGAAAATCTCGATTTAGAAGAAATACCAATCAATACCGGTCCTGGCGCCGCGACGGCAGTCGCCAGCAACAGCGCCGACGTGGGTTATGGTGGCGCCTTGCCCATCATCCTGGCACGCTCTCAAAGTATCCCCTTTCGGTTCGTGATGGGCGGTTACTACGAGCAGGCCCCCCTTTCCAGCGACACTGCGATCATTGCCAGCAACAAGTTGGGCATCAACTCGCCGGCTGACCTGAAAGGCAAGGTGATCGCGGTGAATAACGCCGGTGGCGTAAACGACCAGCAAGTTCGGTTGAAACTCGCAGAGGCTGGCATTCCGATTGAGTCTGTCAAGATTCTGGCAGTGCCGTTCCCGCAAATGCAGGCCGCACTTCAGATCGGAAATGCCGACGCAGTAGCTACGGTCGAGCCATTCCGGACGGCCATCCTGCAAGCAAAACTCGGAAAAGTCATTGCCCGCGGGTATGTGAAAGACAAGGACTTGACCAAGGCCGTTCCCGTTGGCGTGTTCTACGCCACCGAACAGTGGATTAACGGCAACGCTGACACGTTGGCGCGTCTGAAGCGGTCAATTGATAGGGCCAACGACTTCATCAAGGCCAATCCTGCAGAAGCGAAGACGATTCTCGTGCAGCGCCTGAGGTTGCCTGCCGATGTGGTAGCGGCGCTGACTTTGCCCCCATACACCGCGACGATCGACCCTGCCGGCGTTCAGGCGGTGATGGATGCTGCGCTTAGTGTCGGTATCCTAAAAAACCCCATGAAGGCACAAGAAATGTTCGCAGACTCGAAGTAGCCAAACCGATCCTGCAAAAGAACATCGACACCGAATCAAGGTGAATCGTCAACCGGCAACGCGCTGGTGCCTAGAAAACATGAAGTAATCAAATGAGCACGCAACTACTTTCAGTGCGAGGAATTTCCAAGGCACTTGGCAACGCAAAGCAATCTACCCAGATCATTGGCTCGGTCTCGTTCGAAGCGCGACGCGGGGAGTTCGTCTCCGTCGTAGGCCCGTCCGGTTGCGGCAAGACGACACTCCTGATGTGCCTTGCCGGCTTATATACCGTCGATGGCGGTCAACTGGTATTTGACGGTAAGCCGGTCACAGCGCCGCCGGAAGGCGTTTCCGTCGTTTTTCAGGACTACAGCCGGTCCCTGCTACCGTGGAAGACCAACTTTGACAACGTGCTCTTCGGGATGAAGCGCATCACCGACATGGATACCGCCGGCAAACATGCTTGGGCAGCCGAGCTGATAGCGAACGTAGGACTGAAAGGATTCGAAGCGAGCTATCCATGGCAGGTGTCAGGCGGTATGCAGCAGCGGGTGGCTATCGCACGCGGACTTGCGGCGCGCTCGCGCCTGCTATTGCTCGATGAGCCTCTTGCGGCAGTTGATGCACAGACGCGCGCTGAAATGCAGGATCTGCTGCTGGATTTGGCAAGAAAATACGACCAAACCTGCGTGCTGGTGACTCACGACGTCGATGAAGCAGTTTACATGGCCGATCGCATTGTTGTCCTTTCGAAGCGCCCCACGACGGTCGTGGCGGACATCCCCGTTGCGCTGTCAAAACCGCGCGACCAGCTGAGGACCCGGGAAGATCGGACATATTTAGACCTACGGCATGAAGTGATCACGCTGATTCGGTCGATGCGAGTGGCTCATTGACGCGAAGGAGTGGGACGTGAACTCGTGGATGAAAAAAAGCGTAGGGGTCGGCCTGTTCCTGCTGGCCTGGGAAGGCGTTGCCCATAGCGGCTTGGTACCAAATCAGTACTTTCCAACCGTAACTCAGGTTGCCCTTGCGGCGCGCGAGATGCTGTTAAGCGGTGAACTGCTGCAGGCTGAAGGCCAGACACTGATGCGCGCACTGGTCGGGCTCCTGTTGGCGATCGGCCTGGCCGTTAGCCTAGCAATCCTCGCGGCGCGCTATCCGCTGCTCGCGCGCATGTGGGCGCCGCTGGTCGAAATCATGCGGTCCGTGCCGCCTGCTGCGTTGGTACCCCTGGGCATCTTTGCACTCGGCCTGACGCCCAAGCTGTTCATCGGCATCGTGGTGTTCGCTGGAATTACTATGGTCTATCTGCCCGCGCTGAACGCATTGATCAACACCGAACCAGTGCAGATCAACGCGGCACGAACCTTGGGCTACAGTCGACTGGAAACGCTATTCTTGGTGCGTCTGCCGGCGGCGTGGCCAGAGATTTTTACGGGCATACGGGTAGCGGCCGGCGGGGCGCTGATCGCCTCCGTCGCCTCGGAGATGCTCGCCGGCAAAGACGGCTTGGGCTTCCTGCTTTTTGATACTGCATTTTCGCTTCGCACCAACGCGATGTTCGCCGTGATGCTGATGGCGGCGTTGAACGGCATTCTGTTCAATCAACTCGTGCTGTGGGCACGCCGGCCCTTGGCGGGCTGGCAAGATGCACTCAATCATTTGGGAGACGCGCGATGAACAGACTGTCGCAACTGCGTGACTCCGCTTGGCCGGGAACCCTTTTTTTGCTTGGCCTGCTCCTGATCTGGGAGGTGGCAGCCCGCCAGGTCGCTTCTCCAAATTTTCCTGGCGCTCTGACCGTACTATCGAAACTTGGGGAAGTGAGTCCCACATTGCTCAGAGAAATGGGGGTCACCCTCTGGAGAGCCGCAGCGGGGTTGCTACTTGCCTTGGTAACGATGTTGCCTTTGGGCGTTTTCATCGGCCGGTTTCGCGCCTTGGGCGATTTTATCGAGCCCGTTATCGACATGCTCCGACCCCTGCCCCCCCTAGCCATAGTGCCGGTTGCCATGTTGTTTGCTGGCGTGGGCAGCGGCGCAAAGGTCATGGTGATTTTTTATAGCGTTTCATTTCCGATCATTCTGAGCGCGATCGACGCCGTGCGTGGCGCACATCCGATGTTGTCGAACGTTGCACGCAGCCTGCGCATGTCACGCCGCGAGACCATGTTTGAGATCGATCTGCCGGCAGCGTTGCCGCAGGTCATGGTGGGTATCCGAATTGCCGTAGCACTGGCGCTCTTGATAAGCGTCAGTGCCGAGATGCTGCTCTCGACCGATGGGATCGGTAATTTCATCATGCGTTCGCAGGAGACATTCCGTGTTGCCGCAGGAATGGCTGCGTTGATTGTCATCGCAGTGACGGCGCTCATCATCAATGGCGTTGTCGCGCGGATCGAACGGCGCGCATTGCGTTGGCACCATGCCAGGCAGGCCTCGACAACGTCGAACTGATCTCCATTGAATGGTGGGGGCCACGCAGGAACCTCAGAGGATTCGCCTCGTTATTTCGATGAACAGGGCGCCATGGATGTCGAAAACATCTTGCCGCCGCTACCCAAGGTGTCAATGACGGTTCCCGGATTCGATTGGCAAGGGCGTTCAAGTCAACGGACGCAACGGCTACCCTGCATATTACAGCTTGCCGTGACAAGGTGCACTGAAAATATGCAGGCTAAGCGAACCGCTCTGAAGGAGCGGCCTTGTCGAAGAAGCGCAGCGAGATCAGATCGCCACATTCGGCCGCCAGCGCATTTTCGATGCGCACCAAACGCCGGTGCGTACGAGCATCCTCGCGCATGTGCAGTACCGCTGGCGTCCAGCCAGCGCCACTACGCCGATTGCGTACGGCACCTGCGTAATGATCGGCCGGTGGCGCGCACATGTCGTCCGGTACGCGTGCGTCCAGTGCCATGATCGGCATCGCCGAGACAGCCTCCACGGCGCAGGTCAGTTCATGCGGCCGGTCGAGCAGCAGCGACGCGGCGCGCACATCCCCGCTGTGGATCAGCCTACGCGTCGCGGTCGACGAGCACGGGCCGAGTTGATCGATCACCGGGACGCTGTGCAGCGCGATCGCGTGCACCTCGAACCCCTGCCGCTCGCCCAGCGCGCGCATGCGTCGCACGTCGCCACTGCGGCCGCGCCCGCAGGCGAAGTTTTCGCCCACCACCAACGCCCGCATCCGCAGCCGACCGAGCAGCGTGTCCTGCACGAAGGACTCGACCGGCTCCTCGCTGCGCCGGCGGTCGAATGGCAGCACCAGACAGTGGTCGACGTCGCCGGTAGCAGCGAGGAGTTCGAGCCGGTCGGCCAGCGGCGACAACATTCGCGGCGCGGCGGACGAGTTCAGGACCGCGCGCGGATGCGGGTCGAAGGTCAGCACCACCGTCGGCAGGCCGAAGCGCCTACCCTGCTCGCCCAGCCGCTCTAGCACGCCGCGATGGCCGCGGTGCACACCGTCGAACATGCCGATCGACACGACGGAGCCGTGCGGCAGCGCGGGACCGGTGGCATCCAGGCGTTGCATGCGCGGCTCAGGTCTTCTTCGCCAGGAAGTCGCCGATCGTCTCGTCAGTGTGAAACATCGGCTTCTCGTAGTAGTGCGGGCCGTCGTAGATCTCGATCAGCACGCTCTTCTCGTGAGCGATGGTCGGGCCGTGCGGGTGATCCTTGGGATTCATGTAGTACGAGCCCGGCTTCAGCCGCAGGCCGACGTCGGTGTACTCGTAGTCGCCGGAGATGCAGTACATGAACTGGTTCGACGCGTGCGTGTGCTTGACCGGGATGCGGCCGCCCTGGTCGAACTCCAGCAACGCGATCGAGGCGCCGGTGTCGGGGTTCTTCCAGAGGAAGTACTGACGCAGGCCGTACTCGGGGAAATTGACCCACTTGCTGTCGTCGAACTGCTCGCGGTGCAGCAGCACCTCGAGTGTGTGCGCCAGTAAGACGTGGGGGTGTTGTTCTTTCGTCATTGTTTCTCTCCTTGCGTTTCAGTTAAGGGCGGGCCGGCCGTCCGCGACCCAACGTTGGTACTCCTGGGTGCTCTCCGGCGTGGCCGGGAACAGTCCGAAGATCGAACGCCCGCGCCGGATATGCATCGAGACGAACGCCTCGTAGTCGGCAATGCCTCCGCACTCGGCGGCGATCTCGTCGACCAGGTGGCGCGGAATCGCGACCACGCCTTCGCCGTCGCCGACGATCACGTCGTTCGGGTAGATCGCGATGCCGGCGCAGCCGATAGGCGCGTTGAACTCCACGGGGTGCAGCGCGATCGGCGTTGCCGGGCCCGAAGGCGCGCGCTGGAAGCAGGGAAGCCCGGTGGCGATGATGCCCGGAGTGTCGCGGTAGCCGCCGTCAGTGACAACGCCGGCGGCGCCGCGCACCTTCAGCCGCAGCGCCATCATGTCGCCCATGCACGAGGCCGAGAGGTCGCCGCCGGTGCTCATCACCAGCACCGCGCCGGGCGGGCATTCCTCGATCGCGCGCCGGTGCAGGCTGTCATTGCGTGCGTACAGCGCCATGCTGTCCTTGTCCTCGCGCGCAGGAATGAAGCGCAGCGTCCACGCCGGGCCGATCAGCGCCGGCTGGTCGGGTGCCACCGCGTGTAGGCCGAGCAGGAAGGCGTTGCGCAAGCCCCGCGTCAACAGCGCGTTGGCGAGCGTCGCGGCGCCGCAGCGCGCCAGGCGCGCGCGGGTCTCGTCGCTGAGCGGGACGAAGGCTTGCTGGCTGGTCTGCTGGCTCATGCCGCCGGTCCTTCCTTGACGATCGGATTGCGAAGCACGCCCACACCCTCTAGCTCGATCTCGACCACGTCACTGTGCTTCATCCAGACCTGCGGGTTGCGCCGCAGGCCGACGCCGCCCGGCGTGCCGGTGACGATCACGTCGCCGACCTCCAGCGTGGTCCAGGTCGATATGAAGCTGATGAGCTTGGGGATTGGGAACATCATCAGATCGGTCGTCGTGTCCTGCATCGTCTGCCCATTCAGGCGGCACGACAGGCGCAGCGAGCGCGCCGGATCGACCTCATCGGGCGTCACCAACCATGGACCGAAAGCGCCGGTGGCGGGGAAGTTCTTGCCCGGTGACCACTGCGGGGTCTGCAGCTGCCAGTCGCGCACCGAGCCGTCGTTGTAGCAGCTGATGCCGGCGATGTGCGACATCGCGTCGGCCTCGGAAATGCGCCGGCCGGCCTTGCCGATGACCACCGCGAGCTCGGCCTCGAAGTCGAACTGGTGCGATTCGCGCGGGCATAGCATGGACTGGCCGTGGCCGACCTGCGACTCGGGCACGCGCAGGAAGATCACCGGCGCCGGCGACTCGGTCTTGTGGCCGCCTTCGGCGCGGTGCGCGACGTAGTTCAGGCCGACGCAGACGATCTTGCCGGGGTTGGGCATCAGCGGCAGGAAGCGGATTTCGTCGAGACGGTAGTCTGCCGGCGCGCCGGCGGCCAGGCGCTCGATGCGCTCGAGGGCGCCGCCCTGCAGCGCGCTCTTCAGGTCGGGGCAGGTTGTGCCCAGGCGCACGCCCATGTCGATCACGCGGTCGCCGTCGACGACACCGAAGCTCGCACGCGTGGGGGAGACGAAGGAAAGGAGTTTCATGGTATCGGACTCGATGTGGGGGAAGAGAAAAAAACGCGTCCGGCTCAGTGCGACAGGGCCATCGACAGCGCACGCCGCGCGGCCACCTCCACCAGCTGGGCGCGGTACTCGGCGCTGGTGTGCATGTCGGCATTCAGGCCCTGCGCCGGCTGCTGGAAGTCGTCCAGGCTCGCGGGGTCGAAGTGCGCCGCCAGCCGCTGCTCGAGCTCGCCATGGCGGAACACGCAGGGCGACGCGCCGTTGACGGCAACACGCACGCCGTCGCCCAGCCGGGTGATCCACACGCCGGTGTTGACCAGGCCCGACGCCGGGTGCGGTATCTTGCAGTAGCCGCTGCGGCGGTGGCGCGGGAACTCGATCTGCAGCAGCAATTCGCCCGCCGCCAACGCCGTGTCGAACAGACCGGTGAAGAACTCGTCGGCCGCAATGCGACGGCGGTCGGTAACGATTGTCGCCCCCAGCCCGAGCACGGCTGCGGGATAGTCGGCGCCCGGGTCGTTGTGCGCGAGCGAGCCGCCGATCGTGCCCATGTGACGCACCTGCGGGTGCGCGATGCCACGCGCCATGTGCGCGAGCGCCGGCAGCGCCTCGGCGATGCGCGCATTCGCCGCGACCTCGGCGTGGCGGGTAAAGGCGCCCAGGCGCACATGGCTGTCGTCGATCTCGATGCCGCGCATCGCGTCCAGCGCTTGCACGTCGACCAGCAAGCTCGGCCGCGCCAGCCGCTGCTTGAGGATCGGGATCAGCGACTGGCCACCGGCCAACACCTTGGCTTCCGGCTCGTCGGCCAGCAGCTTCGCCGCCTCGGCCACCGAGCGCGGCCGGACGTAGCCGAAGTCAATCATCGCGTTGCTCATCGCCGCCCCTCCACCGCTACCGCAGCGTCGCCAGCAGCGCTGCCGGCGTAGTCCATGATCGCGTCGACGATGTTCTGGTAGCCGGTGCAGCGGCACAGGTTGCCTTCCAGATCGTGGCGCACCGCGGCCTCGTCGCCGCCACGGCCTCGTCGCACGATGTCGATGCCCTGCATCACCATGCCCGGCGTGCAAAAGCCGCACTGCAGCGCGTGGTGGCGACGGAAAGCGTCTTGCAGCGGATGCAGCCGCTCGACGCTGCCGATGCCTTCGATCGTCGTGATCTCGGCGCCCTGCGCCTGCGCTGCCAGCACCGTGCACGACTTGATGGCGCGTCCGTCGAGATGGACGGTGCAGCAGCCGCATTGCGTGGTGTCGCAGCCGACGTGGCTACCGGTCAGACCGCAGTGGTCGCGCAGGTAGTGCACGAGCAGCGTTCGTGCCTCGACCTCGTGCGACTGCACCTGGCCGTTGACGGCGAGGGTGATGTTCAGCGTAGGCATGAAGTCGCGCCTCAGTTGACGGCCAGCCAGCCGATCAGCGCGGCCAGCGCGGCCAGCGTGAAGGCCCAGGCCCAGGCGGGCATCTGGATCGTGACCATGCCTGGCGCGGCCTGCACCGCGACCGGCACGCCGACGGCGGCCGGGCGCGCGACGACTTGCGCCTCGGCCCCAGCGGCCTCGGGCGCTCCGGCAGGCGCTGTAATCACCTGCGTCAGGCGATCGAAGAACTGCGCCGACATCTTGGCCGCGGCGGCATCGACCAGCCGCGACCCGATCTGCGCCAGCCGGCCGCCGATCTGCGCCTGCGCGCGGTAGTTCAGGCGGGTGTTATCGCGCCCCTCGCCCTCTTCCAGCAACTCGACCTCGGCGCTGCCCTTGGCGAAGCCGGCAATGCCGCCATCGCCCTCGAAGCTGAGCGTGTAGCGGTTGGGCGGTTGCACGTCCTGCTGCTGCATACGGCCCTTGAAACGCGCCTTCACCGGCCCCACCGCGGCTAGCACGCCGACAGTGTATAGGCCGTTGCCTTCGTCAGTGACGAACTCGCAGCCGGGGATGGCGGCACGCAGGGTCTCGGGGTCTAGCAGCGCAGACCACACGCGGTCGCGCGGGATCGGTAGCAGTTGGTGTCCGGTGAGTTCCATTGTCGAATCTCTCTTTTCGGCGCCACGCTTTACAGCGGCGGCAAGTCGTCGGGCCGCTTGGTTTGCCAGCGGAAGGGGTAGATGTCGATGCGCGATGACAAGCCGGCGACCTCGAACGGATCCTCGGCGACCATCCGGCGCACCGCATCCTCGTTTTCAGCCTCGATCACCATCAGGCCGCCGCAGGCCTGGCCCGCGGCGTCCAGCACCGGGCCGCCGAGGCGGACACTCGCGGCGAAGTGGTCCATGTAGGCGCGGTGCGCCGGGCGCGTCAAGGCGCGGATTGTTTCGGCCTGGCCGTCGCTGCGGTCCAGCCGGTAGACCATATAGAGGTTCATCAGGCGTCTTCGTTGTCGGTTGGTTTCGGAAGCGCATCGCCGTCGCTTTGTTGTCCGTCCGGGTGCGGATGCGTATGGAACCGTGTGCCCGGCGGCTTGCCGGCGTGGCGCTCGCGCGCGTCGCGGATCGCGTTCCACACCGTTTGCGCCGTGGCGGGCAAGCTCATGTCGACGACGCCGAGCGGACGCAGCGCATCGACGATCGCGCCGATGATGGCGGGCGGCAGACCGATGGTACCGGCTTCGGCGCCGCCCTTCACGCCCAGCGGGTTCGTCTTGGTCGGCACCGGATGGAATCCGAGCTTGAAGCGCGGGAAGTCCTGCGCCTGCGGCATTGCATAGTCGGTGAACGAGCCCGTTAGCAACTGGCCGTCGTCGCCGTACACGATGCGCTCCTTCAGCGCCTGCCCCGCGGCCTGCGCGATGCCGCCGTGCATCTGGCCCTCGAGGATTAGCGGATTGATCACCGTGCCGACGTCGTCGATGCCGGTCACGGCGGCGAGCGTGACCTGGCCGGTTTCGGGCTCGACCTCTACCTCGGCGATGTAGCAGCCGTTCGGGTAGTTCTGCGGCTCGGCACTGAAGTAGCCGCGACCTTCGAGGCCGGACCACAGCTCGGGCGGCAGCGGCTTCGGCGCCCCCCAGGCGAAGGTGGCCTTGGCGACGCGGTCGAGCGTGACCTCGCGCACCGATGAATCCTTCGTGCGGTAGATGCCACGGTCGAAGTCCAGCGCGTCGGGCACCGTGTCGAGCAGGATCGCCGCGACGCGCCGTCCGCGCTCGATGACCTGGTCGCAGGCCATCTTCAGTGCGGAGCCGCCGACCGTCATGCTGCGCGATCCGAAGGTGCCGCGGCCGGTGGCGATGATGTCGGTGTCGCCCTGCACGAAGCGGACCTTCGCGAGCGGCACGCCCAGCCACTGGTGCACCATCTGCGCGTAGGCAGTGTGGTGGCCCTGGCCGTAACTGAAGGTGCCGGCCAGGATGGCAAGGCCTCCAGTGGCGTCGAAACGCAACTCCATGCGCTCGCTGATGGTGGCGCAGACCTCGATGTAGCACGACAGGCCGCGCCCGCGCAGCAGGCCGCGCGCGGCGCTGACGGCCTTGCGCGATTCGAAGCCATCCCAGTCGGCGAGTTTCAGCGCGTCGTCCATGACCGCTTCGAATTCACCGCAGTCGTAGCGCTCGCCAATCGCGGTGCGATAGGGCATCTGTTGCGGCGCAATAAAGTTGCGGCGGCGGATATCGACCGGGTCGATGCCCAGTTCGGCCGCAGCCAGTTCCATCATGCGTTCGACGACGAGCGCGGCCTCGGGCCGGCCGGCGCCGCGATAGGTGGTGAAGGTGCGCGAATGCGTGAAGATGCCGTTGATCGTGACGTGCATCGCCGGAAAGGCGTAGACACCCGAAAGCATGCGCGCGCCGACCAGCGGCGGGTGCGCCGTCGACGGCCCGAGCTGGCAGCCCAGGTTGTGATTCAGTTCGACGCGCATGCCGAGCACGGTACCGTCCTTTGTCAGCGCAAGCTCGGCATCGGCCACTTGGTCGCGGCCGTTGAAGTCGGAGAGGAAGGCCTCGCTGCGGTCGCAAACCCATTTGACCGGGCGCCCGACGCGTTGCGCGGCCCACAGCACCAGTATCTCCTCGGGGTACAGGCCGCCCTTGGTGCCGAAACCGCCGCCGACGTCGCCCGCAACGACATGCAGGCGGTGCGCCGGCACGCGGAAGATGTGCTCGGCCAGCAGCAGGCGGATGCGGTGCGGGTTGGAGGTGGATGTGACAAGTGTCCAGCGCTGCTCACCTTCGTGGTAGTCGCCGATGTAGGTGCGCGGCTCGAGCGGGTTGCCGGCCACGCGCTGGCTGCGCACGCGGGCACGCACCACACGATCGGCCAGCGCGAAGGCGCGCTCGGTCGCCGCGGGGTCGCCGAGTTCGTGCACGAAGCAGCGGTTGCCTTCGGCACCAGGCCAGACCAGTGGCGCGTTGTGGGCGATCGCGGCTTCGACGGTCGGCGCCGCCGGTAGCGACTCGTATTCGACGACAATGCGCTCGGCGGCATCGATCGCCGTGGCCAGCGTATCGGCAACGATGAAGGCGACGCCGGTGCCGACCGCGAGTACGCGCTCGGCTTCCAGCGGCGGAAACGGCGTCGCGTGGTAGGTCTTACCGGTGATCGTGGGCGGGATGCTGACGCACGGGATGTTGCCTAGGCCGTCGGCGCGGTAGTCGTCGCCGGTTAGCACTGCATACAGGCCGGGCACCTCCAACGCCGCGCTCACGTCGATGCGCTTGATGTTCGCGTGCGCCACCGGCGAGCGCAGCACGTAGCCCCAGGCTTGGCCGGGGCGGTTGACGTCGTCGGCAAAGCGGCCGCGGCCGGTGAGCAGCCGCGGATCCTCGAGCCGCGCCAGCGGCGCGCCGATGCCGTGCGCCAGCGTGGCGACATGCGTGCCGGTGCGCTGGCTTGGCGGTGCCTCGACGGCGGCGTTGACGACGGGCTTCATTGCGGTCTCACCAGCCCTCATGACCATCGTGCCAGAAGCCGGTCGGGACGTTTTCGGCGCTCCGGTCGGCTGCAGCCAACTGGTTGTACTTGCCGCCGTGGAACAGCAGCGGCCTGGGCTTGTCGGGGTGGGCACGCAGCGCCTGCACGTGGCCAACGAACAGCGTATGGTCGCCGCAGTCGTAGTCGTGCACCAGCGCGGTGGCGAGCTGCAGCGACGCGCCCGCTACCACCGGCAGATCGTGCAGCCGCTCGAATATCGGCGGGTTGTCGGTCTGCGGTTTTCCGGCGAAGTGATTGCTGCAGTTGAGCTGGGTGTGGCACAGGATGCTGATCGCAAAACCCTGCGCTTGACGGATGCGCGCGTGCATGCGCGCCGTGTGCGCCACCGACACCAGCACCAGCGGCGGTTCAAGCGAGCCGGACATGAACGCGTTGGCCGTCATCGCGTGCGCCTGACCCTCGAACTCGGTGGAGATAACCACCACACCGGTGGTGAACTCGCCCATCGCGTCACGAAAATCGCGTGCGGTGAATGTCGGCAACGGGTCGACACCGGCCGGCTGTACACCGACGAGGCCTGCATGATCGATCGGGGGCACGGTCCGGCTCCTGGTGTGGTGGTCAGACCGCGCCGCTGCCGGCCACCGCTTGGCAGGTGATCTCGAGCTTGATCTCGGGATTGGCGAGACTAGCGACCTGGACCAGCGTCGAGCAGGGGAAGTCACCGCTGAAGAATTCGTGGCGTGCGCGCCAGATCTCCTTGTTATCGGCCATGTTAGTGACGTAAATGGTCATGGTCACGATGTCCGACATGCGCGCGTCGGCCGCCTCCAAACAGTCCTTGACTTTCTGAAAGATCACCTTGGTCTGTTCATAGGCGCTACCGACGCCTCGGATGGTTTTTAGGTCGTTGGCGCGGGCGGTGAAGCCCGACAGCCAGATCAGGTCACCGACGCGGGTGACGTTGGACCAGTGACCCGGCGGGTACTCGGCGACGTTGGGGGAAACGGGGTGTTGCTGCTTCAGTGCCATGACGGCCTCCTAGTGGTGGTTGAGAGTGATTAGTCGAAAAATTCGCGCGGCGGGTCCATGCCCCACTGCGTGGTGTCGTCGGCGGCGACGGCATAGCGCACCGGCTGGTACTGGTTGTTGGCAACGTCGCCGTCGGTGTAGTGCTCTATGCGGTTGTCGAAGGGGTCGCGCCAATAGTCGAAGATCTGGCTGCCGACCAAGTGGCGGCCGACGCCGCACTCAAGCTTGTGGCCCTGCGCCAGCAGGTGATCGTGGGCGCCGAACAGTTCGTCGATGTCCTGCATTTCGAAGCTGCAGTGGTGCACGCCTGTATCGTTCGGGTTGACCGACTGCGTGATCAGCATCGAGTGATGGTCGACCGCGGTGGCGCCGCAGTCGAAGCGCAGGAAGGTGCCGATCACGCGCTCCTCGTTGCCCGGCACGCACAGGTAGTCGGAGTCGACAAGGCCGAAGCGGTCGCGGAACCACGCGCGCGTCAGGTCATGATCGGTCACCCGCAGTCCGAAGTGTCCCAGCCGCATCACCAGCCCGGGCACGCGCTTGGGCCGCAGCGAGTAGTTCAGGCGGTTTTTCACGGTGCCCCAGTTGTACGGGTTCGGCTCACGCATCACAATCGACTGGGCTGGCTGGCGACCCCAGACCGCGTCGATCGGCACGCCGTTGGGTGTGCTCATGCGCACGCGCCAGCCGCCGCCGGGGCCAGGATTCGGCTCGACCGCCGACGAACCCGGCAGTCTGGCGACGGCATCGAGTTCGGCGCGGCTCGCCATGTCGAGCGCCGCGCCGACGAAGCCATTGCGGCTGGAGCGACGGGTGGCGTGGAGGTAAGGCACGGTGCCGGCACCGCGCATGTACAACGTGTCGGCGGTCTTTTCCGCGGTGACGAGCCCGAAGTCGCGCAGGAATGCTTCCATGCGGTCGAGGTCGGTCGCCTCGTAGACGACGTAGGAGATTTCAATGGCGTTGGGCATTGTGGTCAGCTCTTCGGGCAGGGGATGTTGGGCTTCAGCGCGTGCGCAGCACCGAGACGTCGTCGTTGTTGATCAGGTCGGGCACTGTCCAGCCGTTGATGTCGTAGTCGCTCATGCAACGATCAGCGAAGGCTTTCATGTTTGCCAGGTCGCCGCTGTTCTGCGCGTCGTACAAGTTGGCCAGACGAGTGACGTCGTTGGAGCCAAGGTAGTTGATCTCGTAAAGCTCGTGGCGTGCGCCGAACTCGGTGCCGATGGCGTCCCACAGCAGCTTCATCGTTTTGACGCGCGCCTCGGCGTCCACGCCGCCGCTGCCACGGACATACTTGTCCAGATAGGCACGCAACTCGGGCACCTTGAAGTCATCCGCATGCGAGTTGAGGTAGATCAGGCCGCTGGCGACGATGGTTTCAATGATGTTCTTGATCGACGGATAGGCGATCTGCGAAACCACGCGATAGGCGCTCGCAAAACGCGCGTCAGGTTGGACCATGTTGTGCCAGGGCACGCTGCTCTTAGCCATCGCGTCCGACAGACCCCACATCGTGTTGCGCCATGCGATGACTTCACCCAGCTTCGACTGCACGCCATGGAATGCGCTGGTGCCCGTCAGGTCCAGCGCCTTGGACAGGACACCGCAGATGAAATCGAGCTTGACGGCCAGGCGCGTGCAACCGTGCATCGCCGCACGGTTGTTGAAGCCGGAGTCGGGCGCAAAGCGGTTCGCCAGATCCACGTTGTTGTGGACGAACACGTCTTCCCAGGGGATGAACACGTTGTCCAGCACCAGGATGGCATCGTTTTCGTCGAGGCGCGACGACAGCGGATAGTCGAAGGGGCTGCCGAGCACGGCGGCGCGATACTCGTTCGAGATGCGCGAGATCATCTTCACGCCTGGTGCGCCCGTGGGCACCATGAAGATCGGCGAGTACGCGGGATCCTTGATCGGCAGTTGGCCGGCGTGCGCCACGAAGGTGTAGTGCGTGAGTGCCGAGCCTGTGGCTACAACCTTGGCCCCGCTGACGTAAATGCCTGCGTCTGTTTCCTTGACGACACGCACGTAGACGTCGGACGTGTCTGCGGTCGGCTTGTTGCGGTCGACCGGGGCGTTCATGATCGCGTGGTTGATGTACCAGGTACGCTCCTGCGCCTTGCGGTACCAGCGAAGGGCGTTTTCTTCATAGCCCTTGTAGTAGCCGGAATTGGCGCCGAGGGTGCCGAGGAAAGACCCCTTGTAATCGGGCGATCGGCCCATCCATCCATAGCCGACACGCTGGAGCTCAGCGATAGCGTCACGCGATGCGACCTGTTGTTCCACCGTGTGCGGCGCCTGGAAGAAACGGTGTGTGAAGCCGCCCCATTCGGTTGGAGCCGTAAGGATCTCGCGCCGGGCGGGATCGTGCATCGCGTCATACATGCGCGCGATCATGCGGGCCGAGTTCCGGAACGCGGGATGTTCGGTGATGTTCTTGACCTTCTTCCCGTAGATCCAGACCTCACGGCCGTCGTTCAAACTTTCAAGGTACTCCTTCCCAGTAAACGGAATCAAGGCCGTTTGCGTCGTTGGTGTATTCATCACTTATCTCCTAACAAGTTGGACAACTATTAAAATTTCGCTACTCGGTATTGCTGCTGCCAAGCGAGAACCATTGCGCCGGATATCAATGACGCGCGACCGCCATCGCGAAAATCAAGATGGAACCAATGGTGATCGATTGCGCATACGCACCAACCTGCATCAGGTTCAGCCCGTTTTCCACCAGCATGATGAGCAAGGTTCCCACCACTACTGCGGCGGTTCGGCCCCGCCCACCGAACAGGCTAACGCCTGCAATCACACACGCTGCGATTGATTCCAGCGGCAGACTGCTACCAATGGTTGACTCGCCAGTACCCAAACGTGCGGTCATTAACAGGCCCGACAGGACTGCCATCAAACTGGCCAGCACAAAGCTCGCCAGGATCACGCGGCCAGTCCGCACGCCCGATAATTGCGCGGCGCGCGTGTTGCCGCCGGCAGCATATAGGTGGCGACCAAAGCGCGTCCACTCCAGAAGAACATAGGTTGCCACGACCAGGAGCAACGCAACCAGCACCGGTACCGGAACCCCAGCCCACTGGCCGACGCCAAAGATGTCGCCGAGCTTGGGGGGGAGACCATACAGCGGCGCGCCACCGCTGATCAGCAAAGTAACACCGGCGAGCACCAAAGACATGCCCAAGGTCATCATAAAAGAGGGAATACCCAACCAGGCGGTGCCCAGCCCGTTGAGAACGCCAACGATCGTGGCTACTATCAGCCCCCCGCCCAGCCCCGCAGCGATTGCCAGGCCTTGGGATTCAGGTAAGGCAGCGTACACGGATGCCATGAGCGTGGCACTGACCACTGAAGTCAACGACACCACCGAGCCGACGGACAGATCCATCTGGCCGCAAATTAACACGATCATCTGGCCAAGCGCGACGATCAGCAGAAAGACTGATTGACGCGCGACATTGGTCATGTTGTCCGAGCTCAGAAATCCCGGCGCCCAAATTGAAAAGACGACGATGACCAGCGCAAACATAAGTGGCAACGCTATCGCCTGACGCCTTTTCTGAAGCCAAGGACCCAGGGCAAATGACGCTTCGGCGGCTACGCCGACGATAGGTGAAGAGCTCGTACTCATGATAATACTGTCCATCAAAAGAATTGCTCGAGAATGCGATGCTCGTCGTACTCGTCACGCTGGAATTCGCTGGCAATCTGCCCGTTGTTCATCACGACCATGCGATGGGTCATACCTAAGAGCTCTGGGAGGTCGGAAGACACCAGCAGGACGGCCGCGCCCGCTGCGCTCAATTCCACCAAGCATTTGTAGATTGATTCCCGCGCTCCGACGTCCACGCCCACGGTGGGCTCGTCGAGCACGTACACGCCGATCGGCTGCGATAACGCCTTGGCGAGCAACACTTTCTGCTGGTTACCCCCTGAAAACTCGGCTACTGATTCGCTCAGGCGACTGATCGGAAAACCCACACGTTGCGCACTGTTTCGTAGCAGTCGCCCCTCGCGGCGCAGGGCAAGCCACCATCCGCGTGCTGCGCCCCAGCGCAAACCAGACAGCGACATATTGAATCCGGCTGTCAGGTCCAGCGCCAAACCGTCGACCTTGCGGTCTGCCGGGCTGTACCACAAGCCATTCTGAATGGCGTCTGCCGGATGCCTGAGATGAACCGACTTGCCATCGATCCGTATGCTGCCGGACGTCAAACGGTGCAGCCCAAAGCAAGCCTGCGCCATTTCACTTTTGCCACATCCAACGAGACCTGCTACCCCCACAATTTCGCCTGCACGGACTTTTAGATTCACCGACCTAGGTGTTTCCGAGTCTTCTTGACGAGCAAACGTTACACATTCCAGTTCGAGCCGCACATCGCCGATCTTGTCGTAAAGCTTGGGATAGATATTTTCCAGTTTGCGCCCCGTCATGAGTTCGATAAGCCGGCGTTCGGGCGTTTGAGCAGGTACGGTGGCAACCAGCTTGCCATCGCGCAGCACCGATACTTGATCACCAAGCACTGGAATCTCGTACATCCGGTGCGTGATATAGATAACGGCCGTTCCGTGCGCCTTCAATTGGCGCACAAGCCCGAACAAGGCTTGAGCGTCATGTTCCGACAACGATGCGGTCGGCTCATCCAATATGAGCACCCGCGGCATGTCGCGCAAGGCTTTGCAGATTTCAACCATCTGCTGCTTGCCGCGGGGCAGTGTCGATACGCGCGCATGGATGTCAAGATGGAAACCTAGTTCCGACACCAGCCTGGCCGCCTCGTCAAAAGCCTTGTTCTTGTCAAGTATGCCCATGCCGCGGACAGGCTCTTCGCCCAGAAGAATGTTCTCCGCCACCGTCAAAAATGGCACCAGCGAAAACTCTTGGAAGACCGCGCGAACGCCGTGTTTGCGCGCTGCGGCGACCGACTCAAAAGCACCACGATGACCATCGATTTCAAACTCTCCGCCGCTCGGGGCATTTGCGCCCGCCAGCATGGATATCAAAGTCGACTTTCCGGCGCCGTTCTCGCCAAACAGCACATGTACGTTGCCAGCCAGAAAATCTAGATCAACTGGAGACAGCGCCCAATTCTGCCCATAGCGTTTACTCAACCCACGCACGCGCAAAACGGCGGCGCTGGACGCCGGCGCAGTTACCGGTTCAAAACTTGCTTCGGACAGCATTGCCAACACGCTACTTTGGAAATCGAATTTCAAGTGGGCTCGTGGGTCAGGTCACTCACTTGTTGAGCGAAAAAACGGGCCTAAAGTTAGCCGGCGCCAAAACCGTGTTGGCGTCGAGCGTGCCGATGGTGCTCGTCGTGTACGTTTTGCCGAGCAGACCCACATCGCGATACTCGATCTTGTTCTCCAATGCACGCACGGCGGAGTCCAGCATGACACGACCCAAGAGCACTACAGGTGTTGCACCAGCCGCTTCTATTCGCTTACTCCTGAGGTTCTGTAGGGTGCCTGGCGTCATATAAACCGACACCAGCTTCACCTTGTCTTGCAGATTTCGCGCCTGCAGGATCGGCACAGCCGCCTCCGTCATCACAGCAGTGCCCACGAGGTAATCGAGGTCCTTATGGGTTTGAAGCAAGTCCTCCACAAGACGCGCTTGGACTTCTTTACCCACATCCCCGTTTTTGGTCTCGACCACATCCACTGCACTACCCTTGATCGCGTCATGAAATCCCGCGTCAAAAGCCTGAACGAAGCCAGCACCTGCGGGGCCCGGCAGCCATGCCACCTTGACGGGTTTAGTGCCACTGGGATACTTCTTCGCCAAATATTCGCCAGCTCGATATGCCTCGGCCCGCGGAATCGTCAGCACGTGTGCAGCCACATCCTTGGACGAAACACCATTGATAGCGTCAATAACCGGAATGTTTTTCTTCTTTAGCTCTGCCAGAAGATCGTTTAAACCATCGTAAGCAATGGCCGTCACCACAACGGCCTGAGCGCCACCCGCCACGCAATCTTCAATTTGCGACACCTGCTTGGCCAACCCTGTATAGCCACCGGCATCCAAAACCTGAACCCTGACACCAAGCTGTTTTGCCTGCTCAATGATTCCGTAGTCTGCCGCCACAAAGAAGGGGTCCTTCATGTGCGGAAAGGAAACACAAATAGACCATTTCTTGGATGCCCTTGTGAGCGGAACGTAATCCACTAAACGTGTTATTCCGTCGGACGCGACGGATTGAACTTGCAATGGAAACCATTCCGCCGCCTGCGCTGCCATTGCGCCCGCAACGACCAGCAAGAAACCTATTCCAACGCTACGAGCCGCAGAAACCGTCTTCATGTGATGTGTCATGTCGTTGCCAGAAAATTGATTTGAGACTGGAGTTTCGCTGCACACGAACATAAAATCTATTGACATTTAACCCCTACGCCCATTACCTTTAGGTTATGTCACAACTGATAGATAAAGCAGCATGCATGCATCGGGAAGAATTGGTCATATCCCCGCTTTGCATTAGGTCAAGCCATGGCGCATCTTGATTGGTATATTCGCGCTAACCTGAAGCTTCGTCATCTTCAATTAGTAGTAACCCTTGATGAGTTGCGCAACGTTGGCCGTGTCGCCGCATATCTCAACGTCAGCCAACCGGCGGTTTCCAAGACGCTGAGCGCGCTGGAGCGCGAACTGAATATGTCACTGTTTCAACGCACGGCGCGCGGTATGGAGCCTACCGAACATGGGGAATGCCTCATTCGGCATGCGCGTCAAATCCTTGGCAATTTGTCAAGCGCGCGCGACGAGTTACGTGACATCAGTGAGGGCCGCGTGACCCGCGTCGCGATGGGGGCACTGCCGTCCGCTACGGTACTCTTGATCCCCCGATTCATCGTTCGCTTGGAAGCGGAGTCGACCGACGTCGCCGTTACTGTGCGCGAAGGTGCCATGGGCTCGCTGCTGCCGAGCTTACGGGCAGGCGATTTGGATCTGACGGTTGGTATTTTGTCGGAGTCGCTTGGCGTGGAGTTCGAATCCGAGGTTCTGTATGAAGACCGTATCGTCGCCGTTGCACGCCACGCGCACCCGCTGACGTACGAGCGAAAATTGAACTGGAATATGCTGGCCGGCTATCCGATGGTTCTTCCGCCAGAACACAGCTTGACACGTGGGCCGATCGATTCTTATCTTGCGCAACATGGGGTAAGCACGGCGCGCCGGCATGTGGAGTCCGTGTCCACCGCGACTAACATCGGTGTGCTGCAGTTTAGCGATTCCGTCGGCTTTACAGCTGGCGAGATTGCACGCCATTTTGTGTCGCTCGGCGTACTGTCTGTGCTGCCGCTGAACGTCTCGAATCTCACGATGCGCGTTGGCCTCACTTGGATGACAAACCGTCGCATGACGGTCGCTTACCAGCTTGTCAGCCGCTTGTTTCGTGAAACGCGTGACGAGATGCTGCCGGAGATGGAGGCCTTTGCGCGGTCGCTCGCGCGGTAACATTCCGGACAATGAATGCGGCATTGACTCTCACTGCACATACTGCTGAACTGCATATTCCTTGACTCAATCTTCGCGCCCGACAGCTCGCGGGCTCTCGAATATTTGGCTAATTCTGCTTGCATCGAGGGTCCGAAGTCAGTGGCTGTTGTGCCGTGTAGATCAAGGCGTAGAGCCTTGAGTCTCTCACGCATCGCGGGCACCTTCATGGCCGTGACAAAGACAACGTTCAGGGTGTCCACGTTGCTGTTCAGAGTGCCTGTTCACACCAACAGACGTCCCAAGACTGCGACCTGAAATCGTCCAAACCACCGTCAATGAACGTCAGTCCCTAAGGTAACGAAGCGACGCGCTTGTTGCTGGCAACGGCAATCGCCTTCAATTTTCTGACTTTTACGTAGGGGGATATCTTGCGGCGGGTCCGTCATCTGCACCGCTCACGGGCGGCTCGGCCGTGACGAAATGCTGGAATACAGCTGGCGCTCACGCGCTCCATCTATGACGGGCGTCTGCCGGTGGACAACAACTGGATCGAGAACCAGATTCGGCCGATTGCGATTGGCCGCAAGACAGCCAACGCGGTGCTGAACGTCGCGTTTGGCGAGCCCACGATGGCGGTGGACACGCACATCTTTCGCGTCGGCAACCGCACCGGCCTGGCGCCGGGCAAGACGCCTTCCGAGGCGGAGATGCAGTTAATGACGCACGTGCCGCCCGCGTACCTGGCGGATGCGCACCACTGGCTGATCTTGCTCGGCCGCTTTGTGTGCCAGGCGCGCAAGCCGCAATGCCTGCGCTGCGGCGTGGCACAGTTTTGCGACTTCAAGGAGAAGACGCCGGCGCCTTGAGTTTGCTACTGAATCAATAGCTTAATGCCGAGATCTGCAAATGGCTGCAGCCCGTTTTTACTCTCAAGAAACCAGTCAACGCAGATTCAAGGGCTGTCCGACGCGCCGTCCACGATGCGCTGCGCCAGTCGCACCACAGGCAGGTCGACCATGCGGCCATCCAGGCTGAACACGCCGCCGCCGGTTTGCTCGTATGCCGCCAGTACGCGCCGGGCCCAGTCGAGTTCGGCGGACGTGGGCGCCAGCGCGGCGTTGACCACCGCCACCTGGTTGGGGTGAATGCAAAGCTTGGCGCCGAAGCCGCCGCGGCGGCTGCGCGCCACATCGGCGCGCAGTTGCGCGAGGTCGCCCGTGGCGGGCGTGACGCCATCGACGGGCGCGGCCAGGCCAGCGCGGCGCGTAGCCAGCACCAGCGCCAGGCGCACCGGCACCAGCTCAGCCTCGTCGGCATCGCAGGCCAGGCCCAGATCGGCCTGGAAGTCCAGATTGCCGAAGACCAGGCGCAGCACCTGCGCGGTGCCGGCCAGCGCATCAAGTGCAGCCAGCCCGGCGGCGGATTCCACCAGAGGCAGCAACGCACATGCGGCGCCCACGGCGCCGGCCACCTGCTGCAGCGCGCCGGCCGATTCGGCCTTGGGCAGCATCACGGCGGCCAGCCCCTGCGGCACAAGCTGTCGCGCCAGGGCCAGATCATCATCGTGCCAGGGCGAACCACTGGCGTTGATGCGCAGCAGCATCCGGGCGCGGCCTGCCGCAGCCAGGCTGGCAAAGGCCGTTGCGAGCTGGCCGCGGGCCGGCCCCTTGTCTTGCGGCGACACGGCATCTTCGAGATCGATGATCACCGCGCCCGCCCCCGAGGCCAGCGCCTTGGCATAGCGGTCGGGCCGGTTGGCGGGAACGAACAGGAAGGATCGTGCCAGCGCGATGGCCGATGCCGCCGGCGCGCTCATGCGTGGCGCCCGAGCAGCGACCCCACGCTGGGGGCTTGGACGATATGCCACAGCGCATCGACTGACGCCTGCATTTCGGACAGGGTCGCTGCGCCGCTGTAGGCGGCCAGGCGCAGCGCCTTGGCCGTGATCTCCTCGCGGCTCAGGGTGTTGCCGGGGTCGCCCTTGGGCTCGTCGACGCGGCCTTGCAGCACGCGGCCATCCGTGGTGGTGACCGTGACCTTGCCGATCCAGCGCTGCGGGTAGGCGCCGTCCACCTCGG
>NZ_MUNS01000038.1 GCF_002002705.1 Polaromonas sp. C04 | reverse complement strand
TGGCGGGCATGAAGGATTCCAAGGTGATCGTGGCGATCAACAAGGATGAGGAGGCGCCGATCTTCTCGGTGGCCGACTATGGGCTGGTGGCCGATCTGTTTACTGCCGTGCCGGAGTTGGTGAAGGCGTTATAGGCTGTTCAAGTCCCTCCCCCGCTGGGGGAGGGCAGGGGTGGGGGCGGTCCCCATTCCGACCTTCCCCCAGCGGGGGAAGGAGGCATTTAAAGGAGACAAGACATGAGCTACATTGCCCCCGTCAAGGACATGCTGTTTGACATCCAGCACCTGGCCAACATCGACCAGGTCGCGCAGATGCCCGGCTTCGAGGATGCGGGCCTGGAGACTGCCCAGGCCGTGCTGGAAGAGTGCGCCAAGTTCAATGAAGGTGTGGTGGCCCCGCTCAATTGGGAGGGCGACAAAAATCCGTCGTCATGGCGCGACGGTGTCGTGACCACCACGCCGGGCTTCAAGCAGGCCTTCAAGCAGTATGGCGAGGGCGGCTGGCAGGGCTTGCAGCATCCGGTGGATTTTGGTGGCCAGGGCCTGCCCAAGACCATTGGCGCGGCCTGCGGCGAAATACTCAATAGCGCGAACATGAGCTTTGCGCTGTGTCCTCTGCTGACCGATGGCGCCATCGAGGCGCTGCTCACCGCGGGTTCCGATGAGCTCAAGGCCATCTATCTGGAAAAAATGGTCAGCGGCCAGTGGACCGGCACCATGAACCTGACCGAGCCGCAGGCCGGCTCCGATCTGGCAGCCGTGCGCAGCCGTGCCGAGCCTCAGCCTGATGGCACCTACAAGGTGTTCGGCACCAAGATCTTCATCACCTATGGCGAGCACGACATGGCCGACAACATCGTGCACCTGGTGCTGGCCCGCGTCACCGGCGCGCCCGAAGGCGTGAAGGGCATCAGCCTGTTCGTCGTGCCGAAGTTCATGGTGGGCAAGGACGGTTCCCTGGGTGCGCGCAACGACGTGCACTGCGTCAGCATCGAGCACAAGCTGGGCATCAAGGCCTCGCCGACCGCCGTGCTGCAGTTTGGCGACGGCACGGCGGCGAGCATTGCAGACAGCGCCGGGCCCGGCGCTGTGGGCTACCTGGTGGGCCAGGAGAACCGCGGCCTCGAATACATGTTCATCATGATGAATTCGGCACGCTACGCCGTGGGCATGCAGGGCATCGCGATTGCCGAGCGCGCCTACCAGAAGGCCGCGACGTTTGCCAAAGAGCGCGTGCAGTCGCGCCCGGTCGATGGATCGATCAATGCCAGCGCGCCCATCATTCACCACCCCGATGTGCGGCGCATGCTCATGACCATGCGCGCCTACACCGAGGGCTGCCGCGCCATGGCCTCGGTCGCGGCGGCTGCGTACGATGCGTCACACCACCACCCCGATGCCGAGGTGCGCAAGCAGAACCAGGCGTTCTATGAATACATGGTGCCACTGGTCAAGGGCTACAGCACCGAGATGAGCCTGAAGGTCACCTCCCTGGGCGTGCAGGTGCATGGCGGCATGGGCTTCATTGAAGAAACCGGTGCGGCGCAGTACTATCGCGATGCCAGAATTCTGACCATTTACGAGGGCACCACCGCGATTCAGGCGAACGACCTGGTGGGCCGCAAGACGGCCCGCGACGGGGGCCAGACCGCCAAGGCGATCGCCCAACAGATTGAAGCCACCGAAGCCGAACTTAAACAGCGCCCCAGCGCCACCGGGCGGGCCGTGGCTGCTCGCCTGCAGGCTGCGCGTGAGGCTTTCATTGACGTGGTGGATTTCGTGGCCAACAACACCAAGGCCTCGCCCAATGCCGTGTTTGCCGGCAGCGTGCCCTATCTCCTGCTGGCCGGCAACCTGGTGGCAGGCTGGCAGATGGCACGCGCCCTGATGGTGGCCGAGGACGAACTGGCCAAAGGCATCGACGCCGGCTTCATGCAGGCCAAGATTACCACCGCGCGCTTTTACGCGGACCACCTGCTGGCCAAGGCGCCGGGGCAGCGCGACAGCATTGTGGAGGGTGCCGACAGCGTGACGGCACTGGCGCTCGACGCGTTTTGATTCGCTACCGAAAGCATAGCGGCTGTCGCCCGATTGACAAGGGTTGCAGCCGTTTTTCATTTATAAATTCAAAAGACTGTCCTAACGGAGATTCCATGTCCAGATTGCCCCCGCCCCTGAACCGGCTGCCGTTCCCCGTGATCGGCTCGCCGCTGTTCATCATCAGCAACCCCAAGCTGGTGATTGCCCAGTGCATCAACGGCGTGGTGGGTGCGATGCCGGCGCTCAACGCGCGCCCGGCCGCGCAACTGGACGAATGGCTGGCCGAGATCACCGAGACGCTGGCGGCCTGGGACAAGGCACACCCTGACAAGCCGGCCGCACCGTTCGCCATCAACCAGATCGTGCACAAGAGCAACGACCGGCTTGAGCACGACATGGAAATGGTCGTGAAGTACAAGGTGCCAATCATCATCACCTCGCTGGGCGCGCGCACCGACGTGAACGACGCCATCCACAGCTATGGCGGCGTGGTGCTGCACGACATCATCAACAACAAGTTTGCGAAGAAGGCGATCGAGAAGGGCGCCGACGGCCTGATCGCCGTGGCCGCGGGTGCGGGCGGCCATGCGGGGGTGAAGAGTCCGTTTGCGCTGATTCAGGAAATCCGCGCGTGGTTCGACGGTCCGATTGCGCTCAGCGGCTCGATCTCGACCGGCTCCGCGGTGCTGGCCGCCCAGGCCATGGGCGCGGACTTTGCCTACATCGGCACGGCCTTTATTGCCACCGAAGAGGCGCGCGCGGTCGAGGCCTACAAACAGGCCATCGTAGAGGGCAGCTCCGACGACATCGTCTACAGCAACCTGTTCACCGGCGTGCACGGCAACTACCTGGCGCCGAGCATCCGCGCGGCCGGCCTGGACCCCGACAAGCTGCCCGAGAGCGACCCGAGCAAGATGAACTTCGGCGGCGATGCGAAGAAGGCCTGGAAAGACATCTGGGGCAGCGGCCAGGGCATTGGCGCGGTCAGCAAGGTGCAAAGTGCGGCCGACTTCATCGCCCAGCTCAAGCGCGAGTATGCGCAGGCGCGGGCTCGTCTGGCGCTTTGAGCGGGGCCGGAGCGCCAGTGCGGAGAACTTGCACGAGTATCCTTGGCCAAGTAGAGCCCAGATGATTTCCTTCATGGATCCGGTGGCGGTATTGAGTCTGGTGGACCGGCCCGGTATCGACGCACTGGCCGGTGAAGTCAAGGGGCGGATCGAGCGGGTCCGCGACAGCCTGCCCGCCTGAATCGGTGGCGCGTGGGGGTCGGCCAATGGTCCGGACTCGTCGCTGTGATGCTTTCAGCCCGCGATTTCGACGAACAGGCCCTTTTCCTCGCGCTCGAAGTGGTGTTCGAGCAGGTGCTGCAAAGGCAGTGAGGCGTCGAGCAGGGCCAAGCGGCGCTCCGGCTCGACGATATGTGCAGGCAGTCTTGCGAGGCGCGCGCGCCATTCCTCAGTCATCGCTGCCAGCTTGGTGTGCTCGGCCAGATAGACCCTGGCCGACCAGCGCGCCGACGCGCCGAGCCGGGGGATGAGGTCGGACTCCTCGGCAGCAATATGCTCGGCCTGGAGGGCATGCAGCGCACGCAGCACGTCGCGGGCAGACGCGATGTCGCCTGCAAGCATGGCAAGGCGCATGCGCTGCATGGTTTGCAGCATTGCGTTGTGCTGCTCGGACAGATCTGCGATGGTGTTTGCTGTCATGCCTCGATTGTCTCCGCAGAGTCGCCTTGTGTGTGCAACCCTCTGGTCTCTTCGAAAGGCTTGAGCGTTTGACCTGCATCAATGAAAGCCGGGGCCGCGTCTGCTACCGTCACTGCTGTTCGTTGCGCCGCGTGGGCGATAGCCGCCCGTGGTGCCACGCCCGACTCCTGCTGCTCTGAACTCCACCATGAATTCCGCACTCAACCTGAATGTCGCCGACGCGCCTGGCGCACCGGCGTTGCCGATGGAGCTAGTGTGTCCGGCCGGCAGCCTGCCCGCCCTCAAGGCCGCCGTCGACCATGGCGCCGACTGTGTCTACCTGGGCCTGCGCGACGCCACCAACGCGCGCAACTTCGCCGGCCTGAACTTTGACGAGGCCGCCATCGCCGGCGGCATCCGCTATGCGCACGAGCGCCGCACGCGCGTGTTCATGGCGCTTAACACTTACCCGCAGGCATCCAACCCCCAGCCCTGGCGCACTGCGCTGAACAAGGCCGCGGACCTGGGTGTCGATGCCGTGATCCTGGCGGACCCGGGCCTGATGCAGTACGCCGCCGCGCGCTACCCCGCGTTGCGGCTGCATCTGTCGGTGCAGGGTTCGGCCACCAACTATGAGGCCATCAACTTCTACCGCCAGCACTTTGGTGTGGTGCGCGCCGTGCTGCCGCGCGTGCTGTCGCTGGCGCAGGTGGAGCAGGTGATCGGCAAGACCCCGGTCGAGATCGAGGTGTTCGGCTTTGGCAGCCTGTGCGTGATGGTCGAGGGGCGCTGTGCGCTGTCGTCGTATGTGACGGGCGAGTCGCCCAACACGCACGGCGTGTGCTCGCCGCCGAAGGCGGTGCGCTGGCAGGAAACGCCCAAAGGACTTGAATCGCGCCTGAACGGCGTGCTGATCGACCGCTATGCCGCCGGTGAAAACGCCGGCTACCCGACGCTGTGCAAGGGCCGCTTCGATGTGGGCGAGGACGAAAACTACTACGCCATCGAGGAGCCCACCAGCCTGAATACGCTGGAGTTGCTGCCGCAGTTGCTCAAGATGGGCGTGCGTGCCGTCAAGATCGAAGGGCGCCAGCGCAGTCCCGCCTATGTGGCGCAGGTGACCCAGGTGTGGCGCGAAGCTATCGACGCCTGTACCGGCAACCCGCACCGCTACGCCCCCAGGGCGGCCTGGATGGCCAGCCTGGACCAGGTGGCCGAAGGCCAGCAACACACTTTGGGGGCCTACCACCGGCCCTGGAAATGAACGCCGCCATGAAACTCTCGCTCGGCCCCCTGCAGTATTACTGGCCGCACGCCAGCGTCATGCGTTTTTACGACGCCGTGGCCGCTACGCCGGTGGACATCGTCTATCTCGGCGAAACCGTGTGTTCGCGCCGCCATGAGCTGCGTCTGTCCGACTGGCTGGAGATCGCCGCGCGGCTGATCGACGCCGGCAAGGAAGTGGTGCTGTCCACCCAGGTGCTGATCGAATCAGGTTCGGACGTCGGCGTGCTGCACAAGATTGCCGCCAACGGCCTGTGCGCCATGGAGGCCAACGACATGGGGGCCGTCCACGTTGTGGCCGGCAAGCAGGCGTTCGTGGCGGGGCCGAACCTGAACCTGTACAACCTGCCGTCGCTGCAATGGCTGGCCGCGCTCGGCGCCAGCCGCTGGGTCATGCCGCTGGAGATGAAACGGGACGATCTGGCCGTGATCCAGGCGGGCCGTCCGGCGGGCCTGCAAACCGAAGTGTTTGCCTATGGCCGAATGCCGCTGGCGTATTCGGCGCGCTGCTTCACGGCGCGCAACCGCAACCTGCCCAAGGACGACTGCCGCTTCAGCTGCATCGACCACCCCGACGGCCTGCTGCTGAAGACGCGCGAGAAGGAAGATTTTCTGGTGCTCAACGGCACGCAGACGCAGTCGGCGCGCGTCTACAACCTGGTCGATACGCTGGATGACATGCACGCGCTCGGCGTGGACGTGGTGCGCCTGAGCCCGCAGTCGCAGCACATGGGCGAGGTGATCGACGTGTTCCACGCCGCGCGCATGCACGTGCTGGCGCCGCACGAGGCGCTGGCGCAGCTGCAGCCGCTCATGCCAGCGGCCGGCTGCAACGGCTACTGGCACGGCCTGCCGGGGCTGGTGCAACACACCAGCGCCGGCGAACCGGCGACGGCGTGAAACACGGCAACGGCACATGGTCTACGGCGAAAGGTTCAACGGCATCAGCCATGGGGTCGGCGCGGCTCTGGCGGCGCTCGGCACTGCGCTGCTGGTGGTGCTGGCCGCCCGCCTGGGCGACCCGTGGAAGATGGTCAGCTTCAGTGTGTACGGTGCCATGCTGATCGTGCTGTATGGGGTCTCCGCGCTGTACCACAGCCTGCGCGGCCGCGCCAAGGACGTGCTGCGCAAACTTGACCACTGTGCGATCTACCTCCTGATTGCCGGCAGCTATACGCCGTTTGCCTTGGTGTCGCTGCGCGGCGCCTGGGGCTGGTCGCTGCTCGGTGTGGAGTGGGGCCTGGCCTTGCTCGGCATCGTGCAGGAAGTCTGGCTGGCCAAGGGCGCGCGGGTATTGTCGTTGGTCATTTACCTGCTGATGGGCTGGCTTGCGCTGGTCGCCATCTCGCCGCTGCTCGCAGCGCTGACGCCCCATGGCTTCGCCTGGCTGGCGGCCGGCGGCGCCTGCTACACGGTGGGCATCGTTTTCTATGCGACCGACAAGAAGCTGCGGCACGGCCACGGCCTGTGGCACCTGTTCGTGATGGGCGGCAGTGCCTGCCATTTTGCTGCGGTGCTGTTCTACGTAGCCTGACGTTTCGGAGTGCCATGAACCACCAGCAGTCTTCCCTTTTATTGCCCAAGCCGTTTGGGGCGCTGCTGGCGCGCTTGCCGGCGTATCCGGGTTCGGTGCTGCTGGTCGCAGCACTCAATGCCGGCGTGGCGCGCCAGTTGCCGCCGGATGTGGGCGAGCGGCTGCTGCACAAGCGCCTGCGCATTCATGTGCGTGATGCGTGCATGACTTTTGATTTCACCTGGAGCGGGCGCGGCTTTGCCGCCCGCGTGCCGCAGGACAGCGCCGACCTGTGCATCAGCGCCAGCGCCCACGACTTCGTACGCCTGGCGCAGCGGCAGGAAGATCCCGACACGCTGTTTTTCAGCCGCCGCCTGTCGATGGAAGGCGACACCGAGCTCGGGCTGGTGGTCAAGAACACACTCGATGCGCTGGAGTTGCCGGTGCTGGACCTGGCGCAGCTGGCGCCGCGCCAGCTGCTGGCGCGCCTGGCAGCGCTGCGGGCTACCCGCTCGTCCCAGCCACCGCCCGCCGGCGGCTTCCATTCCGGCGCACCCCACCCCGGAGCTCCGCCATGAATCGCGTACAAGATCCGCGCCCGCTGGTGTATTCCTGCTCGGGTTGCTCCAGCGCCGCGCAGCTGGCCAACCATGTGGCGGTGCGGCTCGACCGCACGGGCGTCGCCGAGATGTCATGCATCGCCGGCGTCGGCGGCGATGTCAAGGCGCTGGTGAAAACCGCACGCTCGGGGCGACCCATCATTGCGCTGGACGGCTGTCCGCTGGTGTGTGTCAAGAGCAGCCTGGCGCGCCACGGCATCGCCGCCGACCGGCACTATCAGCTGCAGCACTACGGCGTCAAGAAGTGCCAGCACGAAGACTTCGACCCCGGGCAGGCGCTCGCCGTGCTGGCGCGCGTGACGCAGGATTTGCAGCACAGGCCACTGGGCGCGCGGCCTGCCATGGCTCCGGCGGATACGAGCCCGGCTGCCCTGCCGCCTGGCCCCCAAGCTGCCAACGACCCGTGCGCGCCGGACCGATGAGCACTGCCGGGCCGTCTCAAGATGCGAAGACGCCTTCGTGGCGCAGCGAGCCACCTGTCATGGGTCAACGCAGGGGTCATGGGTGAGTTCTGCGTCGCTGCCGCGCCGCATCATCGTCGCCATCTCGGGCGCCAGCGGCGCTGTGTATGGCGTGCGCCTGCTGCAGGTGCTGCAGGGCACGCCGGGGGTGGAATCGCACCTGGTGGTGTCTGAGACGGGCTGGCGTACCCTGCAGTACGAACTGGCCATGGAGCGCGCTGGCGTGCAGGCGCTGGCGCACCAGGTGCATGACGCGCGCAACGTGGGCGCCGCCATTGCCAGCGGCTCGTTTCAGTGTGCCGGCATGGTGGTGGCGCCATGCTCCATGCGCACGCTGGCGGCGGTGGCGCATGGCCTGGCCGACAACCTGCTCACGCGCGCCGCCGACGTGATGCTGAAAGAGCGCCGCCGCCTCGTCCTCATGGTGCGCGAGACGCCGCTGCATCTGGGCCATCTGCGCAACATGGTCAGCGTGACCGAGATGGGCGCCATCGTCTGCCCGCCATTGCCCGCGTTCTACCTGCGCCCTGCGAGCGTGGCAGAGATCGTGGACCACGGCGTGGCGCGCGTGCTCGACCTGCTGGACATTCCGCACCACCTCGCGCCGCGCTGGGAAGGTCTGGCGGCGCCGGCTCTCGATAGTCCCGACTTGCTATGAAAAACAGAGCTGCTCGCGCTTGTTCATCAAGCGTCACAGGCTCTTTTCCTTGTAAAACCAGCCATGCCCTACCGTGACCTGCGCGACTTCATGGCCCAGCTGGAGCAGGACGGCGAGCTGCGCCGCATCGCCGAGCCCGTCTCGCCCTATCTGGAGATGACCGCGCTGTGCGACCGCGTGCTGCGCGCGGGCGGCCCGGCGCTGCTGTTCGAGCGGCCCACGGGCCACAGCATGCCTGTGCTGGGCAACCTGTTCGGCACGCCGGCGCGCGTAGCGCGCGCCATGGGCGTGGGCAGCCTCGCCGAACTGCGCGTGTTTGGCCATGTGCTGGCGGCGCTCAGGGAGCCGGAGGCGCCGCAAGGCTTCAAGGACATGCTCGGTCTGGGCCGCCTTCTCAAGACGCTGTGGCACATGGCGCCCAGGGAGCGCAGCTCGGCACCGTGCCAGGAGGTCGTGTGGGAAGGGCAGGGCGTGGATTTGACGCGCCTGCCAGTGCAGCACTGCTGGCCCGGCGACGTCGCGCCGCTCATCACCTGGGGCCTCGTCATCACGCAGGGGCCGCACAAGGCGCGGCAAAACCTGGGCATCTACCGCCAGCAAGTCCTCTCACGCAACCAGCTCATCATGCGCTGGCTCGCGCACCGGGGCGGCGCACTGGATTTCCGCGATCACTGCGCCGCGCACCCCGGCGTACCCTACCCCGTGGTGGTGGCCCTGGGCGCCGACCCGGCCACGATTTTGGGCGCCGTCACGCCGGTGCCCGATAGCCTGTCGGAATACCAGTTTGCCGGCCTGCTGCGCGGCGCCCGCACCGAGGTGGTGAAAGCGCTGGGCGTGCCGCTGCGCGTGCCGGCCTCGGCAGAGATCGTGCTCGAAGGCCACATCTACCCCGACGCCCTTCATGCCAGCGGCTATCAGCACGCGCTCGAAGGGCCGTTCGGCGACCACACCGGCTACTACAATGAGCAGGCCGAGTTCCCTGTGTTCACGATCGACCGCATCACCCAGCGGCGCGATGCGATCTACCACTCCACCTACACCGGCAAGCCGCCTGACGAGCCCGCCGTGCTCGGTGTGGCAATGAACGAGCTGTTCATCCCCCTGCTGCAGCGCCAGTTTCCGGAAATCACCGATTTCTACCTGCCGCCCGAGGGCTGCAGCTATCGCATGGCGCTGGTTCGCATTAAGAAGGCTTACCCTGGCCATGCGCGGCGCGTCATGATGGGCGTATGGAGCCATTTGCGCCAGTTTATGTACACCAAGTTCATTGTGGTGGTCGATGACGATGTGGATGTGCGCGACTGGCGCGAAGTGGTCTGGGCCATCACCACGCGCATGGACCCGGCGCGCGACACCATGCTGGTGGAGAACACCCCGATCGACTACCTCGACTTTGCCTCGCCCGCGAGTGGTCTGGGCAGCAAGATGGGGCTCGACGCCACGAACAAATGGCCCGGCGAAACGCAGCGCGAGTGGGGCCGCACGATCGCTATGGACGCGAACGTGACAGCGCGCATGGACAGTCTGTTTGTTGCGCTCGGGCTGTAAGGGGGCAATGCCCCATGGACTTCGACCTTTCCCCGCGCGCCCAGGACCTGTGCCGGCGCCTTGAAGACTTCATGGCGCACTACGTGCTGCCTTACAACGCCGCCTGGCACCAGGCGGTGGCCGGGGGGCTGTACCCGCCCCCATTTCTCGAAGACCTGAAGACGCTGGCGCGCGAGCAGGGGCTGTGGAACCTGTTTCTGCCGGGGCTGCGCCAGGACGAGCCCGGCACACGCCTGTGCAACCTCGACTACGCGCCGCTGGCCGAGATCATGGGGCGCCTGCTCTGGGCGCCGGAGGTCTTCAACTGCAGCGCGCCCGACACCGGCAACATCGAGCTGCTGCACCGCTTCGCCACGCCGGCGCAGCGCGCGCAGTGGCTGGGTCCGCTGCTGCACGGCGCGATGCGCTCGGCCTTTGCCATGTCCGAGCCCGACGTGGCCTCGTCCGACCCGACCAACCTGCAGACCACGCTGCGCCATGATGGCGATGCGCTGGTGCTCAATGGCCGCAAATGGTTCATCACCGGCGCCGCCCATCCGCACTGCAGGCTGCTGATCGTGATGTGCGAGAGCGGCGACGGCGCCGGCGAAGCGCCACAGCACGGCCGGCACAGCCTGGTGCTGGTGCCGATGGACGCGCCCGGCCTGCGCCTGGTGCGCAACATTCCCATCATGCAGCACCATGCGCCCGAAGGGCATTGCGAAATCGTGCTGCGGGATGTACGCGTGCCGGCCGCGAACCTGCTGGGAGCCGAGGGCGCGGGGTTCGCGATGGCGCAGGCGCGGCTCGGGCCGGGGCGCATCCACCACTGCATGCGCACCATCGGCCAGTGCGAGCTGGCGCTGGCGCTGGCCTGTGAGCGCACCCTGGAGCGCCGCGCCTTCGGCAAGTACCTGGCCGACTTCTCCAACGTGCAGGAGTGGATTGCCGAGTCGCGCCTGGAAATCGACCAGGCGCGGCTGCTGGTGCTGCGCGCCGCGTGGGCGCTGGACCAGGGCGCCCATGCGGACCTGAGCGCACAAAGCCGGGCCGACGTGGCCGGCATCAAGGTGGTGGCGGCGCGGCTGCAAACCCGCGTGGTGGACCGTGCCATGCAGGTGTTCGGCGCCATGGGCCTGTCGCCCGACACCCCGCTGGCGTATTTCTGGACCTGGGGCCGTGCCCTGCACCTGATGGACGGGCCCGACGAGGTGCACCTGCGCAGCGTGGCGCGGCACGAACTGGCCCGGGCGCGTGCACGCCGCGGCGCGACGGCCGCCTACTTCACCACGCCCGAGCAGTTGCTGGCGCCGCCGCGCATTCGGTGAGCGTGCGCGCACGCAGCCATCGTGGACCAAATCTGGAGCCAGTCGGACTGAGCACCTTGCGTCTGCACATGTACAAAGCTGTTGGAACGGTTCGCGGCGAAATCGTGGAGCCTCTTGTAACCCAGAGAGCTACGCGTTCGGACTCTTTGACTTCTGGGCGATTGCCATGGTATCGAGCGCACTGACCACGCTGACCGCACTGCTTGCCATGTCGGCAGCGGAGGTCAACTGCTGAGGCGCACAGGCAGATCGCCTGCGCGTCGCACTACTGAGAGGTCTGCGGCGTGGCGATTCGCTGCAAGGTGGCCGCATCCAGAATGCGGATATGGCGCTGCCTGACCTCGACGATGCCGTCTTCCGCAAATTTCGAGAATGTGCGGCTGACCGTTTCGAGCTTGAGGCCGAGGTAGCTGCCAATTTCTTCGCGCGTCATGCGCAGCACCAGCTCGGATGGCGAGAAGCCGCGTGCATGCAGGCGCTGCGCCAGATTCAGTAAAAATGCCGCCAGGCGCTCTTCGGCCCGCATGCTGCCCAGCAGCAGCATGACCCCGTGCTCGCGCACGATCTCGCGGCTCATGATCTTGTGGACATGGCGCTGCAGGGCATTGACTTCGCGCGACAGCTCCTCGATCCGCTCGAATGGCATGACGCAGACTTCGGCGTCCTCCAGTGCGACGGCATTGCAGGTGTGGTGATCGTTGACGATGCCGTCCAGCCCCACGACTTCTCCGGCCATCTGGAAGCCCGTGACCTGATCGCGCCCGTCCTCGGCCGCCACACAGGTTTTGAAGAAACCCGTGCGAATGGCATAGAGCGCGTTGAACTTCTCACCATTGTGGAACAACGTGGCCCCGCGCTTGACCTTGCGCCTCGTGGTCACCAGCTCGTCGATACGGCGCAATTCTTCGGCATTCAGATCCAAAGGCATGCACAACTCCCGCAAGTTGCAATTGGAGCAGGCGACCTTGATGGTTTGCGGCTTTATGACCAGCGGGACGCGGTTGCCCTTCGGGCTCGCTACTTGCCCGCTTGCATTCTTCGGGGCCGGACTAAGCATGTTACTTCTTGAGTTGGCTTATGCGGCGATGAACCTGCATGATGTTACTGCGAGGGGCGGCGCGTTCCGGGCGGACCCGAAGACCTGGCACTTCATGCTCGGCCTCGGTGTCTTCGTGCTGGTTGCGGTGCGCCTGGTGGTGCGTCTGTTCGCGGGGACCACTGCGCCAATCGTGCCGGCAATACCGCATCGGCAACAGCGTCTGGCCGAAGCAGTCCATATCGGGTTGTATGTCTTCATGATCGGCATGCCTCTGTTCGGCCGACTCGCCGTCAGTGCCAAAGGCGATCCGGTCTTGTTCTTCTGTGTGCATAGCTGCCACCGCTGATCGGCGGGAACAAGGCGCTGTATGACTCGCTCAAGGAGATTCACGAAACAATTGCCACGATCGGCTACCACCTGATCGGGCTGCACGCCGCTGCCGCACTCTTCCACCACCACCTAATGTGCGAGAGCACGCTGCTGCGAACGTTGCCGATGCGACGCTGACCCGGGGAACTTGTTTGGGCAGGGTCTCCAAATTTTCGTTGTCGGTAGGGTGAGGCGCATGGCTTGCCCACTCGCCCATCCACGGCGCTGCCTCTACGCTTCGCCAAGTGATTTTGCACTCGCGTCACCTGGTCGTGACCGGGCCCGTCAGTGCATCAGCCGCCGCGCGCCAGCAGCGGATCCACCACGCGCTGCAAGCGCTGCGCCGTCCACTCGGGCGAATCGTCGTTCCAGCCATTGTCGATCAGGCGACCGGTACGGTCGATGACAAAGCTTACGGGCAGGCGCCAGATGCGGCCGTACACCGGAACCCAGGGGCTGCCGAGCAGGCCCACCGGAAAGCTCAGGCCTGCCGCGACCGTGCGCACCTTGGGCAGATTCTGGGCCTCGTCCAGGCTGAAACCCAGCACCTGCAGGCCCTGCGGCGCATGACGTGCGGCGTAGGCCGAGAGCAGGGGCAGCTCCTCGCGGCAGGGCACGCACCAGGTCGCCCAGAAGGTGGCAATCACCACCTGCCCGAGCAGATCGCGCGTGGCGATGCTGCGTCCGTCCAGCGTGTGCAGTACCAGCGGCGGCGCCGGCTGGCCCACCTTCAGTTCAGCCGCGTGCACCCGGGTGAACAGGCCGCCAGCGCCTGCGATGCCCAGCCCGACCGCTGCGCGCAGCAACGCCCGGCGCCGCAGACCGGGCACCAGCAGCGGGCACCCGGTGGTGGCACTTCGGGAAAGGGATTCGCCACTCATTTCGGCGGTGGGTAGCCCTGCCGGTCCCAGCTGAAAAGGCAATGTCATGGTGCCGTCCAAACCAAGCCAATAGCTGCCCATAATGGATGCCGGTGCGGTTTTGTAGGGAAGAGCGGGTGCCAGAGCGGCAGGCTATTTGATCTGCGCCACCATGTAATCGACGGCGGCCTTGACGTCGTCATCGGACAGGCTCGGGTTGGCTCCCTTCGGTGGCATCGTACCCTTGGCTCCGGTAAATCCCTTCAGCGCATGACCATACAGCGTTTCCTTACCTTGGGCTATGCGCGGGCTCCAGTCAGCCTTGTCCCCGAACACCGGGGCTCCGCCGGCGCCCGTGGCGTGACACAGCGAGCAAGTCGCCTTGTACACATGCTCGCCCTTGGCCATGCTGTCGTTGGCGGCTGGAGCGGCCGCCGCGGGTGGCGCGGTGGCGGTTGTTGCTGGCACACTTTCGTTCTTGCTGCATGCAGCGAGCACGGCCAGTAAAAGCAATGGATACAGAGTTCTTTTCAGCATCGGGGACCTCACGTTGTAGAAATAATGAATGGGGCGGTTCTTGATTTCGGCCACGCACGGGCGGTCTTGCCGCTTGTGCAAAGGCGAAGGATACCGCTCCCTATGTGCGAAATGGCCTTCCGCCGAGAGCAGCAAACGCAGGTGTCATGAAATCGTGCAGCGTGCCGTTGGCTTCGCGCACAATAAAATGCGCCGCCACGCCTTGCGACACTGCGCAGGCATAGCCCTTCTCGGGTCCAAGCACGATCAGCTTGCCCATCGCGTCGGCCAGCGCACCCGTGGAAGCGACGACGCTGACCGAAGTGAGGCGGTTGGCGATGGGCCGTCCAGTTGCCGGGTTGATCTCGTGTGAGTAGCGGCGGCCGTCGCGCTCGAAGAAGATGCGATAGTCGCCTGAGGTGGCGATCGATAAGTCGGAAAGGGGCACGACGTACCGTGGCCGGCGCGGTCCATCCACCGGCTGTTCGATTGCCACTTGCCATGGCCGGCCTTCGGGATTGCGTCCGCGCGTGCGCACTTCACCGCCGGCATCGATCAAATAGTGCTCGATGCCGAGCGTATCGAGCGCCTGCGCCGCCTTGTCCACGCCGTAGCCCTTGGCGATACCCGACAGATCGGCACGAACCTGTGGCCGCACCTTTGCAAGAGTGCCAGCCCTTTCATCGAGCCTGAGCAGTTGCCACCCGACGCGGCGTTCAAGTCTGGCGACCTCACCGTCGCCGACGACGCGCTCGCGCCGGCCGGGTCCAAAGCCCCATGCATCGACCGCCGGGCCGACGGTCACGTCGAACGCGCCGCCGGTCGATACGCTCACCTGGCGCGCTAGCGCAAACACCGTCAACAGATCCGGCGACAGCGCGAACGGAAGAGTCGTCGGGTGTGCGTTGAAGCGCGACAACTCCGACTGCGGCTGATGCGTTGACATGGCCGTGTCCACTGCGGCGAGCGCGGTGGCCACGGTATCGCGTGCAGCAGACTGCAGCGCCTGCGACAGGTGGCGACCCGTGATTTTGAAGGTATAGATCGAGCCCATGGTCAAACCGCCGAATTCGGCCATCGGTCGCGCATGCGGCGAATACGTTTGACCGCAGGCGGTGAGCAGCGACGCCGCACCCAAAACGCCAACAAAAGTCCGCCGACGAGGAGAAATTAGCATGTCCACTTTTTAATATTACTGTGGAGGCTTGGCGCTCGCCTTGATGCCGATCAAAGAAAGGTGCGTCCGTCTGTCTCGAATCGAGTCGCCCGCAGAAAGCTCATCGGACGAGTCTGCACGTGAGAGGGTTTGGTTGGCCATGGAGCTGCGTCTGTCAACGGCTGTGGACGGAACCGCCGGCCGCCGCGTCGATCACTAAGCCATCGAGCCGGTGCAGCAGCGGATCTTCGAGCACAGCGGCGATCACGGCGTGAACATTGCCCCAGGGATCGTCGCCAGGGTGCGTCAAGGGATCCGGGCGCAAACCGCCGTCGCCGTCGTGCAGATGGTTGGGGAAAGTAGCGAGCTGCCGATGCAGGGGTGCCGTGTCGATGCGCAGCTCGACCTCGCCCCAGCGCCAGAGAATGGAATATTCCTCGGCACTGGCGATGCGCAGCTCGATCACGACCTCGTTGCGCAGTCGCACCAGGAGCGCATCGAGGCACAGCTCTGTAGGTTCCACGAGGGCCACGGCGAACTCGCGGTCGATGGCGTCCTTAAGGTCCGAATGCAGCATCATCAGCCTCCCAGCTCGACCACGGCAGCCTGCATCTGGCTGCGGACCGCTTCGCGCGTCGCGTCCAGGATGCATGCGCCAAGGTAGTCGTCGTAGCCAGGATGTTCGGCGACGGACCCTTCACGGACGAGGTCTAGCAAGGCCTCTTCGCTGTCGACACCGTGCCGACGCAGCACGGTTTTGCGGTTCTCGCGCAGCTCGAAGAGAAGGCGACTCAGTTGCTCCAACTGCTCCGCCCCCGCCAGTGGCAGACTTTCGAAATAATTCGTCATACCAGTCTCCTTACATTTTGTGGTCTTTGAGGACGCCGCCATCCACGACAGCCATGTCCGGCGTGACCTGATCAAAGCGGTAAACCTTCCCCCCCTGCCGAGTGGCGAATGTCCGGGCGTCCTCCTCGCGGGCAAAGGAGACGAGCGTCGGCCCCATGGCACCGCGCGCCTTCGAGCCGGCCACATAGAAGGCGGTCTTCGCATCGATCCAGTGACCGATTGGCTTGTTCCAGTCGGCCTGCGCCATGTCCTGCACAAAGATTGCCCGTACGCGCTTTTGCTGCTCGGGCTGAAGGTAGATCGAGAACATCCCGACGGTGTCGCAGAAGAAATCCGGATTTCCGTGGTCGTAGTGGATCTGCCCCTTCGGTCCCGGATAGTCCAGCAGGGTCATGCCGTCGAGGCTGTCAACAATAGTGCGATCGAGCGGGACCGGCTGGATGGCGACCGTTTCGCTCTTGCCGCAGCCGGAGAGAACGGCCGCCCCGCCGAACGCGAAGGCAATAGCAAGGGCCGCCGCGGTATGGCGCAACAAACGGAAGGGAAATGTTTTCATTGGCGGAATCTCCAGGTGGCTAAGCCCAAGGGCACGGCGATCCAGGCGAGCATGACTGCCCCGAGCAAGCCTGGGCTGGCGAGCCGCTCGGGGAATACCGTGGTAAGGCCGTAAAGAGTGCGCACGTCATTGAGGCCGAAGATGTTGAGGATGCGGAAAACATCGGCGGGGTTGAGCAGTAAAAGATAGGGGAAGGTGTCAGCGGCCACGGCGCCGCCGCTGACGACCAGCGCGCCCAGCAGCAGCAGGTCATAGACCAGGACGAAGAAGAACCACAGGGCGATGGCACCGCCGCTGGCGCGGGCCCGGTCGGTCGCGAACACCGAGACCGTCACAGCCAGGCTGAGGAAGGCCATGCCCAGAAGGACGGAACTCAGGATGAAGCCGGCATAGTGGTACCAGGCCTCAGGCGGAAGTTTGAAGCCGAGCAGCAGGCCGACCAGACCGAAACCGACGACGGTGGAACAGGCCAGGGCCGCCGACAGGCCGAGAAACTTGCCCAATAGCAGTTCGAAGCGCGTCAGTGGCATGGACAGCAGCAGTTCCAGCGAGCCCCGTTCACGCTCGCCGACGATCGCATCGAAGCCGAGGATCAGCGCGATGAGGGGCACCAGGTAAATGACCAGGCTGACCAGGCTGGCAATGGTCACCTCGATGCTGCGAAACCCGATGGCACCCTGCTGGGCGGCGCCGAAATAAGCGATGACCAGGGCAAACGCGGTAAATACGATGGTTACCGCGAGTACCCAGCGGTTGCGGATGCGGTCGCGGAACTCCTTGGCAGCGATGATGCCGATCTGGCGTGGTTCGATGGCGAAGATGGTCATGGAATTCATCCCGAATAGCCGAGAAACACGTCCTCGAGAGACGGCTCTTTCATCTGAAGATCGATGGCACACCCGTTCAGCGACGACAAGGCCTGCAGCACGGCCATCTTGATCTCGCGCGGGCAATGTACCGACGCCCGGTCGCCATCGATCCGGATCTCACCAACGTTCAGGGCCGCCAGCGACTGGCGCAGCGAGGACTCGGCGCCGGCGGCCAGGCGCAGCTCGAACCACATGGGCAGCGCCATCGCCTCCCGCAGTGACTGCACGGTGCCCAGGGCCTGAATCTTCCCGTTCTTCATGATAGCCAGGCGATCGACCCGCTCCTGAATCTCCGACAGGATGTGGGACGTCAGCATCACGGTGGCGCCCGCGCGCCTCATCTGCTTCAGGATACGGTAGAAATCGCGGATGCCTTCGGGATCCAGTCCCGTGGTCGGCTCATCGAGAAACAGCAGTTTCGGTTTGCCGAGCAAAGCCTGCGCGAAGCCCAGGCGCTGGCGCATGCCCTTCGAGTAGCCCTTCACGCGGCGATCGGCGGCGGCGGAAAGCCCGACACGTTCCAGCAGCGGCCCGCATTCGGCAAGATCGACGCCTTTCAGACGGGCGAAGAAGGCCAGGGTCTCGAGGCCGCTCAAGTTGTCGTAGAAGACCACGTTCTCGGGCAGGTAGCCGAGCTGGCGGCGCACCTTGCGAAAGCCCGGGCCACCGACCGGCTGGCCGTCGATGCGGATCTCGCCGGCGCTCGCGGGAACGAGTCCGAGCATCATCTTGAACAGCGTGCTCTTGCCGGCGCCGTTGTGCCCGATCAGGCCGAACACCTGGCCGGCTTCGACCGTGAGGTCCACGCCGTCCACGGCCAGGACTTCGCCGTAGTGCTTGGCGACCTGGCAGATTTCAATCATGTTGTTTGCCCATCCATTGACTCCAGTGGCTGTGTGCGGGCTGCATGCGCGGCTCGGGGTCCACGATGCTGGGCACACGCAGCAGGGGAAACTGCTGGGCAATCAGGCGCAGGGATTGGATCGCCGGACTGTTGAGCAGGAGCTTGACCACGGGCAGTCGCCAGATCAGCCGGTCCACCACATCGTTGGCCTCGTAAGGTACGTCGCCGATCCCGTTGCCATCGCGGTCCCAGCCGACGTAGTTACTCCAGTAGTTTCCGGTCCTGATGCCCCAGCGCTCGTCTTTCGCCGCGACATAGCGAACCTGCTCCTGGTTGTGGATGAAGTCGTTGCCATCGACTTCGTTGTGGATCGAGCCGGCCCAGACATGGGCGCCGACCCGGTTGTCGATGACCAGGTTGTTGCGGATCGCGTTGTACTCGGCGTCGTAGATGAAGAAGCCGCGCTGGTTGCCGGCGACAATGTTGTTCTCAATCACCGAGTCCTGGATGGTGCGCAGCATGATGCCGACATCCGAATTGCCCCAGGCGCGGTTGTTGCGCACGACCTGATTGCGCGTCTCCATCAGCGCCAGGCCGTCCCGGTTATGGTAGACGTCGTTGTCCTCCCACACGTTGTAGTACGAATTCATGTAGTGCGTGCCATAGCGCACATCATGGATTTTGTTGCCGCGAAACACTGCGTGATGAGACACGTCGACGTAGATGCCATCGCGGGTGAAGCTGATATTGTTGCCGACAAGCCGGGCCCCGCTGGTGTTGTAGAGTTCGATTCCGTTGCCGCGCTGGGCCGAAGCATAGTCACGCTTTCCAACAATCAGGTTGCCGATGATCTGAGGGTCACGGACTCCCTCGATCCACAGGCCAAACAGGCTGTAGATGATGTCGCAGTCCTTCACCACGAACCGGTCTGCCCCGGGCTGGATGTAGATACCCGCGTTCTGGGCAGTCAGGTCGTCACCGCTGTCGGTGACGATCAATCCTTCGATGGTGACGTCAGGCGAGATGATGCGGATCGTATCGCCAGCGAGGCCACCGCTGATGGTGGGTCGATCAATTCCGATAATCTTCAATGGCTTGTCAATGCGCAGATGGTCGTCGTAGCGACCGCGCTCGATCGCCACTGTGTCGCCCGCGCCGGCGCGGGCCACGGCGGCCGCAATGGACTCGCCGGGATGGACCCGGATCTCGGCAGGCAAGGCCGGGGCCGTCGCCACCACCAGGACCAGGACTAAAGCAGCGACCCAGGGCTTCGCGCGAAGCGTCAATAGAGCCATCGTAGCCCCGGCAGCCCCTGCAGCATCTCCAACACGCCGAAGCCCTTCATGGTGAGGAACAAGGCGGCACCGATGATCAGGTTTTTCATCGAGACGTAGGCCGCCATGTCGGCCCAAGTGGCCGGGCGCAACTTGCGGCCCCACCATGGCCCCTCCTTGACACGGGGCTTGTAAGTCATTCGCGTCACCAGTTCGTAGACGCTCCAGGCCAGCCACCAGCCGAGGATGATGCCTGGGCCAAGCTGGCCGGCCGCGCCCAGCAGCCAGGCCCACGTGACCAGAACGGCCAGGCCAATACCCGCTGCCCGGAAGAAGATGGGGTGGTGCAGGAACTCTCGGCTCCACGGCGACAGGTGATCGACGGCCTCGTCGCGCAGCCAGGCCAAAACGCCCTGTTTTGCCACCGGCACCGGCTCAACGACCGGCACCGGCGCGGCGGCGACAGGCGTGATCGGAATGAAGTAGCCGTTGGCACCGATGGGTGTCATGGGCAGCCCTGCCCTGGTCCGTGCCTTGCGTTCCTGCACGAGGGGCGGACAGCTATGGTCGTCGTAGTACAGGATCATGCAGTCCAGACACAGCAGACATTCGCGCGGATCGATCTGTCCCTTGGTATTGATCGCCTGGGACTCGCAGCCATGTTCGCAGGCGGCACAGGGCCCGCACTCCTTTTTCCGCTTCAGGCCCCACCAGCGGAAGGTGGAGGGGATCGCCAGGCTGGCGCCGAGCGGGCACAGGTATTTGCAGAAGGGACGCTCGATGAACAGGGCTGCAGCGAAAAGGAGCCCCCAGAAAGTCACGAAAGGCCAGGACCGATTCCAGACGCCCACCAGGAAGGTGGTCTTGAAGGGCTCGATTTCTGCCAGCTTCTCGGCCGTCTCCATCGAGTAGAACGATACCGCAAGCAGGCACAGGAAGACGCCGTACTTGACCCACTTCAGCTTGTCGTGCAACCGCTGGGGCAGCTTGGTTTGAAAGCGCTTGAGGCCCAGGCGTCCGGCCACCTTGTGGGCGATTTCGGTGAGGGCGCCATAGGGGCAGAGCCAGCCGCAGAACATGCCGCGCCCCCAGAAGAACACCGAGATGATGATGAACCACCAGAACAGGAAGACGAATGGATCCGACAGGAAAAGGCTCCACTCCCATTTGAAGAGAATCTGGTGGAACCAGGTCAGCACCTGGGTGATCGAGGGCACGGCCAGCAGGTAGAACCCGGCAAATCCGATACTGATGGCCCACATCGTGTATTTGGGCACCGAAACCCAGCGTTTGTCCTTCCGGCTCGAGTGGCGCACCAGCCAGTCCCGGCTGGCATAGGTGGTTCCGGCGGCTGCCAGGAAGAGGGCGAACAAGACGATCTGGAGCGGCCGGGCCTGCCAGGCCTTCAGCCAGGTCGGTGCTGGTCGTTCGTAATACGGATGGCCACCGACCAGGTAGCGCGCCGGCAGCCAGTATTCCTTCTCGAAGCTGACGAAGGATTTCGCACCGGTCTCCTGGTCTATCCGGTTCGCCAGGAAGACCAGGTTCCAGGGATAGGCGCTCGAGAAGCCCGCAGAGCGAATGATGAAGATTCCCGACTCGTGGTAGGTCGGTACGCCGGTGGCGTGCACGTCGTAGAGGTTGAGGTAGTCAGTATCACGGAAGGTGAAGGTGTCCATGTCCTGGGCCACCTGGATCCGGTCGAAAATGCCCCCGCGCACGAACCCAGATCCCTTGAAGGACTCGGTGCCGTTGGCGATAACGAAGATCGCATGCTCGCCGGGCTTGAGGCGCCCCATCAGGGCCTCGTAATCGCTATCGCCAAGGATGCTGCGGCCGACGACGGGCGCATCGAGGTCGCCGAAATACATGTCGATCAGGCGTTGGTCGCTAGGCGGCCTGCCGACTTCTTCCGGTCGTACGGTCAGGCGCTGCACACCACCTTCCTTGAGCAGCGCCGCCCAGTCGAGCTTGCCTTCGACCGGCATGAATTTGGCCTGCGGTCGCAGGGTCGGCTTGAGGATGCCGACCTGCTGCGCGATCGCCATCGCCGAGCGCAGGATCACCTGGTTCTCGGAAATCACCGTGACCGTGGCGCCACTGATCGCGTCCAGGCCAACGTAGCCTTGTTCGGCGTGGGACTTGCCGATTTCCATCCTGGCGCCCACGAACTTGCCGACGTATTGATTGATGAACCGGGTCAATGCCGTCTCGGGAATACCGAGCAGCAAGATGGGTTCCGCGTGGCGTAGTACTCTCACGCCGGCAATGTCGCCCCGCGTGTCCATACCAATCAGCGTGACGATGGGCTGGCCGGAATAGCCTGGTATATCGACAACGTCCGTTGACAGGAAAACGTAGCCGACGAGCTGACGCTGTCCTGCCGTCGTTCGGTAAGCCTCGACGTAGGGCGGACGCCCTTTGCGCTGGGAAAAACTGTCGGCCCCGGGCATGACCTGCTTGCAGGGCGCATAGGCGCATAGGTCGGGATCCGTCGTCAATTGCGCCGGCAGGTTCGCGTCGTAGGCTTGATCGCTGGCAGTGGCGGCACTGACAGGCGCCATGACCGAGAGGGCCGTCATCAAGACGGCCACGATACGCAGAACAAGGATTCGCACAATCACGCTCTCAGACGCCATGGCGTCGATTCGAAAAAGCGAACGGAACCCCGCGAGTCCGCGAGGTTCCGCCGCGACAAGGCCGAAATGGCGCCGCTCAAGCCTCCACCAGCATCCGCGAGCGCATCTCGAGGTGCAGCGCGTGGCAGAAGCTGGTGCAGTAGCACCAGTAGACCCCGGGCTTGTCGGTCTTGAAGGTGACCGACTTGGTCTCCTGGGGATTGACAATGAAGTTGATGTCGTGATGCGGGATGGCAAAGCCGTGCGTCAGATCCTCGACCTTGTCCAGGTTGGTCAGGATGATGGTGACCTCGTCGCCTTTCTTCACCGTCCACTCGCGCAGCCCGAAGGCCGGCGCCTGAGAGGTCAGATGGATCGTCACCTGCCTGCCCTTGCGCTCCACCCGGCAGTCCTTGGCATCCTTGGTCGCAAGGGGGAACTCGTTGATGTCATACACCTGCCGGGTCTTGATCCTGTCGCGCGGAATGATGATGGAATCGTGGGGTTCCGAGTAAGCAGAGTGGTCCGCTATCAGCTTCATCTTGTCGCCGCTGATGTCGATCAGCTGCGCACTCTCGGGATGCAGTGGTCCGACCGGCAGGAAGCGATCCTTGGAAAACTTGTTGTCGGACAGGAAGTACTTCCCATCCGCCTCCTTGGTCTCGCCCATGGAAGTAAAGCCATGGCCTGGTTGGTATTGAACGTCGAGGCGGTCCACCACCGGCTTCGCCGCCTTGTCGCCTTTGAAGGACTTGATGGCGGCGTCGAGATTCCATTTGACGATCTGGCTGTCGAGGAAGAGCGTCGTGTAGGCGTTGCCTTTGTTGTCGAACCCGGTGTGCAGCGGACCGAGACCGATTTCAGGCTCGGCGACAACGGTATCGCGGGGTTCCTTGAGCCCGCCATCGAACCATTTGAGTACCAGATCGTGTTCGATCAGGGTCGCCGTCGGCGACAGCTTGCCCGAACATGCGTAGTACTTGCCGTCCGGGCTGGCATTGACGCCGTGCGGATTTTTCGGCACCGGCACATAGCAAGTCAGTGCGGTTTTCGGATCTGCGTTGGCGGCCTTGGTGCCATCCACGACCGGAACCTTGGAGCTGCCTATGTGAAACGTCTTGCCGGCCTGCACCGCAGCTTCGATGCGCGCAATGTTGAAGAAGACACAGGAGTCGCGCTCGGCGGACATCATGTCCTCATAGTGAACGCCGCCTTCGGTGTTGTATTGGTTGGAACAGGCCAGCTTGCCGTCGTAGGAGGACGCCACCAGGTCCATATTGCCATCTACCTTGACCTGCCAGCGGGGCTCCAGGGTCTCCGCATCGACACAGGTGAACAGGCAGAAATACTTCTTGGGATCGTTCAGATCGCGGCCGTCGTTGGGTTGAGGAATGTGGAACTCGCTGCCGCAGAAAACGCGGGTTGTGTAGTTGATCTTCGCGTCCACCGGGTCGCGCTTGTCCGGAAAGATACCGTGGAAGCCCTGGACATTCGGCAGTTCGGTGATCTTGTCGCACTCCATGGTATCGAGCCGGATTCGAGCAATGCGGCCATGGATTTTGTCATTTACGAATAAGTATTTTCCGTTGTAGGTGCCGTCGGTATAGCTCGGATGCACATGATGGGTATCACCGGTGCGGTAATTCAGGCTGCCATCCGCCTTGGTTCCGATGATCTTTTTCGATTCGTTGGTGATCCCCCATCCGACCAGACAATCGATGTTGAACACCGGAATGCGCTTGAACAGACGACCTGAGGGCAAGCCGTAGATCCGGCATTCGCCCGATTCACCGCCGGAGGAGAAGGAATAGTAGGTATCCAGCTGGCCCGGCGGAATCTCGTACTTGGTGTAATCGATCGTGCTCGCCCCGGACGTCGCCGCAGTCTGACCCGCCGGCGCAGCCGAATTGGACGACTCCTTGCACCCAACCAAGCCCAGCGACAACCCGGCCCCGGCGAGACTGGCCACTGCGCCGGTGTTGAGGAATCTACGGCGATCCGGGCGTGCGGGACTGACTGTTTCAGGGACTTCCTTCGGGGCGTGCATGGCAAATTTCCTTTTGTGTTTCGATGGGTTGGCTGCGGATCTGGCTCGCAAGACCCGCTGGGTAAAGTCGCGCCGTGCGGCCAGCCTGCGGCAAACCCAGCGGTGTTTTGTGGTTTGACTGTCGAAAGAGTATCCACATCAACGCGAGAGGGATTTGATGTGCATCAACAGTGAAGCATCAAGGCACTCAAACAAACGGCGCCAAAACTTATCGATGGTTGCCTATTTCAACTGAGCTCCATGTGAGTCAAGAACATGCACAGTGACTGGTATGCCGGCGCTGACGCTTTGGGTGACGGTGCAGAAAGCTTCAAATTGAGCCAGCGCCCGGTCAAGGTGCGTCAGCTGGGCGGCCGGGACTCCGAGATGCAGGCTGGCCACGATCTGCAGCACCCGCAGTCTGCCATCGGCATTGCGCCCGACTTCGCCGCTCACCACGCAGCGCAGCGGTTCGGGGGTCTGCTTGAATTTGCGCAACGCAAACAGCAACGAATCGCTGAGGCAATTGCCCACTGCCGCACACAGTAATTGAACCGGAGAGGGGCCGCGGCCAGTCCCCAGTGGTGCCGGTTCTTCGCCGATGATCAACGGTATGCCTTCACCAAAGTGCATATCAAATCGATAGTCCTGCTGCTGGATCAATTCGACAGTGATGAGAGGTTCGTTCATGAGTTTTCGTCGTTCAAGGAATGAGGCCGGTAGCCGCGAATGGGCAGCTCACTTGTCCAGACGCTCGATGCCGAGCGCCTTGAGCATGTATTTTTCGTAAATCGGCTCGGAGCTTCCATTCTTCATCTTGTACAGGAAGTATTTCTCGAAGGCGACCTTGGCGACGTGCACCCACTTGCCCTTCTTGAACCAGTTGACGTTGCGCGGCGGAATCTGTGGCAGCGCCACGAAAACTGCACCGGTGTCACCCATATCGGCCAGGCAAATCGCATTCCAGCTGGCCTTGGCCGTCGCTGGCTGGCCGGACAGGTCGGCAGTGATGTTGTTCACGATGGCGCTGACCATGGTTTCGATCATGTAGCCGGTTTTGGGCGCTCCCGTGGGCACCGGCGTCACTTCAACGGGTGGAATGGCCACACACACGCCGGCAGAGAAGATGTTGCGGTATGTCTTGCTGCGCTGAAATTCGTCAATCAGCACAAAGCCGCGCGGATTGCACAAGCCTGGCACGGCAGCCACCGGATCCACGCCCTTGAAGGCCGGCAACATCATGCTGAAGCCGAAAGGCAACTGGTGTTCTTTTTTGACCTGGCCACTGTCGTCCAGTTCGGTCACGAACATCGTCCCGGCTTCCACCTTGGTGACGCGCGCGTTGGTGATCCATTTGATGTCGTTGCTGCGGAAATCACTCTCGAGCATCGATTTGGAATCCCCGACGCCGCCCAGACCCATGTGACCGATGTAAGGTTCGCTGGTGACAAAGGTCAGGGGCACCTTGTTGCGCAGCTTGCGACGCCGCAGATCCCGGTTGAGAATGAAGGCGAATTCATAGGCGGGCCCGAAACAGGATGCACCCGGCATGGCGCCGACGATGACCGGGCCGGGATTGTTCAGGAACGCCTGATAGTCAATCCAGGTCTGCCCGGCATGGTCCACGTTGCAGATGGAGTGCGTGTGGCCATCCGGACCGGAACCCGGCACCTCGTCAAACGAGAGCTTGGGACCGGTGGTGATCACCAGATAGTCGTAGGCGAGGCTGCTGCCGTCCTGCAGCTGCAGCGTGCTGGCGGCCGCGTCAATGCGCGTGACCGCCTGCGCCACAAAGTCGATTCCTTTTTTCTCGAGGTAGGGCTTGATCGGAAAGGTGATGTTCTCTCGTTCACGCCAGCCCACCGCGAGCCAGGGATTGGAGGGGACAAACTGAAAATAGTCCACCGCGTTGACCACGGTAATGCGGTGCGTCTTTGCGAGTTTTTCACGCAATTCGTACGCTGCGGGCATGCCGCCAGTGCCGGCGCCCAGGATGATGATGTGAGCCATGGTTGTCTCCTTTCGGTAAATAAACTTTCCGGTCTGTACGGCGTATCGATCCTGCTCAGCGTTGCAGCAGGGTGTTCACGGCCTCGAGCCGGGCCTCATCGAGCTGGCCTGCCAGCGCCTGCAAGCGCAACTGGTTCAGCAGCAGGTCCACCCTGGCTTGCAGCAGGGCCAGCTCCGCACTGCTCGCATCGCTTTCGGCGTTCAGCAGATCCAGCGTGGTGCGGTCACCGACCTGTCGGCCGAGTTGCGTCGCGTCCAGCCGGGCCCGGCTGGCCTTGAGTGACTCCGCCAGCGCGCCGATGCGGGCACTGCCCGCCTGCAGCCCGAGCCAGGCCGCCCGCGTTTGTTGGTTGATCTGCTGGCGTGTACGGTCCACTTCAGCCAGCGCCTTGTCCTCCAGGTGCAGCGCTTCCGCCTGGCGCGCGCTGCGATAGCCGCCGGTATAAAGCGGGATGGTCAGCTGCACACCGATCATCGCCTGGCGGGTGGTGTTGCTTGCCGGGCCAAAGTCGCCGCTGCCACTGAGGCGTTGCGCCCCGGCCTGCGCCACAAGGTCCAGCTTCGCTGAGGCGGCGGCGCCGAGTTTGACGGTCTCCTCCTGGGCGACCCGAGCCTTCGCCAGCTGCATGCGCAGTTGGGGGTTGCCGTCCGCCGCCAGTGCCAGCCAGTGGGCCAGCGGTGGCAATGCTTCGGGCACGGCGCTGCCGGCGGGGGACAGCATTTGAAGCGACGGAGACACCAGGCCGGTGGCATCGGACAGCGCCATCTGTGCGAGCTGGAGCTCGTTGTCGGCGGCGAGCACCTGCGCGCGCAGACTTTCGGCACGGGCCGATGCTTCGTAGGTGTCCGTGACGGGCGCATCGCCTATCGCGAAACGGTCCTTCGCCTGCGCCCACGCCCTCCCGACTGCGCTGTGCTGCCGCTTCAGGAGATCCAGTTTGCGCTGCGCCAGAATCACGTCGAAATAGCGCTGTACCGTGTGCAGCATCAGGTCCTGCCGGCTGGACTGCCACTCCAGATCGGCGGCATCCGCAGAGATATCCAGTTGTTGCGACTGGGCCCGCCGCTCGCGGCTGATCAGCGGCTGGCGGGCTTCGAGCGTCCAGCCGCTGGCGTTGCCGTCGTTGATCGAGGTATTGAAGGCCACGCCGTTCGACTGGCCGAAGGCGGGTGCGGAAAAGTTGGCCCCTGTCGTCCCGGTGTTCGCGCTCATGCGGGCCGCGTTGCCACTGAGGGTCACCGTGGGCCGCCACAAGGCCGAGGCCTGTGCGCGGCGCGCTTCGCCGGCCCCGCGCGCAGCCTGCGAGATGGCGACGTCCGGATCATGCGTACTGGCGGCATGCCAGACATCGAGCAGGTCGGTGGCCCGGGCCGCCAGCGGCGCGCCGGCCATGACGATGGTCATGACGGCAGCGGCCAGTGCGTTGAGCGGCTTCATCACGCCGCGTCTCAATTGCCGGACGTTGCGCCCAGCTTGCGCAGGATCGTCTCGAGCATGCACCATTTGGTGAGGGCGCTTTGCAGCAGGTTGGCTCCCACGAACGCGGTGAATGCAAGCCACCACTGACTCACAAAGATCGGGCTGCCTGGAATGCCCAGCGCGAGGGAAAGCAGAATAAATGCGCCCGCAAACAGGCGCACAAGTTGCCATGAGGTCATGAGGAAACTCCTTGAGGTGGGGTGGGGGAATCGCCAGGGGTTGGCGGGGTTGGCTGAAAGACGCGGTGATAAGCCGCGTAATACAGCGTCGGGATCACCACCAGCGTGAGCACAGTGGAGACCAGGATGCCAAAGATCAGCGAGATCGCCAGTCCGTTGAAGATCGGGTCATCGAGGATGAAGAAGGCGCCCAGCATGGCGGCCAGCCCGGTCAGCAAAATCGGTTGCGCCCGCACGGTGGCGGAATGCACCACGGCCCGCTTGAACGGCACGCCGTCGCGCACTTGCAAATTGATGAAATCGACCAGCAGGATCGAGTTGCGCACAATGATGCCGGCCAGTGCAATCATGCCGATCATGCTGGTCGCGGTGAACTGCGCGCCGAGCACGGCGTGGCCGGGCATCACGCCGATGAGCGTCAGGGGAATCGGCGCCATGATGATCAGCGGCGTCAGGTACGAGCCGAACTGCGCCACCACCAGCAGATAGATCAGAATCAGCCCGACGGCATAGGCCGCGCCCATGTCGCGAAACGTCTCGTAGGTGATTTGCGATTCGCCGTCCCATTTGAGGGCGTAGTCCCGATACGCGTCCTGCGGCTGGTGAATGAAGTATTCGACGAGCCGGCCACCACCCGGGGTGACGATTTTCGCCAGTTCGCTGCGCATCGCAAACACACCGTACAGGGGGCTGTCGACCTTGCCGGCCATGTCGCCGACAACGTAGTTCACGGGCAGCAGATCCTTGTGATAGACGGGCTGTTCACGCGCCGTGTCAGTGACCGTGACAAGTTCGCGGATCGGCACCAGCTGGCCTGAGGCGCCGCGTACCGAGAGCTGCAGCAATGTGTTGAGGTCGCCCTGGCGGTCTGGGGGCAATTCGATCATCGCCGCAGCCGGGTACTTGCTCTGGTCGTGCAGGTACGTCGCTGCCTCGCCGCTGAGGCCGGCGCGCAGTGTGGTCACGATCGCCTGCTGCGGCACACCCAGCATCGCCGCTTTTCTGCGCTCCACCAGCAGCAGCGTCCTGGGAGCCACCGCGATGCTGCTGTCGTCCACATCGACCAGCCCCGGTGTTTTCTCGAATACGGCGCGCACGGCCTTCGCGACTTCGCGTCGTCCCCCGGCGTCGGCCCCGTAGATCTCGGCCACGATGGGTGAGAGCACCGGCGGTCCCGGCGGGACCTCGACCACTTTCACGTTGGCGCCAAACTGCCGTCCAATCTTCTGCAGCGCCGCACGCACGCGGGTGGCTATCTCGTGGCTTTGCTCCTTGCGCAACTGCTTGTCGAGCAGGTTCACCTGCAAGTCCCCGACGTTGCCGCCGGTGCGCAGATAGTATTGGCGCACAAGACCGTTGAAATTGATCGGCGCAGCGGTGCCGGCGTAGGCCTGGTAGTTGCTCACCTCGGGCACCGTGGCCAGGTAGGCACCCAGCTCGTGCAGTACGGCCGCGGTCTGCTCGACGGGCGTGCCGGACGGCATGCCCACAATGACCTGGAACTCGGACTTGTTGTCGAAGGGCAGCATCTTCAGCAGCACCAGTTTGGTGGCGGGCAGCGCCAGCGAGGCCACGATGAGCAGCGCAATGCCCAGTGCGAGCCGGTGTCGATGGCGCGAGCCGCGCGCGTCGTCGAGCAAAGGCCGGAACAGCCGATCGAACAGGGGGCCAAGCCGGGCTGCGAGGCCGTGTCCGGCAAGATGCACGGCGACATTGCGATCCCCTTCACCCCGCGCCGGGGCTGGCGGCGTGGGCTTCAGCCACAGCCGTGCGAGCCAGGGCGTGACGGTAAAGGCAATTGCCAGCGACAGCGCCATGCCCATGCTGGCGTTGATCGGGATCGGACTCATGTAGGGGCCCATCAGGCCGGACACGAAGGCCATCGGCAGCAGCGCGGCAATCACCGTCAGCGTGGCGAGAATGGTGGGACCGCCGACTTCATCGACAGCGCCGGGGATGATCTCGGCGAGCGGAGTTCCAGGGCGCTGTTGCTGGTGCCGGTGAATGTTCTCGACCACCACGATGGCGTCATCGACCAGGATGCCAATCGAGAAGATCAGGGCGAACAGCGAAACCCGATTCAGCGTGAATCCCCAGGCCCAGGAGGCAAACAGCGTCACCGTCAGTGTCAGAACCACCGCGCTGCCGACGATGGCTGCTTCACGCCAGCCCAGCGCAACGAAGACCAGCGCCACGACCAGCGCGGTCACGAACAGCAGCTTGTGAATGAGCTTTTCAGCCTTATCGTTCGCCGTGGCACCATAGTTGCGCGTCTCGGCCACGGTCACGTCCGCCGGAATCACCGTGTTGCGCAGCACCTCGACACGGCGCATCAGCGCATCGGCCACGTCGATGGCATTTTCTCCGGCCTTTTTGGTGATCGCTATCGTGACCGCAGGATATTCGGCCGCCGCTTTGCCGTCTTTGGCGGCCGAGCCATACCATACGTAGCGATTCGGCGGCAATGGTCCGTCGCGCACGCTGGCCACGTCACGCAGGAACACGGGTTTGCCGCCGTGCACGCCAACCACCAGATCCGCCACCTCGCTGGCCCGACGCAGGAACGGGCCTGCGTCGATGGCGACTGCACGGTTGCCTGTGATCAGGTCACCGATCGGCAACCCGACGTTGGCCGACTGCAGCGCCTGACGCAGGTCGGGTACCGTGACGCCGGCGCCCGTCATGCGCGCCGGATCCATCTCGACCAGCACCGCGCGCCCCGGTCCGCCCACGGTCGTCACCTCGCGCGTGCCCGGCACACGTTTGAGATCCGACTCAATGCTGTGCGCGACCCGCTCCAGGTCGAAGGCGCCAGTGGCAGGGTTTTTGCTGAATAGCGTGAGGGTGACGATGGGCACATCGTCAATGCCCTTGGGCTTGATGATCGGATCGAGCACACCCAGCCCCTTGGGCAGCCAGTCCGCATTCGATTGGATGGTGTCGTAAAGACGCACCAGCGCCTCGGTGCGCGGCACGCCGACCTTGAATTGCACGGTGAGCACCGCCAGGCCCGGATGCGACACCGACATCACATGCTCGACGCCCACCATCTGGGACAAGACCTGTTCGGCCGGCGCCGCCACCATCTGCTCCACATCGGTCACCGCCGCGCCCGGAAATGGAATCAACACATTGGCCATGGTCACGTTGATTTGGGGCTCTTCCTCGCGCGGCGTCACCAGCACGGCAAAAAAGCCGAGCAGCAGTGCCACCAGCGCCAGCAGCGGTGTGATCTTGGCGCTCTGGAAACGTGCGGCGAGGCGGCCGGCGATGCCCATGACGGATAGCGCGCTCATGTCAGCGCACCCTGGCTGCCGCCTGTGGATCGATGGCGACTTTTTCGCCCTTTTGCACGCCGCTCAGCACCTCGATGCGGTCGCCGTCCAGCGGTCCCACCCTGATTTGTCGCAGCAGCGGGCGTCCATTGGCGCCGATGACGTACAGCCCGGTCATCTCTGCGTGCCGAACCACGGCGCTCGCGGGAACGTATAGGCGGCTCCCCCCGCTGCTCGCCGCGGCGACGGGCAGCCACACCCGTGCGAACATGCCGGGCACCACGCCCTTGACGCCCGCAGGCAGATCGAGCCGTACCTGCAACGTGTGGGTGGCCGCATCGGCCGCCGGCAGAATCTGCACCGGACCAGGCTCAAGCAGACCCTGGCCGACCGGTGCACCGGGGAGTTCGAGCCGCAGGCTTTTGCCATCGGGAACCCCTTGCAGCGCCGATTGAGGTATGGCGGCCGTCACCCGCAACGCCGAGGGGTCATACAAGCTCACCAGCGGACGGCCGGGTGTGGCCATGTCACCCAGCGCGACCGGTACCGCGCTGACCACGCCCGCATAAGGGGCGGTGACGACGAAAAACCCCGATTGCGTGTGGGTTGCGCTGGCCTGCGCCTGCAAGGCCTGCACCTGGGCCCGTGCCGCCTGAAACTGGCCTTGGGCGCGGTCCAGCGCGGACTGGCTGATGTACTGCTTTTGAAACAGCTGCTTTTGCCGCTCATAGTCCGCGGACGCCACGCTCAGGGCGGCCTGCGCGGCGCGCGCCTGCGCCGCACTCGCGGCGGCCAGCTCGCCCGCGGCCCGGGCGTCGATGCGCAGCAACTCCTGCCCCGCCCGGACCCGCTCGCCAGCGCTGACATTCAGGGCCACGATCGCCCCGGACACCTGGGCCGACACATTCGTTTGGCGGACCGCTTCCACCACACCGTCGAAACTGACCCCGTCGGCGACGCTGGAGCCTGCGGCTTGCACCGTCACGGTCGCGAGCGAGCCGCCATCCGCCGCGCCAGCGGGCAGGGCGGTCATGACACAAGAGGCGACCACGAGGGTCGCGAGCCCGGCTTTCAGCATCCCGACCTCCCCGGCCACGAGCAGTGCAGCCGTCTTTTCGAATTGAGTTTCATTATTTAACTAATAAGCTAATTAGTTAAATGATACAATAAAACTGTCCGGTATTCACTGAGCCTGATCAATAAAAGGCCTTTTGATCTCATGAAAACTGCTCTGCCAAAAGAGGGACCCCCCATGGAGAACATGCCCCCCGAGGCTTTGTCGGAAGTTGCGGCCTATTTCCAGGCGTTGTCGGAGCCGACACGTCTGCAAATTCTCAATCTGCTGCGCCAGGGCGAATGCAATGTGGGGGAGTTGGCGCGTCTGTGCGGCTTCACGGCCGCCAACATCTCGCGCCACCTGACGCTGTTGACCAAGCGCGGCCTGGTGGCGCGCGAGAGTCGGGGCACAAGTGTGTACTACCGCATCGCCGATGAGTCGGTCTATGCCTTGTGTGACCTGGTGTGCGGCAACATTGCGCGGGAGCTGGAGCGCACCGCCGAACGCCGCCTCGCGTTTTCGCAACCCCACTGACGCCGTCCCCTTGCGCGCCAGCACCGTTCCAGATGCGGGCAGCCTGCTGCAAACGGGGGCTTCCCTGCTGTGGCTGGTGCAGGCCGGTTTGCTGGCCTGGGCCCTGCAAGGCCTGCTTCGGGGGGGCGGTTTGCCGGCCGTTCAGATCTCCGCTGCCGGGGTGCTGCTGGTAGGCCTGGCGCGCGCGGCTTGTGATGCCTGGGGCGCGCGGCAGGCTTTTCGCGCGGCGCGGGCCCGTCTGTCGGGCCTGCGCGCGCAGGTCGCGCTTGCGCTGGCAGCGCGCTCCCCGCTGGATCGCGCGCGCCCGGCGTCGGGTCTGGCCGCCAGCGTCATGGCGGAGCAGGCCGAAGCCGTGGTGCCTTACCTCACGCGTTATCAGACAGCCCGGATGCGCGCCACGGTGGTGCCGCCAGTGATTTTGCTGGCGGTGCTGCCCTTGTCCTGGGTGGCAGCGCTGGTGCTGTTGTTGGCCGCGCCGCTGATCCCGTTGTTCATGGCCCTGGTGGGCTGGCGCGCCAAGGCCGCGAGCGAGGCCCAGATGGTCGAGATGGGCGGGATGAATGCCTTCCTGCTGGATCGCTTGCGCGGACTGGCGACGCTGCGCGCGCTCGCTGCGGTGGATGCCACGGCGCTGCGTTTGCGCGATGCGGCGCATGCGCTCAAGCAGCGCACCATGGCGGTGTTGCGCATCGCTTTTTTGTCGTCGGCCGTGCTCGAACTCTTCTCGGCGCTGGGTGTGGCGATGGTGGCGGTGTACATCGGCTTTCACTTGTTGGGTCCGTTTGATTTTGGCGCCTGGGGCAGACGCCTCACCCTGGGGCAGGGCTTCTTTGTGTTGCTGCTGACGCCGGCATTTTTTGAGCCCTTGCGCGAGTTGGCCAGCGTCTGGCATGACCGCGCAGCCGGCGAGGCGGCGCTGGGCGCACTGAATCGCCTGGCTGCGCAGGGGATCGTTTTGCCGGGCGCCGTTGGCCCGCAGCAGAACCCCGATCGTCTTGCCGGTAAACCTGCGCGCAGCACTTCGGCGGTGGAAATTCAGGGCTTGCGTTTGACGCATCCCGGTGCGAACCATCCCGTGTTTGAGGGCTATGACTTGCATGTGGCGCCCGGTGAGCACCTCGTGATTGCCGGGGCCAGTGGCGCCGGAAAATCCACGCTGCTGGCCCTGATCGCGGGTCTGCTGCCCGCGCAGGGCGGCAGCATCGTGATCGACGGCGTGCCGTTGTCGGAGGACACCGCCATGGCGCTGCGCACGCGCATGGCCTGGATTGGCCAGAAGCCGCATATTTTTGCAGGCACGGTGCAGGCCAATGTGGCGCTGAGTCGTGCGCCGGCGAGCGCGGCCGCGGTGGCCGCCGCGCTGCGCTTTGCCGCGCTGGATGGCGTGGCGCAGGCGCGCCCGGGTGTTGGCCTCGGCGAGGGCGGTGTCGGGCTGTCGGGCGGCGAGGCGGTGCGGCTGGCGCTGGCGCGTGCCGCGGTGGATCCTGCTGTGGACCTGCTGCTCGCCGATGAGCCGACCGCGCATCTGGACGCCGCGACGGCCGCGCAGGTGGCCGATGCCCTGCTGCAACTGGCTGTCGGCAAGACGCTGATCGTCGCGACGCACGATCCGGTGCTGGCCGCCCGTGTAGGGCGCGCCGGGCGTGTCATCCAGCTCGGCGCAGCGCGGGAGACTCCGGCATGAAGCTCTGGCGCGAGCTTCGTCCCTTGCTGGTCGTGTTTGCGCAGGGGCGCCGCGCGTGGTTGCTGGGCGGCGCGCTGCTGGCGGCGCTGACGGTGCTCTCGGGCATGGCGCTGCTGGGCCTGGCGGGCTGGTTCATCACGGCCACGGCGATTGCGGGCCTGAGCGCGGCCACGGCCTTCACCTTCGATGTGTTCATGCCGTCGGCCGGTATCCGCCTGCTGGCGCTGGGCCGTACCGCCTCCCGCTATGGGGAAAGGTTGGTGACGCACGACGCCACGCTGGGGGTGCTGGCGCAGTTGCGCGAGCGTTTGTTCCGGGGCTGGGCCCAGCCCGAGGCGGCCCGGCGGTTGCTGGCGCGGCCGGCCCAACTGCTGTTTCGCCTGACGGCCGACATCGATGCGCTGGACTCGCTGTACCTGCGCGTGCTGGTGCCCGCCAGCGCGGCGCTGCTGGCGGCGCTGGCGACCGGGTTGGCGCTGGGGCTGGCCCATTGGGGCCTGGGCGTGGCCGTGGCGTTGTGGCTGGTCGTGGCCGGTTTGGGGATTGCGCTGGTGGTCGCGCAGCGCGCGCGCCAGGCGGCGCGCCAGCGCGCCTATGGGCTGGAGGCTTTGCGCGCACGCAGCGTGGATCTGGTGGCAGGGCAGACGGACCTCGTCATGGCCGGGCAGCTCGATGCCCAGCGGGCCGCGCTGGCGGCGGCCGACGCCTATCTGGCGTGTGCCGACGACGCCCTGAACCGGCTGGAAATCCGAGCGGCCCTGGCCTACAGCGTGGCCGGCACCATCGCCCTGAGTGCCACCCTGCTGGCGGTCGGCGCGCTGACCGGTGCGGGCACCCTGGGCGCGCCGGTGGCTGCCCTGGCGTTGCTGCTGGTGCTGACCGCGACCGAGCCCTTTGCCGCGCTCAGCCGCGGGGCGCTGGAGTTGGGGCGCACGCTGTTGGCCGCGCGCCGGTTGGTGCCGCGCATGCAGACGCCCGGCGTGCAACCTGCGATTGGGGCCGCCGCGATGGCACTCGCCCCTGGCCTGGCGCTGAAGCTGACCGGTGTCACAGCCAACCCGGGTGGCCATGAGGCGCCCGGTCAGCCACTACTGCGCGAGCTATCACTCGCGCTGCGCGCCGGCGAGCACGTGGCGCTGATCGGGCCCAGCGGGGCCGGCAAGTCCACCTTGCTGGCGCTGGTGGCGGGCGAGCTGGCATCGCACTCGGGCGTGGTGCAAACGCAGCCCCACAGCCTGCTGACGCAGCGCACCGAGTTGTTCCAGGACAGCCTGCGCGACAACCTGCGCCTGGCCGACCCCGGCGCCGATGACGCGCGCCTGTGGCAAGTGCTCGAGGCCGCCGGCCTGGCCGACGATGTGCGGGCGCTGCCGCAAACGCTGGATGCGCGGCTGGGCGAGGGCGGACTCGGCCTGTCGGGCGGCCAGGCGCGCCGGCTGGCACTGGCGCGCTTGCTGTTGCGCCGCGTGCCGCTGTGGCTGCTGGATGAGCCGACCGAGGGGCTCGACCCGGCCACCGCGCGCGACGTGCTGCAACGCCTCCAGGAGCAGGCGAGCGGGCGCACCATTTTGCTGGCGACCCATGTGCGGCGCGAGGCCGCGCTGGCGGACCGTTTGCTGGGCTTGCAGCACGGGCGCATCGTGGCCGATGTCCGGCGTGGTGAGGCACAATTCGAGGCGATGCTGGGAACATTGCGGCCCGATTGAAGTCGGATGCAGGGTAGGGCGGGTCGCAGCAAAGTCCCGCGGCAGCGCAGAATCAAAAATCAAAGGGGTTGACATGGAACTCGACATCGTTTCGCTGTCGCGATTGCAGTTTGCCATCACGGCGCTGTATCACTTTTTGTTCGTGCCGCTGACCTTGGGCCTGTCCATCATCCTGGCCATCATGGAGACGGTCTATGTGATGACCGGACGCGTGATCTGGCGCGACATGACGCAATTCTGGGGCGTGCTGTTCGGCATCAACTTCGCCATGGGCGTTGCGACCGGTGTCGTGATGGAGTTCCAGTTCGGCATGAACTGGAGCTACTACAGCCACTACGTGGGCGATATTTTTGGCGCACCGCTGGCCCTCGAGGGCCTGATGGCCTTTTTCCTCGAAGCCACCTTTGTCGGGCTGTTTTTCTTTGGCTGGGACAAGCTCTCCAGGGTCGGGCATCTGACGACCACCTGGGCCGTGGCCGCCGGTTCCAACTTTTCGGCCTTGTGGATTTTGATCGCCAATGGCTGGATGCAAAACCCGGTGGGTGCCGTGTTCAACCCGCAGACCATGCGCATGGAAGTCACGGACTTCTATGCCGTGCTGACGAATCCGGTGGCGCAGGCCAAGTTTGTCCACACCGTCTCGGCCGGGTACGTGACCGCCGCCGTGTTTGTGCTCGGGGTGTCGGCCTGGTACCTGCTCAAGGGGCAGCACCGCGATCTGGCCAAACGTTCGATGACGGTGGCGGCGTCCTTCGGTCTCGCGGCGGCGCTGTCGGTGGTGGTGCTGGGCGACGAGAGCGGCTACCTGTCAGGCGAGCACCAGAAGATGAAGCTCGCCGCCATCGAGGGCATGTGGGAAACCCAGCCCGCACCCGCGGCCTTCACGCTGATCGGTTTTCCGGACCAGGCGGCGCGTGAAACCCACTACGCGATCCATATCCCGGGGCTGATGGGCCTGATTGGCACCCGCTCGCTCGACACTGTGATTCCGGGCATCAATGACATGGTGAAACTGGCCGAGGTGCGCATCGGCCAGGGCATCAAGGCCTACGGCGCGCTGGAGCAAATTCGCGCCGCCGGCAGCATGGACAAGGTCTCGCCCGAATTGCGCGCCGCCTTTGAAGACAACGGCAACCAGCTGGGCTACGCGCTGCTGCTCAAACGCTATGTCGATGACCCGCGCCAGGCCACCCCGGAGCAGATTGAGAAGGCAGCCTGGGACACCGTGCCCCAGGTGGCACCGCTGTTCTGGCTGTTCCGAATCATGGTGGGCATCAGCATGCTCCTGATCCTGTTGATGGGGACGTTCTTCGTGCTGTCGGCGCGCCGGGCGCTGGATCGGCATCGCTGGCTGCTCAAGGTGGCGCTGTTCGCCATTCCGCTGCCGTGGATCGCGGTCGAGGCTGGCTGGCTGGTGGCAGAGTTCGGTCGCCAGCCCTGGGTGGTTGAAGGCATCCTGCCCACAGCGGCGGCAGTTTCCAGCCTGGGCATCAAGACGCTGCTGTTCAGCATTGCCTGCTTCGTCCTGGTCTACACCGTGCTGCTGGTGATCGAGATGAAGCTGCTGCTCAAAACCATTCGCAAGGGACCGGCCTCGGAACATTCTCCGGCCGAGGGCGCGGCTCCCAGGCGCGCCGCTGCGATCCCGGCGCCCCTCACCTCAATGGAGTAACCCCATGATCCTGCATCAGTTAGTGGATTACGACAGCCTGCGCCTGATCTGGTGGGCCCTGATCGGGCTGCTGCTGGCCAGCTATGCCATCACCGATGGTTTTGATCTGGGGGTGGGCATGCTCCTGCCCTTTGCCGGACGCGACGACGTGGAGCGGCGCGTGATCATCAACAGCATCGGACCGGTCTGGGAAGGCAATCAGGTGTGGCTGATCCTGGGCGGCGGCGCCATCTTTGCCGCGTGGCCGCAGCTCTATGCGGTGGCGTTCTCGGGCTTTTACCTGGCCATGCTCGCGATTCTGGCGGGGCTGATCCTGCGTCCGGTGGCGTTCAAGTTTCGCAGCAAGCGCGACGAGCCGCGCTGGCGCGCGCGCTGGGATTGGGTCCTGTTTTTCAGCGGCTTCGTGCCGGCGCTGATTTTCGGCGTCGCGCTCGGCAATGCGCTGCAGGGCGTGCCGTTCCGGCTGTCGAGCGACATGCGGATCTTTTACGACGGCAGCTTCCTGGGCTTGCTCAACCCCTTCGGCTTGCTGTGCGGCCTGGTCTCGGTGGCCATGCTGGTGATGCACGGCAGCGCCTGGTTGCAGCTGAAGGCGCAGGGGCCGGTGGCGCAGCGCGCGCGCCGCTACGGCAGCGTGGCGGCGCTGCTGACCATCGTGCTGTATGCCCTGGCCGGTGTGCTGCTGTGGTCTTACGTTGGCGGCTATCGCATCACCAGCGCCATCGACATGGGGGGGCCGTCCAATCCGCTGCTCAAGACGGTCGAGGCCCATGACGCAGGCGCCTGGTTTGCCAACTATGCAGCCCATGCGTGGACCCTGGCTGCACCCGTGGCCGGTTTTGCCGGCGCGCTGGGTGCCTTGCTGGGGCTGCAGCTGCGGCGCGAGATCTTCACGCTGCTGAGCAGCGCGCTGAGCGTGGCCGGCATCGTGCTGAGCGTGGGCGCGTCGATGTTCCCGTTCCTGTTGCCGTCGTCCATCGACCCGCGCGCCAGCCTGACGGTGTGGGATTCCTCGTCGAGCCACCTCACGCTGTTCATCATGCTGGTGGTGACCGTGATTTTCGTGCCCGTCATCGTCGCCTATACCTCGTGGGTGTACCACGTGCTGTGGGGCAAGGTCGACGAGCAGGCCATCCGCAGCGAGAGCGGGCACGCGTACTGACGCGCCCTTCCATTCAAAAAAACCAGGGGCTTGTGATGTGGTACTTCTCGTGGATTCTCGGGCTGCCCCTCGCGGCCGCCTTTGCCGTACTCAACGCCATGTGGTACGAACTGATGGATGACGAGGAGACGCGCCGGGAGCAGCTCGAAAAGCCCTGACAGCCAGGGCCGCCGCGCCCGCGCCGCCTCAGTGACCCAGCGCCTGCGTGATCAGGCGGCCGGCCGGCGCCAGATTGACCACCAGCTCATGCGGCAGCGCGTGGCGCTCCACCAGGTACTGCGGCGTGTTGAAGCTCACCATCACGCTGCCAGGCACCGCTTCCGACACCAGCGCCTTGAGCGGCAGATCGAGCGCGGCCAGCGGATGCGCCAGCATCAGTGGCGTGCCGGCTTTCGCGTTGCCAAAAATCAGCAGCACGGTGGGCGGCATCGTCAAACCCACGGCAGCGGCCTCGGCCTGGTGATCGATGGTCGCGAACACCTTGAGGCCATGCGCTTTGAACGTGGCCTGCAGTCGCTCCAGCGTGTCTGCGAACGTGTGGGCACTCTTGATGCTGACCACGCCGGGTGTGGTGGCCGGGGTCGAATGGGGAGTGTTCATGCGAGGCTCCTGAAGAGGACTGAAGGCCATGGTAGACCGATTTCTGGCAGCCTGCCTATGGGCAGAACCCTTTCGCATGAAACCCTGAAATTTAAGCTTTTTCGGCCTGTAGCCCTTATGGGGTGCTGATTATGCGCTATGAATAGCATAGTGATCATGTACCGCCTCTGCGGCGCACGGTGCTTGTCACGTGCCCCCGAACATCGCCAGATTCAGCTTCGAGGGCTCGCCCAGCCACGATGCGTGCAGCGTGTGGTCCGCCAGATCATCGCCCGTCAGGCCGTGCACCAGCACATCCAGGCCGTCGCGGTTCTGCTCCAGCCAGGCGATGAAGGGCTCGAACTGCGCGCCGTCGAACGCGATCTGGCAGCTCCAGTGCGGGTGCGGCCCCACGAGCTTTTCATGGACACGGCCCACGCGCACGTTGAACTGCTCGCCCGCCTGCTGGCAGAGTTGGCGCGCCTGCGCCACCGTATCCGGCCCGAAGTAGACATGGGCGTGGTAGTGCGCGTAGAGGTTTTGGGGGCGTGCAATCATGGGCTGTCTCCAGCGGGCCAGGGCGGCCCTTTCAATTCGACGGTGTTGCCCTGCGGGTCGGCGATGTAGATCGAAGGCCCTTGTCCTTCGGCACCATTGCGCGACTCGACCGGCCCCACGGCGACGCCCGCGGCCGTCAGGTGCGCCCGGATCGCGGCTTCATCGAACGGATCGACGCGCAGGCAGAAGTGATCGAGGTTGCGGCCTTCAAACCCCGGCGCCGCACCGCCCGCGCGGCCCAGCGGCCCGTCGACCGGCACCAGATCCACCAGCGATCGTCCAGCACGCAACTGCACCAGGCCGATATCATCCTGGCGCCGCTCGATGGGGCAGCCCAGCACCGTGCCGTAGAAATGGAGCATGGCGTCCAGATCAATGACGCGCAGGACGATGTGGTCAATTTCCTGGATGTCGATCATCGGGCTTTCTCCATGCTTGGGCTGAAGAATACACGCGCCGACGATCACGCGGGCAACCGCCGGATGATGGCCGTCGCGGTGGCCGAGGCTATCCTCTGCAGTTCCTTATTAAAAATGTCCACCTTGGCTATAACGTACAGGCTAGCCAGCTCAAGGAACCCGCCATGATCACCCTCACCTCCGTAGAAGCGCAAAACCGGTTTGGCCAGTTGCTCGATACCGTGCAGCGCGAGCCGGTCGCCATTACCCGGCATGGGCGCACCGCCGCGTTCATCGTGTCGCCGCGGGACATGCAGGATTTGCAGGATGCCCGGCGCCAGCGAGGCACCACCGTGAAGGCGTTCGAGGCCTACTTTGCCAAAGCCGATGCCACGCTCACGCCTGCGGCGCGTCGATTGGGCGATGCGGATGTCGTGCGACTGGTGAAAGCTGCGCGGTGACCGACCCACTGCGGGTCGTCATCGATACCAGCCCCTTGGGGGGTGCGGTATTGCGCTCGGGTTCGGTGCCACTTCAGGCATTCATGGCCGCCATGAGCCTGCTAGTCCGCACCCCACATAGCATCTTTGCATAGCTTTACAAATCCCTGCGCCAGAGCCGCAGTGATAAGAAAAAAGGCTTCAAAATCAACGGCTTGAGCGCCGCCTGCCCGGGCCGCTGCCGGCTTTTGCAGGCCCCGCGCCGCGTCCGCGAAGGCCTGCGCGACGAATCTGGGCCGGCCATGGCGCTTCGCGGCGACGTAACATATTGGAACAAGATGCAACGCAAGATTGCATTGTCGAATAACAACTTGATGCAGGGAGGTCTCATGAGCTTTGGTACGCACGGCCTGCGCGAAATCGTGCCGGCGCCAAACCGGCATCGGCATGAATCCGAACGGCCAGCGCGCTGACGTGACCATGTGCCAGAATCATCGCCCGGCCCGCCGCATGCATCGCGCGGGAGACAAAAGAATCGTTCGGGCACTGCCTCCATTGTTTCCACTTCTACGAACCACCACGCGAGTGGTCTTCCTCGATGACGACGTCCGCTATTTGCAGATGTTGTCGATCGCGATCCCGGAGCGTTTTGCGGCTTCGCTCTACAGTGCGGGTGTAGAAGCGGCCAACGATCTTCAGGCATCCTTGGCTCATCTGGCCCGGGAGCGGAGCGGCCTGGCCGGGATTGCTGCTGACGGAGAGAAATCCGTCGTACTCGCGCTTCGATATCTGCATGATCCGTCCCGGTTCTTCATCGCAGGTGTCCTTGGGTGCGACTACGCGATGCCCGACGAGGCAGGCACTGCGTTCTGCGCCAAACATGCGATAAGCGGGTTGCGCCGCATTTTGCTGACCGGGTCCGCAGACACCGAGGTTGCTGTCGGCGCGTTCAATGAAGGCGCTATCGAACTGTACATGCCCAAGCAGGCATCAAATCCGCTTGAGAAGCTAATCGTCAATGTGGATTCACAAATGCTGCGGTCGGCCGCGGAGCGCGGCGCTGTGCTTGCCGCCGCCATCCCGCCGCAAACCCAGTCCTTGCTGGAAGATCGCCAATTGGAGCCCGCGCTGACGCGCTTCATCGAGAAGCTGGGTGTCGTGGAATATGTTTTTCTGGGCCGCCCGCTCGGTCTGATCGCCGTCGACAAAAACGGTTCGGTGCTGTGGATCCAGTTGGAGGACGAGCCATCGCTTCGAGGATTGGTCGAGATACTGACGGAATCCGGCTGGAATCGCGAAGAGATCGACCTGGTGCGGGACAGGAAAGCCGCGGTGGACGTCGAAGTCGCGTCCCAACTCCCCGGCCATGAGCCTCGCATCGAACCTCTGCAGCAATTGTGCGCTGCACCGTATCTCGGCGCCGCCGTCTTTGCACTGGATGCGCTGCCTGATGCATTGGCGCCTGCCCAGCACCGGAGTTGGCGCATCGAGAATGCCGGTGCGCGACTGAAATAAGAGACGCGAGAGTTGCAAATGAGCCAGAGACTCGCGCCGTGCAGGGAGCCGACATCGCCGGCGGCAGAGCCGGGCGCATCGGCCCTGCTCGGCACGCTCGTGGCCGGTCTGCGGGCGTCGCGCATCGCGTCGGCGGCCATCGTGGCGACGGATGTCCACTCACCATCCAAAACCGTGGTTGCCGCCTATCCGGCCGGCCTTCATGCCCAGCTCGGCAGCTTCGACGGGCGCATGGATGAGCCCTTGGAGCGCCAAAACGAATTGCCGCCGCCGGTTCAGTGGCATCGCAGGAGCGATCCGCAGCTGGCCATGCTGGGCTGGCCCAAGTGGATGCTGAAGAATGGCTACAACTCGTTGATCCGGATCCGGTTCCCTATGGGCGTGGCCATCGAATGCCTCCTGTTCAGCATGGCAGACGGGTTCGAGAGCGAACAGCTCGGCGTCGCCCTGTGGGCGCTGATGTCGATGTGGGATCAACTCAAGACGGCTCTTTTGGCCGAACGTGCCATCCTTACCCCCAGGGAAGTCGACTGTCTCCAGGCCGCCTTCGATGGTTTGACCGCCGTCCAGACAGCGAAGAAGCTGGGCTGTACCGAGAGAAGCGTGCGAATGCACCTGTCGCACGTGATTGCAAAGCTTGGCGCCCCCAACACGATTGCAGCCGCGCGCCGCGCACAGATGCTGGGCATCATTTAGCGGACCGCCGTCGCAGGAGGGAGTGCCGAGCGGATACCGCTGCACGATCAAGCCCTCCAAATCCGGGTTCCATTTGTGAACTTTCTGGCCAATGCAACACGCGCCGGGTGTGGCCTTTTTCTCATTTTTTGTACTTTTGCCCGACTTTTTTTCGCCAAACCTGTCGTATCCGACAGGGTCGAACTGTGTAACTTGAGAGAAACGGGCGAGACTTTAATTGCCTCGAACAACGAGCCATTCAACGACAAGGAATTTCATGCGCTCTTTTCTCCGCAACCTGGGCAAGATCGTACTGGCAAGTTTCGTGGGCATCCTGGCCGCCTGCGGCGGCGGCGATTCAGCAGGCGTGGCGCCGCAAGGTGGAGGCAGTGGCAGCCCCTCCGCGGCCCCCCAACTCAGCGCCGATCAAGCCATCTACGAAAGCTTGAATTTGTCGCCCAGCGCTTCCTATGGGCACACTTGGCTCTTGCCCAATGCAGGCACTCCCGTGAGCGGCACTAACTACCTGCTGACATCGAGTGCCGGTTTAACCAATTCCCCGCTCACCAGCGGCCCGCAGAAAGTCCAGAACTCAGCTTGGGCCTCGGTCTCCAACACCTTGGCGTTGCCCGCCAATACGGCAACGACCCGGTATCTGCTGAACGGACAAATCATTGCCGCCGCCAATCCACCCACGGACACCGTCAGTTACCAGGGGGCCGGCATCAGGGTCGACTCGCTGGCCGCCGATGGCGTGACCACCGTTCAAAGTCAACTGCGCACGGGCTTTACCAACGTGCCGTTGACTGGCCTGGTGAACGCAGCGCCGGCCGATCTTGCGCACTATTTCAACGCGCTGTTCTTCAATCCGACGCTGCTGAGCGGCACGGCCAGCTGGGCAGCGGGTGCGGCCTATGTGGAATACACCGCCACCAGCATCGGCGATACCTATGAAGTGACAGACTACGCCGCCACGACGTATGGCACCAGCCCGAGTCCCGTGGCCACGGGGGCCACCATTGCCGCGCTCATGACGGCCGGCGGCATTGTTTCAAGCGCTGATGCGGTCACGTATACGCTGTCCAATGGTGGCGTTTCTAGCATCAATGGCATCACCACCTACGTGGCAGCCAGCCCCCGGCCCAATGTCACGACCAACGCGTACCGCACCTACTACGAGCTGAACGGCAACGTCTATGCCGGCCAATTGATCAAGGACGGTACCGTGCTGGGCGGCAGCGCCTACAAGGTCACCGTCTCCGGCACGACCACCACGAACTACACCCAAAACTTCCAGATTCGGCTGAACAAGGCGGCTTCCAGCAGCCTCGACGGCGCTATCACGTTCTGACTACGGCGCTCCCGGGCCATTCGCATCTCATGCAAATCAAAGCCTTCCCGACCCATCTAGGTCAACTGCTCGTGACCGACGACTTCGCGCCGCTGCCTTTGCAGCAGGCCGTGTCGGAGCTAGCGCGCCAGCCCATCTGGAAATACGGCTGGCGCTCCAACAACCGGCGTGACCGCTACTGCTACTGGCATGCCCACATTGCCGGCGGCGACGGCAACAGCCGCGCCAACTGCGAGGCGGAACTGGCCGCCAACCAGCAATTTTCTGCCGCTTACGCCCTGTTCAAGCTGCTGCAGCACGGTCCGCTCAAAGGCCATGAGCCGGTCCGGGCCTACCTGAACAGCCATACCTTTGGCGTGGAAGGCTACGTGCACCAGGACAACAAAGACACCGAGAACTACTTCTCCACCGTGTACTACGCCCATCCCGTGTGGCATCAGAACTGGGCCGGCGACACCGTGTTCTACAACCGTGACGAGAGCGACATATTGACCAGCGTGTTCCCGCGCCCGGGGCGCGCCGTCACCTTCCACGGCGCCATCCCGCACTGCGCGCGGGCACCGGGGCGCGACTGCAACGAGCTGCGGGTGTCTCTGGTGATCAAGACACAACTGGCAGGCAGTGCAAGCAACGCGGATGGGGAGCAGCACTGATGCAGCTGTGTCAAGCTTACCTTGCCTACGCTCGCAAGGCGTCGCTGCCGGATCCGGTCATGCATCTGCTTCAGCGCAGCGGCGCCCTGCAGGCCGCCCACAGCGGGCGGACCCTGTTCGATCATCTGCTGGGCACTTACAGCCTGCTGGAGGATTGGCGCCAGCCAACTGCAGTCTGTCTGGCGGGGCTATTCCACAGCATCTATGGCACCAATGCGTTCCAGCGCCAGAGCTTGGCACCAGACCAAAGGCCCGAGTTGCAGGCGGCGATCGGCCGGGAAGCCGAGGCGCTGGCCTGGCTCTTCTGCGCGATCGACCGGCCAGGGGCCATCTTGCAGGCTCTGCGCAAGGGCCAAGCGGACGCCGAATTGGCGGCCCGGTGCGACCGGGCTGGGTTGACCCGGGCGCCACTGTGCGCCACCTCCCAGCAAATCCAGGCCTTGGCGGAAATCGAAACGGCGAATCTGATCGAGCAGGGCAGTTGGGGCAGCGCTTTGCGCGAGCTCTATTGCACGGCGATCGATCGACCGGGCGCCTTGAGCGCCTCCGCCACCGCTGCCCTGCGTGAAGGCTGGGCCCGCCAACTCGCAGAGCAGGAGGTCAATGCATGAGCGAGGTCCGGTTTGCCCAGCCGGGCGACATTCCCGCGCTCATTGAATTGGGCCGCCAGATGCACGTGCAAAGCCGTTACGCCTGGATGGTGTTCAGCGCCAGCCGGGTGTGGACATACCTGGAGAATGCTATCCCCAACAAGCAGTATTGCGTGATCGTGGCCACGCAAGACGCAGCGTCGGATGCGCCACTGTGCGGGCTATTGCTCGCAACCGCTCACCAGTATTCCTTTGCCAATGACTTCATGGCGCAGATCGACTATCTGTATGTGCTGCCCACCAAACGGGGAACGCCCGCGGCCATGAAAATGATGGCGGGATTCAAACGCTGGGCCGGGAACCGCGAAGTGGGGGAGATCTCAATGGCCAACCGGTTTGGGGCAAACGAAGCTTATACGGGCAAGCTGTTCGGGAAACTTGATATGCCTGCTGTGGGCGGGGTGCATGCGATGTGGGTACAGAGGAAGTGAAAGCATATGCTATGGAATTTCGGCCTGAATCCACTGACATCTATAGCGCAGGCTTGGCTTTGCACTTTCAAATCACTGTCAACATTGCCGTCACTAAATCGATTAGCTATTCGCGTTTGGCTGCGATTTTGACCACTAACAGATTTATGAAATTGAGAGCGCAAGCGGGGAAAAGCACGCCTCTTTCAATTTATGCGCAGTTTCGAAGAAATCAACATGAGAATATTCAATTTCAATATTGAAATAAACACCTCTTGGCGGAAAAATAAAATAGCAGCGTTATTTTTATTTCTTGCGATTGGAACCTTTTGGATGGCGACAGTTCAATCTGGATATTTTGCCAACTATAGATTTGGTGATTCAATTGTTCCACGAGAAGATCAGCTCGTTCGATCTGGGCCATATGTAATGAAGAGAGTGATGTCGCGGAATTACTCGCTGATTAAATTTATACCACTGAAAGGCGAAGATCAATACACTGAAAAACCTCGTAATTTTAATAATTCAGAAAATATTTTGAACCTAGTGGAGCAATTTAAAGATAAACCAATTGCTTATTTGTGGACGAGTCAATTAAATCCTGTTCGAAAAATATGGAAAATAGAAGTAAATCAAGGGGTTGAGCTTTCTTTTGATAGGGCTTTGTTTGATTACCGAATTGATTCAAACCCTGGATTTTTGCTGGATTCAACTGTTTTAAATCTATTTATTTTTTTGCTATCAATGCTTAGCATTAATCGCATCGAGAAACTTTAAACTGAAAAAGTTGGAGCTAAAAATGTCATCTGTAAATACGGAAACTGTTGAAGGCGTTGCCGCCGCAAACAATTTAATCAACGCCATTGCAACAGGCGAAAATGTTAATAATGTTGCTACATCATCCAACAGTTTTAGTATTTCCAATATTGGCAATAGTGTCCAAATAAGTGCGACTTTGGGTGCCGCTCTGAAACTTTTTTCAGACACAATTGGCGGAGCAACGGGATTGGGAGGTCTCGGATTAACAGCTTATGCAGACTTGAACGAGGCTGTGGCAAGCTATCATGATAACAACGGCATAATTTCTTCTTCTATATGGATAAACCTTGGGAGCGATTTTTATGAACTTATCGCTGGTGGGTTACTTACCGGAATTGCGGCAGCAGAAGCGAGTGGCTTATCAACTGTAATAATAGCTGGTGTTGGAACTATTGCGTTGCCGGAGGCCCTTGCTCTCGCCGCTACTGCTGGAACAGTCGCCGTCATACTTGGAGGTGCTGGTTTGATAAGTCAGGGCCTTTCTGATGGCATTAATGCTGCTCAAGGTCTATTTAATAAAATGTTTGTTGACGATGTTTCTTCTAATATTACTTTGTCAGAAGTTAAGGTGGTGGCCAGCAACGCACCCGATCAAGTAATAACTTCTGAGGATGGCACTGTAGTTACATCAATATGGGGAACTGCTGGTAATGGTGCAACTCTTGTTGAAAAATATACGGATGCTAGTAAAACTATTCTCATAAGCCAAACGAATACGTATGTTGACTCTGAAATTGGAGAAACAACAGTTACCACGGTTAATTTTAATCCTAGCGGCTCACAATGCACGTTCAGTAACGTTGTTTCCAATACTGCAACTGGGTTTGTTATTAATAATAGTACGGGTACAGAGACAACTGATGAATCAATTAATAGCGTTACGATCTCAGGCCAAGGTGCTTCGCTTAATTTGGCAAATGCTAATATCACCCTAGCCCCCCTCGCAAGCGCAACGATCGCCGGTAGCGGTAACACAATTATCGTTGGCGCAGGTGCAAACCTCACGGTTACTGATACCAATACAGTGAATCTTCTTGGGGTCACGGTCAGTGTTGTCGCTGGTAGCCAGATCAGCACTGGCGCCAACGGAATTTCCGCGATTGTGACCGACGGTTCAGGTCAATTGCTCTCTCAAGTTGCACACAATCCCGATAGCGGCGTCACTACCCAAACAGACTACGGTAACCCAACCGACCCCAATGTCCAAACCGTCACCACCTTTGACACTTTGGGCAACCCAACCGGCACCAGCACTGTCACCGCAGCCATTGATAACACCGTCGGCAGCCTCACGTACGGCCAGATAATCCCCAACACCTACAACATCGTCAATGAAGACGGCACTGGCACCATCACCGCCACCGGCCAGCGTACCGTCAATCCCGACGACGGCAGCTATACCGACTCCCTGCTGAGTTCGGCCACCGCGCAAAACCCCAACGGCACGCTCAGCGTCACCCAAACCAGTGCCGATGGCATTCCGCAGCCGGTCAATAGTCAGCTGGCGTTGGCCGATCTCGGCACGGCCGTCAATGAAACCGGCGACGCCATCACCATCATCCAGGCCATACAAGCCGGCCAAGTCACCTTGCCCGCCGTTGCCAGTGGTCTGAGCCTGGCCAATACTATTGTTCAAGGGGGTGCTACCTCCGACTTGGGCTACGCAGCCTCGGGATTGGGCGTCCTGGGTGATCTGGTAGGTTTCGAGACCGCCCTCAAGCAAGGCAATACCCTTGGCGTCGTCAGCTCCGCGGCCTATGCCGTCGATGGTGCGGCCAGTATTTATGCCGAGAGCCTGGGATACACCGCTGATGCAACCTTGAGTGCGGTCCAGGTTGCTGCTGAGGATGGATTTATTGATAGCGTGGGAGAAGATACGGCACTCAGCGGTGCTTCCGACGTCATCGGCGACATTGCGGACGTCAGTCCATTCCTGAGCATTGCGCAGGCGCTGGAAAACGGCAACTACGTCGGAGCCATCGCCGAGGGAATAGGTTTTGCAGTCGCCGGACCGCTGGGAGAGGCTATCGGCTCCATCGTGGGAGCGGTATTTGGAGATTTGTTTAGCAGTCCCCCACCCCCATGGGGCGACGCCTCGGTCCAGTGGGACGCAGCCAGCGGTACCATCAAAATCTCGGATACTGGTGGGCAGGGTGGCGACGCCACGGCCTACAACGCGCTGGCCAGCGCGATGAGCGGATTGACGGGCATCGTTGCGCAATACAACAGCCTGGGACAGCCGGGCCTGCAGCTGGGCCTCATCCCTGAGCGCATGGGCGCCCTGAGCTTCAGCGGCAATCAATTCCACGTCACTACCGTGGACCCCGTCACGGGCCAGGAACTCAACCCCGGCCTGTATTTCAACACCAGCGGTAGCGCCACCGGCACCTACCAGGGCAATGCCAGCTACTTCCAGACGCTGGGGGCCTACTACACCACCAACGCACTGGCGCTGCAAGCCATCGCGCCCGAATGGGAGGTGCAAACGGCCGAGATGCAGGCAGCCAACAATTTGAGCAATGCGGGTCTGACCGAAACCGAGCGCGCGGCCAACCTGGGGCACCTGGCAGCGCCGCTGCCCACCGGCGCAACCACGGAAACCTGGAACCCGATTGCCCTCAACTTCGGAGGTGGCCTGGCCACCACGGCGCTGGCGGGCAGCAACGTGCAGTTCAACGTGGACGGCACCGATAACCTGGATGCCAACCTCACCGGGGTGACCGACCCGCATTACCTGCATCAGACCGCATGGCTGAACAACACCGACGGTTTTCTGGTACTCGACGAGAACATGAACGGTGCCATCGACAACGGCCAGGACATGTTCAGCGACTCGCAAGTGGCCGGCAGCTACCGCGGCGTGGCCAGTCTGGCCACCTATGACGCCAACGGCAATGGCGTCATCAACGGCAGCGATCCGGTGTTTGCCCAGCTTGGCGTCTGGATTGACGCCAACGGCGACGGCGTGATGCAGTCGGGCGAATACCACAGCCTGGCAAGCCTGGGCGTCACCAGCCTGAACTACGCGCTGGGCACCTACACCACAGCTAACGGCAACGTGCACCAGATGGGCACCCTGAACCTGCAGGCCGACACCCTGGGCGCCAGCTATACCGCTGAGCCCAATGGCATCCAGCTGGCGACCACCAACGGTCAAACGACGCTCGACGTCACCCGGCTAAATAACCTGAACACTCTGCAGGCCAACGAGGTGGGCTTCACCACAAACGAGGACGTGCCCGCGGTCATCGCGGTGCGCGGCAACGGCAGCACGGTGCAGGGCCTGCTGGACACCGACAGCGTGAGCAACGCACCCAATGCGGTGCTGCGGGTCACGGGGGTGCAGAACGCGCAGGACGGCACCGTGAGCTTCGATGCCAATGCCGGCACCGTGACGTTTACGCCCACCACTGGTTTCGCTGGCACGGCGGGATTCGACTACACGGTGGATGCCGGGGCCTACGGGCAGGCCACGGCGCACGTGCAGGTCACGGTAGCGCAAGTGGACCATCCCCCTGTGATCACGGGGGATGCTCTGCAGCAAATCCCGATCTATGGCTATCAAGTTTCGATAGTCGCCAATCCCGACACCGGCGACACCACTACGGTGACGACCCTGTATCAGCCCGGCACCGGTTATGCAAATCCCAATGGCACCGGCCCCTACTCGTACCGTAGTGCGCCCGTGGCCTACCAGACCAACCCCGACGCGGGCACCTTATCCGTCACGGACCAGGACTATCCCGTCAGCGACTTGACCTGGAGCGTGGTGACCCAAGGCAACCACGGCGGCATTGCCACGGTGGATGGCAATGGAAACTGGACCTATACCGGGGGCCAGGCCATCGGCGGCAATGACGCCTTCGTGGTGCAAGTCACCGACCCGCAAGGCGGCAGCGCCCGGTACACGGTCGCGGCAGCGCTGCCGCCCGCGCCAACGGGAACTGGCGGTGGCAGCGATGGCGGCGATGATGACAGCGACGCCGACGCCGATGGCGGCGATGGCGGCGGTGATGGCGGCGGCGACCCCCTGGTTCTCGATCTGAACAAGACTGGGTTCCATTTCACCTCGGTCAACGACTCCAACGTCTTCTTCCGTAGCGCGAGCGACGGGCTGCGCCACCAGACAGCCTGGTTTGGCGGCGGCAATGGCGTGCTGGCCTTTGACAAGTATGGCGACGGCATCGTGCACGACAGCAGCCAGATCGACTTCCAGGGCGATCTGCCGGGCGCACTCAACAGTCTGCAGGGCCTGGGCGCGTTCGACTCCAACCACGATGGAGTGATCAACAGCCAGGACGCCATGTGGTCCAAACTGGGAGTGTGGGTGGACACCAACCAGGATGGGATATCCGAGTCGGGCGAATTCCAGAGCCTGTCGTCCCTGGGCATCACGTCCATTGATCTATCCAGCACCAACGAGTTCTCCGTCAGCAACGGTGTCGTGATCGATACCGTCGCGACCTTCACCTACGCCGACGGCACGACCGGCCAGATGGCCGATGTGACGCTGCCGATTTCCAGCAACGTATTGGTGACCAACCCCGACGGCACGACTTCCGTGGCACAGCGGGCCACCACGAGCACCAGTACGCCGATGGTGTACGGCGATGGCAACAACCTGATCCTGGGCGATGTCGGCGACAACAACATTCAGGCGGGTAATGGCAACAACGTCATCGAGACCGGCGCCGACAACGACATCATCCTGGCCGGAAACGGCAGCAACACCATCAGCAGTGGCGATGGCGAGGATGTGGTGGTGGTTGGCAATGGCAACAACACCGTCTTCTTTGGGGCCGGCCACAAGACGGTGGTCACAGGTGCCGGCAACAACATGATCGTGGGCGGCAGCGGCAACGATGTCATCATGGCCGGGCAAGGCAACAACACCATCTATGCAGGCACCGGCAATAGCGTGATCTCTGCGCAGGATGGAGACAACACGCTGGTGGGCGGCGTCGGCTACAACGAGTTGATCGCGGGCGACGGCAACAACTTCTTCACCGACGGCGGCGGCCGTGCCGACATGACCGCCGGCACCGGCAGCAACACGTTCACGGTGAACGATACGCTGGACACCATCACGGTGGCCGCACCTGTCGCGGGCACCACGGCGGGCGTCAATACGGTTCGGGCCGGCGTCAACTGGACCCTAGGCGCCAATCAGCAGATCTTGTGGGGCACAGGCAATGCGGCGCTGACCCTGGCAGGCAACGATGAGGGCGACCAGATCATCGGAAACGGCGCGGCCGACACCCTGGCCGGCGGCGCGGGCAACGACACCCTGGCCGACAGCGGCGGTGCCGCCACCCTGATAGGCGGCTTGGGCGATGACACCTATATCGTCAGCAATGCCGCCACCGTGGTCATTGAAGCGGCCAACGCCGGTACCGACACCGTCAAAACCAGCGTGAGCTACACGCTGCCCGGCAATGTAGAAAACCTGATCGGCACCGGCCACGCGGCCCTGACCCTCACCGGCGGCAGCCAGGACGGCGCCACCCTGATGGCCAATGATGCCGACGACACCCTGGTGGTGGGCAGTGGGGTCGCCACGCTGGTGGGCGGCTCAGGCAACGACACCTTCGTGGTCAACAACGCCGCCGACGTTGTGCAGGCGCAGGCGGCAGGCAATACCAACACGATCCTGACCAGCGTGAGCTACGCGGCGCCGGCCAACGTGCAATACCTGACGGGGACCGGTAGCGGCGACATCACGCTGACCGGCAACGGGATCGGCGTCCAGATCCAGGCCAATTCGGGCGACGACACGTTGATCGCCGGCAGCGGCGACAACACGCTGATCGGCGAAACCGGCAACGACAGCTTCCAGCTGTTCAATGCCGCCGACACGGTGCAGCTCGGCAGCGGCCAAAGCACCGTTGCCGGCGGCGACGGCGACATCAAGCTTGCCGGAAATGCCAACGGCGCGGCCAGCATCGCCCTGGGCGATGGAAACAGCCGGATCGATCTGAGCGCCAACGGCAACGGCAACAGCGTGGTCTTGGGCAACGGGTCGAACATCGTGCTGGCGGGCGACGGATCCAACACCGTGCGCCTGGGCTCCGGCCAGGACCACGTTGCCCTGGGCAACGGCGACAACGAGGTCACAGCCGCGGACGCGGCCGGCGTCGCGGACACCATCGGCGTGGGTAGCGGCGCCAACACCATCATCGTCGGCCAAGGCGATGACGACATCACGGCTGGCAACGGTGCCAACACGGTTGGCGGCGGTAATGGCAACGACACCGTCGAGCTCGGCGCTAGCTCCAACAGCGTTGCCTTGGGGGCAGGCAGCAACAACGTGACGGCCGCGGACATTGCCGGCGCGGTTGATACGATTCAACTGGGCGATGGCGACAACCATGTCGGCATGGGTCAAGGCAATGATCAGATCGGCGCCGGCAATGGAGCCAACGCGATCACGACGGGAAATGGCAACAGCCAGATCCAGGTTGGCAATGGCCAGAACACCATCACGGTGGGCGATGGCAACAACACCTTGACCAACGGCACCGGCACGAATGCCCTGCACGTCGGTATCGGCAACGACACCATCGTCAACAACGGCGGTAACGATACGCTGTACTTTGCGTCGACGGTGGCGGCCGACAGCCTGATCTTTAGCCAAAGCGGGGCCGATTTGCTGATCACCGAAGGGATGACCGGTGGCAGTGTCCGCATCGTGGGAGGCTACGCGAATGCCGCCGATGCCATGACTCAGTATGTCGCGGGCACGAGCACCAGCCAGTCCACTGGCGGCTCGACCATCCTGACGATCGATGCCTCGGGCACCGTGACCATCACGTCCTACTCAGGCCCCGATGGCACCGGCACGGCCTTGGGCGACACTTGGACCAATCCAAACGACACCTCGGGAAGCGACACCTTCAATGCCGATGGCTCCAGGAGCGGTGACATCCACAACGCCGACGGCAGCTATAGCACCTACACCGCGAGCGCGGACGGCCTGATCACCGACCGTTTTGATGCCAGCGGCAATGGGCTGGGCTCGACCGTGCAAATCACGAACGCGGGCACGGTTACGACGACGGCCTATTCGGGGCTCGACGGCAGCGGCACCAAACTCAGCGATACCTGGACCGCCAGTTGGGGAGCGTATGGCAGCGACACGTTCAATGCCGACGGCTCCAGGTCGAGCACGACCAATTACGATGAAGACAATGCTGAAATTGTTGAAACGGACTATTACAGCGCCACAGGTTTGTTGACGTCGGACTCATGGGCCGGTAGCGATGGCTCATCTGGAGCCGATGTCTATAACGCTGATGGTTCCGGCTCGAGCACCAGCAATGATGGTCAGGGCTATGTCGAGACATATATCTATGGCGCCACAGGTCTGTTGGCGTCGGACACATGGGTCCACAGCGATGGCTCGTCCGGCGCGAACGTTTATAACGTTGACGGCTCGAGCCGCGATACGTACGTCGAAGCCGACGGCATCTATGGCAGCTCCGTTACTGACGCCCTGGGCGACTCCACCAGCAGCAGTTACAGTGCCAGCGGCGTGCTGCAAGGCGTGTACAAGGCCGATGGCACCTCCGACAGCTACTTCCTCGCCGCGAACGGCGCCAGCATAGATACGATCACAAATGCAGATGGCAGTTTCATCAGCAACTCCAACGACGGTGAGGGAGACGTAACCACCGAGAGCTATGCTGCCCCCAATGGCAAGCTTTTGGCGCTCGCCTGGAGCAGCGGCGACGCCTATGTGACCACGACCACCGCGAGCCAGACAGACGGCTCGCAGGTCAGCACGAGCCGCAATTCCAGCGACGGCTCCAGCATCGTCACCACAACCAACGCTGACGGCAGCTCTGGCATCACGATCAACGACGCCCAGGGCGCCAGCACCGAGACCCTTTTTGACGCCAATGGCAGCAAGACGAGCGATGTGTGGCAGGATTGGGGCGGGCACGGCAGTGACACCTACAACGCGGATGGCACCGGCACCGGCACGGGCGTCGGCGTCGATCGCTACGGTCAAGCCTTCAGCTTCGATGTGGTGACGCAAGCCGATGGCTCTTACGTGGAGAACTGGACTGAGCCCGATAACTGGGCTGAGCCCGGTGGCAGCTACGGCACCAACACGCTGAATGCGGCCACCGGCGAGGTCACTATCAGTACAGCGACGGGCGACGGCTATAGCGAGTCCACAGACATCACCAAACTTGCCAACGGCGCCACAGAATTGAAGGTGAGCGACACGAATACCGGCAGCAGCAGCTACTACGAGGACTATTCCAAAGACACGGTCGCGCAAGCCGACGGCTCTTACGTGGAGAACTGGACCCGGTCCGATGGCAGCTACGGCACCAACACGCTGGACGCCGCCACCAGCGAAGTGACCGGCAGCAGCGCCATGGTCACTGATGGCTACACCGATACCTGGGACATCACGACTCTCGCCAATGGTGCCACCGAGTCGAACTTTACTGAGACCTACACCGATGGCAGCACCTATAACACTCACAACCTAACTCAGTCCGACGGCTCCTCCGTTGACAGCTGGAGTCAATCGGACGGCAGCTTCGGCACCAACTACACGAGTACGTCGGCCAGTGACAGTGACACCTACACTTGGGGGCCCGGCCAAGGCGTGGACCATGTCCAGGCTTTTGCGGGCAATGACACCCTGGATATCTCGGCCGGCGTGAGCACCGATCAGCTCTGGTTCCGCCAGGACGGCATCAACCTGGACATCACCATCCTGGGCACGAGCGACCAGATGACCATCGATGGCTGGTATGCGAACTGCTCCAACGGGCTGCAAGGCATCGAACTCTCAAGCGGCCAGACGCTGGCCGCCGCCAACGTGAATGCGCTGGTGCAGGCCATGGCCGCGTTCGCCCCGCCCACGGTGGGCCAGCTTAGCTACACCGCGCAGGAGCAGACGGCGCTGGCGCCGATGCTGGCGGCGAACTGGCACTGAGCATGTAACTCCCGATGCAGCGGCGTCGCGGGCGCAGCAGGGGGCGTGTCCTGCGCGCCGCCC
>NZ_MUNS01000032.1 GCF_002002705.1 Polaromonas sp. C04 | reverse complement strand
GGCGGGCTCAGAAAACGAACGGGGAAGGTTCGGGGAAATTCATCAGGCGCGGCGCCAGTGTGTCCCACGGCTGCACGGTGCGCCAGTCGTCGTCGCCCACGCGCGTGACAATGGTGGCGCGCATCACGGGGTCGTCGCCGACGATGGCCGCCAGCCGCCCGCCCACCTTGAGCTGCGCGAGCAGGGCCTGCGGCACCTGGGCGACCGAGCCGCTGAGCACGATCATGTCGAACGGCGCCTCGGCCAGGATGCCCTGGGCGCCGTCGGCCTCGCGCACTTCGGCGTTGTAGATGCCGGCCCGTTGCAGGTTGCCGCGGGCGGTTCGCGCCAGTTCCGGATTGATCTCCAGCGACACCACGCGCTGCGCGCGGTGCGCCAGCAGCGCCGCCATGTAGCCCGAGCCTGCGCCGATTTCCAGCACCGTCTCATGCCTTTGCACGGCTACTTCCTGCAGGATGCGCGCCTCCACCTTGGGCTCGAGCATGCACTGGCTCGGGTGTGTCTGCGGCGGCAGCGGGATTTGCATGTCGACAAAGGCCAGCGCCTTGTGCGCCAGCGGCACGAAGTCTTCGCGCTTGACGACCGACAGCAGCTGCAGCACATGGCTGTCGAGCACTTCCCAGGGGCGGATTTGCTGCTCGATCATGTTGAAACGGGCCTGCTCAAAATTCATCGGGGTCGTCATCGCGGTTTCTCCGGGGGTCAGCACAAACCTCCGATTTTAGAGGGCCGGCCCGATGCGCCGGCATCCCGATCAGTAAAACGCCTGCAGACCGGTCTGGGCCCGGCCCAGGATCAGCGCGTGCACGTCGTGCGTGCCCTCGTAGGTGTTGACCGTCTCCAGGTTGATCATGTGGCGGATCACGTGGTATTCGTCATGGATGCCGTTGCCGCCGTGCATGTCGCGCGCCAGGCGGGCAATGTCGAGCGACTTGCCGCAGGAGTTGCGTTTGATCAGGCTGATCATCTCGGGCACGGCCTTGCCCTCGTCCATCAGCCGGCCCACGCGCAGGCAGCCTTGCAGGCCCAGCGCGATCTCGGTCTGCATGTCGGCCAGCTTCTTCTGGATCAACTGGTTTGCGGCAAGCGGGCGGCCAAACTGCACGCGGTCCATCGTGTACTGGCGTGCGCGGTGCCAGCAGTCCTCGGCGGCACCCAGAGCGCCCCAGGCGATGCCGTAGCGCGCCTTGTTCAGGCAGCCGAACGGGCCCTTGAGGCCGCTCACGTTGGGCAGCAGATTCTCGGCCGGCACGAACACGTCGTCCATCACGATCTCGCCGGTGATGGAGGCGCGCAGGCTCATCTTGCCTTCGATCTTCGGGGCGGTGAGGCCCTTCATGCCTTTTTCCAGCACAAAGCCGCGGATGCTTTCCTGGCCGCCGACCTTGCCGTCAGGATCGGCCAGCTTGGCCCAGACCACGAACACATCGGCAATCGGCGCATTGGTGATCCACATCTTGGCGCCCTTGACGATGTAGCCGCCGTCCACGGGCTTGGCGCGTGTCAGCATGCTGGCCGGGTCGGAGCCGTGGTTCGGCTCGGTCAGGCCGAAGCAGCCGACCCATTCGCCGGTGGCGAGTTTGGGTAAATACTTCTGGCGCTGGGCTTCGGAACCGTACTCGTTGATCGGGTGCATCACCAGCGAGCTTTGCACGCTCATCGCGCTGCGGTAGCCGCTGTCCACGCGCTCGACCTCGCGCGCCACCAGGCCATAGCTCACGTAATTGAGCCCGGCGCAGCCGTAGCCTTCGATGGTGGAGCCCAGGAAGCCCATGGCGCCGAATTCGTTCATGATTTCGCGGTCGAACTTTTCATGGCGCGCCGCCATCAGCACGCGCGGCTGGAGCTTTTCCTGGCAGAAGGCGTGGGCGGCCTCCACAATGGCGCGCTCGTCGTCGCTGAGCTGCTCCGACAGCAAAAACGGGTCTTCCCAGTTGAATTTGGCTTTCATGTCATGTGTCCTTTGAGGTGAGGGGCAAAGTGAAGGGGCTGTGATGCCGGTGGCCTTGGCAGGCGTTGTGCCCGGCCACGTCGCCCGCTTATTGTTCAACGGCGACCAATATCTGTCCAATACCTATTATCGATTCGACGATATATTATTCGTATTCATGGAGTTCCGGCACCTGCGCTATTTCCTCGTTCTGGCCGAAGAGCTGCACTTCGGCCGCGCGGCGCGGCGCCTGTCGATTTCGCAGCCGCCGCTGTCGCTGAATATCCAGCAACTGGAGGCGTCGGTCGGCGCGCGGCTGTTCACCCGCAACAGCAAGCAGGTCGCACTCACCGCCGCCGGCCAGGCCTTCGTGCCGGCGGCGCGCGCGCTGCTGGAGCAGGCGGCGCAGGCGGCCAGCCATGCCCGCGATGTGGGGCAGGGCATGGCGGGGAGCCTGGCCATCGGCTTTGCCGGCACCATGCTGTACAGCGGCCTGCCGAAGATACTGGAGCGCTTTCAGGCCCGCCATCCCCTGCTGCGGCTGATGCTCAAGGAGCTGAGCTCGAGCGAGCAACTGATGGAACTGGCACAGGACCGGCTCGATCTGGGCTTTGTGCACACCACGCGCGTGCCGCCCGAGTTGAGCGAAATCCTGGTGGCCCGCCAGGCCTTTGTCTGCTGCCTGCCCGCCGGCCACGCGCTGGCGCGCAAGCGCACGCTGTCGCTCCCCCAATTGCAGGGCGAGCCTTTTGCCGTGGTGTCACGCACGGTGTCGCCCGACTACCATGAGCGGATCATGGCCATCTGCACCGAGGCCGGGTTTTACCCGGAGATACGCTACGAACTGCGGCATTGGCTCAGCGTGGTGTCGCTGGTCTCGCAGGGCATGGGCGTGGCGCTGGTGCCGGCGGCCTTGCAGCAGTCGGCCATGGCCGGCGCCGCGTTTGTGCCGCTGCAGCAGGCCACCACGCCGTACGATACGCATTGCCTGTGGAAAACCAGCCGCGACAATCCGGCGCTGGCGGCCTTTGTCAGTGCGGTGCGCGCGGCGTCCAACCCGCCGCGCGGGAACGCGCGCTGATGCCACGAGTCAGAAGACTCAACTATCAAGGAATACCGACATGAACGATTTGCAAACCATCACCCTGGCGGGCGGCTGCTTCTGGTGCACCGAGGCCGTGTACGTGCGCGTGCGTGGCGTCACCGATGTGGAGAGCGGCTACAGCAACGGGCACACCCAAAACCCCAGCTACGAGCAGGTCTGCAGCGGCGACACCGGGCACGCCGAAGTGGTCAAGCTCACATACGACCCGGCCGAGATCAGCGTGCGCGAGATACTGGAGATCTTTTTCGTGGTGCACGACGCGACCACCCTGAACCGGCAGGGCAACGATACGGGCACGCAATACCGCAGCGGCATCTACTACTCGACCCCCGAGCAAAAGCAGGTGGCCGACGACATGATCCGCCAGATGAGCCAGGACAAGCTGTTTGACGCGCCCATCGTCACCGAGGTGCTGCCGCTGGCCAACTACTGGCCTGCCGAGGACTACCACCAGGACTTCTACGAGAAGCACCCGAACCAGGGTTACTGCGTGGCCGTGGCCGGCCCGAAGGTAGCGAAATTCCGCAAGACCTTTGCGGATCGGGTGAAGACGTAAGCGGCTCGCGCTCCCTGTTGAAAGGGTTGGCAATGCTTCGTATCAGGACTTGGCTGCTGGGGCTGCTGTGCTTCGCGGCCGCGGCGGTGTTTGCGCAGGTGGCTCCACAGGTCGTGGACATTCCGACCCGCCCCGGCGTGACGCAGCGCTTCGTGTACCTGGCGCCGCCGCAGCCGCGCGCCGCGGTGGTGTTGCTCGCAGGCGGGCATGGCGGCCTGCAGATTTATCCCAATGGCAGCTTCAAATGGGGGGAGGGCAATTTCCTGGTGCGCGCACGTCAGCTGTTTGTGCAGCAAGGGCTGGCGGTGGCGGTGGTCGATGCGCCCTCGGACCGGCAGTCGGCGCCCTTCCTCGGCGGCTTTCGGCAGACCCCGGAACATGTGGCCGACCTGCGCGCCGTCATGGCGTGGCTGCGGCAGCAGTCGCCGGTGCCGGTGTGGCTGGTGGGCACCAGCCGGGGCACCCAGTCGGCCGCCTGGGTGGCGACGCAGCTCGGCCGCAGCGACGGTGGCCCGGACGGCCTGGTGCTCACCTCCACCATCCTCCGGGATCCGCATGGTCGCCCGGTGCCTGAGATGCCGCTCGATCGCGTCGCCGTGCCGGTGCTGGTGGTGCATCACGTGCAGGACGGGTGCCGCCTATGCCCCTACGGCGATGTGCCGCGTCTGATGGACAAGTTCAGTGCCGCCCCGCGCAAGGAGGCCATTGGCGTGACGGGCGGCGTAGACCAGGGCGACCCCTGCGAGGCCATGGCGCACCACGGCTTCAACGGTCAGGACGCCGACGTTGTGGCCCGCATCGCCAGCTGGATCACGACGCCGTAACCGCAGCGCATGCCTGAACCGGCAGCATCGGCCCGAAGAGCAACGCCGCCATTCGTTTTCCCTGGTGCGAACAATCAGTTGAAAATGAGAAAAATCAGAAGCTAACGAGAAAATCATTAACCCCAGGGGGAGCCAGAGAGTCACTGCGTGGACCGCGATAAGTCTCGACGTGAAGTCAGCAAGAGACTGTTAGCGGCTGTACAGCTTTAGGATCTGCCCACTCCAAACCAGCCACTCGCAATGGGGCCTGTGGCGCTTCCTAACGTTTGAATTGAGCGGAGTCGCGCGGCTTTTCGCGCAGATCCGCGGGCCACAGCCGCGCTGGTGGGGTAACGGGATAAGTACAGAACAGAGTGGCGCACTGCACTAGCAGGGCTAGAATTTTTCCACCCATGGGCGCAGGTCTATCTCCTGTGTCCACGTGCTGCGATGCTGAAGGTGCAACTGATAATAGGTTTCCGCGATATGTTCAGGGAACATTGACGACAGTCGATCCCTTGCTGCATCGCCGGAGCGCGTGGAAAGGATGCCACCGTCGAGAATAACGTGAGCGACATGGATGCCTCGAGGTCCTAGATCGCGTGCCATGCTCTGGGCCAGCGCCCGCACCCCAAACTTGCCAACTGCCATGTTGATATATTCAGCGCGGCCGCGCATTGCACCGGTGGCACCGGTATAAATAATGGTGCCTGACCCCCGTGGCAGCATGAGCCGCGCGACCTCACGCCCGACTATGAACCCGCCCAAGGCCATCGCCCGCCAGCACTCCTCGAATGCCGGTGTTTCGATGTCCAAAATGGTGCCGGGAATGAAGTGCTCCACGTTGTACACCACAAGATCGGGAACACCCATCTCTTCGATCAGACGATTAAGCATCGATTTAACAGATCCATCGTCTGTTGCGTCACAACCGTAGCGTCGACCCGCCCCCCCCCAAAGCGTTAATCTCCTTGATTAGTCCATCGAGCTTTTCCGCATTGCGGGCGGCAACGGCGACTGCCATACCGGCTTGCGCAAACCGGCGCGCCAGTGCACTCCCGAGGCCAGGCCCTGTACCGACAATGAGGGCAACCCCTGATTGGAGTGGGGATACCATGGACTTATCAGGGTGCATCGCATGCATATCCGAACCTCCTACAGTTTCGGGGAGCGAAGCACTTGACGATATTGAGGCCGATCCGTTGAGCAACGGTCCGCGTTGATGGTTGGTGGAAACCCGCACGCTGCGCGCAAGCCGCAGGTAGATGGCGAAGGGCCCCAAGCGAATTTGGGTACCGATCTTTGCGCTGTTCCAAAATTTCTGAATCAGAGTCATGGAATTATTAGTTATTGCGGTTCGGCGCTAAAGTAGCCCCGTGGTATGCCTATGAAACAGTCAGAGGCTTGTTCATCAGTCGACGGATTGCTTTTGTAACGCCCCCGAATTGCAGGGAAACTGCATTCGACTCGCACGCCCTGATGCATAAATGACAATGGGCGCATTTCCACAGACTTATGCGAAGCATTCCATCGGGTCCCAGGTGAATGGCCTCTACCGGGCATATCTTCCGGCAGTCGCCGCAGCCGGAGCAGGTTTTTTGGTTGATTTCCGGTCTGGGGCGCAGCGCTACGTTATTGATGAAGCGCGTAGTCCTGCAATAGAACCCCTCAGTTGCTATGCCTACGGATGGCATTGCCTTCACCTGCACTGCTTGCATCGTTTGCCAGTCCATCCCGGCGACTGTGATCTGACTCGTGTCCGCGCAGCCCAATCCCATTTGTTGCCCGAGTCGGATAGTGGGCGCGTCGGCGCCCTCAAAGCCAGCAGCACGCGCCGCGATTGCATCCAGCGCCACTGGGTCTGTGCCGGCTAAAAGCAGGGCCACCGGATGGCATGTAGTAGTGTCAGTGGGGTCTCGAACTGTAGTGAGATCGAGAAACGAGACGGTCGGCTTCACCGTTGTACATACATCCACAATCACGCGGGCTATATCTTCTGGACGCGGAAAGAGATTGTGCAAATGCTGCTGGCACCGTCCGACAACGGCACTGAACATGTTCTTAACGGCGCCGCTCAACACCAGTGGGCCATGAGGCTGAAAATTGGCACAGTTAACCACTTTGTCGACATCCAGCACCGCGCGTGAGATCAGATACGTGCGGGGATAAACCATTCCACCGCGGACGCGTCTTGCACCGGCCTTGGCGAAGCTGACCAAATTTGCCCCTGATGATTCTGCGATGCCGTAGATCCACCGTTCATCGGACAGATGATTCTCGCTGCGCATTCTCGTTGACGCTTCGTCACCGAGAGTAACCATCGCGCCGCAGTCCCTGACGGCCTCGATCGCCATCGCTATCACTTCGGGGTGGGAGATCATCCGACTCTCTGGATTGCCGCCACCGTAGCGCAGGAACGGCTTTACCAGAACATGATCTCCGGTGCGAATCATCGCCGGCAAAGGAGGATCCATCCTATCGAGTAAATCCCGAAAGGCGCCCCGAACGGAGGTCCGGGTATGGTCGTCGTTTCTTGCAACGGCAATATGGGCGTGGGTTTGATGTTGGCCGTTCATAGCGCAAGCACCCGACTACCTGCGTACTTTGATATGTCGGTTCGCAGACACTTGAACGTCACCATTTCGTTGCATAGCACGGAAACAAGAGGTGCCCTATCAGGGAAGGATGTCGGTCTTTTCGTAGTCGCGAAAGGAGCAAGCGTCGTTCTGAAGTTGTTGCCGCTGCCACGGGTTGCAAGCAACACAGCGAGACTCAGTCTGACGACAATTGGCCTCATAACTGCTCCCTAGTGATTAATCTACCGAGAACTATGCAAATATCATTCCATAAAAGATATGGCTAGTGTTTTCAAGGGTCTACAGGGCTATTACATATAGTTTTTGTGTTGTGCTGTTAAATTTATCGACAGGCTTGAATTGAAACACTCAGAAAGGGATACGTTCTTCGGGGCAAGGTCAGTACATAGGGGCACTCCCACGAAAGTGACTGTGGGAGAACTATGGTTGGTGGGCGCGACGACATGTGTCGCACAGTGCGTGATCTCAAAAAATATTTTGCTCGAATGTCTGATCTTCGGCGGGGTGGCTGGCGTCCCACGATGTTCGCGGAATTTTTCGGGCTGATCCTTGTCTGCTTATTCGGCGACCATGACGCTCCAATATCGGAACGAATGACTGAATTGAACACCTTGCTGGCGGCGACGAATGACTGCTGACTGGCATGCCCAAAACTCAAAACTGAGATCCCAGAAAGCAGCCGTTGGCTAGAACCCTCTCCCGCTGCAGACCTGCCGGCCGCAATTGAAATCCAGTCTCGCTAACTTCCTTCCGAACTTTTTCTCACCAACTCCTGATCAAGTCGGTGCCGAGGGACTTCATTTTCTCAAAATCAACTGATTGTTCACGCGTGGTGTTTACGGCGCCAAACGCTCACGCAGCCAGCGTTGATTGCTCTCTTTTGTGTAGCGCAGCCGGTCATGCAGGCGGCTTTTGCGGCCCTGCCAGAACTCCCACCTGTCGGGCTGCAGGCGAAAGCCGCCCCAGTGCGGCGGGCGCGGCGGCTGCAGCATGAATTTGGCGCCGTAGCGGGCGGCGTTGGTCACCAGCACGCTGCGCCCGGCAATCACCTGGCTTTGCGGGCTGGCCCAGGCGCCGATGCGCGAGTCGAGCGGGCGGCTGTTGAAATAGGCGTTGCTTTCCGCGTCGCTGATTTTTTCGACCACGCCTTCGATGCGCACCACGCGCTCGAGCTCGACCCAGTGGAACTGCAGCGCCGCGTACGGATTGCCGGCCAGCTCCTGGCCCTTGCGGCTCTCGTAGTTGGTGAACCAGACGATGCCGCGTTCGTCATAGCCCTTGATCAGCACCACGCGCGTGCTGGGGCGCAGGTTGCTCGCGACCGTGGCCAGCGTCATGGCATTGGGTTCGGGCACCTGAGCCGCGATGGCTTCGGTCAGCCACTGCTCGAATTGCTTGAGCGGGTCGGCGTGCGAGGCTTGTTCGCTGAGTTCGGCGCGCTCGTAGCTTTTGCGCAGGTCTGCAAGGTGGGCGGCGGTATTTGTCATACTTGGCAGTATAGAAACCCTGACCTTCATGCAACAACCCACAGTTTTGGTGCTGGCCTCCGGCCGGGGCGAGCGTTTCGCGGCGTCGGGCGGCAGCGTGCACAAGCTGCAGGCGCTGCTGGCCGGCAAAACCGTGCTGGAGCACACGCTGGACGCGGTGCGTGCCAGCGGCCTGCCCTGGCATCTGGAGGACGCCGGCCACCCCGGCATGGGCGACTCGATTGCCGCTGCCGTACGCGCCACGCGGGACGCGGCGGGCTGGCTGATTCTGCCCGCGGATTTGCCGCTGATTCAGGCCGCCACGCTCTTGCAAGTGGCGGCGGCGCTGCAGACCCATGATGTGGTCGTACCCGTCTATCAGGGTAGCCGGGGCCACCCGGTCGGGTTTGGCGCCGCGTGTGGCCCGGCGCTGCTGGCTTTGCAAGGGAATCAGGGTGCAGCCCCTGTGGTACGTGCACATGCCGCTATTGAATTGATAGTCGACGATATCGGCTGCGTGACCGACATCGATACGCTGGACGATCTGGCACGGGCGCAGGCGCTGGTGTCCCGGCCTCGCTGAAGCCGGGGCTTCGCGCCGGTTACTTTGGAGGCGCGGCCGGCGCGCCGGCCAGATCCAGCAATCGCTGCAGTGCCCGGTCGCGGATGCCCTGCGCGCGCAGGCTGTGCAGGGTCTGGTGCGCGTAGTCGTGGGTCGTGCCGTAGCGGCCGCGCGACTGCATAAAAACCTGGCTGTACTGCGCGGGCGTGAGCTCGCCGGTGAAGCTCGGGCTGCGGCGCGACAGCGTGAAGGCCAGCGCCTTGATCGGCCCCTGCGGCGTGCGGCAGTGCAGCCAGCGCGGGTCGTACACGCCGCTCGGCATCTCGCGCAGCCACAGGGCGGACAGCACGTCGCCCGCGTCAATCCGGCGCACCCGGAACGCCACGCCCTGGCAACTGCCGCCCGAGAGCAGCGCAAACACCAGGCCCGGGCACTCGGGCGTGCCGCGGTTCACGCGGCTCCACATCTTGAGTGCGCGGTGCCAGCCCTGCACGCGGGCGGCGCGCTGCTCGGCAAATTCAAAGTCCGGCCGCCAGATCAGCGAGGCGTAGCCAAAAATCCACAAGTCGGAGCGGCCGCCCCAGGCGGCCAGCGTCTGCTCCAGCATGAGGGCCGGGTCGCGCCCGGGCGTGAGCGGTTCTGTCATGACCGCACTTTACAGCGACCCGGCAGGCAACTCCGGGAAGGATCCTGGTGCGTCCCGGCTTTCGTTTTGGTAACGCACTGGTAACCCTTTTCGGTCTATTTGTGCCGGTTCCGGAGTAGGATGGAGCCTGTAATTTAGTTACCAACTCTGGATGAGCCGATGAAACTCAATGCCACGGTAGAAGCGGTCACCGCCCGCATTCGCGAACGCAGCCGGCCCGCCCGCGGCGCCTATCTGCAACGCCTGGGGGCGGCCAGCGCGCGCGCGCCCAGCGCCGACCGCATGGGCTGCGCCAACGTGGCGCACGCCTTCGCGGCGATGCCGGCGAATGACAAACTCAAGGTCGTAGCCGAGCGCGTGCCCAACATCGGCATCGTCACCGCCTACAACGACATGCTGTCGGCGCACGCGCCGTTGCAGTACTACCCGGACCTGATCAAGGCCGAGGTGCGCAAGTTCGGCGCTACGGCGCAGGTCGCGGGCGGCGTGCCGGCCATGTGCGACGGTGTGACGCAGGGCACGCCGGGCATGGAGCTCAGCCTGTTCTCGCGCGATGTGATTGCCATGGCCACCGCCGTGGCGCTGAGCCACGACATGTTTGCCGGCGCGTTGATGCTGGGCGTGTGCGACAAGATCGTGCCGGGGCTGCTGATCGGCGCGCTGCACTTTGGCCACCTGCCCACCGTGTTCGTGCCGGCCGGGCCCATGACCTCGGGCCTGTCCAATAGCGAGAAAGGCAAGGTGCGCGAACGCGCGGCGCAGGGCCGGGTGGGGCGTGCCGAGCTGCTGCAGGCCGAATCGAATGCCTACCACGCGGCGGGCACCTGCACGTTCTACGGCACCGCCAACAGCAACCAGATGCTGCTCGAAGCCATGGGCCTGCACGTGCCCGGCACCGCGTTCATCAACCCTGGCGACGACCTGCGCGCCGAGCTCACGCGCGAAGCGGCCCGCACCGTGCTGGGCGTGATCAAGTCCAGGCGATACGCCCCGATCGGCCAGATCGTCGATGAGCGCTGCATCGTCAATGCCATGGTGGCCTTGCTGGCGACCGGTGGCTCCACCAACCACCTGATCCACTGGGTTGCCGTGGCGCGCGCCGCGGGCATCCAGATCAATTGGGACGACTTCGCCGCGCTCTCCGGCGCGGTGCCGACGCTGACCCACGTGTACCCCAACGGGACGGCCGACGTGAACCAGTTCCAGGCGGCGGGCGGCCCCGGCTTTGTGATCCGGGAGCTGCTCGATGCCGGCCTCATGCATGAAGACGTGCTGACCGTGCGCCCCGGCGGCTTGCGCGAGTACACGCGGGTGCCCGAGTGGCATCCCGCGTCGGCAAGAAAAGCAACCGACGTGGTGCCGATGACGCTGGCGGAGGAGGTCAACGACCTGCTCCCGGTACCGCCGCAGGAGGAGGGCCCCGACGGCCTGCTCTGGCACGACGCTGGCGCGTCCAAAGATACCAGCATCGTGCGCCCCGCCGCGCAGCCCTTCAGCCCGCATGGCGGCCTCCAGCTGCTGCAGGGCAATCTGGGCCGCAGCGTGATCAAGGTGTCGGCCATTCCCGACGACCGCCATGTCATCGAAGCACCCGCGCGGGTGTTCGACTCGCAGGAGGCGCTGCACGCGGCCTTCAAGGCCGGGGAGCTGGACCGTGATGTGATCTGCGTGGTGCGCTGGCAGGGGCCTCAGGCCAACGGCATGCCCGAGCTGCACAAGCTCACGCCGCCGCTGGCGGTGCTGCAGGGCAAGGGCTTTCGGGTGGCGCTGGTGACCGACGGCCGCATGAGCGGCGCCTCGGGCAAGGTGCCGGCCGCCATCCACGTGTCGCCCGAAGCGGCGGCGGGCGGGCCGCTGGCCAAGGTGCGCGACGGCGACCTGATCCGGCTCGACGCCGAGGCCGGCACGCTGCAGGTGGAGGTCCCCGCCGCTGTCTGGACTGCCCGTGAAATCGTCACCATGCCCGAGGCGCTGCGCATGGCGAACACGCTGGATATGGGCCGCGAACTGTTCACCGCCATGCGGCGCCACGCACTCACCGCTGAAGAAGGAGCCTGCACATGGCTGTAACACAGACGTTGACCGCCCTGCAGGTGATGCAGGACGCGCCGGTGATTCCGGTGATCGTGCTGACCGATCCCAAGCACGCCGTGCCGATGGCGCGCGCGCTGGTGGCCGGCGGCATCCGCATGCTGGAGATCACGCTGCGCACGCCGCAGGCGCTGGCCTGTATGGAACTGATCGCGCGCGAGGTGCCCGAGGCCGTGGTCGGCGCCGGCACCGTGCGCAGCGCTTCCGACGCCCAGGCCGCGGCGATGGCCGGCGCGCGGTTTGCCGTCAGTCCCGGCTACACCCATGCGCTCGGCCACGCCTGCCGCGAACTTGGCCTGCCGCTGCTGCCGGGCGTGGCCACCGGCAGCGAGATCATGATGGCGCAGGAAGACGGCTTCACCGAGCTGAAGTTCTTTCCCGCCATGCAGGCCGGCGGTGCCGCCATGCTCAAGGCCTGGGGCGGCCCGTTCGGCGACGTGCGGTTCTGCCCGACCGGCGGCGTCACGCTGCACAACGCGCCCGACTTGCTGGCCTTGCCCAATGTGGCGTGTGTGGGCGGTTCGTGGCTGGTGCCCTTTGACGCGCTGGCGCAGGGCGACTGGGCGCGCATCGAGACGCTGGCGCGCGAAGCGGCTGGACTTAGGCGTTAAAAAGGCCTGTAGCCCTTATGCAGTCTTCGTATGCCGCTATTAAAAGCGCAGCTACGCGGGGAAGACTTCAGCGCAAGCCGGCGCCGCCCGCGCCCTCGGCGCGCTGGATCAGCTCGATCTTGTAGCCGTCCGGGTCGGTGACGAACGCGATCACGGTGCTGCCGCCCTTGACGGGGCCGGCCTCGCGCGTGACATTGCCGCCGGACGCCTTGATCTTTTCGCAGGCCGCGTAGGCATCGGGCACGCCGAGCGCGATGTGGCCGTAGGCGTTGCCCATGTCGTAATGGTCCACGCCATGGTTGTAGGTCAGCTCGATCTCGGCGTGCTCGGGGTTGTTGCCGTAGCCCACGAACGCGAGCGAGTATTTGTACTCGGGGTTCTCGGACGTGCGCAGCAGTTTCATGCCGAGCACCTGAGTGTAGAAATCGATCGAGCGTTGCAGGTTGCCGACGCGCAGCATGGTGTGAAGAAGTCTCATGAGCGGATTATCGCGCGGGCAGGGGAAGTCCGTCGACCCATTGCGGACAGGGTGTGACGAGCGCCGAAGCAAACCAAGGCGACTGCGCTAGGGCTCCTGGACGCCTGACGCGCTGCGGATCGAGGCAAACCGATCGGCGAGTTCCTGCCTGAGCTTCTTGCGCAGGAGGGCCTCGTGAAATCGCCGCGTTTCGTCGCCGGTGGCAGGCCGCAGGGTCGGCACAGCCACTGGATATCGATCGTCATCGACCGCCACCATCGTGAAGAAGCAGCTGTTGACATGCCGCTTCTCCTGGGTGCGGATATTCTCCGACACGACCTTGATTCCTACCTCCATCGATGATGTGCCGGTGTGATTGACAGCGGCGAGGAAGGTCACCAGTTCACCCACATGGATTGGCTGTCGGAACATGACCTGGTCGACGCTGACAGTCACGACATAATGCGCGGCATACCTGCTTGCGCAAGCGTAGGCGGCCTGGTCAAGGAGTTTGAGAATCGTGCCGCCGTGGACGTTTCCCGCAAAATTCGCCATGTCCGGGGTCATCAGCACCGTCATTGTGAGCTGGTGCGCAGGCATCTGGGTCATACATTTCTCCTTCAAACCTTATCGACGGTCGCGGCGGTGCCCTGGCCGGCAGCTGCGGGCGAGCCGGGTCATGGGAGGCTCTCGCTGGTGTCCAGGATCCAGAGGCGGGCGAGCAGCGCGCGGGCTTTGTCGATACCGATCACCGGCGAGGCAAGCTCGATCAGCTTGTCCTCCAGCTCGAGGTCGGACAGTGGCTGCTCAGGGTCGCCCTTGCGGTTGGGTTGCAGGTGGGTGAGCCGCCTGCCGTCGCGGGTTTCAATGTCGACGCGGGCAGCGCGCTGTCCGGGGAAAGCCGCGTCGATTTCGGGATCCACCGAGACGCTGATGCGCTCCATCAAGGCCCGCGTGACCGGGTCGTCCAGGCGGGCCGGTTCGTAGGCAGCCAGGCGCACACTGCCGTGGACCAGCGCCGAGGCCACCACGTAGGTCAGGCTGAACCGGGCTTCGTTGGCCGTGGTCGGCCGCTCGTAGCAAGCGATGTCCAACGCCGGCTTGTAGGTGGCGATGTGCACGCGTTCGATTTCGCTGGCTTGCAGACCATAGAGGCGCTGCAGTTCGAGCGCGCCGTCGATCGCCGCGAAGGTGTGGCCGCAGCCGATATGATTTTTGAAAGTCAGCCGAGTGATGTGGAAGTCGCTGCCCAGGGTCGCGCCGACCTGGCTCCAATCCGGTCCGGTACTCATCGCCTGGCCCAGACCGGCTTCTCCGTCGAGTACGTCGAGCGAGCCCGTGAGGCCGCGTCGGGCGAGTTGTGCCGCCAGCAGGCCCGCCTCCGCGGCACGCCCGGCATGCAGCGGCTTGGACATCGAGTCCATCCGAAAGGCTTGCTGCAACCCGGCGGCGAACGTCGCGGCGGTGGCCAGCGCATGGGCAAACGCGGATTCGTCCAATTCAAGCAGTCCGGCGGCCGCAGCGGCGGCGCCGAAGGTGCCCACCGTGCCCGTGCTGTGCCAGAACTTGTAGTGCGGCCGGCCCAGCACTATGCCAATGCGGGTGGACACCTCGTAGCCCAGCACGACTCCGCGCAGGAACTGCAAGCCTGTAGCGTTCCGTTCATGGCCAGCCGCGAGCGCGGCGGCAATGGTCGCAGCGCCCGGGTGGTACATCGCATCGCGATAGCTGTCGTCAATTTCGGCCGCATGCGCGGCGGTGCCGTTCAGCAGCGCCGCGGCGCGCGCGGTCGCAGGGCGACCCGATGCAAGACGGGCGTTGCCGCGGTCGAGATCCTCGGCCAAGGTTTCCTCCAGCAATTTGACGGGTGCGGTGGCCAGACCCGGAAACAACGAGGCGTACCAGTCGATCACCGCGCGTTTTGCGTGATGCAGCACCTCACCGGGCAGCGGCCGCTGGCGAAATTCGGCCGCGTATCGAGAGAAGATTTGGGTGGTGTGCATCTCGGATCCTTCGAACTTGTTTCGTCCAGCCATGCGAGCCGCAAATCGTTGTTCAGCGGCCGAGAACGACAACGCCGTCGGCGGCGCGAACCCCCTGGCCGGCCGGCAGCACGAACACCGGGTTGATCTCGGCTTCGACGAGACGATCCCCCAGTTGTGCTGCCATCTGCGAGAAGGCCACGATCGCGGTTACCAGCGCGTCCACGTCCGCCTTGGGGCGGCCACGGAAGCCGTCGAGCAGTGGCCAGGTTCTCAGTTCTTTGGCCATGTCCAGCGCATCGCCTCGGCTCAATCCGCCTTGCGGGGGCAGCAGGCGCATCGTTGTGTCCTTGAACAACTCGGCCGTGACGCCGCCCATGCCCAACAGGATGGCCGTGCCCAGCGGATCGCGGTGCATGCCCAGGATGAGTTCCGTGCCGCCAGCCACCATTTCCTGGATCAGGAAGCGCTGTGGCCGCACACCGGCCCTGGTTTCGACTTCCGCGGCCATCGCGGTCAGGCGCGCTCCCACCTGCTCGGGCCGCAAGTTGACAGCCACGCCGCCGACATCGCTCTTGTGCGTGATCCCGCCCGACAGGATCTTCAATACAACCCTGCCGCCGAGATCCCGGGCAGCCCGCTCGGCCTCGGCCGGCGTTTTGACGATGACCTCGCGTGCGCAGGGCACGCCGAAGCGCGCGAAGAGCTGCTTGGCCTGGGCCTCGTCCAGAGAGCCCGCGGGGAAATCGTCTACCGCAACCTGTGCGGCCGGCACTGTCGGCTCGGCGGGCGCCTTCCACCGGCTCGCCTGCAGCATGCCGGCCAGGGCCACGGTGCAACTCTCGGCCACGGCGAAGGCGGGCACACCCCGTTGCGTCAACAAGGCGCCGATCTCCGGCGCGTGCGGGCTGACATAGGCGATCACCGGTTTGTCCGACAGAGGCAGGCAGTCTTGAATTGCGCCGGCCATCAGCTCAGGCATGGCCAGGCTCGACGAGCCGACGATGATGGTCAGGGCGTCGTAGCTCGGGCTGGCCAACAAGGTCTTGATCGCGCCGCGCAGCAGGTCGGGCTGCAGACCCGCCAGCGTGACGTCGATCGGGTTGCGGTCGAGCGCAGCGTGGTCGCCGGTCTGCAGCGCGCGCAGCGCGGCCGCCGTCTCCGGATCGGGCGCGGGCGTGTCGAAGCCGCAGACGCCGAGGCTGTCGGACACCAGGGTGCCGGCGCCCCCCGTGGACGTGAGGATGGCGACGCGGTTGCCGCGCAGCACGCGGCCGGTCGACAACGCGATCGGGATATCGAGCAGGTCGCCGAAGGCCTGCGCCCGGATCACGCCGGTCTGCCGGAACAGCGCGTCGTACATGCGGTCGGCTCCGGCCAGTGCGCCGGTGTGCGACACGGCGGCCTTGGCACCGGCTTCCGAGCGGCCAATCTTGAACGCGACGACCGGCTTGCCGGCACGAGCGGCCTTCAGCGCCGCGGCGCGGAACTTCTCCGGATTGCGCACGGTCTCGACATAGAGCGCGATCACCTTCGTGGCCTCGTCGTCGGCCAGTTGGTCGATGAAGTCGGCCAGTTCAAGGTCGACCTCGTTGCTGGTCGAGATCAGCTTGGACAGGCCGATGCCGCGCGCTGCGGCGCGCGACAGCAGCGAACCGAGGATGCCGCCACTTTGCGAGACGACACCGATCGAGCCGATCGGAAAATGGTCCATCTCCAGTGCGCCGGTTGCCGACAGCACGATGTTGTCGGTGAGATTGACCAGGCCGATGGTGTTCGGGCCGAGAAGGCGCATCGCGCCGGCGGCCTCGAGCAACTGCTTCTGGCGTCGTGCGCCTTCCTCTCCGGTCTCGGTGTAGCCACTGGCCAGCACGATGGCTGCTGCGGTGCCGCGCGCCGCCAGGTCGCGCACGGCGAGGTGGGCACGCTCGGCGCCGAGCAGCACGATGCCGACATCGGGCACTGCCGGCAGCGACGCGATGTCCGGGTAGCAGGGCAACTCACCGATACGGTTGACCTTCGGGTTCACAGGATAGATGTCGCCGGCAAAGCCATGCTTGATCAGGTAAGACACCGGTCGACCAGCGGTCTTGGAAGCATCGGCCGAGGCGCCGATGATGGCAACGCTGCGGGGCTTCAGGAGTCTGGCGATCGCGTCCATGCCAGTCATTCCTTTGCCGTGGACTTCGCCAGAAAGGCCATGACCGATTCGCGGTGCTCGGTGCTCGTGTAGCAAATGCCCTGCGCCTGGCTGCCCTGGGCGAAGATTTGCTGCGCCGACAGCTCAAAGCTCTGGTTCAGAATGGTCTTGCTTAGCGCCAAGGCTGTGGCGGAGCCCCGGCTCAACTCAGTGGCCCACGCCTGGGCGTCGGTCACCAGCGTATCGGCGGAGGTCTTTCGGTCGACGATGCCCAGGGCCAACGCCTCATCGGCATCGAGCTTGCGGCCGGTGAAGATCAGTTCCTTGGCCTTGGGCAGGCCCACACGACGCGGCAGGAAGTACATGCCGCCGCCGTCCGGAATGATCCCGCGGTGGATGTAGGACCAGCTGAAGTTGGCCCATTCACTGGCAATGATGAAGTCACAGGCGAGTGCGGTGTCCGCGCCAAGGCCCGAAGCGGCACCATTCACGGCCGCAATGACGGGCTTGGGCATCGTGTGCAGCAACGACTGCGTGTAGTGCACGCGCTGCTGGCGGTGCCAGCCATTGAAACCGACTTCACCCGCAGGCGCCTTCATGCGGCGCTCCATACCGGAAATGTCACCGCCGGCACAGAAGCCCTTGCCGGCGCCGGTGAGTACCAGGGCGCGGATGGCCGTGTTGGCGGCGACGCGTTCCAGCGCGTGGATGAACTCGGTGCGCATGTCGTCGTTCATGGCGTTGCGCTTGTCCGGGCGGTTGAAAGTCAGAGTGGCAATGCCGGCCTCGGTCTGCAGCTCAATCAGGGAAGTGCTCATGGTGTTTGCTCGTGTGGATTCGGGTCAGTCGATCTTCAGTTTGTTTTCCTTCACGACCTTGCCCCATCGCACCTCTTCGGCACGGACAAAGGTGTCAAGCTCTGCGGGCGAGCCCGCGCTGACGGTCAGGCCTTCCAGCTCCATCTGTTTGCGAAACTCCGGGCGCTCCGTGCCCTTCTTTGCCGCTGCATTGAGCTTCTCGATGACCCCTGCCGGTGTGCCTGCGGCCGCGAACAGGCCGTACCAGCTCTCGACCGAATAACCCGGGACCGTCTCGGCCACGGTTGGCACGTCCTTCATTGCCGCGGAGCGCTGCGGGCTCGTCACGGCAAGAACGCGCAGCTTGCCGCTCGTGACGAAAGGCCTGGCCGCCGCCGCGGTGGCAAACATCATGTCCACCCGCCCGCCCAGAAGATCCGTCATCGCCGGGCCCGCGCCCTTGTACGGGATATGGGCCATCTTCACCTTCGCGAGGTTGTCGAACATCTCGCCGGCGAGATGGGCAGAGGTCCCGTTGCCTTGCGAGGCAAAAGTCAGCTCGCCCGGCTTCGCCCGGTCCGCAGCCAGCACGTCCTTCACCGACTTGTACGGACTGTCCGCGCGCACCACCAGCAGGTTCGGGCCGCGAGCCAACAGGATCACGGGCGCGAACGCCTTGTCCGTATCGAAGGGTAGCCTGGGCATCAGGCTCGGATTCACCGCGTGCGCAAAGGTGGCCACCACGAGCGTGTAACCATCGGGCTGGCTCTTTGCGACGTAGTCGTCGCCGATGATCGTGCCGGCCCCCGGCTTGTTGTCGATGATGACTGACTGGCCGAGTGCCTGCGACATGCCAACGCCGACCGAACGAGCGATCGAATCCGTGCCACCGCCCGGTGAGAACGGCACAATCAGATGGATGGGCCTGTCGGGAAACGCCGCGAGGGCTGTTGTCGCTGCCAATACAGTCGTGGCGATCAGGGCGCCCAGTCGGGCAATCGTGGAATGAAAGGCGGTGTGCATGGTTCTCTCCTGCTGTGATGCGAAGGGTGATCTTTTTGCGAAAGGACAGAGGAGCCGTCCCCTTGCCATCGCAGCCGCAAGTTTAGGGTGCATACTCATGAATAGCACTCATCAATTTCCAAGAGGTGGAAATCAATCGAAGGTGGTGGAGGAGAGTGATGGATACCGTCAGGCATCGCCAGACGCCAGGTAAAGGGCCGTCGCGCGGAGACAGAAACCGTTCGCTCGAACGCGGCATCGACATTCTTCGCGCCTTCAAGCCCGGTGCCGATCTGCTGGGCAACGGCGAGCTGGCGGAGCGCACCGGGCTCGCGCGCGCCACGGTCAGCCGCCTTGCGCAGACGCTGGTTGAAAGCGGCATGCTCGAGCATGATCGGCGCCAGCGCGCCTACCGACTGGCAGCGCCGGTGCTGAGTCTGGCCCACGCGATGCGCTCGGGTTCGCCGATCCTGCAGGTCGCCGGTCCTTTGATGCGAAGCGAAGCGGAGAAGCGCAAGATCAACGTCGGCTTGGCCGTAGCGGACCGGGGCGAAATGGTCTATCTCGAATCGGTGCGCTACAGCCGGCGGGTGTCTTGGCGTAACGTCGTTGCCGGCCAGCGCGTGCCGATGGAGTTGACCTCGCTCGGACGGGCCTGGTTGTCGACTGCCTCTGAAGAAGAGAGGCGCAGTTTGATGGACCAGTTTCGCGAGCGGCGGCGTTCGGGCTGGCGAGACCTGGCGCGGGAAATCACCTGCGCCATTGACAGCGTACGCCAGCAGGGCTACTGCTGGGCTTCGTGGCAGCCCCAGGTCGTGGCACTGGCCACGCCCGTGGTGGTTGTCGATCGCCCCGTGTACGTGTTGAACATGAGCATCACGGGCGACGTCGAGGCGGTGGAAGTCGTCGCGCGTCTGCGCGAACCCTTGATTGCCCTGGCGGATCGGCTTCGGACATCAATTGATAGCCTCTGAACGGCACTGTCATCAGCTCGCCGCAATAGGAGAGCCCAGCGCCCAAGGATTCCTGAGTGACTTGCTGAGCCACAGCTCGCCTGCACAGCCGCGTTGCGTGCTCGATCGCCGATTCAGCAAAGCCGCCGGACCTCCGCTTCGCGGTCGCTATCCATGGCGCCTGTGGTAGTGGCAGGAGACAAATACAGGCGATGCGCGGATGCCGCGATCGCCTCGCTCATGGCTCGGGGTTGCTCTGGCGCCATTGCATGTCCAGCGTCCCGGATTACCTCGACAGTGATCCGATCGCCGAGCATCGGCTTCATGACATCGGGAATGACCACGGCATCATGCTCCGCCTGGAGATCAAGAATCGGTACGCGGTCTCCCGCCGAGTATCGTGCGGGCGGGGGTAGTCTGCACTTGGCAGGTACCCGGCGGTCACTGGGGGAGGCTGCCCAATGGCAGTCCCTCGCCGGCGCTTTGACGTGACTTGATTCGGCCTTGATCTGGATCAAACTTTTTTGTAACACGGCCCGCTCAAGCACGCGAAACAAGATTACTGTAGCGACCGTATCGAAACGTACTCTAATAAATTCGAACTGGAGGGATGCCATGCATTGCGACCTGACAGGAAACGCCTTTGATCGAGGCAACGAACGATGCACGGGCTTGAGCAAGACGAAGGCAGGGTTTCTCCGGGCGCTTTCAAAGCTTCATTTGCTGGGGCCGATCCTGCTGTGTCTGGTGTTCAGCCAGTCCGCCCAGGCAGTTCCGTCCTTCGCCCGCCAAACCGGGCAGAGCTGCGTCGCCTGTCACGCGGGCGGGCAGTTTCCTGAACTCACGCCTTACGGGCGGCTCTTCAAGCTGACCGGTTACACCAATGGGGTTCGTGGCAACCCGCTGGCCGCCATGATCGTTGGCGACATGACCAAAACGGCGAACAACGATGATGGCGCCGGCGGCACCCTCTCCCCGAAAGACCAGAAATTCATCGCCGACTTTGCGAGCGTGTTTGTCGCGGGCAAGGTCACGGAGAATGTCGGTGGCTTTGCGCAGTTCACCTACAACGTTCACGACAGACAGGAGGCGCAGGGCAATTGGCTCGGCTTCGCGCATTCCGATAATTTTGACCTCCGGTATGCCGACCGCAGGGTAAACACCAGCACCGATCTCATTTGGGGCGTGACGGTGCACAACAACCCGACCGTACAGGACGTGTGGAACACATCCCCGGCGTGGGGCTACCCATACCTGGCCACCACGCTCGGGGCCTTTCCCGGCGCCCCGGTTTCGACCTTTCTCGAAAGCCAGCAGCAGCTTGCGGGTGTCGGCGCCTATGTGTACCTGAACAACTCCTTTTACGCCGAGTTGACCTCTTACCAGACCGCGAAAAGCTTCTGGCAGTTTCTCAGCCTGGGCAGCAGGACGGGCGATCCGGATCACCCGCTCACCTACCTGAGCGGCAGCAACCCCTATGTGCGCCTCGCCTATACGCATGAGTGGGATGCTCACAATGTCATGCTCGGCGCCTTTGCCATGAACGCCAAGGTCCTCCCGCTCGATGCCAACAACTTCCCCGTCTTCGGCCCGAGCACCCATTACAGGGATGTCGGCGTGGATGCGCAGTACCAGTATTTGCTGGATCCCCATACCTTCACGGCCCAAATGCGCTATATCCGGGAACGGATCAACGACGATACCCAGAACCTTTACGCCGGCCCTGCCACACTGAATTCATTCAAGTTGAAGGGCAGCTATGTTTACCGGGCCAGGTACGGCGCCAGCTTGGCTTATACCAATGTGAATGGCAGTGCCGACGCGCTTGCCTACCCCTCGGGCACGCCGAATTTCGGCAGTGAGAGCAATGTTCCCAACACCCAGATGTGGACACCCGAAATCTTCTGGATGCCGATCCAGAATATTCGTGTCGGCCTGCAATACAACTATTTCACGCGCTTCAACGGAGCCCGTACCAACTACGACGGCAATGGCCGCAATGCCAGCGACAACAACACGACCTTCCTTTACCTGTGGGCTGCCTTTTGAAATGTCTCCTGCAGGCTCGCTCCGACGAACTCCCCGAAGAGAAACAACATGATTGAATATTTCAGGAAATCAGGTTTCATTTTCTCCATGGCGGCCTTGGCGCTCTCGGGCTGCGCGGGAGTCGACAACCAATCGGGGGACGAATCGACCCTGACAGGGGTGGCAATGGTTCAAAAAGTGTGCTCGATGTGCCATGGGATGACGGGAGAATCGGTTTCCCCCCTGTTCCCGAAGCTCGCAGGGCAACAAAAGGAGTACCTCGTCTCGCAGCTCACGGACTTCAAGGGGCATGCCAGGAGCGACCCCAGCGGAGTCCAGCACATGTGGGGATTCACGCGTCTGACTTCCACGCAAATCAACGAGCTGGCCGATTATTTTTCAAGCCAGCAGCCCATGCATGCTGCCGCCGGCAAAACGGCGCCGAATGCACGCGGAGAGATGATCTTTCGCAGTGGCTTGCCCGAGCAGGGAGTGACGCAGTGCAGTGCATGCCACGGCGCGGGTGGCGAGGGCAATGGCCAGTTTCCACGCCTGGCGGGCCAGCATGCCAACTATGTGGTGCGTCAGCTCAAGGTATTCAAATTGACGGATGAGCGGCCTCGGGGTGCCGTCATGAAAGGCGTTACGCATGACCTGTCCGAGGCGGACATGGTGGCCGTGGCGAGCTACGTGGAATCGCTGGGGAACTCGCGATGACCAGCCTGGCGACCTGAAGGCAAAGATCGCGAAGCAGGTCTGCGACAAGGTCCTCGCGCAGGGCAAATCCAGGCTGTGAGCGGGCGGGGGCCAAACTATCCCTGCTATCCCTGCTTCGGCAGCTCGAACACCAGGCAGGTCGTGGTGGCATGGGCGTACAGCTTGCCGTCGGGTCCGACGATGCGGCCCTCGGCCGTGGCCAGCTGGCGCCCGCAATGGATCACGCTGCCGATGGCGCGCAGCGGCCCTGACTTGATGGAGGCGGCGCGCACGATGTTGACGCTGAGTTCGGCCGTGGTGTAGCCGCGTCCGGCCGGCATCATGGTGTGTACCGCGCAGCCCACGGCGGAATCGAGCAGCGTGGCGTACCAGCCGCCATGCACGCTGCCCAGCGGGTTGTAGTGCTTGAGCTGCGGCGTGCCCTGGAACACGGCCGTGCCGGGACCTACCTCTACCAGCGCAAAATCCAGCGTCTCGGCGATATGCGGGTAGGGGGCTTCGCCGGCCAGCATGGCCTGCATGATTTCCAGGCCGGTTTTGCCGGCGACCACGGACGGGCTGGCGAGGCCCGGCTTGCCGCCGCCGGCCAGCATGCGGCCACGCACCTCGTTCAACTGGTTGGTCCACCGGGCCAGCGTCCGTTCGGTGTCCGATTCCGTCGTGCCCATCTTTGTTGCAGTGTCCATGGCAGCCGTCCTCTTTGGTTGCATATACAATAATTGTAGATGCAAGTATAATACATGAACTCCGGATTCATCCCATGAACGCTGTACTCGATCCATCCCCGCAGGCGGCTCTCAAAACACTGGGCTGCACCAATCTGCGGCTGCGCCAGCTGATGCGGCACGTCGGCCAGCATTACGACCTTGAGATGGCCAAGGTGGGCCTCAGGACGACACAGTATTCGCTGTTGTCGCACGTCCTCAAGCTGGGTCCGGTCCGTCCCACCGAGCTTGCCAAAGCCATGCAGTTGGGCGCGTCCACGCTGACGCGCAACCTCAAACCGCTGGTCGATGCCGGCTGGGTCGAGCTGTCTGCCGGCAGCGATGCGCGCAGCCGCAGTGTCACCATCACCGCGCAGGGGCGTGCCAAGCGCGCCGAGGCCCAGCATCACTGGAGGGCGGCGCAGCAAAGCCTGAACCGGCTGCTGGGCACGCAGCGGGTGCTGGCGCTGCACGGCCTGATCGATGAGTCGATCGACCTGCTCTCTAGCGTCGATTCCGGCGATGCCCAGGCGTAGCCCATCGCTGCAGTGCATCCGTAGTTCCCAAAAAATCTTCACGAGGACGAGCATGTTCGCCCAACAAGTCTCTACATGGCTGCAACGCCGCGGCATTCACTACAGCTGGGTCATGGCGGCCGTCACCTTTCTCACCATGCTCACCATGTCGGCCGCGCTGGGCCTGCCGGGCGTGATCTTGCAGCCGCTGAGCCACGAATTCGGCTGGACCAACGAGCAGATCTCCTCCGCGCTGGCGCTGCGCTTTGCACTGTATGGCCTGATGGGGCCGTTTGCCGCCGTGCTGATGGAGCGCTGGGGGCTGCGCGCCGTGATGTGCACCGGACTGGCGCTGGTCGGCGCCGGCATGGCGCTGGCCACGCTGGCAACCCAGCTCTGGCAGCTGTTCATCTTGTGGGGTTTGATGCTGGGCCTGGGCACCGGCCTGACGGCGCTGGTGCTGGGAGCCGTGGTGGCGAATCGCTGGTTTACCGCCCGGCGCGGACTGGTGATTGGCCTGCTGACCGCGAGCTCGGCCACCGGACAGCTGGCCTTCCTGCCGCTGGCCGCCTGGATCATCGAGCACGCAGGCTGGCGCTATGCGGTGATTCCGATCTTTGCCGGCAGCGCGCTGGTGGCGCTGCTCGCGCTGTGCCTGGTGCGCAACCGGCCCTGCGATATCGGGCTGGCGCCGCTCGGGGAGGCGTTCGTACCGGACAGCACACCCGTCGCCGCGGCGGCCATGACGTTTCGCACGCCCTTTGTGGCGTTGCGCGAAGCCTCGGGCAACCGCACGTTCTGGATTCTGTTCGGTACTTTCTTTATCTGCGGCCTGAGCACCAACGGCCTGGTGCAGACGCACTTCGTTTCGCTGTGCGCCGACTACGGCCTGACGGCGGTGCCTGCGGCATCGGTGCTGGCGATGATGGGTGCCTTCGATTTTTTCGGCACCATCCTCTCGGGCTGGCTGTCGGACCGCTATGACAACCGCAAGCTGCTGTTCTGGTACTACGGGCTGCGCGGCCTCTCGCTGTTCTGGCTGCCGCATTCGACTTTCACGCTCTACGGCCTGTCGATCTTCGCCATGTTCTACGGCCTGGACTGGATTGCCACGGTGCCGCCCACCGTCAAGCTGGCCGGCGCGAGCTTTGGCAAGGAGCGTGTCGGTCTCGTCTTCGGGTGGATTTTTGCGGCGCATCAAATCGGCGCCGCCACCGCCGCCTATGGCGCGGGGCTGACGCGCACGCTGCTGCTGACCTACACCCCGGCGCTGTATGCCGCCGGCGGCGCCTGCCTGCTGGCGTCTCTTGCCGTGATGGCGATGCGCCGGCCCTCAGTGGCGCCCGTTGCGACAGTCAACCCCGTCAGCAGCGCCTCATGAACAAGGGGTCGTCGCCTGGTTGCGCGCCTTCGTCGATCCACCGCAGGTAGTCGGCGGACCCAGCCGTTATCGGAATCTGCACGATCTCGGGGACTTCATAGGGGTGGCGCGCGCGAATGAATTGCGCCAGCGCCGTAAAGCAGGCTTTGCGCGTCTTGATCATCAGGCGGCATTCCGGCTCGCTGCACAACTCGCCGTCCCACCGGTAGATGCTGTGGATGCCGTCGATCTGCACGCAGGCGCCGAGCCGCGCCTCGACGATCTGGCGCGCCAGCGCTTGCGCCTGTTCCTGGTTGGGGACGGTGGTGAGAACGATGCAGTAGGGCGTCTCACCTTCGAGTTCGGTGGGATTCGCAAGCGGCATGCGGGCCTCCGGGGCGCTACACCGGCACGGTGTAGTTCAGCGTCATGCGCCCGCCGTCCACGGTGACGATCTCGCCGGTGACGTAACTGGCCGCGTCGCTGGCGAGCCACGCGACCACGTCGGCCACTTCCGAGGGCTCGCCAAGACGTTTCATCGGCGTGCGGCTCATGATGCGGGCCTTGGCGTCTTCACTGGTCAGCACGGCTTTGGCCGCGAGTTCGGTGGCGATGGTGCCGGGCGCCACGGCGTTCACGCGAATCCCCTGGTCGGCCAGCGCCAGCGCCATCACGCGCGTGAGCTGGTTGATGCCGCCCTTGCTGACGTTGTAGCTGGCGATCGTGGGGATGGTCAGCACGCCGTTGACCGAGCTCATGTTGACGATGCTGCCCCGGCGCACCCTGGCCATCTCGCGGGCCACGGCCTGCCCGACCAGGAACGAGCCCTTGAGGTTGACGCGCAGCACGGCATCGAAATCCGCCTCGGTGACGTCCAGAAATTCCGCGGCCTTGAAGATGCCCGCGTTGTTGACCAGCACGTCGATGCGGCCATGCGCGGCCATGGCCTGCGCCACCAGCGCATCCACCTGGACCTTGTCGCCGACGTCGCAATGCACATACAGGGCGCCGAGTTCCTGCGCCAGTTTTTGGCCGCGTGTGTCGTCCACATCGGTGACCACGACCAGGGCGCCGTCGCGCGCGAAGCGGCGGGCGCACGCCTCGCCAATGCCCTGCGCACCGCCGGTGACGATGCACACCCGGCCTTGCAGCCCGAACGAAATTTGTGAAGAAATAGTGCTCATGCCCTGATGGTACCCTCGTAGGCAGCTATGAAGTTCATAGCATTCTCCCGAACCGAGAGGGCCGCCATGCCGGGCTGGTACAGCGCCGAGCCGATGCCGAAGCCGCTGGCCCCGGCGGCCCGGTAGGCGCCCATATTCTCCGGCGTGATGCCGCCGACCGGCAGCAGCATGGTGTCCGCGCCGAGCACGGCGCGCAGCGCTTTCACCACCGCGGGCGTGATCATCTCGCACGGAAACAGCTTGAGGCCGGTGGCGCCCGCGTCGAGCGCGGCAAAGGCTTCGGTGGCGGTCATCACGCCGGGCAGGCAGACCATGCCAAGGCGCACCGCCTCCTGGATCACCGCGGTATTGAAATTCGGGGCCACCACCAGCCGGCCGCCGGCCGCATGGACGTTGCGCACATCGTGCGGGCTGAGCACAGTACCCGCGCCGACCAGCGCGTCCGGAAAGGCGCTGGCCATGGCTTCGATGCTTTGCAGGGGCTGCGGGGAGTTGAGGGGTACCTCGATCAGCGTCCAGCCCACGCCCGTGAGTGCTTCGCCGATCGGCAGGGCTTCGTGCGGCGACACGCCGCGCAGGATGCCGACCAGGGGAAGGGCGCGCAGCGCGTGCGTGAATTTATCGTGGGCATTCATGGCATTCCTGTAAGAGAGGACGACAGGGCGCCGGCAATGGCCCACAGCCCGCGCCAGGCGGCGTCCGGGCCGACGCGCCGCACCGGCACGCGGCGCTGCGCCAGCGCCAGCCCGTAACGCTGCGTCAGCGTGTCGGTGCCGACGAGGACCACCTGCGCGCCGGCCTCCAGCGGCTGCGTGCGCAGTTCTTCGCCAATCACCAGCCCCGACAGGTAGCTGGGCAGGGCCGCTGCGGGCAGGCGTTCAAACAGCGACAGCGTGCGCGCACTGAACGCGGTTTGCAGCAGGCTGCCGCTACGCAAGGCGAGCGCCACGCCCTGGTTGAACGCGTCCACGTCGAGGTCGCCGTCATCGCCGGGCAGGGTGCGCGCGAGGATGGAATGCTGGCGCAGCAGCGCGTAGAACTCGCCCGTCATGAAGGTGGTGAAGTGCTCGATGCGGCCAGAGGCCACGCGCACCCATTTGCTGTGCGTGCCCGGCAGCACCAGCACGGCGTCTGGCAGGTCCAGCAGTTGCAGGGCACCGAGCACCTGGGTTTCTTCGCCGCGCATGACGTCGGGGATTCCGTCCCGTTCGCAGCACAGACCCGGCACGATGGCGATGCGTCCCGGCGTCACCCAGGCCAGCCGGCGTGCGATGTCGTCGAACCCCGCAGGGCAGGCGCAGTAGGGCGCCTCGATCCAGCCCTGGCGGCTGCCGGCCATTCCGGATATCAGGCAAAAAGTGCCTGCAGCCCTTGTCCATGGTGCGAAGCATGCTTCAAATACCGTAGCAAACTCACCCGGGGGCACGCTCAGGATGCCGCGCGCAAACGCTCGCTCCTGCAGCACCTTGCCGTGCCGGTCCAGCAGCGCGCCGCGCAGCGACGAGGTGCCCCAGTCGACGGCCAGCAACTGCTTCACGGCGGGGCTTTCAACGGAGGGGAGTGCGGCCAGGCTCAGTGGTTGTCGCGTGGCACGAACGAGCCGCGCTGGCCGACGAGGAAGTCCAGGTCCACGCCTTCATCGGCCTGCAGCACGCGATCGATGTAGAGCTTCCAGTAGCCCGACGACATGGGTGGCTCCGGGGCTTTCCACCGGGCCAGCCGGCGCGCCAGTTCCTCGTCGCTCACAAGCAGGTGCAGCAGGCGGCGCGGCACATCGAGCTCGATGATGTCGCCGTTTTGCACCACGGCCAGCGGCCCGCCGGCGGCGGCCTCCGGCGCGGTGTGCAGGATCACGGTGCCGTAGGCCGTGCCGCTCATGCGCCCGTCGCTGATGCGCACCATGTCGGTAATGCCGCGGCGCAGTATCTTGGGCGGCAGCGGCATGTTGCCGATTTCTGCCATGCCGGGATAGCCCTTGGGGCCGCAGTTCTTCAGCACCATGACGCAGTTCTCGTCGATGTCGAGCGACTCGTCGTCAATGCGCTGGTGGAAGTCCTCGATGTTCTCGAACACCACGGCACGGCCCTTGTGCACCATCAGCCCGGGCGTGGCGGCGCTGGGCTTGATGACCGCGCCGCGCGGCGACAGGTTGCCGCGCAGCACCGCGATGCCGGCGTTCTCCTTGAAGGGTGTGGCCAGCGGCTTGATGACCTCGGTGTTGTAGTTCTGCGCGTCGGCAATGTTCTCGCCAATGGTCAGGCCGTTGGCCGTGATGGCCCCAAGGTGCAGGTGCTGGGCGATCTCCTTCAGCACGACGGGCAGGCCGCCGGCATAGCAGAAGTCTTCCATCAGGAATTTGCCGGACGGCTGCAGATTCACCAGGCAGGGCAGTTCGCCCGCGAGCCGGTCGAAGTCGTCAATCGTCAGTTTGACACCGATGCGCCCGGCCATCGCAATCAGGTGGATCACGGCATTCGTCGAGCCGCCGATCGCCGCCAGGGTCTTGATGGCATTTTCAAACGCCTCGCGCGTCAGGATTTTCGACAGCTTCAGATCCTCGTGCACCATGCCGACGGCGCGCCGTCCCGCCATGCGCGCCAGCACGTTGCGCCGCCCATCGACCGCCGGGTAGGCCGCGTTGCCGGGCAGGCCGATGCCCAGCGCTTCCACCATGCTGGCCATGGTGCTCGCCGTGCCCATGGTCATGCAGTGGCCGTGGCTGCGGTGCATGCAACTCTCGGCTTCGAAGAAATCCTGCAGCTTGAGCGTGCCGGCACGCACCTGCTCGCTCATGCTCCACACGCCGGTGCCCGAACCCAGTTCCTGGCCGCGCCATTTGCCGTTCAGCATCGGCCCGCCGCTGACGCCGATGGTCGGCAAATCCACGCTGGCCGCGCCCATCACCAGCGAGGGCGTGGTCTTGTCGCAGCCCATCAGCAGCACCACGCCGTCGAGCGGGTTGCCGCGGATGCTTTCTTCCACGTCCATCGACGCCAGGTTGCGGTACAGCATGGCGGTCGGACGCAGCAGCGTTTCGCCCAGCGACATCACCGGAAATTCGAGCGGAAAGCCGCCGGCCTCGTACACGCCGATCTTGACCTGCTCGGCAAGCAGGCGAAAGTGCGAATTGCAGGGCGTGAGTTCGCTGAAGGTGTTGCAGATGCCGATGACGGGGCGGCCATCGAACTGGTCATGCGGCACGCCCTTGCCCTTGACCCAGCTGCGGTAGGCAAAGCCGTCGCGGTCCTGGCGACCGAACCATTGCTGGCTGCGCAAGCCGCCGGGCCGTCCCGAAGGTGCGACGGCCCCCTCGGGGGGGCGCGACGCGTGGGGGCCGTTGGTGGTTTCTTCGGGTTTCTTCTTGGGGGGGTGGCTCATGGTGTGGGTGCTGGAAGTGTTGAATTTCGGGGAATACCCTGAGGGCGTCATCGTATTATGGTAATACCATAAGCAATCTACCGCGTTCTGTAAAGCGCCAATTGGAGTGTGCCCTTGTCGAAACCCGAAATCCTGGTCGCTGCGAAATTATGGCCACCCTATATGGAAGCCTTGCGCGCCGCCTATGTGGTGCATGACCGTCTGCATCAGACCGATCCGGCCGCCTTTGCGGCGGCCGCGCCGCGCATCCGTGCCATTGCCGCCAGTGGCGAATCCAAAGTGCCGCGGGGCCTGATGGACCAGTTGCCGGCGCTCGAGGTCATCTCCGTGTTTGGCGTGGGCTACGACGGTGTGGACGTGGCGGCGGCGCGCGAGCGTGGCGTGCCCGTCACGCATACCCCCGACGTGCTGACGGACGACGTGGCCGACATGGGCCTGGCGCTGTTGCTTGCCGTGGCGCGGCGCGTCCCGCAAGCGGACCGGTTCGTGCGGGCCGGTCAATGGCCGGGCGGCCCGGCGCCCTTGGGCCGCAAGGTCAGCGGTGCGCGGCTCGGCATCGTCGGTCTGGGGCGTATTGGCCAGGCCATTGCGCGCCGCGCCGAGGGCTTTGGCATGAGCATCGCCTACACGGCGCGCCATGAAAAACCGGCAACGGCCTACCGCTATTGCCCGACACCGCAGGCGCTGGCGGCCGAGGTCGATTTCCTGATGGTCATCACACCGGGCGGAGATGCGACGCGCGGGCTCATCAATGCGCAAGTGCTGACGGCACTCGGTCCCAAGGGTTACCTCATCAATGTCGCGCGCGGCTCGGTGGTCGATCAGGCCGCGTTGATCCACGCCCTGGAGCAGGGGCAGATCGCCGGGGCGGCGCTCGATGTGTTTGAAGACGAGCCGAATGTGCCGCCCGCGCTGGCCGCGCGCGACGACGTGGTGCTGACGCCGCACGTGGCCAGTGCGACCTGGCAGACCCGCCGCGCCATGGCCGATCTGGCTTTCGGCAATTTGCAGGCCCATTTTGCGGGGCAGCCCGTGCTCACACCGGTGCCGCAATGATGGCCATGATGAAGAACGTGCATGGCAACACCGTCGATTTCCTCGGCGAGGCCATCGTGGCCGGTCGTTATGCGGTGGGCAGTTCGATCCCGCCCGAGCCCCTGCTGTGCGAGGAGCTTGGGGTCAGTCGCACGGTGGTGCGCGAGTCCGTCAAATCGCTGGTGGCCAAGGGACTGATTCACACCGGCCCGAAGGTGGGGACCCGCGTACTGCCGTCTGACGACTGGAACTGGTTCGATTCGGATGTGATCGCCTGGCAGTCCAGGGTGGGGCTGAGCCGTGAATTCATTCGCGACCTGCAGGACCTGCGTCGTGTCGTCGAGCCCGCTGCCGTGCGGCTGGCCGCAGAGCGTGCCACGGACGAAGATATTTCGGGTATCGAAAACGCCTATGCCGGCATGAAGCGGGCTGTGCTGCAGGGCGGAGACTATGTGACCTTCGATCTGCGTTTTCACCAGGGCTTGCTGCGCGCCTCGCACAACCGCCTGCTGGTGCAGATGAGCAAGGCATTGGGCGCCTTGCTGCGCACCAGCTTCGAGATCTCCACCAGCAAGAAGAACGGCCCGCGCCGGTCCCTGCCGCTGCACCGCGCCGTGCTCGATGCCGTGATTGCCCGAAACGTGTCCGGCGCCGAGCAGGCGATCCTGGTGCTCATCGACGGCGCGCACCAGGATATCGAACAGGTACTGGCCTCGCGCCGCCGGTTGCCGCGCCTGGGCCGGCCCGCGCTGCAGCTCAAGGCGGCGGCACCCGCATGACAAAACAAGTTTTCCCTCAACAACCACAAAGGAGACTCTGATGAAGTTCAAGCTAGTTGCCACGGCGGCGCTCATGACCACGGCGCTCATGGCGTCCGGGTATGCGAGCGCCCAGGAAACGCTCACCGTCTGGTGGGTCAAGGGGTTTTACAAATCCGAGGACGACGCACTGTTTGCCGCGATCAAGAAGTTCGAGGACAAGACCAAGGTCAAGGTCGAACTCTCGCAGTACGCCGTACAGGACACCATCCCCAAGACGGTGTCGGCCCTGGACTCCGGCAGCCCGCCCGACGTGGCCTATTCGGATGTCTACGATTTTCAGGTCACCGGCAAATGGGCTTATGACGGCAAGCTCGAAGACATCAGCGACGTGATCACGCCGATCAAGGACCGGTTTGCACCCAACACGGTCGAGACCACCTATCTCTACAACAACGTCACCAAGAAGAAGGCCTACTACGCCTTCCCGCTCAAGCAGCAGACCATGCACATCGAGTACTGGATCGACATGCTCAATGAGGCCGGCTACAAGGAAACCGACATCCCGACGGACTGGAAAGGCTATTGGTCGTTCTGGTGCAACAAGGTGCAGCCCGCCTATCGCAAGAAAACCGGCTCGCGGACCTACGGCATCGGCATGCCCATGGGCGTCGACGGCACCGACTCGTTCTATTCGTTCCTGACATTCATGGACGCCTACAACGTCAAGCTGGTCGATGACAACGGCAAACTGCTGCTCGACGATCCGAAGGTGCGCACGGGCCTGATCGGCGCCATGACCGACTACACCCGGCCTTACGTCGAAGGCTGCACCCCGCCGTCGTCCACCAGCTGGAAGGACCCGGACAACAACGTCGCCTTCCATAACAAGACCACCGTGATGACGCACAACGCGACGATTTCGATCGCGGCGAAATGGCTGGACGACATGAACAACGAAGCGCTCAAGCCCGAGCAGCGTGCCATCGCCAAGAAAAACTACTACGAACTGATCCGCACGGCCGGCTTCCCGAACAAACCGGACGGCAGCAAGATGCAGTACCGCTCGGCGGTGAAGACGGGCGTGATTTTCAAGGACTCCAAGAACAAGGCCCGTGCCAAGGAGTTTGTCAGCTTCCTGCTGCAGGAAGAAAACCTGACGCCTTACGTGGAAGGCTCGCTGGGCCGCTGGTTCCCGGTCACCAAGGTGGCGCAGCAAAGCCCGTTCTGGAAGGCTGACCGGCACCGCCTGTCGGTGTACAACCAGTACATGGCCGGAACGGTGACCTTCGAGTTCACCAAGAACTACAAGTTCACGATTGTGAATAACGAAAACGTCTGGGCCAAGGCCATGAACCGTGTCGTCAGCGAGAAGATCCCGGTGGACCAGGCCGTCGACGAAATGATCGCACGCATCAAGGCCATTGCCAGCTAGGCGACAGGTTCAAGCTGCGATGAAGTCGTGTCGGCCACCCCGGCCTCGGGGCGGCCGACACACCTGACCAACACCCGAACACGATGAACACACTCACTCTCGATCAGAGCCGGCCACCCGCCCCTGCAGCGGCCCGGAGAATGTCTTCATGGCAATTTTGGGGGCTGGTACTGGTCATTCCCTATCTGCTGATTTTTCTGGCCTTCGTGATTTACCCCGTAGGCTACGGCTTGTGGCTGGCGCGCCATCCCCACAGCTATGTCAAGCTGTTTGAAGACCCCATTTTTCTCCGCTCGGTGATCAACACCCTGGTATTTTTGATCGTCGGCATCAACATCAAGATGCTGATCGCACTGGGTTTGTCGGGCTTTTTTGTGCAGACCCGGAGCTGGATCAAGTGGCTCTCGGTGCTGTTCATCCTGCCCTGGGCGATGCCCTCGATCCCCACCATCCTGTCGGTGCGTTTCATGCTCAACCCCGAATGGGGCCTGATCAACTCGCTGATCTTTCGCCTGACCGGTGCCGATGGCCCGAACTGGCTGAACGACCCGACCCTCGCGCTGACATTCGCCATCCTGATGCACATCTGGAAGTCGCTGCCGTTCTGGACCCTTATCCTGATTGCGGGACGATTGGCAATTCCGGCCGAGCAGTATGAAGCCGCCTCGGTGGATGGCGCCTCGAACTGGCAGAAGTTCAGGTTCATCACCTGGCCCTCCATGAGAACGCTGTACCTGACCTCCACCATTTTGTCGATGATCTGGACCCTGGGCGACTTCAACAGCGTGTACCTGCTCACGGGCGGTGGTCCGGCTGATCTGACGCAGGTGCTGGCCACGCTGGGCATCCGTTACCTGCGGCTGGACCAGGTGGATCTGTCGATGGCATCCATCGTCGTCGCCATGCCGCTGGTGCTGCCGCTGATCTACTTCATGATGAAACGGTTGTCCAAATGAAGCGCCTGACCTTCAAGGCGGTGGCGACCGAGGCCAAGCTGCTGCTGATTGGCGTTCCGCTATTCCTGTGGACCATCATTCCGGTCTACCACATGGTCCTGTTCGCCATTTCCCCGCGCGACACGGCGACCTCGGGGCATCTGTGGCCCACGCATCCGACCCTGCACAACTTCGAGGTCGTGCTGACGGAGCAGCATTTCTACCTGAATCACTTCTGGCTGCAGTTCTGGAACTCATTGTTCATTGCGGTCACGGTGGGCCTGCTGACCCTGGTTGTGTCGACCGCGGCGGCCTTTGCCATCAGCCGCCTGAAGGTGCGCGGCGGGCGAACGGTGATGAATCTGGCGCTGTTCACGTACTTCATCCCGGCCGCCTTCCTGGCGGTTCCCATGTACAAAACCATGGGCAACTATGGTTTGCTGAACAGCCAGTGGTCGCTGATTCTGGCCATGGTGACGATTGCGGCGCCGTATTGCATCTGGGTGCTCAAACAGGCTTCTGACAAGTTGCCTTTTGAGCTGGACGAGGCCGCCAAAATGGACGGCGCGTCGGCGCTGCAACTGTTCCGGCTCGTGTACCTGCCGCTGATGGTGCCGTCGCTGGTGGCGGTCGGCACCTATGCGCTGCTGCTGGCGTGGAACGAGTACCTGTTTGCGTTTTTGCTGCTGTCCAACGATCGCACCATCACGCTGGCGGTGGCGCTGGGCAGTTTTCTGTCGGCCGACGACTCGCCCTGGGAGCTGCTCATGGCCACGGGGCTGATCTACGCACTGCCGCCGGCGGCGATTTACTACACCTTCAAGCGCTACATGGTGTCGGGCCTGACGGCCGGCGCCGTGAAGAGCTGAACACAAAGGGCCGCCCCATGGCATCCGTATCGTTTCGCAGTGTCGAAAAAAACTTCGACAAGACCAAGATCATTCACGGCATCAGCTTTGACATTGCCGACGGCGAGTTCGTGGTGCTGGTCGGGCCTTCGGGCTGCGGCAAGTCCACCTTGCTGCGTATGCTGGCGGGTCTGGAAGACATCAGTGGCGGCGAGATCGCCGTGGATGACCGGGTGGTGAATGACGTCGAGTCCAAGGACCGCGACATTGCCATGGTGTTCCAGAGCTATGCGCTGTACCCGCACATGACCGTGCGCGACAACATGGCCTTCAGCCTCAAGCTGCGCCGGGCCGAGGCGGCGCTGACCGAGCAGCGGGTCGGCAATGCGGCGCGCATCCTGAACCTCGACCCCCTGCTGGATCGTTTCCCGCGGGAGCTGTCGGGGGGCCAGCGCCAGCGCGTCGCGATGGGGCGCGCGATCGTGCGGGACCCCAAGGTGTTCCTGTTTGACGAGCCGCTGTCCAATCTCGATGCCAAGCTGCGCGTGTCCATGCGCGCCGAGATCAAATCGCTGCACCAGCGGCTCAAGACGACGACGGTGTACGTGACGCACGACCAGATCGAAGCCATGACCCTGGCGGACCGGATCGTGGTGATGCACGACGGCATCGTCGAGCAGATCGGCACGCCGCTCGAATTGTTCGACCGCCCTGGCAACCTGTTTGTGGCCCAGTTCATCGGCTCCCCCGCGATGAATATCCTGCAAGGCACGCTGCGTCAATCCGAAGGCCGGTGCTGGGTGGAAGCGCAGAGTCAGCAATGGCCGGTGGGCCCGGTGGCTGCGGGCCAGGATGGCCAGGCGATCCACTACGGAGTGCGGCCGGGCGACCTGGCCGTCTCCACTTCGGGGCAGGGCATTCCAGCCAGGGTCATCGTGGTCGAGCCGACAGGCGCCGAAACGGAATTGCTGCTGGAGGTAGGGAGCATCCGTGTGATCGTGGTCATGCACGGTCGCACCACCGCCCGGCCTGACGACATCATCCATCTGGAAATTGACGCCGCCAAAGCCCATCTCTTCGATGAGGCCAGCGGCGCGCGGCTGGCATGATCACAGCCACCTCCTTTCGCCTGGACGGGCGCATCGCCCTCGTCACCGGCTCCTCCGGCGGAATCGGCTTGGCGCTGGCGCGCGGCCTGGGCCAGGCGGGCGCCAGCGTGGTGTTGAATGGCCGCAATGCCGGCAAGCTGGAGCAGGCGGCTGCGGCACTGCGCGCTGAAGGGCTGCCGGTCCACACCCGCGTCTTTGACGTCACGCAGGCGGCGTCCGTGCAGGCCGCGGTGGACGACATCGAGGGCACGCTCGGGGCCATCGAAATCCTGGTCAACAACGCCGGCATGCAGATTCGCGGGCCGCTGCAAGACTTTCCGGAGGCCGACTGGCACCAGCTCATGCGCACCAATGTGGACAGCATGTTTTTTGTCGGCCAGGCGGTGGCGCGCAAGATGATTGCGCGCGGGCGCGGCAAGATCATCAACATCTGCTCGGTGCAAAGCGAGCTGGGCCGGCCCGGCATCGCGCCTTACACGGCCAGCAAGGGCGCCGTCAAGATGCTGACCAAGGGCATGGCGATCGACTGGGGGCCGCATGGCATCAACGTCAATGGCCTGGGTCCGGGTTATTTCAAGACCGAGCTGACCGAAAAGCTGGTGGCCGACGAGCAGTTCACGGCCTGGCTACTGGGGCGAACCCCGAGTCGGCGCTGGGGCGATGTGGAAGACCTCGCCGGTGCAGCGGTGTTTTTGGCCAGCGACGCGGCCAGCTTTGTGAACGGCCATATCCTCTATGTGGATGGCGGCGTGACCGCCACCCTTTGAGCCTCAATCTCCCGGGAGAATCCCATGCGCGCACTGGTCTGTCATGCTCCGCTCGATTTGCGTCTGGACGCCTTTGCCGCGGAAATTCCCGGGCCACAGCAATTGCAGGTTCGTGTTGCCTTTGGCGGCATTTGCGGCTCCGACCTGCACTATTTTCAGCATGGTGGTTTCGGCGCCGTGCGCATCAGGGAGCCCATGGTTCTCGGGCACGAAGTCTCGGGCGTCGTGGACGCGGTGGGCAGCGGCATCAGCGGCTTCAAGCCGGGCCAGCGCATTGCGATCTCGCCGTCGCGCCCCTGTGGCATATGCCGGTTTTGCCAGCAGGGCTTGCACAACCATTGCGTGGACATGCGCTTTTATGGCAGCGCCATGCGCTTTCCGCACGTGCAGGGTGCGTTTCGCGAGACGCTGGTGATCGACGCCACCCAGGCCCATGCGATTGCCGACGATTTGCCACTGTCCGAGGCGGCGCTGGCCGAGCCCTTGTCGGTGGGTCTGCACGCCATTGCCCGGGCCGGTTCGGTCTTTGGCAAGCGCGTGCTGGTCACGGGCTGTGGCCCGATCGGCGCCTTGCTGATTGCCGGGTTGCGCCGCGCCGGCGCGGCCGAGATCGTGGCCGCCGACATTGCCGATCTGCCGTTGGCCTGTGCTTTGAAAATGGGGGCCGACAAAACCATCAACCTCGCGCAGAATCCCGACGCACTGGCGCCCTACGCAGCGGGCAAAGGGCAGTTCGACGTGATGTTCGAAGCCTCGGGCAGCGACAAGGCGCTGCGCACCGGCCTGGAGGTGGTGGCGCCGCGCGGCGTGATCGTGACCATCGGACTGGGGGGCGATATTTCGCTGCCCCTCAACGTGCTGGTGGGCAAGGAGATCGACCTGCGCGGCACCTTCCGTTTTCATGCCGAGTTTGCCGTGGCCGTGGCGTTTCTGAACCAGCGCCTGATCGACGCACGTCCGGTGATCAGCGACACCCTTGCCTTTGAGCGGGCGCCCGAGGCCTTTAAACTTGCCGGCGACAAGCGCCAGTCCATGAAGGTCCAGATCTCTTTTGATCAGGCGCTGGCCTGACCGACCCTTCCATTCAGGACGACAACATGACCGTGTTCACCAAAGTCATCCTCTTCACCGATACCGACGGCCGTGCAAAATTTCGCGAGGAAACCGTGGCCTTGAGCGAAGGCACGCCGCAGTCCCTGCTGTCGCCGCTGTCGCCATCGGCGGGCTATCAGTTGCGCCACAGTCCGCCGGGCTTTCGCAGCCAGTTTCACTGCACCACCACGCCGCAGTGGGTGTTCATTCTGGGCGGCGAGATGGAAATTGGTTTGCGGGACGGCAGCTCGCGCGTGTTCAAGCCGGGCGAGCATTTTTATTCGGCCGATGTGTTACCCGAGGGGGTTGGTTTTGATGCGGCCGTGCATGGCCACTGGAGCCGTCAGGCCGGCCCCGACCCGTTGGTGACGCTGTTCGTGCGGGATTGACCGCGAGCCGCTCTCACGGGCCTCAAGGCGCCTGCATGCGGCCCGAGAGAATCCGTTGCACGCCCGGCTGCCCGGCCTTGACGGCCCCGATCAAGGCGCGGGCGACCTGCTCCGCCCGAACGGTCTTGTAATTGGCGGGAACCAGTGGATCAAGCCAGCGCATGGCGGACAGGGCCCATCCTTCGGCGCTGCGGCCTGGCTGTTGCAGGCTGCCGCGATCGCCCGCAATGAAAGACGGTTGCACGATCACAACGGAGTCAAAGCCCAGTTTGCAAACCGCCTCCTCCATCTCACCCTTGACGCGGTTGTAGAACACAGCCGATCGAGGGTTTGCGCCCATGGCGCTGACGACTCCTAATTTAGTAGCGCCAGATTCGCGCGCAGCCTGGGCTACAGCCACAACTGCCTCATAATCCACGGCCCGGAAGGCGGCCTGGCTGCCGGCCACCTTGATGGTCGTGCCCAGCGCGATGTAGACATCGTCCACCGGGGGCAGGGCCGGCAGGGCTTTGAGGTCGACCGTGTGGCACGTCAGCCTGGAGTGGGTGACAGGCGGGGCGCGGCGGCCCACGCAGTGAACCCTTGAATACGCCTTATCGGCCAAAAGAGCCGCGAGAACCTCCCGGCCCACGAGACCCGTTGCCCCGGCCACCAAAGCCACCCGTGCCGCCGCCTGATCCGCCATAAGAGCCTCCGTTGCGATTGCCGCCACCGAAACCGCCGCCACTCCTGCGGCCGCGTTGTTCCGCCATGCTGTCCACGCTGGTGCGCATGGGGTCCGGCTGGCCGCCCTGGGGCGCACGCGGCGCCGGATTCAGGTTGGCACCGCTGGCAGTGCGATTGTGATCCGGCTGGCCGGCGCCTGCGCCGTCACGGTAACCGCCGCCGTTGCCGCCCCCCGAGCGTCCGCGGCCCTGGGCAGGGCGCGGTCCACGCGCTGCCGGGTCGCTGTGCGGCGCGGGGCTGCGCTGGCCGCCGCGCGGGCCTCCACGGCCATTGCCGTTGCCGCCACGGTCGCCCTGCGTCGCCTTGTTGTCGCGCACGCGCTGCATCATCTCGCTGCGCGCGGCCTTGGCCGCGGCCTGCATGACGTCGCGGCTCGGCGGTTTGCCGGCGCCGCCCCAGATGGTCTGGCGGCCCATGGCAATGGGTTCGGCCTTTTCGCCGGGTTCCGGCATGAAGCCCTCGATGATCTTGACGGCGATTTGCTGCTTGGTGAAGCGCTCGATGTCCTGCATGAAGCCTTCTTCGTCCAGGCACACCAGGTTCACGGCCGCGCCGTCGGCCCCTGCGCGGCCCGTGCGGCCGATGCGGTGCACGTAGTCTTCGCTGACGTTCGGGATTTCATAGTTCACCACGTGCGGCAGATCGTCGATGTCGATCCCGCGCGCAGCAATGTCGGTGGCCACCAGCGCGCGAATGTCGCCGCTCTTGAAGCCGCTCAGCGCCTGTGTGCGTGCTGCCTGGCTCTTGTTGCCGTGCAGGGCCATCGCCTGGATGCCGTTCTTGGTCAAAAACTCGGCCACGTTGTTGGCGCCGAACTTGGTGCGCGTGAAGACCAGCACCTGGCTCCAGTTCTGTTCCTGGATGATGTGCGCCAGCAGCGCCTTTTTCTTGCCGCGGCCGACCGGGTGAATCACCTGGGTGATGCGCTGCACCGTGGTGTTGCGCGGCGTGACCTGGATGCTCTGCGGATTCTTCAGCAGGGTGTCGGCCAGGTCGCGGATCTCGTCGCTGAAGGTGGCCGAGAACAGCAGGCTTTGCTTGTCCTTGGGCACCACGGCCAGCACTTTCTTCACGTCGTGGATGAAGCCCATGTCCAGCATGCGGTCGGCCTCGTCGAGCACCAGGATCTGCACCTGACCGAGGTCCAGCACGCCTTGCTGCAGCAAATCCAGCAGACGGCCCGGGGTGGCGACCAGGATGTCCACGCCCTTTTTGACCTTGGTGATCTGCGGGTTCATGCCGACGCCGCCAAACACCACGGTCGAGGTCAACGCCAGATATTTGCCATAGGTCCGGACCGATTCCTCCACCTGCGCGGCCAGCTCCCGCGTGGGCGTCAGCACCAGGGCACGGATGCCCTTGCCGCCGAACTTGTTCTTGGGCGCCTCGGCCAGGCTCAGCCGCTGCAGCATGGGCAGCACGAAGGCCGCCGTCTTGCCGGTGCCGGTCTGGGCGCCGCCCAGCATGTCGTGCCCGTCCAGCACCACCGGAATGGCTTGTGCCTGAATGGCCGTGGGGGTCTCGTAGCCAAGCTCGTGCACAGCCTTGACGATGGCCGGAGCCAGGTTCAATTCTTCAAAGTTCATAGTTTTGCGCCATCCAGGGCGCTGGGATATCGGCCTGTCGCGGGTGTCAAACAACCGCACCAGTCAAAGGCAGATGGATTCAGGGTTGGGCGCTAAACACATGGTTCTGGCCCCAGCAAAGTGCTGACATTGCGGGCAACTGGAGCGCCGCAACAGCCGGTATTGTCGCATGCTGGGATAATTCATGCTTTCCAGCACCCTAGCAAAGAGATAACGCACCAGATGGCTCAATACGTTTTCACCATGAACCGCGTCGGCAAGATCATTCCGCCGAAGCGTCATATCCTCAAGGACATCTCCCTGAGCTTTTTCCCCGGCGCCAAGATTGGCGTGCTGGGCACCAACGGCTCGGGCAAGTCCACACTGATGAAGATCATGGCCGGACTCGACACCGAAATCGAGGGCGAAGCCACCCCCATGGCGGGCCTGAACATCGGCTACCTGCCGCAGGAGCCGCAGCTCGACCCCGAACAGACGGTGCGCGAGAGCGTCGAGGCGGGCATGGGCGCGGTGTTTGCGGCCAAGGCGCGGCTCGACGAGGTGTACACCGCCTACGGCGCCGAGGATGCCGACTTCGACGCGCTGGCGGCCGAGCAGGCCGAGCTGGAGGCCATCATCGCCACCGCCGGCACCGACTCCGAGCACCAGCTTGAAATTGCGGCCGATGCCCTGCGCCTGCCGCCCTGGGACGCCAAAATCGGCCTGCTGTCGGGCGGCGAAAAGCGCCGCGTCGCCCTGTGCCGCCTGCTGCTGTCCAAACCCGACATGCTGCTGCTCGACGAGCCCACCAACCACCTGGACGCCGAGTCGGTCGACTGGCTGGAGCAGTTCCTGCAGCGCTACTCCGGCACCGTGGTGGCCATCACCCACGACCGCTACTTCCTGGACAACGCGGCCGAGTGGATTCTGGAGCTCGATCGCGGCTCCGGCATTCCCTACAAGGGCAACTACAGCGACTGGCTGGCGCAAAAGCAGGAGCGCCTGGTGCAGGAGCAAAAGGGCGAGGAAGCTCGCGCCAAGGCCCTGAAGAAGGAGCTGGAATGGTCGCGCCAGAACCCCAAGGCGCGCCAGGCCAAGAGCAAATCGCGGCTGGCGCGCTTCGAGGAGCTGTCCGATTTCGAATACCAGAAGCGCAACGAAACCAACGAGATTTTCATCCCGGTGGCCGAGCGCCTGGGCAACGAGGTGATCGAGTTCGTGAACGTCACCAAGTCGTTCGGGGACCGCGTGCTGATCGACAACCTGAGCTTCAAGGTGCCCGCCGGCGCCATCGTCGGCATCATCGGCCCCAACGGGGCGGGCAAGTCCACGCTGTTCAAGTTGATCGCCGGCAAGGAAAAGCCGGACAGCGGCGAGGTCAAGATCGGCTCCACCGTGAAGATGGCGTTCGTCGATCAAAGCCGGGATGCGCTGTCGAACGAGAAAACCGTGTGGGAAGACGTCTCGGGCGGGCTCGACATCCTGAACGTGGGCAAGTTCCAGATGGCCAGCCGCGCCTACTGCGGGCGCTTCAACTTCAACGGGGGCGACCAGCAAAAGCGCGTGGGCACGCTGTCGGGCGGCGAGCGCGGGCGGCTGCATCTGGCCAAGACCTTGATCGCCGGCGGCAACGTGCTGATGCTCGATGAGCCCTCGAACGACCTGGACGTGGAGACCCTGCGCGCGCTGGAAGACGCCTTGCTCGAGTTCGCCGGCTCGCTCATGGTGATCAGCCACGACCGCTGGTTCCTGGATCGCATCGCGACCCACATTCTGGCCGCCGAAGGCGACAGCCAGTGGGTGTTTTTCGACGGCAACTACCAGGAATACGAAGCGGACAAGAAGAAGCGCCTGGGCGAAGAAGGCGCCAAGCCAAAACGCATGCGCTATAAAGCGCTGAAGTAATCGCCGCTCAAATTCTCCATGACCACCCACGACGCGCAACCGGCGGCTCCCTACGCAGCCTTGTTTGACAGCTGCCTGCGCGAAGCGGCCGATGGCGGCGGGTCCTTGATGGAGATGATGGTGGGCAAGCTGCGGCTGTCCCTGCAGCAGCAGTTTCGCAGCGCCGGGGCGCAGGAGCGCGAGGCGCTGGCCGAATCGCTGCGCCTGCTCGCCAGGCATGAGGCCCGGCTCTGCGCCGGGTATCCGCAGGCCCTGCAGGCGGCCTTTGCCGAAGAGGTTGCCGGCCAGAAGGTCAAGCCGATGGCGGCGGCCCTGAGTTTTGACGAGCTTGAGCTGATGGACGAGACCCAGGTTCAGGAGAGCGTCGAGGTCGCGCGCGCACTGCAGGTGGCGCTGCTCGCCAGCGACAACCAGCTGACGGACCTCAATGCACTGATTTGCGCGGCGCAGGGCTTGCGAACGGTTCAGGCCCATCGCAATCCGGTGCGCCCGGAACTCTATGTGCGCACGCTGCGCAACCAGCTGGCGCAGACCGACGTGCCGCCATTGGTCTGGTTGAGCTGGATGCAGCATATGGGCGCGACGTTGGGACAGGAGCTGGGCGCCGTGTATGCGTCGTTGGGCAAATCACTGCGCGCCCATGGCGTGACGCAGGCGGCGTACTCCGTGACGCAAACACCGGATTTGTCCCGCCCCGCGTCGGCGAGCCGGGATGCCGCCGGGCTGACCCTGGCGCAGCTGCGCCGGCTGCTGGCCGGAGAGCTGGACACAGGTGCGGATCAGAATTCGTTCGCGGCCCGGTTTGCACGGGAGTTCGAGTCCTCCGGCAGGCAGCCGCTGCCGCCGGCCTTTGCCCACACCGTGCCGGCTGCGTTCGAAGCGCTGCAGGAAATGAAGCAGGTGGACCAGGTGATGCAGCGCCTGGCGCAGCGGGCCAGCGATTCCGCACCGACCGCGCCGGCGCCAGCGCAAGCCATGATGCCGGTGCGCGAGCAGCTGCGACAGCAGGCGCGCGGGCTGGGTCAGGCACTGGGGCTCGAGGTGGTGGCCCTGATGGTCGAAAACATCACGCGCGACACGCGTTTGCTGGCCCCGGTGCAGCAGGCGGTGCGCGATCTCGAGCCGGCCCTGTTGCGGCTGGCCCTGATCGACCCCCGATTCTTCAGCCACAAGCAGCATCCGGCGCGGCGCCTGATCGAGCAGATGACGCATCGCAGCCTGGCCTACCGGGCGGCGGATGCCGCGGGATTCGAGGCCTTCATGCAACCCCTGCGCCAGGCGGTCGATGCGCTGTCGAGCGTGTCGATCGACAGTGCCGAGCCTTTCGAATTCGCTCTCCAGTCGCTGGAGGCGGTCTGGGATCGGCAGGAAGAGCACGAGCGTGAGCAACGAAAAATGGCGACGCAGGTGCTGGCGCAGGCCGAGCAGCGCAATGAACTGGCGCGAGGCGTTGCCAGGGAGATGCGCGAGCGGCCCGAGGCCGCGCTGGCACCGGCGCCGGTCATGACGTTCCTGTGCGGCCCATGGGCCCAGGTGGTGGCGCAGGCGAGGCTGGCGGACCCGCACGGCGCGGTGGACCCCGCGGGCTGCCTCAGCGTGGCCAAGAACCTGCTGTGGAGCACGCAGCCCGGGTTCGCAAAAAAAGAGATTGCCCGGCTGACGGGCATGATTGCGCCCCTGCTCGGCCAGCTGCGCGAGGGCCTGGCGCGCATCGACTACCCGGCGGCCGATGCGGACCTCTTTTTCAACCAGTTGATGGCGCTGCACCAGCAGGCGCTCAAGCCCGCACCCGGCGCCGCGGCGCCCACCGACGCCAAGGCGCTGGCGCGCGAAAAGCTGGAGGCGATGTTTCGCGACGCAGACCAGGAGCCCCTGTGGCTGGCGCCTTCCGAGGCGAAACAGTCGGGCTTTATCGAGGCGACGGACTCGCTGCTGTCCAGGCCGCGTGTCGAGCCGGCTCAGCCTGCACCCGGCCCGGCCGACGCGTCGCACGATCCTGCCCCTGCCGCGGTGGCCGCCGCTGCGACGCCGGCGCCCGGCGTTTCACTCGGCGCCTGGGTGGAACTGCAGGTGCATGGACGCTGGACGCGGATGCAGCTGACCTGGGCGAGTCCACGCGGCAACCTGTTCATGTTCACCGGGGTCAAGGGCAGCACTCACTCGATGACCCGGCATTCGCTCGATCAACTGCTGCAGGATGGCACCCTGCGCGTTTTCTCGGATCAGGCGGTGGTGGACAGCGCACTCGATGCCGTCGCGCAAACCGCCATGCGCAACAGCGTGGACGTCACGTCTTGAGCAGTTTCTTGCGCACCATCTCGATGTGATCGCGCAGGGCATACAGCTCGTCCGCATAAGACAGCGGGATGTTGACCTTGCCGACGTGGCGCTCCAGCGTGTTGAGCTCGTCGACCAGTGCGGGCGATGAGGCGGGCTCGACCTCCAGTTGGTGCTCGATTTCGCGCAGGCGGCCGTACCAGCGAAACACGCGCGAGCGGATCCTGAACTGGTACAGCGGCGGCACGATGCGGCTCAGCGGCAGCAGCACGGCCACGATGATGCCCAGCGCCAGCCACATGCGCTCGACCAGATTCGCCAGCCAGAACGGCAGGTAGCGCTGCAGCAGCGGTGCGCCGTTGCGCAAGGTGCGGTCGGCAGGCTTGGCCAGCGGGTATTCGGTGTTGTTCGCGTTCGGAAACTCGTGTGCGCGGTTGAACCAGCCGGCGCCGCTGTGCAGCGTCTGCGCGGCCTGCGAGAACAGCTGCAGCAGGGCCGGGTGCGTGTCCTCGCGCGCCAGCAAGGTGGTGGTGGTGGCGACCAGCCGCACGTTCTGCGGCGGCACGTCGCCGGCCAGGTCCACCACGCCGCGCGGCAACACGACCGGTGTCAAAAAAGCGAAGCGGCGCGAATAGGCTTCGCTCTGCGCGAAATTCATCAGCTTCACGCCCGGCGTCTGCAGCAGCATCTGCACCATCAGTGCCTCGGGGGCCGAGACGAACACGATGGCATCGAGATCGCCGCCCAGAAAGGCGACGGTGGCCGGGGTCTGCGCCAACTGCGACAGCTGGATCGATTGGGGGTCGATCCGGTTGGCTTGCAGCAGTTTGTCCATCAGGCCGGGCACCCCGCTGCCCTGCGTGCCCACGTTCACGCGCAGACCCGCGAGCTGGGCCAGGTTCGACAACGTCGCGTCTGTCGTGCCGGGTACCTTGCGCGCCGCGTCTTCGCGGTAGAACAGCCAGATCGGTTCCACGAACAGGCTGCCCAGCGAGCTCAGTGCACTTTGCGTGTCGCCCTGCGCATCGCCACTGCCGCCCTGCACGAAGCCAAGGTCCGCCTTGCCGTCGCGCAGCAATTGCAGGTTGGCCGCGGAGCCTTCGCTGGGCAACAGCGTGACGTCGATGCCATTGACCGCCAGCGCTGCCTTGTAGCGTTTGCCGAACTCGTCGTAGGCGCTTTGCGCCGGGCCGGTGGCCAGCGTGACGTGCCGGGGTGGATTCGGGTCGAGCCACCAGTAGGCGAAGGCCAGCAGGGCGACCGTCAGCAGCACAAAGGGGCCGGCTGAAACCAGCAGATCGCGCAGCGACAGCAGGGTGTGGCGCATGGCCTGTGGCATCGCGCGCGGTCTCAACGCGAGGGGCTTGCCGCGCGCGCGCGCGGCGCCGCCAGCTCGGCCGCGGCCGGCAGGTGCAGCGCGCCCACACTAATGCCGCGCGCCGCCTGCACGGCCCGCACCACCGCCCGGGCCGTGGCCTCGGCTGCCATGGTGCCCAGCAGCATCATGCCCAGCGTTTTGCCCGACTGGCCGGTGCCCAGCGCAAACAGCGTGTCGCCGTCGGACATCGTGTGCACCGGGTTGATGCTGCGCGCCAGGCCGTCATGCGCCAGCTGGGCCAGTTTTTGCGCCTGGGTCTTGCTGATCACGGCGTCCGTGGCGATCACGCCGATGGTCGTGTTGGTGCCCGCCAGCAGGGGGTTCAGCGGCTCGCCGCGCAGGATGGCGCGGCGGCTATCCAACAGGGCGCGTCCATTCGCCGTGCGCGCGCCGGCCAGCACGCGGCCGCTGTCGGGGTCGATCACATCGCCCAGCGCGTTGCACGCGATGAGGGCGCCCACCGTGACGCCCTGCAACGTGACCGACGCCGTCCCGATGCCACCCTTCATGGCACGGTGCAGGCCGAACAGCTTGCCGACCACTGCGCCGGCGCCGGCGCCCACATTGCCCTCGGCCGGGCGTTGGCGCGAGGCAGCGGCGCAGGCGCGGTAGCCGGCCTGCGCATCGGGCCGGATGCGGGCATCGCCCACCGGCAGGTCGAACAGCACGGCGGCCGGCACGATGGGGACCAGGCCGACGCCCACGTCGAAGCCGATGCCCTGTTCTTCCAGCCAGCGCATGGCACCGCTGGCGGCATCCAGCCCCCAGGCGCTGCCACCGGCCAGCACGATGGCATGCACCTGCTCCACCAGGTTGCCGGGCCGCAGCAAATCGGTCTCGCGCGTGCCGGGCGCGGCGCCGCGCACATCGACGCCGCCGGCCGCGCCATGGCGCGCGAGGATCACGGTGCAGCCGGTCGGGCGGCGCGCGTCGGTGAAATGGCCGACCTCGATGCCACCGACCTGGGTCAGGCTGCCCGGTGCGCGGCGGCCGGGCGGTGTCGGGGCGGAAGTGATCGCATGGGTGGCAGCAGTGGGGGCTTTGGCGGTAGGGCGTGTCATGGCGGCTTGATTATCTACGCCGGCACAGGGATGGCGACCCGGTCTGCGCCGGGGTCTCCGGTGCGACACTGGAGGGCCTTTGCCGAAAGCGGGGTAATCTATTCTCGGGTGTGGCGCTTGACCACCCCATGACGAGAGGAAACTTTTGTATGACCGCCGTGACGTCCTCGCAACTTGATCAGCCTGCCGCCAAAGTACCCGCGCACTATCGGTTCTGGCCCAAGCGCCTGCCGTACCGGCTCACGCCGCCGGCCAACTCGCTGTGGCAAAACCTGGTCGTCAGCGCGCTGCGCTACCCGGACAAGGCTGCGCTGGTGTTCTTCGGCCGTACCTTCAGCTATGCCGATCTGCTACAAAAAGCAGATCGCCTGGCGGCCTGCCTGCATGGGCTGGGCGTGCAAAAGGGTGACAGGGTGGTGCTGTGCATGCAGAACTGCCCGCAGCTCGTGATCGCGCATTTCGCGATCCTGCGCGCCAACGCCGTGGTGGTGCCGGTGAACCCGATGAACCGCGCCGAGGAGCTCAAGCACTACATCAACGATCCCGATGCGAAGGTCGCCCTCACCACGGCCGACCTGGCGGATGAGCTGGCACAGGCCAGCGATGCGCTGCCCGCATCCGAGCGCTTGTCGCACCTGATCGTGACGCACTTCACCGACGCCTTCGACGCCCAGGTGCAGGGCGAGAATGCGCCGCCCGCCGCCTGGATGGCGTGGCTGACGACGCGCCGTGCGCCACCAAGCCTGAGCGGTGGCCGGGTGATCGCATGGATCGATGCGCTGGGGGCCGCGGGGGAGGCGCCCCCGCACACGGCAGGGCCTGCAGACCTGGCGATCCTGCCCTATACCAGCGGCACCACGGGCTTGCCCAAGGGCTGCATGCACACGCACGCCAGCATCATGCACAACACGGTCGCGAGTTGCCTGTGGGGCACCGGCACGCCGGAAAACGTCACGCTCGCGGTGGTGCCGATGTTTCACATCACCGGCATGGTCAGCCAGATGCACGCCGCCATCTACGCCGCGGCCACGATGGTGGTGATGCCGCGCTGGGACCGCGACCTGGCCGGGCGGCTCATCTCGGCGTGGCGCGTCACGCACTGGACGAACATTCCGACCATGGTGATAGACCTGCTTGCCAGCCCGCACTTCGACCAGTACGACCTGTCCAGCCTGGTCTCCATTGGCGGGGGTGGTGCGGCGATGCCGCAGGCGGTCGCACAGCGCCTGTTCGAGCAGTTCGGGCTGCGCTATGCCGAAGGCTACGGGCTCACCGAGACCGCTGCGCCGTCGCACAGCAATCCGCCCGATGCGCCCAAGCAGCAATGTCTGGGCATCCCTTTCATGAGTACCGATGCGCGCGTCGTCAATCCCGACACGCTGCAGGAAGTGCCGCAGGGCGAGCAGGGCGAAATCATCATTCATGGCCCCGAGGTGTTTGCGGGCTACTGGAAGCGGCCCGACGCAACGGCCGAGGCCTTCATCGAATTCGAAGGCAAAAAGTTCTTTCGCTCCGGCGACCTGGGGCACGTGGACGAGGATGGCTATTTCTTCCTGACCGACCGGCTCAAACGCATGATCAACGCCTCCGGTTTCAAGGTCTGGCCGGCCGAGGTCGAGGCCCTGATGTTCCGGCACCCCGCGATCCAGGAGGCCTGCATCATCTCGGCCAAGGACAGCTACCGCGGCGAGACGGTGAAGGCCGTGGTGGTGCTGCGCGCGTCCCACAAGGGCAAGCTGACCGAGCAGGAACTCATCGACTGGTGCCGCGAGCACATGGCCGTGTACAAAATCCCGCGCATCGTGCAGTTCGTCGACGCGCTGCCCAAGAGCGGCAGCGGCAAGGTGATGTGGCGCACGCTGCAAGAGGCGGAGCAGACGAAGTAACGGTAAAAAGTGCTTGTAGCCCATACCCCTTCTGCGCAGTTAGCTATCAAAACTGTAGTTAACGGGGTGCCAAGCAGTTGATTTTGAAAGCCAGAAAGGACGACACGCGCTATGAGTTCAACCCCCATCCTTCCCACGGCGGAGCCGGCCGAAGTCGGACTGAGCGCCCAGCGGCTGGATTGTCTGCGGCTCGTGCTGCAGTCCGAGATCGATCGCCAGCGCCTGCCCGGCGCCGTGGCGCTGATTGCGCGGCACGGCAGGATTGCACTGTTCGAAGCCCTGGGGCAGCAGGACCCTGCCGCCGGCACGCCCATGGCGCGCGACTCGCTGTTTCGCATCTACTCCATGACCAAGCCGGTCGTGTCGGTGGCGGTCATGATGCTGCTGGAGCAGGGGCGTTTGCTGCTGAGCGATCCGGTGTCGAAATACCTGCCCGAGTACGCGCAGCAGCAACTGGCCGTGGAGCGTCACGGCAGCCTGGAGTTGCAGCCCGTGACTCCGGGCGCCACGGTGCAGGACCTGCTGCGCCACACGGCCGGCCTGACCTATGAATTTCTGGGCCTGTCGGCCGTGCAGCGGCAATATGGTGCGGCCCGCATCGGCTCGCGGGAGCGCAGCAACGCGGAATTCTCGCAGGCGCTTGCAGCGCTGCCCCTGATGGCGCAGCCCGGCAGCGTCTGGGAATACAGCCGCGCCACCGATGTGCTGGGCCGGCTGGTGGAGGTCCTCGGTGGCCAGCCGCTCGGCGAGTTTCTGCACCAGCAGATCTTCGAGCCACTGGGCATGCGGGAGACCGGCTTCTGGGTGCCGCCCGAACACCACGGACGCATTGCCGAGCCGTTTGCGCGCGACCCCGACGGCGGCGTGCAGATGCAACTGTTCGATGCGCGGCAGCAGCCGCAGATGGAGTCGGGCGGCGGCGGGTTGATGTCGACCGCGCCGGACTATGCGCGCTTCCTGCAGTTCATGCTGAACAAGGGCGAACTCAACGGCGTGCGCCTGCTGGGCCCGCGCATCGTGGACTGGATGACGGCCGACCACCTCGGCGCCATTCCGGTGAATCCGCACAGCGGCTCGGCCACGCTGCTCACGCCGGGCCACGGCTTCGGACTGGGCTTTGCGGTGCGCACCGCGCCGGGACTGTCGGCGGTGCCGGGCTCTGTGGGCTCGTATTTCTGGGGCGGCATCGCGGGCACGACCTTCTTTGTCGATCCGGCCGAAGACCTGTTCGCGCTGATGATGATCCAGGCGCCGAACCAGCGCGAGCACTACCGGCCGCTGTTTCGCGACCTGGTGTATGCGGCCTTGATGGAGTGATGCCATGACGACCCACGACTTGCACGATGCGCACGATCACGCCGATGCGGCATGGAAGCACGATGGCGTGCGTGTGATCCCCGCGAACCAGCTCGACGGCAACACGGCCCAGACGCCCGGCATGGACCGCAAGGCGGCCATCAACTTCGCGCGCGTCGGCGCGCAAAAGCTCTGGGCCGGCACCGTCACCATCCATGCCAACGCCAAGACCGGCGCCCATCACCACGGTCATCTGGAAAGCGTGATCTACATCATCAAGGGCCGCGCGCGCATGCGCTGGGGCGAACACCTGGAATTTACGGCCGAGGCCGGCCCCGGTGACTTCATCTACGTGCCACCCTATGTGCCGCACCAGGAAATCAATGCCAGCCCCACCGAGCCACTGGAATGCGTGCTGTGCCGCAGCGATGGCGAGGCGGTCGCGGTCAATCTGGCGATTGAGCCGGCCGAGAAACCCGAGACGGTTCTGTGGGTCGATCCCACGCATCCGCATGGGGCGGTCTGAGTGTAGGACGCATCTTGCTTACATCTTTCACATCGTCCTACATGAGCGCTCCACTTCCTTTGTTACAAATGGAGCTTGGCTCAAAGGAGTCCGCGGCGTCGATTCGAACCGCCGAGGTTCCGGCTTGTCAGGCAGCATAAACACAAGGAACCCCATGAAGTTGAAAACCCGAATTTTTGCCCTCACTGCAGCCCTGCTGTTGCTGGGTGCCACCGCGGCCCGGGCGCAGCCCTACGTCAATGCCACCGTGGATGGCATCTTGGCGCCTGGCGTCTACGGCCGCATCAATATCGGCAATGCCCCCCCGCCGCCGGTGCTGTATGCACAGCCGGTGATCATTACGCGGCCGGCTGTGCTGGTGCAGCAGCCGCCGCTGTACCTGTATGTGCCGCCGGGTCACGCCAAAAAATGGAGCAAACACTGCGCCCAATACAATGCCTGCGGCCGGCAAGTGTATTTTGTGAATGTGGACAGCCGGGGCAAGTACAAATACAAGGACCGCGATCGCCGCGGCTGGGACGGCCGCGACAACAACCAGGGCTACCGCGACAATGACCGCGGCCATGGCAAGGGCCACGGCCACCGGGACTGAGGTCAGTCTTCGGCGACCTGCAGCACCAGCTTGCCGAAGTTCTCGCCCGTGAAGAGCTTGATCAGCGCTTCTGGAAAGGTGTCCAGGCCTTTGACGATGTCTTCCTTGCTCTTCATGCGGCCGTCCTTCAGGTAGCCCGCCAATTCGGCCACGGCCAAAGGGTAGCGGTCGGCGTAGTCGAACACCACGATGCCCTGCATGCGGGCCCGGTTCACGAGCAGCGACAGATAGTTTTTCGGCCCTTGAACCGCGCTGGTGTTGTTGTACTGGCTGATGGCACCGCAGATGATGATGCGCGCGCCGCGGGCGAGGCGCGCCAGCGCCGCGTCCAGGATCTCGCCGCCCACATTGTCGAAGTAGATGTCCACGCCGTTCGGGCAGTGTTCCTTCAGGCCGTCCCTGACCGCGCTGGGGCCGGCCTTGTAGTCGATGCAGGCATCAAAGCCGAGTTCCTTCACGACCCAGTCGCATTTGGCCTGGCCACCGGCGATGCCCACCGCACGGCAGCCCTTGATCTTGGCGAGCTGGCCGACCGTCTGGCCGACCGCGCCGGCGGCGCCCGACACCACCACGGTCTCGCCCGCCTTGGGCTGCCCGACGTCCATCAGGCCGAAGTAACCGGTCATGCCGGGCATGCCGAGCACGTTGAGCCACTGCGTCTGGCTGCCCAGCGTCAGGTCGATTTTGGCCAGGCTGCTGCGCTTGAGGTCGGCCTGCGGAATCAGCAGGTATTCCTGCACGCCGAGCACGGCAGACACGACATCGCCCACGGCAAACGCCGGGTTTTTGGAGGCAATGACCTTGCCGATGCCACCCGCGCGCATGACTTCGCCAATGCCCACGGGCGGGATGTAGCTCTTGCCTTCGTTCATCCAGCCGCGCATGGCGGGGTCCAGCGACAGGGCCAGCGTCTTGACCAGCACGCCGCCCTCGGCGGGCTCCGCGACGGCTTCGGTGGTGTTGCTCCAGTTGGCGCGGGTCGGGGTGCCGACCGGGCGTGCGGCCAGGCGGATCTGGTGATTGGTGAGCGAGGCAAGTGTGGACATGGGGGTTTCTCCTGCAGATTGGATTCGGGTAGGGCGGGCGGCGCCTGGCAACCGCTGCGCTGATGGTAGCGACGGGGCGCGTCGGGCGGGTTAGCGCAAGTGACAGTGACGAAGGGTGCGCCTGCGCGAACCTCAGGCGAATAGCGCCTCGAAGCCCTCCAGGGGCTCGAAACGCTGGTGGTGGTAGCGCAGCCGGGTGGGGCCGGGCAGCGCGCGCTCGCGCAGCGAGTGCCGTTCGTCGCCGGGGTAGCAGATGACCCGCAAGCCGTCCTGCTCGAACGACTCCGGCTGGATGATCGGCGGCCTGCGGCCACGCGCCTCCCGCAGCACGCTGTCGACCGTGCTGTGGTGCGACAGGTGCGCCAGGCTCATGATCTGCGGCGGTGCCAGCTCGATCTGGCCGTCCCGGTACTGCTCCAGCGCGGCACGGGGCCGCAGCCACACGCTCTCGGTGGTTTCGTGGTTGTCATGCCGCGCGATCTGGTCCGGTGGCACCGCGGAGACGAAGAAACGGGTGTCAAAGCGCTTGTTCATCACCGACGGCACCCGGGGCGTGATCCAGCGCGACCACGGCACCACACTGCGCGTCTGCAGGCGCAGCGCCATGCGGGCCAGCACCTCATCAAAACCGCAGCCTTCGCGCAGGAGGGCGCCGGCCTGTGTGGCGCGGGCGGCCGACGCATCCTGCGCAAACAGCACGCCGGACTCTTCAAACGCTTCGCGCAGGGCCGCCACATACAGGCTCGCAGCCGTCACGGCATCGATGTCGGGCTCGTTCAAGCCTGCGTGCAGTTGCTGCGGGGACTGGTCCAGCCGGGCCGCCATGTCCAGTTCGGCATCGTGCGCGTCCACCTTGCCACCGGGAAATACGTAGGCGCCGCCCAGCACGTCCGACAAGCCGTGGCGCTTGAGCAAAAACACTTCCAGCCCGCTGGCGGCGTCGCGCAGCATCACCACTGTGGCGGCGGCACGAGGGGGGGTGGTGATGACTTCGGAGTTCAGTTCCATCGGCAGCTTTCTATCGACCCGCCGCCTCATGAATTAAAGTACAGCGCTGTCCCGGCAAAGGCTACCAGAAGCCGGGCGGGGCGAGCATCACCTATATGACAGGAAGAAAAACATGAGCATTGATTTCAAGGGCCGCGTGGCCATCGTCACCGGCGCAGGCGGTGGACTCGGCCGGCAGCATGCTTTGGCGCTGGCAGCGCGCGGCGCACGGGTGCTGGTGAACGATCTCGGCGGCGCCGTCGATGGCGCCGGCGGTTCGACGGGGGCGGCGCAGGCGGTGGTTGACGAAATCCGCGCGGCCGGCGGCGAAGCCATCGCCAATGGAGCGTCCGTGACGGATTTCGGCGCCGTGCAGGCCATGGTCCGGCAGGCGGTCGATGCCTGGGGCCGCATCGACATCCTGGTGAACAACGCCGGCATCCTGCGCGACAAGAGCTTTGCCAAGATGGCGCTGGACGACTTCCGGCTGGTGCTGGACGTGCACCTGATGGGCGCGGTCCATTGCACCAAGGCGGTCTGGCCGCTGATGGTCGAGCAGAAGTACGGGCGCATCGTGATGACGACCTCATCGTCGGGCCTGTACGGCAATTTCGGCCAGGCCAACTATGGGGCGGCCAAGATGGCGCTGGTGGGCCTGATGCAGACCCTGTCGATCGAGGGCGCCAAAAACAACATCCGCGTCAACTGCCTGGCGCCCACCGCCGCGACCCGCATGACCGAAGGGCTGATGCCCGAGGCCGTGCTGCAGGCCCTGAAGCCCGAAGCCGTGGTGCCCGCAATGCTGGTGCTGGCGTCGAGCGATGCGCCGAACCGCACCATCCTGTGCGCCGGTGCCGGCACCTTCGAGGCGGCGCACATCACGCTGACCCCCGGTGCGTGGATCGGCACCGATGCCCAGGCGCCCGAACGTCTGGCCGCGCGACTGGCCGAGGTGACGATGCAGGCCGGCGAAACCGTGCCGCAGAGTGGTGCGGCGCAAGGCACCAACGAAGTCGGCAAGGCCATGGCCCAACTCGCCAAGACCTGAGGTGAGCCCGGGCAGCGGCGGCAATGCTGTCGCCGATGAATCTGGTTTTGGGTAAAAGCAACATTTTCCGGATTGTTGAGGCAAATAAGACTGATTCGCATTTATACTTTCTGCTGATCTTGAACGCAGCCAGCACAGCGCCAGCACGACGTCAGGGCCTGTTCGTTCATCACCCGGAGAAAGTAAAACAATGAATCGCAGCCATCGCCCGGCGGGCCCGCGCACCACCGCCGCCTTGTCTTTGCTTGGCCTGTTCTCGGTGCCGGGAGCCTTTGCCCAGCAAGCCGCACCGCAGGCGCCAGTCACCCCTTCTGCCCAGACCCAGCCGGCGCCCGGTGCCGTCGTGCCGCAGACTTTGCGCCCGGTGCAAATCAAGGCCAGCGCCGAGGACAACGACTTCGGTGCCAACGCGAACTCGGTCAGCCGGCTGCCGGCCGAGCTGCGCGATATTCCGCAGTCGGTCACGGTCATCAACCAGGCGGTGATGCAGTCGCAGGGCGCCACCTCGCTGGCCTCCGCGCTGCGCAACGTGCCGGGCCTGACCATCGGCGGCGCCGAAGGCGGCCAGATCGGCACCAACATCAACCTGAACGGTTTCTCGGCGCGCACCGACGTCTTTCTGGACGGCGCGCGCGATCGGGCCCAGTACTACCGCGATACCTTTGCGCTCGATTCCATCGAGGTGCTGATGGGTCCGTCGTCCATGCTGTTCGGCCGCGGCTCCACCGGCGGCGTGATCAACCAGGTCACGAAGAAGCCCACGCTGAAAGCCGCGGACGAAGTGCAGGTATCGGCCAGCACCACGGGCCTGGTACGCACCACGGTCGACCACAACCAGCCGTTGTCCGACAGCGCGGCGTTTCGCGTGGCGGTGATGGGGCAGCAGGGCAACGCCACGACGCGCGACCAGACCGAGTTGCAGGACTACGGCATCGCGCCGTCGCTCAAGCTCGGCATCGGCACGCCGACCCAAATCACGCTGACGGGGCTGCTGCAGCACAACCGCGACATGCCCGACTACGGCGTGCCCCCGCTGAACGGTGCGCCGGTCAACGTGAACCCGAAGACGGCCTACGGCTTCACCGACGACCGCACCATCTCCGACATCGGCGCGCTCGGCGCACTGGTCGAGCACAGGCTCACGCCCACCAGCTCGATCCGCAACCAGACGCAATACAACAACGTCACCACCGATGCGCGCGAGACGGCACCGCAAGGTATTGGCACGCTCTCGGCCAGCGGCGTCTACACGCCGCTTTCTACCGGCAGCACGGCCGTTCCGGCCGCTGCCACCAGCGCGCTGCCGCTGAGCCAGCTGTGGGTGCGCCAGCAAAGCCACGACCGCGTCATTCACGATACGTCGCTTTTCAACCTGACCGAGTTCAACACCAAATTCGAGACGGGTGCGGTCAGGCACGCGCTGCTGGCGGGCTTTGAGCTGGGGCGCGACACCTACAACAACCAGGCCTATTACCGCAACGGCTCGTGCAACGGTACGGCGCTGAATCCGGCGGGCGGTACCAGCGGCTATGTGGCCTGCACCCCGCTGCTCGATCCGGCCCAGACCGGCGCGCCCGGCAACGCGCCGAGCGTGGCCGGCAATCTCGCAACGGCGAGCGCCACCACCGTGGCCGCCTACTTCAACGACACGCTGGAACTGAGCCCGCAGTTCAAGCTGGTCGGCGGCCTGCGCCAGGACCGCTACAGCGCGAGTATCGACAACTCGATCCCGACCGCGACCGTGGCAGCGTCCATGAACCAGGTGGTGAACTTCACCAGCGCGCGTGCCGGCGCCCTCTGGCAACCGACCAAAGCGCAGTCCTACTATCTGTCCTACAGCACGTCGTTCAACCCGTCGCTGGAACAACTGGTATCGACCACCGGCAGCTCGCAGCCGCTGCCGCCGACGACCAACAAGGCCTACGAGGCCGGCGGCAAGTGGGACCTGAACGGCGGCGACCTGTCGCTGTCGGCGGCAGCATTTCAGATCACCCAGGACAATGCGCGTTCGCAGAACCCCGACGGCACGTACTCGGCGACCGGCACCGTGCGTGTGAACGGCGCACGCGCCGGGGCGGCGGGGCGCGTCACCGACAGACTGCAGATTTTTGGCGGCTACACCCACCTCGATGCATTGATCGTCAATGGCGTTGCGCCGGGCACGAACGGCATGGTGCCGGCGAATACGCCGAAAGATTCCGCCAGCCTGTGGAGCACCTACGCCATCACGCCGCAGTGGGAGGTCGGTGCCGGCGCGACCTACAGTTCCTCGCGCTTTGCCAACAACACCGATCTGGTGCGGGTTGGCGCCTACACGCGCTGGGACGCGATGCTCGCCTACCATCAACCGAAATACGATATTCGCCTGAACGTGTTCAACCTGTTCAATACGAACTACTACGATGCGCTGATTCCATCCGATGGCGGGCGCGCCGTGCCGGGGCTGGGCCGCTCGGCCACCGTCTCGGTCGCCTACCGTTTCTAACCTTGGGGCGGCGCGATTCATCATGCTGATCTGCATCCCTCAAGTACTGGACGCCGGCGAGCTGGCCACGGTCCGCGCACAGCTTGACGCGGCGGGCGACGCCTGGGTCGATGGCCGGGTCACCGCGGGCCATCAGGGCGCGCCGGTCAAGTTCAACCAGCAGATCGACGAGCAATCGCGCGTGGCGCGCGAGTGCCAGCAGATCGTGGCGGGGGCGCTGGAGCGCAACCCGCTCTTCATCAGCGCGGCGTTGCCCAATGTGCTGTACCCGCCCATGTTCAACCGCTACAGCGCGGGCATGGCCTTCGGCCTGCATGTCGACGGTGGCGTGCGCCTGCACCCGCACAGCGGCGCCAAGCTGCGCACCGACCTGTCCGCCACGCTGTTTCTGAGCGATCCGGACAGCTATGACGGCGGCGAGCTGCAGATCGAGGACACCTACGGCATGCACAGCGCCAAGCTTGCGGCCGGCGACATGGTGCTCTACCCCGCGAGCAGCCTGCACCAGGTCACGCCCATCACGCGCGGCGTGCGCGTGGCCTGCTTTCTGTGGGTGCAAAGCCTGGTGCGCGACGACGGCGAACGCGCCTTGCTGTTCGACATGGACAACGCCATCCAGCGCCTGAACCAGAGCGACGCCGACACTGTGGCGCGGCGCACCCTGGTGGGCACCTATCACAACCTGCTGCGCAAATGGAGCGACACCTGATGATGGCGCGCGAGATGACCCTGCCCCGCAACGACACGGCCGCCTTGCCGCAGCGCGGCATGGCTGACCACCCGCACCCGCACCACCGCCGTGCCACCTTCGTGCGCTGGGTGCGCAAGACCCATGGCTGGTTTGGCTTGTGGGGTGCGCTGCTCGGGTTGATCTTCGGCACCAGCGGCATCTGGCTGAACCACCGCGCCGTGCTCAAGCTGCCGCCCATGTCGCAGCAGCGTATCAACGCACAGCTGGCGCTGCCGGATCCGGCGCCGGCAACTGCTGCCGAGATGGCGGTCTGGCTGCAAACGGCCCTGGGCCTGGACAGGCCAGCGAATTCGATGCGGGTCGAGCCGGCCAAAGTGGCGGCCTGGGTGCCGAAAGACAAGCTATCCGCGCCTGGCGACGTGGCGCAGTCGCTGGCGCTGATGCAGCCCGAGCACTGGATCTTCAACTTTGGCGGCCCCAACGCCATCGTGCAGGCCGACTACTGGCACGGCAACCGCTCGGTCGGCGTCACCACCACGAGCAACGGCTTCATCGCGACGCTGACCAACCTGCACAAGGGTGTGGGCATGTCGCTGGCGTGGATTCTGCTCATCGACACGCTGGCCGGCAGCCTGATCTTCCTGTCGCTCTCGGGCGTGATCCTGTGGGTGCAAACCAGCCGGCGCCGGCTCGTGGGTTTGGTGATTTTCGGGACGTCGATCGCGCTCACGCTGGGCCTGACGATGACGCGGCTCTGACGCAGCGAAGGACCGCTCCAAGCAAGGCTGGCCCCCTCAGGGGGCAACGTAGTACGCGAAGCGACAAGCGTGGGAGTTCGCTAGCACGGCGCGCCCAAAAGCCGCGTCGGGCAGGCATTGGCAGCCTGTGTTACCTTTCAGCCCGCACAGATTCAAAAGCCATCGACATGAGCAGTTTGCAAGAGCGCCTGGGCGCGCTTTCCCCCGTCACCCTGAAAGGTATTCGCCGCGGCATCGAAAAGGAAAGCCTGCGCGCGCAGGCCGATGGCGCGCTCGCCCTGACGCCGCACCCGGCCGCGCTCGGCTCGGCGCTCACGCATCCGCACATCACCACCGATTTCAGCGAGTCGCAAGTCGAACTCATCACCGGCGTGCATGCCGGGGTCGATGCCTGCCTGGAAGAGCTCACCCAACTCCATCAGTTCACCTATCAGGTGCTGAAGGAGGCGGGCAACGAGATGCTGTGGGTCTCGAGCATGCCCTGCGGCCTGCCGACCGACGAGACGATTCCGATCGGCCTCTACGGGTCATCCAACATCGGCCGCTCCAAGAGCGTGTACCGCATGGGGCTGAGCCATCGCTATGGCCGGCGCATGCAGACCATCTCGGGCATCCACTACAACTGGTCGATGCCGGACGTCTCCAGCGAAGCCTACTTTGCGCTGATCCGCAATTTCCGCCGCCATGCGTTCCTGCTGCTGTACCTGTTTGGCGCATCGCCCGCGGTGTGTTCCAGTTTTCTCGCCGGGCGCGCGCACGAACTTCAAACGCTGAACGAGCACACCATGTACATGCCGTATGGCACCTCGCTGCGCATGGGGCGCCTGGGCTACCAGAGCGACGCACAGGCCTCCATCGCGGTGAGCTACAACAGCCTCGATGGCTATGGTGCCTCGCTGCAGGATGCGCTGACCCGGCCCTATCCGGCCTACGAAGCCATCGGTGTGCGCAATCCCGGCGGCGACTACAACCAGCTTGACACCAGCCTGCTGCAGATCGAGAACGAGTTCTACGGCACCATCCGCCCCAAGCGCGTGATCCAGCCGGGCGAGCGCCCGCTGCACGCGCTGCGCGAGCGCGGCGTGGAATACATCGAGGTGCGCCTGATGGACCTCGACCCCTTCATCCCCGTGGGCATCACGGCGCAGACCATGCGCTTTCTCGACGTGTTTTTGCTGCATTGCCTGCTGGCCGACAGCCCACCCGACACGCCGCAGGAAATTGCCGAAACCTCGCACAGCCGCGACCGCGTGGCCGCGCGCGGGCGCGAGCAGGGGCTGCGCCTGGAGCGCGACGGGCGCGAGGTGCTGCTGACCGACTGGGGCATGGAGCTGATGGAGGCGTTCGTGCCGATCGCGGCCCGGCTCGACGCGGTGCATGGCGGCACGCAGTACCGCCAGGCGTTAATGGCCGCCCGGGCGGGGCTGGCGGACGCCAGCACATTACCTTCGGCGCGCGTGCTGGAGGTGATGGCCAGGGAGTTCGACAACTCGTTCATCCGCTTCGCCCGCGCACAGTCCCAACAAACCAGGCGCGCGCTGCTGAGTCTGCCTTTTCCCGCCGACATGCAAGCGCGCTTTCGCGCCATGGCGCAGCAATCCATCGAGGACCAGAAAAAAGTCGAGGCCGCTGACACCGTGCCGTTCGACATCTACCTGCAGCAGTACCTGTCGCCTGAGCGCCTGGGCCTGCCGGGCGCCCTGCCGCGCGCCGCGTAGCGGGTCTGCTGCGCTACTGCCCGGCAACGCCCCCATCCTTGCGGATGGATTCGCGGTCGCGGTGGTTCTTCAGCCGCCCCAGTGTGGTCTCCAGCGAACCCAGCAGCTTGGTCAGCGCGCCCCGAAACGCCTCGTCCTGGGTGGCGCCATGGTGGTTCACGGTAATGAGTTGGTGGTGGCCCAGGCGGGCCTGCATGGAGCAGTGCAGGGCGTTGGCGCCGCCCTTGTCACCCTTCTCGTCGCTCAGGTAGACCTCCACGCGCGTGATGTCGTCCCGGAAACGGTTCAGTTTTTCATTCAGTTCGTTATCGGCCCAGCGCTCCAGCGCGTCCTTGTTGCCAATGCCCTTGCTGGTGTCCACTTGAATTTGCATACGGGTGTCCTTGTGGGATGGTTGCGGCACGTGCTGCCGGATACCGTCTGGCGGCGGCCGGCGCAGCGGTCAACCGTCGGCTTGACGGAACGAATCCCCAGTGTGGCCCCTATGGCGGTGGAAGGATGTAGGACCGGTTCGGCAATTCGGCCCGGCACGCCTTTTGGCAGCAGCTCGTTGTTCGCCTTGCCGGCCTTGATGTCAGGCGGTCGCAGTGGGGTGTTGAGTGAGGGCATGGAGCCGATGATCCGATGCGGTGACAATTCGCACTCGCCCCTTCATCCCACCCAGTCTTGACAAGAAAGAACATCCCGATGGCCATCCAGTGGTTTCCCGGTCACATGCACCTGACCAAAAAAGCCATCCAGGAGCGCATCAAGGACATTGATGTGGTGATCGAGCTGCTCGATGCGCGCCTGCCGGGCTCCAGCGCCAACCCCATGCTGGCCGAGATCACGAGCGGCAAGCCCGGGCTCAAAGTGCTCAACAAACAGGACCTGGCCAACCCGGCGCGCACCGCGCTCTGGCTGGCGCACTACAACGCGCTGCCCGCCACGCGCGCGCTGGCACTCGACGCGAGCGAGGCCACGCCCGCTCGGCGTCTCATCCAGGCCTGCCACGAGCTCGCGCCCGGCCGCGCCGGCATGGCCAAACCCATGCGCGTGCTCATTTGCGGGATTCCCAACGTTGGCAAGTCCACGCTGATCAACACGCTCACGGGCAAGCGCGCCGCCAAAACCGGCGACGAGGCTGGCATCACCAAGCTGGAGCAGCGCATTGCGCTGGCCGACGACTTTTATCTGTACGACACGCCCGGCGTGCTGTGGCCGCGCATCATCGTGGCCCGCAGCGGCTACAACCTGGCGGCCAGCGGCGCCATCGGCCGCAACGCCTTCGATGAAGAAGAGGTGGCGCTGGAGCTGCTCGGTTATCTGACCCGGCATTATCCCGGCGCGCTCGCCGCGCGCTACAGCGTGGACCTGGCGGGCCTCACCGATGAGCAACTGCTCCAGGCCATTGGCCGCAAGCGCGGCGCGGTGCAAAGTGGCGGGCGCGTGAACCTGCAAAAGGCCGCCGAGATCGTGATCTACGACCTGCGCGCGGCCAACCTGGGGCGCATCACGCTGGAAACCCCGGAAGAATTCGCCGCGTGGCTGGCCGCGGGCTTGATCGTCGATGCCGAGCGGCAGCTCAAAAAGAAAAAGCCGCCCCGCTCAACGAAGTGAGCGGGGCGGCCACACAGGCCGGGTTCAGGTTCAGGCGGCCTTGGTGGCGCGCGCCTTCTTGAAGGGCGAGACGTGCTTGACGGAGGCAGCGTCGTCGCCAGCGATCTTTTTCACCAATTCGGCAGACTTCTCTTCCAGCTGGGCGGCCAGCTTGCTCACCATCTCGGCCGCAGGCACGGCAGCCGTGGCGAGCTTGCTGAGAGCGGGCACGCCGGTTTTTTCTTCAAAGCGGCTGGCGTTGGCGGCCACTTGCTGCACGCCTTGACCGGCGAACTTGACGATCTCGTTGACCAGGGTGTCCGCACTGTTGGTCGCCAGGGCCAGGCCTTGGGCGTAGTAGCTGCCAACCAGCTTTTGCGCGGCGGTGGCGTTCTCAACCACGTCGGCGCTCAGCTTCGGGCTGGACGCTTCCAGGGCGCGGTCCCAGCGCTGCTCCACGAAGCCGACGATACGCTCGCCGCCGGTGCGATAGGCGTTGATCACGTTTTTGGAGGTGTTGCCGTAGGACTCGATCAAGTCGGTCACAACGGTAGAGAGGTTCTTTGCGGTCATGGTAGGTTCCCGAGAGGGTGAAAAGTTGATGAATGAATTTTCCCCGTTCGCCCTAGGGCGTGCGACCTAATAGCGACCCAAATCCTAGAGGCTGCCGTCTAGGATTGTGCGATGGCAGGGGCGCCGTTATATTGGCAAGCAGTCTTCAGGAGTTCACCATGTCGGTCCCCGTAGTGACCATTGCACCCTGGCAACTCAACAACGGCGAGGCCGGCACCAGCCCTGCCGACTACGGGCGCCACATGCTGGCCGAAGGCGATTCGTGGTTTGCGTACGGCTCCGTGCTGGGCTTCAACCAGCTCAATTTTTTGCGGTTCACGCGCCGTACGCTGATCACTCAGACGGCGATGCCCGGCGACACGCTGGACCATATGGCCGACTGGTGGCGCGACAGCAATTTCCCATCGCTCATCGACGGCGGCAGCTACGGCAACCGGGCCTGGAAGTTCGACGCCATCCTGCTCAGCGGCGGCGGCAACGACCTGATCGATGCCGTGAGCGACCAGTACGTAGACCAGCGCATCCTGCGGCTGTGCTCGACCACCAGCCCGCCCGCCACGGCGGCCGATTGCGTGCATGAGGCCGCCTGGGCACAGTTCGAGGTCTATCTGCGCGCCAATTTCAAAAAAGTCTCGGACTTTGTCGCCGCCAGCATCAAGAACCACGATACGCCCGTCTTCGTGCATACCTACGATCATCTGACGCCGCGCGATGCGCCGGCCGTGCCCGGCTTCGGGCCGTGGCTGCTGCCCGCGCTGCAGGTGCACCGGGTGCCCGCGGCGCTTTGGCAACCTGTGGCCGATCTGCTGATCGACCGGCTGCGCGGCGTGATCCGCTCGCTCGGCCTGCCCAACGTGCATGTGGTCGACACCGTGGGCACCTTGACCCCCGCCGTGCCCGGTTCGACCGGCCAGAGCAACGACTGGCTCAACGAAATCCATCCCAGCCGAGGCGGCTTTCGCAAGCTGGCGCCGCTGTGGCAGCAGACGATCGAGGCCATCATCGGCGCCTGAGCATTCATTCCGTGCGGACGGGTCTGGCAAGGTATGAGTAGAATGTGACTCAAGCCCTTGTGGGTATTACACAAGTAGCTATAAAAAAAGTAGCAAACATGAACCCAACCTCTGCGCCAGCGTCCACCACCTTCGAAGTCCTCCCGCGCGACCTGTCGGCCTATCGGCGCGGCAACGTGGGCATCGACTACGTGCACCGCTTCGAATCCGGCAAGCCCGGGCCGCACGTGCTGGTCAACGCGCTCACGCACGGCAACGAGTTCTGCGGCATGGTGGCGGCCACGCAGTTGCTGGATGCCGGCGTGCGCCCGCTGATCGGCACGCTCACGGTCAGCTTTGCCAACGTGGCGGCGTACGAAACCTTTGACCCGGCGCAGCCGTTCGAGAGCCGCCTGCTGGTGCACAACCTGAACCGCATCTGGTCGCCCGAGTGGCTGGACGGCCACGAGGACAGCCCCGAGCTGCGGCGCGCGCGCGAGCTGCGCCCGGTGCTTGCCGCAGCCGATCACCTGCTCGACATCCACTCCACCAGCCAGGACGTCGAACCCTTCTGGGTCTATCCCGGCTTCGCGCGCAACGCCGAGGTCGCGCTGGCGATCGGGCGCCCGCAGGTGCACCTGGTCATGCCCGATGGCCTGGGCTCAGGCACGCCGCTGATCCAGTACGGCCACTTCGCCGGTGCCGGCGGCACGGGCGCCGCCATGGTGGTCGAATGCGGCCAGCATTTCCGCCAGGCGAGCAGCGATACGGCCATGGCCGTGACGCGCGGCTTCCTGGCCCACTTCGGCCTGATGGAGCGCGACGCGGATACCGCACCCGCCGGCTCGCCCAGGCGCTTCGAGCTGCTGCGCACCTATGTGATCAAGACGCCCGAATTCAGATTCAGCCGGCCGTGCGTGGGCTTTGAGGTGTTTGCCAAGGACGAACTCATCGCCACCGACGGCCCGGATGAAATCCGCGCGCCGTGCGACGACTGCACCATCCTGATGCCCGCGCGCACGGCGATCGTGGGGCGCGAGGGCGTGTACCTGTCGCGGCCGCTGGCAAGCCAGGAATTTAACAAAAACAGCCGCTAGCCCTTGAGGGATCTGCGCGAGCAGCTACGAAATCGGTAGCAATCAGCGCACATTCGGCTGCACCCAGCGCACGATGTCGGCCGCGCCCATGGCGCCGGCCTGGCGCGCCACCTCGCGCCCGCCCACGAACAGCGCCAGCGTCGGAATGCTGCGGATGTTGAAGCGCGCGGCGAGGTTGGGCACCGCCTCGGTATCGACCTTGGCCAGGCGCACCCGCGGCTCCAGTTGCGCGGCGGCCTGTTCGAACCACGGCGCCATGGTGCGGCACGGACCGCACCAGGGCGCCCAAAAGTCCACCAGCACCGGGATCTGGTTGCGGCCGATGTGCTTGTCAAACGCCGCCTCGTCCAGTGCCGCAGGATGCGCGTCGAACAGGGGTTTTTTGCAGTGCCCGCAGGTCGGCGCACTGCCGAGCTGGTCCGCACGCACGCGGTTCGTGGTGTGGCAATGCGGACAGACGATGTGCAGTGATTCGTTCATTTGCTGCATTTTGGGGGCCGGCGGCGGCTTTGCAAGTGCTAGACCTTGCTGGAGTACGCCTTGCGATCGGCCAGCACCTTCTGCGCGCTGGGCCGCTCGCCGATGAACTTCATGTAGGGCTTGTAGTCCACGCCGGCGGCGAGCAGCAGGTCTTCGCCGTAGATCGCTTTGGTGGCCATGCCCACCACCGGCAGGCTGGCAAAGGCGGCGCAATCGGCCAGCGTGAAGGTATCGCCCGCCACATAGGGCGCGAATTTGGCCAGGCGCTTGAAGGCGGGAATGTTCTTGTCCAGCTGCTTGCGAATGCGCGCCTGGCTGGACTCGCTCACCGTGCCGCCAAAGAAGGCCTGCGAATACAGCTCGCGCGCCACCAGCTCCAGGTGCAGGTCGATGAACGTGACGAGCTCGCGCACCTTGGCCGCGGCAAACGGCTCGGCCGGCAGCAGCGGCGGGTTGGGGTAAGTGGCCTCGAGGTATTCGACGATCGCCTCGCTCTCGCACAGGCTGCCCTGTGGCGTGCGGATGAACGGGATCTTGCCCAGCGGCGAGGCGCCCAGCACCGCCTCGTCGGTGCGCCCGGTCAGCACTATTTCCTCGCTGAACGGCACGCCCTTTTCAAGCAGCGCGAGCTTGACCTTGTTGTAGTAGTTCGAGACGGGAAAGCCGCAAAGCGTGATCATGGGAAAAGTCTCCGGATAGTGGGTGGCGCCCAGTTTAGTGGCTGTGCGCCGCCGTCACTTGGCACGCCGGAGACACCGGATCTCACGCGCCCTGGCTGCTGCCCAGCTGCGCCGCTTCCTTGGCGCGCATCTTGGCGCCGATGTACTCGCCCTGGGTCACGTAGAGCAGATCTGCGATCTTGCCGATCAGGCTGATTTCGTTCTCGTCAAGGCGGGCGTCGGCGTAGGCCACCTGCCACATGGCCTCCACCACCTGGATCTTCTGGGCCTGCGTGAACTCCTCGTTCATGCTGCTAGTGAAGCGGTAGTAGTCGTTGGCCGTTTCGGCCGTCTGCCGCGCCTGCTCCACCAGCTGCGCCAGCGCGTCATCGGGCAGCGCAAACCTGCTGCGCAGCGCGGCCATGATGGTGACCTGCTGTGCGGCGTGCGTGTTGCCATCCACCCGCATCACCTCCACCAGCAGCACCGCCGTGGCCAGCTGCAGCGTGCGCTCGCGCGCCTGTGGGGACTGGCTGCCGGCCGGCGCCATCAGACTTTCAAAAAATTCCTTGAGAACTTGCAGCATGCGTCGCGTCCATCGGTAAATATAAATATATGGAGCAGCGCGTGCGCCATTGGTTCCCGCGAAAGCCCGGGCGCGCATGACTCGCCCGGGCTGTCTTGTGCCGCCGCTTTAGCGGCTGAGAACGATGTTGGCGATCAGGCCTGTGGCGATGGCGATCAGCACATAGTCACTGCCCACCTGCACCCATTGCTGGCCGCGCGGGGGCGGGCTCAGGTGGTACGCACGGTAGTCGTTCACCACGTACTGGCGGTTGCGGTAATCGCGCGGAATGTAGCCGCCGCGCCTGAATTCCGGGCCGCGTGCGTTGTAGTAGCTGCCACGGTCGTTGCGGCGCATGTCGCCATGGTCAAAGCGGTTGTCGATAGGACGCACATTGCGATTCGGCTGAGGCTGTGCCCGATACTGCGGTCCTTGCTGCTGGACCTGCGGCCGCGCCTGCGGTGCGTTGCGCCAATCGTTGTCCTGCGCGAACGAGAGCGTGCTGAGCCCCATGCTGGCGACGGCAATCGCGCAAACAATGGTGGTGGATTTCATGGTTTTCATGTTGGGACTCCTTGTGTTCATGAGCCTTTATGGTGCGCCGCCCATGTGTCCTTTGTGTATACCGCGCGGGCAGTTCGTGCAAAGAAGGGTAGCCAGTTGTGCGCACGGAGTTGCCTGCCTGTGTACGATCCTCACTAATCAGGAGGCCCCATGGCAACAACCCACAACGAAAGACTCGCGGTATTGATCGATGCCGACAACGCCCAGGCATCCGTCATCCAGGAGCTGCTGGCCGAGGTGTCGCGCTACGGCACCGCCACCATCAAGCGCGCCTATGGCGACTGGACCACGCAGAACCTCAAGGGCTGGAAGGAGGTGCTGCACAAGCTGGCCATCCAGCCGATCCAGCAGTTCAGCTACACCACCGGCAAGAACTCCACGGATGCCTCGCTCATCATCGACGCCATGGACGTGCTGCACACCGCCAGCGTGGACGGCTTCTGCCTGGTCTCCAGCGACAGCGACTTCACGCGGCTGGCTACGCGCATCCGCGAGGCAGGGCTGGTGGTGTACGGCTTTGGTGAGCGCAAGACGCCCGAGCCGTTCGTGGCCGCGTGCGACAAGTTCATCTACACGGAAATTTTGCGCGCCGAGCCCGAAGAGCAAAAGACGCGCGAGGTCGCCACCGAGGTGGCGGGCCTGCCCAAGCTGCGGCCCATGATCCTCACGGCGCTGGACGCCACGGCGCGCGACGACGGCTGGTCCACCCTGTCGGCGCTGGGCAGCCAGCTCACGCGCAACCATCCTTCGTTCGACCCGCGCAACTACGGTTTCTCGAAGCTGGGCGAGTTGATGCGCAAGCAGAGCTATCTGGAGGTGAAAGAGGTCCCGATGGGCGATGGTTCCACGCATGTGCAACTGCACGTGCGGCGCAAGGCAGGCTCGGCTTCGAAGGGCGGCTGAGGGGCCTGCGCATGCAAACCCTCGAACTGAAGATCCCGCCCCCCGTCGTTACCGCGTTGGCCGCCGCCGCCATGTGGGGCATCGCGGTGCTGGCCCCGCTGATCGATCTGCCCGCGGCCGTGCGTGTGCCGGCGGCCATCGTGCTGGCGCTGATGGGCGTCGCCTTTGATCTGGCGGGCGTGATCGCCTTTCGGCGCAGCCAAACCACCGTCAACCCGATGAAGCCCGAAAAAGCCGCGGCCCTGGTCTGCTCGGGCGTGTACCGGCTGACGCGCAATCCGATGTATGTCGGCCTCGTGTTTGTCCTTGTGGCGTGGGCCGTGTACCTGTCTTGCGCCTGGGCGCTGCTGGGGCCCGTGGCCTTTGTGCTCTACATGAACCGCTTCCAGATCCGGCCCGAAGAGCGGGCGCTGTCCTCGCTGTTCGGCCGCCGCTACGAAGACTACAAGTCGGGCGTCAGGCGCTGGTTGTAGGGGCGTGTGTCCGACCGCAGCCCCTGCAACAGCGCACCCAGCGCGATGCCGGCCAGCGCCCACAGCAGGCTCCAGTTGCCCGCACCCAGGCCGGCAATGGCCGGGCCGGGGCATACGCCGCACAGCCCCCAGCCCACACCGAACAGGGCCGCGCCCAGCAGCGTGTCGCGGTTCCAGACGCTGGGGTGCCTGCGAAACACGTCGCCCAGCAGCGGGCGACCCAGCAAGCGGGGTGCCAGCTTGTAGGCCGGCACCACCACCGCCACCGCGCCGCCCATCACCAGCATGAGGCCGAAGTCCTTCAAGTGCAGGAAACTCAGCACCACTTCGGGCCGGATCATGGTGGACAGCGACAGGCCGAAGCCAAACAGCGCGCCCGCCACCAGCGTGGCCAGCGCGCGCGGGAGAGTCCTGTTGGCCACGCTCATGACAGCCACCTTGCCGCCAGGTTGGCCGTGAGGAACGCTGTCGCCATGAAGGTCAGCACCGCCATCAGCGAAGGCCACTGCAGCGAGCCCAGCCCGCAAATGCCGTGACCCGAGGTGCAGCCGTTGCCCAGCCGTGCCCCGTAGCCCACAAAAATACCGCCCACCAGCAGCTGCCATGCCGGCACGTTTGTGGCCTCGCGCACGCCCCCGGCAAAGCCCAGCCACCACACCAGCCCGCCCAAGATCAGGCCCAGCGCATACACCAGCCGCCAGTTGCGCGAATCGACAAACCGCGCCTGCTGGAAAAACGGCCGGTGCACCACGAAAGACCAGGTGCTCGAGAACAGCGTGCTCATGCCGCCGATACGGCCGGTCAAAATGAACAGCAGCGCCGTGCCCGCGCCCACGAGCAGCCCGCCCAGCAGATAGTGCTGCCAGCCGAGGGGGAAGAGAGAAAGAGACAGGTTCATGAGGCCGGATTATCCGCCGGCAAGGCATGCCACATGGAAGTGGGGGCAGGTCAAGTTTGAGGATGAGAAGGCGTTGTTGCCAAAACCGTTCAAGCGGCCCTGGCCCGGCGCTTCAATTTGGCTTTGTCAGTGGGCAGCAGCCCACACGGCGGCATCGAGCTGTTGATGGGTTTTGACCAGAGGTAATTAGAATCTGACCCTAATTGTCCGCTAATTGTCCGCTAATTGTCCGAAGAACGGGTGCTGTCCACGCTGTTCGGCAGCCGTTACGAAGACTACAAGTTGGGCGTCATGCGCTGGTTGGAGGGGGCGGCAGCCTCGAGCAGCCGGATCTTCATGCGATCGATGCAGCTGAAACGATAATCTTGACACTACAAAAAAAGTGGAGGTTTTTCATTCATGGCAATACCCGACTTTCAGACGCTGATGCTGCCGGTGCTTCGAGCGTCGGCCAATGGCGAGATCAAAATTTCCGAGGTCGTCGGCTTGCTTGGCAAGCAACTGGGTTTGACGGAAGCTGAACTATCCGAACTGCTGCCTTCAGGCAAGCAGACCACTTTTGCCAACCGGGTTAATTGGGCCAAGAGTTACCTTGGCAAGGCCGGTTTGGTCGACTTGACCCGGCGGGGGTCATTTCGTCATCAGCGAGAGGGGACGCGCCGTGCTGGCTTCTCCGCCGCCGTCCATCAACATCAAATTTTTGGAGACATTCCCGGAGTTCAAATTATTTCGAGAAGTCAGCGATCAACCTTCTGGCAGCGCGCCCACGCCTGAAGCGAATCTGAAAGACCTGACTCCGGATGAAATCATCCGCTCCGCACATGCCGAACTGGACAAATCCCTGAGCGTGGAACTATTGGCCAAAGTGCTTGCCGCTCCACCAGACTTTTTCGAGCGCCTTGTCGTGCAATTGCTTGTCGCGATGGGCTATGGCGGTTCTGCCGCGGAGGCCGGGCGCGCACTGGGAAAAAGCGGCGATGGTGGTGTCGATGGCGTGATTGACCAGGATGCTCTGGGTTTAGATCGGATTTATGTGCAGGCCAAGCGGTACGCCGACAACAAGGTTTCCGCGGGAGATATACGCGATTTTTTTGGCTCTTTGGACCGCTTCAAGGCCAGCAAGGGCCTGTTCGTGACGACGTCCGGTTTTTCTCCCGCGGCGAAGGAAACGGCTGAGCTTCTGAGCGTATTGTGCTGATTGATGGTCACTTGCTGACACGGTTGATGATTCGCTACGACATCGGTTGCCGGGTCGAAGAAACCATTCAGATCAAGAAGATTGACGAAGAGTTTTTTGACTGAACCCGGAGCGTGCGCTTTCGAAGGCACTTGTACGTCTTGGCCGGAAATCGTCGCGCAGAGGGCCGGATTTCAGACGGCCGGGTTGCGCACGGCAGAGCCAGCCCAGTTCTGGGTGGGCAGCTTCAGTCCTTGCGCCATGAGTTGTTTTCGGGCCTGTCTGGATGCTTGGATCAAGGCCTGAGCAACCTTGTCTTGTCCTGTGGCCGGGCGGGTTGATGCACTGCTCTTCTTTACTGGGCGAGCCGTTTTAGATTGAGCCATTTTTCCGGTTCCTCTATGTAAGTGCGGCGTGCAGTGCCGTGGGCAATAGGCTTGAGTGTGCCAGATGCATTATCCAGAATGGTCCAGCGGTCGGCAAGCGGCAGGTACAGCGCATGCAGATTGTGCAAACTGCGCTGAAAGCGACGCTTCACGTCTGCCTGCGGTATGGCGTACCCGCCGAGCTTGACGCGCAGCGCCACCCGGTTCACGGCCAGCTCTGCACTGGGCAGCGCCACATAAAATATCTGAACGCTGTAACCGCGCGCCTTGCAGCGGGTCAGAAACAAGGCAAACGTACGGCTGGACAAGGTAGATTCGAACGCAAAGCTAACATTGGCTGCAGCCAGTTCTTGAAGTCGCTTGAGCATGATGCGGCCTGCCTCAAATGACACGGTTTCAGGCGCGTACGCAGACAGCCCCACGGCAATCTGGTCTGCATTCACAAACTCCAGAATGCCCAAAGCTTGTCTGAGTAAAAACGGTGCTGCAGTCGACTTGCCCGCGCCATTGGGCCCGGCAATCACCACCACAATGGGGTGCTTGAGACCGCTGGAACGAGGGGGGCTCATTTACCCCAACTATCCTTCAACCCCACCGCCAGGTTAAACACCGGTTTCGCCCCCGTGTGATCCACCCGATCCGCCACAAAGTACCCATGCCGCTCAAACTGAAATTTGTCATCCGCCTTGGCGCTGGACAGTGACGGCTCCACCACGGCCTGGATCACTTTCAAACTGTTCGGATTCAGGCTGGCCAGAAACTCCTTGCCGCCGGCGTCGGGTTGCGCATCAAGAAACAGGCGGTCATACAGGCGCACTTCGGCCGGGATGCCGTCGGCCACGGCGACCCAGGTGATCACGCCCTTGACCTTGACGGCGTCGGAGCCGGGGGTGCCGCTCTTGGTGTCGGGCACCAGCGTGGCGTGCACCTCCAGCACCTTGCCCGCGGCGTCGCGGGCAGCGCCGGTGCACTCGATCACGTGGCCGTATTTCAGGCGCACCTTGTTGCCCGGGAACAGGCGGAAAAAGCCTTTGGGCGGGGTTTCTTCGAAGTCGCTGCGGTCGATCCACACTTCCTTGCCGATCTTGAAGCTGCGGCGGCCCAGCGCGGGCAGATGCGGGTGCACGGGGGCGGAGCATTCGTCGAGCGCGCCCGCGCCCATCACGGCGTCCCAGTTGGTGAGCACCAGCTTGACGGGGTCGAGCACGGCCATGGCGCGCGGGGCGGACACGTCCAGCGTTTCGCGCAGGCAGCCTTCCAGGGTGCTGTAGTCGATCCAGCTGTCGCTTTTGGTCACGCCGATGCGCTCGGCAAACAGTTGAATGGCTTCGGGTGTGTAGCCGCGCCGGCGCAGGCCGACGATGGTGGGCATGCGCGGGTCGTCCCAGCCGTTGACCTTGTGGTCGTACACCAGCGCGGCGAGCTTGCGTTTGCTGGTAACGACGTAGGTCAGGTTCAGGCGCGCAAATTCGTACTGGTGCGGGTGCGGCGCCTGCAGCAGGCCGCCTTCGCACAGCCGGTCCAGCAGCCAGTCGTAGAACGGGCGCTGGTCTTCAAATTCGAGCGTGCACAGGCTGTGGGTGATGTTCTCCAGCGCGTCCTCGATCGGGTGCGCAAAGGTGTACATCGGGTAGATGCACCATTTGTCGCCCGTGTTGTGGTGCGTGGCGCGGCGGATGCGGTAGATGGCCGGGTCGCGCAGGTTGATGTTGGGGCTGGCCATGTCGATCTTGGCGCGCAGCACCATGGCGCCGTCTTCGTGCCGGCCGTCGCGCATTTCGCGAAAGCGCGCCAGGTTCTCGGCCGGCGTGCGGCTGCGGAATGGGCTGTTCACACCGGGCGTGCCGAAGTCGCCGCGGTTGATGCGCATGGCCTCGGCGGACTGTTCGTCCACGTAGGCGTGGCCGGCCTGGATCAGGTATTCGGCGGCGCGGTACATGAAGTCGAAGTAGTCGCTGGCCTGGTACAGGCAGGTGCTGCTCACGCCGTTGAAGCTGGCCTTCCAGTCGAAGCCGAGCCAGTGCACGGTGTCGATGATGGCGTTGACGTATTCCTGGTCTTCCTTCTCGGGATTCGTGTCGTCAAAGCGCAGGTGGCATACGCCGCCATAGTCGCGCGCCAGGCCGAAGTTCAGGCAGATGCTTTTGGCATGGCCGATGTGCAGGTAGCCGTTGGGCTCGGGCGGGAAGCGCGTGCGGATTTTGGCCGGGTCTACTGGGCCGGCGGCGTGGTGCGCCGCGTCGCCGGGGCTGCCGCCCCAGCGGCGGGCGGTGTAGGTGCCTTGGGCCAGGTCGTGCTCGATGATCTGGCGCAGGAAATTGCTGGGTTTGGCGGGGGCAGTAGCGGGGGTGTTGGCAGCAGGAGAACTCATGTCCCGATTCTAGGCGGGCCGGTCGATTTGTAACCGTTGTGCCTGTTACAGCGCTTATCCGCCGCGTTTGTTACGTCTGGCAATGATCTTCACTGTGCAGTCGGTAGTCGGGATGGGCGCTGGTGCGTTTAAATAAAGGCAAGGGCAGTTTGTGCCCTCTTCAGGAGATAACGATGAAAAACAACCGCTCTGTCTATGCCACCGCCGCGGCGGCCGTGCTCGCCGTGGCTGCACTCGGCGCCACCAGCGCTGCCCAGGCGCATGTTGCCGTGTCCGTGGGCATCGGCCTGCCGGGCATCGCCATCGGATTCCCCGCGCCGGTGTATGTGGCGCCCCCGCCCGTGTACTACCAGCCGGCCCCCGTTTATGTGCAGCCGCAGGCTTATTACACGCAGCCCGCCTATGCGCCGCCGGTGGTGGTTGCGCCTTATCCGGTTTACCGCACCGGCTGGGTCCGCCCCGGCTACTACGGTGAGAGATGGCGTGGTCGTGAGGAATGGCGCGAGCACCATGGCCGCGGCCACTGGGATCGCGATCGCTAATCCATCAGCCCGTTGTGATTGAGGCCCGCAGAGGATCTGTTTGCGGACTTTTTCTTGGTGGCGGGCTTATGAGCACTGGCGCGGGTGCTGCGGAGTCAAGCGCCGAGAAGCCGGCGAGCCAGCACCGACTGCATGTCTCGGCGGCCATTGACGACCAAGTAGATGACGACTTGGCCTCCAATGACCCGGTAGATCACCCGGTAAGGCTTGGACGAGGTTTGCCGATACTCCTTGATGCCCAGCGCCACCAACTCCTTCGGGTAACTGCCTCGCTCGGGGAACGGTGCAAGACCCTTCACGACGTCCATCAGCTGGTCGAGCACGTAGTTGGCGTTTGCCACGCAGTCGAACTCGGCAATGTAATCGTGAATGGACTCCAGGTCCTGTTCCGCGCCTTGGGTGAGCAGGACCTCGTAACGGTTCGGCCTACTGACCATCAGGCCTTTGCCGGCTTGGCGCGCAGTCGAGCGACCACATCCACAACCGGTTTGACCCGACCCGCTTCAACGTCCTGGTTGCCGAGCGCCAGGATTTTCAGCAACGCCAATGTTTCCTGGGTTTCTTCGAAGGACGCGACGTCCTGCAGCACGGCCTTGGCTTCGCCATTCTGCGTGATGACCAAGGGCTCACGCTGCTCGGACAGATGCGACAACACCTCGGCGGCGTTGGCCTTCAGGTAGCTGATCGGTTTGACTTGAGATGAGTAGCGCATGGGCTTCTCCTTTGATTCATGAAGGACTGAATGTAGTCTTTTTTCAGTCTTGTCGCAACAATCGATCAATCCGCTCGCGCACCCAACCAAAGCCCAAATGCTCCTGCTCCAATCGCAGCCCTTCACGGATGCGGTTGTCGCGCAGGTCGTTGTACAGGCTCAGTTCCTCGGGTGCCAGCCTGTGCAAATCGCCTCGCTGCGGTTTGTCCTCACGCCCCCAGAAGGCAGTGTGGGCGTCAAGCGTGACCCGATCCATCAGGATTGATGTGACATGGGGGAAGTGGCCGCGCAGTTGATCAAGAATGGCGAAACCGTGGGTGTCGATATCGCCCCAGTAATGAATGGTGCACCGCTCCAGCCATCGGGCCTTTGCGAGTGCGTCCCAGCCGTATCCGGAGCCGAAGATGGCAATGGCACCGGGGGCATTGGGCAAGGCCAGGAAGTTGGTCTCGTTCTCGGTGATGAGCACCCGCCGAACATCAATCGTCAATCGACTGAAACTGCAGGCGTCCAGTGTGATATCCGGGCACAACGTACCGGCACCCGATTGTGCGGCGGCGGCGTACCTGTTCATTGCCCGAAGCGCGGGCCTTTCTTCAAAAACTTCTGCTCCTGCACCGTGCTGGCGCGTCCCAGCGCCGCGTTGCGGTAGGGGAAGCGGCCAAACCGGATGATGATGTCGCGGTGCTGGCGCGCAAAGTCCAGGTGGCTCGCGATGCGGGCCTGCAGCGTGGCGGGCACCTGGGCCGCCAGCGCGCTGAAGCGGCGCACGCATTCGTCCTGCAGCGCCAGATGCTCGGCGTGCATCAGCGGCATGTACAAAAACACGCGCGCGATCCACGGCAGGCGCGCGTCCAGGCCTTGCGCCAGCGCGTTGCTGACCAGTCGCTGCGCGCGCGCGTCGCCGGCAAAGGCCTGGGCCGTGCCACGGAACATGTTGCGGCTGAGCTGGTCGAGCAGGAGGACCAGCGCCAGTTGCGTGCCCCCCGGAATGCCGGCGGGCGTGGCGCCGGACGCGGCGTCCTGCTCCCAGCCCTGCAGGCCGCCGGCCTGCGCCAGCCGCACCCACGGGCCGAATTGCTGGTCGATTTGCCGGTCCAGTGCCGCATCCGTGCCGAACCACTGCACGCTCAGGTCGCGGCTGGGCCAGCCCAGCGCCAGGCCGTCGGCAAACCAGAAGTCGAGAATGGCCTCGGCATGGGCGGGCGCGGCGAGGTCGTCGAGTGGTTGGGTGGGCAGGGGCATGCTTACATCGCCTTGAACAAATGGGCATAGAGCCGGCTCACCGGCAGCTTGTCGGCGCGCCCGCGCAGCGTCAGGTGCAGCCGGCCAGCCTCGTCACGCGTCACGCTGTCGATGGCATTGGCGCGCACCACGGTGCCGCGGTGCACCTGCCAGAAGGTGTGCGTGTCGAGTTGCGGCAGCAGCTCCTTGAGCGGGGTGCGGATCAGGTATTCGCGGCCGCCATCGGGGCCGGATGTGAGCACGCGCACGTATTTGTCGGCCGCCTCGAAATAGATCACCTCGTCGATCGGCACCAGGCGGATCTGGCTGCCCACGCTGGCCTGGATCACCTTGAGCGGGCCGGCGCTGGCGGCGGGCGGCGCGCCGGTGGCGTCCATCAGGTGGCGCAACTGACTCAAGGTGGTGGCCAAGCTTGCTTCCAGATTGGTAGCAGATTGTGCACGCTGGGCAAGGGCTTGCTGCACTTTTGACACGGTTTTTTGCAGGCGCGCGGTCTGCACCGGCTTGAGCAGATAGTCCACCGCCTGCGCCTCGAAGGCCTGCACCGCGTACTGGTCGTAGGCGGTCACGAACACCAGGGCGGGGAACGGCGTGGACGCCGGCCATTCGTCGGCCAGCTCGGTGGCGGCTTCCAGGCCGCTCCGGCCCGGCATGCGCACGTCAAAGAACAGCACGTCGGGCCGCAGTTGCAGGGCCTGCTGCACGGCGCTGGCGCCATCGCCCACGCTGGCCAGCACGTGCAGCTCGGGCCACACGCGCGCCAGCTCGGCCTGCAGCGCCTGGGCCAGCAGCGGCTCGTCTTCGGCAATCAGGGCGGTCGGGGGCGGTGGGTGCATTCGGGTGCAGCCTGGTGCATCAAGCCATCGGCGTTTGCAGCGGCAATCCCACTGCGTGGTCGGAGCCTGCGGTCGGCGACGCGACGGCCGCGCGCGCGCGCAATTCCTCGGTGGTCTCGCCCGGCCCTTGGACACGCCAGCCCGGCGGCTTGAACAGATGGCCCCACACGGCGCGCAGTGAGCGTGCGCTGCGCAGGTCGCGCCACAGCGCGATCCACGGACCGAATTCGATGCGCAGCAGGTTGTGGCCGACCACCGGGGTGACCAGCCCGTAGCGGCAGGGCACCTCGGCGCGCTCGCGGATGTAGGTGCCGAACAGGCGGTCGAACACGATCAGCACGCCGCCATAGTTGCCGTCGAGGTACTCGAGGTTCGACGCATGGTGCACGCGGTGCGCCGAGGGCGTGTTCAGCACCCATTCGAGCGGACCCAGGCGCGGAATCCAGGTGGCGTGGATCCAGAACTGGTACAGCAGGTTCAGCGTGAGCATCAGCAGGATCACGCGCGGCGGCATGCCCAGCAGCGGCGCCAGCATGAAGAACGCCAGCGTGCCGGTGAGCCGGCCGGTCCAGCCGAAGCGGTAGGCGGCCGACAGGTTGAGCTGGTTCGACGAATGGTGGATGGAATGCGTGCACCAGAACCAGCGCACCCGGTGCGCCGCGCGGTGGTACCAGTAGTAGCAGAACTCCTGTCCGACGAAGCACGCGGTCCAGCCGCGCCAGTCGTCCATCGGCAGCGTGAACAGACGGTGCTGCCAGAGCCAGTCCATGGCGCCGAGGTAGAAGGCGGTGGCGGGCAGCAGCCAGCGCAGCGGGTATTCGCGCACCAGGAAGTCGACCACCGAGACGCCGGCCGCCTTCCAGTCGTAGGCCGCGCCGCCACGGTGCGCATGGCGCCACGACAGCACCAGCGCCTCGGCGAGCGAGGCGGCCAGCACCACGAGCACGGCGATTTTCAGGATCAGGAGGAGCACGGTCATGGCAGCAGATTCTTCATGAAAATTCGATCGTCAGGGCAATGCATTTTGTGGCGCGTCGGCGCGCACGGGGGGTGTTGCCGGGTTTTTGTAAGGAAATCGCAGTGTAGCCCTTGTCCCGCCTCCACTGGGCGCTATAAATTCAATAGTGCATTGCTTGCCGTAGGCGGTGGCCAGGCGCTCGCGCACCTGGGCCACGCCAAAGCCGCCGGCTGTCGTGGGCGCGGCCCGCGTGCCGTCCATCCCGGCCTGGATGCCGACGCCGGTGTCGCTCACTTCCAGCGTCAGCCAGTCGCCCTCGCGGCGCGCGCTGACCTTGACGCTGCCACCCTCCACCTTGGGCTCCAGCCCGTGGCGGATGCTGTTTTCCACCAGCGGCTGCAGCAGCAGCGTGGGCACCGGGTGGCTGGCCAGATCGGGCGGCAGGTCCAGCGTGTACTGCAGGCGCGGGCCCATGCGCACGGCCATCAGCGCCAGATAGTCGCGCACACGCTCGAACTCGGTCTGCAGCGCGTGCTCGCTCGCGCGCGAGGCACCGAGCGTGGCGCGCAGGTAGGCGATCAGGTGGTCGAGCATGGCCTGCGCCCGGGCCGGGTCGCTCTTGATCAGCACGCGCAGGTTCGCCAGCGTGTTGAACAGCATGTGCGGCTCGAGCTGGGTTTCCAGCAGCTTGAGCCGGGCTTCTGTGGCCTGGCGCTGGATCTGCTGCATCTGGCCTTGCAGGTGGCGGCTCTTGCCCTGGGCGTAGAAGTAATAGCTGATGACGGCGCCGGCCACCAGCGTGATCAGCCACGAGACGCGCTGCTGGGCGACGCTTTGCTGCCACGACGACCAGCCGAACCAGGCGTCGGCCGCATAGGTGCCGATGAGGTAACCCCCCAGAACGCCGAGCGTTGCCAGCGCGATGCCGCCCCAGCCATAGGGCCAGCCCGTCTCGGGGTTGGGGTTGAACAGGTGCCGGCCCAAATCGATCAGGGCCCAGGTGACCGAGCCGATGCACAGCGAATACACCAGCGGCACTTCGTACGGCTTGTCGGGCGAGGCGAAATACTGGAGGGCCGAAATTGCCAGGCAAAAGGCCAGCGTCTGCAGGTAATGGCGCAGCAAGGCGATGCCGTCGATCCGGCGGGCCGCGAGCGTTCCCGGGGTGGCGAGCTGCATGGGCTGCCTCAGAAGCCGTCGCGCCGGCGTTGCAGGCGCTCGCGTTCTTTTTGCACCATGCTCTCGCGCAGGCCACTGCCGTTGCCGAGCAAGAACACCGAGACCCAGTGCAGCGCCAAACCCACGCCCCAGCCCAGCGCCGGGTAGATGGCCCAGTGCCGCTCGCGCAAGCCGTAAGTGGACATCACGAACAAAAACGTATTCACGACCACATACACGGCCGCGTGCATGTACCAGCCGAGCTTGGCCCTGGCGCGCCGGATGGCAAGCCGCTCGATCTCGTCGGGGCTCAATGGGGTGTTGGGGGGGGCGTTCATGGCAGGAAAACTCATTCTAGGGCAGCCCTTTACGGCAGCAGGTGTTGGCGAAAGAACGGCACGATCTGCGCGTGCGCCACGGGCACCTGGCGGCGGTCAAAGCCCGGCACCAGCCAGTTTGCTCGGGGCGGCCCTTCGCTGCGTTCATGGCGCTTCCTCTCAGGCGTTGAGGGTAGTGGCGGGCAGCGTGCTGCGCTCGTGCTGCAGCGCCAGGCGCCACAGCCGGGCGCCGCGGGCGGCAAACACGCCGCTGAAGGCGCCGTACAGCATCCCAAAGGCCAGGGTGAAGCCGGCGGCGTGGGCCAGCGCCGGCTGCATGGCCAGCGTCACCCCGACGAAGTATTTGGTCAGGAAGATGCCCATCATGAGCGCCAGCGGCACCCAGCTGCCGGGCAGGGTGAAGCGGCGGGTGGCGGCATCGAAGCGCGTGCGGGCCGGCAGCGGTCGCTGCAGCACCAGCCACGCGGCCAATGCGCCGGCCACCAGCCAGGCGAGCACGACTTGCGGCGCGGCGCCGAACGCCGAGATCGCGCCATACAGCGACAGGGCGACCATGACCAGCGGCAGCAGGGTGGCGCGGCGCAGTGGCACGCTGCGCGTGAACAGTTGATTGGCGCCGAGCCAGACGAGCGCCAGCAGCAGGCCCCAGACCCAGGCCGGGGTGTGGATGATGATTTGGAAAAGCATGGTGATCTCCTTCAAGAGGGGGGCGAGTTGAAAAACGTGTCGTCGGTGGCGTGATCGGTCAGTGGGGTGAACTGTGCCGGGGCTTGGGCGGGCGCACCACCGGTTTGCGACGAATGGCAGCGCCGGCGGCGCGAAATGCAGCGCTCCGGCGTGAAAGGCGTGCCGCACCTGCCATGCGCGGCGCCGCCGGGAGCCAGTGGGCACGGCGATAATCGCGGCTCTGTTGATAGGAGCATGCGTGGATATTGTTTTGCTGATGAAGGCCGCCGTCATGGGCGTGGTGGAAGGCCTGACGGAGTTCTTGCCGGTGTCGTCCACCGGGCATCTGATATTGACCGGAGCCCTGCTGGGCTTCGACGACGACAAGGCCAAGGTGTTCGACATTGCGATCCAGACCGGCGCGATCTTCGCGGTCATCATTTATTACTGGCAAAAAATCAAGGCAACCCTGGTGGGCCTGCCCAGCCAGCGCCAGGCGCAGCGCTTTGCGCTGAACGTGCTGATCGGCTTCCTGCCGGCCGCCGTCATCGGTCTGCTGGTCTACAAGACCATCAAGGCGCACCTGTTCAATCCCGGCGTGGTGGCCGGCGCCTTCATCGTCGGCGCGCTGATCATCCTGTGGGTGGAGAAGGTTGCCAAGCCCGTGCCGCGCATCCAGAGCGTTGACGACATGAGTGCGCTGGACGCGCTCAAGGTCGGTTTCGTGCAGTGCCTGGGCATGATTCCCGGCACCAGCCGCAGCGGCGCCACCATCATCGGCGGCATGCTGCTGGGCCTGTCGCGCAAGGCGGCGACGGAGTTCTCGTTTTACCTGGCGATTCCGACGCTGATCGGCGCCGGTGTGTACAGCCTGTACAAGGAGCGCGCCTTGCTGTCGGTGGCGGACATTCCCCTGTTCGCGGTGGGCCTGGTGGTGTCGTTCATCGCCGCCTGGCTGTGCATCCACTGGCTCTTGCGCTACATCGCGACGCACACCTTTGTCGGCTTTGCCTGGTACCGCATCGCGTTCGGCCTGGTGGTGCTGGCCACGGCGTGGAGCGGCCTGGTGAACTGGTCGGCCTGATCCGTGCGGGCCGCCCGCCGCCCGTAGCCGTACGGTTGGGGGGTGTTTTCGGGGGCGTACATATTTATACAAAGCAATCGCTTGCTATAAATAAACATCTCTGCTATCTTTGCGGGCATGTCAAAAATCCCGCAGGTTTCAGCCACCGTCGATGCCGGTGCGACGGCTCCCGGCATTTCCCCTTCGTCCGCGCCAGGCCCGCGCGGGCGTCGCTCCGCGGCGACCCTGCCCGGCCGGCCCCGGGGGCGGCCACGCAAGCTCGACTCGGAACTGGACGAAGGCAACCGCCGCCGCCTGGTCATCGAGGGCGCGGCGCGGCTGTTCCGCATCAAGGGTTTCGCGGCCGCCAGCACGCGTGATATCGCGGCCGCGGCCGGTATGCGCGGCGGCTCGCCGTTCTATCACTTCGAGAGCAAGAACGCGCTCTTGTACGTGGTGATGCAGGAGGGCATGGCGCAGGCCGCCCAGAGCCAGCAGGCGGCGCTCGATCGCGTGCCGGCCGATGCCGCGCCGCGCGAGCGGCTGCGCGCGCTGATTCGCAACCACTTCGAGGTGCTGCTCGGTCCCGGCAGCGATTTCATTCCCGTGATGTTGTACGAATGGCGCTCGCTGAATGAGGCGCAGCGCGAGGGCATCTCCGAACTGACGGGGGCCTACGAGGCACAGTGGATGCCCACGCTGCGGGCGCTGCACGAGGCCGGCGCCCTCAAGGCCGACCCGCGCACCGCGCGGCTGTTCATCTTTGGCGCGCTGAACTGGTCAGTCCAGTGGTTTTCGCAGCAGGGTTCGCAGTCGCTCGATGGGTTGACGGCGCAGGCCCTGGCGCTGTTCACAGGAGAAGCTTGATGTACCAATCCATTTTCGCGCCCGGGCTGTTCGCCGGGCAGGTCATCGTGGTCACGGGCGGCGGCTCCGGCATTGGCCGCTGCACCGCGCACGAGCTGGCGCGCCTGGGTGCCCATGTGGTGCTGGTCGGGCGCAATACCGAGAAACTGCAGGCCGTGCAGGACGAGATTACCGGCGACGGCGGCCAGGCCAGCTGGCACTGCTGCGACATTCGCCAGGAGGAGGGCGTGGTGGCGCTGGTGCAAGCCGTTGTGGCCGCACAGGGCCGCATCGACGGCCTGGTCAACAACGCGGGCGGCCAGTACATGACCCCGCTCGAAGCCATCTCGGCCAAGGGCTGGGAGGCAGTGCTGAACACCAACCTCACGGGCGGCTTCCTGATGGCGCGCGAATGCTATCGCCAATCCATGGCCGCGCACGGCGGCTCAGTAGTCAACATCGTGGCCGACATCTGGGGCTCCATGCCCGGCATGGGCCACAGCGGCGCGGCGCGTGCCGGAATGGTGAGCCTCACGGAGACGGCGGCGCTGGAATGGGCCCGCAGCGGCGTGCGCGTGAACGCGGTGGCGCCGGGCTACATCGCCTCCGGCGGCATGGACCATTACCCGCCCGAGGCAGCGGCCATGCTGCGCGAGATGCGCAAGACCGTGCCGCTGGGGCGCTTCGGCAACGAGGCCGAGGTGTCTGCGGCCATCGTCTTTTTGCTGAGCCCCGCGGCCAGCTTCATCAGCGGGGACACGCTGCGCGTGGACGGCGCGCGGCCGCAGGTGCGCATGGGCTGGCCCTTCGCGCTGCCAAACAGCGAGGCGCGCCAGCGCCCGGCCATCCGCGAGTTCGGCGGCTTTCACCGCGCCACCGTGCCGCGCGTGTTTCAGGACGCGCCCCAGGCAGCGGGTGCGGGCGGAGGTGCGGCATGAGCCGCAGGGCCGCTCCCAAGACGAACACCGCAGCGCGTAGCGCGGAGGTTGCCCAATGAGCGCTTTCGAATCGCGCTGGAACCCCCAGTCGAGCGTCGCGCGGCAGCGCCGCGCCGCCATGCTGGAACGGCTGGACGCTCTGCGCGCACTCGAAGAGCGCGCCGCCCACGCCTCGGCCAAATCAAAACCCGTGTTCGACAAGCGCGGCCAGTTGCTGCCGCGCGAGCGCGTGGCCCTGCTGCTCGACCCGGGCAGCCCATGGCTGCCGCTGTGTTCCCTGGCGGGCTTTCTGCACGACCACAAGGACCCGGCGCTGTCGGTGCCGGGGGGCGGTGTGCTCGCGGGCATCGGCTTCGTGAGCGGCGTGCGCTGCATGGTGGTCGCGAGCGATTCGGGCATCGAGGCAGGCGCGATCCAGCCCATGGGCCTGGACAAGATCCTGCGCGTGCAGGAGATCGCGCTGCAGAACAAGCTGCCCTTCATCCACCTGGTGGAGAGCGCGGGCGCGAACCTGATGCGCTACCGCGTCGAAGGCTTCGTGCATGGCGGCACGCTGTTTCGCAACCTCGCGCGACTCTCCAGCGCGGGCATTCCGGTGATCACGGTGCAGCACGGCTCGGGCACGGCGGGCGGCGCTTACATGCCGGGCCTGTCGGACGTGGTGATCATGGTGCGCGGCCGCTCGCGCGCCTTCCTGGCGGGGCCGCCGCTGCTCATGGCCGCCACCGGCGAGGTCGCGACCGAGGAGGAACTGGGCGGCGCCGAGATGCACACGACCCTCTCGGGCCTGGGTGAATACCTGGCGGAAGACGACCGGCAGGCACTGGGAATAGCACGGGAGGTGGTTGATAAGTTGTCATTCCCGCGCAGCCTGCCCTCGACTCCGATCGGGGGGCGGGAATCCAGCGATGGCGAGGACTGGATTCCCGCCTGCGCGGGAATGACAGGGTTGGGAGGTTTACCGCCGCGCTTCGAGGCCGATGAGCTGCTTGGCCTGATGCCCGTGCACCACCGCGAGCCGGTCGACATGCGCGAGGTCATCGCGCGTCTGGTCGACGACTCGGACCTGCTCGAATTCAAGCCGCTGTACGGCGCGCAAACGCTGTGCGTGCAGGCCCGCGTGGCAGGTCACGCAGTGGGCCTCATCAGCAACAACGGGCCGATCGACGTGGCCGGCGCCAACAAGGCCACGCACTTCATCCAGTGGATGTGCCAGCTTGGCCACCCGATCATCTACCTGCAGAACACCACCGGCTACATAGTCGGCAAGGACGCCGAGCAGGGCGGCATGATCAAGCACGGCAGCAAGATGATCCAGGCCGTGACCAATGCCACCGTGCCGCAGATCACCATCCAGTGCGGCGCCAGTTTCGGTGCCGGCAACTACGGCATGTGCGGGCGTGGTTATGCGCCGCGCTTTTTGTTCAGCTGGCCCAGCGCGCGCACCTCGGTCATGGGCGCCGAGCAGGCCGCGCGCACCATGCAGATCGTGAATGACGCGGCCCTGAAGCGCAAAGGCCTGGCGCCCGATCCCGAAAAAGCCCAGGTGCAGTACGACCGTATCGTGCAGATGTTCGAGGCCCAGGCCGATGTGGCCACGACCAGCGGCCTGCTGCTGGACGACGGCGTGATCGACCCGCGCGACACGCGCGACGTGCTGCGCCAGTGCCTGGACATCTGTACCGAGGCCGAGGCCCGCACCCTGCGCCCGATGCAGTTTGGCGTGGCGCGCATGTAGCCACCGCC
>NZ_MUNS01000042.1:20000-98313 GCF_002002705.1 Polaromonas sp. C04 | reverse complement strand
CGCCGCGTCCTGGCGCGTTCTTGTGTCGCTGCAGGCACTCCAATTTTGGCGTCCGCTTGTTTCATCGTGGACGCCATCTTCACGCCGCCTGCTCAACTCCGCAAGACGGTGTTCGTCGGACTATTACATTCGATCAGATCGTGGTCACGTACATGTTCGATCGGAAAGTGCGGTTACTGCTTCTAGAAGCGATACAGCAGGTCGAGATCGCACTTCGAACGCATTGGGCGCAGATGCTCACGGAGACATACGGCGCGCACTCCTATCTTGACGCCTCGCTGTTCAAAAACTCCTCCATGTACACCGCGTGTCTCGGAAGCCTCGACGATGAGTTGCAGCGCAGCAAAGAGACATTTGTTCAGCACTATCACAGCAAATACACCAAACCATCGAGGCCGCCTACTTGGGCCATAGGCGAACTATTGACCCTAGGCCAGCTGTCGAAGTGGCTTAATAATCTGAAGCATCGCCGCGATCGACAGGCAATAGCGCACCGCTTGGGACTTGATGAAGTAGTGGTTTGCGCCTTTGCCCACCACCTCACACACATTCGCAATCTATGCGCACACCACTGCAGGGTGTGGAATCGTAAGTTGACATTCACAATGACCTTGCCCAATCGTCCCGCCTCCTTGGCAAGCCAGTTCAACGAACAGCAGGATCGGCGGATTTACAACACCCTTGTTATGCTTTCTTGGTGCACGCGAATCATTGATCCTGACGGCACCTGGTCGGCACGGATGAAGGAATTGCTAGCTACACGAAACGACGAAGAGATTCGGGCAATGGGCGCTCCTGCCAACTGGAGCAATGCTCAGCCGTGGGCATAAGCTGCTATCGCAGCGGCCTTAGGGGAATCTGATCAACCCTGTGACCATACCTCGCTAACGGGAAGGCGGGAGACCAACTGGGCAGGAATTTCAGGCAGCCAATTAGTGTTCGTTCGGTCCAAACTCCGCCGTGGGAGAATGCAGAATGGACCAATCTCCCCTGCATGACCCGCTGCCGCTTGCTGAGTTACTGCAATCATCAAATGTTCAGTTGCAGCAAAAACTTCTGGCTGAGCAATGGGCGCTGGAGGAGGCGCATGTCTTGCATTCTGAGGCTGAAGCGGCGGTTAGAAAAAGCCAACGAAAATTCGAAACTCTTTCCGACCGGCATGCCGTGTTATCAAAAGCAGACGAGCGAGTTGAGAGCTTATTCATGGAAGCAGGAAAGGCTTTGGCAGTACTCAATAGTGCCGGTGTTGCTGCAGTGTTGGCGTTCTCGCAAGCGTTAGTCGCCAAAGGCAATTTCGAGAAATTTAGGCCGTACGCTCTTGGGGCACTCCTTCTCTTTTTAGTTGGCGCGTTCGTTGCATCAATAGTTGCGGTGGCCATTGCGCACGACGTTCTCGCCAGAGTGTCCGAAAAGTCCAAACTCAAACAGCGCAGCCTGCACATCATCTTTGTTGGCGTCGCTATGGTGACTTTCGCGGCAGGCGCTGGAGTTTTCATGATGGGGATGGCTTGGGCTCTGTGACGGGCTTTGCTTTGCTTGGCGCGTCACCAGTCGCGCTGCGCTACATGGGGTTGCACCCCATACCCCGGGCTTGCAGCCCCCAAAGGGCCCCCTGCCAATACCGTCTATCAGGAAGTCCCAATGCCGAATGCTCGCGCTCCGCGGGCGATTTTGGCTTCTACAAACGCACTGCGGAAATCGCGTCCTGAGAGGAGGCTGGCGGAGCAAAAATTCTTAGATATATAGAAGCTATTAGGCGCAAGTTATTGAACGTAATGAAGTTACAAGAAGATTAAAAATCCTTGTGTCGATGGTTTGATTCCGCCCCAGCCACCAGAAAAAACCATTTCTAATCAACAGGTTAGGAATATGGAAACAAAACGCGGCCTCTCAAAAAGGCCGCTTTTTTCTGACGCAATCTCTGACGCTTGCGTTGGGGACCCGCGTCCGGTCTCGCGTGTGCCGTTCATGACGTTGCGTCGTCGGTCACACGGCCCTTGTCGCTCTCGCCAGGAGTTTCTCGAATTGGTGGCCGGATGGCCGGTGCGCTCCAGCTATCGTGGGATGTGTGCCTGGACTGAAGCTGAAAAGGGCCGGGCTGCTATCGAAGCGGAGCCCGGCCCTGAATGCTATTTGCAGCGGCGGCCTGAACCCAGGCCGCGCCATTTCACGCGTTGGCGGTCTTGCCGATCCGTACGCGCCAGGTTTCCGGGCCCGACTCCAGATAGTCCCAGGTAAATTTCCCGGTGTGCTCTGCATCAAACTGGTAGTACAGAGGTTTCGGGTCGTGGTCATTGATCAGGATAAAGCTTTTGCCGGGAGCCAGACCCTGCCAGGTGCTGAAGATGGTGCTATGCCGCTGCATGGGAACAAGTTGGCGTACGTCCAAGTTTTCGCTGTCGCTCATGAGTGTGTTTCCTTTTTGGTTGGGGTTGATAAAACTGCGCTATCGCCATGGGGCGATTCTTTTCGGCTGTTGCGCCTGGGATGGGTGAGGTTGTGCATGACGCCGTTCAGGCGTTCGGCTTCCTTCGGCTGATCGTGCCGTAGCAGCGACCAGCCCTGTGCCGCCAGACGGCAGGCGGCATCGATTTCTCCGGCGTCTCCCATGCCTCGCAGGGCTTGCACGAAGAGACGGTTGAGCGCGGCCAGCGCGTCGTATGGTTCCATGCCGGCTCACTCCTGCTCGATGCCAAAGTGCTCCTTGGCCTGCGGACTCATTGCCTGTGGACTCCAGCGTGGATCCCAGACCAGGTTGATCTCGACTTCGTCCACGCCTTCCATGTCTTCCAGGCGCTGCTTCACGCCCCCCTGGATCATGTCCGAGGCCGGGCACCCCGGGGTCGTCATCGTCATGATGACCACCGCCAGGCGGTCGATCAACTCGACCTCGTAGACCAGGCCGAGATCGACGATGTTGTAGCCGAGTTCGGGGTCGAACACATCCTTCAGTGCCTCCCGCATTTCGTCGCTGGTGGGCCCGCTCACGATGCACTTCCGCAACGAATCAGGACCCGATATTCGCTGGCGCCGGTTTTCTCGCAATGGGCCTGATGACCGCGCGTTTGCAGTTCCGGATACAGCAGCAGCGGATCCCGGTCATACAAACCCTCCAGCACTTCGCCAGGGGTCATGTTCTCCAGCGTCTCCAGTGTGATGACCATGGGCTCTGGCGGCATCATGCCGCGGTTGTCGAGCGAGTGGCTCGGCGCGGGCCACCCGCTGGCGTCGTCCTGACCCGGCCTGGCAACCGCAGCGGCCGGCTCCGGCGCAGCGGCGCCTTCGGGTTTGAAGACAATCTCCCAATCGCCCTTGCCCAGTTCTTTCTCGCAATGGGCATAACCCTTTTTTTGCATCACCGAAAACAGCGGCACCGGCTTGAAGGTCGCCAGCAGGCGCAAGCCCTGGCCACTCTCAAGCTTTGCCACCGCCTTCATGATTTCCGGAAAAGGTTCGCCGCCGTTGCGCAAAATCGGGCGCACATCGAGTGTCAGCAGTGAAACGGTCATGTCATTCTCCTTGAATGGGGTGGGAAGGGGAGGAAGCCAGGGTTGCCGCGGCGGCGGCCATGGGCGACGGCGTCTTCGGCTGGCCCGGCGGCGACGGCATGCCGGGGGGCCGCACCAGGCTGGACTTGGTATTCGGGTCCGGGTGGCGCGCGCGCCAGAGCTCGACCGTGATCAGAACGGTTGCCACCAGCTGCAGGGTCGCAGCGATTTTCCACAGCACCGGCTGAGCGCACGCGAGGGCGGCGCTGGCCAATACCGTGGCCGCGAAATACAGCGCAAAACCCGGCCTGGCGCGGCGTTCGTTGACCAGATCCTGAACGCGCGGCACCGGGCCCTTGCCGAGCCGTTTTCCGAACACTTCGAGCCAGGTGAGAAACGGAACAATCTTGTACAGCTGGCTCAGGCCCAGTCCGCTCAAGCCGCCGAACACAAACAGATAGCCGATCGCGCCGGCAAACCGGCCCAGCACGCCCCATGCCATGGCCAGTGCGGCCAGCACCAGTGCCAGCGCGATCAGGGTCAGCGCCGCCGCCGCCGTCACGCTGTTCAACTCCAGCTGGCGCCGTTTGCGAGCGCGGTAGAACTCGATGATGTCGGCCAGGTAACAAATGACGCCAAGGCCCGCCAGCGTCGCACCGAGTGCCTCGATCCAGCCCAGCGCCACGCCGCCCCAGAGCCCGGCCAGTCCGCCAGCCACCAGCAAGGTCAGGCCGCCTACGGTCAGTACCAGCGCTGCATAGGTGCTGCGGCGCGGTTCGTCAGGCGCGAGCATGAACATTGATAGCAAACGGTAGCTGACGCCCATCACGGTCAACGTGAACCAGCCGCCCAGGCCGACCGCGACATGCAGACTCAGGCCACGCCCGATCAGGTCCAGCAGGAAAGCGGGCGGTCGTGGCCGTGCAAACGCAAGGGCAAAGCCCAGGCCGATCAGGCCGGTCAATAACAGGAACACCAGGCTGAAGGCCACGAAGTCGGCCGGTAGCGGCAGCGGGCGCGCGCGCCACAGTGTGGCCGCGAGATTGATGGCTCCCAGCACGAAACCGGTCAGCACCAGGCTACCGCCGATCGGCAGCCAGACGGTGGCGAGGAAAGGCGTGCCGCCCAAGGCCACGAAGCCGGCCAGCATCGCCACGAGACCGGGCGCGATCGCCAGCAGCGAATACAGCGGCAGGCGCTGGCTGTACAGCGTTGTGTTGGTGATGACCGGGACAAACTGGTACAGCGCCCCCAACATCAGCAGGCTCAACCAGCCGATCGTGATCAGATGCACTCCGGCCAGCGTGGCCGGGGCACGCAACCCCGCCAACGGGTCGGCATAGCCGGCGACCAGCAACACCTCAGCGGCCAAAAGGGCGGCGATGGCGCACCCGAAATGCACCATCGTCCAGCGTGAAACCTTTGATCCGATCGACATTGACACAGTTGTTCTAGCTTCGTTTTAAAAGATATATTTTAAATATAGTTTTATGTGCATGTAAAAGATTTTGTGCAATCTCAACACCGTGCCCGATGTCTTTCAGCGTCGCACGTGGGTGAGGCGAGGCCCGGGATTTCGCCGGTGGTTGGGTGCGACAAAACCCATTTGCTAGGCGCTGGCGTGCGCTTTGACCAGGCATTCATGAAACGCCTGCGCCGCCCGCGACGGCTGCGGAGAGCGCCGAACCAGGCTCACAAAACGGCATGGGTAGCGGAACAGGGCGGGCTGTACGGCCCGCATCTGCCCGCGCCGCTCGAACGCCTCGGCGTAGTGGTCTGGCAGAAAACCCAGAAACTTCCCCGAGAGGATCAGTGTGGCGATGGCCTCCTGGTCAAACCCCGTGGCCTTGCGCGGCAATCGTGCGCTGTGGCTCAACGCCATGTTGGGCGAGTGGTAACCAAGGCCCGCAAAATGATAGGCCCGCAGCCCATCCCAGGTCAGTGGCCCATGGCTGGCGCCAAACAGCGGGTGCCGAGCGCCGCAGTACAGCAGCATCGTCTCGTCGAACAGCTCGGCATAAAGCAGACTGTGCGAATGGCGGTGAACCGGAATGATGCCGACGTTGTAAGTACCATCGATCACGCCGCGCTCAATCGCATTGATCGAGGCCACATGCATCTGCAGGCCCACTTCGGGCGCACGCTCCGTGAACAGGGCAATCGCCTCGCCAATGCGGGCCTGCGGGTTGCTGGCCGTCTTGTCAAACACCGCTACCGCCAACTGACCACCCATGCGGGAATGGATATCGTCGATGCTGTTGCGAAAGCCCTCGACCGAAGCCAGCAGGCGCAGGGTTTCGTCATACACACGCTGGCCCTCGGGGGTGAGCGCGAAACCGGCGCGGCCACGGCGACACAGCACCAGGCCCAGCCGCGTCTCCAGGTCCTTCACGTGGCGACTGACGGTGGAAATGCCGATGTTCAGTTCCAGTTCCGCTGCGGCCATCCCGCCGCAATCCGCCACGCTCTTGAAGACTTGCAGCAGCCGCAGGTCCATGTCGCTCAATTGACCCAATACGGCCCGCTTCTTGGGGTCTGGCTTAATCACTTGCATAAATCCCCAAGTAAACGTTGATATTGCGTCATTTTAGAGGTTAATAAAACTCTCCAAAATGCAATTACCAACTCGCAAAATGTCTTGCGAGGGGCCCAATATGGTTCCTTGATTTCAAACTCTGGAGAAAGCACATGACCTTCGCTCACGTTGACCAACCCACACCGGCGACTGCACCCCGCATGGACGCGGCCTGGCTGGACGCGCACTGGATGCCCTACACGGCCAACCGCGAGTTCAAGGCCAACCCGCGCATGGTCGTGGAGGCCAGCGGCGCCTATTTCACCGACGCCGAAGGCCGCAAGATATTCGACGGCCTCTCGGGTCTGTGGTGCACGGGCCTGGGCCATGGCCGGCGCGAAATCGCCGAGGCCGTGGGCCGCCAGGCCGCCAAGCTCGATTACGCGCCGGCATTCCAGTTCGGCCACCCGGGCTCGTTCGAGCTGGCCAACCGCATCAAGGACCTGACGCCCGAAGGCCTGGACTATGTGTTCTTCACCGACTCGGGCTCGGAAGCCGCCGACACTTCGCTGAAGATGGCCCGCGCCTACTGGCGCACCAAAGGCCAGGCGAGCAAGACGCGCCTGATCGGCCGCGAGAAGGGCTACCACGGCGTGAACTACGGCGGCATTTCGGTTGGCGGCATCGGCGGCAACCGCAAGCTCTTTGGCCAGGGCTTGGAGGCCGACCACATCCCGCACACCCAACCGTGCATGGGCTCGTTCCACAAGGGCATGCCGCCCCTAGGGGCCGAGCTGGCCGACAAGCTGCTCGACGTGATCGCGCTGCACGATGCGAGCAACATCGCCGCCGTCATCGTCGAGCCGTTCTCGGGCTCTGCCGGCGTGGTGATTCCGCCTGTGGGGTACCTGCAGCGCCTGCGCGAGATATGCACGCAGAACAACATCCTCTTGATCTTCGACGAAGTCATCACCGGCTTTGGCCGCACCGGCGCCATGACCGGGGCCGAGGCCTTCGGCGTCACGCCCGACATCATGAACATCGCCAAGCAGGTCACCAACGGTGCGCAGCCGCTGGGCGCGGTGATCGCCAGGAAGGAGATCTACGACACTTTCATGGACGCGGGCGGTCCGGAATACCTGGTCGAATTTCCGCACGGCTACACCTACTCGGCCCACCCCGTGGCCTGCGCTGCCGGCATCGCCGCGCTCGATGTGCTGCAGAAGGAAGACATGATCGGCCGCGTCAAGGCGCTGGTGCCGCATTTCGAGGCTGCCGTGCACAGCCTGAAGGGCGTGAAACACGTGGCCGACATCCGCAACTATGGTTTGGCCGCCGGCTTCACGATCGCATCGCTGCCCGGCGAGCCGGCACGCCGCCCGTACGAGATTGCGATGAACTGCTGGAAGAAGGGCTTCTATGTGCGCTACGGCGGCGACACTATCCAACTGGCGCCGCCCTTCATCAGCGAGAAGGCCGAGATCGACCGGCTGATCAACGCGCTGGGGGATGCCCTGGCCGAAACCGCCTGAACAAGGCGCTCCTTTATTAATAGCGACAGGCGCTTACCTCATAAGCGCTTGCAGCACTTTTTACCTCAAATACCATGAAGAACGAGAAGAACGTCACAGCCACCATCGGCCACTTTATCGACGGCCGGCACGTCCCTGATACCGGTCGGACCCAGCCGGTGTTCGATCCCGCCACCGGCCTGTCGCACAAGAGCGTGGCGCTGGCCAGCAAGGCTACGGTGGAGCAGGCCATCGCCTCGGCACAGGCGGCCTTCCCGGCCTGGCGCAACACGCCGCCGCTCAAGCGCGCACGCGTCATGAGCCGCCTCAAGATACTGCTGGAAGAAAACGCCGATCAGATCGCCGCGCTCATCACTGCCGAGCACGGCAAGGTGCTGTCCGACGCGCATGGCGAAGTGCAGCGCGGCATCGAGAATGTGGAATACGCCAGTTATGCGCCCGAGTTGCTCAAAGGCGAGCACAGTCGCAACGTGGGTCCTTCCATCGACACGTGGAGCGAGTTCCAGGCGCTGGGCGTGTGCGCGGGCATCACGCCCTTCAACTTCCCCGCGATGGTGCCGCTGTGGATGTGGCCCATGGCCGTGGCCTGCGGCAATACCTTTGTACTCAAGCCCTCGGAGCGCGACCCGTCGTCGGTGCTGCGGATCGCCGAGCTGGCACTGCAGGCGGGCCTGCCCCCCGGCGTGCTCAACGTGGTGAATGGCGACAAGGAGGCGGTGGACACGCTGTTGACCGACCCACGCGTCAAGGCCGTGAGCTTCGTTGGTTCCACCCCCATCGCCGCATCCATCTATGCCACCGGCTGCGCCCACGGCAAGCGCGTGCAGGCCCTGGGCGGTGCCAAGAACCACGCCATCGTCATGTCCGACGCTGACATCGACAATGCCGTCAGTGCGCTGATGGGCGCGGCGTTCGGTTCGTGCGGCGAGCGTTGCATGGCGATTCCGCTGGTACTGGCCGTAGGCGACGTGGCCGCCGACGCCGTGATCGCCGGCCTGAAGGCCGAGATGGCGCAAATGAGGGTTGGTCCGGGCACCAACAACGCCAACCATATGGGCCCGCTGGTCACGCAGCAGCACTTTGAGAAGGTGAAGGGCTATGTGGATCAGGGCGTGGCTGAAGGTGCCACGCTGGTAGTCGATGGCCGTGGCCTGCAAGTCGCCGGCCATGAGAAGGGTTACTTTCTTGGCGCCTGCCTGTTCGACAACGTGAAGCCCGGCATGCGCATTTACCAGGAAGAAATTTTTGGCCCGGTGCTCGGCGTGGTGCGCGTGAAAACGCTGCAGGAAGCCATGGACCTGATCGATGCTCACGAGTACGGCAACGGCACCTGCATCTTCACACGCGATGGTGAGGCGGCACGCTACTTCAGCGATCACATCGAAGTCGGCATGGTCGGCATCAACGTGCCGTTGCCGGTGCCGGTGGCCTACCACTCATTCGGTGGCTGGAAGCGCAGCCTGTTCGGTGACCTGGGCGCTTACGGTCCCGACGCCATGCGTTTCTATACCAAGCGCAAGACCATCACGCAGCGCTGGCCCTCGGCAGGCGTGCGTGAAGGAGCGGTGTTCAATTTTCCATCCCATCGGTAAATCACACCATGCAGGTACTGCGTCACGCCCTGCGTGACGCAGTCTGCTTCTGTGGCCTGAGCGCCGGGGGTTTCCCGCGACCTTTGGTGGGCCGATCCAAGGCGCGCCCCTGAGGTTCGTCCAGCGGGGGCGTGATTAAAACGGTCCGCAGCACCATGTCGACAATGAGGGATTCGGCCGCCTGAAAATCCTGGGCTTCTAGCCCTGGTTTTTCCAATACCAGGCTGATCTGGCTGGCCCAGTCAGCGTACACCTGTGTCGACGCCCACAACAAGATCATCAGATGCCTGCCGTCCAAAGGGCGGCACAGGCCGTGCTCGGCCCACTTGTTGAAGATGGCGACGTCGGCCTGGAGTGCAGGGACCACGCGCTCGGCAATCTCCGCTAAAAAAATGGGTGCGCCCGAGATCACTTCATTTGCGTACACACGCGAATCGTCCGGGTGCTCTCGGGAAAACCGCAATTTACCTGCGATGTACTCGCGCAGCGCCTGTTCCGGGTCGTCCGGGCGCTGGCTCAGGGCCTCCATGTATGACAGCCAGACATCCAGCACGCCATGCAGGACGCGCCGGTAAAGCTCTTCCTTGCTGGGGAAGTAGTACAGCAGGTTTTGTTTGGAGGCTCCCACTTCACGGGCAATGTGGTCCAGCGAAACTCCTCCGAAGCCGCGTTGGGCAAACAGGCGCTTTGCGGCGGCAAGTATGTCCTGCTCGAGCTGCTCACGGGCAGGACTGTATTTCACGGCTTTCGCCCCAGCCACTTTTTTCATGTCGGATTTCCAGTTGTTTTATTTGGTTCAGAGAGGGTTTTTACCAATTGGTAAAACTTGGATTTTTGCACTTAATCAGTCCCTCGATCACATGTGTCGCCAGCCAATTTTTCCGGACTCCCTGTTGATCAACCCGTTGCACCTGGAAAGCTGAATATGCAGATTGATTCTTCCACACCCGGCGTCCATCCGGCACGCTTGCCCCTCAATCAATACGATCACAATTTTTGTGATTCACATGCCTCACTGAATCTGGCGCAAGCCAAGATTGAGGCAGACCGGTGCTACTACTGCTTCGACGCGCCGTGCCAGACTGCCTGCCCGACAGGCATCGATGTCCCCGGTTTTATTCACAGAATCGCGGACGACAACATCCGTGGATCGGCTGATCTCATCCTGAGTGCCAACCCTCTGGGCGGCATGTGTGCACGCGTTTGCCCGACCGAAGTGTTGTGCGAGCAGGCGTGCGTGCGCAATACCAGCGAAGACAAACCTGTCGAGATTGGTCTGTTGCAACGCTACGCAACCGACAAATTTTTCGAGAAGCGGGGCGCACCCTTGTTCACACGCGCCGCGTCCACAGGCCGCAAGGTGGCCGTGGTGGGCGCTGGCCCCGCCGGGCTGGCCTGCGCGCACGGCCTTGCGCGCCTGGGGCACGACGTCGTGCTGATGGATGCCAACCCCAAATTGGGGGGACTCAATGAATACGGCCTGGCCACCTACAAAACCACCAACGGTTTTGCTCAAAAAGAAATCGACTGGCTGCTGTCCATCGGCGGTATTGAAGTGCGAAGCAACACCCGATTGGGGGCTGACGTTCAGCTGGATGCCTTGACGCGTGAGTTTGATGCCGTATTCCTGGGGCTGGGCCTGGCCGGGGTGAATGCCATCGGCATTGAAGAGCCCCAGGCGGCCGGCGTGCGTAACGCCGTCGAATTCATCGCCGAACTGCGCCAGGCACGTGCCTATTCCACCGTGCCCGTCGGCCGCAAAGTCGTTGTGGTGGGCGGTGGCATGACGGCCGTGGATGCGGCTGTGCAGTCCAAAAAACTGGGTGCGGAGAGCGTCACCATCGTCTATCGGCGCGGTGCCGCCGATATGTCGGCCTCGGGATACGAGCAGGACTGGGCGCAGAAAAACGGGGTTCATATTCGTCATTGGGCAACGCCCAAAGCGCTGCTGGCCGAGAGCGGGCGCATCACCGGCGTGCAATTTGGCTGCACGAGGGTGGCTGGCAGCAAATTGCTGGAGACGGGCGAGCACTTTACGCTGGAGGCCGACGTTGTCTTGAAAGCGATTGGGCAAAGCTTTGTTGCACAGCCGCTGGGCAGTACCCTGGAACTCAGACAAGGGCGGATTGTCACGGACGATGAAGGCCGCACGTCAAACACCAAGGTGTGGGCGGGTGGCGACTGCCGGCTGGGTGGACGCGACCTGACCGTTGAAGCGGTAGAGCACGGCAAAGTGGCGGCTCAGTCCATTCATGCAGCGCTCAGCGCCTGAACCGACGGCCTGCCCGCAGCACAACCCTAGAAGTCCCACGCATAGCGACCACGGAGCACCAACATGGCAAACCTGAACACCGAATTTTTAGGCATCAAGAGTCCCAACCCCTTCTGGCTGGCGTCTGCGCCCCCCACCGACAAGGAATACAACGTGGTGCGGGCGTTCGAGGCCGGTTGGGGCGGCGTGGTGTGGAAGACGGTGGGGCAGGATCCCCACGTCGTGAACGTTTATGGTCCGCGTTATTCGGCCCTTCTCAACGGAGACCGGCGCGTCATCGGTTTCAACAACATCGAGCTGATCTCCGACCGGCCGTTGCAAACCAACCTGGATGAGATCAGACGCGTGAAGCGCGCATGGCCAGACCGGGCCATGATCGTGTCGATCATGGTGCCGTGCGAAGAGGACGCATGGAGGCAAATTCTGCCCCGGGTGGAAGACACAGGCTGTGATGGTATCGAGCTGAACTTCGGTTGCCCGCACGGCATGAGCGAGCGCGGCATGGGCGCCTCGGTCGGCCAGGTGCCCGAATACATTGAAATGGTGGCGCGTTGGTGCAAGACTTACACCCGCCTGCCAGTGATCGTGAAGCTGACGCCCAATATCACCGACGTGCGTTACCCGGCGCGCGCCGCCAAGCAGGGCGGCGCGGACGCGGTGTCGCTGATCAACACCATCAACTCGATCATGGGGGTCGATCTGGACACCATGACCATGGTTCCGAGCGTGGGTAAACAGGGGTCGCATGGTGGTTACTGCGGCACGGCCGTGAAACCGATCGCCTTGAACATGGTGACCGAGATCGCACGCGATGCACAAACCGCCGGGCTCCCAATTTCGGGTATCGGTGGTATTTCCACCTGGCGCGATGCGGCGGAGTTCATTGCCATGGGCTGCGGAACCGTGCAGGTTTGCACGGCCGCCATGGTCTACGGATTCAGGATCATCGAAGACCTCTGCGATGGTTTGTCGAACTTCATGGATGAACGGGGTTACGCCAATGTGGGCGACATGGTGGGCAAAGCCGTGCCCAGCGTTACGGGCTGGAGCAGCCTCAACATGAATCACATTGAAAAGGCTGTGATCAACCAGGATTCCTGCATCCAGTGTGGCCGCTGCCATGTGGTGTGCGAAGACACGTCCCATCAGGCGATTACCGCCACCAAGGACGGTAAACGCCATTTCGAGATCAAGGAAGAAGAATGCGTTGGATGCAATTTGTGCGTGTCGATTTGCCCTGTGCCCAACACCATCACCATGCGCACCCTGAAGCCGGGTGAGATCGATCTGCGTTCCGGCAAGCTGGTTCCAGGCGAGTACGCCAATTGGACCATGCACCCCAACAATCCGATGAGTTCGGCTTGCGCCTGATCCAACAAGTAGGTGGCAAAAAACAGAGGAAGAACAACAGTCAGAGGGGAAAACGTCAGTTCACTACGAAGCGAACGTTTCATTCAATTGATGGAGAGACACATTGTGAGTAATAACATGTCAAGTAATACACAGCTCTGGAACGAAGATTTAGCACCGACCACCGCGGCCCAACGCACCTGGCGCTGGTATCACTTTGCCTCGCTATGGGTCGGGATGGTGATGTGCATTCCCGCCTACACGCTGGCGGCCAGCCTGATCGATAGCGGCATGTCGGGCACTCAAGCCGTCTGGACCGTCTTCCTCGCGAATGCCATTGTCCTGCTGCCGATGCTCCTGATCGGCCACGCCGGCACGAAGTTCGGCATCCCTTACGCAGTTCTGGCCCGCTCTTCGTTCGGCACCACGGGCGCCCGATTGCCCGCCCTGATGCGCGCGATTGTGGCCTGTGGCTGGTACGGTATCCAGACGTGGTTTGGCGGCGAGATGATCTATACCTTGCTCGGCGTGCTGCTCGGCCATCCAATAGGCGGTGACAAGATCGCAGGGCTCGGCATCAATGGCGGCCAGGTAGTGTGCTTTCTCGCGTTCTGGGCCATCCAGTTCTGGTACATCGTGCACGGGATGGATTCGATCCGCAAACTCGAAACCTACACCGCGCCGCTGAAAATCCTGATCTGTTTTGTCCTGCTGGGCTGGATCTACAACAAGGTCGGCGGCTTTGGCCCGTTGCTCGATCAGCCATCGCAATTTGTCGAAGGCGGCAAAAAGGCGGGCCAGTTCTGGGTTGTGTTCTGGCCCTCGCTGACCGCCATGGTAGGTTTCTGGGCCACACTCGCGCTCAACATCCCCGACTTCACGCGCTTCGCCAAGACGCAGCGCGACCAGGTGCTGGGCCAGTCGATCGGTCTTCCGGTGCCGATGGGATTGTTGGCGATGCTGGCCGTGATCGTGACCTCGGGCACTGTGGTTCTGTACGGCAAGGCCATCTGGGACCCTGTGGACCTGGCCAGCCGCATGACCGGTGCCGCCGTCCTGATCGCGCTGATCATCTTGCTGATCGATACCGTCAGCGTGAACCTGGCGGCGAACCTGGTGGGGCCGGCCTACGATTTCTCCTCGCTCGCGCCCAAACAGATTTCGTACAAAGTGGGTGGCTACATCACGGCTTCGATCGCGCTCGTGATGATGCCGTGGAAGGTGCTCGAATCGACCCAAGGCTATATCTTCACGTGGCTGATCGGTTACTCCGCGCTGCTTGGACCGATCGCCGGCATCCTGATCGTCGACTACTACCTGATCCGCAAAACCGAACTCGATGTCGATCAGTTGTACCGCGACGACGGCAAGTATTCCTACGGAAACGGCTGGAACAATGCTGCGATCGCCGCTTTCGTTGTCGGCGTCCTGCCCAACATCCCCGGGTTTCTGAATGCCGCCTTCCCCGCCGCCTTTCCCGACGTGGGGGCTGGCTTCAAGACAATCTACACCTACGCGTGGTTCGTCGGGATCGCCCTTTCCGCCCTCGTGTATGGCGTGATGATGAAAGGCAAAGTGCAGCCCGTCATCAGTGTGCCAGTGCAGCGTTAGGCGGGCGGATCAATCTCATCCAGGAGAAGTCAATGACAACCATTATTCGCGGCGGTACCGTCGTCAATGCAGACCGCGCGTTTCGTGCTGATGTTCTTTGCCATGGCGACAAGATCGTCGCCGTCGGCGAGAACCTCGACGCGCCGGCCCATGCGCAAGTGATCGACGCCGGCGGTCAATACGTGATGCCCGGCGGAATCGACCCGCACACGCACATGCAATTGCCCTTCATGGGAAGCGTCACGGCCGATGATTTCTTTACCGGCACGGCGGCGGGTCTGGCCGGCGGCACGACCACGATCATGGATTTCGTCATTCCGAACCCGCAGCAATCGCTGCTCGAGGCGTATCACACCTGGCGCGGCTGGGCACAAAAGTCGGCCGGCGACTACACCTTCCATGTGGCCGTGACCTGGTGGGACGAGACCGTACATGCCGACATGGGAACGCTGGTGCGCGAGTACGGTGTCAATAGTTTCAAGCACTTCATGGCGTACAAGAACGCCATCATGGCCAATGATGAAGTCCTGATCAAAAGCTTTGCGCGCGCGCTTGAACTGGGGGCCATACCGACCGTCCACGCGGAAAACGGCGAACTCGTGTTCCAGCTCCAGCAAGAACTCCTTCAAAAAGGCATCACAGGCCCGGCGGCCCATCCATTGTCGCGCCCGCCCGCCGTAGAAGCCGAAGCCGCCAATCGCGCGATTGCCATCGCCAACGTCATGAACACGCCGGTCTACATCGTCCACGTTTCCTGTGCCGAGTCGCTCGAAGCCATCACGCGTGCGCGTGCCAAGGGCCAGCGCGTGTACGGCGAAGCACTGGCCGGCCACCTGGTGATTGACGACAGCGTCTACCAGAGCAGCGACCTCGAATTTGCAGCTGCCCATGTGATGAGCCCGCCGTTTCGCAGCAAGCACCACCAGACTGCGTTGTGGCAGGGCCTGCAAGGCGGCAATCTGCACACAACGGCCACCGACCACTGCACGTTCTGCGCCGAGCAAAAAGCCACCGGGCGCGACGACTTCACGAAGATCCCGAACGGCTGCGGCGGTGTCGAAGACCGCATGGCTGTAGTGTGGGATGCCGGTGTCAACACGGGGAGGCTGACGCCCTCGGAATTCGTTCGTGTGACGTCGGCCAACGCCGCGCAAATCTTCAATATGTACCCGCGCAAGGGGGTAGTCGCCGTCGGCGCCGACGCGGATCTGGTCGTTTGGGACCCCGAAGGGACACGCACTATCTCGGCCAAAACGCAGTTCGCCAAAGGCGGCTTCAACGTCTTCGAGGGACGCACCGTGCGTGGCATTCCGAGCCATACGTTCGCGGCCGGCAAGCTCGTGTTCCGGCGCGGCGAGTTGCGGGCGGTGGAGGGCGCCGGCCGCCATGTTGATCGCCCCGCGTTCAGCCCATTCATTGGTGTCGCCAATCAGCGCGCCTGATCATCATCTTCAAAGGAGTATTCAATGAGCTTGCAAACTGCCCGGAATGTGGACGCGCTGCGCGTCGACGGGGATCGCCTTTGGAAGTCACTGATGGAGCTGGCGAAAATTGGCGCCACCCCCAAAGGAGGCGTGTGCCGCCTGACCCTCACCGATCTCGACAAGCAGGGCCGTGACCTGGTCATCCGCTGGGCCAGGGAAGCGGGCATGACGGTCACCATCGACAAGATCGGCAACGGTTTCATGCGCCGCGCGGGGCGCGACAACAGCCTGCCACCCATCGTGACCGGCAGCCACATCGACACCCAGCCGACCGGTGGCAAGTTCGACGGCAACTACGGTGTGCTGGCCGGCCTTGAAGTGGTGCGCACCCTGAACGATAGCGGCATCGAGACCGAAGCCCCGATTGAAGTGGCCTTCTGGACCAACGAAGAAGGCTCGCGCTTTGTGCCGGTCATGATGGGTTCGGGCGTATTCGCCAAAGCCTTCACGCTGGAACACGCGTACGCCGCGCGTGACACCGAGGGCAAGTCGGTGAAGGACGAACTGGCGCGCATTGGCTACATCGGTGAACAGGAGCCAGGCGATCATCCCATTGGCGCGTACTTCGAAACCCATATCGAGCAGGGCCCGGTGCTGGAAGACAACGACAAGACCATCGGCGTGGTGCAGGGCGTGCTGGGTATCCGCTGGTTTGACTGCACCGTTACCGGCATGGAAGCGCACGCCGGCCCCACCCCCATGGCGCTGCGAAAAGATGCCATGCAGGTGGCCACCCATCTGATGCAGGAAGTGGTAGCGGCCGCTCTGCGCCATGCACCGCATGGCCGCGGGACTGTGGGCATGGTGCATGTGCACCCCAACAGCCGCAACGTGATTCCGGGGCGCGTGAAGTTCTCCATCGATCTGCGCAACAGCACCGACGCGTTGGTGGACCAAATGGCCGAGGAGGTCAAGGCTTACGCGGCCAAACTCGGCAAGGACAGGGGGCTGGATATCCAGATTGAACTGGTGTCCAGCTACCCGGCGCAAGGCTTCCATGCCGACTGCATCGACGCCGTGGCACGCGCCGCCCAAAAACTGGGCTACTCCAACATGCCCGCGGTCTCAGGCGCCGGTCACGACGCGGTCTACATGGCCAAGCTGGCGCCCAGCGGAATGATCTTCATTCCCTGCAAAGACGGCATCAGCCACAACGAGATCGAAGACGCCAAGCCCGAGCACATCACCGCGGGCTGCAATGTGCTGCTGCATGCGATGCTGGAGCGGGCGGGCACGTAAAGGGACGGCTGCATCCGTGATACTCGGGGTTGAACGCTGGCGCAAGCCCGGGTGAGCTGCCGTGCACATGTGCTAGCGCAGAAACAGCCACACCGTCAGCACGATGCCGACCAGCACCACGAGCCCGCGCATCAGTTTCTCCGGCAGGCGGTGCACCAGCCAGTTGCCGACAAAGGCACCGCCGATGCCGCCGATGGCCAGCGCCAGCGCGGCGAGCCAGTCCACCTGGCTGGAGAAGACGAACAGGACGACCGCCGAGGCGTTCATCGCCATGGCCAGGATGTTCTTGGTGGCGGTGGCCATGCGCACCTGCTGGCCGGCGAGTGTCAGGGCCGCCAGCATCAGAAAGCCGATGCCGCCGCCGAAGTAGCCGCCGTAAACGCCGATCAGGAATTGCGCCGCGGCCAGCAGCCCCAAGGGAATGGCATGCCCTGCATCGGGAGATTTCTTGCGAAAGCTCCCCCAGGCGAAGACGGCGGTCGCGAACAGCACCAGCCAGGGCACCAGACGCGCAAAAAAAGTGGCCGGGGTTTCCAGCAGCAGCACGGCGCCGACGATGCCGCCCGCCACACTGAGGCCGAACAGCTTGCCCAGGCTCATTCCTTCCACGCCGCCGGCCAGTCTGCGCCCCGCAAGCGATGACGTGATCTGGTTCGGGAACAGGGCGACGGTGGACGTGATGTTGGCCGCCAGTGGGTTGAGCCCGGCCAGCAACAGGGCGGGAAAGGTGATGAAGGAGCCGCCGCCCGCCAGGGTGTTCTGCGTGCCCGCGTAAAGCCCGGCCAGGGCGATCAGCAACAGCAGGGAAAGATCGTGATGTGCAAGCATGGTGGGTCTGACGGGGGGATGAATGAAGTGGGCAGCGCGGACTGCGCAATGGATATCGGCGCGGCCAGGGGCGCAGCCGCCCCGTCAGGCCACCGCCACCAGGCGGTCCAGCGTCGGCGCGTCGTCCAGCAGGCTCTGGCTGCTGGACGCATGCACGATGCGCCCGCGGTCGAGCACGATGGCGCGCGGGGTCAGCGACAGGGCCAGCCGCGCATGCTGTTCGACCACGATGACGGACAGGCCTTCATCGGCGATCAGGCGGCGCAGCACGTGCATCAGCTCCTGCACGATGATCGGCGCCAGGCCCTCCATCGGCTCGTCGAGCAACAGCAGGCGCGGGTTGGTGACCAGCGCCCGCGCAATCGCCAGCATCTGCTGTTCGCCGCCCGAGAGCTGGTTGCCCATGTTGGCGCGGCGTTCCTGCAGGCGCGGAAAGACCTCGTACAGGCGCGCCAGGTTCCAGGGGCCGGGGCGCGCCACCACGGTGAGGTGTTCCTCCACTGTCAACGACGGAAACATGAAGCGCTCCTGCGGCACCCAGCCCAGGCCGGCATGCGCGCGCCGGTAGGTGGGCACGCGCGCAATGTCGTTGCCGCACCAGCGGATGGTGCCGCCATGCACCTGCGTCAGGCCCATCAGCGTGACCAGCAGCGTGGATTTGCCGACGCCGTTGCGCCCCAGCAGCGCCAGGCTCTCGCCCTCCTGCAGTGCGAACGAAACGCCGTCCAGCACCACGGACTCGCCGTAGCCGGCGCTCACATGGTCGAAGGCGAGCAGCTCAGACATGTTCGGCCTCGCCCAGATAGACTTCCTTGACGCGCGGGTCGGCGGCGATCTCGGCCGGCGTGCCTTCGGTCAGCACCTTGCCGCCCACCAGCACGGTGATGCGTTCGGCAAAGCGGAACACCAGCCCCATGTCGTGCTCGATGAACACGATGGTGACGTCGCGCGGCAATTGCGCGATGACTTCGAACAGCTCGGCACTCTCCCCGGAGGGAATGCCGGCGGCCGGCTCGTCGAGCAGCAAAATTCGGGGCCGGGTCGCCAGCGCCAGGGCGATTTCCACGAGCCGCTGCTTGCCATAGGGCAGGCTGTGGGTGACGGTGCCGGCATCGGGACTCAGCCTGAGCGAGTCGAGCAGCGCCATCGCCTCGTCGATCGCGGCGTGCTGCTGCGCCACGGTCTGGTACCAGCGGTAGTGCAGGCTGCGGCGTTCGCAAATTGCCAGCGCGACCGACTCGAGCACCGTCAGTCCGGCGAACAGGGTATTGATCTGGAAGGTGCGGGTCATGCCGCGTTTGACGCGCTGGTGCTGCGCCAGCGCCGTGATGTTCTCATCCCCGAGGAAGACCTGGCCACTGGTGGGCGCCAGCACGCCGGTCAGCAGGTTGATGAAGGTGGTCTTGCCGGCGCCATTCGGCCCGATCAGCGCATGGCGCGCGCCCGGTGCAAAGGTCAGCGAGACATCGCTGTTCGCCTTGAAGGCGCCCCACTGCTTGGACAGACCCTGGGTGCGCAGCTCGAACGGTGCGCTGCTCATGGTGTGCGCCTCGTGGCTGGTGCAGGCCGGCTCAGGCGCTGCCGGATCTTGTCCAGGCCGCCCAGGATGCCGCCACGCGCGAACAGCACGATCACCACCAGCAGCAGGCCGAGCCAGAACTGCCAGTAGACGGGATTGAGATCGGAAATGTAGCTTTGCGCCAGCATGAATACGGCGGCGCCCACCAGCGCGCCATACAGCCGCCCGGCGCCGCCGAGCACCAGCATGATCAGCAAATCGGCCGAGCGCGAAAAGCCTAGCGTGTCGAGGCCGACGAACTGCGTGGTCTGGGCCAGCAGCGCGCCCGCCACGCCGGCCACCGCCGCGCCCAGCGTGAAGACCACGGTCAGTCGCTGTGGCACGTTGGCACCGATGGCGGGCATGCGCTTGCCGCCTTCGCGGATGCCGGTCAGACTCAGGCCGAACGGCGAATTCACCAGCCGGCGCAGCACGACGAACAGCACGAACAGCACGATCAGGCTGTACCAGTAGGCGGTCTTGCCGTACAGGTCGAACTCGAACACGCCGAGCACCTTGCCCGCCACGATGCCCGACAACCCGTCCACGCCGCCGGTGAGAAAAGTTGCCTTGTTCGCCGCTTCGAACAGTACCAGGCTGATGCCCAGCGTCACCATCAGGCGCGTGAGGTCCTGCCCGCGCACCACCAGAAAGCTGGTCAGATAACCGAACAGCGCCGCCAGCGCGGCGCCGGCCAGCAGCCCCAGCAGCGGCTCGGTCCAGCCGTGCGCCGCGAGCAGGCCGGCGGTGTAGGCGCCGAGCCCGAAAAAGGCCGCGTGGCCCAGCGACACGATGCCGGCGTAGCCGAGGATCAGATCCAGCGAGACGGCAAACAGGCCGATGATGAGGGTCTGGCTCATCAGCGACAGATAGCCGGGGAACAAAAAATAAGCGGCCACCGGGATCAGCCAGAACACGATCTCCAGCGGCTGCCAGCGATCATTGGGCAGCGGCGGGCGCGGCGGATGGAGCCAGCGCGGCATCATGAGCGCTTGCCGATCAGGCCGGCCGGAAACAGCACCAGCAGCAGCACCATCAGGCCATAGATGATGAAGGAGCCGATGGCGGGCACATAGTATTTGCCCGCCACATCGCAGACGCCCAGGATCAATGCCGCAATCAGCGGCCCCTTGATGGTGCTGGCGCCGCCGACCACGACCACCAGCAGAAAATACACCATGTACTTGATCGGAAAGGTGGGATCGAGCCCGAGCACGTCCAGACCCAGCCCCCCACCCAGCCCGGCCAGGCCCGAGCCGAGCGCGAACGTGAGACTGAAGACCCGGCTTACGTTGATGCCCAGCCCGGCCGAGGCCTGCTGGTTGTCGACCGAGGCCCGGATTTGCGCGCCAAAGCGGGTGCGCTCCACCAGCGCGCGCAGCGCCAGCGTGATGAGCACGACGATGCCGATCAGGAACAGGCGGTACACGCCCACATCCACCCCCAGCAGCGAGACCTGGCCGAGCAGGTAGCCGGGCAACTGCATCGGCTGCTGCGACGAGCCCCAGACATAGGTGGCGGCCGCGACCGTCATGAAGGTCAGACCGATGGAGAACAGCACCTGGTCGAGCGGGCTGGCCTGGTACAACCGGCGGTACAGCAAACGCTCCAGCACCAGCCCGGCGAGTGCGCTGGCGATGAAGGCCAGCGGCAGCGTCAACAGGAACGGCAGGCCGAGGCTGTTCATGGCCATCACGCACACGTAACCGCCCAGCATCGCGAAGGCGCCGTGCGCGAGGTTGACGAAGTTCATCAGCCCCATCGTGATGGACAGCCCGACGCTGATCAGGAACAGCAGGCTGCCGTAGGCCACGCCATCAAACAGGACACCAATGAAATGACTCAGCATGGAGGATTGCGCTTGCCCGGAGTAGGCGTTTGATGTTGAAACAGATTGTACGTATGATTAAAAGCTTGCTGGCCCTGCGCCAGCCATCCCATTCCCAAGGAGACCTTGAATGAGTTTGACGAAGCACCTGGTGGCAGCCGCGATGATGGCAGGTCTGATGACCTCGGTACAGGCGGCAGAGCCGCTGAAGATCGGATTGATCCTGCCGATGTCGGGGCCCTTCGCGGCGTATGGCAAGCAGATCGAGCACGGCGCCAAGCTCTACCTGCAACAGCACAACAACACACTGGGCGGGCGGCCGGTCGAGGTGGTTCTCAAAAATGACGATCCGGGCACCTCGGGCGAGATCGACAAGCGCCTGGCACAGGACCTGGTGATCCGCGACAAGGTGGACATCCTGGCCGGCTTTGCGCTGACGCCGTCGGGGCTCGCCGTGGCACCGATCGCAACCGAGGCGAAAAAGCCGATGGTCATCATGAATGCGGCCACCTCGATCATCACGACCAAGTCCGACAACATCGTGCGCGTGTCGATGACGCTGCCGCAGACCACGGCACCGATCGCAACCTGGGCCGCGAAGAACGGCATCAAGAAGGTCTATATGCTGGTGGCCGACTACGGCCCCGGCTACGACGCCGAGGCCCAGTTCAAGAAGACCTTCACGGCCGCAGGCGGCGAGATCATCGGCGATGTGCGCACCCCGGTGAAGAGCCCCGACCTGGCCCCGTACCTGCAGAAAATCAAGGACGCCAAGCCCGACGCCGTGTTCCTGTTCCTGCCGCCGGGCGAGCAGACCATCGCCTTCATGAAGGGCTTTGCCGAGCGCGGACTGGGCCAGGCCGGCATCAAGATCATCGCGACCGGCGACCTGACCGACGAGGACCTGCTCAATGCCATGGGCGACAACGCGCTGGGCATCATTACCTCCTTCCACTATGCCGAGGCGCACAAGTCGCCCGAGAACAAGGCCTATGTGTCGGCCTACTACAAGGCGTATCCGAAGGACCGGCCCAACTTCATGTCGGTGGGCGGCTATGACGGCATGTACCTGATCGACGCGGCGCTGAAGAAAACCGGCGGCAATGCCGACGCCGCCAAGTTCATCGACGCCGCCAAGGGCCTGAAGTGGGTCAGCCCGCGCGGCCCGGTCATGATCGACCCCGCCACGCGCGATATTGTGCAGACCCTGTACATCCGCAAGGTCGAAAAGGTGGACGGCAAGCTGCAGAACGTGGAGTTTGACAAGATCCCCGACTTCAAGGATCCGGGCAAGCCGTAACAGCGGCTATTAGCGGTTATTGCCAGCCCGCCTGCTTGCGCAGGATGAAGCCGTGCTCGGTGGGGTCGGGCACGTTCTTCCACACCCCCCGAATTTCCCGGCCGCACGAGCCCTCCACGATCTGGCCCGTCCAGGTGGCCGTGATGGTGTTTCCGTCAATCGATTCCTCAAGGGTGAAGACCCCGTTGTCCACATCGCCCGCCACCAGGGCTCGGGCGCCGTCGCGGGTGATCGTGCCGCCCAGGCTCTCGCTGAGTTCGGGGTTTCGCACCAGCGTCAACGTGGCCTGCCGGGGCGGGCTGCCAGGGCCTGCATCCACCTGCGCCTGCCACGAACCGAACAGGCGTGCATTGCTGACGTCGGCCGCTGCCGGGCACGTGACGGTGGCCGGTGCGTCGGCATTGTTTTGGGCTGTAGCGCCCGTCGCTATTGCGCAGGATGCTATAAAAAGCAGAGTAATTCGGGTGTGCATCATGATCCGGCCTGCGCGGCGGCCGCGGCCGAATCCAGCGCTTTTTTGGCGAACTCGGCGCGCAGCGCCCGGAGCTTCTCGCGCGGGTCTTCGCGCGTGGTGGTTTTGTCGAGCGCCATCTCGGCGATGAAGCGGCTGGGCTGCGCGGCGATCATCTCGCGGCCCTTCTTGCGGCGCCGGGTCCAGCTCACGGCCAGGCTGCGCTGCGCGCGTGTGATGCCCACGTACATCAGGCGCCGCTCTTCCTGCAGCCGCTCGAGCAGGCCCTCGGACATCGGACCGTCGGCGCGGCCGGTCGGGTTTGCGTCGTCGCCGAGCTTGAACGGCAGCAGGCCCTCGGTCACGCCGACCAGCATCACATGCGGCCACTCCAGGCCCTTGGCCGCGTGCAGGGTGGACAGCGTGACCACGTTCTGGTCGGTCTCGCGCTCGCTGATGGTGGAGAGCAGCGAGATGGTCTGCGCCACCTCGAGCAGGTTCTTGATGTCGCTGGCCGTGCCGGCGCCGCTCGCGTCGTCGATCTGCCCGCCGCAGCGCGCTGCCATCCAGTCGCAGAACTCCAGCACATTGGTCCAGCGCGCGGCCGCGAGTTTTTCGCTCTCCTCGCCGTCGTACAGGTGTTTTTCGTAATCGATGACTTTGAGCCACTCCAACAGAAAGGCGCGCGCGTCTTCAAAGCCGTTGGTACGGCGCGCGCGAAATTCAAGATCGTTCACATAGCGGCCGAATTCGTGCAGGCTGCCGACCGCGCGGCTTGAGAGCGCTGCACCCAGGCTGTTGGAAAACAGCGCCTCGAACAGGCTCAACTTGTACTGACCGGCGAAGGTGCCCAGGCTCGCCAGCGTGGTGTGGCCGATGCCGCGCTTGGGGCTGGTCACGGCGCGCAAAAACGCCGGGTCGTCATCGTTGTTGACCCACAGCCGGAACCAGGCGCACAGGTCCTTGATCTCGGCGCGGTCGAAAAAGCTCTGGCCGCCCGACACCTTGTACGGGATCTGCGCGCGGCGCAGCGCCTGCTCGAACACCCGGGCCTGGTGGTTCGCGCGGTACAGCACGGCGAAGTCGCGCAGCTCCTTGTGTGGCGAGTTCTCACGCAGGCTCTGGATGCGCGCCACCGTGCGCTCGGCCTCGTGCGCCTCGTTGTCGGCATCCACCACGCGCACCGGCTCGCCTTCGCCCAGGTCGCTCCACAGGTTTTTCGGGAACAGCTTGGGGTTCGGCCCGATCACGTTGTTGGCCGCGCGCAGGATGGCACCGGTGGAGCGGTAGTTCTGCTCGAGCTTGATGACCTTGAGCGTGGGGAAGTCGAGCGGGAGCTTTTTCAGGTTGTCCAGCGTTGCGCCGCGCCAGCCGTAGATGCTCTGGTCGTCGTCGCCAACGGCGGTGAAGCGCCCGCGCTCGCCTACCAGGTGCTTCAGCACCTCGTACTGCGTGGCGTTCGTGTCCTGGTACTCGTCCACCAGCACATGGCCCAGCAGCCCTTGCCACCTGGCCCTCACCTGCTCATGATTTTGGAGCAGCTTGAGCGGCAGGCCGATCAGGTCGTCGAAGTCCACGCTCTGGTAGGCGATCAGCCGCTCCTCGTAGCGCGCCATGATGCGTGCCGTGATGCGCTCATTGTCATCTTTGGCCTGGGCTTGCGCCTGCGCGGCATTCAGCCCCATGTTTTTCCACAGGCTGATGGCCCATTGCCACTGGCGCGCCGTGGCGGCATCGGTGCTGCCTCCGCAGTCCTTCAGGATGCTGGTCACGTCGTCGCTGTCGAGGATGCTGAACTGCGGTTTGAGGCCCAGCGCCGCGCCGTCCTGACGCAGCATGCGCACGCCCAGGGCATGGAAAGTGCAGACGACGACCTCTTTCGCAGCCCGGCCGATCAGCCCCTTCACGCGCTCGCGCATCTCGGTCGCGGCCTTGTTGGTGAAGGTGATGGCGGCAATCCGTTGGGGTTCCAGTCCGGCCTGGATCAGGCGGCCGATCTTGTGCGTGATCACGCGCGTCTTGCCGGAGCCCGCGCCGGCCAGCACCAGGCAGGGGCCGTGCAGGTAGTTGACGGCTTCTTGCTGGGCCAGGTTCAGGCCGGTGGACGGGGGGGCTGACATGCGGGGAGACTTCGGAACGGGACACAGGGCGAGCGGGCAATGATAACGGCCGGATCCGCGCAGATCGTTCCGTCGGATGTGGTAGTGCCGGCGGCGACAACTGCAGGGACAATACGCACCGTGCTTGACATCCTGCTGGTCACATTCCCGTTTTTCGCGCTGGTGCTGGCCGGCTACATCGCCGCACGCCGGCGCATGCTGCCGCTCGACGCCATTCCCGGGCTCAACAGCTTTGTGCTGTATTTCGCGCTGCCCTGCCTGCTGTACCGCTTTGGCTCGACCACGCCGCTGGCGCAGCTGCTCGACGCCAGCCTGTTCCTCACCTACCTGCTGTGCGCGCTCATCCTGGTGGGTTTCGTGGTGGCCGCCAGCATGAACCGGCGCATCGGCTGGAACGATGCGGCCTTCGGCGCGCTGGTGGCGGTGTTTCCCAATACCGGTTTCATGGGCGTGCCGCTGCTGGTGGCTTTGCTCGGGGCCGCCGCGGCTGGCCCCGTCATCGTCACGCTGGTGGTGGACCTGGTGATCACCTCATCGCTGTGCATCGCCCTGTCGCGGCTCGATGGGGCTGACGAACATGGCGTTGCCAGAGCCACCAAAAACGCGCTCATGGGCATGCTGGCCAACCCCATGCCGTGGGCCATCCTGCTCGGGGCGCTGGCCTCGGCCATCCAGCTCGTGCTGCCCAAGCCGGTGATGCAGACCATCGGCCTGCTGGCGGACGCCGCCTCGCCGGTGGCGCTGTTCACCATTGGCGCGGTGCTGGCGCGTTCGCAGATGCTCGCCGCCGCCCATGAGCATGCGCCGATTCCCCTGCGCGACTATGTGCCGGTGGCTTTCGCCAAGCTCATCCTGCACCCGCTGCTGGTGCTGCTGGTGGGCGCCGCGGCGATCGCCCTGGGGGCGCCGCTGGCCCCGTTTGCCTTGAAGGTCATGGTGCTGGTGGCGGCCCTGCCGAGTGCCAGCAACGTGGCCATGCTGGCCGAGCGCTTCGGCGCCGACAATGGCCGCATCGCACGCATCATCCTGGTGTCCACGGCGGCGGCGTTTTTTACCTTCTCGGGGGCGGTCGCGCTGCTGCACTGAGCCGGGCGACGCGGCTGATGCCCTCGGCCTCCTCCTGAAGCTTGTCATTCCCGCGCGGCCTGCCCCCGACTCCGATCGGGGGGGGGGCGGGAATCCATACGCCGCGAGTCCCAACCCTCTAAATCGCCAGCGGATCCACATCCACCGCCCAGCGGATCAGGCCTTTGCCCCCGGGCTGCTGCCGCGTCGCCTGCAGCACTGCGTGCCAGGCCGACAGGAAGCGCTGCAGCGCGGCGCGCGAGGGGCTCTCGATCAGCATTTGCGCGCGCTCCACATTGGCGATGCGCTGGATCGTCATCGGCACCGCCGGAAACAAGGTGACCTGCGCATAGCCTTCCAACGGCGGCTCCATCGCGCTGGCTGCGGCGCTGGCCGCATTCAAAAAACCCTGCGCCACCTCCTGCGTACGCGCCTCGGCCCGCACCAGCGCCGCGTAGCTGAAGGGCGGCAGACCGGCCTGCTCGCGCTCGCGCAGTTGCCCGGCCGCGAAGGCCGCATAGTCGTGGCGGCGCAGCGCGGCGAACATCGGGTGCTGCGGGTGCAGGGTCTGAATCCACATCTCGCTGGCCGCGCTCTGCGCCGCGTCGCGGCCGGCCCGGCCCGCCGCCTGCATCAGCAGGCTGAACAGCCGCTCGGGCGCGCGAAAGTCGGCGGAGAACAGCGCGCCATCCGGATTCACCGCGGCCACCAGCGTGATGCGCCGGAAGTCGTGGCCCTTGGCAATCATCTGCGTGCCGACCAGCACATCGACCTCGCCCGCATGCACCTGCGCAAGCTGGTATTCGAGCGCTCCCTTGTGCCGGGTAGTGTCGGCGTCGATGCGCGCAATGCACAGGGCCGTACCGTCGGGCCGCCGCACCCCGGTCAGCAGCTCGGCCAGATGTTCTTCGAGCCGCTCGGTGCCGCGCCCCAGCGGCGCAATGTCCACGTTGCCGCAGCTCGGGCAGGCGCGCGGCACACGTTCGGTAAAGCCGCAGTGGTGGCAGCGCAGCGTGCGGTCGATCTTGTGGAACACGCGGTAGGCGCTGCAGTGCGGGCATTCGCTCTTCCAGTCGCAGCTGCTGCAGGCCAGCACCGGGGCGTAGCCGCGCCGGTTCAAAAACACCATGGCCTGCTCGCCGCGCGCCACGCGCTCGGCGATCGCGCTCAAGAGCTGCGGCGAGAACACGGTGTTCTTGGGCTGCAGGTTCATGTCCACCAGGCGCACCCGGGGCAGGGTGCCGCCGGCGCCGATGCGCGAGGGCATCTCCAGCCGCTGGTAGCGCCCGCCCTCGGCCGCGGGGCGCGAATGGTGCCAGCTCTCCAGCGAGGGCGTGGCCGAGCCCAGCAGCACCTTGGCGCCCTCGAGCCGGCCGCGGTACACGGCCAGGTCGCGCGCCGAGTAGCGCGCGCCTTCCTGCTGCTTGTAGCTCGGGTCGTGCTCTTCGTCGACCACGATCAGGCGCAGCCGCGGCAGCGACGCCAGCACCGCCATGCGCGTGCCCAGCACGATGCGCGCCACGCCGCCGTGCGCGGCCAGCCAGCTCTTGAGGCGCTGCGGGTTCGTCATGCCGCTGTGCAGCGAGACCACGGCGGCCTCGCCATAGCGGCCGGCAAAGCGCGCGCGAAAAAGCGCCTCCAGTTGCGGCGTGAGGTTGATCTCGGGCACCATGACCAGCGCCTGCGCCGTGGCATCACGCTCCAGCAGCGCCTGCACGCAGCGCAGGTAGACCTCGGTCTTGCCGCTGCCGGTGGCGCCGAACAGCAGGAACGGCCCGGTTTCGGCATCAAATCGGGCAATGGCCCTTGTCTGTTCTTCGCTGAGCGCTATTAAATCAGGAGTATTGGTGATGTTGTCCGTTGCGCCGCTGGCCGGCCGCTTGAGCCGGCGCGCGAGCTGGGCCGCGCTCAGGTCGCGCAACTGCGGCGGCAGGGCGGCCAGCGCCACCTCGCCGAGCGAGCGCTGGTAGTAGCTGGCGGCAAAGTGCACCAGTTGCCGCCAGGCCTGTGTCAAGGGCGCAACACCCTCCAGCACGGCGGTAATCGCGCGGATTTCGCTCTCGGGCCGGTCCAGGCTGGCCGCGTCCAGGGTGTCCCAGACCACGCCCAAAACCTCGCGGGTGCCGAACGGCACGCGCACCAGGCTCCCCGCCGCGAGTGGAAGCTCACTCTGGTAGGTCAGCGGCCCCGCCACCGCGCTGTGTGCCGGGGTTTGGACCAGGACAGAGAGCCAATGGATCACATGAAACCTCTGGTTGTCATCGTTAGTTGATGTGAACTTGCGAAACAACGCTTAAGTTGTTGATTTGAAAACACTTTCAACGTCATCCCTAATTTCTGTGGATAACTTTGTTGATAGGTTGGCTCAACAGCCTGCGAGGCCTTGAAAATAAAGGCTTCGGCTGGATTGCCCTTAAAAATGGCATTCATTCAAATCCATACAAATCAATGACTTACGATCGCTATTGGTTTTGTAGCATCATTATTGGGGATGTCCCTTATTTTTTGCGCCGCACCAAATTTTTTGTGCATAAGTCGGGCTCCCATAGCCAGGTTTTGTGCTAAACAAAAAGCCAAAACAGGGGTTCAGCGCGGCGTGGGGCCGGCTTTGCACGACCTCGCGCGGCCTGCGGGGCCGCGTTGCGCGCCTTTTACCGCCGCATCTGGCGCGAACAGGCGTGCACTGCGTCCACCAGCACCGCCACGCTCTCGGGCGGCGTGTGCTGGCTGATGCCATGCCCCAGGTTGAAGATGTGCGTCGGGCCGACGACGGGCAGGCTGGTCGCCGGGTCGATGCGGTGCTCCGTGTGCGGCGCGCCAAAACTTTCCAGCACCTTCGCGACCTCGGCCCGGATCTGCGCCGGCGGCGCAAACAGCACGTTCGGGTCCAGGTTGCCCTGCAGGGCCTTGCCGGGGCCGCCCACGGCGCCCCCCACCTGCTGGCGCGCGCGCGCCAGGCTGGCGGTCCAGTCCAGGCCCAGCACTTCGCAATCGAGCCCGCCCATCTCGTCCAGCCACGGCGCGCCGCCCTTGGTGAACACGATGCGCGGAATGCGCTGGCCCTCGTGCTCGCGTTTGAGCTGCCCGAGTACCCGCGCCGTGTACGCCAGGCTGAATGGCTGGAACGCGCCGTCCGCCAGCACGCCGCCCCAGCTGTCGAAAATCATCACGGCCTGCGCGCCGGCCTCGATCTGCGCGTTCAGGTAGGCGGCCACCGCGTCGGCATTCACGGCGAGCATCCGGTGCATCAGGTCGGGGCGGGCATACAGCATCGTCTTGACGAGGCGGTAGTCGTTCGATCCCGCGCCCTCCACCATGTAGCAGGCCAGCGTCCAGGGGCTGCCCGAAAAGCCGATCAGCGGCACCCGGCCATTCAGGGCCTTGCGGATAGCGGTCACGGCGTCGAACACGTAGCGCAGCTTGTCGAGGTCGGGCACTTCGAGCCGGGCCACGGCGGCCTCGTCGCGCACTGGGTGCGCGAACTTCGGGCCTTCGCCCAGCGCGAACGACAGGCCCAGCCCCATCGCATCGGGCACGGTCAGGATGTCGGAAAACAGGATCGCGGCATCCAGCGGATAGCGCTCCAGTGGCTGCAGCGTGACCTCGGTCGCGTAGTCCACATTGGTGGCCAGCCCCATGAAGCTGCCGGCCAGATCGCGCGTGGCGCGGTATTCTGGCAGGTAGCGGCCGGCCTGGCGCATCAGCCAGACGGGGGTATGGTCGGTCGCCTGGCGCAGGCAGGCGCGGATGAAAGTGTCGTTTTGGAGCGGAGCAAACATGGGGGGATTGTCTCAGGTGCGCGGGTGTGGCCCCGCCGATTACCGGCCCTACCCGCTCGCGTGCTCCACCTTGAGGCACCGGTTCTGCACCACCAGCAGGCCGGCGGCCGCGGCCTTGGCGAGGGCATCGTCGTTCTCGATGCCGAGCTGCAGCCACAGCGCCTTGGCGCCGATGGCGATGGCCTCGTCGGCAATCGGTGGAATCTCTTCGCTGTGGCGGAACACGTTGACCAGCTCGATCTGCTCATGGCGCGCGGCCTCGGTGAGGCTGGCATAGGCCCTCTCGCCCAGCACCTCGCGCGCGTTCGGATTCACGGGCACGATGCGCCAGCCGTGCGCCTGCATGTAGCGCGCCACCTCATGGCTGGCGCGGTGTGGCTTGGGCGACAGGCCGACCACGGCGACGGTGCGGCAGCTGGCGAGGATCTCCTGAATGGATTCGGATTCGGTCATGGCGGCCAGTTTAGTGCCTGCGGCCCCGTTTCGCCGGCGTCAAGCGGCACGAAAGCGCAGGGTCACGACAAAGTGCCGGTCCACGCCCCAGCCAAAGCGCATGTCGCCCTGGTGCGCGCGCATGACTTCCTCGACGATGGACAAGCCCAGGCTGGCGCCCAGGCGGCTGCCGTCGCGTGCTGAAAACGGCTTGCGAATGCGCTCCCAGTCGGCCTCGGGAATGCCGGGACCATCGTCTTCGATCGCCAGTTCCCAATGGCTGGCGCTGCGCCGGATGGTCATGTGCAGCACGGTCTTCGCGCCGTATTTGAGCGCGTTGTCGAGCACGTTTTTCAGCGCCTCGCGCAGGCTGACCGGGTCGCCCAGGATCAGGCACGGGTGTTCCGGCACGTGCAGCGCGATGTCGAGGTGGCGCTGCGCGTGGTGCGAGAGCATGTCGGTCATTTGCTGACGCGCCAGGCTCGCCAGATCGATTGGCTCCAGCGCGGCCGAGTCGGCCCGGTGCTGCACCATCGCGTGGTTGATGAGCTGGTTCACCAGCTCGCCCAGGTGGTGCGTCAGCTCCTGCAGCCGCGCCTGGTGCAGTGCCCGGCCCGCATCATCGTGTTGCATGGACAGCAGCTCCATTTGCGACAGCAGCGCCGCCACGGGTGTGCGCAACTGATGCGCCGCATCCCCGATGACGCGGCGCATGAGTGCGCGGTGCACGCCCAGGCGGCGCATGAATTCGTTGATGGAAGCCACCAGCACATGAATCTCGGCCGGTACTTCCTGCGTCAGCGGCGACAGGTCGTTCAGGTCGCGGCGCTGGATGGCGGCACCGATCTCCTTGAGTGGCGCCAGCGCCTGATACAGCGTGAACAGCGCCGCGATCACCGTCAGCAGACCCATCACGGCAATCACCAGCGAGGCGTTGCTGCCCAGATTCCTGGCAAACGAGGTGCGCGCGTTGTTGGTCTGGGCCAGGATGACCACCGCCCAGGGATTGGGCCCCGCCACCGGCATGTGCCGGCCGACGAAGGCAATGCTGACCGGCAGGTCGAGGTACGTGCCCTGAACCACCACGGGCCCCTGGACCAGCTTCTGCCACGGGATGGCCGGCCGGAACTCCGGGTCGCCCGCGACCACGCGGCCCTCGGGGCCGAGCACGACGTAGAACACCTGGTCGTTGGCGGTCAGCATGGAAAAGGCCGACAGCGGCGCATCGACGTTGACCGTGCCGTTCTGGTACCAGGTGTTCTCGGCAATCTGCAGCGCGCTGCCCGTGAGGATGCGGTCGTAGGCGTCATTCGCCGCCAGCCGGGTCGAGAGCACGATGGCGATCAGCAGCACCAGCCCGCTGACTGCCAGCACCAGGCCGACGCGCAGCGCCAGCCGGGTGTAGAGCGAGCGCCCCAGCAGGGTCACGGCAGCACGACCTGGTAGCCCAGCCCGCGCAGGGTGCGGATCTCGAAATGCGCGCCCGAGAGCTTCTTGCGCAGGCGCGCGATGTACTGCTCCACCGTGTTGGCGTTCGGGTTGTCGTCCAGCGTGAACAGCTTGTCGAGCAGTTCGTCCTTGCCGTAAATGCGCCCGGGCCGCGAGATGATGATCTCCAGCAGCGTGACCTCGCGACGCGTGAGTTCCAGCGGCACATCATCGATGCGTACCGTGCGGCTCTTGCGGTCCAGCGTCAGGTTGGCGCAGCTGAGCAGGTTGGTCGAGTCGCCGCCGACGCGGCGCAGCAGCACGCGGATGCGCGCTTCGAGCTCGCGAAAGTCGAACGGCTTGATCAGGTAGTCGTCGGCGCCCAGGTCCAGCGCCTTCACGCGCTCCTCGATTTCGGCGCAGGCCGTGAGCATCAGCACCTGGGTGCGCAGTGGCACATTGCGCACGCGCTGCAGCAGCGCGTAGCCATCGAGTCCGGGCAGCATGACGTCCAGGACGATGAGGTCGTAATGGTCCGCCACCACCATCGCGGCGGCCTTGGTGCCGTCGGCCTCCCAGTCCACCGTGTGGCCCAGGCGCACCAGGTGCGCGCTGATGGCATGCGCCACGTCTACCGAGTCTTCGACCAGCAGCACGCGCATGGGGGAGGCCTTTGGGGGTTCAGGTTCATTACAGGTTCGCAGACTAGCATTGCCACGCAGACACAAGAGCAAAATTTTAGGAGACAAGCATGAGTCACGACGATCGCGCCGGCCCGGGCGCAGGGGCCGCCTTGAGCGCGCCCGCGCCGCTGCTGGAAATTGACAACGTCACCTTGCAGTACAAAACCAGCGAGCACCTGGTGACGGCAACCAAACAAGTCAGCTTCAAGGTCTATCCCTCGGACCGTTACATTCTGCTCGGCCCCTCGGGCTGCGGCAAGTCCACGCTGCTCAAGGCCATCGGCGGCTACATGGCGCCCGTGCATGGGTCCATCCGCCTCAAGGGCCAGACCGTCACGCAGCCGGGCCCGGACCGCATGATGGTGTTCCAGGAGTTCGACCAGCTGCTGCCCTGGAAGACGGTGCGCCAGAACGTCGAGTTCGCGCTGCACGCCAGCGGGCGCCTGAAGGGCAAGGAAGCCGCCGAGCGCGCCGCCTACTACATTGAAAAAGTCGGGCTGGCCGGATTCATCGACAGCTACCCGCACCAGCTCTCCGGCGGCATGAAGCAGCGCGTCTCGATCGCGCGTGGCATGGCCATGGAGCCCGATGTGCTGCTGATGGACGAGCCCTTTGCCGCGCTCGACGCGCTGACGCGCCGCAAGATGCAGGACGAGCTCTTGCGCTTGTGGGACGACACGCGTTTCACCGTGCTGTTCGTCACGCACTCCATCGAAGAAGCGATCCGCATCGGCAACCGCATCCTGCTGCTGTCGCCGCATCCGGGTCAGGTCAAGGCCGAGCTCAACAGCGTGCCCGCCGGCGAGATGGGCACGGCGAGCCAGGCCCAACTGGAAACCCGTATCAACGACATGCTGTTCGCGCACTGAGGCTTGACATGACCACATCTACCACTGCGACAACTGCCATCGAGCCCTTCGTTCGTCCCGAGTTCGTGCTTGACACCCAGCGTCCTGAGACGACGGAAGTTTTGCGCCCCCTGACGGTGTTCGAATCGCTGTACCGCCTGGGCTGGCTGCGCAAGGCCGTGATCCTGGCCGTGCTCGCCGTCATCTGGGAGATCTACGGCCGCTGGCTCAACAACCCGCTGCTGTTTCCGAGCTTTTCTGAAACCGTGCACGCCTTCGGCGCGGGCATTTACAGTGGCGTGTTGCTGGAGCGCGCCGCCGTGTCGCTGCAGACCTTGCTGATCGGCTACGGCCTGGGCATTGCGCTGGCTGCGTTGCTGACCACGGTGGCGATCAGTTCGCGCATCGGCACCGACCTGCTGGAGACCCTGACCTCGATGTTCAACCCGCTGCCGGCCATTGCGCTGCTGCCGCTGGCGCTGATCTGGTTCGGCCTGGGCACGGGCAGCATCATCTTCGTGCTGGTGCACTCGGTGCTGTGGGCCGTGGCGCTGAACACGCACGGCGGCTTTCGCTCAGTGTCCAGCACCTTGCGCATGGTCGGCCAGAACTATGGCCTCAAGGGTTTCTCGCTGGTCGGCTCCATCCTGATCCCCGCGGCCTTCCCGAGCATCCTGACGGGGTTGAAGGTGGGCTGGGCCTTTGCCTGGCGCACGCTGATCGCGGCCGAGCTGGTGTTCGGCGTGTCTTCGGGCAAAGGCGGCCTGGGCTGGTACATCTTCGAAAACCGCAATCAACTGGAGACCGCCAACGTTTTCGCGGGCCTGTTCTTCGTCATCATCATTGGCCTGGTGGTCGAGAATTTTGTTTTTGCCACGATTGAAAAACGCACCATTCACCGCTGGGGCATGCAGCACTGAGCGCCGCGCCACCCACCACCTTTTCGACAACGTAAAACAGGAGACTTGAGAATGAAACGACGTGTATTTACCACCGCGGTCGCCGCCGGTGCGCTGGCCTTGTCCACCTTCGCGGGCAGCGCCCGTGCGGAAGTATCCGCCATCCGCATCTCGCACGGCTACGGCATTCTGTACCTGCCGCTGATGGTCATGCGCGACCAGCAACTGATCGAGAAGCAGGCCAAGAAAATGGGCCTGGGCGATGTCAAGACTACCTGGCTCACGCTCGATGGCGGCAACGTCATCAACGACGCCATGCTGGCCGGCAACCTCGACATCGCCGGCACCGGCGCGCCCGGCTTCATCACGCTGTGGTCCAAGGCGCAGGGCATTCCGCGCTCGGAAGTGATCGGCCTGGGGGCACTGAGCACCTCGTCGCTCTGGCTCAACACCAACAACCCCAACGTCAAGTCGCTGAAGGACTTCACGGCCAAGGACAAGATCGCCATTCCCGGCATCAAGACCTCGCTGTCGGCCGTGGTGCTGCAGATGGCGGCGGCCAAGACCTTCGGCATCGAGAACTATGCCAAGCTCGATCCGCTCACGGTGAGCCTGAGCCACCCCGATGCGGTCGGCGCGCTGCTGGGCGGCAAGACCGAGCTCACGGCGCACTTCACCTCGCCGCCGTTCTCCTACCAGGAAGCCAAGGACCCGAAGATCACGCGCGTGCTGAATTCGTCGGACCTGCTCGGCAACATCACACTCGACGTGGTGTTCGCGCCCAAGCAGTTCACCGAGGCCAACCCCAAGCTGACGGCCGCCTTCATGGCGGCGCAGGAAGAGGCCAATGCTTACATCGTCGCGAATCGCAAGGGCGCGGCCGAGACCTTCTTGCGCATCTCCAAAATCAAGATGACCCAGCCCGAGGTGGAGCAGATCCTGGCCGACAAGGACACCCAGTTCAGCACCACGCCCAATGGCCTGATGGACTACGTGACCTTCATGGACAAGGCCAAGACCATCAAGACGCGACCGGCCAAATGGTCGGACATGTTCGTGCCCGCGTTCCAGACCCGCAAGGGCAGCTGAGTTTTCAGAGCCGGGCGATGGCCGAACGCACCTCGTCCACGCTCAGCACTTCCGACAGCACCTGCGGGGCGCTGCCGGGCTTGTACATCACATAGACCGGCACGCCGCTGCGGCCCAGCCGGCCGATGGCGGCGCTGATGGCCGGGTCGCGCCGGGTCCAGTCGGCGCGCAGCAGCACCACGTTCTTGGCCGCCAGGTCGGCCAGCACGGCGGCGTTGGCCAGCGTGGTCTTCTTGTTGTACTGACAGGTCACGCACCAGGCGGCAGTGAAATCGACAAACACCGGCTGGCCGCGGGCCACGATCTGGTCGACCCGGCCCGGCTCCCACGGCTGCCAGCGCTCAGTGGCCGCCACGGTCGGCGCGGTCTCCAGGGGTTTGATGATATTTGGCCCGATAGCCGCCGCCAGTAAAGCGAAACCAGCTATCGAAAGCGTAGCAATCGCGATGCGCGAACGCCCCGCCAGCGTGAAGGCCCAGAGCACCGCGCTGAGCGCCACCAGCAGCGCCAGCAGCGCGCCGGCGCCGTCGATGCCGCTTTGCTGGCCCAGCACCCAGACCAGCCAGGCCACCGTGGCAAACATCGGAAAGGCCATAAGCTTGCGAAAGGTGTCCATCCACGCGCCGGGTCGCGGCAGCAGGCGTGCCGCCGCCGGTACCAGGCCGACCGCCAGGTAGGGCAAGGCCATGCCGAAGCCGATGGCGCCGAACACCGCCAGCGCCTGCGCGGCGGGCAGTGCGACGGCCAGGCCGAGCGATGCGCCCATGAACGGGGCGGTGCAGGGCGAGGCAATCGCCACCACCAGCACGCCCGACAGGAACGCGTTCGCCGCGGGGTTTTTGGCTTCCAGCAGCATCACGCGGTGGGGCACGAAGCGCCCGAATTCAAACAGCCCCGCCAGGTTCAGCCCGATCACGGTAAACAGTACCGCCAGCGCCGCCACGACCGCGGGCGACTGCAGTTGAAAGCCCCAGCCCAACTGCTCGCCGGCCGCGCGCAGGCCCAGCATCAGCGCGCCCAGCGCCAGAAACGAGGCCAGCACGCCCGCGGTGTAGGCCAGCGCGCTGATGCTGTGGGCGCGCCGGTCGCCCGCGTGGCGCGTGAAGCCGACCACCTTGATGGCCAGCACCGGGAACACGCAGGGCATCAGGTTCAGCAGCAGGCCGCCGAGCAGCGCGCCCAGCAGGGCGGCCGCCAGGCTCAAGGGGCCGGCCGGCCCCGTCGGGCTCGCGCCGGCGCCGGCGTTGGCCTTGAGCGCGGCATCCAGTGCGGGCGAAACGGTGGCTGCTGCGGCGAGCTTTGGCCAGGTGCCCAGGACCTTGGCCTCGGCCCGATAGCCCGCAACGGCGTCGCCGCTGCGGTATTCGAGCACCACAGGCATCACGGCCGGGCTGTTGCTGCGCTGGCTGGAGAGCGGCACCTGCGCGGTCCAGACATTGCCCTGCCAGGCTTGTGTGAAGGGCGCCGCCGTCTCGATCACCTCGGGCGTCTCGGGGAACAACGCCAGCGTCTTGCCTTGTAGCGCGGCAGGCAGGCCGGCCACGCTTACCTTGAGGGTGTCGCCCGCAATCTGCACCTGGCTGTCGCCCACGAGCGGTTTCGGGTGGGCCGCCAGCGCGGCCTCAAACGCCGCCCGGTTGAGCGCGGTCGAGCCCTTGAGCGGAATCTTGAGCACAAACTCGCCGTCTTCGGGAATGCATTCGGTGCGGCACACCAGCCACGAGGCCTTGAGTTTGACCTCGAGGTCGCTGGCGAACAGCGGCGGCTTGAAGTCCGGCGCGATGGTGAGCGGCACCGGCAGCAGCACCGTGCCCTCGTAGCCGTAGTTGGCGAGCGTGCCGATGGTGATTTTTTGCGGCGCCGGCCAGGCAATGTCGCCGGCCGTCACGCCGGGCGGCAGCGTCCACTGCAGCTGGGTCGGCAGGCCCGAGTCGCCCGCGTTCTTCCAGTAGGTGTGCCAATGGGGCTGGTGCGCCAGTTGCAGGCCGACCCAGACCGACTGGCCCGGCACCACGCCGTCCGGCGCCTGCGCCATGAGCTCGGCGCGCACGCGCTCGGTGCTGACCACGGTGCCAGCCTTGGTTTGTGGCGTGATTTGGGCCTTGGCCCCCGTGGATAAAGCGCTGCCGGCTATGAAAGTAATAGCTAACAGAAAACGGAAGAAGCGTTGAAAAACAGTCATTGCCATATAGGAGCGCGCGCGGCGCCTTTGGTTCAGTCGCGCGGGCGGGTCAAGTCATTCCACAAAGCCCAGCACCACGCGGCGCGTGGTTGCCGATTTCTTCTCGATCTTGGTGACGACGACCTGGCCGATCTCGGCCGTGTTCGCCACATGCGTGCCGCCGCAGGGCTGAAAGTCGATCGGCGTGTCGGCGCCGATCCGCCCGGCGTCCGCGGTCGCGGCGCCGATCCGGATCGTGCGGATGCGCCCTGTGCCGCGTGGCGGCTGCACGCTCATGCTTTTGACCAGTGCCGGGTTGGCGTCGAGTTCCTCATCGGTGATGCTGCCCACTTCAATCGGGTGCGCACCGGCCACCAGCCGCGCGATGCCGGCGCTCAATACTTCCTTGTCCAGCGGCTCGGTCATGTTGAAGTCGAGCCGCGCATAGTCCGGCGTGATCGAGCAGCCGTTCACCAGTTGCGGCACCAGGTGGCACAGCAGGTGCGTGGTGGTGTGAAAACGCATCAGCCGGTGGCGCCGCGCCCAGTCGATGCGCGCCGTCACGGCATCGCCGGGTTTCAGTTTTGATAGCGAATTCTGCTGATCCGGTCCGGGCAAATGGCAGATATCGTTGGTAAATTTACCGTCGGCATCCTTGCCCTTGCGGGTATCGGCAATCGCCAGTTCGCTGCCGTCGGCCAGCACCAGCACGCCGGCGTCGCCCGCCTGGCCGCCGCCCAGCGGGTAGAACACGGTGCGGTCCAGCACGATGCCCTGCCCGGAAATGGCGGTGACGCTCGCGCTGCACTCGGCCAGGTAGGCATCCTCGCGGAAAAGGTCTTGGGTCATGCGGGAATGATAGCGGCGGGGCTTTTTTCATGCCCCCGCGGGTGTATTGCGGCGCTGGTGCCGTTTCCGCGCAGGCAGCGTGTGTCAGTTCCCGGGTGGCAGCGGCAGCGCCGTCTTGTAGCGCACCTGCTTGAGCGCAAAGCTGGATCGGATCTTCTCGATGCCGGGAATCGGCGTGAGCTGCTCGAGGATGAATTTCTCCAGCGCGCCAATGTCGGCCACGGCCACGCGGATCAGGTAGTCGCTGTCGCCGGTCATCAGATAGCACTCCATCACCTCGTCGTGCTCGGCGATGCGGCGCTCGAATTCGGCCAGCGACTCCTTGCCCTGGCTGCGCAGGCTGATCGAGATAAACACGTTCAGGCCCAGCCCGAGCGCGGCCGCGCTCGCGATCGCCACGTAGCGGTCGATCACGCCAAAGGCCTCCAGCGCCTTGACGCGCGCCAGGCAGGGCGAGGGCGACAGGTGCACGCGCCGCGCGAGTTCCACATTGGTCAGCGCGCCGTCGCGCTGCAACTCGTCGAGTATGCGCAGATCAAGGCTGTCCAGTTTCATGTTTGGCTTTGAATCATGGAAATGACGGCATTTTATGCCGGCGTCCTTGCCATCAGGGGCCTACTGGCGAACCACATTTCGCGGCCGCTGGCCTAAAGTGCCTGTACGAAGCTCCCCATCTTTGTCACACTGCTTTTGCCACACCGCCATGAACGCGCCCATTCCCTCTCAAGTCCTGCTCTCAGCCATGCCCAACGAATCCCTCGCTGTCGACACCGACCCTGATCCCCAGGAAACCGCCGAATGGCGCGAGGCGTTCCTCGCGCTGGTGGCCAGCCAGGGCCCGGCGCGTGCGCGCCAGATGCTGGGTGAACTGGCCCGGCTCGCCCGCGCCGGGCGCATCGGCTGGCGGCCCGAGCTGTCCACGCCCTACTTCAACACCATCGCCGTCGATCAGCAGCCGGTGTTCCCGGGCGATCTTGCGATCGAGGAGCGTCTCGGCTCGCTGATGCGCTGGAACGCGCTGGCCATGGTGGTGCGCGCGAATCAGGCCTATGGCGAGCTCGGCGGCCACATCGCGAGTTACGCGAGCGCGGCCGACCTGTTCGAGGTCGGCTTCAACCATTTCTTCCACGCGCGCAATGACGGTGCCGCCGCGCTGGGCCGCCCCGAGCAAGGCAGCGCCCCCTCGGGGCTAAGCCCCGCGGCTCCCGATGTGCCTGCGCACATCGGGACGGGGCGAAGAGCCGCTGTCTCCGGCAGCGGCACGTCCATCGCAGCACTTGCGTCATCGGCTGCCGCCGATGCCGGGGAAGTGGCAAGCGTGGGGGCCAATCATCGCGGCGACCTGGTGTTCTTCCAGCCGCACAGCTCGCCCGGCGTGTACGCGCGCGCCTATCTGGAAGGGCGCCTGACGGAGCAGGACTTGATGCACTTCCGCCAGGAACTCACCGCCCCCGCGGCCCAAACGGGCCAGGGCGCGCGCGGCCTGACCAGCTACCCGCACCCGTACCTGATGCCCGATTTCTGGCAGTTCCCGACCGGCTCCATGGGCATCGGGCCGATCAGCTCGATCTACCACGCGCGCTTCATGCGCTACCTCACGCACCGCAAGCTCTTGAATTGCGAAGGCCGCAAAGAGAACGGAATACACGTCGACAAGCGACGCGTGTGGGGCGTGTTCGGCGACGGCGAGATGGATGAGCCCGAGAGCATGTCGGCGCTGACGCTGGCCGCGCGCGAGCGGCTCGACAACCTGGTGTGGGTCGTCAACTGCAACCTGCAGCGGCTCGACGGCCCGGTGCGCGGGAACGGCCGCATCATCGACGAACTGGAAAAGCTCTTCGCCGGTGCCGGCTGGAACGTGATCAAGCTGGTCTGGGGCTCGGACTGGGACGGCCTGTTCGCGCGCGACACCACAGGCGCGCTGACGCGCGCCTTCGCCCACACCGTGGACGGCCAGATGCAGACCTTCGCCGCGAAGGACGGGCGCTTCAACCGCGACAACTTCTTCGGCCAGAACGAGGAGCTGGCGCGGCTCGCGCAGGGCTTGAGCGACGAGCAGATCGACCGCCTCAAGCGCGGCGGCCACGACCTGGTGAAGATCCATGCGGCCTACAGCGTGGCGGCGGCTCACACTGGCCAGCCCACCGTGATCCTGGCGCACACCAAGAAGGGCTACGGCATGGGCAGCGGCGGCCAGGGCAAGATGACCACGCACTCGCAAAAGAAGTTCGACGAGACCGACCTGATCGAATTCCGCAACCGTTTCAACCTGCCGCTGTCCGACGAGCAGGTCACCTCGCTGAGCTTTTACAAGCCGGCCGCCGACAGCCCCGAGATGCAGTACCTGCACAGCCACCGCCAGCAGCTCGGCGGCTACCTGCCGAAGCGCGAGACGGCGTGCGACGTGGTGCCCGTGCCGGCCATCGACAGCTACGCCGCGTTCGCGCTGCAGGCGCAGGGCAAGGAGATGAGCACCACCATGGCCTTCGTGCGCCTGCTCGGGGGCCTGCTGAAAGACAAGGCACTGGGGCCGCGCATCGTGCCGATCGTGGCCGACGAGGCGCGCACCTTCGGTATGGCGAATCTGTTCAAGCAGATCGGTATCTATTCCAGCGTGGGCCAGCGCTACGCGCCCGAGGACATCGGCTCGGTGCTGAGCTATCGCGAGGCGCTCGACGGCCAGATTTTGGAAGAAGGCATCAGCGAGGCCGGCGCCATCGCGAGCTGGACGGCCGCCGCCACCAGCTACAGCGTGCACGGCCTGGCGATGCTGCCGTTCTACATCTACTACTCGATGTTCGGCTTCCAGCGCGTCGGCGACGCGATCTGGGCCGCGGCCGACCAGCGTGCGCGCGGCTTTTTGCTGGGCGCCACCTCGGGGCGCACGACGCTGGGCGGCGAAGGGCTGCAGCACCAGGACGGCACGAGCCACCTGGTGGCGGCCACCATCCCGAACTGCCGCGCCTACGACCCCGCGTTTGCGGGCGAGATGGCGGTGATCGTCGACCACGGCATGCGCGAGATGCTGGTCGAGCAGAAGGACGTTTTCTACTACGTCACGCTGATGAACGAGAACTACGCGCAGCCCAGTCTGCCGGCCGGGGTCGAAGCCGAGGTGATTCGAGGTTGCTATAAGTTCAATAGCTACTTGCCAGCGCCCGATAAGGGATACAGCACTAAAACATCCAAAAACGTGACGTTGCTCGGTTCCGGCGCGATCCTGACCGAGGTCGTCAAGGCGGCGCAACTGCTGGCCGCGCAGGGCATCGCGGCGGAGGTGTTCAGCATCACCAGCTGGAGCGAACTCGCGCGCGACGGCCAGGCCTGCGAGCAGTGCGCGCTCGACACCGCTCGGGCTGAGCCCTTCGGCTCAGCTCAGGAAAAGCCTGTCGAAGCCCTTCGACAAGCTCAGGGCGAACGGGATACCCCCTTCATCGCGCAGCAGTTGCAGGCCAGCCAAGGCCCGATCGTTGCGGCCACCGACTACGTGCGCGCGGTGCCGGAGAGCATCCGCGCCTTCGTACCTGCGGACCGGCGCTACCTCACGCTCGGCACCGACGGTTTTGGCCGCAGCGACACGCGCGCGGCGCTGCGCGAGCACTTTGGTGTGGATGCGAAGAGCATCGTGCGCGTGGCCCTGCATGCCCTTGCAAAGCACGGGTAGCGCGCGCCGTTTATTTAACCCGAACGAGCCAATAGCATGCTCAAGCGTACTCGCCGATGGCCGATGGGGGCGATTCATGAGGGCCACTTCGACCCCGCACGGACCATGAGGTAACAATTTTGCATGAGGGCCTTGGTGAAGCAACTGCAACCCGCTCAGCGGCTTCGACGCGCGGCTTTCGGACCGGCGCTTGCTCCCGCCCTGCGGATTGCGCGTGCGAACTCCTGTACCACTGCCGGCTGCCCAATTGCTCCGCGGCGTGTGAAAAGACCCAGCGACGGCAGCGATATCGCCGGTAACACCGGCACCCTGCGCACGTTGCCCCGTGCCACCTCGTCGCGCGCGTGCTCGAAGCGCACCGCGCACAGGAGCGACGGGTCCATGCGCAGCAGCGCGCCAACGGTGACTGACGACATCGCTTCGATCACTGGCTCAGGCGGCTCGACCCCGTCGTTCAAGAAGGCGGTCATGAAGGCCTGGCGCACCAGAGTCTCTTTCGGCGGCGCCACCCATTGCGCCGATCGCAGGTCGGCCCAGCGCAGCCCGCGCCGCCGCACGTTCACATTGGAGGCTGCGGCCAGCACGCAAAGCTGGTCCTTGAGGAGCAGCTCCGACTGCAGTAACGGCAGGAGGTCGCTCGACAGCAGCTGCGGGGTGACGGCGCCGAACACGCAGTCGAGCTCGCCGTCGAGCAATCGCTCGATCAGCTCGCTCACCCGCCCTTCGCGTATCTGCACCGAGGCGGCGGGCATGCGCGCGCGCAGCAGCACGACCGCTGCCGGCACGGTGACAGTCACCGACGGCGCTCCCACGCGCAGCACCGCAGCTGCCCCGGCGCGCAGCGCGTCGATCTCGTCCTGAGCCCGCGCAAGTTCGCTCAGGATCACGCGAGCCCGGTAGACGGCTGCCACCCCGAACGCATTCGCCTGGACTCCCTGATGGCTGCGATCGAAAAGGCGTGCTCCAAATCCGCCCTCGATTTCGTTCAGCATCTTGCTGATCGCGGGTTGGCTCAGGTGCAGACGGTCGGCAGCCCCACGCGTGGTGCCCGTCTCGGCCAGCGCGACCAGCAACTCTAGGTGCCTTAGCCGCAGCCTGCGAACCAGGTAGTCAACGCCGCCGGTCATGCGTCTTCCCTCGCGCCCTCAACCGCGAATGCTCGACGCCAACCCTGGATGAAGCAATCACTATTGGTAATCATGAGATCAGGATTATTGAGTTTTCACGAATGGCTGTGGAGCCTATTATCAGTGCCGATGAACACCGAACAAACAGTCGATTCGCTCGAACCCGCCGCGCCCCTGAGTGGGGTGCGCGTAGTTGACCTCGGCCAGTACATCGCTGGCCCCGGCGCCGCCATGGCACTCGCCGATCTCGGCGCAAGTGTGATCAAGGTGGAGCCACTCGCGGGCGACCAGGCCCGACATATCGGCCGATACGGTGAGTCCATGATTCGTGCCTACAACCGAGGCAAGCGGTCGATCGCGCTCGACCTCAAGAGCGATGCGGGCCGCGAGGCAGCATTGCGCCTGATCGCACGCAGCGACGTTGTGATCCAGAACCTGCGTCCTGGCGTTGTCGACAAGCTCGGCATCGGCCCGCGCGCCGTGCGCGAGCGATTCCCGCGGGTGATCTACCTCTCGATTTCCGGCTTTGGCAGTCGCGGGCCCTCGCGCGACCGCGCGGGCTACGACATCGCGGCGCAAGCGGAGAGCGGCCTGATGTCGGTTACCGGGGAGCCCGACCGGCCGCCGCAGAAGGTCGGCGTGCCGATCATCGACGCCGCGGCGGCACATCTCGGCGCGCAAGCGGTGCTCGCGGCTCTGTACGGCCGCGAGAAGAGCGGCGTCGGCGAGACGCTCGATACCTCGCTGCTTGAAGTCGCGATGCATTTGCAGGCCACCACCTGGTGCGACTACCTGGGCGGCGCGCCGGAGCCGACTCGCATCGGCGACGGCCAGCCGAACAACGCACCGGCCGCCGAGGTTATCTCGACGCACGATGGGCACATCGTGCTCTCGGCTTATGCCGACGAGCATTGGGCACGCTTGTGCCGCGTGATGGGCCGCGAGGAACTCGTCACCGATCCGCGCTTTTGCACGAACGCACGCCGGGTCGAGCACCGCGTCGCGCTGCGCGCAGTGTTGCGCGAGTGCTTCTCGGACATGACCAGCGACGAATGCGTGACGCTGCTCGGTCGCCACCAGATCGTCGCAGGCGCGGTTCGCACGTACGGCCAGGTACTGGCGAGTCCCGACATCGAGGGGAGCGGCATCCTCGTCGAGGCCAAGGCCGTCGACGGCACACACTACCGCGCCCTGGGCCTGCCCTATCGCCTCGGCAATGCGCCGCATGCCATTCTGCCGGCCGCCCCCGCGTGCGGCGCGGACACCGACGCCGTGCTCGCCGAGGCTGGCTACAACGACACCGAAATCGCGGAACTGCGGCGCGCGGGCGTCGTGGCCTGAAAACATGAACGACGAATCAATCCTTCACAACGCACCGATCGACGCGACCATCCGCGGCGCGGTCATTCAGACGTTGCCGCTCTTCGAGATGATGCGCATGCGCGCGGTGACAACGGCGCGCCGGCACGCCGTGCTCGGCTTCGCCTCCGACGACCGTGCGTTGCCTCTGCGCTGGGTCAACCAGTTCACGCACACGCATCGGCGGCTCGGACCGAACGACCGCGAGGTCGTGAGCCCGAACAACGACACCGTTTACAGCAATGCGTGGCTGGACTTATCGGAAGGCCCGGTACTGATCGATTCGCCCGACATGGGCGAGCGGTACTGGACGCTCGGGCTGCTTGATGCCTGGACCAACCCGTTTGCTTACGTAGGCCGCAGGACCACGGGCAGTCACCGCCAGCGCACGCTGGTCCACAGCCCGGGTTGGCACGGCACTTCATCGGACGACGTCACCCATGTGATCACGGCGCCCGGCGCCGACGTCTGGATCATCGGGCGCATCCTGGTCGACAGCGACGAAGCCGATATAGCGCGCGTGCGGGTGCTGCAGGATCAACTGCGGATTTCGCGCCTCGACGGACGCGACGCAGCGACGCGCGTTGACACACGACTCGACGGCCACCCCGTCGAGGTGCCGTCGGCGACGCTGTACGAGGCCCTCGTCGATGAGGCGCTTGCGCGCAATCCCCCACCAGTCGGCGAGCGGCCGGACTGGCCCGTGGCGCCCGAGGCGCTCGCGGCTTTGTTGCCCCGTGTTTTCGATGAGTTGCGCCGGCACGCCCAGCCGCACGAGCTTGGCGGCGGCTGGGCGATCCCGGTCACCGTGCGCACCAGTTGGGGCCAGGACTACTTGACCCGGGCACGGGTGGCGCGCAACTTCATCGGCGCTCTCGGCGTCGAGGAGGCGATGTACCCCACCGCCGAAATCGATGCCGACGGCAAGCCGCTCGACGGCACCTACGCTTACGAGTTGCGCTTCCCACCGGGCGCAGGCCCGAAAGTCGGCGCCTTCTGGTCGCTCACCCTGTACCGCCGCAGCGACTGTCTGTTCGTGGCCAATGCCCTCGGCCGATATTCAATCGGCGACCGCACACCGGGCCTCAGCTATGACGCCGACGGAAGCCTGGCGATCCGCCTGCAGGCTGCCGACCCCGGCCCCGGCGTTAACTGGCTCCCCGCGCCACCCGGCGAGCTCTTCTACGTCGTGCTGCGCCTGTACCAGCCGCACGCCGACCACCTCGAGTACCGCTACGCCTACCCACCGCTGCGACGCCTGTAAGTGACCGGAAAATATCAAAAGGAGACAACCATGACCATCAACCGCCGGCGCCTTCTGGGCGCCACCGCCACCGCGCTCGCCTCTTCCTTCGACCTGCCGGCTTTCGCACAGGCATGGCCGTCGGGCCCGATCCGTCTGGTGTCGCCTTATGGCGCCGGCGGCGCGAGCGACATCCTGACGCGCCTGCTCGGCCAATACCTGTCGGGCAAGCTTGGGCAAAGCATCGTCGTCGAGAACAAGGCGGGCGCCGGAACGAGGATCGCGAACGAGTACGTGTCGCGCGCGGCGCCCGATGGCTACACGATCCTGCACGCAGCCGCGCCGATCGCGATCGGCGCGGCGCTCTACAAGAAGCTGCCTTACGACGTGCACAAAGACTTCGCGCCAATCGTGAGCACCGCCATCGCGCCGCTGTTTCTCATTGTCAACGCCGATGCACCCTACAAGACGCTGGCCGAATTCATCCAGTACGGCAAAACCAAGCCTAAGGGTCTGACGTTCGGCTCGCCGGGCGTCGGCTCTGCTCCGCACCTCACGGCCGAACTGTTCTTGCGGGCGGCTAGCGTCAAGGGCATCAACGTCCAGTTCCGCGGCGACGCGCCCGCCTACATCGAGTTGCTGGCGGGTCGCATCGACGCGACCCTCACGGCGATCTCTGCCGCGCTGCCGCACATCCAGGCGAACAAGCTGCGCGTGCTCGCGGTCGCCACCGAGGAGCGGACGTCCGTGTACCCGCAGGCGCCGACCTTTCGCGAGCAAGGCCATCCAGCCGTCGTGGGTTACGGCTGGTACGGACTGATGGCGCCCGCTGGCACGCCCACCCCTATCATCGCGCGGCTCAATACCGAGACCAACGCGGCACTCGCTGACGCCGAGATCCGCAAGAAGGTCGATGCCGTCGGCCTGCAGCTGCGCGGCGGCACGCCCGCCGAGTTCGGCGCGTTCATCGACGGCGAAACCCGTAAGTGGGCGCAGCTCATCAAGGCGGCGAATATCACCGTCGACGAGTGAGGGGGTCTGCCATGACGCGCATCTTCCTGGCGGGCGCGATTGCCGCGCTTGCGCTCCTACACGGCTGCGCCCACTTTGCCGGCACGCGAAACGCCCTGCAGCGCGACACATCGTTCGGCCCGGTCGTCGGCGCCGACGCCTCGACCTCCGAAGGCACGTACAGCTGGAAGGGCGTGCCGTTCGCCCGGCCGCCGGTGGGCGATCTGCGCTGGAAGGCGCCGGTGGATCCTGATCGCTGGACCACGGCCCGGCCGGCTACTGCGTTCGCCCCGGCCTGCGTGCAGACCGGGCGCCTGTACAGCCCCGGCGCAAGCAACGGCTACGACGGGACGATCGGCAGCAGGCTCGGGAAGACAGTCGGCTCCGAGGACTGCCTCTACCTCAACATCTGGGCGCCATCCACGCCCTCGGCCACACCGCGCCCGGTCATCGTCTGGGTCTATGGCGGCAGCAACATCACCGGCTACACCGCCGACCCCGTCTATGACGGCGGTGCACTCGCGAAAAGCCAGAACGCGGTGGTCGTCTCGGTCGCCTACCGGGTCGGCATCTTCGGGTTCCTGAACATGGCGCAACTCAAGACCGGCAACGCCGAGAACGATTCCGGCGACTTTGCGCTGCTCGACATTGTCAAAGGCCTTGAATTCGTCCAGCGCAACATCGCCAGCTTCGGCGGCGACCCAGGCCGCGTCACGCTGATGGGACAGTCGGCCGGCGCCGTGAACGTTTACGCCCTGCTCGCCTCGCCGATGCTCGCCGCGCGGGCGTCGCCGCTCTTTCAGCGTGTGGTCGTGTTGAGCGGCGGCATCTCGACCGCGGCCACGCTGCCCAAGGGCTCAATCCCGGGTGTCCTGCCGGCGTCGGTCTGGGCGACGCGCGGCAACACCTTGCTGTTGCAGTCGCTTGTCGCGGACGGCCAGGCGGCCGATGAGGCCGCTGCGCGTGGGCTCGTCGAGACGCACGGCGCGAAGGTGATGGCGGCGTACCTGCGCGGGCGCTCCGCCGACACGCTCCTTACCACCGTCCACACGGGGCTCGCGCCGCGGGGCATGGCGACGTCGAACCCGATCCCGGATGGGTGGGTCGTCGCTCCAGACCCGATCGCCGCCATCCGCGCAGGGCACTACGTCAAGGTACCCGTCCTCGCGGGCAACACGCGCGACGAGACAAAACTGTTCCCGCAACTGCTCGCCATCCGCCCCAACCTTGGCGGCGTGAGCGGCCGCCTGCTTGACGATGCGGCCGTGTTCGCCCTTGTCTCGCACTACATCCCCGAGGCACCACCGGTAACAACCATCGAGCAGTGGATCCCGCCGGCCTACCTGCCGGCCAACAAGCCGGGCACCGGTTTCAACGCTCGCACGGCCGAGCTCGGCCGGATCTGGTTCGAGGCAATCCGCGACGACGCGCTGAATGCGTTGCGGTCGCGGCAGCCCGACGTCTGGTTCTACGAGTTCGACTGGGACCGGCTGCCCAAGCCCTTCGACACGATTTATGGCGCCGCGCACACATTCGATCTGCCCTTCGTGTTCGGCAACTTCGAACCTTCGCTGTATTCGAACATCATGTTCACGAAGGCAAACCGGTCGGGTCGCCTGGCCCTCTCCAGGGTGATGATGAAAACCATCGGTGCCTTCGCACGCACCGGTGACCCGAACAACGACGCGCTAGGCACGGTCTGGAAGCCCTGGCCCTCACGCATCGTCTTCAACGCCGACAACGACGCTGCGCGCATATCGGCGAAGTAACGAGGTGGCCCAGGTCAAAAGAGGTAGGCGCCGAAATCGACCGTGCCCGTGGGGTGAGCTACCTCACTCTTGGGCTCACGGATTCGGGTAATAAAATATAAATATGCTACTCAAATCCCGCTTCTGGGCCGACCTGAACACGCGCGACTTCGCGCGGCTTGACGCCGCCAGTACCGTGGCCGTGCTGCCGGTGGCCGCGACCGAGCAGCATGGGCCGCACCTGCCGCTGTCCGTGGACCAGACGCTGGTCGATGGCGTGATCGCGGCCGCGCTGCCCCATCTGCCCGCAGAGCTGCCCGTGCTGTTCCTGCCAACCCAGGCGGTGGGCTACAGCCCCGAGCACCAGGCCTTTGCCGGCACGCTGACGCTGTCTTTCGCCACGGTGACGGCGAGCTGGATCGAGCTCGGCGAATGCGTGGCCCGCGCGGGCGTCAAAAAGCTGGTGCTGTTCAATGCGCACGGCGGCCAGGTCAGCCTGATGGACATCGTGGCACGAGAGTTGCGCACGCGCGCCGGCATGCTCGTCTACAGCGCCAGCTGGTACAGCCTGCCGCTGGGCGAGGCGGTGGACGGCCTGTTCAGCGCCGACGAGCACCGCTTCGGCATCCATGCGGGCGAGATCGAGACCTCGATGATGCTGGCGCTGCGACCGCAGTTCGTGGACATGGCGCAGGCGCGCGATTTCAAGTCGACCTCGCAGGTGCGCGCGGCGCAATACCCGATCCTGGGCAACGGCCGCAGCGCCAAGCTCGGCTGGGCCATGCAGGACTACAACGCCGCGGGCGCGGTGGGCAACGCGGCGGCGGCCACGGCCGACAAGGGCCGGGCCGTAGTCGACGCGGCGGGACGGCAGCTCGCACTGCTGCTGCAGGAAGTCGCGGCGCTGCCGCTGTCCACGCTGGTGGATGGTCCGGTGCTGCCCGGCTGAATTTGCTCATCCAGCGCGGCCCTTTGCTGCACTAGCGGTAGCGCGCCTCCATCAGGTCGATCTCGCGCACCAGCCGGCGTGAGGTCTCGTCGGAGATCCGGCGATGTCGTGCCAGGTTGAAGACCACCTCGCGCTCCGCTTGCAGGGCCGCCACACGCAGCGTGCGCTCGATCTGCTCGGCCTTGCGCAGTTGTCCGGCGCTCTCGCCGGTGGCACCGCCATCGAGCCGGCGCTGGTACAGCGCGATCACGCGCGCGGCGGCCTGGGTGTGCAGGTCGGCGTCAAACGTTTCGCGCAGCTCGGCACGCTGCACCTTCTCGACGGCGGCGATCGCGGCGATGGCGGCATCGTGGCGGGCCAGGTCTTCTTCCTGGCTGGCGGTGGGCTCTTCCGGCAGCACCAGCCCCTTGAGCAGCCGCGGCAGTCCCACGCTGGCCATCAGCAGCGACAGCAGGATCACCGCGGTGGCCAGGAACACGGCCAGGTCGCGCGCCGGGAACGGCGTGCCATCGGGCATCAGCAGCGGCAGGGTCATCACGCCGGCCAGGGTGATGGCGCCGCGCACCCCGGCCAGCGAGGTCGCCAGCAGCAGCCGCCAGTGCGGCCGGGTTCCCGGCGTGCCGCGCCGGCGCGCCTTGAACAGGGCCCGGCGCAGCGACACCCAGACCCAGATAAAACGCAGCAGCGCCAGCCCCAGCGTGATGGCCAGCGCATAGACCGCCAGCCACCCCGGATTCAGATGGCCGCTTTGCCTCACCGATGCCACCGCACCGCGCAGCATGTCGGGCAGTTGCTCGCCCAGCAGCACAAACATGGTGCCGTTCAACGCAAGCTGCACCGTGTTCCAGACCGCTGCGCGTTGCACCCGCGTGGTCGCCAGCGCGCGGCCGGTCAGTTCGACGTAGCTCATGGTGACGCCCGCCGCCACCGCGGCCAGAATGCCTGAGGCCTGCAACTGCTCGGCCAGCAGGTAGGCGCCGAACGGGATCAGCAGGCTGATCAGGATGGGCGAGCCACTTTCCTCGCCGACATGCTGCGACAGCCAGCGCTGCGCGGAACTCACCACCAGCGTCACGCCGACGCCCAGCCCCAGGCCCGCCAGCGCCAGCCACAGGAAAGTGAGTGAGGCCGAGGCCAGCGAGAAGCTGCCGGTCACGGCCGCCGCCACCGCGAAGCGAAAGCAGACCAGTCCGGTCGCGTCGTTGAGCAGCGATTCGCCCTCCAGGATATGCAGCAGCCGCTTCGGGATCGGCGCCCGCGCCGTGATCGACGACACGGCCACCGGATCGGTCGGCGACACGATGGCGGCCAGCGCGAAGGCCACCGCCGCCGGCATGGCCGGGATCATCCAGTGGATCAGGAAGCCGGCCCCGACCACAGTGAACACTACCAGCCCCAGCGCCAGCGCCAGGATCGCGCCCCGGTCGCGGAACAGGCCGTCCTTCGGGATGCGCCAGCCGTCCAGGAACAGCAGCGGCGGCAGGAACAGCAGGAAGAAGATTTCCGGATCCAGTGTCACGCCATGGTGGAAGCCGCCCGCGATCAGCGCGCCGAGCGCGATCTGCACCAGCGGCAGCGGCAGCGAGAACGGCGCAACGCGCACCAGGTAGCCGCTGGCAACCACCGCCAGCAACATGACCAACACCAATTCGACCGATTCCATTCCTGATCCCTGCTTGCTGGATCGGCCGCGCCGGAACTTGCGGTGGGGCCCTTGATCCGACACATTTGTGGCGTACTCTTCGCTGTCTTTATCAAATCACCATCCAAGGAGTCTGCCATGGCGTTGCATCAATCCCTGGTTTCCAGCGTTGATGGGCTGCTCGCCGCGGCTCGAAAGGCCGAGCCGCACACCATCGTGGTGCAGGGCCATCTGGCCGACGTTCCGGGTTTTCGCCTGGCCCCGGGCCAGGTCCTCGAAGGTGAGAGTAGCCAGGCCGCCATCACCTTCGCAACCAACCAGGACGGCCTGCAGCTGTCCACCGACAACACGGTGCGCCGCCTGCGCCTGGAGGCGGCGCCCGAGCGCCGGGCCATCTACAACGACACCGGGATGGGCAGCCTGGGCGTGATCCGGCTGGCCGACCTGGTGACGGTCGGGCAGGTGCAGATCCTGGCGCACGACAAGGTGCGCAGCGGGCATGTGGAGGTTGCGGGGCTGGATGTCGCCGCCGCCGACACGCGCGCCCAGGGCGACCGCCCGCAGGGCTTCGGCGTGTACGTGATCCAGGGGGCCTTCACGCTGTGGAACATGCAGGCCGACCCGCAGGTGGTCATCACGGCGGACCTGATCGGCCTGTCGGCGGGGCGCGCGTCGGCCCCGGTCATCGGCAGCGGCATTTTTGTCAGCGGCCCGGGCTTCGGCCAGGGCGGTCTCAGCGTGCGCCGGCTGGAGACCGGGCCGGTGTACAGCGACGGGCGCATTGCGCCCGGCACGCCGGATGTGATCACCGGTGGCGTCTTCACGGTGCACGGCGCCTATGTGGACAGCGTGCGCAACCTCGGGCCGGTCACGACCTATGGCGTGAACGACATGGTGCTGGACAACTGGGGCCAGGTCGATCGCTGGGAGGCACAGGAAAAACTCACCTCGTTCGGCCCGAGCGGCATCGGTTTTGTGAACTTCGGCGGCTTGAGCGAACTGAACGTTCAGGCCCCGATCGAAACCTTCGGCCAGGGCGCGCGCGGCTTCAACCTGTATGCGGGCACCCTCGGCCGGGCCGTGTTCGACCGCATCACCACCCATGCCGACGGCGCCGTGGGCGTGCAGGTCAGCCAGCCGATGGGCTCGCTGCACGTGCACCGTGGCATCGAGACGTTTGGCGCCACCGGCGATTCGCTGGTCAAGGGCGTGGTGGTATCGCTCAGCGCCATTGCCCTGAGCATCAAGCCGGGCGGCTCGGTGGCCGAGGTGGTGATTGCGGGCGGCGTCGTGACCCACGGCAAGGGCATTGCACCGGTGGAGCTGCAGGGCGAGATCGGTTCGCTGCAAATCAGCGGCGGCGTCCGCGCCACCACCCACTAGCCATCCATTCACCAGCGAAGGATCCGCACCATGACACGCACCATCACCAGCGTCCTGCCGGGCCAGCGCGTGATCGACGACGGCGACATGCTGCTGTGGCGCGCCTTGCCGACGAGCGGGCGCGACCACTTGGGGCCGTTCGTCTTCATCGATCACTACCGCCACCAGAGCCGGCGCGGTATCGGCGACCGGCCGCACCCGCACGCGGGCATCGAGGTGCTGAGCTACCTGCTGGAGGGCAGCGTCGAGCATCGCGACAGCATGGGGCGCACCGACCGGCTGGGGCCCGGCGACGCGCAGCACATCCGCGCCGGCCGCGGCACGATCCACGCCGAACAGCCGCAGGGCGGGCGCCACGGCCTGCAGCTCTGGACCGCGCTGCCCCCGGCACAAAAACTGGTAGAGCCGGCCTATGCCTCGTTCCGTGCCGCCGCGATTCCGGAAATTGCGCGCGACGGCGCGCAGGTGCGCGTGCTGGCGGGCCGGGTCGACGGCGTCGAAGGCCCCATGAAGCTGGCCTCGCCTACCACCTGGGCGGTGCTGCGGCTGGCGCCCGGCGCCAGCATCACGCTGACGGTCGATGCCACCGCCGAGCTCGGCCTCTACGTGCTCGATGGCTTCCTCGAACGCGGCGCGCAGCCGCCCGTCGGGTCCGGTAGCCTGGCGCTGCTGACATCGGGCGACGCCAGCGTGCGCATCGCCGCGACCGCGCAGCAGCCGCTCGATGTCGCCCTGCTCGGCGGCGCGCCGGTCGAAGGCCCGATCCTGTTCTCCGGCCCCTTCGTGATGGACACGCCGGAACGTCTGGCCCAGGCCCGGCGTGACTATGCGAGCGGGAAAATGGGCACGCTGGACGGCGTTCCGTTCTGAACGTCAGCGACTGGCAGGACGTCCCTGGCTTCAGTTCCCAAAAAAGTAGTTCTTCAAGCCGGCCAAAATCATCTCGACCGCGATCGCGGTCAACACCAGCCCCATCAACTTCTCGATGGCGCTGACCATCGAGTTGCCGAGGAGCCGGCGGATCTGGTCGGCAGCGAGCAGCATCCCGCCCGAAACCACCATGGCCGCGGTCAGCGCGCCAGTCCAATAGAGTATGTGTTCGGGCTGGCGCGAGGCGAGCAGCAGCAGCAAGATGAATGCTGACAGGAATATATGGTCCATCGGCAGGGCTTCGCGCGTAGGGGGTCAGGCTGCCAGATGGTCCAGCGCCGAGAAGCCGGCCGCGCGCTCGATGATCTCGCCGGCGCGCAGCGCGAGGTCTTCGCGAAAGCGCGAGCTCACGAGTTGCACACCGATCGGCAGGCCGTCCACCAAACCGGTGGGCACGGCCAGGCCGGGCAAGCCCATCATGGCCGTGCCCAGCAGCGGGCTCTGTGCGGCAATCAGTTCGTGTACGCGCTGCGCCGAAACGCGGTCGGCATCGACAGGAAACTGACGCTGCCACGAATTGGGCATCAGCAGCACCGGGTATTGTTCGAGGAACACGGCCCAGTCGCGGCAGATGTTGAAGCGGCGCGTCAGCGCATCGAGGTAGGCATCGCGGTCCCAGACCGGCAGGCCTTTCATGTAGCCGCGCAGCGCTGCCTTCGTCCCGGCGTCAGCCATGGCCTCTATCGCGGGCTGGCCGCCGCGGCGCATGTCTTCCATGACCAGATGGCGCCACAGCCGCGCGCCTTCCTCGAAGTGCGGCGGCTCGACCTCCTCGACCTCGCAGCCTGCAGCGGCCAGCCAGCCGGCGGCCTGCTCGACCGCGGCCACCACCGTCGGGTCGGCGTCATAGGCGGCATGCCGCTTGAACAATGCCACTTTGAGCGGACGATGAGTGTCCGGGTACTCCAGCGGCGCGGGGGTCCATTGCGGGTCCAGCGGGCTGCCCTGCGCCATCACCTGCAGCGCCAGCCGCGCATCGGCGACGGTGCGGGTGAGCGGGCCCTGCACCGACATCTGCTGGTTGCTGATGATGCGGTTCGGGGCGCTGGCCTTGTACGACGTGACACGGCCGACGGTGGTGCGCAGGCCCACCACGCCGCAGGCCCAGGCTGGGTAGCGGATCGAGCCGCCGTAGTCGTTGCCGTGCGCGATGGAGCCCATGCCCGTCGCAACCGCGGCCGCGGCGCCGCCGCTCGATCCGCCGGGCGTGGCCTTGGCATCGAACGGGTTCAGCGTGCGGCCATGCAGCTCGTTGTCGGTGAACCACCGCAGCGAGAATGCCGGCGTGTTGCTGCGCCCGACAATCACCGCACCGGCATGGCGCAGGTGGGTGACCAGCGGCGAGTCGGTCGTGGCCAGGTTGTCCCTGGCCGCGACGACGCCGTCGGTGGTCGCGTGGCCGGCGGTATCGATGTTGACCTTGATGGTGACCGGTACGCCGTGCAGCGGCCCCAGAGTGTCGCCGCGAGCCAGGGCACGGTCGGCGGCGTCGGCGGCGTCGAGCGCCTCCTCGGCCAGCACCTCGGCCAGCGCGTTGACGCGCGGGTTGACTTCGGCAATGCGGGCCAGCACGCTTTGTGTGGCTTCGCGCACGCTGAACCGTTTATTCCTGATGGCCTCGGCCAGGTTGGTGGCGCTCCAGCGCCAAAGGGGTTGCGTCATGGGTGTCTCTCCGGGTTTTGGGTTGAATCAGGCAAGCTGCACTGCGGCGATGCAAGAAGCATCGGCCGGCGGCTCATGAAAGCGCGGCGCGGCCATGATCAGTTCGCGCGTATAGGGGTGGCGCGGCGCCTGCAGCACCTGTGCGGTGGCGCCGATCTCGACGATCGCGCCGCGCTGCATCACCGCGATGCGATCGCACATCTGTGCCGCGACGCGCAGGTCGTGCGTGACGAACAGCATCGCCAGGCCGAACTCGCGCCGCACCTGGTCGAACAGCTCTAGCACCTGAGCCTGCACCGAGACATCGAGTGCCGATACCGGCTCGTCGGCCACCAGCAGCTGGGGGCGCATCGCCAGCGCGCGCGCGATGCAAATGCGCTGGCGCTGGCCGCCGGAAAATTCATGCGGGTATCGCCCGGCAGCGTCGGGCTGCAAGCCCACCTTTTGCAGCAGCTCCGCGGTTAGCGCCTGCGCCTCGGGGCGTGAGCGGCCCTGGGCGATGGGCCCTGCGGCGATGGCCGAGCCGACCGTATGGCGCGGGTTCAGCGAGGCGTACGGATCCTGGAACACCATCTGGATGCGCCCGCGCAGTGCTGGGCCGCGGTGCTTCAGTTCAGGTGCGAGTGGCTGGCCGTCGAAGCACATGGTGCCACTGTCGAAGGGCAGCAGGCCTGCAATACAGCGGCCCACGGTGGACTTGCCCGAACCCGATTCACCGACCAGCCCCAGCGTTTCGCCGGGGTCCAGTGTGAAGCTCAGATCCCTGGCCGCCGCCACCGTGCGGCCGCGGCGCAGCAGGCCGGCGCCGCTGCGATAGGTCTTGACCAGTGCCTGCACTTCAAGCAATGGTGGTTTCGCGGCCGCCGCGGCGCCGACGCGCGCGCTGCCGTGCGGAATGGCCTCGATCAGGCGCCGCGTATAGGAGTGTCGCGGTGCGCGCAGCACCTGCGCCGCTGGACCGGTTTCGACAATGCGGCCGGTCTGCATCACCGCGACGTCGTCGGCAATCTGCGCCACCACGCCGAAATCATGGGTGATGAACAACACCGCCATGCCGCGTTGGGTCTGCAGGTCCCGGATCAGCGCGAGGATCTGGGCCTGGGTGGTGACGTCGAGCGCCGTGGTCGGCTCGTCAGCAATCAAGAGCGTCGGCTCGAGAATCAGGGCGGCGGCGATCATCACGCGCTGGCGCTGGCCGCCCGACAGGCGAAACGGAAAGCTATTCGCGATTTGCGCGGGGTCGGGCAGCCCGACGTCGCGCAGTGCCGCCAGCACGCGTTGGTGGCGCTCGGCGCGCGGCAAGGGCCGGTGCGCATCGAGCACCTCGCCGATCTGTTCGCCGATGCGCATCACCGGGTTCAGCGAGGTCATCGGTTCCTGGAAGATCATGCCGATGCGCCGGCCGCGCAGCATACGCCAATCGCGCTCGGGCAGCGCGAGCAGGTCGCGTCCTCCAAAGGTGATGCGCCCGGCAACGGGAGCCACCTGCGGCCGGGGCAATAGGCCTATCACCGCATTGGCGATCATCGACTTGCCGGAGCCGCTCTCACCCACCACGCACAAGGTGCGTCCAGCCTCGATTGTCAGGCTGGCAGCCTCGACCGCGAGCACGCGGTCGGCGCCGTCCGGCAACCGGATGCTCAAGGCCTGAATATCAAGGATCGGGTTCATCGGACTCTCCCGTGCAGGCGCGCGTTCAGCGCGTCGTTCAAACCCTCGCCCACCAGGTTCAACGCCAGTACCGTGAGCGCGATAGCCACGCCTGGCACCACAGCAATCCACCACGCTTCGCGCAGCGCGGTGCGCGCGGTACCGACCATGTAGCCCCAGCTCATCATGTTCGGGTCGCCTAGACCCAGGAAGCTGAGCGCGGACTCGAGCAGGATCGCCCCGGCCACCATCAGCGAGGCCATCACAATGATGGGCGAGACCGCATTGGGCAAGATCTGTGTGAAGATGATGCGCCAGCTGCCCTGGCCGGACAGCAGCGCGGCCTGCACGAACTCACGCTGGCGCAGGCTCAGGAACTCGCTGCGCACGAGGCGCGCCACCGGTGGCCACGAGATGGCAGCGATGGCAGCAACGACCGAGTAGATGGTAGGCTGGAAAATCGCCACCAACACCACCGCCAGCGCAAATCCCGGCACGGCAGAGAACAGCTCGGTGAAACGCGTGATCGTGGTGTCGATCCAGCCACCATGGTAGCCGGACAGCGCGCCCAGCGTGACGCCAATCAGCAGCGCGGCCGAGGTGGACACCAGGCCGATCAGCAGCGAGACCCGCGCGCCGTAGATGAGTCCTGCAGCGACATCGCGACCCATGGTATCGGAGCCAAAGAGGAGACCGTTGACCGTGAAGGGTGGCACGAACGGACGATCAACCATCGCCCAAGGATCGTGGACGACGAAGAGGGGACCCAAGAGCGCCATGAGCGCCACGACGGTGAGCACCCCGAGCCCGGCGACTGCGCCATGATTGCGCCGGAACCGGCGGACGAAGGCGCCCAGGAAAGGATTCTTCATGACAGCTCGATCCGCGGGTCGACCAGCGTGTACACCACGTCGGTCAACAGGTTGAACAGCACGGCGATCGCTGCCGTGACGAGGAAGGTACCGAGCAGCAGCGCGTAGTCACGCTGCGCCAGCGCCTCGTATAGCAGCCGGCCGATACCGGGCCAGGCGAACACGGTTTCGATCAGCACGGCGCCGCCAACCATCGCGCCGGCCTGCATGCCGGCCAGCGTGATTACCGGCAGCAGCGCGTTGCGCAGGATGTGAGCGCGCAGGATGCGGCCTTCACTGATGCCCTTGGCCCGTGCGGTCTTCACGAAATCCTGGTGCGCCACCTCGAGCATGGAGGCACGAGTCATGCGGGCATAGATCGCCATGTACACCGTCGCCAGCGACAGCGCTGGCAGCGCCAGGTGGGCCGCAATATCGCGCACGCGCGCCCAGCCGGTGAAGCCAGCGCCGATGGCCTCGTAGCCGAAGCCCGGCAACCACTGCAGCCAGACCGAGAACAGGAGCACAGCCATCAACGCCAGCCAGTACAGCGGCGTCGCGTAGAACAGCATCGACAGGGTGCTGATCGCATTGTCCTGCCAGCGCCCTGCATGCCGGCTCGCCCAGGCGCCCAGGGCCACGCCGAACAGCAGCGACAGCACGAAGGCGCTGCCGGTGAGCAGCAGCGTGGCGGGCAGTCGGTCCATGATCAGCTCGAGCACCGGTTGTTGCTGGCGGTAGCTCTCGCCCAAGTCGCCGTGCGCCAGATGGCCCAGGTAGGTCGCCAGCTGTTGCGGCAGTGGGCGGTCTAGGTCGAAGCGCTGGCGCAGCTGTTGCAGGAGCTGCGCGTCGGCGGCACCCGACTCGCCGGCCAGTACCGTGGCCGGGTCGCCGGGCGCGGCGCGGATCAGCACGAAGTTCATGATCGCGATCAGCAACAGCGTCGCCAGCCCATGGCCAAGCCGGCGCAGCACGAAACGGAGCTGGTCCATGGCGGTGTGTTCCCTGTGATGGCGCCGGGCCTGCTCAGCGCCCGGTGAAAGAGGCCCGGCCCAGGCTGTCATTGAGCCCAATGCCGGAGTTGACCAGGTTGGCGATCTTCGTGCGGTACACGGTGGGGAAGTTCAGGTCCAGCAGCCAGACCGCGGCCACGTCATCGACCAGCGTCTTTTGTGCCTCGGAATATGCTTCGAGGCGTTTCTTCGGGTCCGTGGTGCCCGCAGCGCGGTAGAACATCGCGTCGACCTTGGCATTCTGATAGCCGCCCACGTTATTGAACGCCGAACCCTTCTTGATCTCGCTGCTCACGTAGTTGCGGCTGACCCCCAGCGCCGGATCGCCATACTGGTACATGTACGTCAAGGCCAGGTCGAAGTCCCAGTTGGACGCCCTGGTCACCGCACCGGCCAGGTCCGTGGCGACCAGTTCCACCTTGAGTCCGGCTTCGAGCAGGTTCTGCCGAATCAGCTCGGCCGTGCGATTCCAGGCTTCGCCGAAAGGCAGGCCGAGCAGGCGCACCGGCTGACCCTTGTAGCCTGACTCGGCCAGCAGCTTGCGGGCCTTGTCCTTGTCACGCCTGGGTTGCGCGGCCGCGGCGCTGTAGAAGGCGGTCTGGCGGTTGAAGGGGCCGGTGGCCGCCGGCGCAAAGCCCTGCCAGACCACTTTGGAGAGCGCGTCGCGGTCGATCGCCAGTTCGATCGCTTGGCGCATGCGCAGATCCTGGAACAGCGGATTGCGGTGGTTGATCCACATCCAGGCCAGCGGCGAGAACTTCTCCCACCCCTTGCTGGTCACGGCTGCGCCGGGCAATTTGGCCAGGCGGGCAACGTCGAAATACTCGATCGTGCCGCCGGGCAGCACATCGATCTTGCCCGACTCGAAGGCGGCGGCGCGCGAGGCCGCATCGGGGATGACCTGGAAGTACACATTGTCGATTTTCGGCACGCTAGGCTCGTGGTACTTGTCGTTGCCCACCAGGTGGATGTATGAGCCGCGCACCCATTCCTTGAATTTGTAAGGGCCCGTGCCGATGATCGCGCTCGGGGGCGGCTTGCCTGTGAGGTCCGTATTCTCCAGCAGGTGGCGTGGCGCGATCGGGTTGGTGCTGACGTCGAACAGGCCGATAAAAGGGGCAAACACCTCCTTGAGTCGAATTTCCACCGTGTGTGCATCCAGCGCCTTGATGCTCTCGACCGATTGCAGCGCAACGCGCACCCTCGGGTTCTGCGCGCGATTGAGCTTGTCGATGCTGAAGATCACGTCCTGCGCGTCAAAAGGCTTGCCGTCGTGCCAGGTCACGCCGCGCTTGAGCGTGAAGGTGTAGACCAGCGAGTCCTTGCTGATGGTCCATGCCGACGCCAGGCCCGGCATGGGGTTGAGCTTCTCGTCGTAGCGCAGCAGGCCATCGTAGATGTTGCCATTGACAAGTTGTGACGGGCCGGTCTGGCCCCACCCCACCATGATGCTGGTGGGCTCGGGAAAGAGTGCTATGTTCAGCGCTCCGCCAGTACCACTTTGGGCTTGTGCGATTGCGGCCAGCGGCAGCGAGCTGGCCAGCCAGCCGGCGCCAACGGCGGTGCCGGCAATCAATTCACGACGGGTAATGCTCATGGGTATCTCCTGTGCGGGTGTTGTGAGAAAGTCAGTCGACAAGGAAGCGTTCGGCGAGCAGCGCCCAGTAGGCGGCGCCGACACTGACGTTGTCGTCGTTGAAGTCGTAGCCCGGGTTGTGCACCAGGCAGCTGCCCTCGCCGGCGCCGTTGCCGATCATCAGATAGCTGCCGGGGCAATGCTCGAGCATGACGGCGAAGTCTTCGCTACCGGTGAGCGGCTCGGCCTGCGGCGTGATGCGGTCTTCGCCGACCAGTTCGATGCCGACGCGGCGCGCTAGCGCGGTCTCCTCGGCCGTGTTGACCAGCACCGGGTAGTCGCGCTTGTAGTCGATGCTCGCCTTGACGCCGAAACTCTCGGCCTGGGCTGTCACCAGCGCGCGGATGCGCCGCTCGAGCAGGTCGCGCACCTCCCGGTCGAGCGCGCGCACGCTCAGCTCCAGCTGCGCCTGCTGAGGGATCACGTTGTTGGCACGCCCCGCGTTGATGGCACCGACGGTCACCACGGCGGTTTGCAGCGGATCGACGTTGCGCGAGACGATGGTCTGCAGCGCCAGCACAATGCCCGCCGCCGCCACCACCGCGTCGGTCGCCTTGTGCGGCATCGCGCCGTGCCCGCCCATGCCGGTCAGCGTGATCGTGACATCGTCGCTCGAGGCCATCGTCGGTCCTTCGCGGAACACCAGCTGCCCCTGCGGGAAGCCCGGCATGTTATGCATGGCGAAGATCGCGTCGCAGGGGAAGCGCTCGAACAGGCCCTGCTCGATCATCAGCCGCGCGCCGCCTGGATGCTCCTCGGCCGGCTGGAAGATCAGGTTTAGCGTGCCTGAGAAGTGGCCCTGCTCGGCAATGTATTTGGCGGCGGCGAGCAGCATCGTGGTGTGGCCGTCGTGGCCGCAGGCGTGCATCACGCCGTCATGCACGCTGGCCCAGGGCAGGCCGGAGGCTTCCTGGATGGGCAGCGCGTCCATGTCGGCGCGCAGGCCCAGGCGCCTAGCGCTGCTGCCGCGCCTGAGTTGTCCGACGACACCGGTGCCGGCCAGGCCGCGGTGCACGGCATAGCCCCAGGAATTGAGGCGGTCGGCGATCAGCTGCGAGGTGCGCTGTTCGGCCAGCCCGAGCTCCGGGTGGCGGTGGATGTCGCGCCTGAGGTCGACGAACTCGGGCGAGTGCGCATGCAAGGCGTCGATGAGTGGGTGGGTCGGGGACTTCACAGGAGGGATTCCTTTGGCGATGTCGCCAGCGTCTTGATGGCCGTCATCGTAGGAAATCAGATTGGCAACCGCAAGGCTATAATTGATCGTCATGACGACCATTGGTTGTCAGATTGGGAGATTGACGATTTGGCAGAATATCTCCAAGTTAACTAGTAAAAACCCTATGTTTGCCTCTCAAAATCACCCCGTGCAGATTCTTACCAAAAGTCTCATGAAAGAGATACTGGCGCCAGATGGTTGCTGGTTGTCGAGGACGGCGGCTGAGCCGTGAAGCTGCAGCAGTTGCAGGCGCTGGTCGCCGTGGTCGATACCGGCGGCATCCGCGCAGCCGCCAAACAGCTGCATCTGTCGCAGGCCGCCGTGACGAAGTCCATGCGCCTGCTCGAAGAGGAGGCGGGCGTGCCGCTGTTGCTGCGTCGCTCGCGCGGCGTCGACTTCACCGAGGCCGGCCATCGCCTGCTGGCGCGTGCGCAGCTGATCACCCGGCAGGTTGCACTGGCGCGGGAGGATCTGCGCCAGGCGGGTGGTGATGACAGTGGCACGGTACGCATCGGTGTCACGCCGTTCCTGACGCTGACGGTGCTGGGGGAAGCCTTCCGCTGGTTCCGCCAGCGCTACTGCAATGTCGAGGTGCAGCTGATCGAAGGCCTGATGGCACGCGTGCTCCCCCGCTTGCGCGACGGCACGCTGGATATCGCAGTGGTGGCGGCCGACGTTGGTGAATTGCAGGACGATGAATTCGATTCCACGCGCATTCTGCAGGCACGCCAGCGCATCGTCGCGCGCGAGGGGCATCCGGTGCTGGCCGATCCGACCGCCCGCGCGCTGACCGAACTCGAATGGGTGTTCACGGGCCCGATCACCGATGGCCGCCAGCCACGCGTGGATGCGATGTTTGCGCTGGCCGGCGTGGCCCCGCCACGGCGCGTGGTGCAATGCGAAACGCTGGCCGCGATGATGCTGCTGCGCAGCTCCGATGTGGTCAGCATCTTCCCCGAGCCCCTGCTCGGTCACCCCGAGTCGCGCGGGATTGTCGCCGTGGAAAACACGCAGCTTCGCCCGTGCGACATCGAGTTGCTGCTGCTGACCCGGCCCGACGTCCCCCTGACGCCCGCGGCGGCGTTCTTTGCGCACTGCCTTACCGAGGTGAGCCGCCCGGCGTCGCCCAATCGGACACCACCCGCGGGGACGACGGATCAGCGGTAAGTCGCAAGGTGGATGCTGGTCTCGGTGCTGCGGATCCCGCTGATCAGGCGGATCCGCTCGAGTACCTGCGACAACTCCGCCATGGACCGCGCCTCCAGTTCGGCCAGCAGATCCCAGCGACCATTGGTGTCGTGCAGGGCCGAGACGCCCGGCTCACCCAACAAGCTGGCAATCACGCTGCGGGTCTGATTGCCCTCTACCAGCACACCCATCCAGGCGCGGATGCGCTCGGGTTCGGCATCCGGCCGCAGCCGCACGGTGTAGCCGACGATGGTCTGCCGATCCTCCAGCTTGCGGATGCGATTCGTCACCGTGCCGCGCGACACCTTCAGCTTGTGCGCCAGATCTGCCACGTTCATACGCGCGTTCTGGCGTAACAGCCCTATCAATTCGTGATCGGTCTCATCCATAGAACAAAGTGGCAGTTGTTGTTGTCAAAACGACAATAAATTTATATTTTTAATATGTTCTTATCTATTTTAATTGTTCCAGATCAGAAAGAAACTCTCTTCATCCCGCGAAACAAACTCTGGAGACACACATCATGAACGCTAGCCTGAACGCCACCCCCTCGGTCGAGACCCTGTATCTCAGCGCACCGGAAGCCGCGGAACTGATCCGCCGCAAGGGTCTTGCGACCTGCCTGGCCGGTGTGGCCGACTACATCCGGCAGGACTTCGGGCGCTGGACGGCATTCGACAAGTCGGCCCGCGTGGCCAACCACTCGCGCGACGGCGTCATCGAATTGATGCCGATTGCCGATGACGTCACCTACAGCTTCAAATACGTCAACGGGCACCCGAAGAACACGCGCGCCGGCTTGCCTACGGTCATGGCCTTCGGCGTGTTGGCCGATGTGGACACCGGCATCCCGAAAATGCTCAGCGAGCTGACTTTGACCACGGCACTGCGCACCGCCGCAACCTCTGTGGTAGCGGCCCGTGTGCTGGCCCGTCCCGACAGTCAGGTGATGGCGCTGATCGGCAATGGTGCGCAAAGCGAGTTCCAGGCGCTGGCCTTCCATCACCTGGTGGGCATTCAGGAAGTGCGCCTGTTCGACGTGGACCGCGTTGCGACCGCCAAGCTGGTGGCCAACCTGCGGGACTCCAGCTTGAGCGTGACAGTGTGCAGTAGCACCGCCGAGGCGCTGCGCGGCGCCGACATCGTGACCACCGTGACGGCCGACAAGACCAACGCCACCATCTTGACGTCGGACATGATTGCGCCCGGCATGCACATCAACGCCATCGGCGGCGACTGCCCCGGCAAGACCGAGTTGCATGCCGACGTGCTGATCGGCGCCTCGGTGTTCGTCGAATACGCGCCGCAAACCCGCATCGAAGGCGACATTCAGCAGCTCCCGGCGGATTTCCCGGTCACCGAGCTGTGGGAAGTGCTGGCCGGGCAGCGGCCCGGTCGCGTCGGGCCAGAGCAGGTCACGGTGTTCGACTCTGTCGGCTTCGCGCTCGAGGATTTCTCGGCGCTGCGCTTCATGCGCGATGCGGCGGCCGAGTTGGGGCTGGGCGAGCGGATTTCCCTGATCCCCGTCATGGCCAATCCCAAGGACCTGTTCGGCGTGCTGCACCAGCCTGCGCGCGCGACCTGGCCTGCCGATCTGCGCGGTGCCATGGCGCCCGCCGCGGCGCATTGACCAGCTGGCACACCTTGCCTGCCCCCCGCGACCCGTGGGTCACGCCAGCTTGGGCACGGTCGGATCATCGGCAACGGGACGCGGCTGAATTTGCAGGCAGTCGTGACGTATCCTGCGGCGCCGATGCCGGAATGCCAATGCGGAGCCGGTAGTGCCGCTATAGTGACGGAGAGTGCCGCCGCGCCGGTCCGCGCGAGCCGCACCTTCGAGCAGGAGACACAGCATGCATTTGCAGCAACGCGAGCATATTGCGACGGTCATGCAGGTGGCCGGCGACGGGCTCGCATCGGGCCACGCGACGGTGCACGACGAGATCATTCGCGCCTCTTGGCAGCGCTGCGTGCACGAACACCGGCTGGATCCCACGCGCATGCAGGAAGCCGTCATCCTGCCCCGCGAGCGCCTGCGTGAGCACCAGGACCAGATGGAAGAGTTCCTGCATATTGCGCGCCATGGCCTGGAGACGCTGTACCAGCAGGTGGCCGGCATGGGCTACTGCGTGCTGCTCACCGATGCGCGCGGCGTCACAGTGGATTTTCTCGGTGATCTGGTGTTCGAGCCGAGTCTGCGCAAGGCGGGCCTGTACCTTGGCGCGGACTGGAGCGAACATCATGCCGGCACCTGCGGCGTGGGCACCTGCATCGCCACCGGCGAGGCGCTGACCGTGCACCTCGACGACCACTTCGACGCGACCCACATTCCGCTGACCTGCACCACGGCCCCGGTGTACGACGCCCTCGGCCAGCTCAATGCGGTGCTCGACATCTCCGCGCTCACGTCGCCCAGCGCCAAGCAGAGCCAGCACCTCGCGCTGCAACTGGTCAAGGTGTATGCCAATCACGTGGAGAATGCGAGTTTTCTGCACCGCTTTCGTCATGACTGGATCCTGCGCCTGAGCGGCGCGCCCCAGTTTCTCGACATGAATCCCGAGTACCTGCTGGCCGTGGACACCACAGGCCGCGTGATCGGCCACAACCGGCGCGCCCAGTTGTTGCTGGAGGCGGACACGAACGGCCCGCCGGTACTGGGCCAGCCGTTCGAGCGGCTGTTCAATGCCTCCTTCAATGACCTCGGGCGCTTCGTGCACGTGCGTCCGAGCGACCAGCGGGCCATCACCCTGGCCGGCAGTGCGCGGCTGCTGTTCATGCTGGCCGCACCGCCGCCGGTGCGCTGGGCCGCGCCGGCCCAGGCCCTGGAGCGCAAGCTGCCGTCTCCGCTGGCGGGCCTGTCGGGCGGCGACCCGGCGCTGGACCGGCAGATCGAGCGGGCGGCCCGGCTCGTCAATTCACCGGTCAGCATGCTGCTGACGGGCGAGACCGGCACCGGCAAGGAGTATTTCGCGAAGGCGCTGCATGAGAGCAGCGAGCGCCGGCGCCAGCCGTTCGTGGCGGTGAACTGTGCTGCCATTCCCGAAACCCTGATCGAGAGCGAACTGTTCGGCCACCTGCCTGGCAGCTTCTCGGGCGCGGGCCCCAAGGGCAAGCGCGGCCTGATCCAGGAGGCCGATGGCGGCACGCTGTTCCTCGACGAGATCGGCGACATGCCGCGCGCCCTGCAGGGCCGCCTGCTGCGCGTGCTGGCCGAGCGCGAGGTGCTGCCGATTGGCGCGACGCGGCCGATGCCGGTGAACCTCCGTGTGATTGCCGCGACCCACTGCGACCTGGAAGCGTTGGTGCGCGAGGGCTGTTTCCGCGACGACCTGTACTACCGCCTCAACGGCGCCCACATCATGCTGCCGCCGCTGCGCGAGCGCCACGACCTGGGCTGGATGCTGGACCGCATGCTGGGTCGGGATGTGTCGGGCGCCGCGCTCAAGGAGGTGCCGGAGCTCGCGCCCGCCGCGCGGGCCTGGCTGCTGGCACACCGCTGGCCGGGCAATCTGCGCGAGCTGCGCAACGTGATCGAATACGCCCGCACGGTCTGCAGCCAGGGCTACATCGAGCTGGGCGACCTGCCCGATACGCCGGGTGCGGCGGCGACTCTGCAGGCACTGGCGCCGCGCGCAGCGGCCGCCACCAGCGAGGCGACGCAACTGCTGCAGCACTTGCGCGCCGCGCGCTGGAACGTGACTGCGGTGGCGCGCCAGCTGGGCATCTCCCGCATGACGCTGTACCGGCGCATGAAGCGCTGGGGCATCAGCTCGCCCAACCAGCGGGACGATCAGGTGTTGCCTTGAGCCGCCGTTCAGGTGTCACACCCAGGGCTGTGACACCTGTCTCAGTGTGACGCCTGCACACGCCAGCGTGTTGCACCGCAGCAGAGCTGCCAGGACCGGAAAAATCCAATGCCATCTGGCAGTTAAACGCGCGGGCCGGCGCGTTGGTACGACGGGCACGGGCCTTGCACTCCCTGATGCGCCGGGATCTTCCGGCGTTGCACATCACCGGAGACAAGAAGCATGACGGACAGTGTGAATTCACCGACCCAGCAGGCAGCGCAATGGCTGGCACGGCTGGCAGCGGCGCTGGGCCAGCGCGACATCAACGCCGCGCTGGCGCTGTTTGCCGAAGAGAGTTATTGGCGCGATCTGGTCTCATGGACCTGGAACATCAAGACGATGGAGGGCAAGGACGCCATCCGCAGGATGCTCGAGGCCCGCCTGGCCGACACCAAACCGTCGAACTTCGCATTGGAAGGCGAGGCGACCGAGGCCGACGGCGTGACGGACGCCTGGTTCACCTTCGAGACCGGCGTGGCGCGTGGCCGCGGGCACCTGCGGCTGAAGGATGGCAAATGCTGGACCCTGCTGACGACCATGACCGAACTCAAGGGCTTCGAGGAACGCAAGGGCGAGCACCGCATCAAGGGTGCCGAGCACGGCGTGCAAAAGGGCCGCAAGAGCTGGCTCGAGAAACGCCAGGAAGAAGCAGAAACCCTGGGAACGACCGAGCAGCCTTATGTGGTGATCGTCGGCGGCGGCCAGGGCGGCATTGCGCTGGGCGCGCGGCTGCGCCGGCTTGGCGTGCCGGCCATCATCGTCGAGAAGAACGAGAAGCCCGGCGACTCCTGGCGCAAGCGCTACAAGAGCCTGTGCCTGCACGATCCGGTGTGGTACGACCATCTGCCCTACCTGCCTTTTCCGGACGACTGGCCGGTGTTCGCGCCCAAGGACAAGGTTGGCGACTGGCTCGAGATGTACACCAAGGTGATGGAGCTGAACTACTGGGGCTCGACCACCGCCAAAAAGGCAAGGTACAACGAGGCCGCACAGGAGTGGGAAGTGGTGGTCGAGCGCGCTGGCCGGGAGATCACGCTGCGGCCCAAGGAACTGGTGTTCGCGCTGGGGGTGTCGGGCCGTCCCAACGTGCCCAAGATCGCCGGTGCCGAGAACTTCAAGGGCGAGCAGCATCACTCCAGCCAGCACCCCGGACCCGAGGCCTACCAGGGCAAAAAATGTGTGGTGCTGGGCTCCAACAACTCGGCGCATGACATCTGTGCCGCACTATGGGAAAACGGCGCCGACGTGACCATGATCCAGCGCAGCTCGACCCACATCGCGCCCTCGAATTCGCTGATGGAACTGGCGCTGGGGGGCCTGTATTCCGAGCAGGCGGTGAAAAATGGCATCGACCACCACAAGGCCGACCTGATCTTTGCCTCGGTCCCCTACAAAATCATGCACACCTTTCACATCCCGGTGTATGAGGAGATGAAGAAGCGCGATGCCGACCTGTATGCGCGGCTGGAGAAGGCCGGCTTCATGCTCGACTTCGGCGCGGACGGCTCCGGCCTGTTCATGAAATACCTGCGCCGCGGTTCGGGCTACTACATCGATGTGGGCGCCTCGGAACTGGTGGCCAACGGCAGCGTCAAGCTCAAGAGCGGCGTGAACATCGAGCGGGTCAATGAACACTCGGTCACGCTCTCCGACGGCACGGAACTACCGGCCGACCTGCTGGTTTACGCGACGGGCTATGGCTCCATGAATGGCTGGCTGGCGGACCTGATCTCGCCGGAGATTGCCGACCAGGTGGGCAAGGTCTGGGGTCTTGGTTCGGACACGCCCAAGGACCCCGGCCCCTGGGAGGGTGAGCTGCGCAATATGTGGAAGCCGACTCAGGTGCCGCACCTGTGGTTCCACGGCGGCAACCTGCACCAGTCGCGCCACTACTCGCAGTTCCTGTCGCTGCAGCTCAAGGCGCGAAAAGAAGGCATCGAGACACCGGTCTACGGGCAGGCCGAGGTGTATCACCTGCGTTAGTAGCGCATCGCGGCTTCATGAATACGTGACCCAGTCCGCGTGCTCCGGCGCGTCCAGGTGCGGCAGCGTGTTGTAGGTCAGCAGCATGTGGCGCTTGGGCGTGAAGGCGAATTCGGTCACAGAAGCGTTGCGGATGCGCAGGTTCAGCTCGATCGTGGTCTCGGGCGTGGTGCCCAGCACATGGCCGACCGCGGTGGCAATCGGGCCACCGCTGGAGACGATCAGCACCTTGCCGCCGTGATGCCGGGCGCGCACATGGTCGAGCGCGCTGGTCACGCCGGCCACGAATTCCGTGTAGCTCGGCATGCCCCTGGGGCTGACCACGCCGGCCATCCACTGGGCCAGGCCGTCGCGCAGCAGGCGGAAATGGTGCCGGTACATCTCGGGCGAGTCGGGCTTCTCCAGCTTGTGCGGATGGATCGCGCCAATCACCGCTTCGCTGTCGTATTCGTTCAGCCCGGGCCAGGGCAGCGCCTCGGTCGTGAAGCCGCCACCCTCACGGATGCCTGCCCAGGTTTGCGCATGGCGGCGCAGCGTGCCGGTCAGCACGGCATCGAAAGTGAGGCCCTTGTCGCGGAAATACTCGCCGAGGCGCACGCTCTGCTTCTTGCCCAGATCGCTCAGGTTGTCGTAGTCTTCGGCGCCAAACGAGGCCTGGCCGTGGCGCACGAGGTAAAGGGTTCCCATGCCTGCAATTTAGGGCAAACGGGTCGGCGCCCCTTGTCCCGGGGGTGACCTCAAGCGGCGTTCATGAGCACCTTGGCGACAGTCCCGCTGTCCACATTGCCGCCGCTGAGCGCGATGCCGACGACCTGCCCGGACAGTTGGCTGCGCTCCTGCATGGCGGCGGCAAAGGCGGCGGCGCCCGCACCCTCGGCCACGTTGTGGGTGGCGGTGTACAGGTCGCGCATGGCCTGCGCTACCTCCAGGTCGGTGACCTTGACGATGTGGTCGAGGTGCGCGGCCAGGATGTCGAGTGCGACGGGGTCGGCGACGCGGCACGCCATGCCGTCGGCCAGCACGGTGGTCACGGGTGCCTCCACCACGCGGCCCGCGGTCAGCGAGTCGAAGTAGGTGGTGGCGTGCGCGCTGACCACACCGATGATCCTGGCCCGGTGACCCAGCGCCAGTTTGGCGGCAATCGCTGCGCATGCGCCCGAGCCCTGGCCGATCGGCACGTACGCCACACCCAGCTGTGGCACGGCCTTGAAAAATTCCCACCAGTAGGTGCTGACGCCGCGCACCAGGTCCAGGTGGTAGCTCGGCACCATGTGGGCGCCGCGATCAAGCGCCAGCCGCATGGCGAACTCGCGGCTTTCCTGGAAGTCCTGCCCGTGCTCGATCAATGTGACGCCGAGCGCGCGCATGGCCGCATTTTTCTCCAGCGAATTGCCGTGCGGAACCACGATGGTGCAGGCCACGCCATGCGCGCGCGCGGCCCAGCCGATGCTCTGGCCATGGTTGCCGCGCGTGGCGCTGACGACCTCGCCCGGCAGTTCGCCGCGCTGCTTCAACTGGTCGAAATAGGTCAGCCCGCCGCGCAGCTTGAAGGCGCCCACCGGCGTGTGGTTCTCGTGCTTGACCCAGCACTCGGTGCCCAGCCGCTCGGACAGCAGTCCCCAGCGGTATTGCGGCGTGGCCTGGAATTCGCGGTACACCACTTGGGCGGCGGCTTCGATGTCGGGCAGGGTGGGCAGGTTCATGGGTGGATCTCCAGCAGGCCGTTCGCTTACAGCGTCACCGTGCCATCAATGCAGGTCACCGACTCGCCGCCGACCCAGACCTGGCCGCCTGCATCGCGCTCGATGTGCACGCGCCCGGCGCGGTCCAGGCAGCTGCCCTGCGCCGCCAGATAACGCGCGGGTGCCAGGCCGTCGGCAATCAGCCACTGCGCCAGGCTCGCATTGAAGCTGCCGGTCACCGGGTCCTCGTTGATGCCGATGGGCGCGGCAAAAGCCCGCACCTCGAGGTCAGGCGCGGCCGCGGCGGGTTTGGTGTGGCCCACAAAGGCGCGTGCCTCGCGATTCGAGCGCGCTATCAAAGGCGTAGCGTGTTGCGCAGTATAGGCGCCGGCTACACCCACTTTTTGTCCCAAAGTCTTGAGCCGGGCGTGGTCGGGCGTGAGCGCCAGCACGCTTTCGCTGCTGTCCAGCCACAGACCGAGCCAGACCGGGCCGTTGTCCAGCAGTTGCGCGGCCACGACCTGCGCGGGCCGCAGGCCCAGCGCCTGGCTGACCTGGGCCAGCAGGGCCGGCGCCGGGTTGCTGCGCTGGAGTGGCGGCGCGGCAAACGCCAGCCGCTGGCCGTCGCGGCGAATCTTCACCAAACCCACCTGGCATTCCTGCGTGATGACGTCAGCCGCTTGCGGCTGGCCTCCGGCCTGCAGCCACGCGTGGCAACTGCCCAGCGTCGGGTGCCCGGCAAAGGGCAGCTCGCCGCCGGGCGTGAAGATGCGCACCCGGTAGTCGGCGCCCGCTGCCCGGCCCGCAGCGGTCGGCTCCAGCACGAACGTGGTCTCCGACAGATTCGTCCAGCGCGCAAAACGCTGCATCTGCGCGTCGTCGAGGCCCGCGCCGTCCAGCACCACGGCCAGCGCGTTGCCGAGGTAAGGCTCGGCGGTGAACACATCGACCTGTTTGAACGGGCGCTGCATCGTGCTATTCCTTACCGGCCTGCCGGATGGCCTGTGCCAGCGCGGCCACGCCGGTCTTGATTTCGTCCACGCTGGCGGTCACGAAACTCAGGCGCAGGGTGCGCGGGTCGCTATGGTCGGCATAGAACGCCGCGCCCGGCACAAAGGCCACGTTGTGCTCGACCGCCCTGGGCAGCAGCCGGACGGCGTCCATGCCCTCGGGCAGGCGCGCCCACAGGAACATGCCGCCGGCCGGGGTGTTCCAGCTCACGCCCGCGGGCATGTGCTCGCGCATCGCGGCCAGCATGGCACCCTGCTGCGACTTGTAGAGCGCGCGGATGGTGGGCACGTGACGCTCCAGAAAGCCGTCCGCCATGACTTCGGCGACCACGCGCTGGTTGAAGCCGGCGCTGTGCAGGTCGGCCGCCTGCTTGGCCTGCAGCAGCTTGGGGTACAGCCCCTTTGGCGCCACCAGGTAGCCGAGCCGCAGCCCCGGCGCCAGTACCTTGGAAAACGAGCCGAGGTAGACGCAGCCGTCGGGGTTGCGCGCCGTCATGGGCGCGGGCGGCGGCGCGTCGAACCACAGGTCGCCGTACGGGTTGTCTTCCACCAGCGGCAGGCCCAGTTCGGCCGCGCGCCTTGAGAGCGCCGCGCGGCGCGCCTCGGTCATGGTGCGGCCGGTCGGGTTCTGGAAGTTGGGCAGCACGTACAGGAAGCGCGCGCCTTTGGATTTGCCCACGAGGTCGTCAATCACCACGCCCTCGTCGTCGCTTTGCACACTGACCACCTCGGGCTGCATCGGCGCGAAGGCCTGCAGCGCGCCCAGGTAGGTCGGTGTCTCCACCAGAATGCGGCTGCCTTCGTCGATCAGCACCTTGGCCAGCAGGTCCAGTCCCTGCTGCGAGCCGGTGGTGATCAGCACCTGCGAAGCCTCCGCCGGCCAGGGCAGCGCGGCGGCGACCATCTCGCGCAGCGGGCCATAGCCCTCGCTGGCCGCGTACTGCAGCGAGGCGTGCGCATCCTCGCGCAGCACCTTGGCGCAGGCCGCCGCAAACTCGGCGACCGGAAAGGTCCTGGGCGAGGGCAGGCCGCCGGCAAAGCTGATGATGCCGGGCTTCTCGGTCACCTTCAGGATCTCGCGGATCACCGAGGGGTTCATTTTTTCGGCGCGGGCGGCCAGTTGCCAGAAGCCGGGTTGATCAAGCAGGTTCAAACTCATGGGGTCACTCCAGTTGCCATTTGTGTGGCGGTTCCAACGGGCATTTTCTTGCCGATAAAGACGGTGGCGATGACCGCCAGCCCAAACGCGACCGTCACCGCGTCCAGCGTCTCGCCCAGCAGCGGCACGGCAAACAGCATGGACAGGAACGGCTGGATCAGCTGCACCTGGCTCACGCGCACGGTGCCGCCGAGCGCCAGGCCCCGGTACCAGGCAAAAAAGCCGATCCACATCGAAAATACCGCCACATAGCCAAAGGCCCACCACGCCTGCGGTGTGATGGCGTTCTGCGGCCATGCCGCGAGGACGGCGGGCAGGCTGAGGGGCAGGGCGATCACCAGCGCCCAGCAAATCACGTGGTCGGCGCGCATGCGGCCTGCAAGTTTGGCGCCCGCGCCATAGCTGACCGCGGCGCACAGCATGGCGAGCAGCAGCAGCGCGTCGGCCCAGTGCACGCCCATGCCGGCTGCGGCGATGGCGTTGCCCGAATGCAGCATCGAAAAAGCCGCCACCAGCGCGCTGCCGACCACGGCGCAGAGCCAGAACCCCGCCGAGGGGCGCTGGCGGTGCAGCCAGGCCCCGACCATGGCGGTGGCCAGCGGCAGCACGCCCAGCATGACGCTGGCATGCACTGCCTCCACATAGCGCATGGCGATCGAGGTGAACAGCGGAAAGCCGAACACGGCGCCCAGCGAGGTCGCCAGGATCAGCGGCCAGTCGCCGCGCCGCGGCCGCGGTGCACGTGTGGCGAGCAGAAAAAACAGGCTTAAGGTTCCCGCCACCGCGGCGCGGCCCATCGCGATGAACACGCCCGAGAGTTGCGGCTGCGCGACCGAGCCCACCGCCATGCGCGTCAGCGGCAGCGTGAGCGAGAAGATCAGCACGCCCAGCGTGCCGAGCCACAGGCCCTTGCTGGTGGCGTTCATACCGTGAGCATCCAGCCGGCGGTCAGCACCAGCACCGCGGCCATGGCGCGGTTGAACCAGCGCAGGCGCATCCCGGTCTGTGCCGGGCCGGCCAGCCAGTCGCGCAGCAGCGAGCCCATCAGCGCGTAGCTCAGGGTGCTCGCGAAGGTAAAGACCAGCAGCACCGGCAGCACGATGGCGAAGCGCGCGCCCGGATGCTCGCGCCCGGCGATCCAGCCGCCCATGATGGCCAGCGCCAGCATCCAGCCCTTGATGTTCATGAACTGCAGGCTCGCGCCCTGCCAGAAACCGACGTTCATCCGCGCCGCATTGGCCGAGGCCAGCCCGGTGGCCTGCGTCAGCTTCCACGCCAGCCACAGCAGATAGGCCACGCCCACGAGCTTCACGACCCAGCCCAGCAGCGGCAGCGCCAGCAGCAGCGCGCCCAGGCCGAGCGCGCACACGCACAGCAGCGCACCGAAGCCGATGGGTACCGAGCAGACAAAGGGCAGCGCGCGTTTGAGGCCGTGGTTGGCCGCGAGTGCGGTGGACAGCGTGGTGTTCGGCCCCGGCGTGAAGCTCATGGCGGTGGCGAGCACGAGCAGCGCGGTGAATTCGGCGGCGTTCATGGAAGATTCCGGGTCGTGAGGGCGTGAAGGGCTTGCCTGTGCAGGCGGCCTACTTTATAGTCGAAACCAGTACACAGCCAATACAGTTAATCGCCTCACTTGAGAATCTGTATGGTCCGCCGTGGCAGCACAGCGCCACTTTAACGCCTGCCCCAGCGGTCTTGCAAAGGTCTTGCCATGCTGATGAAAACCGCCGCCCAGTCGCTCACGGAGCAGCTCGCCACGCGCTTTGGCGAGCGCATCCGCAACCGCCTGCTGGCGCCCGGCGCGCGCCTGCCTTCGGTGCGCCAGTGCGCGCAGCAGCAGGGCGTGAGCCCGTCCACGGTGGTCGCGGCCTATGACCAGCTGCTCGCGCAGGGCCTGGTCGAGGCCCGCAAGAACCGCGGCTTTTTTGTGCGGGAAATGGCTGCAGCCCTTGATACGCATGCACCAGGCGCTATGAATCAAGTAGCATCTGCAAAAATCACAGCCGGCGCACCCTCACCCCACGCACCGGTCAACGCCACCGCGCTGATTCGCGGCATGTTCCACGGCTCCAGCGACAAGCCGCAGCCCGGCATGGGCGTGCTGCCGCCGCAGTGGCTGGAGAGCACCTTCATGCCGGCGGCGGTGCGCAAGGTCACCGGCACCCGGGCGCTGCAGGAGTTCTCGCTGCAATACGGCGAGCCCGCGGGCGACAGCGGCCTGCGCCGGTCGCTGTCCAAGAAGCTGGCGGGACTCAATGTGCCAGCGTTGCCGGCGCAGATCGTCACTACCGTGGGCGCCACCCATGCGCTCGATGTCGTGAGCCGCACGCTGCTGCGCCCTGGTGACCACGTGATGGTGGAAGAGCCCGGCTGGGCGGTGGAGTTCGCGCGTCTGGCGGCGCTGGGCATGCGCATCCTGCCGGTGCCGCGCCGTGCCGACGGGCCCGACCTGGCCGTGATGGCGCAGTACTGCGCGGCGCATGCGCCCAAGCTGTTCGTCAGCGTCAGCGTGTTCCACAACCCGACCGGCTACTGCCTCACGCCCGGCAGCGCGCACCGCGTGCTGCAGCTGGCCAACGCGCACAACTTCCACATCGTCGAAGACGACACCTACAGCCACCTCGCGCCCGTGCACGCCACGCGGCTGTGCGCGCTCGACGGCCTGCAGCGCACGATTTATGTCAGCGGCTTTGCCAAGATCCTGGCGCCGAACTGGCGCGTCGGCTTTCTGGCGGCGCCGCCCGACCTGGTGGAGCCGCTGCTGGACACCAAGCTGCTGGCCACGCTGACCACGCCCGCGCTCTTGGAGAAGGCGCTGGCCTGGTGCATCGACCAGGGCCAGTTGCGGCGCCACGCCGAGCGCATCCGCACCCGGCTCGATCTGGCGCGCGCGCGCAGCGTGAAGCTCGCGCTGGCGCACGGCTGCACGTTCGCGGCCGAGCCGGCCGGGCTGTTCGGCTGGGTCGAGACCTTTGTGGACACCGACGCGCTGTCGCAGCGCATGCTCGACGAGGGCTACCTGCTGGCGCCCGGCGCGCTGTTCCACGCCAGCCGCCAGCCCAGCACGCTGATGCGCATCAACTTCGCGACCACGCAGGAGGTGGCGTTCTGGAAGGTGTTTGCGCGGCTGCGCGATGCGATGAAGTAGTGCCGTTACCCGGCGCTGCCCAGCGCTTCCCAGCGTTCCAGCGCCGTCATCAGTTCCTGCTCGATCTGCGCGTTGCGCGCGTTGAGCGCGGCGGCGCGCGCGGCATCGCTGGCGTACAGGCTGCCGTCGGCCAGCTGCTCGGCAATCGCCAGCTGCTCGGCCTCGAGCCCGGCAATCAGCGCGGGCAGGCCGTCCAGCTCGCGCTGCTCCTTGTAGCCCAGCTTCTTTTTTGATAGCGTGGTGCGCCCGTCCGCATTGGGCTTGGGGGTTATTTGGCTCTGAACGGGGGCGGGCTGCACCTGCTGCGCCAGTTCGCGCGTGCGCTTGGACTGCACCAGCCAGTCCTGCACGCAGCCTTCGTACTCGCGCCAGAAGCCGGGGCGGGCGGGCTCGGCCTCGCAGGCGATGATGCTGGTGACCACGTTGTCCAGAAAGGTGCGGTCGTGGCTGACCAGGAACACGGTGCCGTCGTAGTTCTGCAGCAGGTCTTCGAGCAGCTCCAGCGTGTCGATGTCCAGGTCGTTGGTCGGCTCGTCGAGCACCAGCACGTTGGCCGGGCGCGCAAACAGGCGCGCCAGCAGCAGCCGGTTGCGCTCGCCGCCCGACAGCGAGCGCACCGGCGAATTGGCGCGTGCCGGCGAAAACAGGAAGTCGCCCAGGTAGCTCTTGACGTGCTTGCGCTGGTTGCCGATCTCGATCCACTCGCTGCCCGGGCTGATGAAGTCCTCCAGCGTGGCGTCCAGATCGAGCGTATTGCGCATCTGATCAAAATACGCCACCTGCAGGTTTGTGCCCTGGCGCAGCTTGCCACTGTCGGGCGCCAGCTCGCCCAGGATCAGTTTCAGCAGGGTGGTCTTGCCGGCGCCGTTCGGGCCCAGCAGGCCCACCTTGTCGCCGCGCAGGATGGTGGCGCTGAAATCCTTCACGATGATCTTGTCGCCGAAGGCCTTGCTGACGTGGCTCAGTTCCGCCACGATTTTGCCGCTGGACTGGCCGGTCGCGACATCCAGGTTGACGCTGCCCAGCGCATCGCGCCGTGCCGCGCGGCTCGCGCGCAGTGCCTGCAGCCGTCCGATGCGGCTCTGGCTGCGGGTGCGGCGCGCCTCCACGCCCTTGCGGATCCAGACTTCTTCCTGCGCCAGCAGCTTGTCGGCCTTGGCGCTGATGACGGCTTCCTGCGCCAGTTGATCTTCCTTCTGCAGCAGGTACTGGCCGAAGTTGCCGGGGTAGGAGCGCAGCTGGCCGCGGTCCAGCTCGACGATGCGGGTCGCCACGCGGTCCAGAAAGCTGCGGTCGTGCGTGATGGTGACGATGCTGCCCTTGAAATCGACCAGCAGATCCTCCAGCCATTCGATCGAGTCCAGGTCCAGGTGGTTGGTCGGCTCGTCGAGCAGCAGCACATCGGGCTTGGCCACCAGCGCCTGCGCCAGCGCCACGCGCTTGCGGGTGCCGCCCGACAGGGTGCTGATGACAGCCTGCGGGTCCAGGTGCAGGCGGTGCAGGGTTTCTTCCACGCGCTGCTCCCAGTTCCAGGCGTCAAAAGCCTCGATCTGCGATTGCAGGGCGTCCAGGTCGACCCCGTCGGCGCCCGACAGATATTGCTCCCGCACGCCAATCACCCCCGCCAGTCCTGCGCTGGCAGCTACGAAAACCGTAGCGTCCGGATCCAGCACGGGTTCCTGCGCGACAAAGGCGATGCGCAGGCCCTGCTGCACCTGCAGCGTGCCGTCGTCGGGCTTTTCGAGCCCGCCCAGGATTTTGAGCAGCGACGACTTGCCCGCGCCGTTGCGGCCGATCAGGCCCACACGTTCCGCGGATTCAAGGGAAAAGCCGGTTTTATCGAGCAGTGCGACGTGTCCAAAGGCCAGTTGGGCGTCGAGAAGGGTAATGAGTGCCATGTGGGGAGCGATTATCCGGTGCGTTTACCGGGAGCCCTCCCTATCGCCGCCATCAGGGGCGTTCTATAGTGGATTGTCAGCGCCTTGGCGCGCCGCTTAACTTGAGGAGATTCTGTGGAATTGCAAATCAACGGCCAGCCGGTCCAGGTCGATGCCGATCCCAATATGCCGCTGCTATGGGTGCTGCGCGACGTGCTGAACATGACGGGCACCAAATTCGGCTGCGGCGTGGCGGCTTGCGGCGCCTGCACCGTGCATATCGACGGCCAGGCCGTGCGCTCGTGCGTGTTGCCGGTGTCCGCGGTGGCGGGCAAGCGCATCCAGACCATCGAGGCGCTGGGCACGTCGCAGCAGCCGCATCCGCTGCAGGTGGCCTGGATTGCCGAACAGGTGCCGCAATGCGGCTACTGCCAGAGCGGCATGCTGATGGCCGCCGCCGCGCTGCTCGAAGCCAAGCCGCAGCCGACCGATGCCGACATCGACGAGGCCATGACGAATATCTGCCGCTGTGGCACCTACCAAAGAGTGCGCGCGGCGATTCACCGGGCGGCCGAGAGCCGCCCGCCAGCGCGTTCGCCCGCGGGCCCGCCCGCCGTGGCGGTGGCGTTGCTGGATGCCGGGAGTCATTCATGAGGCGCCGCACCTGGTTGTTGAGCGCCGCCGGCGCCGCCGGCGCGCTGGTAGTCGGCTGGAGCATCCTGCCCGCGCGCTCGCGCCTGGGCTCGCCGGATCTGATGCTGCCCGAGGCGGGCGACGTCGCGCTGAACGGCTGGATCAAGATCGCCGCGGACGGCAGTGTGGTGCTGGCAATGGCGCGCAGCGAGATGGGCCAGGGCGTGTACACCGCGCTGCCCATGCTGGCCGCGGAAGAGCTCGATGTGCCACTCAGCAGTGTGCGCATCGAGCAGGCAG
>NZ_MUNS01000042.1:0-15000 GCF_002002705.1 Polaromonas sp. C04 | reverse complement strand
GTAGTGGCGAGCGAAATCGGAGAAGCCTGTTAGTGATAGCACGACTGTTAACGGAATGACCTGGAAAGGTTGGCCATAGTGGGTGATAGCCCCGTACGTGAAAACAGACGTGTGATACTAAGCTAACGAAAAGTAGGGCGGGACACGAGAAATCCTGTCTGAATATGGGGGGACCATCCTCCAAGGCTAAATACTCATCATCGACCGATAGTGAACTAGTACCGTGAGGGAAAGGCGAAAAGAACCCCGGGAGGGGAGTGAAATAGATCCTGAAACCGTATGCTTACAAAAAGTAGGAGCCTCGTAAGGGGTGACTGCGTACCTTTTGTATAATGGGTCAGCGACTTACATTCAGTGGCAAGCTTAACCGAGTAGGGAAGGCGTAGGGAAACCGAGTCCGAATAGGGCGATTCAGTCGCTGGGTGTAGACCCGAAACCAAGTGATCTATCCATGGCCAGGATGAAGGTGCGGTAACACGCACTGGAGGTCCGAACCGACTAGTGTTGCAAAACTAGCGGATGAGCTGTGGATAGGGGTGAAAGGCTAAACAAACTTGGAAATAGCTGGTTCTCTCCGAAAACTATTTAGGTAGTGCCTCAAGTATTACCGTTGGGGGTAGAGCACTGTTTAGGCTAGGGGGTCATGGCGACTTACCAAACCTATGCAAACTCCGAATACCGACGAGTACAGCTTGGGAGACAGAGCACCGGGTGCTAACGTCCGGACTCAAGAGGGAAACAACCCAGACCGCCAGCTAAGGTCCCTAAAATTGGCTAAGTGGGAAACGAAGTGGGAAGGCTATAACAGTCAGGATGTTGGCTTAGAAGCAGCCATCATTTAAAGAAAGCGTAATAGCTCACTGATCGAGTCGTCCTGCGCGGAAGATGTAACGGGGCTAAGCCAGTTACCGAAGCTGCGGATTTGCAATTTATTGCAAGTGGTAGGAGAGCGTTCTGTAGGCCTGTGAAGGTGGTGGTGTAAACCCTGCTGGAGGTATCAGAAGTGCGAATGCTGACATGAGTAGCGTTAAAGGGGGTGAAAAGCCCCCTCGCCGTAAGCGCAAGGTTTTCTACGCAACGTTCATCGGCGTAGAGTGAGTCGGCCCCTAAGGCGAGGCAGAGATGCGTAGTTGATGGGAAACAGGTCAATATTCCTGTACCGATGTGTAGTGCGATGTGGGGACGGAGAAGGTTAGCTCAGCCAACTGTTGGATATGTTGGTTCAAGCCTGTAGTCGTGCCTGGTAGGTAAATCCGCCGGGCTTAGATGAGGGGTGATAACGAGGCTGCTTGCAGCCGAAGTGAGTGATACCCTGCTTCCAGGAAAAGCCACTAAGCTTCAGCTACACACGACCGTACCGCAAACCGACACTGGTGCGCGAGATGAGTATTCTAAGGCGCTTGAGAGAACTCTGGAGAAGGAACTCGGCAAATTGACACCGTAACTTCGGAAGAAGGTGTGCCTTTAGTAGGTGAAGTCCCTGCGGATGGAGCCCAATGAGGTTGCAAAAAATCGGTGGCTGCGACTGTTTATTAAAAACACAGCACTCTGCAAACACGAAAGTGGACGTATAGGGTGTGACGCCTGCCCGGTGCTGGAAGATTAAATGATGGGGTGCAAGCTCTTGATTGAAGTCCCAGTAAACGGCGGCCGTAACTATAACGGTCCTAAGGTAGCGAAATTCCTTGTCGGGTAAGTTCCGACCTGCACGAATGGCGTAACGATGGCCACACTGTCTCCTCCAGAGACTCAGCGAAGTTGAAATGTTTGTGATGATGCAATCTCCCCGCGGAAAGACGGAAAGACCCCATGAACCTTTACTGTAGCTTTGTATTGGACTTTGAACAGATCTGTGTAGGATAGGTGGGAGGCTTTGAAGCGGTGCCGCTAGGTATCGTGGAGCCAACGTTGAAATACCACCCTGGTGTGTTTGAGGTTCTAACCTAGGTCCATTATCTGGATCGGGGACAGTGCATGGTAGGCAGTTTGACTGGGGCGGTCTCCTCCCAAAGCGTAACGGAGGAGTTCGAAGGTACGCTAGTTACGGTCGGACATCGTGACGATAGTGCAATGGCATAAGCGTGCTTAACTGCGAGACTGACAAGTCGAGCAGATGCGAAAGCAGGACATAGTGATCCGGTGGTTCTGTATGGAAGGGCCATCGCTCAACGGATAAAAGGTACTCTGGGGATAACAGGCTGATACCGCCCAAGAGTTCATATCGACGGCGGTGTTTGGCACCTCGATGTCGGCTCATCTCATCCTGGGGCTGTAGCCGGTCCCAAGGGTATGGCTGTTCGCCATTTAAAGAGGTACGTGAGCTGGGTTTAAAACGTCGTGAGACAGTTTGGTCCCTATCTTCCGTGGGCGCTGCAGATTTGAGGAAGCCTGCTCCTAGTACGAGAGGACCGGAGTGGACACACCTCTGGTGTATCGGTTGTCACGCCAGTGGCATTGCCGAGTAGCTATGTGTGGAAGAGATAAACGCTGAAAGCATCTAAGCGTGAAACTCGTTTCAAGATGAGATCTGCCGGGGCCTTGAGCCCCCTAAAGAGTCGTTCAAGACCAGGACGTTGATAGGTCAGGTGTGGAAGCGCAGTAATGCGTTAAGCTAACTGATACTAATTGCTCGTGCGGCTTGACCCTATAACTTTGATCGTTGATCAAGGTGTTATGCCAAGTGACGCATTCAAAAATAAAATCTGATTTGAACTCTATGAATTCGTTGTATTGACTCGGTCGAAAGACGGGGGCCAGTATGACAACCAGTTATGCCTGATGACCATAGCGAAGTGGTACCACTCCTTCCCATCCCGAACAGGACAGTGAAACGCTTCTGCGCCGATGATAGTGCGGATTCCCGTGTGAAAGTAGGTCATCGTCAGGCTCTTACAGCCAGGAACGCCCAGTCATTTGACTGGGCGTTTTCTTTTGTGCTCAAGCATTCAGCACAAAGTCTCCGTCGCGAGCAGCCGCGCCCGCACGAACCAGATCCTGCGTCAGTTGCGCGAGCCATGCCTGCGGTTCTACCTCAGGGAAGTAGCGCGCATGCACCATTTCAAAATAACGCGTGCTGCCGGCCCATTGCGAGAAATCCGCGTAGCGGATCCGCTGCAATTCAAGCAGTTTGAATTTGAGCAGCACCTTGGCCGCGTGATTCGCATGTTTACGCGGATCGCGCACAAAACTCTGCAGCCGCCGGCGCGCCAGGCCCAGCGACTCGGCCACATGCGAAAAAACCTTGCCGTGCCCCGGAATCACCACCAGGGGGTCAAGCGCTTCGATCACATCGAGGGTCGCGGCCACCTCGTCGAAAGCATTTACGCCCTCCAGTTCCGGAAAAACCACACCAAAGCCGTTTTCCCACAGCGCATCGGCCGAAATCAGCACCCTTGATTCAGCTTCGAACAGCACCACGGCATTCGGATCGTGGCCCGGCGCGGCGTGAATTTGCCACAACCGGTCGCCCAACTCTATCCCGCTGCCGGGCTGTAGCAGCGCATCAAACCTGAAGCGCGGGCACTGTTGGCCGGTGGGCGTGTAAGTGAGCGCCTGCGCGTCCCAATCGGCGACGAAGGCGGCCTGGCCCGGCGGAATCAGCGTTTGCAGAGCGGGATAGCGCTGCTGCAGCGCGGCATTCCCGCCGCAATGGTCGCTGTGCAGATGCGTGTTGAGCAGGCGATCCAGCGCGCGCCCCTGCAGTGCCTGCCCGCTCAAGGCCACGGTCTGCGCCGCATGCGTGCAGTAGCCGCTGTCCACCAGCGCGGTTGAGTCCCGGCCGGTCAGCAGGATGTTGTTGGACGATAGCCAGCCGCGCTCGAAGACAGTGATTCCGGGCAGTAGCGCAGGCGGATCAATCATAGGCAGCTATCAAAAGCGTAGTGGCGGCAATTATTTTCCCGTGCGCAATTCGCGCCGCAGAATCTTGCCCACATTGGTCTTGGGCAGGTCGTCGCGGAATTCGATGAACTTCGGGCGCTTGTAGCCGGTCAGGTTGTCGTGGCAATACTGGGCCACCTCCTGCTCGGTCAGCGTCGGGTTCTTTCTGACGACGAACAGCTTGATGGCCTCGCCCTGCTTCTCGTCGGGCACGCCGATGGCCGCGCACTCCAGCACGCCCGGGCACAGCGAAATGACGTTTTCCAGCTCGTTCGGAAACACGTTGAAGCCGCTCACCAGGATCATGTCCTTCTTGCGGTCGACGATGCGGCTGTAGCCGCGCGCATCCATGATGCCGATGTCGCCCGTGCGCAAAAATCCGTCCGCCGTGAACGCCTTCTCGTTCTCGGCCGGCTGGTTGTAATAGCCCGGCATCACCTGCGGGCCCTTGATGCAGATCTCGCCCGCCTCGCCCAGGGGCAGCGAATTTCCGTCGTCGTCCTTGATCGCAATCTCGATACTGGGTAGCGGCAGGCCGATGGTGCCGCTGAACTCCTTGCTCGTGACCGGGTTGTTCGTGCCGATGGCGCAGGTCTCGCTCATGCCCCAGCCCTCGTTCATGGGGCAGCCCGTGGTTTCCAGCCAGGCCTTGGCCGTGCCCGCCGAGGCCGCCATGCCGCCCGCCTGCGACACGCACAGGCTGGAGAAATCCACGCTCTTGAATTCGGGTTGCTGCAGCAGTGCGTTGAACAGTGTGTTCACGGCCGGCAGGATGTGGAACGGCCGCTTCTTGAGCACCTGCACGAACTTGCCGAAGTCGCGCGGATTCGGAATCAGGGTCAGGTGCGCGCCCCAGCGGATGGAGAGCAGGCACAGCGTCAGCGCGAAGATGTGGTACAGCGGCAGCGCCGCAATGCTGTTGATCTGGCTCACATCGCCGATGCGCGTGAGCGCCGGCGTGAACCACGCCTCCGACTGCAAGATCGCGGCCACGATGTTGCGATGCGTCAGCACCGCGCCCTTGGACAGCCCCGTGGTGCCGCCCGTGTACTGCAAAAACGCGATCGAATCGAGCGTGGCGTGACTGTCGCTCAGCTTCTTGCCCGAGCCTTGCGAAATCGCATCGTTGAACGGCGTGACGCTGCGCCCATCAGACAGTGGCAGCGTGAACGGCGGCACCATCCTGGCCAGGTTGCGCACCGCAAACGTGATCCAGCGGCCGTACACGGCGCCGAGCAAATCGCCCATCGAGGCCATCACCACGTGCTTCACCGGCGTCTTCTCGATCACCTCCTGCAGCACGTGGCCAAAGTTTTCCAGGATCACGATCGCCGTGGCGCCCGAATCCCTGAGCTGGTGCTCGAGCTCGCGCGCGGTGTACAGCGGGTTCACGTTCACGCAGGTGTAGCCAGCGCGCAAGATGCCCGCCATGGTCACGGCGAACTGCGGCACGTTCGGCAGCATGATGGCCACGCGCGCGCCGGGCTCCAGCCCGCGGCTTTGCAGCCAGGCCCCGAACGCCGCCGACAACTGGTCGAGCTGCCCGTACGACATCCAGCGTTCCATGCACACCGAAAAGGGCTTGGCCGCGTTCTTCCTGAATGATTCCTCCAGCAACTGCGTCAGCGACCCGAACTGCTCCGGATCGATCTCGTGCGGAACCCCTGCGGGATAACTCTGCAGCCAAAACTTGTCCATGAAAACTCCTCCTTGTCGTCCCATTGTGCAAGGCGCACGCGCAACAGGCTACCGGGCTTGCCCCAAGGTGCGCGCAAGCTGCGTCTCGCAGGCGACAAAATCGGCCTCGAACAGCAGCTCGATCAGCTCTGATTCGCGCTCGCGGATGAGGGCCATGAAGCCATCGGCGCCGCCCGGCTGGCGTGCCATCGCGGCAAAGGTGTCGAACCCCGCCTCCAGAAAACGCTGCAGCGCGCCCATGCCCGCCGCCGCTGCGGGCCCGCGCATCATCTTCAGCATCAGGCGCAGGCCGGGCATGCGCGTGAGCCGCTGCAGCTCGCGGCCGATCTCCAGCACCACCGCCAGTTGCGCCTCGCGATCCAGACGCCGCGCCACCGTGCGCCACGCACGGACATAGCGGCCGGCGGGCGACTCGCTTGGGGCGCCAGCGGCCGGCGCATCGCCCCGGGCATCCCCGGCCGGCGCCGCGGCGGCCAGCCAGGCGTGCCCCATGGCATGGTCGAGCCGCTCCGTCAGCGCATGCAGCTGCGCCAGCGAGACGGCAGTGGCCATCACCTGCTGCGGAAACAGCCGTTGCAGCGCCCCCGCAATGCGCGAAAACTGCGCGTCGCGCTCGCTGTAGTCGGCCTCGCCATACAGCTCGTACAGGAAGAATTGCGCCGCCGCCTGGTACGGCCCGCCGCCCAGCAGGTCCGCATAGGTGCCGGCAAAGCGGCGCGACTGCAGGCGCTTGACCTGCGCCACCGCCGCGCCCAACGCCGGGTCGCCCGACGCATCCTGGCGCAGCTGCGAGACCTGGGCCACCGCGTCGCGAATCTTTTGTGCGGGTTCCATATGAGGCACGAGTTTATCTGTCGTCATTCCCGCCCCTTTCCTTCGTCATTCCCGCTTCTCTCCTTCGTCATTCCCGCGCAGGCGGGAATCCACGGTAGTGCGCCGACGCCGTCTGGATTCCCGCCTGCGCGGGAATGACGATGCTGTGGGGCAACGGCCAAAGCTCACTATGAAATCAATAGCTGGTTGCGTATGCTGTATAAGGGCTACAGCCTCATTTCATTCAAAACTCCGGATCCACCCGCGCAATACCATGCTGGCCCGCCTGCAAAAAATCATCACCCTGTCGCTGCTGGCGGCGGCCTGCATGTGGGGGCTGGCGTTCTGGCGCAGCGCGCCGGTGCTCGCCGTGGCGGGCGCTGCCGTCATCGTGTTCGGCTACTCGGTGTTCCTCGCGCTGGAATTTGCCGCGCTGCGCCTGGCCAATCGACACGACCCCGCACCGCCGGCCGGCCGGGGCGAATTGGTGCGCGCCTGGGCCGGCGAGACGCTGGCGGCGGCGCGCGTGTTCTGCTGGTGGCAGCCGTTCCGCTCCCACGCCGTGCCCGACCAGCTGGGGCCCGATGCGGCGCTGCTGGGTCGGCGCGGCGTTGTCTTCATCCACGGCTTTGTCTGCAACCGCGGCCTGTGGACGCTGTGGCTCCGGCACCTGCAGGCGCACGGGCATGCGTTTGTCGCCGTGAACCTGGAGCCTGTGTTCGGCCCCATCGACGGCTACGCGCCCCTCATCGAAGACGCGGTGCAGCGCGTCACACAGGCCACCGGGCTGGCGCCGCTGCTGGTGTGCCACAGCATGGGCGGGCTGGCGGCGCGCGCCTGGCTGCGCGCCTCAAGCGGCTATGCGCGGGTGCACCACGTCGTGACCATCGGCACGCCGCACCACGGCACCTGGCCGGCGCGCTTCAGCCGCGTCGCCAACGGGCGCCAGATGCGCATCGCCTGCGACTGGCAGCGCCAGCTCGAGCGCGACTTGCCGCCACAGCAGCAGGCGCTGTTCACCTGCTGGTACTCCAACTGCGACAACATCGTGTTCCCCGCCTCCACCGCCACCCTGCCCGGGGCCGAAAACCGGCTGCTGCGCGGCGTGGCGCACGTGCGCCTGGCGCTGCACGCTGGCGTCATGCGCGACACGTTGTCAAGAATTGGGGCAGCGTAAGCCGCGGTGAAGCATGACGTGCTAGATTGAAACCCCATGACTGCCGCCCCCCGGGCCGACCCGGCCGACGAAGCCCTTCTCGCTGCGCTGTGCACCAGCAACCACCTGCTGGCCCAGCGCGGCGTGGTGCGCCGCTACCCCAAAAACAAGGTGCTGATCACCGAAGGCAGCACCGGCGAGGGGCTGTTCGTGCTGCTCGCGGGCAGCGTCAAGGCCTATTCGATGGATGAATACGGCCGCGAAATCACCTACAGCACCGTCAACGCCGGCGACTACTTTGGCGAAATGTCGCTCGACGGCGGGCCCCGCTCGGCCTCCGTCATGACGCTGGAGCCCTGCATCTGCTCGGTGCTGAGCAGCGATGACGTGCGCGCCCACCTGGCGCAGCACCCCAATTTCGCGTTCAGCCTGGTCGAGCAGATCATCCGGCGCGCCCGCGCCGCCACCGACATCGCGCGCAACATGGCCCTGCTCAGTGTGTATGGGCGCGTCGTGGCCCTGCTCGAAGGCCTGCACGGCCCCGCCAGCGAAGGCGCGGGCGTGACGCTGCACCCCATCACGCACCAGGACATCGCGAACCGCGTCGGCTCCTCGCGCGAGATGGTCAGCCGCCTGCTCAAGGACATGGAAAAGGGCGGCTACATCGAGCTGGGCGTCAAGCGCATCACGCTGCTCAAGAAGCTGCCCCCGCGCTGGTAAGCTCGGCCCACCATGCGCTGCGCCTCCTGCCTGACCCTCAACCCCGACAGCAACCGGTTCTGTGGCCACTGCGGTACCCCGCTCGCGCCGGATTCGCCCGCGCCCGGCGAGCCCCTGCGCCCCGTCGAGACGCCGCCCCCGCCCAAATGGGGCGAGCTCAAGGTCGCCACCATCTTCTTTGCCGACATCGTCAGCTCCACCACGCACATTGCCCACCTCGACCCCGAGCAGGCCATGGAGCAGCTGCAGCCCGCCGTGCAGCGCATGTGCGAGGCGGTCGAAGTGTTTGGCGGCACCGTGGTGCGCACCCTGGGCGACGGCATCCTGGCCCTGTTCGGCGTGCCGCACGCCCTCGAAGGCCACGCCCGCCTGGCCTGCGAGGCCGCCCTCAGCCTGCAGCAGGCCTTTGTCGGCAACCAGCAGGGGCTGCAGCTGCGCGTGGGCCTGCACTCGGGCCAGGTCGCCTCCGATCCGCAGGCCGTCGATGCCGCCATCGGCGGCGGCGTGCACGGCCGCGCCATCCACCTCGCCAGCCGCGTGGTGGGCGTGGCCGCGCCCGGCGGCGTGTGCCTGACCGCCGACTGCCTGGCGCTCGCGGGCGGCGCCTGCGAGGTGCGCGCCCTGGGCCCGTACACGCTCAAGGGCATTGCCGAGCCGACCGAAATTTATGCCCTGCTGCGCATGAAAAGCGACGCACCCGACCACCATTTCCACCAGGCGGCGCTGTCGCCGTTTCGCGGGCGCGCGCGCGAGCTGGCGGCCCTGCAGGACGCGCTTCTCCGCACCGAAAAGGGCCAGAGTGCCGTCATCGGCCTGTCGGGTGCGGCCGGCACCGGCAAGAGCCGGCTGTGCTTCGAGTTTGTGCGCTGGTGCCGCACCCGGCTGGTGCCCGTCACCGAGGTGCGCACCCAGCTCTATGGCTACGCCACGCCGCTGGCCCCGGTGCTGGCGCTGCTGCGCGGCTGGTTCTTCCGCATCACCGCCACCGATGACGCCGCCGCGGCCCGGGGCCGCATCGCCGCGCGGCTGGCCCGGCTCGGCGTCACCGCCAGCGACGACCTGGCGCTGTTCAACGAATTCCTCGGTGTGGCCGACCCCGCCAGCACGCCATGCGCACTCGGCCCCAAGGCGCGCCGCGCCCGGCTGCTGGCGCTGTTTGGCGACATGGTGCGCTACACCGGCGCGACCACCTCGGTGATCGTGTTTGAAGACCTGCACTGGCTCGACGAGGCCAGCGCGGAATTTCTCGACCTGCTGGTGCGCTCGGTGGTCGGCACGCGCACGCTGCTGCTGTTCAACTACCGCCCGCTCTACAAGGCGCCGTGGCCGGCGCTGGCGCACTTCCAGGAAATCCACCTGGCCGAGCTCGGAGCGGCCGACACCGAAGCGCTGGTGCGCGAGCTGGTCGGCCCGCATCACGCGTGGCAGGACGTGTTTGCGCTGATCGTCGAGCGCAGCGCCGGCAACCCGTTTTTTGCCGAAGAACTGGTGCGCTCGCTCCTGGAGGGCGGCGCGCTCTCGGGCACGCCCGACGCGCACAGTCTCGAATCCATGGTGCGGGCCTTGCCCGCCACCGTGCAGGCCGTGATTGGTGCGCGCATCGACCGCCTGGTCGCGACGCAAAAGGCCCTGCTGCACATCTGCGCCGTGATCGGCAAGGAAATCCCGCTGCCGGTGCTGCAGCAGGTGGCGCGCTTCCTGGCCGGCCAGATCGAGCACGAGCTGGACGGCCTGTGCGAGGCCGAACTGCTGGAGCTGCTGCGCGAGATCGTCGGGGAGCGCCGCTTCGGGTTTCACCACCCGCTGGTTCAGGAGGTGGCCTATAACTCCCAGCTCAAGGCGCGCCGCGCCAGCCTGCATGGGGCCGTGGCCACCGCCATGGAGGCGCACTACAGCACCCAGCCCGACGAGTTTGCCGCGCTGATTGCCTTTCACCACGAGGCTGCCGGGCAGCCCGTGAGGGCGGCCCAGCATCTGTCGCGCGCGGCGCAATGGCTGGGCGCCACCCATTCGACGCAGGCCATGAAGCATTGGCGCCATGCGCGCGAGCTCCTGGCCGATCAACCGCGTGAGCCGGAAACCGATCGTCTGCGCGTCAAGGTCGGCGGCCAGTTGGCGCTGCTGGGATGGCGGGAAGGGCTCAGCCCGCAGGAGGTCAAGGCGATCGTCGATGAAGCCGTTGGCCTCGCCACCGAGGTGGACAACCGCTTTGTGCAGTTGCTGTTGCTGACCGAGGGGCGTGTCCTGCACGGCAACGGCGGCTCGGCCGATGCTTATGTGGAGGCCATTCGCAGGGCGATCGCGTTGACGCCTGACGGAGCCGATCAGGGACGCTTCGCGACGCTGCATCTGGCGTTGTCGCATGCCTGCGCCTGGTCCGGTTTGCTGCGGGAAGGCCTGGCTGCCAGTGACGTGGCCTTGCAGGGCGTTGCGCACATCGACCAGTTTGACCGCGACTACATCGGGTTCGATCCCGAGCAGTGGATGCTGGGCATGCGTGTGCGCATGCTCATTCGCATGCTGCGCCTGGACGAGGCGCGTGCTTGCCTGCAGCAGATGCTGGACCGTAATGCTGCCACTGAGGACCCGGTCATCCGTCAGAGTGTCTGTCATTACTACGTGGAGCTTGCATGGTGCTTGGGCGACGCAACAGCGACGCAAGAGCAGGTGCAATTGAGCGCCCGGATTGCGCAGAGCTATTCAAATCCCTATTCGAGAGCGTTGGCGTTGTGGAGTGCTGGCCTGGCGGCGCTGGCGGGCCAAGACTTCAAGCAAGCGACCGATAGCTTTTCGGACGCGCTCGTGGTGATCAGAGCGGCGCAAATTGCGGCCGACATTGAAACCGAAGTGCTCGCGTGTATGACCGAGAGTCACCACCTGTCGGGCAATGTGGAACGTGCCCTGGCGGTTGCCAAAGAGTCTGTCACCATCTCGCGCCAGCGCGGCAATCGCATCACGGAGTGCCGCTCGCTCGTCGTTTGGGGCAGCGTACTGGCGCAAGACGGGCGCAAGGAGGCCACGCGTGAAGCCGAGGCCTTGTTTGAGCGGGCCGAGCAGCTCATCGCGGTCACCGGCGCCAAAATTTGTGAAGGCGCTTTGACGCGCGCACGCGCGCTGCTTGTCCCACCTGCGGGTCCGTGATGACGAGCGTCAGATCGGTCGCACCAGCAAGGTGTATTCGCGCATGCCGTAGCCCGTGATGATTTCCACCTTGGCACTCAAGGTCTGTTCACAGTAGCGGCGCCACAGGCCCGGCGGCGCGCGATAGAGACCGGAGGCGCCCATCATGCCGCGAGGTAACGGCGCCATGAAGTTGACCGCAAAGCCGCGGCGGCTGGTGGCATGCAGATGCTCCAGCGTGGTCGCGATGAATCGGGTCCACTGTGCGGCACTTTGGTCGAGCCTGACATTGAAGATGCCACTGGCCAGCGAATAGTCGGCGCTGCGCGGGCTGGCGTGGCCCACCACGAATTCAGTCTTGCGGCGTTTGCCCCAGAGTTCGCGCGCCTGCGCAATCATCGCACTGGAGAGATCCACCCCGAGGTAATCGACCTTGCCGGCCCGGTGGCGTTTGGCCAGAAAGGCCAGCAAGGCGCCATAGCCGCAGCCCAGGTCGTTGAGCGAGAACGGCACCGTGAAGTCGCACAGCTTGAGAAGCTGCACAAAGCGCAGTTCCTGGGTGGGCACGCAGGTCCAGTCCACTCCATGGGGTGTCGCGCCGTGCGTCTGCACCGTCTCGGTGTAGTAGCGCGCAATGCCGGCGTGAACAGCCGCCAACCCCGGCCCGACGTCGTGTGCTGCCTGCATCGCCGCTGCGCGCAACGAGTCGGCGCCGACTACTTGGCCTTCTTCGTCGGTGCCAGCCCCAGCGGCAGCGAGATGACCAGGTAGTCCTGGGCCATGTAAAACAGCGGGCGTGCCTTGTCGGTGATGATGACCCGATTGTTTTCTTTCGACTCGTTCATGTCGTGCAGGGCGAAGTGCACGGGCAAGGGTTTTTTGGCCGACAGGTTGCGCACCAGCGCCTTGACGATCGCCACGTCGCCGCTCTGGCCGGCAATGTTGGACTTCATGCCGCGCAGGCTGCCCAGATAGTCAATAAAACGGTTCTTGGTTTCGTGGTTGGCCGCACCCACCAGATTGAGCACCGCGATGCTGGTACTAAAGCGCCGGCCCTCCTTGAAAATCTCGAACTCCTTTTGCAAAGCCACCATTTCCTCCAGGCCGCCAAAGGTCTCCTTGGTGCCCATCGGCGGCGCAAACCGCAGGTTGAGTTGTTGCTGCAAGCTGCCCACGTAAATGTCGTGACTTTTCAAGCGTATGCCCATGAAGTTCTCTCCTGTTGGTTGAAGTAATGCATCAGTCCGTCATGGCCGCGCAGGCTAGAACAAACCGCCTCATTGTGGGGGAAGGCCCGTGCGGGAGAAAGAGCTGATCGAGCTTTGCGCCTGTGCGGCGCCCAGTGTGTTGTGCCGGCGTTGAATCAGCGCGCGATGGCGGAGTAAGCTTTGCGCCTCGTTGGTCTTCCCGTGCTGTCATGGAATGGTGGTCGCTGTCGGTGCTGCTGCTCGCGCTCGCGCTGGCCTTGGGTCTGCGGCCCTGGCGCATGCTGGCCCACGGCCCGCTGCTGACGGCGCTGCTGGCGGTGCTGCTCGTGCTGCCCTGGCTGTGGGCGCTGCCGCGCCTGCACGCGATGCCGCTGCAGTTGCCGTGGTCGGGCGCCTGCCTGGTGGCGCTGGTGCTGGGCTGGCCGCTGGCGATACCGGTGTTCTGCGCGGTGGCGGCGCTCTCGGGCCTGATCGCACCCGCGCCGTGGCCCGCGCTGGTGGACGCGGCCGCGTGGCTGGGCGTGGTGCCGGCCACGTTCTCGGTGCTGCTGGGCGCGGCGCTGCGGCGCTGGCTGGGCACGCACCCGTTCGTCTACATCCTGGGCCGCGCCTTCCTCGGCACCGTGGCGTGCGTGTTCGCGGCGGGCGCGCTGGCGCAATGGAGCGGGCAGCGGCTGGCGTTCGTGGGCGGCGACGTTTCGCTGATCGGGCACTGGCTCATGGCCTGGGCGGACGGCTTCGTTACCGGCATGGCGGCAGCCATCTTCGTGGCCTTCAAGCCGCAGTGGCTGGCCACCTGGTCGGATCGGCTGTACCTGGCGGACAAGTGAGCTTGGCCGCCTGTGGCATTGCTGGGCAGGACATCACCGCCGCAGTGACTGGAAACTATTAATTTTGTAGCGCATCGCCATGGCCAGGTATGGGCTTGAGCGTGATTTGAGTGTTAAAGCCGGATTGCGACGCGGGTTGCTGCGCGACGCTTGTTAGGCAGCCGCGCGCCTGCCGCCAGATTTGATGTTTTGTAATCGTTCGATTACAATGCAACGGTGCCTTCCATCAGACCACTTCCTGAATTCACCACCTGGCTTGAAGGCCTCACCGATACGTCGCTGCGCGGGATCGTGGTGGCGCGGCTCAAGCGGCTGGAACTCGGACTCATGGGTGACGTGGAGCCTGTCGGGGAAGGGGTTTCTGAACTGCGCATTCATGTCGGAGCGGGCTGGCGTGTCTACTTCGCGCAGCGGGGCACGCAATGGGTTGTCTTGCTGGTTGGTGGATCGAAGCGAACCCAAAAGCGCGACATCAAGCGGGCGAAGGCATTGGCGGCATTGTTGGATTGACCGGAGGAAACGAACATGAGTAAACGTATCAAGGTGGATGAACTTCCCGAGTTCGACGCGGCGCCATATCTCGATAGCGATACGGCGATTGCCGCCTATTTGACCGACATTCTTGAAGCGAATGATGCGTCGCTGCTAGCGGCTGCGCTGGGTGATATTGCCCGCGCCCGGGGCATGAGCGAGATCGCAAAAGCGGCCGGCATCACTCGGGAAGCGCTGTACAAGGCGCTGCGTCCTGGCAGCGCGCCCCGTTTCGATACCGTGAATCGCGTCTGCGCGGCGCTGGGCGTGCGGCTGGTGGCCCAGGCTGCACATGCCTGATGTATGACGGCGTCTTCAGGCAGCCGCGCATCGGCCGCCCGCTCGGGCTGTGCCTTCACGCGCTTGTGCGGCGGCGTGAAGCCGGGCGCGGTCAGCTTGAGTAGCGGTCGAAAACTATCAATTTTGTAGCGCATAGCCATGACCAGATATGGGTTTGATGGCGATTTAGAGCTATGTCTGCATTAGCTGTTGAAAGAGAGTAGGCCTCTGCCTAAAGTGAATATGAGGTCACCAGACGTGGAGGTGCAATATGGGCCATAGCGACTTTGTTAAATTGCTCGGACAACTGGCATTTCTGACCAAACGGCAGCGGGCGCAGATGCGAAGTGCCTTGGCTGAGTTGCCCAATACATCCACCAGTGCAGTTGCCAGCGTACTGCCAGGCCCCAACGTGTGCCCCCACTGCCAGGCCCCGGCCGCACAACTACGACCTTGGGGTCACAGCCATGGGCTGGCACGCATGCGCTGCCACGCTTGCGGCAAGACCAGCAATGCGCTCACGGGGACACCTCTGGCGCACTTGCGCAAACGTGAGCGATGGTTGCGCTATGGTCAGGCATTGATTGAGGGGGTGAGCGTGCGCCAGGCGGCTCAATGCTGCGGTGTCGATAAAAACACTGATCTTGCCCCCGAAAAACGCACTCCATAGCTGATGGTTAAATTCAGCAATTGGAGATGAGAGATGAGCAAGAGGAAAGACGGGCAAGCCCGTGGCAAGTACACGCTGGAATTCAAGCTGGAGGCG
>NZ_MUNS01000040.1 GCF_002002705.1 Polaromonas sp. C04 | reverse complement strand
GTGCGACTGGTATGATGCGCCGTTTATAGCCGGCAAAGAAAATCGCGTTGATCAGCTCCGACTTGCCGCGCGAAAACTCGCCCACGAAGGCGACCATGACCTTGTCGGTGCGCATCCGGCCTTCGATCCGAGTCGACAACTGCTATCGGCCAGGGCGGTTATGTAGGGGCACAAACCGGGTGCGGAGGCGATGGCTTGCGATGTGCTCGGCCGGGGGATCAAGGGCTTGCGCGCTTGATGCTGCTGCTGACTGATCCGCGAGATCCGATCTTATTGAGACCTCCATAATTCATGACATCACCAAAGCGTAGCCTGCATCCAGCAAGCGGCGATGATCGAAGGGCGCTTCTGGGCACTCTTGAGCTTGTTGCGCGCGGTCGCGTGCAACTCGCTCAGGTTGTTGGGGCGGTAGTTGACCAGGGCATGGCGTTTGAGCCAGGCCCACAGGTACTCCACAGGGTTCATGTCCGGCGCGTACGATGGCAGGAATACGATCTGGATGTGTCCGGCCAGGCTGCCCAGATACTCGCGCACCAAACGACTGCAATGTGCTTTCAAGCCATCCCAGATGGCCAGCAGCGGCTGCTTCAAGTGGGCCTTGAGCGCTTTAAGGAATCGGGCGATCTCTTCCTTCTTGATACTGCCCTCGTGCAGCCGGAACAGGCAGTTGGTGCGCGTCAGGCCCGCGATGACCGAGACGTGCGTCCAGTTGAAGTGAAACTGGATGCTGGGCGTGTACCCCTTGGGGGCCCAAGTGCGTACCCGGGTCGGGCGCCCGCTGATGCCGGACTCGTCTACAAAGACAATCAGCCGGCCTTCTCGTTGGGCTTTTTTTTAAGACTGGGCCAAGCGCGTCGTTTCCAGCTGCACACGGCACCTCATCCCGTTCGACAGCCCGCTTCTCGGGCTTTTGCGGGCCGAGGCCGAGTGCGCCCAGGATGCGCCAGACCTGCGTCTGGCCAAAGCGAACGCCGTGCATGCGTTCGATGACAGCTCCCACACGCTTCCGGGCGCCCCCGCTCGGGCACCTCTCGCAGGGCATCAATGCCACCTACATCGAGCAGCCGCTTCCATGTGTACACGGTCTGCCGGGCCGCCCCACAGCCAAGGCCACCTCGGCGCAGCTCTTGCCTGCCAGCAGCATCCGACCCGCCTTCAATCGCTTCTTCGCTGCCTCGCTCAATCGTTTTTGCATCACGCCAATATTCTCCAATAATGCTACTGGAGATATAACGATCAAGTTGCTCAACGGTTGTCATGATTTACGGAAATGTCAACAGTTCCTCGACCGTCTCCGGCGCGGCGGTCGACCCCGTTGACTTTGGTGAGAAGTACACGGGCCAACCGCAAGTAGCCGGAGGATCTTTCAAGAACTGTCTCAGCTGCGACAGTTCGCATGAGAGCATGCGTGTCGGACGGCAGCGGCTCCCCCATCATCTATTTGTGTCCATTTTGGAGAGTTCGAATGAGTTTGACATATTGGAGCCCCCCCTCAAACGATAGCGTCGGACCCAATGCCTGCAAGCTTACTTTAATGTATGAAAGTGAGTCGGCGAGGCATTGTCGGGATGCTTCCTGTGAAAATCTACCATGGTCGTTTGTTGGCGCACGTGCAGCCGGATCTGCTGGACAAGAAGCGAGGGACAGCACGCTGAAAATCGAGCTGACGCTTCCCGTTCTGGAGCCGGTGCCGCTTGCGTTGCGCAAGCGCTATCCGACCTTTTCCGACGGCGAGTGCCTGCTCCGAAACGCGGTTGGCAGCGATAAGGTCAATAAGGTGGGTCAGATTTTTTCCGTAAGTCCAGACTTGGCCTATCAGTGCGAACAGCCCAACTGCACCACCCGATGGCCCGGTTTGACCCGTGCGACGGCTCTCCCTTCCTCTTGAGGAATGGAATGTATTTCGCTCACAGTACACCACAAGCAATTCCGGAAATTTCTCCGTTGCGTGAACAATCCAGTGAACCGCTAACATAAGAAAGTCATCATGATTTATTGTTATTTTTTGCGTTTCGTCGCCACACTGTGCTTTGTTGCTTTGACGGCCGCTCAAGCCAGTGCCGCCGATCTGACGAAAGTGAAAATGGGCTACTATACCGGCATAACCGATGCCCCGTTTTTCGTCGCCGACGCTAAAGGATTCTTCAAGAGCAATGGTGTCGATGTGGAAATGATACCTTTTAGCAGTGGCCCCGCAATGGTTTCTTCGTTGCTCAGTGGCTCAACACCCTTCGTTGACGGTGGCGGCCCCTTAGTAACCTTTCCGCAAGTTGCAAAGGGATTCAAAATAAGAGGCGTGGTTAACGTCTGGAAGGACAACTACCTCAGTCTGATTGGCCTCGCCAGTTTGGCGACGCCCAATGCGGGGAAACCGTATCCCGCGCCCATTTTGGACCTGCGTGGCAAGCGCATTGGCGTTATTGCTTTGGGATCACATGTGGCAGCCGTCGTTGAGCGTATGCTAAAGGATGCTGGACTGAGCGTCGGGCAGGATGTCACCTTGATTGGCGTCGGCAGTGGGCCGACCGCGATTGCAGCTTTTAATGCAAAAACCATCGACGCCTACATATCGCTTCCACCTATGACTCAAACTCTCGACGCTATGGAGCCCGGGTCGTACAAGGAAATCTTGCCCGCAAGCCAGTTCCCTCCTCACTTGAAATGGCTCTTTACGACTCACATTGCAACCACTCAAGACTATGCGGAGAAGAATCCTCAAGTTGTGCAGGCCTTTTGCCGAGCAGTGCGGCAGAGCATGGAATGGATGAATGTGTCCGAGAACTTTCAACCCACATTAGCTGCAATAGAGAAGCGGCTGCCCGGATATCCCCCTGGAGTCTTAGCCGCTTCACTCAAAGCAATGCTACCTCACATGGCTGTTGGTGAAGGTCAGACGGGCCTTTTCACGCCTGAAAATATGAGCAACGCGAACGAGTTGTTGATAAATAAGGGCATCGTCAACCAACCCATAACCTCCTACGCATTAACCCCATGTCAATAAAACCTGCTATGAATACTGGTGACTGGGTGTCGACTAGGGTTGAGTCCAGATTGCATCTGGCGGCTGTTTCGCCGATTGCTGATGAATCTAAAGCCATGGTCGAAATCGAAGGGGTGCACTATGGATATGGTGACACGCTTATTCTAAAAGACATTCATCTGGCCATCCCGCAAGGCCAATTTGTTGCGTTGGTCGGTGTTAGTGGGTGCGGAAAGACAACACTGCTCAATTTAGTTGCCGGGCAGTTTCCAGGAATGAGCGGACAGATCTCAATCGCTGGGCAACGTATAAAGGGGCCACGATTATCCACCGGCTACATGTCGGCGAGGGATGCGCTTATGCCATGGCGTACGGCACTTGACAACGTCGCCTTCGGCTTGGAATTGCGCGGTGTATCCAAAGGTGCTCGGCTAAGCCGCGCGAAGGATTGGTTGGCCCAGGTCGGGCTTATCGGCTCCGAAGGAAAATACAGGAATCAGCTGTCGCAGGGAATGCGCCAGAGAGTGGCATTTGCCAGAACACTCGCCATTGATCCAGATCTAGTGCTCCTCGATGAGCCATTCGCAGCGTTGGATGCGCAGACGAAAGAAGAGTTGCAGCCGAAATTCCTGCAGCTATGCGAAGGCGGCGGCAGGACGGTGATTCTCGTCACGCACGACATCAACGAGGCCATCAGTATGGCAGACCGCGTTGTAGTACTGAGCAAGGGGCGTGGCATTTCATTAGACCAGCCCGTCGTCATTCCTCGGCCGCGCAACATTGCTGACTTGATTGATGTGCCTGAGTTTCGGGATATCCGTCACCGCGTCAGGGAAGCCCTATTCTCTTGAGAAGAGTACTATGAAGACAGATTCGGAAAACATTACGTATAGTGCCCCGGTTTCGGGGAAACGACATACTCGTTCGCGCACCTATATTCTTTTCGCGCGTGCGCTTGTCATCGTTGCACTGTGCCTGCTCTGGGAGTTTGCTGCGAGAGCTGGCTACGTCGATCAGCGATATGTCGGGCGGCCGAGTTTGGTGCTAACGGCTCTGGTCCATCAACTCGCTGACAATAACTTCTGGGCGAATGCCGGATCTACTATCGCGGCCACACTACTGGCTTTCGTGATTGGGTCAGCGGCCGGCGTCATCGCCGGCCTGTCGTTGGCGGCACTACCAACGATGGATGCGATCTTGGACCCAATCATAAGCGGTTTGAACAGTATCCCACGGGTTGCTCTTGCGCCGCTGTTCATTCTATGGTTCGGAATCGGAATCGAATCCAAGGCATTTGTCGGCGTCAGCCTCGTTTTCTTCATCCTATTAGTTACGACGAGATCGGGCCTCAAGAACGCCGACGTCGATCTCTTAACAATGTCACGCATGATGTGCGCCAGTACGTTCCAGACTTTTATGAAGGTGGTGCTTCCCATTTCGCTTCCTTCGATATTTTCAGGATTGCAGCTTGCAGTAATCTACTCGCTACTCGGTGTGGTTGTATCCGAAATGATTGCCTCACAAAGAGGCCTCGGCGTCGTCGTTGCCCAGTACACTCAAACCTTCGCCATTAACGAGACATTCGCTGTTCTGATCATCCTCGGGCTATTGTCAACGGCGCTTGCAGCAGCAATTACAGCTATTGAAGCCTACGTACTTCGCTGGCAGATGCCATAGTGAGATTCTGGGCTTCTGGGTTTTTCCGCGGTTTCTCGGACAGTTTGCTTTGCCAGTTGCAAGGTTAATCGATCTGCATGGTGGTTGAAACGGGTCGAGCTGCATCGCCAGCGCGCTGGCGATGCAGCTCGGCGAACCGAGCCGACGGGATGCGTCCGATGCTGCCGTAAGGTCTTACCTCGTTGTGGTACTGCCGCCAGATCGATGTGGCGCTCCTGGCCCGGTGCAGCGTCTCGAACCAGTGCTCGTTCAGGAACTCGTCGCGCAGCCTTGCGTTGAAGCTCTCGATGTAGCCGTTCTGCATTGGACGTCCCGGCTCGATCAGGATGTGCTCACGCCGTGGCTTTGCGCCCACGCCATGAAGGCCTTGCGGGTGAACTCAGGGCCGTTGTCGGTACGCACCGCCAACGGGTGCGTTCAATGAGCTTCAGCACAGTATCGTCGTTCAGGCCGCCATTGGCGGCGACAGGGCGATAGTAGAAGGTGCTGTGCGGCAGAGATCACCTGGCACCTCCGTCGGATGGAGCAGGCTTGGGTGATGATCGTGTCGCTCACGAGGCGCAGGCGTGGAGTTTTTTGACCAGCTCCATGGTGAGCTGGCCGACCTTGCGCTCCAGTGCCGCAATCTTGGCTTCGTATTCAGCGACGACAGACGCCTCGGCCTCTTTGCAACTGAGCTCGCCACGGTCGTACTGCGTCAGCCACATCTGGATCAGGTTGGCTGACAGCGTGTACTTCTTTTATGCATCGCGCCGCCTCGAATCTCCTGACACAGCTGAATTTTGAACTCCAGCGAATGACGCCGGTACGGACCTCTGGATGGCATGACCTTCTCCTTTTATTGAAGGCCCAGCCAGCGTATCAGTTCATCCTCTCCCTCTGGTCCGGCTGCAGGGGTTCACTCCAAGGGTAGGGCAATATTCAATCGGCGCTAACAGTGGAGAGCTTCATCCCCTCTCACTCTGGTGGTGGTCATTCGACAATGCGGCGCGAAGAACGGGTATGGCATTGCGCATCCGGTCGAACTGATCATCGGGCACGTACGGTTGTGTCCGATCAGCACCGATGCTCTGGGCATCGGGTTCGATCTGCAGTTCGACCATAACAAGCTGCGGCTCGGTGAGCAGCCTCGGCAGCGCGGCCTGGAGTGCACTAAAACTCGTGAAAGTGAAACTCCGCGTGTACCCGGCGGCGGAAGCGACTGCCGCGAACTCGCACCGGGGGGAGCAGCCAGGTCTCGTCATGTTGACTGCACCGTTGAATTGGACTGCATTGTTGATGACAACGTGGATCAACCAGGCGGGACGAGCGCTCGCAACGCTCACCAACCCGCCCAGTTCCATGAGAAGGCTGGCATCGCCATCGACGGCAATGACGGGGATGTCGGGGCGCGCAAGCGAGATCCCCAGTGCGAGGCACACGGCTCCGCCCATCAGAGGAACCGAGTCGATTCGCCGATGCCTATCTCCCAGCTCGTCGAATGCGAACATCGCAGACATCGTCGAGACAAGCACCGAACGAGGTGCATGCGAATTTCTGGTAGCGGAAATCGCGCCGCAGGCTTCCATCAGGTTCATAGTGTAATTCTTCCGAGCGTCAAGCCCACGTTGTGTAGCGTCCAACCAGAACCGCTGCAGCGCCGCCGGCCTTGTTTGTGTGAGCCAACGCGTGATCCAGGGACGCCAGTTGATTGTCGTCATCAAGCGCCCAGTAAGGAACGTTGCATGCGTCAAGAATCGGCTCCGTCAGGCGCACGACGTTGCGCTTCGACTCCCGGGTGGAATGCCCCATGTTTTCCTGTTCACGGCCGAATTGGCCGACGAGAAACACCAACGGAATGCGTGCGTCGATGCATATTGCGCGCAGGCTGTTCAATCCTTTGTGCAACCCTTGGTTCTGCACCATCAGGATCGGATGGCGTCCACCCAGATAGAGACCCGCTGCTGTTGTGATCGCCTGATCCTCTGTGCAGGTGAAGATCTGCCGGATTCCGTCGGCGCCACTCTGCAGGCGCTCGTGTACGGAGAACTGCACGAAGTCCGGCACAGTCACCACATCGCTAACTCCCGCTGCCTTCAGTCGAAGGCAAACGCCGCTTGCGCTGGGTCCAAGAGCATCGCTTGGGCCGCCCCACCCGGTAACGCTCATGCGAATTCTCCTGTGAATGAAATGTCACCCATTCTGATGCAAAACCCCCGGGCCGGAGCGCATCGAATTTGCACCAATGTCATCGAGTGGACAGTTCCATCGACGCTCTGTCCTCGTGGAACGACAGGGTTCATACCGGAGAGATCCTTGCGTCTTCGCGGATCAAGTCGGCCGCCTTCTCGGCGATCATGACGGTCGCTGCGTTCGTATTGCCCGACACGATCGCCGGCATAATTGACGCGTCGACGACTCGCAGCCCGGCGACGCCGCGCACGCGCAGACGCGGATCGACGACTGCGAGGTCATCGGAGCCCATGCGGCATGTCCCACATTGATGGTAGGCGGAGAAGGCGTACTGCCGAGCTGCTTCGAGCCACTCGTCGTCTGTGCACACGGCGGCACTCGGCTGGAGTTCTCCCGCGACGAGGGGTGACAGCGCGGACGTCGACACCAGGCGCCGCACCAGCTTCGCGCCTTCCACGGTGAGTCGCTGGTCGTACTCTGTCGCGAGGTAGTTCCCGCACATCGCCGGCGCTTGGATCGGATCGCGCGAGCGGATCCATAGTCGCCCGCGGCTCGTTGGTCGCATCGGGTAGAACAGGAGTGTGAACCCTGGGAAGGGATGCGGAACCGAGCCACGTTCGGGCGCACTTATCGTGCTCAGGAAGACCTGGATATCGGGCGTCTTCGACTCGGGCAGCAGTCGAGTCATGGCCGCGGCCGACATGACGCCAACCGCGAGCGGCCCGGTTCTGAAGAGCAGGTAACGCAATCCGGTTCGAGCCTTCGACCAGATCGTATGCAGTTCGTCGTTCGTAGTGACCGGTTTCGTGCATCTGTACACCAGCCGAAATGCGAGGTGATCCTGCAGGTTCTCGCCAACCCCGGGCACGTCGGCGATCACCGGAATTCCATGCTCTGCCAGCAGAGCTGCAGGACCGATTCCGGAGAGCTGCAGCAGCTGCGGCGATTGCAGCGCACCCGCTGCGAGGATCACCTCCTTTGCGGCAGAGGCGGCCGATTCGATGCCGTGCCTTCTCCACTGCACGCCCGTCGCGCGCCGTCCCTCAAAGGTCACCGCTGTTGCGTGCGCGTCGGTCAGCACAGTCAGGTTCGGACGGCTGCGTGCCGGCCGCAGGTAGGCCACCGACGTCGAGCAGCGCCGGCCGTTGCGGGTCGTGATCTGGATGTACCCTGCACCTTCCTGCACTGCACCGTTGAAATCGTGGTTCGGCGGAATCCCCAGCCTCATCGCAGCGCGAATGAATGCGTCGCCGAGCTCGCCCCGGTTGGGAACATCCGACACCCATAGGGGCCCGTTCCCGCCGTGCAGTTCACTGGCTCCGCGCGAGTTCCGCTCCGATTTCACGAAATAGCGCAATGCCTCGCGCCTGTTCCATCCTGTCGCCCCGAGCCGCTCCCACTCGTCGAAATCTTCCGGTTGCCCGCGCACGTGGATCATTCCGTTGATTGAGCTCGATCCCCCCAACGTCCGACCCCGCGGCCAATTGATTTTGCGGCCATTCAGGGACGGATCAGGCTCGGTCCAGAAGCGCCAATCGAACTTCTCGTGATGCATCGTCTTGCCATATCCGATCGGCACATGGATCCACGGATAGCGATCCTCTGGACCCGCCTCGAGCAGCAGGACCTTGGAGAGCCCGTCCTCGGTGAGCCTGTTGGCGAGCACACACCCGGCCGAGCCTGCTCCGACAATCACGTAGTCATAGGTCGTGTTCATGTTCACGCTTTGAGTTGAAGGTTGTTCGCGCCAGCAGTGTCTCGACCGGCGGTGTTCATCGGTGCCCGCTTCTTGCGGTCGCGCAAATCCACGATCCCTGGCTCGTGCTGCGGATCGTCCCGGCTCGACAGGATGTTGTGCTTCTGGATCTTCTGGGTGCCCGTCTTCGGAATCTCCTCCTTGAAGAGGATCCATCCGGGCGCCTTATAGTAAGCGAGCCTTTCGCGGCAGAAATCATGGACGTCCGACGCGATTTCCGTCCGACGCGCATTGTCCAGAACCTGCGCGCGCACTCCCGCCTTCAGGACAACGCAAGCCAGTACCTCTTCTTCGCGCAATTCGTCCTTCACGGCGAGGACGGCAGCGTGCTCGATCAGCGGATGCGTCAGCAGCAGTGCTTCCACTTCGGCGGCGGCGATGTTCTCGCCGGACCGGCGGATGATGTTCTTGCGCCTGTCGACGAAGTGCAGCATACCGGTTTCGTCTTTCACCACGACGTCCCCGGTGTAGAACCAGCCGTTCCTCCAGGCAGATTCCGTTGCCACAGGATCGTCGAGGTACTCGGTGAAGAAATCTTTGCGCGGCTGCGCAACGGAATGGCGTACGACCATCTCTCCGGGAACGCCAACGCCCACTTCGTGGCCTGCGTCGTCCATCACCTTCACCTGCAACCCTGGTACGGCCTTCCCGAATGCACGTGAGCCGACACAACGCGGTGAGACGTTGTCGGCAAGCACGCGAACGATCTCGGTCATGCCCCAGATCTCAAGCAGGGGAAAGCCGAACCGCTCTTCGAACTGCGCATGCAGTTGCGGCTCGACGCCCGCCCCGAAACCGAAGCGCACGGCGTGCATCCGATCCAGGTCGGACTCCGGCTGATTGAGCAGGAGAGGGACGATCACTCCGAGGTAGTGGATGATGGTCGCACGGGATTCCCTCACCTCCTGCCACCAACGCGACGGCCGGAAGCGATCGCTTTGAACCTGGCAGCCGCCGGTCAGCAGCATGCAGAAGAACGACAGGACCGAGGCATTGACGTGGTAAAGCGGCAGCGCGTTGTAGAGGCGCTCGCTACGCCCTCGAACCTCGGCCAGGTGCCCACGGTTTGCGTACCACGCCCCGGCAGCCAGCTCATACCTGTGGGAGAGAACGCAACCTTTCGGCCGACCGGTGGTGCCTGACGTGTACAGAATGCTGGCCGGTGTGCTAGAGCGGACAGCGTCCGTCCCACGTCGCCGGCGCGGGGATCGCAGCGAGGGCTGGAACTGACCAATGTCCACCAGTACTGGCTTTTCACACGTCATCATCAGCGTGGACTCGACAGCCGTGCGCCGGATCGACAGCAGCACCATGAGGTCAAGCTTGGCGTGGTCGATCAGGTACGCAAGTTCCGAGGCCCGGTATTCCTGGTTCACGGGAACGCAGCAAGCCCCGATCGCGTTCAGCGCCAGCTTGTGGACGAAGTGCTCGGGTCGGTTGTCCAGGAAAAGCCCCACGCGATGTCCCGGGCCATACCCCGCCGCCACGTATTGACGAGCCAGCTCTTCGACGGCCAACGCACCGTCCTGGTACGTGAGTTCGTACCCCAGCGTGTGGTAGTCCCGGTTCGGGTTCGGGGGTGCTTCCACCAGCGGCAGCTCCCCGAAGACGTCGGCGGCCCGGCGCAGTGCCGTTCCGATCGTTTCCTCCTCTCCGAAGGGGATCATCATCCCTCCAGGACTCAGGCAGCAACGAGTTCCGCAGCGGAACTCGGGTACAGCTTCGTTGAGTCCAGCGGCTGCGGACGAGAACTACCCGCGGCAACCATTCTCATCATCGCGCGCGGATAGGGGTGGTAATCCTGCGTCGCATAGTGCTGCGTGGCGATGTTGTCCCAGATCGTTAACATGTCAGGCTCCCAGGTGAGCCTCACCTGGTAGTCGGGGCGCTTGGCCATGTTGAACAGGTACTGGAGCAGGGTGGTGCTCACCTCTTCGGGGACGCCGTGAACGAAGTTCGTGAAATGTCGGTGTGCAAAGACCTGCGCCCGCCCGGTCACGGGGTGACGGATCACGATCGGATGGTCGGCGACGCGCTTCGACAACTTCTGCTCGTCCTCCGACGTGCTCTTGCTTGCCATGTAGTTCATCTCGCGCAGCCGCCAGAACAGATCATGACGAGCGACGAATCGCGAGAGCATCTCCTGCATCGGCTCGGGCAGGTCTTCGTAGATCGCGGCGTTACTTGCCCAGAGCGTGTCGCCTCCCAAAGGCGGAATGTCCACTGCGCGCAGGAAGGTGTAGGCAGAGGGAATCGCGTTGTAGGTGTTGTCCGTGTGCCATGTGCCCGTCTCCGCCGGGAGGGGCGCAGCCGGGTCGTAGGTGATGAGCTGGATCTCGGGGTGCTCCGCGGGAGAGCCGAACACCGGATGCGAGCTTTCGAGCTTCCCGAATTCGCAGCCCAATCGCACGAACGCCTCCGGCGTGAGAGGTTGCTTTCGCACAAAGACGACGCCGAAGTCGTTAACGGCCTTTCGCAGCTCCTTGTAGACCTCCTTGTCTTCGACCTCGTTGAAGTTCACCTCGCTGATGTACGCGCCGATCCGGGTTGAGGCCTTCTTGACCTTGAAGTGCTTATAGTCCATGAAAAATCCTTTCTGTCTCTGTTGAAGGAACTACGAACGTGGACACACCGTGTCATGTGTCCGCAAGAGCTTTTCACTACCAACCAGTGGGAGCGCCTGCTTGCTCAAGCAGAAGGCCAGCACCTCGTTGCTCGACCTGCGAATTGCACTTCGATCTGCGAACGCTGCTGTGGTCATGGCTTTCCTAGTGAACAAGTGCAGGCATTTTGCTGGAGCATCTGCACATCGAAGCAATGTCAATGCGGCGCACTGTCATTGGGTGGACAGTTCCCGGGTTTACCGATCAAACTGCTCTCGTAGAAGAGACGTGGCGGGCTTGCCGACGCGGGACATCGCCTCATCCACCGCGTGAGAGGCGACGCCAGCGTCGACGATGGCATGGGGATACCAGTCCCCGTGAGCCAATTGCCCGATTCGGGTTTGGAGCCGCTTACGCTGATTGCCAGCGAAGCACGTAGCGCTCGGCGGCTGCGACGCTCGCTACGAGCGAGGTCGACAGGGCGCCCAGGATCAGCAGCACGGAGAACGTCTCATTGATCGCGAAAGTCTGGGTGTACTGTGCGACGATCACTCCCAGCCCATTTTGCGAAGCGATCATTTTGGCCACGACAACGCCCAAGAGGGAGTAGATGACCGCCAGCTGCAGCCCCGAGAAGATCGATGGAAGCGAGATCGGCAGGACCACCTTGACGAATGTCTGTGTGGTGTTAGCGCACATCATTCGCGACCTCACCAGCAGATCCGGGTCTGCATTCTTGAGGCCCGACCGGGTCGTAATCAGCAGGATGAAGAACACCAGGTTGATTCCCGCGATCGTCTTCGACTCGATGCCGATTCCGAACCAGAGAATGAACAACGGCGCCAGGGCGACCCGTGGGATGCTGTTCAATCCGCTGACGATGGGATTCAGCATGACGTCGACGGTCGGGAACGCGGCGAGGGTGAGGCCTGCAATGATTTCTGCGACGGATCCAGTAGTGTCCGGTTTAAATGAGCCAGCAAGACGGCAAAGCCAATGCTGACGCGAGTTTCAAGCGATTCATGGGTGTCCACGATTTGAATTTCAATTTGAACATTTGGGATGCTTTCAGGTTTACGCAGCCTGGGGTGACGCATAAACGTAGGCAACCCCATGCGTTGCCGCAGGCCGATCCGCTGGACCAACAAGCCCTGACATGGTGCTTTGCCGCCGACTACCTGTCGGATGAAGATCACCCCATCGGGAAACCCGCAGGGTGCGATCGCTTCAGGACGCTGCGGCATGCCGCCGGCTACCGCCGAGATATGCAGACGCCCGCGATCGAGCACCTTCATCGCCGTCTTGAAGCCCTGTCCGGGCTTGCCGCCGATGATGGCGGCCGCCGGGACCTGCACGTTGTCGAGGTGCAGCGGGTGAACCCAGAGCGGCGCCCTGCGGACGCCGCCGGAGCACAGACTCAGAACTAGCGCTCAGGCGCTGTTGCGCCAGAACGTTAGCTGCCGTCGACGCCCCCGCCCCCCGTGCGCAATGAGATCAATCGTGTTGGCGACGCAGCAGCCCCCGCATCGCCAGTAAACCCAGCACAGGTCCCGGCGCCAGCGCCCAAACAACCCGGTCGCCAATGAACGGGAAGGCAGCCATGGCTAAAGCGATCGACGCGAGCGTGACTGCGAAACCGATCGCGTTTTGTATGGCGAGTGCGCTCCCCAGCCATTCCGGCGGACAAGCCTTTCCGGAAAGACTCGAAAACTGAGCCGAATCCGCAATCACGGCGACACCCCACACGCCGAGAACCGCCACCCGCGGGGGAGTCGGAGAGTCGGAAAGCAACGGGTACAGGACACAGCATGCGCCGGACACTCCCAGTGCAACTGCAGCCACTTGCGCGCTGCCGATCGCCTTGGCAGCGTAGCCGGCGGCCACGCTACCAGCGGCGCCGATGGCGATGACTGCGAAGCTCGCCACCGAGACGCCCGATCCGCCATCATGCTGCTGCAGCGCGCCGGCCAGCAGGAAGGGCGCCAGGGTCCAGAACGCATACAACTCCCACATGTGACCAAAGTAGCCAAAGGCGGCAGCTCTGAATGCCGGGATCTTGAACGCGCGCAGAACACTGCCCCGGGCCGGCGGCTGCGGCGCGACGCGAAAACCAATGAACGGTCCGTCCCCGATCAGGTGCACGATGAGTCCGCCAAGGACGGCGAGTCCCGAGGAGACCGCGACCGCATGCTGCCACGGGATACCGGGAGCCCAGGCGCGGATGGCATGCGGCAGGGAGGTGCCAAGCGCCAGCATGCCGACCAACCAGGCGAGTGTGCTGCCCGTGTCGCGACGTGTCCAGCTCATGACCAGCTTCATCCCCAAGGGGTAGATGCCGGCGAGCGAAAGACCGACTATGAAGCGTAGCGCCAGCGCGAGAACAAGGCCGGGTTCGAGCAGCGCGAACGCGGCGTTGGCCAGCGCGCCAAGCAGGCTCGAGAAGGCAAAGATCTGGCTAGCGGCGAACCGGTCCGCCATGCCTGAAAGGGAAATGGCCAGAGTGCCGGCAATGAAACCCATCTGCACTGCGTTCGTCAGCCAGCCGATATCGGCTACCGAGAGGCCCCAGGCGACGCGCAGCTCGGACCCCGCACCATTGGCGCTGAACCACATCGAGGTGCAAAGCAACTCTGCAAAGGCGATGGCGGCGACTGCGAGAGCAGGCATCGCGCCCCCGGCCCGATGCGCGTCCGGCGCGCGGGTTAACATGCGCCGCTCCCGAGTGGTAAGTGCCGAGACTGCCCTCCAACCGGTGCTGCTTCCACTGGCTCGTTACCCGGCGCGAGAACACATCCAAAGCGCTAGCGCCTGCTCGCCGGTTCTGTGTTTGATCGGACCTGCGATCGCCCGGGCAACGCCAGCAAACCGCGGCGCCGCGCCAGGCACAGGATGACCTTTCCAGCTAACAAAGGTGCCGCGTGCAACATTGTGTGGATGGCAAGGCGCCTCAGTCATCGACAGGACCGGGGATACACATGCATCTGTTTCGTCAAAGATTGCACTCCACTCATCGCGGGTGCGTTCCGCGAACCTGGCGGCAAACAGCTTTCGTATCGCTGGCCAGTTCGCACGATCGGCACGGTTCGGAACGGCGTCATTCGTCAGCTGCAGTCCGGCAAGCAGTTGCTCGTAGAACTGTGGCTCCATGGCGCCCACAGCTACATAACGGTCATCCTTGGTGTCATAGACGTCATACCAGGGCGCACCGCCGTCCAGCGCATTCGAGCCTCGGTCGTCACGCCAGTCGCCTGTGGCCAGTTGTCCGTACTGCAGCGTCAACAGGCTGCTCGCCCCATCAATCATTGCGACGTCAACCACATCGCCATGCCCACTCTGCCGTGCCTTGAGAAGTGCAGCCAACAATCCGATCGCAAGGAACGCCCCACCGCCGCCATAGTCACCGACGAGGTTCAGGGGCGGGACCGGGCGCTCACGGCCGATGGCATGCAGAGCCCCGCTCAGCGCGATGTAATTGATGTCATGGCCGGCCCGAGCCGCAAGAGGGCCATTCTGTCCCCAGCCCGTGACCCGGGCGAACACGAGCGCAGGGTTGGCAGCCAAGCAGGTCGCCGGGCTCAGGCCAAGTCGCTCCATGGATCCTGGCCGCATGCCTTCGACGAGGACGTCGGCAGCCGCAACGAGCTTCAGTACCGTCTCAATGCCTTCCTGCGTCTTGAGGTCGAGTTCAATGGACGTGCGGCCTCGCTTCGTGGAATCCTGCATGTCTGAAGCAGTGCCGGGGCGCTCGATGCGGATGATGTCGGCACCCATGTCCGCCAGGAGCATCCCGCACCAGGGCACAGGCCCGATGCCAGCCAGCTCAAGAACGCGAATTCCGGACAGTACGCTCATGGGTGATCTGCTTTCTTTGCACGTTCAGAGATCAGCGCACGTGGTGCTGGGGCCAAAGGGTCTTGACCACGTCCCGCTCGGCTGCAAATGCATAGCACGAATCGATGTGCCGTGACCGTCCGTCAGGCCCCAGCTTCTCCAGTAGGTGCGGCGCCGTCCCTATCAACCCCTGCAGAGCGGTGGTCGCCAGAGGAAGCATGAGCTCAGCCAGGTGCGTGCAGCTGGCGGTCCCTCCCAGCCGCTCTCGCACAGTTCTGGACCATCCCGGGCCGATGCGCGCGCCAACCAGAACGGAGAGCGAAGCAGTCGCTTCCTGGCACAAACGAAACGGCGTCACGTCGGACGCGGCAACCACTTCCCGGACCAGACAGGTTTCGTCCATGACAATGCGAAGCCACATTTCATGGAGCGGCGCACCTGGAGCCAGTGGCTCACCAATCAGGCGCCGAAACATGATCGGCTTGGTGTCCACCAGATGGGCTTCCGCGTCGAAAAGCCCGTCGGAACGCCGCCAGAACTTCATCGTAAGCTGGCGCTGGTGGAGCTCGTCGCGGTGGGTAGGCGCAGGAAGGGGCATGATGTTTGCAGGATCGAATGGATTTCCGGGACAGTAGCGGCTACTCCGCTTCGCCGAGCCAGCACGTGAAACTTGGCGGGTCCTCGCGCCTGGCCTGAAACGTATTCACCCGCGCGGCCTCGTCAGCAAAACCAAGCGCCATGCCGCAAACAAGCGTCTCGGCTGGAGTAGCGCCCAAGTGCCGAAGAACGATTCCCGAAAATTCGGTCCATGCCGCCTGCGGGCAAGTGTTCAGACCGCGGGCCCGGGCCGCGAGCATGATGTTCTGCATGAACATCCCGTAATCGATGAGAGACCCTCGACGCAAATTGCGATCCATCGTGAAAATCAACCCAACCGGTGCGTCGAAGAATTGGTAGTTGCGGCGATGCTGGAGATGCATCGCCTCCTTATCGCCCTTGGTGATCCCGAGCACCCCATAAAGGCCCCAGCCGTTTTCCCTCCTGCGCTCAAGATACGGCGATTGCCAGGTGCGCGGATAGTAGTCGTGCTCCTCGTGGGACCCGGAAGGTACTGCTTGGTTGAATCGCACGCTGTCGAACGCCTCGCATACTTCACCGGTGAGCGACGCAAGATGCGATCCCTGCAGCACATAGACCTTCCACGGCTGCGTGTTCGTCCCTGAAGGGGCATATCTCGCAACGTGAAGAATCTCGTCGATCAATCGGCGCGGCACGGGCGTGTCGCGAAGAAACGCACGACAGGAAAAGCGGCTCTCCATGGCCGAGTCGACGCTCGCGCTGTCCCGAACAATCGCTTGGCTTCGCAAAGCACTCATTGGTGCGCTACCTTGGAAGCAGAGGAGCGAATTTTGGAAACGGCTTGACGCCGCATCTCCGCACCTTCGGGGTCTGTCATGCAAACGAGCATGTCTTCCATGTCACCTATCGACGAACTCTTGGCCAGCGCAAAACTGTGGGCGTTCACGGAACGCTTGATGAGTTGAGGCGCGAGCATGGGTAGCCGGCTGATCTCGCGGGCGATGTCTAGGGCTGCATCCAGGGCCTGACCTTTCGCAGACACCTCCTCGGCGATGTTCCATTGCGCCAGTTCCGCCGCTCCGTGCCTGCGACACAGGATGGACATCCACTTCGCACGGGCAGGACCTGCGAGCGCGGCGAGCCGGGGAAGCGTCCCCCAACCGTAGTTGAGTCCGATCTTCACCTCCGGGATCATGGCCCAGGCATCTTCGGCGAAGACGCGCCAGTCGCATGCCAAGGCGAGAGTGAAACCTCCGCCGACAGCTCCACCCTCGACAGCGGCAATCGTGGGCATCGGCAGGTTCTCCCAAAGATCGATCATTCGCTTGCCCTTCTGCAGCATCCGGCGGACCTTGTTGACATCGGGCTCGCATTCGATGGAATCGAACAAGCTGACGTCTGCCCCGGCGGAAAACACGCGCAGGCCGCCGGTGATGATGACTGCCTTGACGCGCGTGTCGTCCTGGAGTTCAAGACAGACTGCGGTCAAGCCATCGATCAGTCCGTCGTCATATGCATTCAGTTTGGCTTGCCGCTCCATTGTCAGGATAGCGATCGCCGGGTCAGCCTTTTCAATGCGCACGCATGACATGTGATTCTCCAGGTATTGTTGATGATTTGGGCACGGAGACTTCCGCGCTTCCTTGGGGTCCCAGCACCGGGGCTAACTGGTTGCCACGGTTAATGACGACTTCAGCGATACCTTGTCCACCTTTCCGATCGGAAGCATCGGCAGGTCTGAGCGAAGCTCCAAGAACTTGGGTATCTTGTAGTCCGCAAGGTGTTCCTTGCACCATGTCTTGAGATCCGCAGGAGTCACCTGGAATTCCATTTTTGGAACGACGAATGCGGCGCCGACCTCGCCAAAGACCTGGTGCGCACACCCCACGACGGCAGCGATGGAAACGGCCGGGTGGGCTTCCAGCACGAGTTCGACTTCCCGCGGGTAGACGTTGTATCCGCCCGACTTGAACATCTCGCTGAGCCGTCCGACGAAGCGCAGGTGCCCCTCCTCCATCACTAGCGCGAGGTCTCCCGTCTTGAACCAGCCGTCGTCGGTAAAGGCGCGCCCGGTCTGCTCCGGCCGGTTGAAGTATTCGGTCATCCCGAAGTCTCGCCGCACGTGCATCTCGCCGACCTGCCCCGGCCCGCAGATCGCGCCCGTCGGTGAGACCACACGTACTTCGCCCTCCGGCGTTGGCTTGCCGATCGTGTTCGCGAGGACCTCGTCGGGAAGGCCGGGTCCGCCATAGGTGACGGACCCGCAAGTCTCCGACATTCCATATGACGTGATGATTTGTCCGCCCCAGGACCGGACGTGCGCCAGCAGCGACTCGGAAATGGGAGCGCCGGAGAAGAAGTGCCACTTGATCGATTTGAGCTTCTCGGGACGAAACGACGGTTCGGCCAGCAGCATCTGGTACATAGCGGGAAAGATCTGGAGTACGTTGATCCGGGCTTGCTCGATCAGATCCGGGAGGGCACGCACGTCGAAGCCGTCCCGGAAATTGACAGTGCCACCTGCGACCAGCGCATACGACGTGACCCAGTGAACGCCGCCGACGTGATTCATCGGGTACGCGTTGAGCACACGCGGATAGTCGTCCATTGGGAGTTGAGAGATCTGCGTCTGCGTGCGCCGGATCATCGCCTTGTTCGGGATCAGCACCCCCTTTGGATGGCCAGACGATCCAGAGGTATAGACGAGCATGGCGATGTCGTCGGAACGGCCGCGATCAGCCAGCAGCAGATCGAGCGCCGCGTCCCCGGTTTCGGCCGCCGTCTTCAATACGCCGGAAACCGATGGAGCCAACGTGTCGTCAGCGTCAATACAATAGGACCGACGGATGGTGCCACAGTGCTGCAACAGGCCTTGCACTTCCTCATGATACGTTCGCTCGCGACACCTCGACACGAAGAAAAGGAACTGCGCGCCAGAATCGTCCACGACGTATTGCATCTCCCTAAACTTGTACTTCGTGTTTAGTCCCAGCCATTTGGCCCGGACGGCGTTGACAGCGAGGAACAATACCAAGCCGTCGCAGCTGGGGCCCACTAGAGCCGCCACGCAGTCTCCAGGCCGCACGCCCTGCTCGATCAGGAAGTGCGCCGTGGCGCGCACGCGCTGCGCTAAAGAAGCATGGGTGAGGCGGTTGTTCTCGTCTGTCGCTGCAAGCCGATCAGGGAACTCGACGGCGTTAAAGAAGCAGAACTCGGCGAGGCTCAGAGGTTGACTCTCAAGGCGCAAGGACGATCTCATTGGATTTACCGGAAAGATGTTAATTAGAGATGGGGCGACGGGTTCGGAATGCCGGGCGAGAGGGCGGACTGCGATCATCGCGGCCCGCCCAGCTTCACAGCGCGAACGCTTAGAGCTTGCAGCCGGTCTCTGCTACCGAGAATCCGATTTCGTCCCATGACAGGGCGCGGGTCACTTTCCAGCCCACTTTGGCGCCATACTTTGGCGCGTCCAGCTTCACGGATTCCGCGCGGTACATGCCCAGCATGCCCTGATGATCTTCCTTTCTCATTGTGAGGTCCCCGAAGATCGTCTTCGCCGAGGTGGACTCGAAGCTCGCTACGAGATCCGCCGGGGCGAGTGACTTCGCCTTCTCGAGCGCGGCGAGCAGCCATTGAGTTCCAGCATAGGCCTGCATAGCAGTTTGTCCTGGCGCCATCTTGTAAGCATCAAAGTAGGCCTTGTTGAATCTCGCGATGTCGGCGTTCTTGTCTTCGAGCATCCAGCTTCCAAGTAACGCGGCGGAAATGATGCCCTGGCCGCTGTCGCCGATCGACTGCAGCATCGAATCCGGCATCCCGACCGGCGTGAGGATCACCTGCTTCAAACCGGAATCCCGCGCCTGCCGCACGAAGGCGGGCAATTCATCCCCCGTGGCCAGGGCGAGGTAGATGCCATCCGCATTGCTGGCTTGGATCTGAGCCACGGTACTTGCCCAGTCAGCGCTGCCTGGCGCACGCCCGGCTTCTCCCGCGATCTTCACGCCCGGCAACGATGCAAACTGCGCCTTGTTGTCCCGGCCCCAGAGAATGTCGTGATATACGACGAACCACTTCTTGGCGATCAGGTCTGGCCGATCCTTCATCAGCAGCGCCATGCCCTTGGTCGCCATGCCGTCGTACGGCGCCGTGCGGAAGAGCATCTTGTTGCACTGCGCTCCAGTGATTTGATTGACTTGTGCAAACAGCGTCACCATTGGAACCTTCAGACGCGCAGCCTGGCCGGCAATCGACAGCGTGTCCGAGCTCGCTGTCATACCGGTCAGCACCTTGGCATGGTCCTGAAACACGAGCTTCTGCGCTTTTTGCAGCGCGATGTCGGCCTTGGTCTGCGTGTCCTCGAAGACTAGTTTGACGTCCATCCCTCGCACTTTCGGGTGATGCCTGACGGCAAGCTCCACACCATTGCGTTGATCAATCCCCAATGAGCTCAGATAGCCCGTCATCGGCAGGGGCACGCCGATCACAAGATCCTCGGCTGCTGCGGGGCCCACGAACGCCAACGCGCCCGTCAGCGCCATTGCGGCCGACACCGAAGCCATCGACCAAGCGGTACTCAGTTTTCTCATGTTGTCTCCTAGTTAAATGTATTGACTCGTTGCGTGATGAAAATTGTCCACAGCTAATCGGCATGACTACGCGGCCGGTGAGCCTTCAGTCGACGCCGATGGTGAGCAACGCCTGGATCTTCTGGACGTTGCTCCGCGCTTCATCGCCTTGCATCGAGAGGACGATGGAGCCGTTCTCCATGACGTGGAAGGTATCGCCCACGCTGAGCGCCAGCGGCAAGCTTTGTTCGACCAGCAAAATGCCAATCCCTTGCTTGCGGGCATCCAGGATGGAAGCGCGAATGGCTTCGACGTATGAGGGTGCCAGGCCTTCGGTGGGTTCATCGAGAAGGATGAACTTCGGGTTCGCAACCATGGCGCGCGCGACGACGAGCATTTGCTGCTCACCCCCGCTGAGCGTCCCCGCTTTCTGGGTCATCCGCTCACCGAGTTTCGGAAATTGCCTCACCATCTGATCGATCGTGATCGGCTCCTGGTTTTCGGCCATGCTCCTGCACGAAACGGCAACTTCCAGGTTTTCGCGCACAGTCAGACCCGCGAAGACCTTGCGATCTTCCGGCACAAGCGTGACGCCCTGGCGCCCCCTCTTGTGCGTCGGCCCCGAAAGAGCGGATCCACCCAGCCTGATCTCGCCTTCGATTCGATCGACAAGTCCCATGATGGAGCGCAGGGTTGTCGTCTTGCCCATGCCGTTCAGGCCGAGAAGGCACGTCACCTTGCCTGGTTGAACTGACACCGACACGCCGTGGAGGATCTGGCTCATGCCGTAGTAGGCGGACACGTTCAGGAGGTCCAACGTCATGCTGCAATCTCCCCGGAGAGGTACGCCCGCTTCACGATGGGGCTCTTCTGGATCGCCAACGGCTCGTCCTCCGCGATGACAGCGCCGTTCTGCATGACGGTGATCGTGTCGGACAAGCGCATCACGATGTCCACGTCGTGTTCCACCAGAACGACGGTCAGCTGGTGCTCGTCCCGCAGGGACCTTATGACACTGGCGATTCGTTCCCGGTCTCCGCGCGACATGCCGGCCAGCGGTTCGTCCATGAGCAGGAACTTGGGAGAGAGCGCCAATCCGATCGCAATATCCAGGGCATGCTGGCTGCCGTGTGAAAGCTGTCCGGCAGTCGTGTGCGCTTGGCTCGCCAGCCCCACGGCCCCCAGCACGCGCAGGGTTTCCGATTCGATCAGCTGCCTCGCATCGCCATCGACACGCATCGACGTATTGAGCTTCATGCGCGAGCGCAATGCGAGGGCGACGTTCTGCGCCACCGTCACCGAAGGAAAGATGCTGGTACGCTGGAAGGTACGAGCGAGGCCCTTGTAGACCAACTCATCGGGTCTACGCCCGGTGACATCGACACCCATCAGATGGACGCTACCTGAGGTGGGCGGCAAGGCGCCGGTGACGACGTTGAACAGGGTTGTCTTGCCGGCGCCGTTCGGTCCGAGGATCGAATGGATCGTGCCTGGCCGCACGGTGATAGAGACGTCGCTGACGGCGCGGAGTCCGCCGAACGACTTCGAGAGGTTCCTGACTTCGAGAGTCATTGCGCAGCCCTCCCCGTGAGGCGTTGCGTCGCGCGGCGGTAGAGGCCGTAAATTCCCTTGGGCGCGAACAGGACCAGAAAGATCATGAGCAGCCCGAAATAGATCAGCCATTCGCCGGACAGGCTGCTGATGTACTGGTGCGCCACCGTGAAGACGGCCGCCCCCAACACCGGTCCGATGAAGGTGCCCACCCCTCCCAAGATCACGTACATCATCACCTTCCCGGACTCTGCCCAGTGCAGGGCATCGGCGCTGACGCTGCCATTAAAGAATGCGAACAGCGCTCCCGCAGTGCCCGCCATTGCCGCGGAAATGATGTACGAGAGCAGCTTGAGCGAATTCACGTCCATGCCGACAAAGCGCGCGCGCTCCTGGTTCTCACGGATCGCCGCCCAGGCCTGACCGAGCGGGGTACGGCGGCACAGCAGCGCCCCGAAGGTCGCCACGATCACGATCGCGTACAGAACCCAGTACCAAGTGCGGAAATCATCGATCGCCGAACCGAAGAAGGTCGGCGCCGGGATCCCTTGAAGACCGTCCTCGCCGCCGGTCACCGAAGGCGCAATGAACACCGCGGTGTACATGATCTGGCCGAGTGCCAGGGTGAGGATGGCGAAGGCCTTGCCGATCTGCTGCACCAGCACGGCGCCTACGGCGGCAGCGAGCACCGCCACGGTGACCGTCGCCAGTGCAACGACGACGAAGATGTCTGGCGTCCACGCCTTCGCCGTTATGCCCGCCACATAGGCGCCAAGCCCATACCATCCGGCATGACCGAAGGAAATCATTCCTGTCGTGCCGAGCAGCATGTCCAGGCTCAGGCCTAGCAGTCCCGCGATTAGTGCGTGCGAAGCCAGTATCAGGATGAAAGACGTTGGTTCGACCAAGAAGGGGAGTGCAGCACCGCCCACGATCAGCAGCCAGGCGAAAGACTGTCGCAGTGGGACTCGAATTTTACCGAATAGGTTTTTGCCGCGAGGCGCGGCGAGCGTCGTGTCAGTCATTCCACTCTTCCTTCATTGAAAAAGCCGCGCGGCCACTTGACCAACATGACCATGACCACGACCAAAAGCAGGATCATGGCCAGCTGACCACCAAGATAGACTTCTCCCGCGATGAGCGTCAGGCCGACCACATATGCTGCTACGATCGCGCCGCGAAAACTGCCGAGGCCGCCGATGATCACGGTGAGGAATCCGAGAATGAGCAGTTTGTCGCCCACAGTCGCTTGCACGGTGACGATTGGGGCTGCAGCGACGCCCGCCACGGCAGCTAAGGCCGCGCCCACTCCGACGACAGAGTGCATCAGCGTTTCGCGATTGATCCCGAGACACGCCGCCATCTCTGGTTGATCGTTGGCCGCCCTGACACGGAGTCCCCACGTCGTCTTCCCAAGGCACACCATGAGCGCCAACATAAGCGCGGCGGCGAAACCAGCGAGGAAGAGGCGGTAAGTAGGCAGACCGACTCCGCCGATCGATGTGGATCCGGCCAGCGCGGGCGGCACTGGGAAAAGTTGAACTGAGCGCCCGCCAGCCGCATAAAGAACACCCGTCAACGCGAGCGCGATGCCGAATGTCAGCAGCAGCCCGTCGAGCATGGGACGGTCCCGTAGCCGGGCGAGCACCGCCCAATCGAGCAGCGCACCGCCGACGGCTACCAGCAACGGCGTGGCGATCAGGCAGACCCAGAATGGTTGCCCTGCAGTGGACATCGCCATCCCGACGAAGGCGCCGACGCTGAAGAACGCACCATGCGCGAAGTTCACCACGCGCCCCACACCGTAGATCAGTGTCAGGCCAAGACTGAAGAGCATCAGGACTGATCCGAAAACCAATCCATTTAGGAGAACGGAGAGAAGAAGCATAAGGTGGACCTCTCGTGCGGTGATTGGGCTTGGTGGTCCTACGGATGGCGCCGCTCGAAGCCGGCCGACACTCCGGTGGAGTGAATTTCGTTGGTCAACTGTCTCGATGCGATCTGTGCACCAGTCCTCAGCACGGCAACGACTTTGTCGACCTGGCGATCATTCCGACGACCCCTCGGGGCGACAATCCCAATACTGAACAACCCCAGCATCGGCCCGGCGGGTACCGGACACGCGATGCTGTAGACACCCTCGTCGATCTGACCGTCGCACACGGCGTAGCCCTCGCGCACAACCTTGCGCAGCACCTTCTTGTATGCGTCGATCGAGCCATCCGCGAACGGCAGCTTGCCGCGGCGGTGCATGTCCTCCACGACAGATTCGTCAACGAATGCCATGATGGCTTTGCTGGATGAGCAGGTATCGAGGGGCCGGGGGCCGACGCCCGGATAGACATAGGCGCGTCCCGGGTCCGCGGGCATCACGGTCGCCGTCAGCTCAACGGTGTCGTTGTGGAAGCGAGCGAAGAACGCCGTCTCTTCCAGCTCCTTGACCAGGAACTCGAGCGCGGGCCGGAATGCGTTCGTACTCCAGTCCGCCGTGATGGCATACCGAAGCAATTCCGTGAACGTCGGTCCCAGCCGATATGTACCCGACGCGTCGCACGTGAGATAGCCGACCTCGCATAACGCTGCGGCGATACGATGCGCTGAACTTCGCGGCAACTCCGTGTCGCGCACGAGCTCATTGAGTCCGAGGCCCTTCGAATGCTTGGAGACGGCCGCAAGGACTTGGTGGTAGCGCGCAAGAGGGCCGGGTACAGTCATGTTCATTTTCTGAGATGTGTTCCCGGATATTAGAGAATCAGCCCGAGCGCGGGAACTAGGGGAATCCCTATATTTTGGGATATTCATCCCAATATTTGGTTACTCGAAGTGTGGGCAGGTGTGACCTTGCCCCCGAAAAACGTATCCCTTGCTGAGTGTTTCAATGCAAGCAAGGAGAGTCGAAATGACGAAGATGGCAAGAGCGCGCTACACGCTCGAATTCAAGCAGGAGGCGGTGCGGCTGGTCGAAGGGGGCCAGAGCATCGCGGCGGCAGCGCGCACCTTGGGCGTGGTCGAGCAGACCTTGTTCAACTGGGTCAAGGCGCAGCGCCAGGGCAAGCTCACCGGTGCTGACAGCAAGGCGGTGAGTGCCGAACAGATGGAGATCAGCCGACTGCGTGCCGAGCTGGCGCGCGTGAAGATGGAGCGCGATATCCTGGAAAAAGCGACGGCGTACTTCGCGAAAGTGCAGCGGTGAAGTACGCCTTTGTCCAACGCCACCGACGCGTGTGGCCGATCTCGGTGCAATGCCGGGTGCTGCGAATCAGTTTGACGGGGTATCACGAGCACTTCGTGCGCAAAGCCAGCGGCGCGCAGCGCCGCCATCTGAGCGACGATGCCTTGCTGGTGCACATCAAGGCAATCTACGCCGAGACCCGTGGCGGCTACGGCTGACAGTGCCTCTATCAGCTTGGCGTCATTCATGACGACCATTGTGCCAATGGCACAGCACCGCCAGGCCGCCCGGCGCCGGGCCTGGAGCCATGTGATTCCCTTCTTCGCCTTCCCGCCGCAAATCCGCCGGGTGATCTACACCACCAACGCCTTCGAGAGGTCAATGCATCGCTGGCTTCGCTCGGGTTGAGGCGCCCGAAGAATCGGGCGATCCTAATGAACAGCCACAGATGGCTAACCGTCTCGCGTGGGAAGCCGGATTGGGTGCCGCCAACCAAGTCCACAGCGAGGGCGTCATCCTGACGACGCACGTTTTGGGTGAGCCGCCCCGGGGCGACGGCTTATGTCTGCAAGCGATCGCCCCGGTCAACCGGGCATGATTTGAAAAGCTGACATGTAAAGAGTAATTACAGGACATGTCTTACATGTATACTGGCTATCTGATGCGCGGCATTTCTCCCAAACTACAGAAAGATTCCAATGAAAACCACTCCCATTACGAAGGCGGATCTCGAACGTTCCGTAATTGCGGTTCCGCCCCTGGCACGCCATGGCGATTTGAGCCTGAATAAAGAAGCCAACCGCTTGTTGATCCGCCATCTGGAGGGCGGTGGTGTTCGGAGCCTGATGTACGGTGGCAACGCAAATTTTTATCACCTTCCGCTCAGTGAATACGCAGACATAGTGGATTTCCTGGCCGATGCTGCGGGCCATGACACATGGGTCCTGCCTTCGGTTGGACCAGACTACGGCAGGATGATGGATCAGGCACGAATTCTCAAAACCCGATCGTTTCCGACAGCAATGCTGTTGCCAATCACTTTCCCGAAAACCGAAGAAGGCCTGCTCGCTGGCATTCGTCGCTTTACTGATGCGCTCGGCAAACCGGCGGTCATGTACATCAAATCAGACAATTACATCAAAGCTGAACATCTTGGCGAACTCCGAGCGGAAGGTCGAATCGCTTCAGTGAAATACGCGGTCGTACGCGAAAATCCGGCTGTTGATCCGTATCTGGAAGCCTTGATCAAGTACGTTGGGGCAGACATTATCGTCAGCGGTATCGGCGAGCGACCGGTTATCGTCCACTGGCGAGATTTCGGTATCACCGGTTTTACTTCCGGCTCCATTTGCGTTGCCCCCCTTGGCTCGATGGAGCTGTTGAGCCTTCTCAAGCAAGGACGCTACGCCGATGCCGAAGCCCTGCGGGCACGGTATATCCCACTGGAAGATTGCAGGGACGAAATCAATCCGATCCGCGTGTTGCACGACGCAGTCACGTTGTCGGGCATAGCGCCTATGGGCCCGATGCTGCCATTCGTCACTGGCCTGAACAACGTCGAGCGTCAACGGGTTGAGCCCGTGGCCAGGAAGCTTCTGGCTTGCGACCTCGAACTCGCCGAGAAATTGGCAGCCTGACCCTGACTTCACATCCCAAACAGGAATAGGGAGGCGGCATGTCTCCCCATATGAACACCCAGATGAAGAACAATCTTATCAACGGCGAATGGCTCTCCGGCAGCGACATCTCGCTCAATATCAATCCATCGGATACCAGCGACGTCATTGGGGAATACTCTTTCGCCAGTGCCGATCAGGCGCGCACTGCGATCGACGCAGCAGCGGTGGCGTTTCCCGCATGGTCCTTGTCAACTCCGCAGCAACGTGCCGACATCCTCGACAGGGTAGGTACGGAAATCTTGGCGCGCAAGCTCGAATTAGGTGATCTGTTGGCGCGCGAGGAAGGGAAGATCCTGCCGGAAGCGGTTGGTGAGGTGGCGCGAGCCGGGCAAATATTCAAGTTCTTCGCCGGGGAGGCTCTGCGAGTGTCGGGTGAAAAGTTAGCATCTATCAGGCCGGGCGTCGACATTGATATTACGCGGGAACCGCTGGGGGTGATCGGCATTATTACGCCGTGGAACTTTCCGATAGCCATCCCGGCTTGGAAGATTGCCCCAGCCCTGGCGTACGGCAACGCAGTCGTGTTCAAGCCGGCAGAACTCGTTCCCGGAACTGCGTGGGCGCTCGCGGAGATCCTGAGCCGAAGCGGGCTTCCGGATGGCGTCTTCAGCCTGGTTATGGGACGCGGCCCTGAAGTAGGGCAGACATTCCTGGAAGACCCGCGAGTCAATGGCATCAGTTTTACCGGTTCGGTCAATACTGGCCGTCGGGTCGCGTCTGCAGCGGCGGGCCGGATGGCAAAGATGCAGCTTGAAATGGGGGGAAAGAACCCTCTAGTCGTGCTCGACGACGCGGACCTGCAGACGGCAGTGAATTGTGCGGTGCAAAGCGCATTTTTCTCGACTGGTCAGCGATGCACAGCAGCATCGAGGCTCATCGTGACGGACGGTATACATGATCGATTCGTCGCGGCAATGGCAGAAGCCGTCGGTGGTTTAAAAGTCGGTGACGCTCGTGGTGATGACATCGATATTGGGCCGGTCGTCGATGCGAATCAATTGAAGCAAGACCTGTTTTATATCGCGAGCGCTCAACAAGACGGTTGCGTACTGGCTGCTGGAGGCCGGCAGCCGAAGCAGCACAAGCACGGGTTCTATCTGGAGCCGGCTTTGCTGACTGGATCCACCAACGACATGAAAATAAGTCGCGAAGAGGTTTTTGGCCCAGTGGCCAATGTGATTCGTGCCCATGACTACGACGAAGCGTTGGCGCTGGCCAACGATACGGAGTTCGGGCTCTGCGCCGGTGTTTGCACGACGTCGCTCAAGTTCGCCACTCACTTCAAGCGTCACGCCCAAGCGGGCATGGTCATGGTCAATGTTCCCACTGCAGGGGTTGATTATCACGTGCCCTTTGGGGGGCGTAAAGGCTCGAGCTACGGATCGCGTGAACAGGGCCGCTATGCAGCGGAGTTTTATACAACAGTGAAAACAACTTATACGAGCGCCGAATAGAGCAGGCGGTTGAGGCGAAGTCTTATCCGTCTTGCATCAGGAATTGCCACCCCTTACTTTTTCTAAATCCATTGGAGACAACTTAAATGACGACAATCACCAAAACTTTCGCGCATGCAGCCGTCTTACTGCTCGCCTTGGTTGCCACGCTTACCCTCTGCGGCGTCAAGGAGGCCGCAGCACAGGAGGCCTACCCCAGTCATCTGATTAAACTGGTCGTGCCATATCCTCCGGGCGGGGCGAACGACTCGCTGGCTCGAGCGCTGGCGCAGAAGATCGCGGTGAGTCTGAAGCAACCAGTGTTAGTCGAAAATCGTGCGGGTGCGGGTGGAATGGTAGGCACATCTTCAGTGGCAAAGGCGAACCCGGACGGGTATACGCTGTTGATCATCAATACCCTGCCTCACGCAGCGAGTGGCTCTTTGTACCAGAAACCACCTTTTGACCCTATCGCTGACTTTGCGCCCGTTTCGTTGCTAGCCAGCACGCCGTACGTATTTGCCGTCAATGCCGACAGCAAATACACGACGCTCCAAGACTTCATTGAGTACGCAAAACGCCACCCTGGAACATTGAACTACGCCTCGGGCGGGCAGGGTGGTGCGACCCATTTGACAATGGAACTCTTTAAGAGCGCCGCTCACATCGATATCACGCACATCCCTTACAAAGGTGGAGCCCCTGCGTTAACTGATCTGATGGCGGGACAGGTCGATGCCACGTTCGAGAACATCGTTGCATTGCTGCCCCTCTTCAAAAGTGGCAAGCTTCGCCCCTTAGCTATCTCGTCGACTAAACCTTCGAAAAGGTTGCCCAGTACTCCGACCGTGAGCTCAATATTGAAGACTAATTTTGACGTTCTTGGCCGGTTCGCGATCGTGGCACCTGCTGGTACGCCACCCGCCATAGTAAAACGGCTTAACACGGAAATAGTGGCGGCTGTCAAGTCTCCGGATCTCATCAATACCTTCTCCAAGCAAGGTGTAGATCCGGAATCATCTACGCCGGAAGAGCTGGCAGCCATCCTTAAGTCTGAAGTTGCACTTTGGGCCAAGGTGATCAACGACAAGGGCATTCGTCTTGACTGACAGACCTTATCCGTTGACCCCGCACGAGCTGGCGTTTGAAGCATGCGACGTGCTGGTGCTTGGAGCAGGCGTTGCAGCATATCAGGCAACGATTGCGGCGGCAAGAATCGGTGCCCGAGTCACGCTTGTCGGCCACGCCAAGGGGGCGTCCCCCTATATCCTGGGTTTCAATGTACCTTTGGGAACAGGAGTGGGGGACTCCGCGGCTCAGTTCGCCGCTGATACCGCCGAAGGCGGGTATCACCTCGGAAAGTCCGACTTGATTAATGTGTTGGCCCTGGAAGCAGAGCAGGCGTACACCGACCTCCGTGATCTTGGCGTGCCATTCGAGATGTTGGGCGGCGAACCCGCCCTGAGGCATCTGTCCGGCTCCAAGTTCCCTCGTTCAGTTTACGTAAGGGCAGGCACCGGGGCCGCGATTCACAAGGCACTCGTCAACCGCGCAGCTGAATTGGGTATCGAACGGCGTCTCGGCTTGAAGGTGTTATCACTCGTGCGCAGCGAGGATCGCGTCATAGGCGCAATTGCATTGAATCAACATACCGGAAAGCTGTCCGGCTTCGGAGCCTCAAGCACGGTTCTTGCGCTTGGTGGTATCGGTGGCCTGTATGGCGACTCGACCTATCCGTCAGATATTGTCGGTGACTCCTATGCCTTGGCGCTCGATGTGGGGGGTGGACTGGTTGACATGGAATTCGTGCAGTTTGAGCCGACGGTGGTTGCTGCGCCGACCTCGGTGCGTGGAATGGAGATGCCAACAGCAATGCTGGGCGATGGCGCCACCCTGGTCAACTCCCTTGGGGAGCGGTTCATGTGCAGGTACAACCCTGGAGCGTGTGAAAAGCAAATCGAGAAAGCTCGCATGGCGCTTTGCATCCAGAGTGAAATCGATGAAGGGCGTGGTACCGACGAAGGCGCCGTATGGTTCGATGCGACCCATCTGCGTGAAGATTGCCTGCGGAGCTACGTTACTCACTACCGGCGATTGGTCGGTGCGGGCATCGATCCCGCCAGGCAGGCCGTTCAGGTTAAGCCGGTGGCGCATAGCCTGATGGGAGGCGTCAAGATCGACGCACATTGCAGGTCTGGCGCTGCGGGGCTGTATGTCTGCGGGGAGGCGGCGGGCGGCGTACACGGGGCGAGTCGGATTGCCGGTAATGGGGCGTCGGACGCAATCATCTTCGGAAGAGTCGCAGGGCGTGAGGCGGCCACGGAGCATCACTCAGTGACTGCAGAGACGTTTCTGAACGCAACTCGGCCGCACTTGACAGCTTCGGCGGCTATCGATCCCGATCTGGTAGCCACTTATTTGACGGCCATCCGACGAGCCATGAGTGCCGGGGTTGGCATTCGAAGATCGAATGTCGGTCTGCAAAGCACAATCCAGGTTATTAGTGCAATTCACCGTGAAATCTCAACAGTATGGAATGGTTCGGTATTCAATCCTCTGGCACCTGCCCGCAGCGCAGCCATGGTTGGCCTAGCCATCGCGCACAGTGCGTTGCTGCGCCAGGAAAGCCGTGGCGCACACTTCCGAACGGATTTCCCAGAATTAAACGACTCTGAATGGCGACGGTCAATCGAGGTTCGACTTGTTGCCGAAGGCCGCCTGGTTACGTCTGTTCCCACATCCAACCTCTATGGAGCATATGAACAAGCGACCGCTTGAAGGACTCAAGGTCCTCGATCTCACCCGATTCCTCGCGGGGCCGTACTGCACGATGCTCCTGGGGGATCATGGCGCAGAAGTTTTAAAGGTGGAGCCACCTGACCAAGGCGATCCCACCCGAGTTCAAGGGCCGCCGTTCGCGGACGGGGAGGGTCTGACGTTTCTGGCAACAAACAGGAACAAGCACTCCGTGGTACTCGACTTAAAAAAAGAAGACGACCTGCGTTTGCTGCGCCGGTTAGCCGCGACCGCTGATGTTCTGGTGGAAAACTTTCGCCCAGGCGTTCTCAAGCGGTTTGACCTCGACTACGCGGCATTAAGAAGCGCCAACCCCAAGTTGATTTATGCATCAATCTCCGGGTTTGGCTCGGATGGGCCTATGGCTGAGCAGGGGGCGTTTGATCTAACGATTCAGGCGCTAGGAGGCTATATGAGCATTACCGGAGAGCCTGGTGGCCGCCCGGTGAAGCTGGGAACATCCGCAATCGACATGCTCGCCGGAATGAACCTCTATTCCGCGATTCTGGTGGCGCTCTTGGAGCGTGGCAGGACCGGCCTAGGGCAATGGGTCGAGACGAGCTTGTTAGAAAGCCAGGTTGCATTTCTCTCCAATGCAGCTTTCGAATATCTGTTGGGTTTTGGCACCCCAGGAAAGATGGGCTCGGAACACCCTCAATTGGTTCCCTACAAAGCGTTTGAAACGTCGGACGGATGGATTGTTATTGGTGCGGGCGTGCAAAATCTATTCGAAAAGCTGGTTTGCGCGCTTGGCCGAGAAGAATTGATCCAAGATCCAAGCTTTTCTACCCTCCCGGCCCGATTGCAGCATCGACAGCTAGTCAACGGCACGATTGAAGCGTTGACTCGCGCCCATCCCACTGATTGGCTGGTTCAGGTGCTGTCTGCTGCGGGAGTCCCGAGTGCGCCTGTAGCAACAATCGACCAGGTATTTCAGAATCCTCAGGTAATGCACCGACAAATGAAGGTCGAGTTCGAAGGTGCGGATACTGGCCGCAACGTGTCGCTGGGATCGGCCGTCAAATACTCCGGTTTCAAAATCACGGAAGGCTGGAGTCCTGCGCCAAGGCTTAACGAAGGCGGGCAAGATTTGATCCACTCATGGCTCAATGGTGCGTCGTAGCACGAAAGGGAATAATATGAACGACTGCTTGTTGGTTGAACGACAGAATGCTACGCTCCTCTTCACGATCAATCGGGCCGAGAAGCGAAACGCGTTATCGGGAGATGTAGCCGACGCGCTTCTGGAGGCGATTCAAGAAGCCGGCCTTGACCCCTCGGTTCGAAGCGTAGTCGTGCGCGGTGCAGGCAGCGCCGCATTTTCATCCGGAGCGGATCTTAAAGAGCGCGCAGCGGCAGATGCGAATCAAAAATGGCAACTTAGCCGCAAGCTTTTCAATATCAATCAAGCGATTCTTGCCAGTTCAAAAATATTTTATGCATCGATCAATGGATGGTGTCTCGGCGGTGGCCTCGAACTTGCCTTGGCTTGCGACTTTCGCATAGCAGATCCAACGTCCATTTTTGGCTGGCCGGAAACCCGGCTTGGCGCATACCCGGGAGCTGGTGCTGCAGTCATCCTGCCGCGTCTGATAGGTTTCCAAAAAGCCAAGGCTTTCCTCTTAAATACCGAAAACATAGACGCACAGCATGCCTTGGCGATTGGCTTGATAGATGCCCAATCCGAAGAAGGATGCGCTTCCACTATGTGTGTCGAGCGCGCCAAAGGTCTTGCGCTGATAGCACCTTTGGCCCAGGCCGCAATCAAGGCAAGCATTCGGAGCACCGCTGGCCTGTCGCTGGATGAAGCCTTCAGGGTTGATGGTGAGTTTCGCAAACCGCTGGAGGCAACACTCGACTATCAGGAGGGGATCAAGGCTTTCTTTGAGAAGCGGCAGCCCAATTTTGTAGGTGGCTAAGCTCTTCGAAGAGCGGTAAAAAGGCTTGGCCTCCAGGCAGCCGATATCATCCATCTTTGAAAGATAGCTTTAGAGGACTATAAATTGGCAGGACGTAAACCGATCAGCGCGAATCTTGAACTTGCGAAGCGGGTTAATGTTGTCATTCCGCTTCCGCTCGAGCCGGGTCAACGCATCAGACTCAGCGATCAACTTTACCGCCAAATCTTCGATCAGATTGCTTCGGGAAGTTTAAATGTCGGGGATCAGCTTCCCTCCGAAAACGATATTTCGGCAAGGTTTGGGGTCTCCCGACCTGTCGTGCGCGAGGCATTGCAGCGGCTTCGTGCAGATGGCTTGGTGACTGCGCAGAAGGGACTAGGCTCCTTTGTCAGCAACCAGCCAGCCAATCGCGTTCAGAACTTTGCCGGAGCTGAAAACGTTGCCTCTTATCTGCGCTGCCATGAGGTACGCATCGCTCTTGAAGGGGACGCGGCCAGGCTAGCGGCACAGCGATTGACCACTGAACAAATGGCCGCGATCGATGCCGCGCACGCACGTTTTGCCGAGGGTGTGTCGAATGGCCTCATGAGCGTTGAAGACGACCTGGCATTTCACAAGGCCGTAGCCCAGGCGACAGGTAACGATTTCTATTTGAGCGTGCTTGAGAGTATCCACGAGGCCTTGAGCGGCTTCATGAGATTGACTATCAGCCTAACTCGGACCGGCTCTGTCAGACGCGCTCAAAAGGTCTTGGAGGAGCATTCCGCCATCGTCGAGGCGATTCGCACCCGAGATGGGGAGCGAGCCCGGGTAGCCATGCAGTTCCATCTGGACCAAGCCCGACAACGCCTTATCAATCGCAATCAGGACCGGTAGCGCATCTCTGTATTCGAAATATTCTAGGCGAGTCTCTAGGTCGCGTCGGAGAACGATGTCGCGAAGCGCCCTGGAATGCGCGCTGCGCCCGTGCGGTGTAGGAGCCCCATGTTTCTAGGCATTTGGGGCGCGGACGCCTGGAGCGATTTTTAAGTGGTGATCTTGCCCTCGAAAAACGTACTCCGTAGCTGATGTGAAAATTCAGCGATTGGAGAGGAGGAATGAGCAAGAGAAAAGACGGACAAGCGCGGGGGAAGTACACCCTGGAATTCAAGCTTGAGGCGGTTCGGCTGGTCAAAGGCGGGTAGGCGGTACCTGTGACGGCCAAGGTACTGGGCGTGCGGGTGCAAACCTTGGGCAACTGACTGTCTGGACAACGCGCCCACTGAGAGTCTGCGGGGTCGCCTGAGAGTCGGAGGGCTGTATGGCAGGAGGTTTGCCACACGACGCGAGGCCATGGACGAGGTGATTTCCCGCATCACTTTCGACAACCGCAAAAGATCGCACTCGACGCTGGGCTACGTCAATTTGAGACGCGCATTTGCTCCAGTACGGCATCGCGCTTGCGCTGCAGATGCTCGATCAAAAGTTGCCGCAGCGCTGTCCCATCACGAGCTTCCAGTGCCTGCAGCATGGCAGCATGTTCGCCAAGTGCCCGCGCCCACTTGGTCTCGTCCTGATTGGAACGAAATCGAAATGCATGCATTCGCGCATTCAACTGCTGCCATGTGTTGCGCAGCACCGGATTGCGCGCCGCCTCGCTGATCGCATCATGAATGCGCGCGTTGAGCCGGTAATAGCCTGGCAGGTCGCGGCGCTCAAACGCGGCTTGCATCTCGAGCTGGAGCGCGCGCATCTCGGCCAACTCACCGTCGGTAATGTGAGTGGCGGCGCGCTCGGCGGCCATCCCCTCCAGCACACCCAGAACATCAAAGGTGTGTTTCACATCTTCGGCCGACAGGGTCGGCGCGAAGGCGCCCCGTCCCGGATCCAGGGACACGAGGCCTTCGGCGGCAAGCAGGCGGACAGCCTCGCGCAAGGGGGTGCGAGAGACCCCAAGCTGCTCACAAAGATCCCGCTCATTGAGCTTGCTGCCCGGTGCGATGGTGCCGTGGATCAACAACTCACGCAGCCGAACGGCAACCCGCTGCTGCAAATTGTCTCGAGCCACCTCAAGGCCCGCGGTGATGGTTTTTTCCATATCTGTATTTTGTATATATAGGGTTATTCCTAACGAAATTTTATTGTACTTCTCTTGAAGATTGTTATTATTGCGTTTTGTATATTGTATATTGCACTGTCGCAGCTGACTCTTGGAACACGAATGCAAAACCTTAACTTTCATCCTTCGGGTCGTCACTTTCTGCAGATCCCGGGGCCGAGCCCCGTCCCGGATCGGATCCTGCGCGCCATCAGCTTTCCGACGATCGATCACCGTGGTCCCGAGTTTGGTGCCTTGGGGCGCCAGGTGCTCAGCGGTATCGGCAAGATCTTCAAAACCCAGCACCCCGTTGTGATCTATCCCTCCTCAGGTACCGGCGCCTGGGAGGCCGCTCTGGTCAATACCTTGAGTCCCGGCGACGCCGTGCTGATGTACGAAACGGGTCACTTTGCTTCATTGTGGAAAAAGATGGCCGAGCGCCTCGGTTTGGAGCCTGAGTTCCTGGGACTTGCGGGCATGGAGGGCTGGCGTCACGGTGTGCAGGCTGATGCGATCGAGCGTCGGCTCAAAGCCGACGGCGGCCATCGCATCAAGGCCGTTTGCGTCGTACACAACGAAACATCCACCGGTGTCACTTCAGACATTGCCGCAGTACGCCGTGCGATTGACGCGGCCAAGCACCCGGCGTTGTTCATGGTCGACACGATCTCGGGTTTGGCGTCAGCCGACTACCGGCATGATGAATGGGGCGTGGACGTGACCGTCAGCGGCTCGCAGAAGGGGCTGATGCTGCCTCCGGGGATCAGCTTTAATGCACTGTCCCCGAAAGCGCTAGCTGCGAGCAAGACCGCAAAGCTTCCAAAGGCCTTCTGGGCCTGGGACGAGATCGTGGAAATGAACCGCAACGGCTACTGGCCCTACACACCAAGTACCAACCTGCTGTATGGTCTCGCCGAATCCATCGACATGATTCTCGAGGAGGGTTTGGACGACGTCTTCGCGCGTCACCAGCGGCTCGGTGAAGCTTGCCGCCAAGCTGTACGCGCCTGGGGCTTTGAGATTCAGTGTGCCGATGAGGCATTCCACTCGCCAGTATTGACGGGAGTCATGATGCCCGAAGGCGTCGACGCGGATGCAGTGCGCCGCGCGATTTATGAGCACTTCAACATGTCTTTGGGTGCCGGCTTAGGTAAGGTCAAAGGCCGGATGTTCCGCATTGGCCATCTGGGCGACTGCAATGATCTCACCTTGATGGCCACTTTGAGTGGTTGTGAAATGGGGCTCCAGATGGCTGGCGCCCCAGTGCGCGGTAGCGGCGTGCGCGCGGCGATTGAGTATCTGCAATCGACTGCCCGGCCGGTTGCACGGCATCCGGCCCTCTAAATTCACACGCCTTACAACGTCACTACCCAGGCCATGATCTCTAAAGCCAGCAATGCGGGAATCGCCAATGGGAGCGCAACATGCAATTCCTCCCAGCACAGCGCTAACCAGGCGCAGGGCCGCACTTCCCCGGCCACCCGCGCAATTCGGCTTCAAACGGGCTCGTTTTCTGTGCTCGAAGCCTGTCAAAAGGCAGTGATCGCCACACAAGCGTGGGGCACATGAAATCCCGTTCAAATCGGACAGGCCTTGAGAAATCAGCTTGCCCTGTCTCGTCGTGAAACCTTTTTTAGGAGCAACGGAAATGAATCAAACGATCTCTCGCCGATATGCGAAATTGCAGCGGCACGCCAAATACCTTGTTGCCGGCTTAATTTGTGCCAGCACGGTTGCCTACGCAGCGTGGGAGCCAACGAAGCCGATAACTTTCATCGTTACCGGAGGGGCCGGGGGTGGTGCAGACCAAATGGCGCGCGAAATTCAGGGGATCGCGTCCAAGCACCATTTCACGAATAAGCCAATCATCGTAATAATCGAAAACGGCGGTGGTGGCGGTCAGGGGTTTATCGATTTGAAAGACAGCTCCGGTGACGCGAATAAGATCATGATTGCGCTTTCGAATCTCTACACCGTTCCTCTTACAACTAACCTACCATTCAACTGGCGGGATGTCACGCCGGTCGCACTCCTTGCACGCGATGAATTCGTCCTGTGGGTAAATTCAAAAACGCCTTACAAAACCGCACCTGATTACATCAAAGCTGTCAAAGCAACAGCGCCTAAGACATTCAAAATGGGCGGCGCGGGTGCAAAGCGAGAAGATGAGATTGTCACCAAAATCATCGAGGCTGCCGCAGGGGTGAAATTCACCTTCATTCCCTACAAAGGGGGCGGAGAGATTTCTACTCAGCTGGTCGGAGGGCACATTGATTCAGATGTAAACAACCCGATCGAGCATATCGCTACATGGCGGTCCGGAGATGCGCGTCCGCTTTGCGTGTTGGACAGCAGCCGAATGCCTTTCAAGGAGCCAGTTGCGAATGGCATGTCTTGGTCCGATATTCCAACTTGTCGAGAGGTTGGCATAAATGCAGAATATCTTATGCTGCGAGGTATCTTTATGCCGAAAGCTGTAACGCCTGAGCAAATTGATTACTACGTCGGTCTTCTGAAGAAGATCAGGGAGACGCCCGAATGGAAAGATTTCATGAACCGAGGAGCATACAAAGATGATTTTCTCGTGAAAGAAGAGTTTTCCAAATTCTTGGAGCAAGACGAAAAGAGCAATCATGAAGTTATGCAGAAATCCGGGCTAATTTCCAAATAATGGTGGAAATATTGGGGCTCAGAAAGATCACGGTAGTATGACGAAACCATCCCAATGCAAGATAGTTCCGCCGATGTGTAGAGGTACAAAAACATGAGCACGAATCAGGAAGAAACCAAAAACACTCATAGCCAATCGGCCTCCGGCTGGATGGCGGACGCGGTGGTTGCTGTTGTTATATTTCTCATCGGTGTGGCGATAATGGTCGATAGCCATCGAATAGGCGCTGGATGGCTTGATGGCAATCTGCAGGCCGGATATTTTCCATTTCGCATTGGCGCAATTCTCTGCCTCGCCAGTGCCGTCATCTTTTTCTCGGCATTTTTTGGCGGCAATAGAAATGTTAAGCCTTTTGTTGAGCCAAAGCAATTGAAATCAGTTTTGACAATTTTTATTCCAAGCTTGCTGTATATTTTTGGAATTGAGTTCGTCGGAATTTATGTTGCATCCATGATTTTCATTGCTGGATTTATGCGTATCAGCAAGCATACCAGCTGGTGGAGGGCCATTCCGGTTAGCGTTGGCTTTAGCCTGGCGCTCTTCATTTTATTCGAGATCGTGTTTCTCGTGCCATTACCGAAAGGTCCAATTGAGTCTTTGTTTGGTTATTAAGGCGTGATCAAAAGGAAGAATAATCATCATGGATCAAATTAATTCGCTCCTTCATGGATTTTCGGTTGTCCTGACTTGGTACGGCCTCGGAATCATGTTGATTGGGATTCTCTTGGGAATCCTGGTTGGCGTGTTGCCGGGTCTCGGAGGGCCCAATGGCGTTGCAATCCTGATGCCTCTTACATTTACGATGTCTCCGACCTCCGGAATCATCATGCTTTCCTGCATATACTGGGGAGCGCTATTCGGGGGGGCCATTACTGCGACTCTTTTCAATATACCTGGAGAGCCGTCTTCGGTGACTACCACTTTTGACGGATATCCACTGGCGCAGCAAGGGCGGGCTGCGGAGTCTCTCACAATGTCTTTTACGGGGGCGTTCATCGGTGCCCTGGTCGGCGTATTACTAATCACATTTCTGGCGCCACTTCTTGCGAAATTTGCACTGCGGTTCGGGCCGCCGGAGTTTTTCGCCGTCTACCTCCTGACCTTCTGCAGTTTTGTCGGCATGAACAGCGGGGGAGTTGCCAAAACTGTCGTCGCCATGATGCTCGGCTTCGGCTTGGCGGCGGTGGGCATGGATTCCATGAGCGGCGAAGTTCGCCTCACCTTTGGTATCACATCGCTGACGCAGGGCGTTGATTTCCTTGTCGCGGTAATCGGACTATTTGGGATCGGTGAGATTTTGCTTACGGTAGAGAAGGGCATGGATTTCCAGGGGAAAAATGCGAACATGAGTCTTAAGGTGATTTTGAAAACTTGGGCCACACTTCCTCGCTACTGGGCTACGCTGTTGCGAAGCGCGGCCGTTGGCTGCTGGATGGGGATTACCCCTGGCGGCGCAACCGCTGCGTCGTTCATGAGCTACGGGCTGGCAGAGCGGCTTTCATCCGAGCCAGAGAAATTCGGAACTGGCCAAATGGAAGGCGTCATTGCGCCTGAGACCGCGGCCCACGCATCTGGCACGTGCGCGCTGATGCCCATGCTCGCATTGGGCATCCCCGGCTCTGCGACGGCGGCCGTCTTGCTCGGTGGATTGATGATATGGGGTCTGGAGCCGGGTCCTATGCTTTTTGTCGAGCAAAAAGACTTCGTATGGGGGTTAATAGCGAGTATATATTTGGGTAATGTGGCAGGTCTAATCATCGTTCTCTGTACCGTCCCCTTATTTGCATCGATCTTGCGGATTCCATTTTCCATCATTGCCCCCATAATCGTTGTGATTTGCTCGGCCGGCGCTTACACGATTCACCACTCGATGCTCGATGTCTGGCTTATGCTGCTATTCGGTGTTGTCGGCTACTTCTTCAAGAAACTCAGATACCCAATGGCCCCCCTTGTGCTCGCACTTGTACTGGGTGCTAGGGCCGAGGATGCCTTTCGCCAGACAATGCTCGCATCCAGCGGAAGCCTCAATATATTTTGGTCAAACTCTCTTGTGGGAAGCATAACCACCTTGGCGCTCGTGCTATTGCTTTGGCCATTGCTTATATCGCTTTGGAGGAAGAGAAAAAAATGGCCGAAACGAGTGAAGGCGCAACGCGTATGAATCAAACGAAGTAAATTAATTGGAAACTCTCATGTTCAAAACTACCATTTATCACAACACTAGCTGTGGAACCTCGCGAAACACACTCTCTCTCATTCGTGATCATGGCATCGAGCCAGAAATTATCGAATACATGAAGACACTTTTTACGAAAGAAAGGCTTCAGGAGTTGCTCCGTTCAATGCGCCTCTCTGCACGGGATTTGCTCCGGACAAACGAAGAAGCCTACAGGACGCTTGATTTGGCAAGCGAGAGATGGTCCGATGATGAGTTGGTCGATTTCATGATCAGTGATCCGAGCTTGATCAATCGGCCCATCGTCACAACGTCGGTGGGAACAAGACTATGTAGGCCACCCGAAACGGTTCTGGAGATTTTGAAATAAAAACTCGAATATCGCCTACTGGGCCATATTTCGATCAAACGCGAAAGCCTCTTGGAAAATCATCGTCGGTTGGGAGTTTTGAGCCCAACCGACCTATCAAAAGTAAATCACGGAGATGTCACATGACTGCAATCATTCGCCCAAAGGAAGCGTATCACCAACAAACGGCAAGAAACATGGAGAAATTTCTCTATGTGCCCGATTGGACTGTTCAGCAGAAACTTGCGCTGACCTGCCGAATCTTGGCTGCTGAGGGGCATGAGTCCGCGCTGGCCGGCCAGATTACTGTGCGCGGCGAAAGACCTGGAACCTACTGGATGCTGAGCTTCGGCCTAGGTTTCGACGAGGCAATGGCGAGTAATGTCGTTCTCGTCGACGATGACCTGAACATCCTCGAGGGCGACGGCATGGTGAATCCGTCGAACCGGTTTCATCTCTGGGTCTATCGCCATCGCCCCAACGTGAATGCGATTGTCCATACACATCCGCCCTATGTTTCGGCATTGTCTCTGATAGGTGAGCCCTTGGTAGCCGCGCATATGGATACCAGCATGTTTTTTGATGACTGTGCGTATCTGGCGGAATGGCCTGGTGCGCCGATCGGGGATGAGGAGGGTCGCATCATTCACGAAGCATTGGGGGACAAGCGTGCAATCTTGCTGGCCCACCATGGTCAACTGGTGGCTGCTGCATCCATAGAGGAAAGTTGCGTGCTGGGTGTATTTATCGAACGTGCTGCTCGCATGCAGGTATTGGCTCGCTCGATCGGTGAAATCAAGCCCATCAACGCCGATCATGCGCGCGAAGCGCATGACTATCGGTTGAAACCCAAGGCCATCGCCGGCACTTTTCATTACTTCGCCCGGCGCATCCTGAAGCAGGATGATGAGGCTTTGCGCTGATTTGGTTGGAGTCTAAACCACTGTGAGGCCTTGACCAGCTGCAGCTTGGTGCGCGCCTGCTTGAGATCGGTGTTGGCCGTCTCGTCGGGGTCAGCTCCGGGCTGTAGCTGGGCAGATAGAAGACTTCGATCTCGGTCTTGTGCTCGGCCAGCCAGGCCTTCACGGGCTTGCTATGGTGCACGCGAAGGTTGTCCAGGATCAGGTAGATCTTGCGCCCGGCGTTCTTGATCAGCCGGCGCAGGAATTCAATCAGGATGTCCCAGTCCAGCGTACCGTCGAAGATTTTCCAGCGCATCTGCCCCTTGTTGGTGACGGCGGAGACGGTCCGTCTCGGCCGCGTGCGCTGTGCGCTAGCGTAGCCCTTGCTTATGGATGCGCGCGGCGGCAGCCCGAATGAGACCAGAGCGATGGACCGTGAGATGGCGCGCCAGTGCCGCCTGAATCTCCCTGTGGGCGGCCGCCAACGCGGTGCCACGTTGTGTGGCGCCAAACTGCCGATTGAGCCAGCCCAAAATTTGCACCGCTTTGGCCTGAGACGCCCGTGATGGCTCCGCGTTGTTAATTCCCAGGTGCTGCGCAATCGTAAATCCCATCCCCACCGCCCCCGCAGACCCAGCTGAGTCTTTCCCGGTGGCGGCTTCGCCCATCGCAAACTCAATCAAGGTCTCTTCACCTGTCGCGGTGGCGGTCAATCGGATGTACAGAGCATCCAGCGCCAAGGCGCGATAAAAGTAGGCCGGGTCGTCAACACAGTTGCCAAGCTCGCTCGCCGCGCGCGCAAAGTCGTCGGCACAGGTGAGCGCGCTGACACGCCACGCCGCATCATTCCAGGCGTCGAGCTCCGACGGCGTGATGAACTGCACCGTTTGCCCATGACCCATCCCAACGCCATGGGTGTGCGCAATGCCGGCCACCAACGCGGGAGCCACCGCGAGCATGGCCGTGCACAGTTGCAGCGACTCTGGCAGCGTACAGCGCCAATGCCGCACATATGCGGCGCGTCGGGCCACCGACAGGCGGCACAACTGCAAGTGGATGCTGCGCGTGGCCTCGAACGGCAACGCGAGCAGCCATTCCTCAAAGAGTTCATCGGATGTGGGTCCAGAAGATCTCCAGTCCACCTCGTTACCTGTGTCCGGCTCGTCGGCCTCACCCCAGCCCTGCAGGAGCGGAACAAGATCGATTTCATCCTCGAGATCCTCCTCATTCGTCGAGAGCCAATCGAGCGCGTCGTCGGGCGTCGGCGGAGTGGACCCATTCGGATGGAGTCGCTGATGCTGCAGGGCGAACCGTGCCCAGGTTCGATGCACGGCCTGGCGGTGAACCCGTGTGGTGACCGGACCCAAGGCCCGGCACAACCCCGCGGGGAACAGGAACGACAGCGAATCGAGCATGCGCTGGTCGTACGCTGCGGCCAGCGCCAGCACACCATTGAACGTGGTGGGGCGAGCCTGCGGTGGCAGTGGCGCGATGTGCCGTATCAATATCGCAAAACGCTCGGCACTGACCTCGCGCGCTCCCACCACGCGGTTCAGGTAGCGAATCTCGCCATGGCCTAAGCCAAAGCCCTGCCTGATCACGGCGCGCAGTGGCTCGCGCAGGTCTATGGCCTCCAGCAGCCGATCGGTGCACGCTCCGCGATGACATACGGCGTGTGCCACAAAAGTCGGCTCCAAACGCAGAGCCGCGCAGCGGGTGCTTCTCAAAATCTTGGTGGCGCACAGCCAGTTATAAACCGCGATGGAACGCGAACCGACCGAGCGCAGCAAGTGGACGGCGTGCGGATCGGCGTAGGCACCATGCGCCGCCAAAATTTGCGTCATGGCCAGGTGAATGCCGTGTGCCTGCCAGCGGGCCAGAAGGGCTTTGATACGAGGCGCCCCGTGCGCGGCTTGTAGCGCCCGAGCCCACTGCCGGTCCAGATGTTGGCGCAGCAGCCGTTGATCGGCGCTGCCAAGCGGCCTGGCCCGCTCCATCAACGATGCTTCGAGCAGATTCCAGTCGGGCAACGGGTCAGTGCCTCTAAGGTTGTGGCCTGACAGAATCGAGAATTCTCCGGTCCATTGAACGCCCACCAGGACCTGTTCGCTATCGCTCACGGGAAATAACGAGATGGCTCTGAACGCGCCATGCCGAAACTCCTGCAGCCAAGCCAAGGGGCGCTGAATACGACCCAGCTGTTGCGCGCCGGCACGCTGGAGCGAACGCGCGGCAACGAAGTGACTCAAGATGCCGGCAAGGGTCCAAACAGTGGGTGCACCGGCGGCACCGATAGCCGTGACGTTGCCAAACCCCCCAACGGGGGCGATAGGTGGATTCTTCATATCGGTGACTGGAAGGACTACAGAACCGACTTGAGCGCGTTCTGCTCGAACAGCCCGAGGCCCCGGATGTAGCGCCGCACCATGTGCTCGGACTTGTGACCGGTTTGCCGTTGGATGGCCCAGGTAGGCACACCCGCCTTGGCGGCACTGGTCACCAGACCCGCCCTCAGGCTGTGCGCCGAGAACCCTTGTGTGCATAACCCCACGGCCTGCATGCGCTGGGTCAAGATCCAGCCGACCGCCGCGTCGCACAGTCCGCCGCCAGGATGGCCATAGCGGTCGATGCGCCGAAACAGCGGGGAGCTTGGAGCGCCACCCTGCGCCGGGCAGGTGTCAAGATGGCGAGTGGCCTTGATCCACTCCCTCAGCGCGCGCACCGGGCACAGAGGCGGCGTGCCAAACGGCACGGCAATATGGCGCCCAACCCCATTCGGGTCCGTCTTGCCGGCGCGCAGGTGCAACACCGCACCACGCCGTGTGAACGAGACGCTGCCGGTGGTCAGAGCGGCCAGCTCCGAGCGCCGAAACCCACCCGCAAAACCCACCAGGAGCAGCGCGCGGTCGCGCAGGTTGCGCAGCGCCGAATACGTAGGCACCGGCCTGACCAGCTTGCGCAGCATGGCCACGGTGATCGGGTTCGCCTGTTTCTGCGCCGTGCCATGCACTCGGCGGATTCCGCGCAGCGTGGCCCGCACGAGGGGCGCACTCGTGGGCGACTCGAAGCCCCCCACCACATGCCCGCGCGCAATGGCCGCCAGGTGCCGCAACAGCGTGCTGACCTTGAGCGAGCCCGCGAATGCCGCCACATAGCGCGCCACCGTGTGGGCGGAGCAGGGGACTGTGCCACCCCATGCCTTGAAATGCGCGAGATCCGAGGCATAGCCGCGCTGCGTGCTGACGGACAGACCACAACCCACATACGCATCGACCGCGGCCAGCTGTTTCGAGCGTGGGGCGCGCAAAAGGCCGTGCCGCATCCTTGTCGAGCGTTGACGGGCGGGGCGCATTCAATACTCCTCGGGCAGCAAAAACGTGGTGGCGCTGCGATCGGCCTCGGTGATGAGCCAGATGGGGTGCTGCACTGGTCCAGTACAGGACTGGTCCATGTCGGCCACAACAGCGGCAACCAAGGGAAGCTTGTAGACCGACATCAGTCGGAATCCGGCCTGCAAGGACAGGTCGTTCTCCTGTGCGTCTTCGGCGCCAATATCACCCCAGTCCCCCGTCACATGACGCATCAGCAGCACCTCGGGGATGGTGGCGGTGCGCCGCAGCAGCTCGAGTGCGCCTGGGGTGGCGACGATGCGCCCGAGCAGGAACAACTGCTCGCGACGCGGGGAGGTCGGATTAGGGGTGGATGGAGTGACCGATTTTGGTCGTCTGGCGCCCGACGCCACGGCGCCCATTGCATCCATGCACCGCCCGCGCAATCGGACATTCGCACGCATGCTTGGAGCCGGCGTTCGTTGAATAACTGTGACCCATCTGGGACCATCCGCGACAGACCTGCCTCAGCCGGGGCGGGTCAGTTCCCTAGCCGACCGAACCGGTCGCCCCCTTCAGTGGGTCCGCGGACGCCAGTGCACTCCGTCACGAGACTCCGCGTCCGGTGGCAGCAGCAAGAACCCGCCCTCCAGTGGTCGCGGTCGCGTTGGGCGTACTGCCTGCCAGTGACAGGTTTCATCAAAAGCCATCGCCGTGTTCGGTGGGCTCTCGGGCGCAAGCCAATGGACGTAGACGTATTCGAGTGCCTTGTCACCGGGGTCGAACTGACTGACTGAGTGCATGACCTTGCCATGGCGGACCGCTTCAACGTCGAGTCCGTCTACGGCTTCAAAGCCGATATGCACGATGCCCGGCAGCCCACTGGGCAGCTGCGCGCAACCATCCGCTAGGCGCTTAAAGATGTCGCGCGCCTTCTTGTCTATGGCCGCTTCGCCTCGGCTCTCCCAGTCAAAGACACAACCCGCGTCACACGAGGTCACGTAGACCGGGTTATTGGCAAACTTGACGAGCAACGAACTGATGATGTGCGCGTTCTGCTTGTAGCGACCCGTCAATAGTTCGTGCATTCGGGAGCTGCTCATGGCAACGTCATCCGTCGCCAGCAAAGCTTGAAGGGGCCCGAGGTCGAGTCGCTCGAGCCGCCCGACGGAAATGTCGTCACTCCAGGTAAGTGGCAGCAGCGCGCCGGCATCGAGCCATTCCCGCGCCTTGCGTGCCAAGTAGTCATTGGGCACGGAGTTGAGCTCAACTAGAAAGTCGGTCGTGCAAATGACGTTCAGGCCGCGAGTGTGAAATACGCGTGCTACGGGAAGCCAGAGCTCCTTGGCCCGAGTCCGTTCGGCTTCCGTGTAGTCGCCGCCCTCTAGGCGCTTGCACTCGACTGCCCAGTTGATGTCACCAAGCGACACGTCCATGTCGTAGGTCTTGGCAACGCCAGGCCGCTCCTCAAGGAAGGCTACCTCAGCACCTTCCCGGCGGTACGCGGCAGCGACCAAGAGTTCGAATAGACACGCATTCGGCTGGCCCTTCTCCGGGCCCACCATGCGGCGTACCCGGGCATCAACGCCGCCTACCCCTTGGAGTAGCTCCAGGTCGCGACCAATCGACGTGATGACCGGTACCACCCGGCTGCCATACATGAAGTCATAAATGGTTGGGTGGTCCAGGAACGCCTGCCCAAGAAACAAGTACCAGGCTATCTGGTCTCGCTCGTCGAAGAAGCGGCCTTTGCCCGTAGAGTCGTCGCCAGCGCCCGCGATGGAATCGACAAAGCGCTGCAGTGCGGCGAACCGGCGCTTTTTCCAATCATCAGGCTTGACGAAGCTGAGGAGCCATTCGACACCATTGCGCAGGTCGGGGTCATCAGGCCAGCCCGCGGGCTTGAGGTCGGCCTCAAAAATGTCGGGCGAAATCCAGACGCCCTTTCGCGCAGGCTTGGCCGGCGGGTTCTTCATGCTCTTCTTCACCGAATATCTCCTTGGGAATCCTACAGCGCACGTTGCTCTAGGGTACAGAAACCTGTTGTGCTCAGCGAAGGCGTGTGCGTCGGGGCCAGTTTCAACAGGAGCCGAGCGCTCCAGCGTTTGCTTACGGCTGCGAGCATGGGGACATAATGTCCTGGTGGGCGTAATGCGGCACCTCCTGAGGTCGGCCACGGTGCCAAACCGCCATCGTCAGGCACAGCGACGCGCTGCGAGGTCTCACGCACCGGCTGGATTCAGATTAACCGCTCTTGGGCAGGAGGCCGAATGCCGGCTCCCGGCCGGATTCTGCCCGGTGTCTGAGTGACCGCTCTTGGTCAATTCTGCCGCGTCTATGGCAATGGGGTGCGCGTGTGCCGCGGTTCGCAATACTGCTTCACGACGCGGCGCTCGTCGAGCCGATAGACTTGCGTTTGATAGAGCGCGAGGGCGGCTGAGGGCTGAGCGATGTTCGCCGCTCGCGACTTCACCCCGGATGCAGCCACAAAGGATTCGTCTGCGGCGTAATGCAAACGCCGAGATTGACCTTGCCCCTGATCGATGTAGTTCTTAGCCTATCGTTTACGCGGCCTTTTTGCGCCGTGCCTCGTACCAGCGTTGTTCGTACTGCATCGGGCTGAGGTAGCCCAGCGAGGAGTGCAGACGTCGGTGATTGTAGAAGGCCATCCAGTCCAAGACGGCGTCCGTGGCCTCGCGCCGGGTGGCTAATTTCCTGCCATACAGGCTCGCTGTCTTCAGCCGCCCCCACAAGCTCTCGGTCGGTGCGTTATCCCAGCAGTTGCCCTTCCTGCTCATCGATGCGCGTATACCCCAGTCCTTCAAAGCATACTGGAACTCGTGGCTGCAACACTGGCTGCCGCGGTCGCTATGGAATATAAGGCCTGCGGCGGGGCGACGGCGCCACCATGCCATGGCCAGCGCATCCTTGACGAGACTGGCGTGCATGTGCGGCTGCATGCTCCAGCCCACCACCCGGCGGCTGAACAGGTCGATGACGGCCGCCAGGTACAGCCAACCCTCGTCGGTGGCGATGTGCGTGATGTCGCCGCTCCACAGCTAGTGCAGTGCGCCACTCTGTTCTGTACTTATCCCGTAGTGGCCGCGAGAGCGGCCCTGGCCCGCGTGACCTTGGCCAGGATGTCGCAGGCGCGAGCGGTCCAGATGAAGGGCTTGGGATCGATGTTGTGATGGGCAACATACAGATCGATGGCCAGCTCCAGTTCGGCCACGCTGGTGAAGCTGTCACGCCGGATGCGCTTGTCGGTGATGTCTCGAAAGAAGCGCTCGACCATGTTCAGCCACGACGCGCTGGTGGGTGTGAAGTGCATGACGAAGCGTGGGTGCCGCGCCAGCCACTGCTGCACGTCGGGGTGGCTGTGCGTGGCGTAGTTGTCCACGATCAGATGCAGGCTCAGGTGCTTGGGCGTGCGCCGCTCGATGAGCCGCAGGAACTTGAGCCACTCGCCGTGGCGGTGCCGCGGCTGGCACATCGAGATCACGCTGCCGTCCAGCGTGTTGAGGGCTGCAAACAACGTGGTCGTGCCGTGGCGCTTGTAGTCGTGGGTGACGGTGCCGGCACGCCCGCGCTTCATCGGCAGTCCCGGCTGCGTGCGGTTCAAGGCCTGGATCTGACTCTTCTCGTCGCAACTGAGCACCAGCGCATGCTCGGGCGGGTTCATGTACAGGCCCACCACGTCCAGCAACTTGTCCTGGAAGCGGGGATCACTCGACAGCTTGAAGCCGCGGCTCAGGTGCGGCTTGAGGCCATGGCTGTGCCAAACGCGGCGGATGGTCGTGGCACCCGTTCCAAGATGCTCGGCCAGTGTGCGGGTGCTCCAGTGGGTGGCGTTGACTGGCCTGTCATGCAACGTGGCATGCACGATGCGCGACTCCATCTGCGCCGTGACCGTGGCGGGCCGACCTGCGCGCGGAGCATCCTTGCGAAGCGCATCGATGCCGCCGTCCAGAAAGCGCAGGCGCCACAACGCCACTTGCCGGCGATCGAGCCCCGCCTCGACCGCGATGTCCTTGTTCTGCCAGCCCTGGGCGGCCAGCAAGACCACGACCGCTCTCTGCTGAAGCCGAGCCTGCACTCGCCGGCCCTTGGCCAACACACGAAGCTCCCGCTCCGTGTGCTCGTCCAGTTCAATCGTCTTGGCAATCCGCATCGCTCCAACCTCCTGAGCGATTGGAGTATGCCGACTCAAATAAGTTCTATTACTTCACGCGCAGTACACTAGATACCGTTCGCGCCACCTTGAAGAAATCCCGCATTTCAGCTGGCTGACGATAGGTTTTCCAGGGGATGGTGCCACCACAGTGCTGCGCGTACCTCCTGATTTTTCGATGGAGCGTTGATCGAGTCTTGGACGAGAATTTTTTTTGATAACTATCGAATGACAGCGAAAGATCAATGTAGTTGTGCTGATACTGGAGCGGCACGTAGCAGACGTAGTCGCCGATTCGACTCAGCGTGGGAATCGCCGTCGCAACTGGGATGCCCCGGATCAGAAAGCCCTGGCTGCCAGGGGCCAATTCCACGGCCGGCGGTGCGAGCGGGCCCGCAACCGGTGCTTCGCCAAATGGGTCCGCATCCCGGACATGGAGCCTGCGCGACACGCTGAACAGCGTCCAGTCACTCAGTTGAAACTTGAACGGCACCGGTCGATCCTGCCACTGGCTCATTGGTACTTTCTCCGATAGGCTCGCTCGATCATGCGCAGCCCGGTCATCCATGGCGGTGACTTCAAGGGGCCTGGCTGCGATTGCGTGACCTTCGGGATCAGGCCCTGAAACCCCCGCACCCGAAAACAATCCGAGTTCCTTTCCAGAAAGGCGCAAAGCCTTTCAAAGCGTTTGACGACGACTTCGTCGGGCCGATTCATGGCCAGGTTCATCAATTCAAAGCTATGAGACAGCAGGACAAACGAACTTCGTCCAGCCTCCAGGGCTTGCCACAGTAGTCGTTCCAGCTCCTTGTAAGAGCAGGCGGTCAACTGCGCGTGTCGCAGGGAGCGTGTCCCATCATGGAACACGGTCATTGGATACTCGTGGACACCCCGGCATTCAATGGGCTCGACGAGGGTCACGCCCGGCATGACGCCGCTGTCCGGCCCGAACATGCTGGCGTTATAACTGCTGTCAAATGGAATGTGATTTGTGGCAAGTGCTGTCAAGGTGTCTGCATTGAACGCAAAGCTCCCCGCCCTGAAAGCGTTGACCTCCTTTGCGCCGGCGTTGGAAACCAGCCTTTTGCCAAGGGCAATCAGTTGCGTCTGCTCTTCGAGCGAAAAGTATCGCAAGTGTTGGCGCTTTTCCCGCAAGTGCTCGAAAATCGGCTGACGCGACTCATCGGCCCATTCAGTATGCAGGTGCAATTGCACCTCTTGTAAGCCGTCGTTAAGCAAACCTACGATCTCCGCCAACGGCTGATTTCCGAAGCGCGTCGAAAAAAGTGACTCGACGAAAAATACACCCGTCAGCCCGTGCTGCTTCAAGATCTTGATCTTGTGCGGCAACCCAAAGTCACCTTTTGGAGTGGGTCCATAAATGTATTTTCGAAAGGCACCCGGAAATTTTTCATCGATGTTGTGCCAGCCATCGCACCAAATTTCCACGTCCACAGTGAAGAAAATATCTAGCATGTGTCCCTTAATTATCAGCGGTGCCGATAGTTCCGGCTGACCACATGGCCCGGCCCCAACCTCATGCCAGAGAGGTGCTATCACTAAATAATTGCATCATGCAGATCAATGCGGGTGTTGTCGCGGTACTCGCCGCGGCCCGCAGACTCCAGCGTGCCGATGCCGGCCAGCCGGTTGTTCACGGCGCGTATCGCGTCGGCTCCGGGCGCCACCTTTAAGAACACACCGCCGAGCGGCAGCGGGTTGACCAGCGTGTTGTTTTCCAGGTCGATCTCGTTGCGGGGCCATTTGTAGCCTTCGGCGCCAAATGAGATCAGGACGGGGTTCTCTGTGCCGGCGCTTTGCGCAATGGTGTTGCCCGCCACGTAGGCCATGCCGCCATTCGGAAACTCCAGCTCGTAGCTGGCCGTGCCGCCAGCCCCGTCGATCAGCCGGTTGTTGACGATGCGGCTCACGGCCGCCCGGCTCTTGAGCAGGTGGCCGATGTGCGCGTGATGAAAATAGCTGCCCGTCACCGACAGCCGCGCAATCTGCCCCACGTACAGGTTGTGGTTGTGGCCGTCGGGGCGCTGGTTGTAGGCAAACTCGCTGTTGTCGATGTCGAGCACCGTGGCGGGGTCGTTGTTGGTGAGCAGCCCCATTTCGTTGTACATGAAGCGGCAGTTGCGCACCTGCAGCGAGCCGCTTTCCAGCCGGATGCCTGCGCCATTGTGGTCGGGCACCGCCGCACCCTCGAAATCAAAGCCGTCCACACGCATGCCGTGCGCGCGCACCACCCAGATGCCCTTGCCTTCGGCCGCGGCGCCACGGGCCAGCAGGCGCACGCGCCCACCCACGGCGCGCAGCGTGAGGTTGTCCTGCGTCCACACGGCCACATCCCCCGCGTAGGTGCCGGAATCTACATCAATAGTGGCCCCAGCCCTTGCCAGCCGTGCGGCATCGGCTATTGTTTTTATAGTTTCACTGGCACCGACGTGGATGACCTGCGGAGCAGGCTCCGCCGCGCCGGCCCGCGCGCTGCCGGGCAGTGCAATTACCAGGCAGAACAGCGCGATCGCAGTCAGGCCCGCGACAGCACCGGGGCGCCGCGGCCGCGCCTGCACGTGTGCCTGCGGCTGGCGCGGCAGCGTCCAGGCCACCAGCACCAGCAGGTAAAAGAGCCAGGCCACGCGCGGCACATCGACCAGACTGTCAAACAGTCCGACCACGGCAAAACCGCTCAGGCTGGCGGCCAGCGCCGGCGCCAGCGGCTGCCGGCGCGCGCCGCCCAGGCTCGTGCGCCACAAGGCGCCCGCCAGCAGCAGGCTCCACAGCGCGAGCCCGACCAGGCCCTGATCGAACAGCACGTCCATGTACAGGCTCTTGATGTGCCAGGGCATGTGGTAGCGGTCGCTCGAGAAGAACCAGTGCGCCATGCCGGCCGAGAAGTCACCATTGGTGAGCAGCTCGCGCCCGTCGGCGCTGGTCAAGGCCAGATCGGCCAGGTTGGCTACGCCCCCCTGTGTTGCCATCGCCATGGAAAACGCCAGTAGCCGGGGCGCATACCAGTCGCCGCGAGTGACCGCGCCGCCCTTCAAGGGCACGCGCAGGTCCTGCCACACGCCCGGCATGCCCTTGACGGAGGGCTCCGCCAGGATGCAGCCCGCGTTGTAGAGCAGATGCTTTTCGCACACTTCAAAATGCAGTTGCACGTCCTTATCGGCCCGCACCCGTGCCGTCACCAGGGCCGAGCTGCCGGGCGGCTCCACCCGCTGCGAGACCCGAAACATTTCACCCCAACCCAGCACGTGCAACCCCCCGGTGAGCGTGAGGAAGGTGCTGCCATCTTCGCGTTTGAGCCGGTAGTCGCCGGGGTGCTGCTCCGGGTCGCCCAGCAAAAAATAATTGGCTGGAAAGCGCCCCATGCCCTTGCCCAGCCACCAGTCGGCCGGCGTGCGCAACATGTCGCGGCCCAGTCGCCAATGCGCGAGCCTGACGTTAAGGTCTCCCTCGCCGGTGGAAAACCGGTCGCTCATGTACGCGCCGCCGTCCATCACGCCAACTACCGCCGCTACCAGAGCCAAGGTGCATGCCGTGGTGGCCTGCCAGCGCAACGCCTGCGGCCACAAGGGTTTGCGGCGCACACCCGCCACCACACTCACCGTCAACATGGCCAGCAAGGCGGGTGCGGCATGCCGCAGCCCTGCCGTTTCACCCCAGTGGTTTGCCACCAGTGCGCCAGCCGCCACAGTCGCCAAAAATCCGCCAAAAGCCATGGGGCCAGCCATTACAGCCGCAGGGGTTGCGTGCCGGCCAAGCCACAGCATGACCACCGTCAAGCCTGCCGCCAGCCCCCACGCCACATAGGCGCCCTTGGGCAGCAGCCAGCCTATCGCGCCCGCCAGCAGCATCAGCACCAGTCCCAGCGCCATGCCTGCCAGCCACTGGTTGGCTTTGAAGCGGCGCAATACCTGCGCCAACGGCAGCATCAGTGCCACCGTGCCCAGCAGCGCCGCCATGCCCCGGTAGCCGCTGGTCTGGAACATCCAGGCCGCACCGACGCCAAACCCGACCATGAGCCATAGCGTTGTACCCAGATGCATGCCGTTGTCCGACTGACTCGTGGGCATGGCTCCCGAGCCCGGCGCCGGGGCGAGCAGCTTGATCTGCCGCGCGTGCAAGCCCAAAAACACCGTTAGGCCGATGGGCACCGCCAGGTAAACGCCGCGCGAAAACGTCGTTAGGCAGGCATAGGCGCCCAGCGCCAGCACGGCGGCCGCCAGACCCCAGCGGGTCGGCGTACGGGCCAGCATCAGCTCGCGCAGTGCAAAGGGCACGGTCAGGGCCAAAAAGCCATCGAGCGCGGCACCGCCCACATGCATCTCCCAAAACAGGCCGGTGGTGCGGTAGTCCGAAGAAAAATTGAGCAGCCCGGTAAATGCCGTCCGCTCCCAAACAGTGGCCAACGATGCGCCAGCCAGCCCCAGCATCAGGCCCCACGCCAGCAGGCGCTGCGTGCGTTCTGGCTGTTCCCTGACGGCGCTTTGCCACAGTGGAAGCACCAGCAGCGCCAGCAAAATACTCTTGCCCAGCCGCACACTGTTCATCGGCTCCAGATAACCCTGGAACCAGCCAAAGCTGAATCCGCCCGCGTCCGCAAAGCCCCGGCCCACAGCAACCAGGGTGGACAGCGCAAACAGCAAAGCCAGCAGCCAGGCCAGCACCGACACGCCCGCCATGCCCGCCGCAGCGTCCCGCGCGCCGCCATCGACCGCCTTGTTCGCCGATGCGGGCCAAGCCAAGCGCGCATAACCACCGGCCGCCACCGCCAGAATCAGGATATCCAGCTCTTCAAAGGTGATCCAGCCCGTCCAGGGCGCCAGGCCAATCAAGGGCAGCAGCGCCGGCACCAGCAGCAACCACAGCTGCGGCCAGGCAAAAAAGGCGCCCCAGCCTGCCAGCACCAAGGCGGTCATCACGGCAGGGGCCAGCGGGTAGTGCAGGGCCAGCGTCAGGCCGGTGGCCCCCGAAATCAGGGCCAGCACGACGGGCAGCAACGTCAGGCGCGTGGCGTCGCGTCGATCTGTGCGCGGATGGTGGTGGACATGCTCTGCCATAGAGTCCTGTGGGTGTCTTCCTGACGGCGCCAGTGCGGCGGGCAGCACACTTTGTACCACGCGTCCGCGTTGAAAACTGCGTCAAGTGACGCTTGGGCTACCCGCACAGTGTTCCAGCTCTGCCAGGGCCCAGGTAGTTCAAAGTACTGACGAAACGCAGTTAGCCGACTAGAATCTGCCCATGGTCAAACGCGTTGTTATTGATGGTCGACCGAAGGGCGCTGCGCAGATCCGGCCCAACCTTTTTGCTGTTGAACGGGAACGCATTCTCGTGCTGGTGTTAGTGCTCTTTGTCGGCATGATGAGGGCAGCGCCGGCGCATTCACAAGTGAATCCAATTGGTGGTTGTGGCCAGTTGGCAAACCACTACGGCCCTTATGACTATCGAACGCAACGCGACAAGCTGGCAATTGTTGATCAGTTTCACTTTACGCCGGAGGTGGAAGCCCTTATCAAGGGCAATACGAGTTCGATTGGTGGCGACTTGGGTTATACGTTGCGCACATCCCCCAATCATCTGCGTGCTCTAATGTCGATGGCTCGGCTGGCAGAAAGGCTGAAAACCCCAGAAATCCCGGATATGCATTATTCTGTTGAGTGCTATTTCATCAGGGCTATTCAATTTGCGCCAGACGACACCCTTGTGCGTATTGTGTATGCGCAGTACCTTGCCAAAACCAATAAAACGAATGCGGCATTAAAAGAGCTGCAAGAGGCAGATTTTTATGCCAAAGACAATGGGTTTTCTCATTACAATATTGGGCTCGAATATTTTGATCTAAAGCAGTATGACAAGGCACGAGTACAGGCGCACAAGGCCTTGCAATTGGGGTTCAATGGAACGGCGCTGACTGACAAGTTGAAGAGTGTTAACCAATGGAAAGAGCCAGATATCTCAAATCCGCCCAATATCGCAAAGTAGGTCGTGACTGAGCTCGCTGAAGTCTCTGATGGAACGCATCGTTTCGACGGGGAAAACCATTATGGTGTCATTCGTTTGGGGCTAAGTTAGCCCTGACCGTATCGGACGAATCCTGCGCTCCGCGGTTGAGCGCCCGACAGGCCGACCCCCAATTGCGGCCGCCACGTATCATTGCCGTCGTTTCCCTTCCTTCGAATCACTGGATTGGCCGGGCGCCATCGATGAAAAAAAATTGGGTTCGTGACTCGTTCGTTTTGAGTTCGGATGATCTTAACCGCAGGGTTGCTACCGGCGCCGGCTTCAAGATTCTGGGCATTGCGCTGCGCGTTGCCATATCCATTGGATCAACGGCAGTTCTGGCGCGACTGTTGACCCCGGCAGATTTCGGCTATCTCGCGATGGCCACCGTGGTTACCGAGTTTGCGGCAATCTTTGGCACCTTTGGTTTCACCAACGTGCTTATTCAACGGCGCATGATCAACCGGCTGCAACTCGACACGGTGTTCTGGGCGACGCTGGCCATTGGGACTTTGCTTGCTGCCGTGGTGTTTGGACTGTCGTTTTTTGCAAGCTGGTTATTCGCGGACCCACTGGTAGCACCTCTTTTGCGTGTGCTGTGTTTGACTTTCGTCATAAACAGTCTCGATGCCGTTCCCTGGGTCGTGCTGTCACGCACTCTTCGCTTTCGCACGGAATTCTGGATTCAGATCGGTACGGTGGCCATCCGCACCGTGGCCGTGCTGGCGTTTGCTTACTCGGGCATGGGCGTCTGGAGCCTGGTGGTGGGCAGCCTGGTCGGCTCGCTGATTGCTGTCGTGCTGAACTTTGTCTGCGTGCCTTTTCGCCCGCGCCTGCGCTTTCACTTGCCGCTGCTCACATCGACCTGGCGTACCAGTAGCAGCTACTTCGGCGGCACCATGGCCTATTACGTCAGCATGAACCTTGACCTGTTGCTGATTGGCCGCTATTTGGGTGCGACCTCGTTGGGTTACTACCAGAATGCGCGTGCGCTGACGGACGAAATTCGCGCACGCATCGCGATGCCTATTCAAAGTGTGCTGTTTCCTGCATTCTCGGCACTGCAGACGGAGCGTGAGCGCTTTCAGCAACTCGTGATGCGGGTTGGCCGATTGCTTGCGGCGGTGGTCATTCCGATTGGTTTTGGCGTGTCGGCCAATGCGAGGGACCTGGTCCTGGTCCTGTATGGCGAGCAGTGGCGGCCAATGATTCCCGTGATGTCCATGTTTGGTCTGAGTGCAGCCATTCGCGCGGCCACCGCCATCGCATCGCCACTATTCAACGCGAACGACCGGGTGAGCCTGTCGCTGCGCTACAACGTGATTGGTACGGTATTGCTGGTGGTAGGTGTGATGCTGGCCATGCCGCATGGTATTGAGGCCGTGGCGGTGACGGTGGCGGTCATTTCCCTATACTCGCTTGTGAGCTTTCGCGTGGCGTTTGCGCTGATTGGGCTGAGTACCCGGCACATGGCGCAGGTACTTGGTCCGCCGACTCTGGCGGCGGCGGTGATGTGGTTGGCCACGGCCGGCTTGCGCGAAATCAGCGTAGGCTGGAGCACCCATGCCAGTGTGTTACTGCTGTTGCATGTTTTCGTTGGCGGTATCATTTATTTGATAACCCTGCATTTGCTCTCGCGTGACTACCTGAATGACTTCAGGCAGGCCGCGGTCACGCTGTTGAAGCCCTCCTGACCGAGTCAATAACAAAGATGCCCACTTCTCCCGCTGCTGGTGTAACGACCGAACCTTCGCCGGATTTTTGGCGCGACCCCGCTACCTATGACGGTACGCTGCAGCGAGACTTCATCGCCCCGCTTGAAGAGGCAGTGCAACTGCTTGGGCGGGCGCCGTACAGTCTGCAATTGGCGCTGCTGCAGCAATTGCACTGGTATTTCACCGTCGATCTGCGCGAGCGCGCCCCCACCGTTGCGCTAACTCCCGCTCAGGCACCCGCTTTCCATGACCGGATACGCCAGATCATGCGACACATTGACGCCGAGACGCTGGAGGCGCTCGACCCGCAGCAGGCCAGCCCCGAAGTGCGGCACGCACTGCTGTCCTACCAAGACCCGGTGCTGCATTCAAGCGCGACCCTGGATGCCTATGACCACGACCAGGGTCTGGTCCGCTTGAGCTATTACGTGCATGGTGGCCCACCGGCCGAGACCTTCATGATCGACGAAGTCGCTGTTGCTCCAGCCTACGCCAAGTACCGCGCCTGCCGCTACTACCACCGCATGCTGCTGCGCCAGCGCATCGCGTGGCTTCCGGTAGCCAGTGCCAGGACGCTCAAGGTGTTGCTGGATGGTGCGTTGGTGCCTCTGGCGGTGGGTCCGCAGCCCTTTGCCGTGGGCAGTGGACGGGAGCCCATGGGGCTGACGGCCGATGAACCGCTACCAGCCGCCCGAGCCGCTTATCCGCCGGGTAAGGGCGGCCGGCAAGCACTGCCGCGCGGCTGGGCAGGCTGGAAGGTGCGCCTTCTGCGCGGGCTGGCGCGACTGCCAATCGTGCAGCGCAAGTTCGCCAAGGCCTGGGTGTTCGCTGACCGCGACGAAGACGCCGACGACAACGCTGAGCACCTGTACCGTTGGGTAAAGAAGCATCACCCCGAGATCAATGCCTGGTTCATGCTCAATCGCTCGTCGTCAGACTGGAATCGCTTGGCGGCAGAGGGATTTCGGCTCGTGCCACCGGGACTGAAGCGTAAATTGCTGATTCTGAACTGTGAGCACGTCATCTCTTCGCATGTGGACTATGAATTTGGCAGATTGGAGCGTGCCTGGTACGGCGATCTGATGAAATGGCGTTTTACCTTTGTTCCGCACGGTATATCCAAAGATGACGTTTCCCATTGGCTTGGTAGTCGAGCGTTCGACTTGTTCGTCACTACAAGTCCAGCCGAACACGAATCAATTGTGGGTAACGATACGCCGTACAACTACACTGAGCGAGAAGCACGGTATCTTGGGCTGCCACGTCGTGACCGACTGTTAGAGCTGACTGCACAAACGCCAATCTCTGGGGTTAACGTGCTGTTGATCATGCCGACGTGGAGAGCCGGTCTGGTTGATGACAGGGCCATATCCGGATCTGTCAAAGATCGGATGGCCGCTTTCGCCTCATCGGACTACGCGAAGCACTGGCGTGCACTATTGCACAACCGAGATTTGCGGAACTTGGCCCAACAGAACGGCATGAATCTCATGTTTATGGCGCATCCTAACGTTGCTTCTTACATAGAGGCGTTTGAACCGCCTGCTCACGTAAAAATTCTTACCAAGGCAGACACCAGTTTCATGCCACTGTTGTGCCGGAGCGTGGCCCTCATAACCGACTACACGTCTGTGGCATTTGAGATGGCGTTCCTGCGGCGAATGGTTTTTTACTACCAGTTTGATCGCAAGCATTTCTACGGCGGCGATCACAACTGGCGACCTGGTTATTTTGACTACGACCGCGACGGCTTTGGCCCGATTGCGTTAGACGAAAATGAATTGGTTGGTCACATCCAAAGCTTCTTTTCTAACGGTATCAAACCAACCCGTGAGTATTTGGAGCGGATGGAGCGGGCCATGCCGAATCGAGACCCCCGAGCCTGTCAACGCGTGTTCGAAAATATCCGGGCTATTCGTGCCCCGATTCCCGGTCGAAGCTAATCCGACTGTCTGCTCTGCCTCAGCCACAAAGCGCATTGCAATTGCCTGTACGGCCAATTGAACGACATCGCTTCAACGTGCGGCACACGGTGTGGAGTCTTTCATATTGCTCCTGACTTGAAGTCCTACAGGGGCAAGGCCACGACTGCAAATTGGATGTACTTGGTGTCTTTCAACTGGCGGTCGAACAGGATATATGTCAGCCTGCGCACCAATGATGGCGACCACCAGTTCTCATTGATCCCCACGATATTCTGGACCGAGAAACCGCTGTCTTCGAAAAGCCGATGCAGGCTCTTGCGCGTAAAAAAACGAAGATGTGTTCGGTCACGAATGCCACGATCCTCATATCGGAAATCACGATCTCGCAGCAAGTGCAATAGATTCTCTTGATGCAGCAAATTCGGGATCGATGCCACGACGCAGCCTCCGGTTCTTAGCTTTGGCCGAGCTGTTCGCAACGCTTCCCACGGATCCACCAGGTGTTCAAGGACGTCATTGAACACAATCACATCGAAATAGTCGTCGGGCACCGCTGTCGTTGCGCTGAATGTGTCAGTGATCACATGGTCAAGCACGATTGCTGCCTTTGTTGCTGCATCTTCGTTGGGCTCAACGCCCCAGACTTCCACCTTGCCTCGGGTCTTCAGCCCTTCTCCGAAGGCGCCGGTATTGCAGCCGATGTCCAGTACGCGTTCAGCAGCCATTGGAATAAATGGGTGCATTTCGCTACGGAAGTTGTGGGGGTAGTGAATGCTCATTTGTTACCGTCTCTCTTGTTCAAAGGATGTGCTCTTCGGTCCAATGATTCTCAAACTCGAACCATCCTTTTATGCGCTGGCTCTACTACGTCGGCCCTGCAAAATTCATTTTTCACTCAATTCAGCCAATGGCCAGGCTGCATCAAGCCTGCATCATGTTCGCGTGAGCAGTTTGCGGCTCATGGAGGACATACCGCGTGGCCAACGAGGCGGTCCAGCGCGTCAAAAGTAGGGCCAACAAAAAGCCTGTAAGGCTCAGGCGCACTAAGGCCCGTATCAGCCAGCGCAGGTTGTAGCCCAGCGCACAGCTGAGTGCATGCAGCGCATCGCCCATGCTGCCCTTGAGCCAGCAGCGGTTCATGCGGTGATCGGCCTTGAGGTGCCCGATCGCGGGCTCCACGGCCTGGCGGCGCTTGAGCAATTTGCGCTCATGCTTGCTCATGGTTTTGGAGCGCCCCCGATGAATGATGTCAACCCCCGGGTTGGCCGCGTCCACCTCTTTACCACGGTAACCCAAATCAACAACGACCTGCCTGGGTTTGACGCCGATGTCTTCGAGCAAGATGGTGCTCTGCTCGATCTGTTCGGCCAGCGTGTGACCGTCCCATGGATTGCCGGGAAAGCTCCTGGCTCCTACGATCAGCCCTTGCTTGTGAGTGATGGCAACGCTCACCTTGACGCCGAACTCGTAGGGCTTGCGGGCTTTCCCTTTGCCGATGTACTCCACCTCTGGTGCGTGCAGCGCGTAGAGTTTGTTTTTGTCATGGCGCTGTTGGTTGCGAACGCGCTCGGCCCGTTCCAGCCAGGTGTTCAGTGAATTCAGTGCCAGGGCGTTGTCGGCCGTGCTCGCCATCTTGCGTCTGGCTTCGCGCACGAGGATGCCAAGAATGGTGCGCGGTCGTTTGACCACGCGTTTGAGGCGCTTGAACTGTTTGGCATGGGCGTAACCGCCCGCCTGGCGTTGCAAGGTCTTGCCTTCAGCGGCAAAAGTCTGTTTGAGCACGATGCCGCAACGTTTGGCCGCCACCACCACCTTGCGCCGGGCAATCTCCAGCAAGCGGCTGTCCACCGGGTGGGCGATGGCCTTCTCCTGCACCGTGGTGTCGACAATGACCCGCTCAAACTCGCTCTTGCGCACCGCGCCTATGTCCAGCGCAGTCTGCAGGGTGGCCTGGAGCAGCTCTTCCAGCCCCGTCTCCCCCAGCGCGCTCCTAAAACGCCCCATCTGCGTGGTGTCGCACGGCACTGTGGGATCAAAGTATTCGTAGCCCGCGAAGTACTGGTAGTACACGTTCTCGGCAAAGCGCTGCACGAGCTCTTCGTCGCTGAGGTCAAAGCTGTTCTTGAGCAGCGTCAGCGCAATCATCAAGCGCAAGGGCAGCCGAGAGCGCCCGGCGTTGCTCACGCCGCCACCGGCCCATTGCGCAGTGGCCCCGAACAAGTCCTCGTCCATCTGCAACTGCTCTGGGCGGGCCTTGCGCGCAGAGCATGGCGCAATGCCCTGCTCGATTTGCCGCCAAGGCAGGCGAAGCGCCAAGACGGCCAGTGCATACTTGGGAACAATCATCGCATCCAAACGAGCACGGAAGAAATCATCGGTCATGATGGTTCACAAATGTGTTGAAAACTCACAGTTTCTGAGCCTCTATTATTTAAGACCCGAGGGATTCGCGACACCGAAGTTACCCGCAGCGCCTTTGTTTATGCAGGCTTCAGAGGTTTTGCAGGGGCGACCAAATAAGCATCCGAACCTATATTAATACGCAGCGTAAATACATCATCAGCAGCGTAGCGATGAACCAAAAATTACGCCTACTCTGCCCGTCCAAATATAAGTGTCGCTGCATTCCGAATTGCATTTTTAATATTGGATACTATTTTTTTCTTTAGTGAAAAAGTGGGCAATGACACGGTGGCATTGGAGATGATACGGTAACGTTCCAAATACTGACGTTTCAACACCGTCAAGTCGTAATGCGCCAGAGCGATCTCGCGGCTACGTTTACCCAATAAGATAAGAGTTTCCCGGTCAGTATTACGCAGAGCCTGGGTCAGCGCGCCGGGTTTTGTCATGTCAATAAAAATACCCTCTTTTACGATGGCACGTTGGTTGACGTGGTTGGTGCAAATTACCGGCAGCCCCATGGCCATTGCTTCCACAAAAACAATTCCAAAGGTTTCAAAAACAGATCCTAAGGTAAATATATTGGCTGCAGCGTAAGCCTTGGGTAAATCGCTGTGGCAAAGTTTGGTAAAAATTATCCGATCACCCATCAAACGTTGTCCAAGCGCTTTAATATTAGGGGTGTCTTGGTTTTCTTGACCCACCACCAGCAGGTAAGCATCCTTAACGGCTGCAATTTCCTTAATGATGTGATCCGTCCTCTTGTGGGTATAAGAAATTGTCCCGACAGTAATGACTACAAACGCCTCTTGGGGGATGCCGTGCTGTGCCCGAAAGTCAGACTCGATCCCAGGGTGGAACCGGGTCAAGTCCACGCCGTGCGGAATCATGAATGCCTTGCCTTTAGCGCTGAACTGCAAATTGCGATCTGTGTGTTCTTGAACGAAATCACAGCGCGGCAAATCTCTGGCTGGAATGGCACCACCGTTTGAAAACAGAATTTTTGGCGTTGACCTGAACAAATGCCGATGATCGTAAATAACGTCACACACATCTCGCTCCAGGCAATGAATAACATCAAACTCCCCCTCAAGCAAAGGTTTGAGTGCTGCGTAGGCAAAGGTTACGCCTTCGATGCGGATACGTTCGCTTTCCTTTGCGGAGGCCTGCCACTTGGGTGATGCTGAAACATGAATATGGTCGAGGAAAGGAGCGTTACGCGGAAGGTTGTCAACTACCTGTTCTTGCGGTGCCGAAATGCCACCACCTTTGAATAAGGTAATGTCTACCGCATCACGAAGCAGGGAAAAAAGGTCACGGGCGAATACCTCATGCCCACGATAAACGTTGCCTAGTCCGGAACATAGCAATGCAATCTTCATTTCTTTTGTTTTTGACTTAAACGCACGGCGGTTTTGAGAAGAACTTTCCACCCATTGACATGGCGCCAATCAGCGCGTAAAGCTTGTAGTCCGGCCTGCTGGGCAAGGGCAAGGTTGCCAGCGTCAAGGTGAGCACCCGCGAAGTCACTCCAACTCTTTGCCATCGCGCTAGCTACATCGGCCTTTCTTGCATAGCTGCCGTCTGGGGCAACATATCCCCAGCGAGCAAGCGCACGATCAACGACCAAATTTCGGTAATTTTTTTCTGGCACAGACTTGGTGATGCTTGCTGAGTGCATGCGGTATAACGCATATGGCCGCGGTACGCGCAATATCTGCGTTACTCGTGATGCGCGAAGCCACAAGTCGTAGTCTTCGCCAATCCGTAGAGTTGGATCAAACTGGCCAACCTCTTTGAATACAGTCCGGTGCGCTAGTACGGTGGATGTCCACACCACGCAATCGAGCAGTAACTGAGAGTAAACCCAACCCGTTGCACCTGACCAACGATCGGTTTCGTCAGCATCGTTTAGCAGAGCGGCAAGGCATTCGGGCGATGGCGTGGGCTCGAGGCCACTCCAAACTTGCCAGGCGGTGTAGGTCATGCGCGCAGCGGGCGTAGCCTTGAGTGTCGCCCACTGCGCATGCAATTTGCCAGGCAGCCAGATGTCATCCGCATCTAAAAACGCAATCCAGTCACCTTTTGCATGAGAGATGCCGTTGTTTCGTGCCACGGCAACGCCTTGGTTAGCTTGTCTCAACAGGACTACTTCTGGAAATTTATCGCGAACCAATTTTGATGAATTGTCAGACGAGCCATCATCCACAACCACAATTTCTAGCTGAGGCCATTCTTGGGCCAGTACCGACCTGATCGCTGCTTCAATATATTTATCAGCATTGAAGCAGGGGATTACTACTGAAATTTTTTCCGCAGCCAACATTGCTCTATTTAACCAGTCAAGGTTGTTTCTTTATTTCCACAGGGGGCAGAGGCTCTATCCATTTCCCGCTGCTACCAAGCGATCTTTGAGAACGGTCCGTGTAAAGCCCAACTCAGCGGCACGATATGCTTGTTCGAATGCCTGTTCGTAATTTTTCTTTTCGAAAAACAGAAGGACGACATTGAAGTAGGTGAAAGGGTCATCCCCGGCTAGGCTGATGGCCATCCAACTGTCGCGTAGCTTCTTCCGTACGAGCTTTCTTGATCAGGTAACGAACGAACAGCATTCTTACAATTGGGGCATCCAACTGAAAACGAATGACTCTGTCAGAGTAACAAGTCACTGAAAACTCTGCATGCGACGGCGAGTCATTCGTCTCTCGATTTGCAAGCCGTTGAATAGTAATTAGTGCTCGATAATGATTAGGAAATGCCCGCGGCGTGTAGCTTATGTCGCCGCCAAAGTAGTCCTCTTTGTTTCGACCAGGGATGAGATATTCTATTTTTGGAGTGAAGTGAAATTTCTCGAAAATTTGAATTGTTTCTTTGGAGGCCTTACGGTAGCCAAAAGGTCCGTAGCCGTTTTCTAGAGATCCACAACCTGGAACATCCTGTGCATGAACGAGGCCAATAGACAAAAACAGCATGAAACCGTAGAGAAAATGCACAATCTTCTAGAATTTTTTGACATAACAGTGAGTTGATGGATAGTGCATGATCTACCTATGTATAGTTAAGCTGAATTGAAAAGTGGTTTAGTGAAGCCTCGATTTAACGAAATGTGACTGATGTTACGAAGAGGATGCAACTTTCTGCATGAAGAGTAGCTTGACTGATCTTTTCTCATTGGCAGGTGCATAACATCCGTGATGTGTGATAAAAGCAACATAATTTGACGATTAAGCGCTTTTTAGTTGTTGAAATGCGACAGTTTAGTAGACGCTGGTAGATTGGCTGATGGATGAATTTTCCACAATCCAGTCGCAGAACAAGTGATTTTTACGGAAGCGGACTTGAATGCTACTCTCGATTTTGAAGCGATGCAGTACGCTTGTTCGTGAATTGGGCGTAGGGATTGCTTTTTTGTATTTGTTGGATCGCTTGCTACGTCGCATTCACCATAGATGTGGTTTTTATTACTACCTCTTTGTCGCCCAGCCTCTGGCCGACAAACCACGGCTTCCTCCTTCTCGTGGCAAGGCCTACTTGTTTCGGTTGCTTCACGCCCCTGATCCGATCTTGAATGCACTGGGCCGTCCTCCCGCAGTAATACGTGAACGCTTTTTTCAGGAGGCTCAATGCTTGGCTGCGGTCAAGAATGAAGTGCTTGTTGGCTGCATCTGGTTCGTTCGTAAGTGTTACGTTGAAGACGAAGTGCGGGTTGACTATTCTCTACAGGATGAGAGTTGCGTATGGGACTTTGATGTCTTCGTGGCGGAGTCGGAGCGCTTGGGCTTCCTCTTTGCCAAGCAATGGGATACTTTTGACGCGCTGCTCAAACCACAAGGAATACGCTATACGGTGAGCAGAATCAATGCGTTTAACCAGCGCTCCGTCGCATCGCACCGCAGGCTGGGTGCGCAAGACTGCGGGCGGGCGCTTTTTCTGAGACTGGGACCGTATCAATGGATGCTGTCGAACCAACGCCCATTCATCGCTTTTGGGGGACGTCCAAAACTGCAGATCGGCCCGAAAGGGGCGTCGGCATCTTGAGGCTTCAAGCTCTCTGGCGAAGGTCGCAGAGCCAGTTGAGCGTCAATTCTTCTGCTTTGGCGCGGGCGACCTCGCTGGAAAGTGTGTGGTCGGCCGCTTTCAGCTCATGGCGCAGCAAACGCGGATGCATCAATGCATTTCGCCAGGCTGCCTCGTTGCTGGCGTACTCCATAAATTCTTTGGCCGTGTAGTCGTCGGCACTCAGCAGCAGAAAGATATTTCCATTGAAGGCATTCCAGGCGGCCGCCATGCGATGTTGATAGGGCTGTTCTGACGGTATTGCATCAGAGCTTGGCGTACCTGTAATGGCGACGCGGATATTTCGAGCCAGACCGGCCAGCGCTGTCAAAGCCACCTTACCGTGAAGCAGCTTGGTCCAGAACTCTTTTTGTATCAAGCGCTGGCGGTAGTAGTGCTTGACCTGGGTGCGCGCCAGGCTGGCCTCGGAGCGCACCCAGGGGTTCAGCAGGCACAGACTGCTGACGCGCGGGTCATGGGTTTCGTCGCAATAGAGCAGTGCGGCTGATGCGCCGTCGCACAGGCCCCACAGGGCCACTTGCCTGACGGCGGGCACGCGCTGCTGCAGCGCGTCAATCGCGGTGGCAATGTCGGTGCTGACCGCCTCAAAATCGTGCTGCGCCCCGGTGCTGTCGCCCATGCCCCGGTAATCGAAGCGCAGCACCGGGTAACCGGCGCCGGCCAGTGCGCGTGACAGCAGGACGAATTGCCGGTGGCTGCCGACCCGGTATTGCGGGCCACCCACGATGACGACGACACCGGTCGGCGCCGGCCGTTCCGGTTTGGCCAGAATGCCCAGCAGCGTGTCGCCTTCGCAGGCGAAGAGGGCGGTCTCTTCGGTGTAGATCATGCGGACAATCCGGAGAGGGCTGCCGTGGTGGCCGGGATCAGTGCCGGGGCGTCTTCGATCTCGGTGGTTTGCCAGAAGGCGGGGCCACGCACGATGTGACTGCGGGCGATGTAGCCCGCTTGCTGCCAGTCGCCGAGGGTTTGGGCAGAAACCGGGCTCAGGCTGGCGTCTTCCCGGGTGGATAGTTCCAGCCATTCCACGCGTTGGGCCGGGGCAAGGTGGGCGGGCGGCCGCAAGGTGGCTTGTTCCAGCCCGGCGGCGAGCCCGGGCGACAGCCGGTAGCCGGCCACTTCGACGGACGCACCTGAGCTCAACTGCTGGCGCATATCGGCCATGATGCCTTTGCCCTGGCTGCCCAGCATGTCGCCGGCCGCCTTGAGGCGCAAAAACTGTCGCAGTAGCGGTTTGCCGGTGGCGGGCGGCTGCCAGAACAGAAAATTGCAGGGCTCGCCAAGCTGCCTGGCCGCCTCCACCGCCAGCAGGCAACCTGCGCGCAGGCCCCACAGCCACAGCGGCATTTGGCCGGAATCGGCGCCCGGGGCGTTGCCATACCGGCGTAGCCAGCGGCAGCCTTTCAGCACATCGTTGACCCAGTCCTGCCAACTGGCGTCGCCAAAATCGCCGGAGCTGTCGCCGCAGCCAAGCAGGTCAATCTGCAGCACCGCGTAACCGGCCTGCGCCAGCGCACGCGCCTGCAGGGCGGCCATGCGGCGCGCCTTGTTCATCTCTTCGGCAAAGGGGTGGATATAGAGCACCAAACCGCGCGCGGCGCCGCTGCCTGGGCTGACCTTAGCCGGGTAGAAAATGCAAAATCGCTGGTCGTTTGGCGTGGATGGCGCCGACCCGGCAGGCAGAAAAAAAGCCTCGGGCTGGTCCGGCATGGGATGTCGGGCGTTCAGGCAGCGAGCTTGCCGCTGACGAAGTCGGTCAGCGAGCCGACCGTGGCGAAGGTTGAACCGTCGATGTCGTCATCGTCAACCACCAAGCCCAACTGCTCTTCAAGGGTGGTGATGAGCGTCACGACCGCCATGGAATCGAGCTCTGGGATGGCGCCGAGCAGCGGTGTGTCGCGCGTGAAGGCGGCCGAGCGTCCGTTCAGACTGAGCACTTCGTCAAGAATGCGTAAGACTTCATGTGATATGTTCAATTAAAACTCCATGCGGGCTGACTTGAGCGCCTTTACCTGCTAGTTCAGCGATTTTAGGGTGCAAAGGCAGGCGCGGGTGGGCGGGCACTTGGTGATCGCTTGTTGTTGCTGAATTGATATGGCTTTGATTGCTTTTCTATGACCGAATCCACACTCCTGCACGAACTGATTGCCCGCGCGGCTGAGCGCACGCCACAGGCGACGGCGCTGACCAGCGGCAGCGCCGCGCTGAGTTACGCGGAACTGGCTGACCAGGTTAGCCGGTTCGCCGCGGGTTTGATGAGACTGGGCCTGGCACGAGGCGAGCGCGTTGCGATCTACCTTGAAAAGCGTTTCGAGACCGTCATCGCCAGTTTTGGCGCGCCTGCCGCCGGAGCCGTTTTTGTCCCGGTCAATCCCCTGCTCAAGCCGGAGCAGGTGGCGTTCATTTTGCGCGACTGCAATGTGCGCGTGCTCGTGACGTCCCCCGAGCGCCTGGCCTTGCTGCGGGAGGTGCTGGTCGATTGCCCCGATTTGCAGCACGTGGTGGTCACCGATGCGGCGGCGGGCGCGTCGCCGGTGGGCGCCTCTGCTGCCGACCGACTGGGGTTGACGGGGTGGTCCGATTTGCTGGGCAGCCCCGCACGGCCCGGGCACCGGGTGATTGACTCGGATATGGTCGCCATTCTTTACACTTCGGGTAGTACCGGCAAACCCAAGGGTGTGATGCTGTCGCACCGCAACATGGTGGCAGGTGCGAAAAGCGTGGCGTCCTATCTGGACAACCGGCCGCAGGACGTGCTGCTGGCGGCGCTGCCTTTGTCGTTCGATGCGGGCTTCAGCCAGCTCACCACGGCGTTTCATGCCGGTGCGCGCGTGGTGCTGCTCAACTACCTGCTGCCGCGCGACGTGCTCAAGGCAATGGAGCGCGAAAAAGTGACCGGCCTGACGGCCGTTCCGCCGCTGTACATCCAGCTGACCCAGCTCGAATGGCCGGCCGCCATCGCGCAGAATTTGCGCTATTTCGCCAATACCGGCGGACGCATGCCGCGCGAAACGCTGGGCCTGCTGCGCCAGCGTGTACCCCAGGCCCAGCCGTTTTTGATGTACGGGTTGACCGAGGCATTTCGCTCCACCTACCTGCCGCCCGACGAGGTGGACCGGCGCCCGGATTCGATCGGCAAGGCGATACCGAATGCCGAAATTTTGGTGCTGCGCGACGATGGCTCGCCCTGCGCCCCGGACGAGCCCGGTGAGCTGGTGCACCGCGGAGCGCTGGTGGGCATGGGTTACTGGAACGATTTGGAGAAGACGGCGGAGCGCTACAAATTGGTGCCGGCAGATGCGCCGGGGCGGCAGCCGGGCCTGCAGTTGCCTGAATACGCCGTTTTTTCGGGCGACACGGTACGCCAGGACGCCGAGGGGTTTTTGTATTTCATTGGCCGGCGCGACGAGATGATGAAAACCTCGGGCTACCGGGTCAGCCCCACCGAGGTAGAAGAAATTTTGTACGCCACGAAATTGGTGGGCGAGTGCGCGGCCTTTGGCGTGGAGCATCCCAGCCTTGGACACGCTATACATGTGATAGCTACATGCATAGACGGGGTAAGGGCTGTGGCTACAAATGACTTGATATCCGAATGCCGCGCCCGAATGCCCGTCTACATGGTGCCGGCGGGTATAGAGATTGTTGCCGGGCCGCTGCCGCGCAACCCGAACGGCAAGATAGACCGCAAGTTGCTGGCGGCTGACTGGGCCGAGCGCCATGGGCACTGAACATCATTCAAAGGCGAGTCAAGACCATGTCCCTCACTGAACGCCAACTGCCCGTCCATGCGCCCATGAACCAGTTCGCCGTGCGCGACGGCGAACTGGTGGTCGGCGGCGAGCGTTTGTCATTGCTCGCGGCGCGGGTAGGGCAAACCCCCTTTTATGCCTATGACCGGGCGCTGTTGCGCGACCGGGTTGCAACGTTGCGTCATGTGTTGCCCCCGGCGGTCAAGCTGCACTATGCGATGAAGGCCAACCCGATGCCGGCCGTGGTGGGGCTGATGGCCGGCCTGGTAGATGGCGTCGACGTCGCGTCGGCCGGCGAGCTGAAGGTGGCGCTGGATGCGGGCACTGACCCGCACGAGATCAGCTTTGCCGGGCCCGGCAAGCGCGATGCCGAACTGCGCCAGGCGGTGGCGTCGCGCGTGCTGATCAATCTGGAATCGTTTCGCGAAGTCCCCGTGCTTCAGGCCATCTGCAGCGAGCTGGGCCTGCCGGCGCGCGTGGCGGTGCGGGTCAACCCGGACTTCGAACTCAAGGGTTCGGGCATGAAAATGGGTGGCGGCCCCAAGCAGTTTGGCGTCGACGTCGAGCAGATTCCCGAATTGCTGGCCCGCATTGCCCGCGCGGGCCTGGCTTTTGAGGGCTTTCATCTCTTTGCCGGCTCGCAGAACCTGCGCGCAGAGTCGATCTGCGAGGCGCAGCAAAAGTCTTACGAGCTGGCGCTGCGGCTGGCGCAGCAGGCACCAAAGCCGGTGCGCTTTTTGAATCTGGGCGGCGGCTTTGGCATACCGTATTTCCCCGGTGAACAGCCACTGGACCTGACGCCCATCGGCGACAACCTGGCGCGGCTCGCGCAGCGCGCGCAGACAGAGTTGCCGGATGCCTCGTTGGTGATCGAGTTGGGCCGTTACCTGGTGGGCGAGGCGGGTGTTTACGTGACCCGTGTGGTGGATCGCAAGGTCTCGCGCGGTCAGGTCTATCTGGTGGTTGACGGCGGGCTGCATCACCATCTGGCGGCGTCGGGCAATTTTGGCCAGGTGGTGCGCAAGAACTACCCGGTCACGGTCGGCAACCGGGCTGATGCGCTGGAGCGCGAAACGGCTTCAGTGGTCGGGCCCTTGTGCACGCCGCTCGATCTGCTGGCCGACCGCATGACGCTGCCGCTGGCGCAGGTCGGGGATCTGGTGGTGGTGTTCCAGTCGGGCGCTTATGGCGCCAGTGCCAGTCCGCAGGGGTTTTTAGGGCATCCTGCCTGTCTTGAAGTGCTGGTCTAGGACCGCGCCGCTTTGCTAGTTGGCCACCCACCCAGCCCATTGCAAGGCGGAACGCTGAAGGCGCTGGTCAGTCTGCTCGTGGCCCTGATCAGCGGTGCAGCCGGGGTGGTACTGGCCTGGCATCACCCGTTGTGGCCCGGCGCGGCGCTGGCTATTTTTGCGCTGTGGTGTTTCGTGGTCGCCTGCCGCCCAGGAGTCTGGCTGCTGGTGGTGCCTGCCTGTCTGCCCTTTTTGAACTTCTCGCCCTGGACCGGATGGCTGGTTTTTGAGGAATTTGACATTCTGCTGCTGGGGACGCTGGCCGGCGGCTATGTCCGGCTGGCGTGGTCTTTCTACGCTGACGCCACCTCCGGGTTGAAAAGATTGCCGCCTGCGTTTTTAGGGATCACGGTTTTGCTGGCCGCCTCTGGCCTGCTGGCGTTGCTGCGCGGATTTGCCGACGCGGGCGGGTTTTCCTTCGACTGGTTCGCCGGCTATACCGATCCGTTGAACAGCTTGCGCGTCTTCAAGAGCCTCGGCTTTGCGCTGATGCTGATCCCCTTGCTGCAGCAGGAGCTTGCCCGCGCCAGGGTGTTGGCGGGCCAGCGCCTGGCCACCGGAATGGTGCTGGGATTGACTGTGGTTGCGCTGGCAGTGGTATGGGAGCGGGCGGCATTTCCCGGCTTGTTCGATTTTTCCGAGCATTACCGTACCGTTGCCCTGTTTTGGGAAATGCATGTGGGCGGCGCGGCGATCGATGCCTACCTGGCGTTGACGTCGCCCTTTGTGGTGTGGGCGCTGGTCGCCGCGCGTCGCCCCTTGCCTTGGGCGGGTGCTGCGGCGCTGGCCCTGGTCGTGGCGTACGCCTGTTCGACCACGTTTTCCCGTGGCGTTTATTTTGCGGTGGCAGGCTCGCTGGTGCTGCTCGGCTTGCTGCTGCGGGCGCAAAGGTCCGGGTTCGAACTGCGGGTGTTTTTGACCAGTGCGTGGCGACGGCACGGGCTTGGGAGCTGGCGCGGCAAGGCAGGTTTGCTGCTGGCGCTGGCGCTGGCGGCCGAGGTGCTGGCCGTCGGCGGCGGCTCCTTCATGTCACAGCGTCTGAGCAGCACTGACCGCGACCTGACGGGCCGGCTCGCGCATTGGCGCCATGGCCTCGGCCTGCTGGAGGGTCCCGCTCAATGGTGGCTGGGCAAGGGACTTGGGCGACTGCCCGCCAACTATGCGGCGCGCGTGCCCAACGGTGAATTCTCGGGCAGCGTCAAGCGGCACGAGGAGCTGGGGCCGGGTGAGCGTCCCCATGATTTTGTGACCGTGCGCGGCCCCGCGACCCGGCCGGAGTTGGGCGGGCTGTACGCGCTGACGCAGCGTGTCAGTGCGGCGTCCAGCGGCCCGCACTGGGTTGGGCTGGAGGTGAGAGTCACGCATGAAGCCGATCTCCATCTGGAATTGTGTGAACGGCATTTGCTGTATGACGGGCGTTGCCAGGCTGCCTACGTCAGGGTTTCCCCGGATGCAACCGAATGGCAAGCGCTAACACTCCCATTACAGGGCTCGACGTTGACGGCGAAAACGTGGAATGCATCACGCTTGCGCCTGTTTTCGCTGTCGGTCGGCAATGCCGGGGGGGCTGTGGATGTTGACAATGTCCACTTGATCGGATCACTGGGCAAGGAGTTGCTTGAAAACGGCAGCTTCACCCAAGGGATGGCGCACTGGTTTCCTGCGGCCCAGGCTTATTTCCTGCCTTGGCATCTGGACAATCTTTTTCTTGAGGTGCTGGTTGAGCGGGGGTTGGCGGGTTTGCTGATTTTGGCGGCGCTGCTGGTCTATGCGGTTGGGCGCCTGACAACGGGCCGGGGGCGCTTGTTGCCGCTATCGCCCTACCTGGCCGCTTCGTTGTGCGGGGCGCTGTTGCTGGGCGCGGTGAGCAGCTTGATGGATGTGCCGCGCGTGGCTTTTCTTTTCTTTTTGATGGCGATCTATGCCATCCAGACAACGCAAGACGTCGAATGATCCCGGATATCTTGGTCGTGCTTGTAATGGTGGGTAACATGGGCGTTTTGGCCACCTGTTACCGCGGTGCTGCGGCACGGCTCTGGGCGTAAGTCAGGATAAGGGCCGCGCCTGCGGCCTGGCTTGGCGATGGGGAGCTTCAGCATGATAAAAATTTTCAATTGTTATTTTCATAAACGCACGTTTTTCCACATCATTCTCGACCTGGGTCTGGTGTCGTTTACCGTCGTGGTTGCCATCCTGTACCAAGTGGCTGGCGTGGGTAACCAGCCGGTCGTGTCCATCCTGTGGACCACCGCCGTCTTGTTCGCGGTGGCGATATTGATGATCAATTCGAGCCTTGGACTGTATGACCGGGTGCACAGCCGCACGGTGAGCCAGACGAGCGCTCGCGGGGCGCTTGTGCTGTTCCTGGCGCTGCCCCTGTCTTACGCCATTTTTCATCTCTCCCCGGTGAAGCTGCAAAACGGCAAGGTGTTCATGCTGGTGCTGTTGGGCGGCTTGATCATCATGCTGATGCACCGTATCTATGCGACGCATATCGGACCGCGTGCACTGATACGCCAGCGGGTATTGATTTACGGCTCGGGCAAGGGCGCGAGGCTGGTCGGCCAGACCCTGAAAAAGTCGGACCCCAACGTCGATCTGGTGGGCTACTATGCCAGCCCCAACGAGGTTGTGACCGAAGTCTCGGGCTGGGCGGTTTTGCCGCGCGACAAATCATTGACCGATGTCGTGCAGCAGGCGCGGGTCGATGAGATTGTGGTGGCCCTGACCGAGCGCCGAGGTGGCAGCATGCCGATGCGCGAACTGCTCGACTGCAAGCTGCAGGGGGTGCGGGTGGTTGACACTGCCACCTACTTTGAAATGACACTGGGCCAGATCAGGCTCGATTCGGTATCTGCTGGATGGCTGATCTTTGGCGAAGGATTTGACCAGGGCGTGATGCGCACCATCACCAAACGCCTCTTTGACATCGTGTGTGCCTCTGTATTGACGATGGTCGCCGCCCCCATCTTGCTGGTGGCCGCGGTTTTGATCAAACTCGAGAGCGCTGGCCCGATCTTGTACCGGCAGGAGCGCGTGGGGCTGAACGGGCGGCTTTTTAGCGTGGTGAAACTTCGCAGCATGCGCACCGACGCCGAGAAAGACGGGCAGCCGGTATGGGCCTCTGCGACCGACAGCCGGGTCACACGGGTGGGTCGGTGGTTGCGCAGGGTTCGCATCGACGAGTTGCCGCAGCTCTTTAATGTTCTCAGGGGCGACATGAGTCTGGTTGGCCCCCGCCCGGAGCGGCCGTTTTTTGTGGACAAGCTGACGCAGGAAATACCGTATTTTGCGGTACGCCAGAGCGTCAAGCCTGGTGTGACGGGGTGGGCGCAGGTGCGCTACCACTACGGGGCTTCCGTTGAGGACGCGGTCGAAAAATTGCAGTACGACCTCTACTACGTTAAAAACCACTCCCTGTTTCTTGATCTCGTGGTGCTGTTTGAAACGGTGGGCGTGGTTCTGATGGGCAAGGGCGCGCAGTAGCACCATGGACAGCGGCAACCTCGTCCTGACCGCATGGGGCTATGGCCTGGTCGGTCTCGCTTACACGGGCTTTGCCCTGTGGCTGCTTCAGACCGGCTATTTGCGTTCGCTGCGCGACTGGTCCAAAACGACGGTCCTGGCGGCGATCACGTCGAGCGCGTTGTGGGGCTGGTTGGGGCTGGCGTTCTTGTGGACGGGCATGCCGGCCTTGTTGTCTTTCAGCATCCTGGCGGACATTGCCAGGTACGGCTGCTGGTATGCATTTTTGTTGATCTTGCTGGGGGCAAACGGCGCCAGTGGCGTCGGCGCGATTAGCAAACCAGCCGGCATGCGCTGGATGACGCCCGCTGCCGTGGCGGTGGTGTGCTTTGGGCTGCTGGCGCTGCTGCTCAGTACCTTGCAGGTCGGCGTTTTTGGCCAGACCTCACGCTGGATCCTGTTTGGCGAGATGGTCTCGCCGGTGTTTGCGCTGGTCTTGCTCGAGCAGGTGTTCCGCAATGTGACGGAAGACTCGCGCTGGAACATCAAACCCTTGTGCCTGGGCTTGTTCAGCGCGTTTTTGTTTGATTTGTATGTGTTCTCCGAAGCGGTTTTATTCAACCGCCTGGACACCGATGCCCTCAGTATTCGTGGCGCGGTGCATACCCTGGTTGTTCCGCTCCTAGTGCTGTCAATGTCACGGCGTCGTGACTGGATTTCCAAAATTCACATGTCGCCCAGAGCGGCTTTCCAGACCGCCACGCTGCTGATGGCCGGGCTGTATCTGACCTTCATTTCGGCGGTCGGTTACTACATCCGCTACTTCGGCGGCGATTGGGGGCGTGCGCTGCAGTTGGGCCTGATATTTTTTGCGCTGATGGTCCTGCTGATGTTGGGCTTGTCGGGCGCAATGCGTGCCAAGCTGCGGGTATTTTTGAGCAAACATTTTTTTCGCTATCGTTTTGACTACCGTGAGGAATGGCTGAAATTTACGCGCACCCTGTCGGCCCAGAATTCGCCGCAGGAGATGGGCCAGCAGGTGATTCGGGGCCTGGCCAACATGCTGGAGAGTCCCGCTGGCGGTTTGTGGCTGAGAGCGCGTGGTGGTAGCGGGTTCCAGCAGACCGCGCGCTGGAACCTGGCACAGACCGTGGAAGTCGAGGGTGTCGACTCGCCGCTGTGCCAGTTCATGGCGACCAGCGGCTGGGTGATCAACCTGGAAGAGTACCGCTCTTATTCCCGTCGCTATGGGCAATTGAAGCTGCCGACCTGGCTGCAGGAGCTGGCGCATGCATGGCTGGTCGTGCCGCTGATGGCGGGCGAGCAGCTGATTGGTTTTGTGGTGCTGGCCAGCGCACGCACGCGCGTGGACGTGAATTGGGAGGTCAATGACCTGCTGAAAACGGCGGGTCGGCAGGCGGCCAGTTTCCTGGCGCAGATGCAGGCGACGGAAGCGCTACTGGAGGTGCGAAAATTTGACGCCTTCAATCGCATGTCGGCTTTTGTGGTGCACGATCTGAAAAATATCGTGACGCAGCTCTCGTTGATGATGAAGAATGCCAAACGATTGAGTCACAACCCCGAGTTCCAGCAGGACATGTTAACGACAGTCGAGAACTCACTGGACAAGATGCGGCAGATGATGATGCAGTTGCGCGAAGGAGCGACGCCGCCCGGGACTGCTGTCGGGGTGAATCTGGGCGCCATCATCGAGCGTATCGAGGCGGTTGCGGCGGGGCGGGGCAGAAAGCTCGAACTCCAGTTGGACGGCCAGGTTGTCACTCGCGGCCATGAAGAGCGACTCGAGCGCGTGATCGGCCATGTGGTGCAAAACGCTTTGGATGCCACGGACGCAAACGGTCGGGTCTGGCTGACGCTGGAGCGGGTCAGCGGTCAGGCGAAGGTGGTGGTGAAGGATACGGGCGCGGGCATGTCGCAGGATTTCGTCCGCGAGCGGTTGTTCAAGCCATTTCAGAGCACCAAGCAGGCCGGCATGGGGATAGGCGCGTATGAAAGTTTTCAGTACGTGCAGGAATTGGGAGGTCACATCGAGGTTGGCAGCGAACTGGGGCGCGGCACCACCATCACCATACTGTTGCCCCTGTTTGAAACCCGGAACGAATCGGACCTTCATTTGCTGGAAACTTCATGACCTTGGAAAAAACACGTTCGTTGCTGATTGTGGAGGACGACCTGTCACTGCAAAAGCAGATCAAATGGTCGCTGGATCGCTTTGAATCGGTGACTGCCCATGACCGGGAAAGCGCGCTGCAGCAACTGCGCAAAAGTGCGCCCGCGGTGCTGACGATGGACCTGGGCCTGCCGCCGGATGCAGATTCGGTCTCCGAGGGGTTCAGGCTGCTGGAGCAGGTCATGGCCTTTGACCCGGACATCAAGGTGATTGTCCTGACCGGGCAAAACGACCAGGCGAATGCCTTGCGTGCCGTGGCCATGGGTGCCTATGATTTTCTGGCCAAGCCGTTCGAGCCGGAGTTGCTCAACCTGACGGTGGAGCGGGCCTTCAAATTGTTTGAGTTGCAAAGCGAAAACCGGCGTCTGCAGGGCATGTACCAGCCCGACGCCCTGTCAGGCTTGATGACGCGCGACCCGGAGGTGCTGCGCATCTGCCGCACCATCGAAAAAGTGGCAAGCAGCAACGCCACCGTCATGCTGCTCGGTGAAAGCGGCACCGGCAAGGAATTGCTGGCGCGTGGACTGCACCAGTCGTCGCCCCGGCGCGCTGAAAAATTTGTGGCCATCAACTGCGCTGCCATACCGGAAAATCTGCTGGAAAGCGAGTTGTTCGGGTATGAGAAGGGCGCGTTTACCGGTGCAGCAAAAACAACGCTGGGCAAAATTGAAATGGCCCATGGCGGCACGCTGATGCTGGACGAGATTGGCGATCTGCCGTTTTCGTTGCAGGCCAAGCTGCTGCGGTTTTTGCAGGAAAGAACGATAGAACGCGTGGGTGGCCGGCAGGAAATACCGGTGGATGTGCGTATCGTTTGCGCCACCCACCAGGATTTGAATGCGCTCGCCAAGGAGAGCCGATTCCGCGAGGATTTGTATTACCGGCTGGCCGAGATCGTGGTCAAAATTCCGCCGCTGCGTGCCCGCGTGGGGGACGCGGCGCTGCTGGCGCATGCCTTCGTGCGACGCTTTGCGCAGGAGCAAAAGCGCTCCGCCATGACGCTTCGCGAAGATGCCGTCAGGGCGATTGAACAGTACTCATGGCCGGGCAATATCCGCGAACTTGAAAATTGCATCAGGCGTGCCGTGATCATGGCAGAAGGCAGCCAGATCTCCAGTGAAGATATCGGCCTGGCAGACTCCGTGGCCGATGAAATCGATACGTCACTGGATCTGCGCAATATTCGTGATAACGCAGACAAGCAGGCGATCATTGCAGCCTTGGGCCGCGTCAATGGCAATATGGCCAAGGCGGCTGACTTGCTGGGCGTGACCCGGCCGACGCTTTACGATTTGATGTACCGGCTGGGTTTGAAGTAGCTTGAAACCACAACCTGAAATTTCTGAATCCACTTTAAGGGCGTTAACAATGACTTCCGGAAAACCCTATAGATGCATGACAGTGCCGGCACTGCTGGTTGCGCTGCTGCTGGCTGGCTGCGGTCAGAAGCCTGAAGCGATGATCGTGTCTGCCAAAGAGTATTTGGCAAAGAACGATCGCAAGGCGGCGGTCATCCAGATCAAAAATGCGCTGCAGAGTGATCCGAACTTGCCGGAGGCGCGTTTTTTGCTGGGCAGCACGCTGCTCGAGAGTGGCGACCCTGTGGGTGCGGAAACCGAGTTGCGCAAGGCGCTGGACTTGAAATATCCGCCAACGGCGGTGATTCCGCCATTGGCACAGTCCATGCTCGCCCAGGGGCAGGCCAAGAAAATAACCGATGAGTTCTCCGGTACGGTACTGGGTGCGCCGCAGGCCAAGGCAAGCCTGCAGATGACGCTGGCCTCTGCCTATGCCATGCAGGACAAGCCTGACCTCGCACAAGCGGCTCTGGATGCCGCGCTGGCGGCCGCGCCCGGCTACGCGCCGGCGCTTGTCGCCGAGGCGGGGGAAAAGGCGCGCCGGGGAGATTTCGATGGGGCGCTGGCCATGGTGGACGACGTGCTTGCCAAATCGCCCAGGAGTTTCGAGGCCTGGAAGCTCAAGGGCGACATTTTGTTGTATGCCAAAAAGCAGGATGACGAGGCTGTGGCGGCTTACCGGAAATCCCTGGAAATCAAGCCGGATTTTCTGGCCGCCCATGCGGCCCTGGTCACGACCCTGCTGCAGCAGGGCAAGATGGCGGAAGCAGACAAGCAGGTCGAGTCGTTGAAAAAGCTGGCGCCGAATCAGCCACAGACCAAATACCTGGAGGCTCAACTGGCCTTTCAGAAAAAAGACTTCAAATCGGCGCGGGACTTGACGCAGCAGGTTTTGGCGGCCGCGCCCGCGAATATCCAGGTCTTGCAATTGGCAGGTGCCGTGGAGCTTCAACTGAATGCATTGCCTGCCGCGCAGGACTATTTGAGCCGCGCCCTGCAGGCTGCGCCTAACCTGGCTCTGGCTCGTCGCCTGCTGGTGGTGACCTATCTGCGCTCGGGGCAGCCAGCCAAGGCGATGACGACCTTGCTTCCCGCGTTGAAGCCGGACACCACCGATCCCGAGTTGCTTTCAGTGGCCGGCGAGGTCTATCTGCAAAATGGCGATCTGAAACAGGCGCAGAACTACTTCGAGAAGGCGGTGCAGCAGGCACCCAAGGATGGCAGGAAGCGGACCGCCGTGGCGCTGACCCACATGATGCAAGGCGCCACAGACACTGCATTTGCGGAATTGCAAAATATTGCCGTCTCCGACCCGGGCATCACGGCGGACCTGGCCCTGATCAGCGCACACCTGCGGCGCCAGGAGTATGACAAGGCGTTGAAGGCCATCGACGGTCTTGAGAAAAAGCAGCCCGACAAACCCCTGGCCGCATTCCTGCAGGGCAGAACGCTGCAGGCCATGCAAGACACCGCGGGGGCACGAAAAAGCTTCGAGCGGGCCTTGACGATAGACCCGGACTACTTTCCGGCAGTCGCCAGTCTGGCCGGTCTGGACGTTGCCGACAAAAAACCTGAGGACGCCAAAAAGCGGTTCGAGGCAGTTTTGCAGAAGAACCCCAAGAGTGGCCAGGCTTGGGTTGCGTTGGCCGAGCTGGCGGCAACGTCGGGCGCCAAACCGGATGAAGTCGCCAAGCTTTTGGGCAATGCGGTGACGGCCGACCCTACCCAGGCAACGCCACGTCTGCTGCTGATTGACTTCTATCTGCGCAATAAAGACGTCAAACAGGCTTCATCCGTGGCCCAAAACGCCGTTGCCGCATTGCCGGACAGCCCCGACGTTCTCGATGCCTTGGGCCGTACGCAGCAGGCATCGGGCGAATTCAACCAGGCCGTGACCACCTACAACAAACTGGCCGACATGCAGCCGCTGTCGCCGCAGCCGCTCATGCGCCTGGCGGGCGTGCACATGGCGGAGAAAAACAAGGATGCTGCGGCACAGAGCCTGCAAAAAGCGCTGGAGATCAAGCCGGATTTTCTTGAGGCGCAGCGTGCGCTGATCGTGCTTGATCTGGATGGGAAGAAGACGCAGGCTGCGCTGGACGTGGCGCGTACCGTGCAAAAGCAACGGCCTCGCGAAGCCGTTGGGTACGTGCTGGAAGGCGACATCGACGCTTCGCAGAAAAACTGGGATGGCGCTGCGGCGGCTTACCGTGCCGGGTTGAAGCAGGTGAATTCGCCCGAATTGGCCGTCAAGCTGCATTCTGTTTTGCTGGCCTCCGGCAAAGGCGCAGAAGCAGACAGGCTTTCATCCACCTGGCAGAAGGACAACCCCAAGGACGTGGCCTTCCTGTTTTACCTGGGTGACCGGGCCATTGCGCTCAAGGACTACGCCAGCGCCAGCCAGCACTTTGCGGCCGTCGTCAAATTGCAGCCGAACAATGCCGGCGCCTATAACAATCTGGCGTGGGTGAGCGCCAAGCTCAACAAGGACGATGCCATCGGCTACGCCGAGAAGGCCAACGTGCTGGCGCCCAATCAGCCGGCCTTCATGGACACCCTGGCCATGCTGCTGGCGGACAAGGGCAACTATGCAAAGGCGCTGGAGCTTCAAAACAAGGCGCTGGCCCTGCAGCCGGGAAATACCGCGTTCAAACTGAATCTGGCGAAAATCAATATCAAGGCGGGCAACAAGGATCTGGCCAGGAAGGAACTGGAGGAGTTGGGCAAGCTGGGCGATAGGTTTACGGCGCAGGCGGAAGTGGCAACGCTGCTGAAAGGCTTGTAGGAATGTCGATTATTTTTACAATTGTTGCTATTTTCGAAAGCGACCCAAAAAATAGCTATATAAATCAAGGGAGACGGGTGTGAGGCATGAAATATGCTATACGTTAACAAAGGTACAGGATTGTGGAATACGTTTTCGGTGACGCTTGGGCGGCCACTTGGTGTGGCAAGGAAATCTAAATGGCCATTGAAAAGACCAAATCGACAGATCAAGGCGAAGTAGAGACAGCAGCACAAGCGTTGTCACCGCAAGCCGTTGCCCGTCGCCACCTGTTGCTCAAGGGCTTGGGCAGGGGATCGGCGGTTCTGGCGGCGACGGTACCGATCCAGACCTTGGCGGGGCAGAGCCTCCTGACGTTTGACGGCAAGCATCAATGCAGCATCTCCGGCATGCAGTCCGGCGTGCATTCGGCAACGCCGACAAACACGCCCACCTGCGGTGGTTACAGCCCGGGGTGGTGGGGGCAAACGACTACGAATTCGAAGGGGCAACTGGTGCCAAGACGACCGTGGCCTATCAGCAATCCAAATGCACCATGCGTGAACACTTTCGGAGCATGCAAGTTGCGCAATCCTGACGGTAGTCAAGCAAGCCTCTTCGATGTGATGTCCCCACAAGTTGGGGGTAAGTTCTCGAATACCGACGAGTATCACTGGATATGTGCCTGGCTGAACGCGCTTTCGCATAGCTTCAACTTTCCTTACTCCGGCGATGACGTTTTGAAGTTTTACAATGCTGGCTCTGGATCCACGGTGTACCAAAATGCATTGACGTTCTTCAAAACATACATGGAGAACCACGCGCCGTAAATGGCGTGTAGACCGGGAACCCATTCATTGGTTGGCGAACAAGTAGTCCATTGTCTGTAGTCTGGTGTCTCAACGAGCTCGCATCACTTCACTGGAGATGCTGGGGTGATGAGTGGGTGGTGTTTGACGTTGGTTCCGGGCAGACCCATCAGATGGACACGCTCACAGCCGCAACGCTCCTGACCCTCGAGGCTTCTGCAGGCGACATTGATCAACTGGTATCGCGAATCGCCAATGAGTTGACGGTTCCCGATGATCGCGAATTGTCGAATGCGGTGCAGGGCGTCCTGGAGCGACTGGCTGCGACGGGTTTGATCGAGTCAACGTTGCAATGACCTTGTCGGACCTAAGCCCAGCCGAGGTGGGTCGTCGACTTGGCGGCGATGGGCTCGCCATTCGAACGGGCCCGCTCAATTTCAGAATCGTCTCCGGGATTCAGTCTGTGGCGGAAGGGTTGACTTCGCTTTATTCAGATTACCCCCTGGCTGACGATCATGAGTTTGTCGACTTCACGGTGACCCTGGCTCGCAGCAGCGGGTTGCGGCGTTGGTGGCGGCCGCAGGTGGAATTTACCTATGATGGCCAGTCTCCATTTGCTCCCCTGCCCGTTGATCATGCTTTTCCCCTGCTTGAATGGGCAATGAACTGGTGCATATCCACGCAAGCGCACCAGTATCTTTGTCTGCATGCCGCGGCGATCGAAAAAAATGGCTTTGCCGCCATCATGCCGGCGCCCCCAGGGTCTGGAAAAAGTACCCTTTGCGCAGGCCTCGTTAGCCGGGGCTGGCGGCTGCTATCGGATGAGCTGACCCTGATTTCGCTGACAGATGGTTTGATAGTGCCGCTGGGCCGCCCCATCAGCCTGAAGAACGAATCGTTGGACGTCATCAGGCAGTTTGTGCCGGGCGCCGTCCTGAACCGGGTCACGCATGACACTTCCAAGGGATCGGTCAGCCATATGAAGGTTCCCGTTTCCCATGTCAACCGGTTGAATGATCAGGCTCGGGCAGGCTGGGTCATATTTCCGAAGTATGTTCCTGGTGCGGGAGCTGAACTGACTGCACGCTCAAAAGCCAATAGCATGCTGGAGTTGGGGCGCAATGCGTTCAACTACACCGTGCTCGGACTGGCTGGCTTTGAAATGCTCGCTGACGTCGTCTCGGCAAGCGATTGCTACGACTTCACCTATAGCCGGCTTGACGATGCCGTGTCGGTGTTTGACAAGCTTGCAGAGGGAAGACGGGCATGAAGAGCCTGCTTGTGCAAGTTTGGGCGCGACCAGACGAGCAACCCGCATGGACTCTTTCAGAGTGGGAAACTGTTCTGGGCCAGGCGCGACAGGCCCGTTTGCTGGGCCGTCTCGCACGGCACTATGCGGATCATCACTGGCTGATGACAGTCCCAAAGCAGCCGCGGCTGTACCTTGAGGGCGCGCTGAGACTGATCGAGCGCCAGCACCATGAGGTGCAATGGGAGGCGCTCTGCATCCGCCGCGCGCTGATGGGCGTCGATACACCCGTCGTCATGCTGAAAGGTGCGGCGTACTTCGTTGCAGGGCTACCGCCCCGGCACGGTCGATTGTTTTCGGATATCGACATCATGGTCGAGAAGGAGCGTTTGCCAGAAGTGGAGGGTGCACTTTTTCGACACGGCTGGATCAGCGAAGAGCGCGATGCCTACAACCAGCGTTATTACCGCGAGTGGATGCATGAGATCCCGCCCATGACGCATGTGCAGCGCGGCACGGTGATCGATGTCCACCACACCATCACGCCGCCAACCTCGCGCTTCAAGGTTGACGGCGCCCGGTTGCTGGAGCGCGCGGTGGCGATTGACGGCTGGGAGGGCGTGTACGTCCTGGCACCCGTGGACATGGTGCTTCACAGTGCCGTCCATCTGTTCCAGGAAGGCGAATTCAGTCATGGTTTGCGCGATTTGCTCGACATCAACGATTTGCTGCTGCATTTCGGCACGGACCCGGGGTTCTGGGGCGCACTCTTTGCCAGAGCCCGGGATCTGGGGCTGGGCGAGCCGCTCTTTCATGCCTTGCACCATACCCAGCGCCTCTTTGGCACCCGTGCGCCGCAGGATTTAGAGCGGACGCTGCAGGACATCCGGCCGAACTGGATTGCCCGCCAGCTGATGTCTGCACTGCTCAACCGAGCTTTGCAGCCGCTGCACCCGAGCTGTGACGGGCCTGGAAGCGACTTTGCACGCTGGCTGTTGTATATCCGTTCCCACTATCTGCGGATGCCCTGGTATCTGATCGTTCCGCACCTGACCCGCAAGGCTTACATGCGCTACTTCCCGAAGGATGGCAAGACCGCGATGAATGCGGGTCAGGCCGTCCGTTGAGCACCGGGATTTGACCTGTCGCACGGTTTGTGTATAAGGGAGTTGCGCGAGGGGCGGCATCCAACCAAACCATTGGGGAGCGAAAAATGAAGTGCAGAGTGTTTTTTCTTTTTCTTGCCGGCCTCCTGCTGACCGGGCTCTCGCGGGCCGACATGATCAGCACCATTGCCAAAGTAAAACCGTCCGTGGTGATCGTGGGAACCTATAAAGCCACGAATAATCCGCGATTCACACTGCGTGGTACCGGTTTCGTGGCGGGCGCCGGAGATGCGGGTAACAGCAATCTGGTGATCACCAACGCCCATGTCCTCCAACCACCGGAGGAAAAAGATTTCGACGCGGCCTTGGTGGTCCAGGTCAGGGTGGATCAAAACCAGTGGCAGATGAGGCCCGCGAAGGTGCTCGAAATTGATGCGGTTCATGACTTGGCCATGCTGCGTATTGAAGGGCCGGCGGTACCGGCGCTGCGCATGGGAGACTCAACAGCTGTTCAGGAAGGCAAAGCCGTCGCGTTCATGGGTTTCCCCATCGGGGGGGCATTGGGGTTTTCACCGGTCACGCACCGCGGCATGGTGTCGTCCATTGTCGCGGCGGCCATGCCGACGCCTTCAGCCCGGCAGCTCAATGAAAAAACAATCCGCAGCCTGCGCTCTGGCGGCAATTTTGATATTTTTCAGCTCGATGGCACGGCATACCCCGGTAACAGCGGCGGCCCCCTGTTCGATCCGGACACGGGCGAGGTGCTGGGTATCGTGAACATGGTGTTCATCAAAGGAACCCGGGAATCCGCCTTGACTCACCCATCGGGAATCAGCTACGCCATCCCCTCCAGGTTTATTCAGCAATTGCTGGAACGGGGCAAGTCTGATTGACCCCACGGGCCGAGCCACTCAGTCAGCCAGAAACCGGCTGGCATTGTCCAGGTCTTCGTGGGTCATGCCGGATTTCAACACGCCGACAAATTTTCGCCAGGGAAGATCAGGTTCTATCAGTCTGAATCCATAGAAGCCGCGAAGCCCCTTGTGTTTGCCGCGCACGACCATGGCTTGGGTCACCGACTTCTCTTCTTGTCCCAACAGAATGGCGGCCTCACCCCAAATGTTGGAGGGTAGGGGCACCCTGGAATGCGCCAGAAAGCCGTGCTCGGAAAGCTCCACCACCTGCAGGTCGTAGACGTCCGTTTTTTCAGGGCCGGTGACAGAGAAGCTGCCGGGACATTTGAGTGAATACCGTTGATGCTTGCGGTGGCGGAGCCGGAAATCCGACTCCGAAAAAGTGGTCGGCAGTACCGGTTTGTATTCCGGGAGGTTGTAGATGGAATGCAGCAACCCCTTTTCCCTTTCACTCAGATTCTGAAAAGTGGGAGTGCATTGGTTGAAAAAATAGTCGAGTAAATCCGGTGTGATCACCGGATCATTGGTTGTGAAGTAGCGCCGGCTCGGCATCTTGATGTTGGGCAGCCTGGTACGCAGGAAATACCGATAAAGATTCTTGCGTCTCGGCTTCTTCCCATACACCCGCTTGAAAATTCCAGGCGCCAGGCGCAGGTCGACGCAGGCGCCCACCGCCGGCGCTCCATTGGCGAAGTCGTAATGGTCAACCGGGTTTTCCTTCAATCTTTCAAAGAACAGGAGAGACTCGTACATTTCAATCCGGTTCGGATTGACTGCAATCACAAGGTGCCGCGTGTCGAACAAAGTGGTGCAGTATTCATACATGAATTTCATCAACGGAAACAGGATGGTTCCTCCTGTGTTCCTGAACTTCGGATGCACTGCCAGCGCTGATACCTCAGCGATCCTGCCCTTATGCTCGCGAATCTCTTCCAGGTCAAAAATCGACTGCAGGGGAAAGCCGAAAACACTTTCACGGATCAGCGAAATGGTCCCGACAACCTTGCCGTCGAACTTGGCGCATAGCGTGGTTGTCGTGGGTAGCGCGTGGTAAATGGTAACGCGCATGCCCGATGGGTCGGGCTGCATGAAGCCGCTGCCAACATAGGCGTCATGAAGGAGCCGGAAGCACGCCTCCAGTTCTTCCCTGGTTTCTGCAATCTTGAGAACCAGTCGTTTGTCGGGGTGGGGGTCGCAATCAACAAACGACCGGTACACCGCAAACCGCAGGGCTCGCGGGAAGAAGGAAAATGCCCTTCGAAGCGTTTGATGCAAAAACCTTTTTGCAATTGAAGCGATTGGTGCGTGCGGATTTTTCATTCATGGAGGTCAAAAAACGAGGGGCATTCTCCAAATCTCCATATGCCCCACCCGATTGCAGGGTGTCGACAAATTCTCCCCAGGGCAGATCGGGTTCCCCATCGTAAAGCCATCAAAACCGCTGAAGCCGGTGACCTTGTCGCAAACTGTAATCGCTGTCACCGTCGATTTTCCAGATCAGGGCAATGAGGGGGAAGGCCGGGTCACTGTTTCGTCAAACGGGTGGGCCGAGGCGCCGACCGACTTGAGTATGCGCTGCACATAAGCCTGGGTTTCCAGGTATGGCGGAACCCCCCGATAGCGTTCGACCGTGCCTTCGCCCGCATTGTAGGCAGCGGCTACCAATGCCACGTCGCCCCGAAAATAGGCGAGCAACCAGCGCAGGTAGGTCAGGCCACCCCGAATATTCTGCACCGGGTCATAAGGATTTTTTACGTTGAAACGCACGCTCGTTTGCGGGATGAGCTGCATCAGTCCCTGGGCGTTTTTGGGAGACAGCGCCAGGCTGTTGAAGTTGGATTCCGCGGCGATGATGGCCAATGCCAACTGCGGCTCCACCTGGTACTGGGGTGCCATTTTCGTCACCAGATCAAAAATTTTCCTTGGGGCAATCGTCCGGTAATCCACACTCGGCTGCGCCGCAGGCGTGGCGGGCGGCAGTGCGGGATCATGCATGCAGTCGGGCACCTCGCCGGTGGAAGCGCCCACTACCTTCAACATGCGCTGCGCGGCCTCGAGTCCCTGCTCGGCGGCCAACTGGAAAAAGAAAGCGGCCATCTGGTCGCTGCGTTCCACCCCGCGCCCGTTGGCGTACATCCACCCCAGGTTGTATTGCGCCTGGGCGTCACCCAGGCGTGCGCCCTTGCAGTACAGGGCGGTAGCCAGAACAGGGTCGCGCGGCACGCCTTCGCCATGCTCGTAGGCAATGGCCTCCAGGCGCAGTCTGGAAATCAGATTGCCATCAGCGGCTGCCCCATTGGGCGTGGAGTCCCCGCCCTGTGCCGCCACGGCGGTACAGAAGGTCGCCATCAACACCGGCAGGAAGCGTGAAAAGCGCATGCGCATGGTTACAAGTATTCTCGCTTTTTTCGCGTTTGTCACGCTGCAGCCTGGAAGTAACCCTCGCCAATCAGAGCAGTGCATCAATGAAAACTTCGGGAATCACCGGTGAGGTTCCACATTGTCAGTCCAGGACCCGCGCCATGGAGCCGCCCAATTCGGTCGCGCATAGGGCAGTGGTCCAGTGATGAGATGGAAAAAATATACAGATGGCCTTGCCCTGAATTGAGTCAGGTTTTTTGAAGACAGAAATGCCATTTGGCTCGTCCTGCCTCATCTCAATGGGCGCAGCTGCGGCAAGACTGAGCTATGCTCTGCCACTTTTCTAACAAAGGAATTGACGATGGCAAAAACCCTCACGCAATTGAATGCCCAGATTGCCAAGCTGCAAAAGGAAGTCGAAGCCGTTAAGGCCAGAGAAGCGGTCGGTGTTATTGAGCGAATTAAAGAGGCGATTGCGCACTACGGGCTTACGGCCGCCGACCTTGGGTTCTCGGGGCGAGGCGCCGAGTCTGTCAAGGTGACCGGCAACGCCATTGCGAAGAAGAAGCGCAAGAAGGCAGCGAAGAAGCCGGCGGGCGTTATTCGGTACCGCGATGAAGCGGGCAATACATGGACCGGCCACGGCAAACGACCGCGGTGGTATCTGGCCGCACTTGAGTCGGGCAAAACACCGGAAGACCTCGAAGTCAACTAAGGCAGACCATCGATTTCATTGGAGAAATCTGGTCGGGGTGAGAGGATTCGAACCTCCGGCCTCTACGTCCCGAACGTAGCGCTCTACCAGGCTAAGCTACACCCCGATGACTCTTGGTCAGGAAGCGCCGTGACTGAAATGACTTCAGGACCGGCGCTCCAGCAGCTGAGCCGCCAATTCTATCAAACCCTCGCTGTACGAATTTTGCGGCAGGCAGCGCGCCGCGGCAATGGCGCGTTGCGCCTCGGATGCAGCCGCCTGCCGCGTGACGTCGAGGGCGCCGGTTTCGCGCACGATGGCAATGATGTGCTCGAGCTCGGTTACGGCGCCGGTTTCAATCGCGTGCTGGACGGTGGCGCGTTGCTCCGGGGTGCCGCGCTGCATGGCGACGATCAGCGGCAGTGTGGCCTTGCCTTCACGCAAGTCATCGCCCAGGTTCTTGCCCATCTCGCTGGCATCACCGTCGTAGTCCAGCGCGTCGTCAATCACCTGGAAGGCCGTGCCCAGGGCTTGGCCGTAATCGGCACAGGCTTGCTCTATTTCGGGCGTCGATGGGGCCAGGATGGCGCCGAGCCGGGCGCTGGCCTCGAACAGCTTCGCGGTCTTGGAGCGGATCACGCGCAGGTAGCCGGCCTCATCCAGCGCGGCGTCGTGCATGTTCATCAACTGCAACACCTCGCCCTCGGCAATGACATTGGTGGCATCGGCCAGAATTTGCATGATGCGCATGTCGCCCGCATCGACCATCATCTGAAAGGCGCGCGAGTACAGAAAGTCGCCGACCAGCACACTGGCCGGATTGCCGAAGGACTCATTGGCGGTGGCGCGGCCGCGGCGCAGGGTGGATGCATCGACGACGTCGTCATGCAGCAAGGTGGCGGTGTGGATGAACTCCACCACGGCGGCCAGATTGAAACGCTGCGCGCCGCCAAAACCCAGCGCACCGCAGGTCAGCAGCAGCAGTGCGGGGCGCAGGCGCTTGCCGCCGGCCGCAATGATGTAGTGCGAAATTTCACCGACCAGCGGCACGCTGGAGGCGAGCCGCTCGGCAATGACCTTGTCGACCTCGCGCATGTCATCGGCAATGAGGGCAAGAACGGCGGCGGTGCTGGAGGAGTGGGCGGACAAGGCGGGCAGTGCAGAAAATTTGAGCGATTATAGGAACACTGGTGTCCCGTTTTCCTGCCGCCCGGCTTGGGCATGTTAGTGATTGCCTACCATGCTATACTCTCGGGCTCTGTGGAAATTCGTCCGCAGAACTCAATTGAAGAGGTCAAGGCATGTACGCGGTCATAAAAACCGGTGGCAAACAGTATCGTGTTGCCACTGGCGAAAAAATTAAAGTAGAACAGATTGCTGCGGACGTAGGCCAAGAGATTGTGATCGACCAGGTCCTGGCAGTCGGCAACGGCGCAGAACTCAAGGTTGGCACGCCCTTGGTGTCCGGCGCAACTGTCACAGTCACTGTTGTGGCGCACGGTTTGCACGACAAGGTTCGCATCTTCAAGATGCGCCGTCGCAAGCACTATATGAAACGTCAAGGGCATCGCCAGCAGTTCACCGAACTGCAAATTGGCGCCATTGCAGCATAAGGAGCAAGAGTCATGGCACAGAAAAAAGGCGGCGGCTCTACGCGAAACGGGCGCGATTCGCAGCCCAAGATGCTCGGCGTGAAGGCTTTCGGCGGTGAACTCATCACAGCCGGTGCCATCATCGTGCGCCAGCGCGGCACCAAGTTCCATCCCGGCACCAATGTCGGCCTGGGCAAGGACCACACCCTGTTCGCACTGGTGGACGGCCACGTGTCGTTTGCCGTGAAGGGCTCGCTGAACAAGCACATGGTCAGCGTGACGCCGGCATAAGGTCGTTACTTCGATCCCATCGAAGCCCCGCTTTGCCGGGGCTTTTGTGTTTTGGCCCCCATTCTTTGTAAACTGGACACTTCATGAAATTCGTTGACGAGGCGTACATCGACATCTCCGCGGGCGACGGCGGGGCGGGTTGCGTCTCGTTCCGGCATGAAAAGTACAAGGAATTCGGCGGCCCGAACGGTGGCGACGGCGGCCGCGGCGGCCACGTCTTCGCGGTGGCCGATCCCAACCTCAACACGCTGGTGGACTACCGGTTTTCGCGTCGCCACGATGCCAAGCGCGGCGAGCACGGCATGGGCTCCGACATGTTCGGCGCGGCCGGCGACGATATCACGCTCAAGATGCCGGTCGGCACCATCATCTCCGACGCTGAGACTGGCGAGGTGCTGTACGAGATGCTGGTCCCCGGCGAGGTCATCACGATCGCCAAGGGCGGCGACGGCGGCTTTGGCAACATGCGCTTCAAGAGCGCGATCAACCGCGCGCCGCGCCAGAAAACGCCGGGCTGGCCCGGCGAAAAAAAGAGCCTCAAGCTCGAGCTCAAGGTGCTGGCCGATGTCGGTCTGCTGGGCATGCCCAACGCCGGCAAGTCCACCCTGATCTCGGCCATTTCCAACGCCCGCCCGCGCATTGCCGACTACCCGTTCACCACGCTGCATCCGAATCTGGGTGTGGTGCGGGTCGGCCCCGAGCAAAGCTTTGTGGTGGCCGACCTGCCCGGCCTGATCGAGGGCGCGTCGGAGGGGGCCGGCCTGGGGCACCTGTTCCTGCGCCACCTGCAGCGTACGCGGCTGCTGTTGCACGTGGTGGACATGGCGCCGTTTGACGACAGCGTGGACCCGGTCGCGCAGGCCAAGGCGATTGTCGGCGAGCTCAAGAAATACGACGAGGCGCTGTACAAGAAGCCGCGCTGGCTGGTGCTCAACAAGCTCGACATGGTGCCGGTGGACGAGCGCGCGGCCAGGGTGAAGGATTTCGTCAAGCGCTTCAAATACAAGGGTCCGGTGTTCGAAATCTCGGCCCTGACGCACGAAGGGTGCGCCGCGCTGGTGAAAGATGTCTACAAACACATCAAGGCGCAACAGGTGTCCGAACAGCCGTCGGAGTATGTGGATCCTCGCTTTGCTGATGGACCTGCGGAATAACCCGGTCACTATAAAAATAATAGCCGCTAGTGCAGATGTGATATGGGCTACAGGCCGAAATGACGAATAAAAAGAACTCGGGCGTATTGCGCGATGCACGGCGCATTGTCGTCAAGGTCGGCTCCAGCCTGGTGACCAACGAAGGGCGCGGCCTCGACGAAGCCGCGATCGGCGAATGGTGCCGTCAGCTGGCGGCGCTGGTACACGGACTGGAGCGGGGCACGCCGACTCGCACCGGCGCGGCCAGGCACCGGCGCGAGGTGGTGATGGTCTCCAGCGGCGCCATCGCAGAGGGCATGAAGCGCCTGGGCTGGGCCAAGCGGCCGCGTGAGATTCATGAGTTGCAGGCGGCGGCCGCCGTCGGGCAAATGGGCCTGGCGCAGATGTACGAAACCAAGCTGCGCGAGAACGGCCTGGGCAGCGCCCAGGTACTGCTGACCCATGCCGACCTGGCCGACCGCGAGCGCTACCTGAACGCGCGCTCGACCCTGCTGACGCTGTTGCGCCTCGGTGTGGTGCCGGTCATCAACGAAAACGACACCGTGGTCAACGACGAGATCAAGTTCGGCGACAACGACACGCTGGGCGCGCTGGTCGCCAACCTGATCGAGGCCGATGCACTGATCATCCTGACCGACCAGAAGGGCCTGTTCACCGCCGATCCGCGCAAGGACCCGGCGGCCACGTTCGTGCACGAGGCCAAGGCGGGGGATCCGGCGCTGGAGGCCATGGCGGGCGGCGCCGGCTCGAGCATCGGCAGTGGCGGCATGATCACCAAGATCCTGGCCGCCAAGCGGGCCGCAGGCTCGGGCGCCTCCACCGTGATCGCCTGGGGGCGCGAGCCGGACGCGTTGGTGCGACTCTCAAAAGGCGAGGCCATCGGCACGCTGCTGGTGGCACAAACCCAGAAAATCCAGGCGCGCAAGCAGTGGCTGGCCGACCACCTGCTGCTGCGCGGCGCCGTGACCGTCGACAGCGGCGCGGCCGCCAAGCTGCGCGACGAAGGCAAGAGCCTGCTGCCGATCGGCATGACGGGCGTGGAGGGCGATTTTTCGCGCGGCGACGTGATTGCCGTGCGCGACGCGGCGGGTGTCGAGGTGGGGCGCGGCCTGGCCAACTACTCCAGCGCCGAGGCGCGCCTGATTTGCCGCAAGGCGTCCAGCAAATTTGAAGCACTGCTCGGCTACGCGGCCGAGCCTGAAATGGTGCACCGCGACAACCTGGTGCTGACCCGGTAACCGGGGACTCCCGGGATGCGCGGGGTCAGCGGCGTTCGTACTGCTGCTGGGGGTTTTTCAGCTGGCGAAGGATGGCTTCAACGGAGTTGGCGGGCGCCTTGCCATTGCACACGCCCTGCTCGGCCAGCGCCAGGGCGTGCCTGGACGGCAGGTTGGCGTACAGCGAGAGCCACTGCGGATCCTCGACCGTGTTCCAGGTGCCGCTGGTGGTCGCACGTGCATAGGTCTTGAACTCACCCGTGGGGCAGCGAATGCCCTCGTACATGGCATTCGTCGCGCCGCTGGCGCTGGACGCCACCACGACGTAGCGCACCACGCCATCTTTCGAGATCGACACGGTGGCCGGATCGACCCCGAATTTCAGCGCCTGATTGGCGCCCAGATCCAGCACGACGAGCCCGCGGGTGCTGAAGGCGGGCGCCGGTGGCGCCTGTATTTCCTTCCAGTCGGGGTTCTCCGCCGCCAGCTGCGCAAAGGCGCTGCACGCCACGCATGCCAGTAGTGCCGCGGCCAGCTGTTCAAGACGTCGCATGCGTGCCTTTTGGCGGTGGTGGTGTCTGCGGATAGTCGGCTTGCGGGTCGGGTTCGAACGTGGCCCCTGGCGGCAACTCGAACGTGGCGCCCGGCTCGCGCTCGGGCTCATGAAGCTCATGCTCGCGCGTGCGCATGCCGCCACGCAGGTAGCGGTTGCGGTGATCGTGGCGCGGCAGAAAGCGCGCCAGCTCGGTCAAGGCCATCTCGTACACGCCGCGCTTGAATTCCACCACCACATCGAGCGGGACCCAGTAGTCGTTCCAGCGCCAGGCGTCGAATTCCGGATGATTGGTGGCGCGCAGGTTCAAGTCCCAGTCGTGGCCGACCAGTTGCAGAAGAAACCAGATCTGTTTCTGGCCTTTGTAGAATCCGCGCGCATCGCGGCGGATGTACCGGTCAGGCACCTCGTAGCGCAACCAGTCACGGGTGCGGGCCACCACGCGCACATGATCCGGCAGCAGCCCCACTTCTTCCTGCAGCTCACGGAACATCGCCTGCTCGGGGGTTTCTCCCCGGTCAATGCCACCTTGCGGAAACTGCCAGGAGTGGCTGCGGATACGCTTGCCCCAGAACACCTGATTTCTCTGGTTGAGCAGGACGATGCCGACGTTGGGCCTAAAGCCTTCCCGGTCAAGCATAATCAAACCCCAAATTTTTAAACTGAGACCATTATGCACAGCGTACCGCGTGCATCAAGGGGCCAAGCCCCCAGGCGTCTCCCAAAACAAGCATGAAAGCCTCCCAGTTCTTCATTTCCACGCTCAAGGAAGCCCCTGCCGATGCCGAGGTGGTCAGCCACCAGCTCATGACGCGCGCCGGCATGATCAAAAAACTCGGCGCCGGCATCTATAGCTACATGCCCATGGGGCTGCGCGTGATCCGCAAGGTGGAGGCCATCGTGCGCGAGGAAATGAACCGCGCCGGCGCCGTGGAGCTGAGCATGCCGGTGGTGCAGCCGGCCGAGCTCTGGCAGGAAACCGGCCGCTTCGAGAAAATGGGGCCGGAGCTGCTGCGCATCAAGGACCGCCACGAGCGCGACTATGTGGTGCAGCCGACCAGCGAGGAGGTGATCACCGACATCGCGCGCCAGGAAATCAAAAGTTACAAGCAGTTGCCCAAGAACTTCTACCAGATCCAGACCAAGTTCCGCGACGAGCGCCGGCCACGCTTTGGCTTGATGCGCGGGCGCGAATTCACCATGAAGGACGCCTACAGCTTCGACCGCGACCCCGCCGCGGCCAAGACCAGCTATCAGGTGATGGCGCAGGCGTACCGGCGCATTTTCGACCGCTTCGGCCTGACCTACCGCGCGGTGGCGGCCGACAGCGGCGCGATTGGCGGCGACCTCTCGGAAGAATTCCAGGTGATCGCCGCCACCGGCGAGGACGCCATCGTCTACTGCCCGGGCAGCGACTACGCCGCCAACATGGAAAAGGCCGAGGCGCTGGCGCCGGCCGGCCCGCGCCCGGCAGCAAAGCAAGCCATGACCATGACGCCGACGCCCGGCAAGAGCACCTGCGCCGCCGTGGCCGAGCTGCTCGGCGTGCCGCTGTCCACCACGGTCAAGTCGCTGGTGCTGGCCACCGACCCGGTCAACGAGCGGGGCGAAGCCACCGGGAGCCAGGTCTGGCTGCTGCTGCTGCGCGGCGACCATGGCATGAACGAGGTCAAGGTCGGCAAGGTGCCGGGGCTGGATGCGGGCTTTCGCTTCGCCACCGTGGCAGAGATCGACGAGTATTTTGGCTGCGAGCCCGGCTACCTGGGCCCGATCAAGCTCAAGAAGCCCGTGAAAATCGTGGCCGACCGCGAGGTGGTGGTCATGAGCGACTGGATTTGCGGCGCCAACGCGCCGGACTTCCACCTGACCGGCGTGAACTGGGGCCGTGACCTGCCCGAGCCCGCGCTGGTGGCCGATTTGCGCAACGTGGTCGAAGGCGACGCCTCGCCCGACGGCCATGGCGTGCTGGCGATCGAGCGCGGCATCGAGATCGGCCACGTGTTTTACCTCGGCACCAAGTACAGCCGCGCGATGAATGCCACTTTTCTGGATGTGAACGGCAAGCCGCAGTTCATGGAGATGGGCTGCTACGGCATCGGCATCACGCGCCTGCCCGCCGCTGCCATCGAACAAAACCATGACGAGCGCGGCATTATCTGGCCCGACGCGATTGCGCCGTTCACCGTGGTGGTGTGCCCGATCGGCCCCGACCGCAGCCCGGACGTGAAGGCGGCCGCCGACAAGCTCTATGAGGAATTGCTGGCCGCAGGCGTGGACGTGCTGCTGGACGACCGCGGCGAGCGCCCCGGCGCCATGTTTGCCGACTGGGAACTGATCGGCGTGCCGCACCGCATCACCATCGGCGACCGCGGCCTGAAAGACGGCCAGCTCGAATACCAGCACCGCCGCGACGCGGCCGCCACCAAGGTCGGCGTGCACGACATGGTGGCCTTCCTGAGCGAGCGGCTGCAAAAATGAGCGCTGCGATGGCATTCGCGTCGACGGGTCAAGGAATTACAAGGCGAAACTGCTTTTTGTCCTTATCGGTCGCTGCTTTATTGCTATCAAAATCAGAGTATTCCATGGCCGGCGGCCAGGTCGAGGAGCCGCTCGCCGATTCGGTGCGCACCGCGCTGGGCTCGGCGGTGGCCAACCAGGCGCCGCCGGTTCCCGAGTTCAGCGACACCGCATCGCGCTTGGTTTACCTGCGCTGGCTCGGGGCCATGAGCGAGCGGCTGCGCCAGAAAAAGCCCGACTGGCGGGCGCGCAAGGAATTCCTGCAAACTGTCTGGTACGAGAGCCACCGCGCCGGCCTGGACGAGTCGCTGGTGCTCGGCCTGATCCAGGTGGAGAGCAATTTCCGCAAATACGCCGTCTCCAGCGTGGGCGCGCGCGGCTACATGCAGGTCATGCCGTTCTGGGCGCGCCTGATCGGCGACGGCGATGCCAGCAAGCTGTTCCAGATGCAGACCAACCTGCGCTTTGGCTGCGTCATCCTGCGCCACTACCTGGACCGCGAGCGCGGCAACCTGTTCCTGGCGCTGGGCCGCTACAACGGCTCGCGCGGCCTGGCGCCGTATCCCGACGCGGTGCTGGGCGCCACCCGGCGCTGGGACTTCAGGGACGAGGCGGTTCGAGTCGCGACACCATGACCTGGTCGATGCGGTAGCTGTCCACATCGAGTACTTCGAAGGTGTAGCCGCCCCAGGTCACCTTGTCGGTGCGCTTGGGCACGCGGCGCAGCATGACCATCAGGAAGCCGGCCAGGGTTTCGTATTCTTCGTCGTGCGGCAGCGCGTCCAGGCCCAAAGCGCGCAGCACGTCCTGCACCGGCGCCACGCCGTCGATCAGCCACGAATTTTCGTCGCGGCGCACGATTTGCTCTTCGTCCGGCGGCGAGACCAGGTCGCCCATCACCGTGCTCATCACGTCGTTCAGCGTCAGCACGCCCACCACCAGGCTGTACTCGTTGACGATCACGGCAAAGTCCTCGTGCGCCTGCCTGAACTGCTCCAGCACCTCGGACAGCGTCAGGCGGTCGGGCACGATCAGCACCTTGTGCAGCAGGCTCTCGTCGGTCAGCGGAATCGGCTGCTGGGTCAACACGCGCTGGAACATGTCCTTGGCGTCCACGTAGCCCAGCACATGGTCGATCGCGCCGTCGCAGACCGGGTAGGTGGAAAACGGCTGGGCCACGATGCGCGCGCGCACCACGCTGTCGGGCTCGTCGCGCAAAAACCAGGCGATGCGCTCGCGCGGCGTCATGACGCTCTCCACGGTGCGCGTGTCGAGCTCGAACACATTGGCAATCACCTGCTGTTCGCGCCGCGCCAGCACGCCGGCCTGGGCGCCGGCCTCGGTCAGGGCCAGGATGTCGTCGGAGGTCACGCGGTCGTCGCGCTGTGCCGGCAGGCCAAAACCGCGCACCATCCAGTCGGCGCCCTTGCTGTAGAGCCAGACCACCGGTTTGAGCAGCGAGACGCAGACCTGCATCGGCCCGACCACCAGCACCGCGAGCCGTTCGGGCTGCGTCATGCTCATGCGTTTGGGGACCAGGTCGGCGAACAGGATGAACAGGGAGGTCACCACCGCGAACGAGGCGATGAAACCGCCGGTCTGGGCCGATTCGGGCGCCAGCCACAGCCCGAAAAGACCGCTGAAATGCGGGCTCAAGGCCCCTTCGCCGACGATCCCGCCCAGAATCGCGACGGCATTCAGACCGATCTGCACCACGGTGAAGTAATGCCCGGGCTGCTCCTGCGCGCGCATCACCTTGCCGGCCCGCGCGTCGCCCTCGTCGGCCATTTGGCGCAGGCGCAGGCGCCGCGAGGCCGCCAGCGAGATCTCGGCCACCGAGAAAAACGCGCTGACCGCAATCAACAGGGCAATGATGAACAGGCTTTGGCTCAGGCTCATGGCGGGAAGGCGCCGGCGCCGATGCGGCGACAGATCTTGCCCAAAGTGTAGCGGCCAGAAAAACAGCCACCGAGGGTGGCTGTGCGTGGCGCCGGCAAGCCGGCGCAGGTCAGGAGGGAACCCGGGGAGGTCAGGCGGCCGGCTGGCCCAGCATCTGCTGCAACTCACCCTTTTCGTACATCTCCATCATGATGTCGGCGCCGCCCACGAACTCGCCCTTGACGTAGAGCTGCGGGATGGTGGGCCAGTTGCTGTATTCCTTGATGCCCTGGCGGATGCCCTCGTCGCCGAGCACGTCCACCGTCTTCACGTCCTTGGGGTCCACGCCGCAGGCCTTGAGGATCTGGATGGCACGGCCCGAAAAGCCGCACATCGGGAAATTGGCATTGCCCTTCATGAACAGCAGCACCTCGCTGGACTTGACCATTTCGTCGATGCGTTGTTGTGCGTCACTCATGTTGTCTTACTCCTGGTTCCAACAAGTTCAATCAGCGGATTATTTCACGTTCGGCGCAGCGATGCCGCGCCGGCACAATACCCCCTGATAATGACCCCCCCATCGGAATACGCCCCATGAAAATCGAAAAAAACACCGCCGTGACCCTGCGCTACAAGGTGCTGGACGCCGCCGGCAAGCTCCTCGAGGAAAGCCGCGAGCCCATGGTTTACCTGCACGGAGGCTACGGCAACACCTTCCCGAAGATCGAGGAAGCGCTCGAAGGGAAAGAGCCGCAGTACCAGACCAGCATTGAACTGCAGCCGCAAGACGCCTTCGGCCTGCGCGACGAGGGCCTGCTGCAGACCATCCCCAAGACCCAGTTTCCGCCCGGCGTGAAGGTCGGCGGCCAGCTGCAGGGCCGGGGCGAGGATGGCCACGAACACGCCTTCACCGTGATGAAAATCAAGGGCGACAAGGTCTTTCTCGACGGCAACCACCCTTTCGCCGGCAAGGTCTTGCGCTTCAACCTCACCGTGACCGATGTCCGTGCCGCCACCGAAGAGGAGGTGGCGCATGGGCACGTGCACGGCGAGCATGGCCACCACCACTGACACGGCGCGCCCCGCCATCGCCCGTTGGCTGCTCATTCTTGCGTGGCTTGCCGGCCCGGGGGCCTGGGTGCAGGCACCGAGCCCGCCAACGCCGGGTCAAGCCAGCCCCCAGGTGATCGAAAACACGCTCGGCATGAAGTTCGTGCGCGTGCCCGCCGGCGAATTCACGATGGGCAGCGACGAGGCGCCGCAGGCACTCGCGGCAAGCTATCCCGCCTACGAGCACCAGCGCTTTGTGGACTTGTATGACGAAGCGCCCAAACACCGCGTGCGCATCACGCGGCCCTTTTACCTGGGGCAGGACGAAGTCACCGTGGGCCAATTTGCCCGGTTTTTGGCGCTGTCGGGCTATACGCCCGAATCGTTGGCCGACGGCACGGGCGGCTACGGCTACAACGCGGCCTATGACCCCTCCAAAACGGAGCGCGGCGACGCGTTCGAGGGTCGCAACCCCCTCTACAGCTGGCGCAACCCGGGCTTCCCCCAGGGGGACGACCACCCGGTGCTGAACGTGACCTGGAACGACGCCGTCGCGCTGGCAAAGTGGCTCAGCAACAAGGAAGGCGCCGTGTACCGCCTGCCCACCGAGGCCGAGTGGGAGTACGCGTGCCGCGCGGGCACCCCCACCCGCTACCCGAACGGCGACGACCCGCAGGCCCTCACGCACATCGCCAACACCTTTGATGCCGACGCGGCAACCTACTGGCTGCGCTGGCAGGCCTTTGCCCTGACGGGGCACGACGGCTTTGCCTTCACCGCGCCCGTCGGCAGTTTTCCTGCCAACGCGTTCGGGCTGCACGACATGCTGGGCAACGCCTGGGAGTGGGTGTCGGACTGGTACGGCGACAGCTACTACAAGACGGCGCCCGTGGATGACCCGCAGGGACCGGCATCGGGCTCGGTGCGCGTGCGCCGCGGCGGGTCCTGGCACACCTGGGCCCTGTATGCGCGCTGCTCGTTCCGGAACTGGAATGCGGCCAGCACCCGCTATACGCTGCTGGGGATGCGGTTGCTGCGGGAAGATAGGGCGAGCGGGCCTGTGCAAGCACGCGGTGAGTGAATCTACCTGGTGCCCGGTCTCGCGGCGTGATGACGCGCCACGTCAAGCCTGCGCGATAGTTTCAATCCAGTTTTCCAGCCTGTCGGATAAACTGCGGTCCCAGAATATCCGACGATCTATATCACGATAGCCGTCAGACAATGCCCCTCTACAAGTACCTGCATCCTGACCGAACTGACGTGCTACGCGACCAGTGCATTCGCTTTTCGTCACCAGCTGTCCTGAACGATCCCTTCGAGCTCAAGCCACATCTCGCCGCGCTCGCCACTCCTGAATACGCGGCGGCAGAGCTGCAGCGGGCGCTCCCGCGTGTCCTTGCCGAGGAACTCGCCCAGTTGCCCGCGGAGCTTCGCGCTCTGGTCCCGGAGAAAGTGCTGCAGGCCTTCCTTAAAGCACAGTTGCCTGCTATCCAGAAGAGCCTTGATGGCACATCGGCTCAAATGATGCCACTCCTTCAGGAGACGATGGCGCGAAAGCTGGAGGAGCTTCTTGGCGTGCTCTGCTTGTCCGAGTCCCCGAAGAGTCTTCTCATGTGGGCGCACTACGCAGATTCTCATAGAGGGTTTGTCGTGCAGTTCGATGAGACTTCGCCGTTCTTCAACCGGCGCGTCTCCGAAGATGACGAGCTTAGGCATCTACGGTAATAGTCCGACGAACACCGTCTTGCGGAGTTGAGCAGGCGGCGTGAAGATGGCGTCCACGATGAAACAAGCGGACGCCAAAATTGGAGTGCCTGCAGCGACACAAGAACGCGCCAGGACGCGGCG
>NZ_MUNS01000039.1 GCF_002002705.1 Polaromonas sp. C04 | reverse complement strand
CACCGCCCCCACCCCAACCCTCCCCCAAGGGGGGAGGGGGCAAACCCGGCCTTGTTAACGCATGATCAAAACTCTCCATCGCTGGTTCGACGGCGACGTTGGCTACAGCTTTCGCACTTCGCCCGTCGCGATCGCGGCGGCCGTGGTGGCCTTCCTGTGCGTTTTTTGCGCGACCTTTGCGGGCTGGGTGGCGCCGCACAACCCGTTCGACCTGAGCACGCTGGTGCTCTCCGACGCGCGGCTGCCGCCGGCCTGGAATGTGCACGGCACGGCCAAGTACCTGCTCGGCACCGACGACCAGGGGCGCGACATTCTGTCGGTCCTGTTTTACGGGGCGCGCATTTCGCTGGTGGTGGGCGTGGTGTCGGTCATTTTGTCCATGCTGGTGGGGGTTTTCCTGGGCTTGCTGGCGGGCTTTCGCGGCGGCTGGGTCGATTCGCTGCTGATGCGGCTGTGCGACGTCATGCTGTCGTTCCCGGCGATCCTGATTGCGCTCCTGATTGCCGGCGTTGGGCGCGCGCTGTTCCCTGATGCCCACGAATCTGTGGCGTTTGGTGTGTTGATTCTGTCGATCTCGCTGAGCGGGTGGGTCCAGTACGCGCGCACGGTGCGCGGCTCCACGCTGGTCGAGCGGCACAAGGAATATGTGCAGGCGGCGCGCGTCACGGGGGTGGCGCCGCTGCGCATCATGACCAAACACGTGCTGCCCAATGTGATGGGGCCGGTGCTGGTGCTGGCCACCATCCAGGTCGCGACCGCCATCATCACCGAGGCCACGCTGTCGTTTTTGGGGGTCGGCGCACCGCCGACCTCGCCCTCGCTGGGCACCCTGATCCGCGTCGGCAACGACTACATGTTCTCGGGCGAGTGGTGGATCGCCGTGTTTCCAGGCGTGATGCTGGTGGTGATTGCGCTGTCCGTGAACCTGCTGGGGGACTGGCTGCGCGACGCCATGAACCCCCGTCTTAGATAACCGCATGAGTCTTTTGCAAGTCAAGAATCTGGTGGTCGAGTTTCCCGGCCGTCGCGGTACGCTGCGCGCGCTGGACGATATCTCGTTCGACATCGCGCCCGGCGAAATCCTGGGCGTGGTGGGCGAGTCGGGGGCCGGCAAGTCGCTCACCGGGGCCGCCATCATCGGCCTGCTGGAGCCGCCCGGGCGCGTGGCGAGCGGGCAGATCCTGCTCGAAGGCCAGCGTATCGACCACTTGGGCTACGAGCAGATGCGGCATATTCGCGGGCGCCGGATCGGGGCCATTTTCCAGGACCCGCTGACCTCGCTGAACCCGCTCTACACCATCGGGCGGCAACTGGTGGAAACCATCCAGACCCATTTGCCGGTGACGGAGAAGGAGGCCAAGGCGCGCGCCATTTCGCTGCTCGACGACACCGGCATCCCGGCCGCCGCACAGCGCATCGACCACTACCCGCACCAGTTCTCGGGCGGCATGCGCCAGCGCGTGGTGATTGCGCTGGCGCTGGCTGCCGAGCCGAAACTGATCGTGGCCGACGAGCCGACCACCGCGCTCGACGTGTCGATCCAGGCGCAGATCATCACACTGCTCAAAAGCATCTGCAAGGAACGCGGCGCCGCCGTGATGCTGATCACCCACGACATGGGTGTGATTGCCGAGACCTGCGACCGCGTGGCCGTGATGTATGCGGGGCGCATCGCCGAAATCGGCCCGGTGCACGAGGTGATCAACCGGCCGGCGCACCCGTACACCGCGGGACTGATGGCGGCGATCCCTGACATCACGCTGGACCGTGAACGGCTGAACCAGATCGACGGCGCCATGCCGCGCCTGAACGCGATTCCGCGCGGCTGCGCCTTCAACCCGCGCTGCCCGCAAACCTTTGACCGCTGCACGCAGGAACGCCCTGATTTGATGAATGCCGGTGCCACGCGCGCGGCTTGCTGGCTGCACGATGCCCGCGCGGGAGTGCCTGCATGAGTGAGATGACCGTGCAAGGTGCGGACTCCTTCCCCGTTTGGGGGAAGGCAGGGATGGGGGTTACGGAGCATGACGTGGCGGCTGGCGCCGGCCCCCACCCCAGCCCTCCCCCAGCGGGGGAGGGAGCAGGCCAGCCGCTGGTGCAGGCCTACGACCTGGCGAAGACCTTCGACGTGTCCCCACCCTGGCTGAACCGCGTGCTCGAGCGCAAGCCGCGCCAGCTGCTGCGCGCCGTCGACGGTGTGAGCTTCGAGATCGAGAAGGGCAAGACGCTGGCGCTGGTCGGCGAGTCGGGCTGCGGCAAGAGCACCGTGGCGCGATTGCTGGTGGGGCTGTACGAGCCCACGCGCGGCGGCTTGACGTTTGACGGCCAGGATGCGCACGCGGCGTTCAAGACGCCCGCGGGGCGGCAGCTGCGCCGGCGCGTGCAGATGATCTTCCAGGACCCGTACGCCAGCCTGAATCCGCGCTGGCTGGTGGAAGACATTGTGGGCGAGCCGCTCAAGGAGCATGGCCTGATCACCAATGCGGCCGAGCTGAAGGCGCGCGTCGGCGCACTGCTGCAGTCGGTCGGCCTGTCGCCGCTCGACATGGTGAAGTACCCGCACCAGTTCTCGGGCGGGCAGCGCCAGCGCATCTCGATCGCGCGCGCGCTCGCCACCGAGCCCGAATTTCTGGTCTGTGACGAGCCGACCTCGGCGCTGGATGTGAGCGTGCAGGCGCAGGTCCTCAACATCATGAAGGACCTGCAGCGCACGCGCGGCCTGACCTATTTGTTCATCTCGCACAACCTCGCGGTGGTGCGCCATGTGAGCGACCAGGTCGGCGTGATGTACCTGGGCCGGCTGGTGGAGCTGGCCGACAAGCAGACGCTGTTCGCGACTCCAAGGCATCCCTACACGCGCATGCTGCTCGATGCGATCCCGAAGATGCACGACACCGGCCGCGCCCGCACGCCGGTGCAGGGCGAGGTGCCGAACCCCCTGAACCCGCCCACGGGCTGCACCTTCCACCCGCGCTGCCCGCACGTGAATGATCGCTGCCGGGCCGAGCGGCCCGCGCTGCTGGAGATCAAAGGCGTGAAGATTGCCTGCCACGCGGTGGAAGAGGGCCGCATCTAGTAGCTATCGTATCGATAGCGAATTGCGTAGATGTGGAGCCGACTACGGCCGTATTTCTTGCAGATTCCAGATCTGGAAATAGCCCGCGCCGTCCGCGCTGCAGCGTGAGTTGAATCCCGAAAATTGACGACATGACGGCCGGGCTGCGCCCGCCCGGCGTCGCCGCAGCAGCTTTGCGTGCGCTGCCGCCCTTGAGCCGTCAATGAAGGCACAACGTCATATGTCCCATGTTCCGATTCATTGATGGATATCAATTCTGACGACGAAACATTGCCGAAGACCACCGTAGACTTAAGTTGTGAGGGCAACTAGAGAGGTGATGACATGAAGCAGAGGACTATCGATCTGACGATCTCGGTGCTGGCTAGTGTGGCCGCATTCCTGTTGTCCTGGCCGTTTTGGCGCGACTTTGAATACTGGCCAGAGTCGCATGTCGCATGGTTGATCTATTTCGTGCTCGGCTTCGTGCTCGCCGTCTACGTGTTCTACGTTTTCATTGGCAGCCTGCATATTCTTTTTCTGCATGACACGCAGGGCGCCCCTGCTGACAAAGGGGATGCGTCATGAGCTGCGGAGTGGGCGGCAGCAGCTGCGAGACGCCACGGCGGCGCGGGGCGCTCGTCATGCTGGCAGCCATGACTGCGATCTTCATCGTCCTGTCGATTTTTTCGTTTCTGAAATCACGTGGCCAGACGACGCCCGACACGATCACCTATGGCAAGTACACCGCCGATCAAGGCAAGCGGGTGTTTCAGGCCTACAACTGCATGGGCTGCCACACCATGGTTGGCAACGGCGCCTATTTGGGGCCGGACCTTACCGAGGAATACAAGCACGCCGGGCCCGCATATCTGGCCGCGTTCCTGTCCTCGGCCGGCGGATGGCCGACGGCCGCCGCGGTACGCGCGCAGTTGCAGGATCCCAGCCAGGTGGCCGACACTGGTATTGACTCGATCGACGCGTATCTCAAGAAATTTCCCGGCGCAGCGGTACGGATTGAGCGCCGCGGCGGTGGTACGACCATGATGCCGAACCTGCCGTTCAGCAAGGACGAGATCGGCCAGCTGATTGCCTATCTCAAATACACCTCCGCCATGAATACCGAAGGCTGGCCGCCCAAGGTTGAAGTTGAAGGGCTCGACAAGCGCCTGCAGCTTGCACATGGTGTGGCCGCAACGACTCAGACGCTCGCCGTTGCTGCGTCACCGGCGCCTGCCAGCGCGGCGCCCGACCCTGTGGCACTTGGCGCGCAACTCGTCAAGGACAACGGCTGCATTGCGTGTCACGCGACGGACAAAAAGCGATTGGTCGGCCCGGGTTGGGGAGGCTTGTACCAGTCGAAGGTCGGCCTCGCCGACGGCAGCACGGTCACCGCCGATGATGCCTACCTGGCCGAATCGATCCGTGACCCCAACGCCAAGATCGTGGCAGGTTATCCGGCGAGCGTCATGCCCGTCTACAAGACCCTGCTCAAGGACGATGAAGTCAACGCCATCGTGGCCTACCTCCACACCCTGGGGAAGCAGTGATGCAGATTCAATACCAAACCCAGCGCCTTAGCCTGCGCTTTTTCATGCTGATGCTGGTGCTGTTCGTCATCCAGGTCATTGACGGCATGATCCTCGCGACGCAGCAGATCGACCCGACGGTGCTCTCCGGCGTGATGAACTTCAACGTCGTCCGCGCCGAGCATCTCAACTTGGGAATCATGTGGATCCTGTGCGGTTTCATTGGCGCAATCCTGTTTGTCGGGCCGTTGCTGTCCAAACGCGAGATGGTGTCGCCGTGGCTGATCAAGTTCCTGTTCTACGCGCTGATCGTCGTCGTGGTGTGGAACTTCTTCACGCAGTTTCTGGCGGAACGCGGTATTGCCGGCTGGTGGCTGGGGCAGCCATGGCTGCAGCAGGGGCTGGAGTATCTGGAGGCCGGGCGAATTGCCGGCATCGTGATTCTTGTTGGCTTTGCCATCCTCGCGTATGTCGTGTTGCGCACATTCCCGCCGATACGCGAATGGAACGAGGTCCACTGGGGGCTCGGTCTGGGTGTCGCCGCGTTGATGGCGGTATGGGTCTTCGGCTTGTTCTACGTGGAGCGGTTGGACCTGCAGGAATATTTCCGCTGGTTCGTGGTGCACTACTGGGTCGAGGGTGTGTGGGAGGTCATTCACATCACGCTGGTCGGTTTTCTTTTGGTGCTGATGTTCAAGGCGGACATCAAGTCGGTGGGCTTTGCGGTGTTCTGGGGTATCACGCTGGTGTGGCTGTCGGGCCTGATCGGCAACGCGCATCACTACTTCTGGATCGGCACGCCGGAGTTCTGGCAGTTCTGGGGATCGCTGTTCAGCGCACTCGAGCCGTTGCCACTGGTGTTCTGCTTCTGGCACATCTATCTGGATGCACACGCCAACAAACGTCCGCTGGAAAATGCCCCCGCGTTCTATTTCATCCTTGGCTCGATGGTGCTGGAACTGATCGGGGCCGGCATCCTCGGTTTCAGCATGACGTTTGCGCTCACCAACGTGTGGTCGCATGGCACCTGGGTTACGGCGGGACACGCCCATCTGGCACTGTTCGGCACGTTTGGCATGCTGGGTATCGCCGCGGCCTATTACGCCGTGCCGATCCTGCGCAAGGTGCCCAACTACGACCAGCGCCTGGGCAAGCTCGGCTTCTGGCTGGTCTTCATCGGCGTGCTGGGCATGGCGTTCGCCTTCGATATCGGTGGCACGGTGCAGATCTACATCTATCGCACCCTCGGGCTGCACTGGTTCGGGGGTGACGTCACGCACGCGATGGGTGTCTACAAACTGATGCTGCCGCTGTTTGGTCTGGTGTTGACCGCGGGTGCCGTCGTCCTGGGTTACGACCTGCTGACCCTCGGGCAACGGCTGCGCGCTCCGGCGAGCGCCAATCCGCGCGAGGCGGCGCACGGCGACTTCGCGGTTGCGCGCCCGGCCGTTGGCTGGAGCCGGCCGTTGAGCGGCTTCGAAGCGGGCATCTGGCTGATGATGATGTGGGTGTTTGGCGCGATCATCACGCTGGGCCTGCTCAGCTTCAATATGCCGCGGGTGCGCGTGGACGGCGATCCCACGCTGCCGTATCTACTGGCCGGCGTGGGTTATCCGGGGCTGCTGCTGGTGACTCTGCTGTTCGTGTGGCGCTTCCTCGCCTCGATGGAAGCGCGCGCGTCGACATCCCCAATAGAGACCGGCGGGGGCGTTTCCGTGGCCGGCATCCCCGCGCCGACGCGGACCTGAAAACAAGATGTTGCTCCGAAGTGGTCTGGGCACTTCATACGGATGTACTTGCAGGGCATGTGGTCATGACTCGCACGAGGCTTGATACTAATGTGCGTTCAATGATATAGAAGTTATCCATTTGAACCCGGTAAGGCTCTGCATTCGTGAGGGGTCCAATTCGAGGGAGAGCAGTCCGGCGCTGAGCGCCTTGTCGGCGGCATCGAGGTTGGCGAAGACGGTGTTGCCCACGCAGTCCTCACGCAGCGCCTCCCAGATGTGTTCTGCCGGATTGATCTCCGGACTCCAGGGCGGCAGCAAGACCAGACGCATGTTCTGGGGCACCTGCAGGTCTTGCGCGATGTGCCAGCCCGCCTGGTCCATCACCATGACAATGAATTCATTGGGGTGGCGCTGCGCCACGGTGCACAGGAACAGCGACATGGTGTGCGCGTTGACCCACGGCAGGATCAGGCTGTCCATCACACCGTCGTGCGGACTGACCGCGGCAAAGGCGTAGCTGAATTTGCGCACAAGCCGTGCGCCCACCACGGGCCGCACCCCAACGGGAGCCCAGCAGCGCTTGGGCTTGCCCAAGTCCTCAAAGTCTGGTCATGATCATGATAGCTAATTCATTGAACGCAAATTGGTATGAGTCTGATCAAGGTCCCGTATTTCGGTATTGGTAGCCTTCGGATTTCATGCAGGCATCAAGCTTTTCTCTCTCTTGTTCTTGTGACGCGAGAATCGTCTTTGTTGTTGCGCCTGTTGGCGCGTTGCCCGAATATTGCCCATTACTCATCCCCCCACACCGCACCCAATCTTGCCGCCAGCGCTCCACGCTCATGCCCGGCTTGACCCAGTACTGGCCGTAGGCTTTGGGGTGCGCCAGTTTTTCGTAAGCCGCGCGGTCACAGTAGGCAACTGGAGTTTGTGGTCCACAAATTCTCCCGTTGCCAATCGTGCAGGCTGTGAGCAATAGTCCGAGACTGATCGCTGTGCATGGTTTGATCAAAACCTTCATCTTGCCGCTCCCAAGAAAATACTGATGGCCTTCCACATTTCCGGCGACAAAAACTCTGCCATTGCAAAAGGCGAAGAGACCACAATTGCACCCGTTGCGCTCCATGTGTCTTGAGTTTTCTGCGTTGGATTGTCGCGATTTCTTGTTGCATTTCCCTGCCCGTCATACAAGCCGGAGAGCTTCCCGCCAATCATGTCGTGTGTCCCGGAGAATGCCTCGACGAGCTTGTCTTGCCAACTGCCTGCTGCATACGGCACGCCAAACAGCGTGCCTTGGGCGCCCTGAATGCCGCCTGTCGGGCCGACCATTCTTTGGCCTTCCGGAGATTGGAGGTATGCCGCTAAAGATGCTCCATTGGCGCCAGATGGATCGAACACAACTTGGCCTTGCTCGTTGAGTTTTAACTGGGTTTTTCCTTGCGCGTCAACGATGGGGGTACCGTCCGCATTTTTCTGTATCACGCATCGCTCATTCGCAACCCCGCACAGAAAATCCAAATCCACACGCGTGCCGCCTATCTTCAGGCCATCGCCCCGCACGCCTGCGCTCGGCCCGGAGACGTTGCTCAATACCGTCGTGCCATCGGTCACGCCCGCAAACTTCTTCGAGTCTTCAATCATGAGCTGGCGCATCTGTTCCGCTGCCGCCGAGAGGCCCTCTTTGGTCAGGGCCGCACCACCAAAGCCTGTGATTGCGCCAACAAGCACATTCATCACCCGCTCTTGTTTGTTCACATCGTTGATTTGGGTTTGTATCGCCTGTTTTTCTTCTTCAGTGCCTGCATTCTTGAGTTGATCCTGCAAACCTTTTCTTTGGCCTTGAGCGTAGTCATTGATCGCCTTGCCTGCCTGCAACCCGAAGGTCTGCGTGATCTGCACTTGCGCGTTGATGTCTTTTTGCACCTTGTCAGGGTCAAAGATTTTCTGGATACCGCTATCAGCGTCACCCGTGCGAGCACCCATGTTGCCGGCGATGCCGCTGATGCCCGCCTGGGTGATGCTGGCCGCATTGCCGCTGTCTTTGCCGACGCCGGCACCGGTGCCTTGCGGGGCGAGTTTACCGTCCACGCTGACGCCGCTGCCCAGGTTGACGCCGACGCTGCTGCCGTCGTAGCGGGCGGTGTTCAGGATATCGCTGGTGGTCAGGGTGCCGCCTGTTGCGAAGCTGTTCCGTCCATCATTGACCGCCTTGTCGGTGCTCGCGATCACGCCGCCCTTGAGATCGGTATTACCCTTGACATTGACATCGAAGCCGCCATCGCCGGCCTTGATGCCTGACTGCTCCGTCACACTGGCAAAGTCGCTGTCGACCCTGCTCTTGTTGAAGCTCAGGCTGCCCGACGCGCCCGCACCTACCGTGATGCTGCCGCCTATCGACTGATTTTTGCTGGCGTATCGGCTGCTCTCCTGCAGGCTCTCGATACTGAGGTTGCCACCGACATCGGCGATGACCTGCTGGCCGCTGGCGACGGCGCCCTTGAGCGTGGTGTCGCCGCCCGAGTTCAAGCTCAGCTGGTGGCCGGCCGCGACATGGGTGTTGGTCCAGCCCACATCGCTGCCATCGGCGTTGCCGCGCCCCTTGCTGGCGCTGGCGGTGACGCCGAAGCCATTGGTGCCAAAGCTCACTCCGAGGGAGCCCGAACTGCTGGTGTTGCTGCTGTCCTGGCTGGCGGTGTTCTGAGCGGCCAGCAGGGCGATAGCGTTGTTGGCATTCAAGCTGACGTTGTAGCCGGCTCGGATGTCGCCACCCTGCACGGTGAGGTTGCTGTCCAGGCCGGCTCCACTCGCCGTCAGGTTGACGTTGCCACCTGCGGAGATGGTCGATCCCTGGGCGCTGCTGGCGCTGCTGCTGGAGTTGCTTTGGCTTTTGGAGCCGCCTACGCTGATGCTGACATTGATGCCACCGGCCTTGTCCGCGGCACTGTGCTCGGTGGCGGCGCTGGGGTTGTTTCCGGTGCTGCTCTGGCCGGCCTGGAGGGCGTTATAGACATCCCTGGTAGCAAAGGCGCCATTGGCCACTGCCAGCGCCTGCATGCGTCCATTGCCGGTGTTGCCTGCCGCCTGCATCATTTGCTGGCCCGTTTGCAGGGCGCTGAGCACCGGACTGGTCAGCGCTACCGACAGGCCACTTTGCTTGAATTTTTGCTCAGCTTGCATGGCCTCGGTGTTCTGCACTTCGGTGATGGCAATGTTCTTCGCCAACACGTTGATGTCGCCGCCCGGTGCCAGCAGATCACTGCCTTTCTGCTGGTACTGATTGCCGGCGATGATGGTCACATCGCCATTGATCGCGCCTACGGTACTGGCCGTGTGGCCGATCGCCTGGTTCTTGCCGTCCATGCTCTGCTCGCGCGTGCCGATGGTGAAGCCGATACCGCCCGAGCCCAGCAGGCCGGACTTCTTCTGCGCGACCAGATGCTGTTCTTCACTGGTGTTGCCGGCGGCCTCGATGCTGATGTTGTTTTGGGCGAGCAGCGTCGTGGCGGTGTCGCTGACCACGCTGGAGCCCGACACCGCAAGGTCGCGTCCGGCCAAAGCCGTCACGGTGCTGCCGCTGAAGCTGCTGCCCACGCTGTCCGTGCGCTTGACCTGGTCCAGCGTGGTGTCGGTGCGGCTGGACAGGAAGCCCCGACTCGTGTGCTGATGGGCTTCATCGACGCTCTGGCTGCTCTGGCCGGCGCTGATGTTGAGGTCGCGCCCGGCGCTGGCGAACACTGCCCCGGCAGCTTCGACGTTGGCGGCACGGGCATTCAGTTCATTGCCAGCGGCCAGGCGCACCGTGCCGGCGCTCTGGATCTGGCTGCCCACTTCGGTGCTGGCGCCGTCGCTGCGGCGATTTTTGGCATCCCAGACGATCTGGTTGGCGCTGGATGTCGTGACGGTACCCAGGTTCAGGTTGTTGCCGGCAACGACGGTGGCGCCGCCGCCCTGGTCACTGCTGGCGATCACGCCGGCGATGATGTTGGCATCGCGGCCGGCGCTGGCCATCAGCGTGCCGTTTGGGCCTGTGACATACAGGCTGGCTACCCGGTCGATGCTGGTGCGGCTGAAACTGTTGCCGCCCACGGCACTGTCGGCGCTGCGCGTCGTGGTCACCACGTTCAGGTCGCGCCCGGCCGTGGCGCTCAGAGCGCTGGCGGCCTGGATCGTGCCGCCGATATTGTTCAGGTCCTGGCGCGCCGAGACGGAGACGGCGTCGCCCTGGATGCGCCCGCCCAGGTTCTGGATATTCTCTGCGGCGAGGTTGACGACTTGCCGGCCTGCGATGGTGCCGCTGTTGGTCAAATCACCCGAGAGGTTGAGGTTGATCTCACGCCCGGCCAGCAGCGCCCCGCTGGAGGCGAGGTCGCCGTCCTGTACGCGCGCGTAGACCTGTGGCACCAGGGCTGTCGTGATCTTGCCGTCCGGCAGCGTGACCTGCTGCTCGACCAGCCAGACGATGTCACTGGTGAGTTGCGCCATCTGTTCGGCTGTCAGGGCCACACCGGGACGCAGCTGCCATTGGCCGGCGTAAGTGATGCCGGCCTGCATCAAGGCCTGATATTGCTGTTCGTCGCTGCTGTAGTTGCCCAGGAAGCGCTGTCCTGTGAGTTGGGCCACCTGTTCGCGTACCAGGCGCTGCTCGTAAAAGCCGTCGCCCAGGCGCTTCTGGGTGATGGCAGGGTCAATGTTCAAGGCCTTCAGCAGGTAATCCGAACTGAGCCACTGGCGGTAGCTGGCAAAGCGCGGGTCGGTCTCCACCAGGTAGCTGCCCGCCGGGTTGGCGTTGACGTGGAACAGGCTGGTGCTGGGGATGCTGGTATTGACTTGCATGGCCCGCACGACCAGCGTACCGCCGCTGCTGGGGGCCACGTTGCCCACGCTGGCGTTGGCCTGAATGATGCTGCCGCCGCGCACCGCAGCGTTGACCGCGCCGGCGGCGCCGGTGGTGGCGTTGACACTGCCAAGAGCCGTGCCGGTCAGCGTGGTGCCGCTGCCCACGGAGGCGGTAAAGGCGTCGTACCGTGTAGGACTGAGCGTGATGCCCTCGAGGATAGTGGGCGGCCCATAGGGCGAATCGTCGGCGCCTTGTCCATCGGGGCCGCTGCGGAAGATGACGTAATAGTGCGTCGCCACCCCGTTGTCCTGGGTTTGCCGCGTACCCGGCACCGTGGTGTTTTCCAGGTTTGCGGCAGACACATTCAGCGCCGCGCCCGCGATGATGTGGCTCTTGTCGTTCTGCAGGCTTTGGGTGTTCAGCGTCATGCTGCCGCCCGCCAGCAGTTTTCCCGGATCGCTGGTGGCTTGTGCCGTTTCGGTGACGGTTCTGACATAGCTAAACCGGTTGAAGTCATAGGCGTCGCCTTCCGGGCTGATGAGGTGGATGTTTTCATCGGGGTAGTACAACCGGACCTGATTCTCGGCGTAGTGATTGGGTGAGCCGGTGGGGCTGTATTCGACGATCGACTGGCTCGAGACGAGCCTTTGCTCGGTGCTGAAATGGTTGTTGGTGTTGTTCACCTGCGCCGCGTTGATGGCAAGGTTGCCCAGCGCCTCGATGGTGGCCGAGGCGTTGTTGACGGCCACCGCCTGGCCGCTGGCCAGCCGGTTCGCGTCGAGGCTGCTGCCGATGGCCATGTTGCCGGCGCTGAAGATCAGCGCGCCTTCGCGGTTATTCACCGTTCCCGCGCCGATGTCCAGGCGCTGGCGCGCGGCGATCGTCGCGGCGCCGCCGCCTTCCACGTCGTTGTTGACCGTGCTGGCCACCATGCTCAGGTGGTCGCCGTAGATGCGGCCGGTACCCAGGTTGTTCAGCGTTGCGGCGTTGAGCTGCGTGTCCTGGCCATCAATCAGGCCGCGGTTGGTCAGGCTGCTCGTGGCCGTGAGCTGGGTGCTGGCGCCGGTGATTTCGCCGCTGGCGGCGTTGTCGATACTGGAGGCGGACACGCGCAGTGTGGCCCCCGCCTGCAGCTTGCCGCTGTTGGTCAGATTGCCGGTGGTGCCGAGGCTGACGTTGTGGTTGGCGGTGACCTCGCCGCTGTTGTTGAAATCGGTGGTCAACGCGATGGCGAGGTCGCCCCTGGACAGAACCTTGCCGTCGCCGGTGAGGCCTGCGGCATCGACGCTGGCGCCTTGCCCGGCAATGACGGTGCCGCCCGTGTTGCTGATGACCAGGGTCTTGGCGGCAGCGCTGTCGTGCACCGCCAGGGTGTTGCCCGCGCTGATGAGGCCGGCGCTGTTGTTGAGGCCGCCCGAGCTGGTCAGTGCAGCATTGCTGTCGGCGCGAATGGCGCCGCTGTCGTTGGCGATTGAATCCGCCGCGATGGCAACATAGTTACCTTCGATGCCCTGATTGGCGCCGCCGGTGTCGTTGTTGCGCACGGCGCCGGCGCTCAGCGTGGTGGTGCCGGCGCTGCGAATCAGGCTGGCGCTGTTGTCGATGGACCCCGTGCCCGCATGCAGGCTCACATCGCCCAGGGCCTGGACCTCGCCGCCCCGGTTGTCGAAGCCGGTACCCGATATCGCGATGCTGGATTCACCGACGACTTGGCCGCCCGCAGAGTTGCTGGCGTGGGCCGTGGCGGCGCTCAAGGCACCCCTGGCGCCGATGAAACCGGCCGTATTTTCGAGGTCGCCCGTGGCCAGTGTCAGCGTGCTTTGGCTGGTGATGCCGCCGGCGCCGCTGGCGTGGCTCGCAGCATGAGTATTGGCCAGGGTTGCGCCGTTGGTGTCGATGGCCAATGCGCCAGCTGCCTTAATCAGTCCGCCATCGTTGTCCAACGCGCCGGTTTGCAGGGCGGCGCTGCCGCCGGCCGCGACGGTGCCCAGGTGGTTGCTCAGGCCCGCAGTGTTTAGCGTCACGTCTTGCGCGGCTTGCAGCATGCCGCTGCTGTTGACGGTGGCGCCTCCGGTGGCAACGCTCAGGTTGTTCTGAACGGAGGCCACGGTGCCCTGGGTGTTGTTCAGGCTGGTAGCGGCGAGGTTGACGGCGCCGTTGGCGGCGACCAGGCCCTGGACGTTGCCAATGGCGGCGTCGGCCGATGCGCCCAGACTGCCGCCCGCCGTTATTTGGCCCTGGTTGTTGTTCAACGAAGCTGCGTGCAAGCTGACGTTGCCGCCCGCGGCGATGTGGCCACCGGCGCTGTTGTCCAGGGTGGCCGTGGTCGTGATGTCAAGGTTGGCTGCGCCGGTGGCCTGAACACTGCCGCCCTGGTTGAGCAGGCTTTGCGCGCTGAGCATGGTATCGCCATTGCTCGCGACCTTGCCGCCCATGTTGTCCAGCGTACCCATGACGCTGATGCGTGCTGCCTGCGTGCCGGTCTGGGTGATTTCGCCGCCGTGGTTGCTCAAATCGATGGCGGCGATGGCGACTTGTTGGGCCAGCGTACTGGCACCGTCGTGGTTGACGCTGCCCGCGGCGAGCAGGAGTGCGCCGTTGCTGGTGATCTGGCCGCGCTGGTCGTTCAACGTGCCAGCCTGGATGGCCAGCGTCCCCGTACCTGCATGTTCGATGCTGCCGTCGGTGTTGGTCAGGGTCTGGGCGGCCAGTGCCAGGTTCTGGCTGTTGGTGGCGATACGGCCCGCGGTGTTGTTCAAGTCGCCGGCCAGGCGAAGGGCGGTGTCGCCATTGCCAGTCTGCACGATCTCGCCGCCGACGTTGGACGCATCACGCGCCGAGAAGGTGAGTTGGCCCGCCGAGACGCTGGCGCCATCAGTGCGCAGGGTTTGCGCCGCGTTCGCGTTGAATGTGCCCTGGATGCCGACGCTGGCGCGGCTGGCGTTCACATCACCGCCGCGGGCGGTCAGGTTGAAATTCTGCGCGGCGACTTTGCCATCGGCCAGGCTGACCCGGGTTCCCGACACGCTGGCGTTGCCGGCGGCCAGCGTCTGGCCGTGCAGGGAGGCGGCATCGGCCGCCATGACCGACAGGTCGCCGCCTGACGCCAGGGTGTCGTCCGCGTTCAGGCCGGCGGCCACTACCGAGCCGGTACCCGCGTTGATGTACGAGCCGGCCTGCAGGCTGGTGTGGCCCAGCGCGGCGATCAGGCCCGTGGTGTCGATGCTGCCCTGGCTGGTCAGGCCGGTGTTGCCGCTGCCATAGACGGTGCCGCTGTTGCTGATGGCACCGGAGGTGTTGATCTGGGCATGGCCCGCCGCCTGGATGCTGCCACTGTTGCTCAGCCAGCCGTTGCCTTGCACGACGACATCGCCAGCGGTGGCGCCAATGACGCCGGCGTTGCGCACGCCCACGCCGGCCTCTGTCCCGATCAGGGTGATCTTGCCGGCATACATGCCACCCAATGCCGAGGCATCCAGTGCAAACGCCGGCGCAATGCCGGTGCCTGCAATCGGCGTGGCACTGATCTGGCCGGCATCGACCCGGTTGGCGCCGGTGGTGACCTTGAGTTCCTTGGCCCAGATGCCGGCGTTGACCTGCACGGCGCGCGCCAGGATGGCGGTGTAGTCCGCCGTGCTGGCGTCAAGGCCCAAGCCGCCCACGCTGACGTTGCCATCCTGTACTCGATAGCCGTCCAGGTTGCCGCCGTTCATCACCGGCGTGCCGGTGGTGAGCGTGACGCGGCTGGCGTTGATGAAGCCGCCGCCGTCGATGTTGATGCCCGCCGGGTTGGCGATGATGACTTCGGCGCGCTGGCCGGCCACCTCGACATAGCCGCGCAACTGGCTGGGGTTGCTGGAGTTGACCTCGTTCAGGATGACGCGGGCGCCGCCCGCGGCCAGCCACGGGTTGCCTTGCACCCAGCCGCCGGTCTGGGTCTGCACGTTGCTGCGGCTGTTGTTGAGGATGGCGCCCGGCTGGTTCACGTCGAACTGGCGGTAGGTGTTGCGGCTCACCCCGGCGGCGCTGGGAGTCTGGATGTTGACGACTGGCACGCCATTGGGGGCAGTCAGCACGGTGGGCTGCTGGGTGCGCGAGGCGCCGGGGTCGGCCACGATCTGCGCCTGGGCTGGCGGCTGCATCCAGAGTACCAGCCCCAGGGCTGCGTAGATTGCAAAGCTCGCCGGGCGCAGCGTGACGACCAGGCTGCCCGAAAACCTGCTCGCGGCGCCGCCGAGGGTTTGTCCGGCGGCGTTTTTCCCTTGTGACGCGGCGGTCTCCGCCACGGCCATGCGCTGGCCGCGCCCGGCGTTGAAGATGATGCGGTAGCAGTTTTTGTTCATATTGATCCCGGGTGGTTTCAGGTAATTTCACAAGCGAAGGCGGGGTCGGTTCAAAAGCTGAGGTTCAGGTTGAATCCGGCTACGCTGCCGGTGGTATGCAAGCCCGCGGGTTTGCGCACTGGCGCGCCGATGAACAGGTCGTACTGCAGATTCCGGATGCCGCCGCGCAGACCCAGCACGGCACCGGTCAGGCTTCGGCCCACCAGCCAGGCGCTGCTCGGGCCACTGACCTGACCATGGTCCAGCCCGACGTAGAACTCCTGCCCGCCGTCGCCCCAGGGAGCGCCGATTTCATTGCGGATCAGCCAGCCGCGCTCGCCGGAGAGAACCTGCTCGCCATCGAAGCCGCGCACGCTGTAGCGCCCGCCGATGGCAAAGCGGTCCTGCGGCGTCAGCGGCGTGCGGTCGAACTGGGCGCGCCAGTTGGCGCTGTAGCGCCAGCGCCGATCCGCGAGCTTGAATGGCAGGTTCAGGCCGGCATCGGCGCTGACCAATGCGAAGCGCGAACTGCCTTCGCCAAAGGCTTCCTCCGGGGCCTGCAGCGAGCCAAAGGCGCCGGTGCCGCGCTTGTAGGCCAGGTTGCCCTCCAGCACGGCAGCTCCGATGAACTCCTTGTGGCCGATGCCCAGTTCCCAGCCGCCCACCACGCGGCGCTGCACCTGCACCTCGGTGTCGTCGATGAAGTTGTTCGACCGGCGCTGGAACGCCTTGATGCTGGCCGTGGTTTTGCGGCTCGCGTCGCGATAGAGCAGGCGCGAGAGCTTGAGCTCGGCGTTGCGGCTGGTGCCGCTGAAGATGTAGTCCTGGCTGGCCCCGGCCACGGTCTGGAAGTAGCGGTTGCTGCTGACGGTGGCGCCCAGCAACCAGTAGCCGAGCGGCACGGAGTAATGCACCGTGCCTCCCTGGGTGCCGCGCGGGCCGGCGTCGCTGCCACCCAGGTTGCGGTCCAGGTCATGGTTCAGGCTGACATAGAACAGGTCGTTCAGCGTCCACCAGTTGTCATAGGACAGGGTGATGCCGCCCTGGTACTTGCCGGTGCCGCGAGTGCCGCTGTCGTCGGCAGACAGGGCCAACCTGAACGGCACGCCCTGCCGGTAGCTGATGAGCAGATCGCTCTCGCCGGGCCGCGCAGCGTCGCCCGTGGCCGGCGCGATCTGGATGTCGGCCTCGGCGCTGGGCACGCGCTTGAAGTTTTCCAGCGCCTGCTCGATATCGCGCAGGTTGAGGAGGTCGCCGGCTTGGGCCGGCACGGCATTCCACGCGGTGCCGCGGGGATCGACCGGTTCCACAAAGCGGATGGCATGGATGCGCCCCGGGATCAGGGTCAGGACCAGGCGGCCCGTGCTCAGGTCCTGCGGCTCGGCCAGCACCCGGCTGGTGACATAGCCTTTGGCGACCAGTGCATTCTGGGCACGTTCAAGTACCAGCTTGACGCCTCTGGCGCCGAGGCATTTGCCCCGTGGGGCGTCGTTGCCTTGCGGACCGGCCAACGCACCGGGCAACCAGCCGAAGTGGTCCGATGCATCGCCTCGCAGTTCAATCTGGTGGATGGTGAAGCAGGGCGCCTCCGATGCAGGCAGGCGTTGCGGCGGCGCCGCTGCCGGTACGGGCAAACGCACGTCGGGCGTGCGCTCCTGCTGATCGCGTAACTGGGTCTCGCGCTCCTGGGCACGGCGCTGCTCCGCGGCGTCGCGCTTGGCGTTCGTGGGACCCTGCGCCCATCCCAAGGTCCCGACGAATAAAAGGGTGCAACCCATCAGGATGGCTGCGATGAATGAATGTGCGTATGCGCCCGCCCGCGTCCTCGCCTGCATTGCGTTGTTTCCCCCCTGTCGCTGGCGAATCGATGTCGCCGTACGTTAATACGTTTTGTTACGCAGTTTAACGAACCCGCGACATAAAGGGCGCAGCGCTCCCGTCTGCATCGACACAGAGGGTCGATTTGTGTCAACTTCGTGAAATAGTTGGCAAGATAGCGCGTCACGCTATCGCCGTTTTCGCAGCGGATAAGAAACAACCGCCTGCAGGTGCTTGGCCCTCGCTGAGTTTGACCAAGGATCAACCCCGGCTGCCTCCCAGTGGCAGAAGATCGGACATGTGTGCTATCAAGTTGATAGCGGGTTGCGAATACTCCATATGGGCTGCAGCCCGATTTTCCTGTAAATCTCAGGTGTAGCGCTTGCTGCGCAGGTTGTCCTTCATGCCCTGCAGCAGCGGCTGCAGCTTGTCGCCGCCGATGCGCAGGGCCACGCAGGTCGCCAGCACGTCGATGATCATCAGGTGCAGCAGCCGCGACACCATGGGGCTGTAGCGGTCGTAGCCTTCCGGGTGGTCGGCCGCCAGGTGGATGTGCCCGGCCTGCTGGGTGATGCTGGCCAGCGGCGAGCCGCTGGCGGTGATCACGATGGTCATGGCGCCGTTTTTGCGCGCGATGTCGCAGGCGTCCATCAGGTCGCGCGTGCGCCCCGAGTTCGAGATCACCACCACGCAGTCGCCCGGGCCCAGGAGCGAGGCGCTCATGACCTGCATGTGGCCGTCGCTGTAGGCAATCGCGCTCACGCCCAGCCGGAAAAACTTGTGCTGCGCGTCCTGCGCCACGATGCCGGAATTGCCGACGCCGAAGAACTCGATGCGCTTGCCGCTCTGGCAGGTGTGGGCCAGGGCATCAACGGCCTTTTCAATGGCCACGCTGCTGGCATCGTTGCGGTACTTGAGGAACGCCGCCACCGTGTTGTCGATCACCTTGACCAGCACGTCGCCGGTCTTGTCGTCCACATCCACGCTGCGGTGGATGAAGGGCACGCCCTCGCTCACGCTGCCGGCCAGCTTGAGCTTGAAGTCGGACAGCCCGTCGTAGCCCATGCTGCGGCAAAAGCGGATCACCGTGGGCTTGCTCACATGCGAGCGGTCGGCCAGCTCGCTCACCGGCAGGTTGGCAAAGGCGCGCGGGTCGGCCAGCACCAGCTTGCCCACGCGCTGCTCGGCCGGCGCCAGCGAGGACAGGGAGGCCTTGATGCGATCCAGCATGCTCAACCCCTCTTTTCTTCCTGGCGCGACTCGCGCGGTATGAACCCGGAGTGCTCCAGGCCAGGAACACCGCGGAACCGGCTCCGCCGGGCCGCTGGTGTTGCCCCCTGCAAGGGGGGTGGCGCAGCGACACGCAGTGCGCGCAGCCTGGGGGTGTTCAACACTCCTCACTCCAGCAATAGCCGTCGCGCGCAATCATGGCGCTGGCGGCGCTCGGTCCCCAGGTGCCGGCGGCGTAGGGCCGCGGGCCCTGCGCGTCGGTCTGCCAGAAGTCCAGGATCGGCTCGACCCAGCGCCAGGCTTCCTCCTGCTCGTCGCTGCGCACGAACAGGTTGAGGCGCCCGTCGATCACGTCGAGCAGCAGGCGCTCGTAGGCGCCCACGCGCTCCGCGCCGAAGCGCGTGTCGAAGTCGAGGTCGAGCTGCACGGGCGCCAGCGATTGCGCCGACGCTCGTGTGTTCTGGCGGTGGTCCTGGCCTTGCGCGAGCAGGTGCAACTCCAGGCCATCCTTGGGCTGCAGGTTGATCACGAGACGGTTCGCCGCGCCCAGCGGCGCCTTGAAAATCGCGTGCGGCGTGGGCCGGAAGTTCACCTCGATGTGCGCATCGCGCGAGGCCAGCCGCTTGCCGGTGCGAATGTAGAACGGCACGCCGGCCCAGCGCCAGTTGGCGATCTCGGTGCGCAGCGCGACGAAGGTCTCGGTGCGGCTCTCATGGCTGACGCCCGCCTCGTCGCGGTAGCCGGGCACCGCCACGCCGCCCATGTTGCCGGCCGCGTACTGGCCGCGCACCACGTGCTGCGACAGGGTCTGCGGCGTCCAGGGCGCGAGCGAGCGCAGCACCTTGAGCTTTTCGTCGCGGATGGCATCGGCGTGCGCGTTGATGGGCGGCTCCATGCCGATGGCGCACAGCAGCTGCAGCGCGTGGTTCTGCACCATGTCGCGCAGCGTGCCGGTCGTCTCGTAAAAGGCGCCGCGCTTTTCGACGCCCAGGTCTTCGGCGATCGTGATCTGGATGTTGGCAATCGTTTCGCGCCGCCACAGCGGCTCGAACAGCGCGTTGCCAAAGCGCAGCGCAAACAGGTTCTGCACCGACGGCTTGCCCAGGTAGTGGTCGATGCGAAACACCTGGCGCTCGTTAAAGGCGCTGAGCACCGTGCGGTTGATGGCGCGGTTCGACGCCAGGTCATGGCCCAGCGGCTTTTCCAGCACGATCCGGGTGTTCGGCCAGTTCAGGCCGGCCGCGGCAATCTGCTCGCAAGTCGTGGCGAACAGCGCGGGCGCGGTGGCGACATACATCACCACGGTGTCGGCCTCGCGCTCGCCCAGGCGTTCGGCCAGGCGCGCGTAGTCCCCGGGCCTGGACAGGTCCATGCGCACGAACTGGAGCAGGTCGGCAAAGCGCGCAAACTCCTCGGCGTTCGGGCGTTTGGCGCCTTCCACGCTGTCGAAACGGGTCTGGATCAGGGTGCGGTACTGCGCATCGGTCAGATCGTCGCGTGCGACGCCGATGATGCGGCCGCCCTCGGGCAGCGTGCCGTGGCGAAAGGCCTGGAACAGCGCGGGCATCAGCTTGCGCCAGGCCAGGTCGCCAGTGCCGCCAAACAGGACAAGATCAAAGGACATTTTTTGAGGAGTTACATAAAAACGAATTTGTAATGTAACTTTATTTCAAAGATAATTCAACGATGAATCAACTCGATGCCCTCAAACAGTTCACCACCGTGGTCGCCGACTCCGGTGATTTCCGTCAGCTCGACGCCTTCAAGCCGCGCGATGCGACCACCAATCCGTCGCTGATTCTGAAGGCGGTGCAAAAGGCCGAGTACCGCTCGCTGCTGACCGACACGGTCACCCAATTCCGCGGCCGTGCGCTGGACGAAATCGTGGACCGGCTGCTGGTGCGCTTTGGTGCCGAGATCCTGGCCATCATTCCGGGGCGCGTGTCCACCGAGGTCGACGCCCGGCTGAGCTTTGACACGAACGCCAGCGTCACGCGGGCCGAGCGCATCGTCGAGCTGTACCAGGCCGAAGGCATTCACATCGACCGCGTGCTGATCAAGGTGGCCGCCACCTGGGAAGGCATCGCGGCCGCAGAGCAACTGGAGCGGCGCGGCATTCACACCAACCTCACGCTGCTGTTCTCGTTCTGCCAGGCGGTGGCCTGCGGCCAGGCCAGGGTGCAACTGATCTCGCCGTTTGTCGGCCGCATCTACGACTGGTACAAGAAATCCGCCGGGGCCGGCTGGGACGAGGCTGCCAACGCGGGCGCCAACGACCCTGGCGTCAAGTCGGTGCGGCAGATCTACAACCACTACAAGCACTTCGGCATCGCGACAGAGATCATGGGCGCGAGCTTTCGCAACGTGGGCCAGATCGTGGCGCTGGCCGGCTGCGACCTGCTGACCATCAGCCCCGAACTGCTGGCGCAGCTCGCCGCCAGCAAGGCCCCCCTGGAGCGCGCGCTGGACCCGCAGGCGGCGAAGGCGCTGGACCTGCCGGCCGTGAATTTCGACGAGGCGGGTTTTCGCTATGCGCTCAACGAAGACGCCATGGCCACCGACAAGCTGGCCGAGGGCATCCGCGCGTTCGCGGCCGATGCGGTGAAGTTAGAGCAACTCATCCTGGCGGCCTGAGCATGGCGGTGCCGGCGCGTCCACGTGGTGACCAGACTGCCGCCTGGTGGGCGTTGCAGGATGTGTATCGGTCCAGCGGCCGCGACTTCGATCTGCGCGACGCCTTTGCGGCCGACCCTCAAAGATTTACGACTTTCAGCCAGAGTGCGCCGCACGTCTTCGCCGACCTGTCGAAGAACCTGATCGACGCCGCCACGCAGGCGCTGCTGTTCGAGTTGGCGCGCCAGTGCGGCGTCGAGGCGCACCGCGATGCGATGTTCGCGGGCGAGAAGATCAACAGCACCGAGCAGCGCGCCGTGCTGCACTATTTGTTGAGAAAACAGGCTCCAGCCCATACTGGTTATGGACAATTAGCTATCAATAGTGAAGCAAACTGGTTGGCGCACGAACTCGCGCAGGTGCATGCCACGCTGGATGCGATGCTGGCCTACGCGCAGGCGGTACGAGGCGACGACGCCATCACCGACGTGGTCAACATCGGCATTGGCGGCTCCGACCTCGGGCCGCAGATGGCGGTGCTCGCGCTCGATGAATTCACGATACCGGGCAAGCGCTTTCACTTTGTCTCGAATGTGGATGGCCATGAACTGGCCGCGGTGCTCAAACACCTGCAGCCTTACAGCACGCTGTTCCTGGTCGCCTCCAAGACCTTCACCACGGCGGAGACCATGACCAATGCGCAGTCGGCTAGGTGCTGGTTCGAGCGCCAAGGCGGTACCGACATCGCGCGCCACTTTGCGGCGCTCACCACCAACGTGGCGGCGGCCCGCGAGTTTGGCATCACGACCACCTTCGGTTTCTGGGACTGGGTGGGCGGGCGCTATTCCCTGTGGTCGGCCATCGGTTTGCCGATTGCCATTGCCATTGGCGACGCCGGGTTTCGCGATTTTCTCGCGGGCGCGCATGCGATGGACGAGCACTTCCGCACGGCGCCGCTGCACCAGAACCTGCCGCTGCGCCTGGGCCTGCTCGACGTCTGGTACCGCAACTTCCTGGGCTTCACCAGCCGCAGCATCGCGCCTTATCACAGCGCGCTCAAGCACCTGCCGGCCTATTTGCAGCAGCTCGAGATGGAGAGCAACGGCAAGCGGGTCGACCTGCAGGGCCAGGCGCTGCCGTTCGGCACCTCGCCGGTGGTGTGGGGCGAGCCCGGCACCAATGGTCAGCACGCGTATTTCCAGATGCTGCACCAGGGCACTGACGTGGTGCCGGTCGAGTTTGTTGCGGTCAGGAAACCGATGCACGACCTGGCCGGCCATCACCAGCGGCTGCTGGCCAACGCCCTGGCGCAGGCGCAGGCGCTGATGCTGGGCCAAATGGACGCGGGCGGGCATCGCCACTTTCCCGGCAACCGCCCCAGCACCTTCCTGCTGTTAGAGGAGCTGACGCCGGCGAGTCTGGGCGCGCTGCTCGCGCTGCAGGAGCATCGCGTATTTGTTAGCGGCTCGGTCTGGGGCATCAACAGCTTCGACCAGTGGGGCGTCGAGCTCGGCAAGGTGCTGGCTCGGGACATCGAGCCGCGGCTGCAGTCGGGGGACAGCACGGGGCTGGACGGCTCCACGGCCGGCCTGCTTCAAAAGCTATTGAGCTTTCCATAACGACGTTTCGTCGTCCCCGTGAGTTTCGTCATTCCCGCCTGCGCGGGAATGACGAAACCTTGCGATTTCGTTTTTTGAATGTCAGAACGCCGCGGGCCGCCATTTGAGCAGGCGTTTTTCCAGCCGCGTCAGGATGAAGTCGGCCACCAGCGCGACCGCCGCGAGCACGATCATCGCGGCGAACACGCCACTGGCGTTGAACGCACCCTGCGCGGTGGAGATCAGCAGGCCCATGCCCTGCTTGGCACCGAGGAATTCGCCCACCACGGCACCCACCAGGGCAAAGCCGAAGCTCACATGCAGGCTCGCCAGAATCCACGACATCGCCGACGGAATCACCACCGAGGTGGTGAGCTGGCGCTTGGACGCGCCGAGGATGCGCGCGTTCGCGATCAGGTACTTGTCGGCCTCGCGCACGCCCTGGAAGGCGTTGCCGAACACGACGAAGAACACCATCACCACGGCCAGCGCCACCTTGGAGGCCATGCCCAGCCCGAGCGCGATGACGAACACCGAGCCGAGCACCACGCGCGGGATCGAGTTGGCGATCTGGATGTACAGGCTGAACACGTCGGCCAGCAGCTTGTTGCGGCCCAGCAGGATGCCGCAGATGATGCCGCCGATGCCGCCGATCAGGAAACCGATCACGGTCTCCTCCAGCGTCACGGCCACCTGCACCCACAGCGGGCCCTGCGAGGTGCCGTCGCGAATCCATTCGACGATCTGCGCCCAGATCAGCGAGGGCTGGGAGTAAAAGAAGGGGTCGATCCACTTCAGGTTGGCGCTCAGCTCCCAGCCGCCCAGCACCAGCACCAGCACCGCGATGCGCAGGCCGATGATCACGAAGCGGTGCCGGCGGATGGCCGCTTGCGCGACCACGGATTCGCGCGCCAGCGCCTCGTCGCTGAGGGAGGCGGGCAGGGCCTGGTGGCCCGGACTCATGGCAGATGTGGCAATGGCATTCATGAGAAGCCTTTCTTAAAATAATGCGCCGTGCTTCGCCGGTATCCCGCGCGTCACACCGGCAAGCGAAGCGAAGCCCGTTCGTGGGCTACCGCGGAACCGGCTTTGCCGGGCCGCTGGTAGCGCCCCCTTGAGGGGGGAGGCGGCTACACGAAGTGAGCAAGCAACGGGGGTGTATCAATGAATTACGACTTCTTCGCGCAAGTCGGCCCAGATGTGTTTGGAGAGCTCGATGAAGTGCGGGTCGTAGCGCACCTCGGACATGACGCGCGGGCGCGGCAGGTCGATCTCGTACACGCGCTTGAGCGTGGCCGGGCGCGCCGACAGCACAAACACGCGGTCGGCCAGCGCGATGGCTTCCTCCAGGTCGTGCGTGACGAACACCACCGAGCCGCCCGTGCCCGACCACAGCTGCAGCAACTCGTCCTGCATCAGCGTGCGGGTCTGCATGTCGAGCGCCGAAAAGGGCTCGTCCATCAGCAGGATCTCGGGGCTGTTGATGAAGGTCTGCGCCAGCGCCACGCGCTTGCGCATGCCGCCCGAGAGCTGGTGCGGGTAATGGTTGCCGAACGTGTCCAGGCCCACGCGTGCAATCCAGTCCGCGGCCAGCTCGTGAGCCTGTTTCTTCGGCATGCCGCGAAACAGCGGACCGGCCGCCACGTTGTCCGCCACGCTGCGCCACGGGAACACCGCGTCGGCCTGGAACACGAAGCCGATGCGCGGGTCGATGCCCTGCACCGGCTGGCCCATGACGGCCACCTCGCCCACGGTGGGGCGCAACAGGCCGGTGATCATGTTCAGCGTGGTCGACTTGCCGCAGCCGGTGGGGCCGACGATGGCGACAAATTCGCCGCGCGCCACCGACATGGTGAAGTTGCGCAATGCCACCGTGGCGTTGCCGTCCGCGGAGATGAAGCGCAGCGAGACATCGCGGAAGTCGATCGCCGGGGTGTTTCCGGCGCTGGCCGGCAGGTCGTTTTTCATGATTACTTGGGAGCTGCCAGATAGGCATTGGTGTAGGTCTTGGACAGGTCGATGTTCTTGCTCTTGACCAGCGGCTTGTAGGTGGCGAGCACCTTGAGCACCGTTTCCGGGCCGCCGGCCGGCATGCGCGCGTCGCTGGTGAACATCGGCAGCGAGGATTTCAGCGCCTGCACGTACAGCGCCTTGTCGCTGCCGTAGTAGTCGCGCGGCACCAGTTCGGCAATCTGCTCCGCCGTGTGCGTGTGGATATAGGCCATGGTGCGCGCGAAGGCCTGCGCCAGCCTGGAGGCCTGCTCCTTGTGCGCTTCGGCCCAGGTGTTTTGCACGTACAGGCTGGCCGCCGGGTACAGGCCGCCCAGCGCCGCCTTGGTGCCCTCTTCGGTGCGCAGGTCCACCAGCACCTGGGCGTCGCCGGTCTTGAGCATCTGCGACACGGTGGGCTCGGTCGTCATGCCGGCCTGGATGCGGTCCTGCTTGATGGCGGCGATGAAGGAGTTGCCCGCGCCCACCGGCAAGAGCGAATAATCCTTCGAGGCGACGCCCTGGCGGTCCGCCAGGTAGCGGGTCAGGAAATCGGTGGACGAGCCCAGTCCGGTCACGCCCAGCGTCTTGCCCTTGGCGTCGGCCATCGACTTGAAGGTGGGCGCTGCCTTGGTCGAGACCAGTTCCACCTCACCGGGCACCTTGCAGAACACCGCGATCGCCTGGACTTCCTTGCCCTTGCTCTGCAGGTCGATGGTGTGGTCGTAAAAGCCCACCACGCCCTGCACCGCGCCGGCGATCAGCTGGTTTTCGGCGTCTACGCCGGCGGGCTGCGACTGCAGCTCCACGTTCAGGCCGGCGTCCTTGAAGTAGCCCAGCGCCTCGGTCAGCTTGGCCGGCAGGTAGATGATCTTGTTGATGCCGCCCACCATGATGGTGATGGGCGCATCGGCGGCCTGGGCGAGGGGAGCGGCGGCGGCCAGGGCCGTGCAAAGGGCGGCGGTGAGCAGGGTACGGCGTGAAGGACGCATGGTGTGTAATCTCCTGAGTGATGAACAAGGACTGCGAGCACTGGCGCCGCAGGACCCTGCCAGTCTAGGAAATGCCATCTTTCGGGCAGCTTTCGCCCGCTGGTGAAATTTCTCATGGTTATCCCTAGTTTGTAAAATTGACCGAGCCGCCTTTCCCATGAAGCTCCTGCTCATCGAAGACAACCTGCAGCTGGCCCACTGGCTGGCCAGCCTGCTGCGCGAGCAGGATTTCGTGGTGGACCACATGGAGGACGGGGATGCGGCCGACCGCCAGCTGCAGCAGGCGCGCTACGACGTGGTGCTGCTGGACCTGAACATCCCGCGCCTGTCGGGCAAGGGCGTGCTGCGGCGGCTGCGCGAGCGGCGCGACGAGGTGCCGGTGCTGATCCTGACCGCGGCCGCCTCGCTCGACCAGAAGGTGCAGTGTCTGGAAATCGGCGCCGACGACTATCTGGTCAAGCCGTTTGAAGCCCGCGAGCTGGTGGCGCGCATCAAGGCGCTGGTGCGCCGCCAGGTGCCGGGCAAGGCCAATGACATGAGCTGCGGCGACCTGCGCTACGACCTGCGCACGCGCCAGTTCGCGCTGGCCGGGCGTGAACTGGCGCTGCCGCCGCGCGAGCGCACGCTGTTGGAGACGTTGATGCTCCGGAGCGGCAGCACGGTGCCCAAACAGACGCTGATCGACGGCCTGTTCGATCTGGACGACGAGCCCAGTGCCGACGCGCTGGAGCTCTACGTGCACCGCCTGCGCAAGAAACTCGAGGCCAGCCAGGCCACCATCATCACCCTGCGCGGCGTCGGCTACCTGCTGCGCACGCGTGACGATGGCTAGCCTGCGCCTGCGCCTGGCGGCGTGGCTGCTGCTGCCGCTGTCGGTGTTCGTGGCGGTCTGCGGCTATCTCAACTGGCAAAACGCGGCGGAGGTGGCCGATTACGTGCAGGACCACGACCTGCTGGCCTCGGCCAAGGTGTTGTCGGACCGGCTGATCTGGGAAGGCGACGACATCCGGGCCAGCGTGCCGCCGGCGGCGCTCAGTCTGTTCGTCTCGCCCGCCCGCGACCGGGTCTTCTTGAGTGTGACGGGTGCCGATGGCCGGCTGCTGGCAGGCTCGCCGGGTTTTCCCATGCCGCCGTCACGGCGACTCGAAGGGGTGGACCGGGCGCAGTGGTATGACGCCACGTTCGACGGCCTCCCGGTGCGCGCGGTGATCACCCAGCGCTCGATGTACGACGTGGGCGGCGCGCAGGATGTCACGATTGCGGTCGGCAAGACCACCGGCAGCCGCGACCAGATGCTGCGCACCTTGTGGTGGCCGTCCATGGAGTATTTGCTGGTCGCGCTGGTGCTGGCCATCGTGCTGACGACGCTGGCGCTGACCTGGGAGCTGCGCCCGGTCGTGCGGTTGAGCCGCCAGCTCGCGCAGCGCGACCCGCTGCACCTGGACTTCGTGGTGGATGCGCATGCGCTGCACACGGAGCTGCGCCCGGTGGCCGACACCATCAACCGGTTCGTGCGCCAGCTCAGGATGCACTCCGAGGCGCAGCGGCGCTTTATCGCCGATGCGGCGCACCAGCTGCGCACGCCGCTGGCGCTACAGGCCTCGCAGATCGAGTACGCGCGCTACACGCGAGCGCACCGGCAGAACTGGGAGACGCGCCGCGCCGACATGGATGCGCTGTGGCTCGCCATGCAGACCAGCAACCGCCGGCTGGTGGACGTGACGAACAAGCTGCTGCTGCTGGCGCAGGCCGAGCATGGCGATGCACACACACGGCTGCAGCAGGTCGATCTCGCCGCGGCGGCGCTGCGCAGCGTGGAGCAGCTGGCGGCGCTGGCGGACCGGCGCCATATCGACCTGGGGCTGGACGCGCCGCAGGCTGCGGGCAGTGCGGCGGTGCAGGCGCAACCCGCGCTGCTCGATGCGCTGGTGGGCAACCTGCTGGAGAACGCGCTGCGCTACACCCAGGACGGCGGGCGCGTGACGGTGGGGGTGCGCCTTGCCGGCGCGGTCGTCGAACTCACGGTGGAAGACAACGGGCCGGGCATCCCGGCCGAGGCGATGGAGCGCGTGTTCGAGCGCTTTTACCGCGTCTCGCAGGACACCGAGGGCACGGGGCTGGGACTGGCGATCGTGCAGGAGATCGCGCGCGCGTTCGGCGCCACGGTCCAGCTCGCCGCCAACCCGCACGAGGCGCACGGCCTGCTCGTGACGGTGCGCTTTCCCGCGGGCGTCCCCATGTAAAAAGCCCCCGCAGGTCGTGCAACCTGCGGGGGCTTCTGTGGCCTGCTTCGCTGGCCGGGCCAGCGAAGTCGGTCAGGGGGATTACATGCCCATGTCGCCCATGCCGCCCATGCCACCCATGCCGCCAGGCATGCCGCCGCCGCCAGCGCCAGACTCGTCCTTCGGCGCCTCGGCCACCATGGCTTCGGTCGTCAGCATCAGCGAGGCCACGGAGGCTGCGTTCTGCAGCGCGGTGCGCGTCACCTTGGTCGGGTCCAGAATGCCCATTTCGATCATGTCGCCATAGGTGTCGTTGGCCGCGTTGAAGCCATAGTTGCCCTTGCCGTTCAGCACGGCGTTGACCACCACGGAGGCTTCGCCACCGGCGTTGTAGACGATTTCGCGCAGCGGGGATTCGATGGCCTTGAGCACCAGCTTGATGCCGGCGTCCTGGTCGGCGTTGTCACCCTTGATGGTGCCTGCGGCCTGCTTGGCGCGCAGCAGCGCCACGCCGCCACCGGCCACGATGCCTTCTTCCACCGCAGCGCGCGTGGCGTGCAGGGCGTCTTCGACGCGGGCCTTCTTTTCCTTCATCTCGATCTCGGTGGTCGCACCGACCTTGATCACGGCCACGCCGCCGGCGAGTTTCGCAACACGCTCCTGCAGCTTTTCGCGGTCGTAGTCGGAGGTGGCTTCCTCGATCTGCACGCGCACCTGCTTGACGCGGGCTTCGATGTCCTTGGCTTCGCCGGCGCCATCGATGATGGTAGTGTTTTCCTTGCCCACTTCGATGCGCTTGGCCTGGCCCAGGTCAGCCAGCGTGACTTTTTCCAGCGTCATGCCGACTTCTTCGGCGATGACCTTGCCGCCGGTCAGGATCGCGATGTCTTCCAGCATGGCCTTGCGGCGATCGCCGAAGCCCGGGGCCTTGACAGCCACGACCTTCAGGATGCCACGCAGGGTGTTGACCACCAGCGTGGCCAGGGCTTCGCCCTCGACTTCTTCGGCAATGATGAGCAGCGGACGGCCGGCCTTGGCGACTTGCTCGAGCGTGGGCAGCAGGTCGCGGATGTTGCTGATCTTCTTGTCGAACAGCAGCACGAACGGGTTGTCCAGCAGCGCGGACTGCTTTTCGGGGTTGTTGATGAAGTAGGGCGACAGGTAGCCGCGGTCGAACTGCATGCCTTCAACGACGTCGAGTTCGTTGTCCAGGCTCTTGCCGTCTTCCACGGTGATCACGCCTTCCTTGCCAACCTTGTCCATCGCATCGGCAATGATCTTGCCGATGGATTCGTCGGAGTTGGCGGAAATCGAGCCGACCTGGGCAATTTCCTTGGAGGTGGTGGTGGCCTTGGAGGCCTTCTTCAGCTGTTCGACCAAAGCGACCACGGCCTTGTCGATACCGCGCTTGAGGTCCATCGGGTTCATGCCGGCGGCCACGTACTTCATGCCTTCGTGCACGATGGCCTGGGCCAGCACGGTGGCGGTGGTGGTGCCGTCGCCAGCATTGTCAGAGGTCTTGGACGCGACTTCCTTGACCATCTGCGCGCCCATGTTCTGCAGCTTGTCCTTCAGTTCGATTTCCTTGGCCACGGACACACCGTCCTTGGTCACGGTGGGGGCGCCGAACGAACGCTCAAGCACCACATTGCGACCTTTGGGGCCCAGGGTGACCTTGACCGCATTGGCCAGGATGTTCACACCCTCGACCATGCGCGCGCGGGCTTCGCCGCCGAAAATGACGTCTTTTGCTGCCATGTTGATTCTCCAGATTCAGTTGATTGATAACGTGTGAAAGAGCGAGAAATTACTTCTCGACGACCGCAAACAGGTCTTCTTCTTTCATGACAAGCAGTTCGTCGCCATCGACCTTGACGGTCTGGCCGCTGTATTTGCCAAACAGCACGCGGTCGCCGACCTTGACGGCCATCGGGCTCAGATCGCCCTTGTCGTTCTTTTTGCCCGGGCCCACGGCCAGCACTTCTCCCTGATCGGGTTTTTCGGCGGCGTTGTCGGGGATCACGATGCCCGAGGCGGTCTTGGTTTCGCTTTCAACGCGTTTGACGATCACGCGGTCGTGCAGAGGACGAAGTTTCATTGCATCTCCTTGTTTTGAAACAATAGGGTTGGAACATCAAAAGGCACCAGCCAGAAGTCAGTGCCCATGAATTTGTGGAGCCGGTGCAGGCCAGGATGGCTGTTAGCACTCATCTCCTACGAGTGCTAATGATACGGGCTTTTGTGCCGATTTCAAGTCCACAGGGCCCGCAAGCGCAAAAAGAAAGCCGCCCAAGGGGCGGCTTTCAAGGCAGCGCAGGAGCGGTTACAGGCCCGCGGCGGCCCGCAGCACCTTGGCCTTGTCAGTGCGTTCCCAGCTGAACTCGGGCTCCTCGCGGCCAAAGTGGCCATAGGCGGCGGTCTTTTCGTAGATCGGGCGCAGCAGATCCAGCATCTGGATGATGCCCTTGGGGCGCAGATCGAAGTGCTCGTTGATCAGCGCGGCGATTTTCTCGTCGGAGATGACCCCGGTGCCTTCGGTGTAGACCGTCACGTTCATGGGCTTGGCCACGCCGATCGCGTAGGCCACCTGGATCTGGCATTGCCGCGCCAGGCCGGCGGCCACGATGTTCTTGGCCACGTAACGGGCGGCATAGGCGGCCGAGCGGTCGACCTTCGTCGGGTCCTTGCCGGAGAACGCGCCGCCGCCGTGCGGGCAGGCGCCGCCATAGGTGTCGACGATGATCTTGCGCCCGGTCAGGCCGCAGTCGCCCTGCGGGCCGCCGATGACGAAGCGGCCGGTCGGGTTCACCAGGTAGCGGGTTTCCTTCAACCACTCCCTGGGCAGCACCGGCTTGATGATTTCCTCGATGATGGCTTCGGTGAACGAGGCCTTCATCTTCGTCGGGGTCTCGCTCTGGTCGGGGCTGTGCTGCGTCGACAGCACCACGGTGTCGATGGAGTGCGGCTTGCCGTCCACGTAGCGCATCGTCACCTGGCTCTTCGCGTCGGGCCGCAAAAAGGGCAGGCGGCCGTCCTTGCGCAACTGCGCCTGGCGCTCGACCAGGCGGTGCGCGTAATAGATCGGCGCGGGCATCAGCTCGGGGGTTTCGTTGCAGGCGTAGCCGAACATCAGGCCCTGGTCGCCGGCGCCGGTGTTCAGGTGATCGTCGCTGGCGCGGTCCACGCCCTGGGCGATGTCGTTGCTCTGCTTGTCGTAGGCGACCAGCACGGCGCAGCCACGATAGTCGATGCCGTACTCGGTGTTGTCGTAGCCGATGCGTTTGATGGTGTCGCGCGCGACCTGGATGTAGTCGACGTGCGCGTTGGTGGTGATCTCGCCGGCCAGCACCACCAGGCCGGTGTTGGTCAGCGTCTCGGCGGCCACACGCGACAGCGGGTCCTGTTTGAAGACCGCATCGAGGATGGCATCCGAGATCTGGTCGGCCACCTTGTCGGGGTGACCTTCGGAGACGGATTCGGAGGTGAAAAGGAAGTCGTTCGCCATTGTGTTTAAGCTCCTGTGTTGCGAGTGGCCATACGTTGTTGCGTTGCCTCTGGCTTTGGAGCCCCCTGGCGAACGCTTTAGCAGACTTATTTAACGGGCCCGCCGCTTCTCTATACTGGCTGGCCCTGGTCGCCCTGCAAGTTGTTCAGTAACTCAGCGACCCCCGCATTGTAGTCAACCCATGCTTTTCCTGTTCCGCGTCCTGTCCATATTGCCGCTATGGCTACTGCATCTCCTGGGTTGGTGGATGGGCTGGCTGACCTTCCTGGCCTCACCCACCTACCGCCGCCGCTTCCTGGCCAATCTGGCACAGGCCGGCTACCGTTTGCGCGACGTCCGCCAGGCGGTGGGCCACGCCGGCCGCATGGTGTCGGAGTTGCCGCGCCTGTGGCTGGGCGGCCCGGTGCGCCTGGAATGGGACAACGAGGCCTGTATCGAGGCGGCTTATCAGGCCGGGCACGGGATCGTGTTCCTGACCCCGCATATCGGCTGTTTTGAAGTTACGGCGCAGGCCGTGGCCGCGCGCTATGGCGCGCAATACGGCCTGTTGACCGTGATGTTCCGCCCGGCGCGCCAGCCCTGGCTGGCCGAGGTGGTGGCGTCCTCGCGCCATCGGCCGGGCCTGGATACCGCGCCCACCACGCTGGCGGGCGTGCGCAAGATGCTCAAGGCCATGCGCCGCGGCCAGGCCGTGGGACTGCTGCCCGACCAGGTGCCGCCCGAGGGCCAGGGCCTGTGGGCGCCATTTTTTGGCCGCGAGGCGTACACCATGACGCTGGCCGCACGGCTGGCGCAGCAGGGCGGCGCCACCGTGCTGCTGGCCTGGGGCGAGCGGCTGGCCTGGGGCCGGGGTTATCGTCTGCACTTTCGCGGCCTGGCCCGGCCGCTGGCGCCGGACCTGGCGCAGGCCGTGCTGCAGATCAACGGGGAGATGGAGCAGCTGGTACGCGAGTGCCCCCAGCAGTACCTGTGGGGTTACGCGCGCTACAAGCAGCCGCGCAAGGAAACTTTGGACGTATGAAGATTGCAAGTCATGGCGGAATATGGTTCATGCGCGGGCTCAGCCGGCTGCCGCTGGCGTGGATCCGTGCCCTGGGCTGGGGCATGGGCTGCGTGCTGTATGTGCTCGCGGTGCCGCGCCGGCGCGTTGCCAGCACCAACCTGATGCTCTGTTTTCCGGAGCATACTGCGCAGCAACGGCGGGCGCTGGTGCTGCAAAACTTCATTTATTTTGCGCAGACCTGGCTGGATCGCAGCTGGCTCTGGCACGCGAGCCCGCAGGTCACGCTCAGGCGGCTCAAGCTCACGGGGGAGGTGGCGCAGCTAGCCGGCGACGCGCCGACCCTGATCTTTGCACCGCATTTTCTGGGCATGGACGCCGGCGCCACGGCCCTGTCGCAGCAGGTGCCGCGCAATTTCAACACCATCGTCACGCCGCAGCGCAACGAGATCGTCGACGACTGGATCTCGCAAGGGCGCCGGCGCTTTGGCAACGCGCGGCTGTTCACCCGGTTCGACGGGACCAAGACCATCGTGGCCAGCCTGCGCGCGGGCGAGCCGCTGTATCTGCTGCCCGACATGAATTTCGGGCCGCAGGAGTCGATCTTCGTGCCCTTCTATGGCGTGCAGGCCGCCACCGTGCCCTCGCTGTCGCGCTTTGCCCGGCTCGGGCGCGCCAAGGTGGTGCCGGTCATCACGCGCATCACGGCGCAGGGCTACGAGACGCGGGTGCTGCCGGCCTGGCTGGACTTTCCGAGCGACGACGTGGTGGCCGACACGGCCCTGATGAACCGGCGCCTGCAGGACTACATCGACACCATGCCCGAGCAGTACTACTGGGTGCACAAGCGCTTCAAGACGCGCCCGCCGGGTGAGCCGTCAGTGTATTGACAGGTCGCGCCGGCTTTCTCAATTATTGAGCATTTAAGGCCTGTAGCCCTTACCCTGCCTGCGCACTTCGCTATCTATTTTGTAGTAAAAAGTCGTGCAGGTACTGAGCCACCCGATGCGGCTGCTCGTGCACGATCCAGTGCGTGGCCCCTGCCACGGTGTGCAGCGTCAGGTCTGCGACGTAGTCGCCGAGCCCGTCGATCAACTCGGGCGGCAGGGCGATGTCGTCCAGCGCCCAGACCACGAGGGTCGGCAGCGCGACGGTCAGCATCTCGCGCGGCAAGGTCACGCTGGCGGCGGCCGGGTCCCCGGGCCGGGGCGGGCGCAGCGGCGAGGCGCGGTAGTAGTTGCAGCCGCCCGTCAAGCCGCTGCCGCCATCGGCGCGCGGGCCCCAGACGGCGCGGTACTGATTCTTCACCGATTCGGTGAGCCAGGACGCGGCGCCGCCGCTGGGGCCATTGGTCAGGAAGGGCCACAGGCGCTCGAAGTCGTTCTCCGCTAGCCGCTGCTCCGCGTCGGGGCGAATCAGGAAGTTCATGTAGGCGCTGGCGGCCTGCTGTTTCGGATTGGTCTGCAGCTCGCGCAAAAACGTGCCGGGATGCGGCGAATTGACGATGGCCAGCGTTTTCGTGAGTTCGGGCCGCTGGTTCGCCAGGTTCCAGGCCACCGCGCCGCCCCAGTCGTGCGCCACCAGGCAGGCCAGCGCGCCGCCCGCGGTGGCGGTTTCCAGCGCGATCAGCGCCGCGATGTCCTGCACCAGGTGCTTGGGGCGGTAGGCGCTGACCTCCATGGGCGCGCTGGATTTCTCGAAGCCGCGCAGGTTCGGTGCCACGCAGCGGTAGCCGCCGTTCTCGGGCCGGGCGAAGTGCAGCAACAGTTCGTCCCAGACAAAGGCGGCTTCGGGAAAGCCGTGCAAAAACATCAGCACGGGGCGTCCGCGCAGGCCAGTGGCGCGGCAGCTCAGGGTGATGCCGTGCGGCAGGGGTTGCAGAAACGTGTCGATCATGGGGCTCGTCTTGCTATAAATCCAGTAGCTGCCAGTGCCCGTGGATCAAGGGCTAGGCGTCGGTTTCACCCTCAAGCGCAGGGTTTTTGGGCGGCGCGGGAGTCGCGGGTGTGGTGCCGGCCGGGTGCGCCCACTGCCACAGCAATTGGCTCGCCTCGTCCACGCCCTGCTTCTTGAGCGCGGAGAACAGTTTGACCTCGCCGCCGCCGGCCTGCAGTCGCACAATGGACAGCACCTTGGCACCTTCGGCGCGCGTGAGCTTGTCGGCCTTGGTCAGCAGCACCAGGAATTTCAGGCCGGCTTCGACGCGCGGGCGGATCACGTCGAGCAGGATCTCGTCGAGTTCGGTCAACCCGTGACGCGGATCGCACAAGAGCACGATGCCGACCAGGTTCTCGCGCGTCACCAGGTAGTTGGCCATCACCTGCTGCCAGCGGATCTTGTCCTGCTTGGGCACGGCCGCGTAGCCGTAGCCCGGCAGGTCGGCCAGCACGGCGTCGGTCACGCCCTGCTTGCCCAAGGAGAACAGGTTGATGTGCTGGGTGCGGCCCGGTTTTTTCGAGGCATAGGCCAGCTGCTTTTGCTGCGTCAGGGTGTTGATGCAGGTGGATTTGCCGGCATTGGAGCGCCCGACAAAGGCAATTTCTGGCACGTCCAGCGCCGGCAGGTGGTGCAGCTGCGGCGCGGTGGTCAGGAATTTGGCGGTGTGCAGCCAGCCCGACGCAATGACGGCGGGCGTTTTGCTGTCCGCCGGTAGCGGGGGAGGCGGGCCGGGGCGGCCCGCGGCGGCCTTGGGGGCGTGCGGTGTGGAGGTGATAGTCATCGATCTTGAGGGGCCGCCCGGAAGGACAGACGCACCCTCATTGTAGAATCAGCCAGTTTTGCGCAAATAAACAGACCTCCCCATATGAAGTTGCTCGCCTCCTTGTTGATGACTGCCGTGCTGGCAGCACCCGCTCTTTCCAGCTTCGCTGCGGACGACGCGTCTGCCGCTCCCGCGGCGGCCACCGCAGTGGTCGCCAAGCCCGACCTGGTCAAGGGCGCGGCCAGTTATGGGGCGGTGTGCGCGGCCTGCCACGGCGCCGACGGCAATTCGAGCATTGCCGCCAACCCCAAGCTGGCGCAGCAACACCCCGAGTACCTGATCAAACAGCTGCAGGATTTCAAGTCGGGCAAGCGCGCCAACCCCATCATGTCCGGCATGGCGGCCACCCTGTCCGATGACGACATGAAAAACATCGCCTACTGGCTCACCTCGAACAAGGAAAAGCCGGGATTTGCCAAGGACAAGGATCTGGTGGCGATCGGCGAGCACCTTTACCGCGGCGGCAATTCCGACCGCCATATCCCGGCGTGTGCCGGCTGCCACAGCCCCAACGGCGCCGGCATTCCCTCCCAGTATCCGCGCCTGAGCGGGCAGCAAGCCGAGTACACCGCGGCGCAGCTCACGGCGTTTCGCGATGGCGTGCGCAAGAACAGCCTGCCCATGTCCGAGGTGGCCGCCAAGCTCAATGACCGCGAAATCAAGGCGCTGGCCGACTATATTGCCGGCCTGCGTTGATTTTTTGAGGACGGGAGCGGGCGATTTGTTCTTGGGTTGAACAATTCGCTGATGTCGTGCTGGAACCTATGGCGGCCTGTCGCCATCCAATAACAAACCCTGACGGGGGCGGGCCTATCTGCGGATAGCCTCGCCCTTGCTGCTTGAGTCACCGACAATCCACCTCTATGTCAGTTTCCACCCACGGACTCCGTGTCAAGACCCGCTCGCCCGTGCTGCGCGCCGCCGTCGAGTTGCTGTCGTCGATGCGCTTTTCGATCTCGCTGCTGACAATCATCTGCATCGCGTCCGTCATCGGCACCGTGCTCAAGCAGCACGAACCCATCGGCAACTACGTCAATCAATTCGGCCCGTTCTGGGCCGAAGTCTTTGCTGCGGTCAACCTTTACTCGGTCTACAGCGCCTGGTGGTTCCTGCTGATCCTGGCCTTTCTGGTGATCAGCACTTCGCTGTGCATTGCCCGCAATACGCCCAAGATTCTGGCCGACCTCAAGGTCTACAAGGAAGACATCCGCGAGCAGAGCCTGCAGGCGTTCGGCCACCGGGCCGAAGCGGCGCTGGACGAGGGGGCCGAAGCAGCGGCCCAACGCGTCGGCAAGACACTGGCGGGCGGCGGCTGGAAGGTCAAGCTGCAACAGCGCAGCAATGGCTGGATGGTGGCGGCCAAGGCGGGCTCCATCAACAAGCTGGGCTACATCGCGGCCCACAGCGCCATCGTGCTGGTGTGCGTGGGCGGGCTGCTCGATGGCGACCTGGTCGTGCGGGCCCAGATGTGGATGGCCGGCAAGTCGCTCTACACCGGCGGCGGGCTGATTGCCGACGTGAAGCCGCAGCACCGGCTGCCCTCCAACAATCTGGCGTTCCGCGGCAATTTGCTGGTGGCCGAGGGCCAGCAGGCCAGCACCGCGGTCATCAACCAGGCCGACGGCATCGTGCTGCAGGACCTGCCGTTTGCGATCGAGCTGAAGAAATTCATCGTCGAGTACTACTCGACCGGCATGCCCAAGCTGTTTGCCAGCGATGTCGTGATTCGCGACAAGGCCACGGGCCAGACCACGCCTGCCCGCATCGAGGTGAATCACCCGTTCAAGTACGACGGGGTCGAGATCTACCAGTCCAGCTTTGACGATGGCGGCTCCAGCGTCAAGCTGCAGGCGCTGCCCATGAATGCGGCCACCAAGCCGTTCCAGATCGAGGGCGTGATCGGCGGCTCGTCCCAGCTCACGAAAGGCCAGGGCCAGGGCAACGACAAGCTCACGCTGGAGTACACCGGCCTGCGCGTGATCAACGTGGAGAATTTTGGCGACGGGGCGGCTGGCGGCACCGGCACCGACGTGCGCAAGGTGAATTTGCGCAGCTCCCTCGATTCGAGCCTGGGGGCGGCCAACAAGTCGGCCACCAACAAGGCGCTGCGCAACGTCGGCCCCAGCGTGACCTACCGGCTGCGCGATGCGTCCGGCCAGGCCCGGGAATTCCAGAACTACATGCTGCCGGTCGACATGGGCGACGGCGTGCCGGTCTTCCTGCTGGGCGTGCGTGACACGCCCGATGAACCCTACCGCTACCTGCGCGTGCCGGCCGATGACCACAGCAGCATGGACGGGTTCATGCAGTTGCGCGCCGCGCTGGCCGACCCGGTGCTGCGCGAGGAGGCCGTGCGGCGCTATGCGGCCCAGGCCGTGGACCCCTCCAAGCCGGAGCTGGCGCGTCAGCTGGCGGCGTCGGCCTCGCGCGCGCTCACCCTGTTCGCAGGCGCGGCCGACGTCAAGGGCGGCCCGGACGGCCACCGCGGCGGCCTGCAGGCGGTGTCCGACTTCATCGAGACCAATGTGCCCCAGGCGGAGCGCGCCCGCGCCGGCGAAGTGCTGATCCGGATTCTGAATGGCACCTTGTTCGAGCTGGAACAGATCACGCGCGAGCGCGCCGGCTTGCCGGCGCTGGTGCCTGGCGAGAAGACGCAGAGTTTCATGACGCAGGCGGTGCTTTCGTTGAGCGACGCGCAGCTGTATCCTGCGCCCATGGCGTTTGCGCTGAAGGATTTCAAGCAGGTGCAGGCCAGCGTGTTCCAGGTGGCCCGCGCGCCCGGCAAGAATATTGTGTATCTGGGCTGCGCCCTGCTGATTTTTGGCGTGTTCTCGATGCTCTACGTGCGCGAACGCCGGCTCTGGGTCTGGATCACGCCGCAGGGCGACAAGGCGCACGCGACCATGGCGCTGTCGACCAATCGCAAGACCATGGACGGCGATCGCGAGTTCGATCATTTGAAGCACAAACTGATTGGTGCAAAGGACTAAGGACATAGCATGAATACGGCGACCAGCAGCATCACCCTGACCTTGCATGAAGGTTTCTTTGCCCGGCGCAACTGGCTCGACTGGCTGTTCGCCGCACTGGTCGTGGCGGGCGGCCTGTTTGCCCTGTCGCGCTACGGCGCCTACATGGATGTGTACGAAAAAGGCATCCTGTTCGCCGCCATGCCGGCGGCCATCTGGCTGGGCTGGTTCTGGCGCCCGGTGCGCGTGCTGATGATGGTGGTGGTGGCGCTCTCGCTGCTGGCGATTGCGTCGTACCAGGTGGACGGGCAGGCGCATCTGTCGCAGGCCGAAAACGTGTTCTGGCTCAAGTATTTCCTGTCCAGTCAGTCGGCCATCCTGTGGATGAGCCTGCTGTTCTTCATGAGCACCACGTTCTACTGGCTCGGCATGTTCGGCGGCGGGCAAGGCAGTGAAGCGGGTGCCACGCACGGGGGCGCGAGCCACGCGCAGACGGGTGAGGCAGCGCTGAAGGTGCAAGGCGGCACGATGGAGCTGATCGGCTCGCGCATTGCCTGGGTGGCCATCACCATGGCGCTCACGGGCACCATGGTGCGCTGGTACGAGAGCTATCTGGTCGGCGCCGACGTCGGCCACATCCCGGTCAGCAATCTGTACGAAGTGTTCGTGCTGTTCTCCTGGCTCACGACGGCGTTCTACCTGTACTTCGAAGCGCAGTACAAGACGCGCGCGATGGGCGCCTTCGTGATGCTGGTGGTCAGCGCGGCCGTGGGCTTTCTGCTGTGGTATTCGGTGGTGCGTGGCGCGAGCGAAATCCAACCGCTGGTGCCCGCGCTCAAGAGCTGGTGGATGAAGCTGCATGTGCCGGCCAACTTCATCGGCTATGGCTCGTTCTCCCTGTCGGCCATGGTGGCGTTCGCCTACCTGATCAAGAAGCAGGCCACCGAGACCCGCTGGTACAAGCTGACGCCGATCTGGCTGCTGGGCATCGCGCTGTGCTTCGTGCCGATTGCCTTTCGCGAGCGCGGCGTGGCCCAGGCGGGCGGCAGCTACTGGGTCGGCTACGCGCTGGTCGCGGCGCTGATCGCCGCCGGCATTCTGTTCGGCCGCAAGCGGATTGCGCAGCGCCTGCCCCGCGTCGAGGTGCTGGATGACGTGATGTACAAGTCGATTGCCGTCGGCTTTGCCTTCTTCACCGTGGCCACCGTGCTCGGCGCCTTGTGGGCGGCCGAAGCCTGGGGCGGCTACTGGAGCTGGGACCCGAAGGAAACCTGGGCGCTGATCGTCTGGCTCAACTACGCCGCCTGGCTGCACATGCGCCTGGTGAAGGGCCTGCGCGGCACCGTGGCGGCCTGGTGGGCGCTGTCGGGGCTGGCGGTCACGTCGTTTGCCTTCCTGGGCGTCAACATGTTCCTGAGCGGGCTGCACAGCTACGGCACGCTGTAGGGAACTTTGTAAGAATGGCGGCTGTCCCACGACCCATGGGAACACAAGGACACTGCCATGTTGATCAAGACGCACAAAGACGGCTTTAGCCACGCGGCACCCGGCGAGATCACGCCGCGGCGCATCTACGAAGGGCGCCGTGATCTGATGAAGCTCATGGCCACCGGCGTGGCAGGGGCCGCCATGGCATCCCTGGCCGTGCGCGATGCGCGGGCCCAGACGGCGGCGCGCCCCGGCAAACTGGCGGCGCTGGCCGGCATCCCGTCGAGCGTGCCGGGCGCCGTGACCCTGGAAAAGCTCACCAGCTACAAAGACATCACCAGCTACAACAATTTCTACGAGTTCGGCACCGACAAGGGCGACCCGGCCGCAAACGCCCACACGCTGAAAACCACACCGTGGACGGTGGAGGTGGAAGGGCTGGTCAGGAAGCCCGACAGATACACGCTCGAAGACCTGCTCAAACTGAGTCCCCAGGAAGACCGCATTTACCGCCTGCGCTGCGTCGAAGGCTGGTCGATGGTGATTCCCTGGGTCGGCTACTCGCTGAGCGAACTCATCAAGAAGGTCGAGCCGCTGGGCAGCGCCAAATATGTGGAGTTCGTGACGCTGGCCGACCCCAAGACGATGCCTTTCGTCGGCTCGCGCGTGCTCGACTGGCCGTATGTGGAGGGCCTGCGCATGGACGAGGCCCTGCACCCGCTGGCGCTGCTGGCCTTCGGCCTGTACGGCGAAGTGCTGCCCAACCAGGACGGTGCGCCGGTGCGCATGGTCGTGCCCTGGAAATACGGCTTCAAGAGCGCCAAGAGCCTGGTGAAGATCCGCTTTACCGACAAGCAGCCGGCCACCGCCTGGAACAAGGCCGCGGCCAATGAATACGGGTTTTATTCCAACGTCAACCCCAACGTCGATCACCCGCGCTGGAGCCAGGCCACCGAGCGCCGCATCGGCGAGGATGGCCTGTTCGCCAAGCGGCGCAAGACGCTGATGTTCAACGGCTACGAGGCCCAGGTCGGGCAGTTGTACGCCGGCATGGACCTGAAGAAATACATCTGATGGCGGCGCTGCCCAGACTGTTGCTGCATCCTGCGGCCAAGCCATTGCTGTTTGCGCTGGCGCTGCTGCCGTTCGCATGGCTTGTGGTTGGCGCGTTCACCGACGGCTTGGGGGCGAATCCGGCGGAGTACCTGCTCCATGCCACGGGCGACTGGACGCTGCGTTTCCTGTGCCTCACGCTGGCCATCACGCCGCTGCGCGTGATGGCCCGTCTGCCTGCGCTGGCACGCTTTCGCCGCATGCTGGGACTGTTCGTCTATTTTTATGGGGTGCTGCACCTGCTGAGCTACAGCTGGTTCGACAAGGGCTTCGACGTCGCCGACATCACGAAGGACATCGGCAAGCGCCCGTTCATCCTGGTCGGTTTCTCGGCCTTTGTGCTGCTCACGCCGCTGGCGGCCACCTCGTTCAACCGCGCCATCCGCGCGCTGGGTGCGGGGCGCTGGCAGGCACTGCACCGGCTGGTGTATCTGATCGCGGGGCTGGGCATCCTGCATTTTTTCTGGATGCGCGCGGGCAAGCATAACTTTGCCGAGGTCGCGGTGTATGGCGCCATCGTGAGCGGGCTGCTGGGCTGGCGCCTGCTCCAGTTTTTGAAGAAAAAACGCCCCATGCCCTTGCTGTTCATGCGCAGGCAGCTATCAAAACAATAGTAGTCACCTGATTCCCAGGCGCCGGGTGGCTGGCGCTAGGACAGCAAAATTTCACCGCGCATCTGGTCTGCAGCGCTTTCGCGCCGGCGGATGAGCGCGGCCTGGTCGCCATCGACCAGCACCTCGGCGGCGCGCCCGCGCGTGTTGTAGTTGCTCGCCATGCTCATGCAATAGGCACCGGCCGACAGCACGGCCAGCAAGTCGCCCGGCTGCAGCGCCAGCGCCCGGTCACGGCCAATCCAGTCGCCGCTTTCGCACACCGGGCCCACCACGTCCCAGCTGGCCGGCGCAGGCGCGCCAGCGTCGCGCCGTGACAGGGGCACGATTTGTTGAAAGGCCTGGTACATGGCGGGGCGCGGCAGGTCGTTCATCGCGGCATCGATGATGCAGAAGTTTTTTTCTTCCCCGGGCTTGAGGTACAGCACCTCCGAGAGGCATACGCCGGCGTTGCCGACCAGCGAGCGGCCGGGCTCGATCATGAGCCGGCGCTGGCCAAAGCCGCGCGCGTCGAGCCGGGCCAGCAGCTGCGCCCACAGCACGTCCGCGGGCGGCGGAGTTTCTCCGTTGTAGTCGATGCCCAGGCCGCCGCCAAAGTCGAGGTGCTGAATGGGAATGCCCGCGGCCTCGATCGCCTCGACCAGGTCCAGCACCCGGTCCATCGCGTCCAGATAGGGCGTGGCCTCGGTGATCTGCGAGCCGATGTGGCAGTCAATGCCCACTACCTGCAGGCCCGCCAGCGCGGCGGCGCGCTGGTAGGCGCCGAGTGCCCGCTCATGGGCCACGCCAAACTTGTTGCCTTTGAGGCCGGTGGAAATGTAGGGGTGCGTCTTGGGGTCCACGTTCGGGTTCACGCGGATGCTCACGCGCGCGGGCTTGCCCGCGGCCAGCGCCACCTCGTTCAGCACCTCGAGCTCGGCCTCGCTCTCGACGTTGAAGCAGCCGATGCCCGCGTCAAGCGCCTGGCGCATCTCGGCGCGGGTCTTGCCCACGCCGGAAAAAATCACCCGTGCGGCGTCGCCGCCCGCCGCCAGCACGCGCTCGAGCTCGCCGCCCGAGACGATGTCGAAGCCGCAGCCGGCCTGCGCAAATACCTGCAGCACACCCAGCGACGAGTTGGCCTTCATGGCGTAGCAGATCTGCGCCTTGCGGCCCGCAAAGCCGCGCTGGTAGGCGGCCAGCGCCCCCAGCATGGCGGCCTTTGAATAGACGAACAGGGGCGTGCCGTGTTCGCGCGCGAGGTCGGCCAGGCGCACGTTTTCGGCATACAGCTCGCCGTCGCGGTAGGCAAAGTAGGGCTGGCCTGGCAGGGCCGCGGATGGTTTTGGTGAGGTCATGGAGTGGCGGCCGGCGAGGAGGCGCTAGAGGCGGGGGCAGAGGCTGCAGGGGCAGGCGCAGGGGCTTGGGCGGGTTGGCCGGGTCGCAGTGTCTGGATGAGCGTGGCACGCTGCGCGGCGGCAGGCTCCGTGGGCAAAAACAGGGCGCCTTTTTGGCCGCAGGCGGACAAAGTCAGCAATGCCGTTACAGTCAAGGCCGCCCAGGCGGTCAAGGCGACCGTGGCACGTGCAAGGCCCATCGCCGGGGCTAGAATTTTGGTAACGAACGACATCGCTAAATTGTAATGACCACTGTAATGACCGACTCCCAATTCATGGACCTGGCGGAAACGCTGCTCGCGCAGATCGAGTCGGGTTGCGACCGCATCAACGACGAAACCGAGGTTGACATCGACAACCAGCGCGTGGGCGGCATGATCACCATCACCTTTGCCAACCGCAGCCAGATCGTCGTGAACCTGCAAAAGCCGCTGCATGAGATCTGGCTGGCGGCCAGGTCGGGCGGCCACCACTACAAATTTGACGGCCAGCACTGGGTCGACACCAAGGGCAGCGGCGAGTTGCTCGCCAACCTGTCGCGCAGCGCCAGCGAGCAGGCGGGCACCGCGCTGCGCTTTGGCGCCTGACTCAGCTTTTGAACATATCGAGAATTCGCTGCCGCTCGCTGGGCGCAGGCGGTGACGCCGGCGTGGGTGGTGTGCCTGCCGGGTTCTGCGCCGGCTGGTTGGGCAGCCCCACGCTGCTCACGCCGGCTCCCTTGGCGTACTCGTCGTAATACCACTCGCCCGCGACGTTGACGACGCCTTCGGGCACCGGGGTCTCGGCCACCGGCACGCCCTTGAGCGCGCTTTGCATGAAGTTGATCCAGATCGGCAGCGCCACACCGCCGCCGGTTTCGCGGTCGCCGAGGCTGCGCGGCGTGTCGAAGCCCATCCAGGCGATGGCCGTCAGTGTCGGCTGGTAGCCCGCAAACCAGCCATCCAGGGAGTCATTCGTGGTCCCGGTCTTGCCGTAGATGTCGGGTCGCTTGAGGATGCGCTGCGCCGACGCGCCCGTGCCGGAACGCGTGACTTCCTGCAGCAGGCTTTGCATCACAAAGGCGTTGCGCGCGGGGATGACGCGGGCGGAGCGGTCGGCGACGGGCGGCACAGCCTCTGCCAGCGCTTTGCCCCGGTGGTCGGTCACCTTCGTCACCAGGTAGGGGTTCACGCGGTAGCCGCTGTTGGCAAACACCGAATAGGCCGTTGCCATCTGCAGCGGTGTGACCGAGCCGGCGCCCAGGGCCATGGTCAGATAGGCCGGGTGTTTGTCGGCATCGAAGCCAAAGCGCGTGATCCAGTCCTGGGCGTACTGCGGGCCCACGGCCTGCAGCACGCGGATGGAGACGGTATTGATGGACTTGGCCAGCGCGCGCCGCAGCGAGATCGGCCCCTCGAACGTGTTTTCGTAGTTCTTCGGCTCCCAGGGCTGGCCCCCTGTCACGCCGGCATCGAAAAACAGCGGCGCGTCGTTGATGATCGTCGCCGGGGTAAAGCCTTTTTCGAGGGCCGACGAGTAGATGAAGGGCTTGAAACTGGAGCCGGGCTGGCGCCACGCCTGGGTGACGTGGTTGAACTTGCTCTTGTTGAAATCAAAGCCGCCCACCAGCGCCTTGATGGCGCCGTTGCGCGGATCCATCGCCACGAGCGCGCCTTCCACTTCGGGCAGCTGGGTCACTTCCCAAGTGCCCTTGGGGGTCTGGATCACGCGGATGACGGCGCCGCGCCTGATCTTGACGTTGGACGGCGCCTTGTCGTAGAGCCCCGCCCGGGCCGGACGCAGGCCGTCGCCGGTGATCTCGATGGTGTCGCCGTTCTGGCGGATGGCCGTGATTTTCTTTGCGCTGGCCTGCAGCACCACGGCCGCCATCAGGTCATCGTTGTCGGGGTGGTCGACCAGCGCATCGTCGATCACGTCCTCGGCCTCCTTCGGGTCGGCCGGCAGATCGATGAACTCTTCCGGGCCGCGGTAAATCTGGCGCCGCTCGAAGTCCATGATGCCCTTGCGCAGCGCCTGATAGGCCGCGGTCTGGTCGGCCGCATTCAGCGTGGTGTAGACATCCAGGCCGCGCGTGTAGGTGGCGTCGCCATATTGCGCAAACATCAGTTGCCGCACCATTTCAGCCACGTATTCGGCATGCACGCGCCCCTCCTCGGGGCCGGATTTGACATCCAGTTCCTCTTTTTTGGCGGCATCGGCCTGCGCCTGCGTGATGTAGCCGTTTTCCTGCATGCGCTCGATGATGTAGAGCTGGCGCGAGCGCGCCCGGGCCGGGTTGTTGATCGGGTTGTAGGCCGATGGTGCCTTGGGCAGCCCGGCGAGCATGGCAGCCTCGGCAATGGTGATGTCCTTCAGCGGCTTGCCGAAATACGTTTCGCAGGCGGAGGCAAAACCATAGGCGCGGTTGCCCAGATAGATCTGGTTCATGTAGATCTCGAGGATCTGGTCTTTCGTCAGCCGGTGCTCGAGCTTGAACGTCAGCAGGATTTCATAAATCTTGCGGGTGTAGCTTTTCTCCGCCGACAGGTACACGTTGCGCGCGACCTGCATGGTGATGGTGGAGGCGCCCTGGCTCTTGGCATGCCCGAGGTTGGCCAGCGCGGCCCGGATCACGCCCGGGTAGTCGACGCCGCCGTGCTGGTAGAAGTGCGCGTCCTCGATGGACAGCACCGCGTCCTTCATGATCGCGGGAATGTCCTTGATCGGCGTCAGGTTGCGGCGCTCCTCGCCGTATTCGCCGATCAGCACGCCCTCCGAGGTAAATACCCGCAGCGGCAGCTTGGGCCGGTAGTCCGTGAGCGCGTCGATGTCGGGCAAGTTCGGATAGGCCACGGCCAGCGCCACGGCGATCACCATCAGCAGGGCCGCCGCGCCGGCAACGGCCAGACCCGCGCCCCACAAGGCCAGGCGCCAGAACCAGCGCAGCCAGGCGGGGCTTTGGCTTTCAATGACTTTCGGAGGTTTGGGGGCTTTGTCGGATTCGGGTCGGGCGGGCATAAAAGTCCAGGTGATGTCGCGTCCCCATTATAGAAATCGGAGCGTGGGTTGAAGGCTCCTCGTGGTCGTTACTCGTGTAAGGCCTTGTGCGCCCCAGATCCCCGGAGCAAGCGCCGCTACGCACGAAACGTCGGCTTTTGACAACGGTTGGAAGATGCCGATTTTGGGAATCTCTTGGTTGCACAGAGGTCTTGCTGATAGCATTCACAAGCATTCTTACGCTAGTTCAGTTGTTTTACAGCTGGTTACAGGGGACTTTCTTGATCTCACTGGGATCGTTATTTAGCCGCCAGCCCGCACCCTTGCTCGGTTTGGACATCAGCTCGTCCAGTGTCAAGCTGGTCGAATTGGGCCGTGACAAGGAGGGCAATCTGGTGCTCGAGCGCTGCGCGATGGAGCCGCTCGAGCGCGGCTGGATCACGGACGGCAATGTGGAAAAGTTCGACGAGGTCGCCGATGCGGTGCGCCGCGTCGTGAAGAAAAGCGGCACCCGCGCCAAGAATGTGGCGCTGGCCTTGCCGCCGTCCGCCGTCATCACCAAGAAAATCGTCCTGCCGGGCGGCATGTCCGAGCCGGAGCTGGAGATTCAGGTCGAATCCGAAGCCAATCAGTACATTCCTTTCTCCCTGGATGAGGTCAGCCTGGACTTCTGTGTGGTCGGGCCCAGTGCCTCATCGGCTGGCGACGTCGAGGTGTTGATTGCCGCCTCGCGCAAGGAAAAGGTCCAGGACCGGCAAGGCCTGGCCGAAGCGGCCGGCCTCAAGCCCGTCATCATCGATGTCGAGTCTTATGCCTCCCGCCTTGCGACCGGGCGGCTGATCGAGAACCTGCCCAACAAGGGGCTCGATACCATCGTGGCGCTGTTCGAAGTGGGGGCCTTCACCACCAGCATGCAGGTCATCCGCAACGACGAAGTGCTGTACGACCGCGACCAGGCCTTTGGCGGCGCCCAGCTGTCGCAACTGATCGTGCGCCAGTATGGTTTTTCGCCCGAAGAGGCCGAAGCCAAAAAACGCAATGGCGATCTGCCCGATGACTACATCGACGGGGTCCTGACGCCTTTCGTGGAGAGCATGGCGCAGGAGATCGGGCGCGCATTGCAGTTCTTCTTCACCAGCACGCCGCACAACCGGGTGGACTACATCATGCTGGCCGGCGGCTCGGCGGCCTTGCCCGGCCTGACCGAAGCCGTGACGCAACACACCTCATTTGCCTGCAGCGTGCTCAATCCCTTCGACGGCATGGAAATTGGCGACGGTGTGCGCGAGAAGAAAATGCTGCGCGAAGCGTCGTCCTATCTGACGTCGTGCGGGCTGGCGATGCGGAGGTTTCTGCAGTGATCCTGATCAACCTGCTGCCGCACCGGGAGGCGGCACGCAAACAGCGGCGCGATGCGTTTTATGCCTCACTGGGAGCCGCCGCACTGATCGGGGGGCTGCTGTCGGGCGGAATTTACCTCTGGTACCAGGCGCAAATTTCCAGCCAGGAAAGCAAGAACAACTACCTGCAGGCCGAAAACAAGCGGCTCGACAGCCAAATCAAGGACATTGCCAGCCTGCAGACCGAGATTGCCGCGCTGCGCGCGCGCCAGCAGGCCGTAGAAGATTTGCAATCGGACCGCAACCTGCCGGTGAACCTGCTCAACGAACTTGCCAAGCAGTTGCCGGATGGCGTGTACATCACCAGCATGGTCCAGGAAAAGCAGAAAGTGACGCTCAAGGGTGTGGCGCAATCCAACGAACGTGTTTCCGAACTGCTGCGCAACCTGTCCAACGCCAGCCCCTGGCTGGACCACCCCGAACTGGTGGAAATCGTGGCGGGCACGGTGGCGCTGAGCGCCAGAGACCAGCGTCGGGTATCGAATTTCACGCTGAGCGTGGCGCTGAAGCGACCCAGTGATCCTTCAAAACCTGCCTCCGGTGCCAGTGCTGCTGCGCCACATCCTGCTGCGCCCGCTGCAACGCCGGCGAAGCCGTAACGGACACGCGCCATGGCCACCAAATCCAAAATAAGCCCCGACCTGTCGGCTCATCTGGCCCGGCTGCAGTCGCAATTCAGCGGCCTGAATCCGAACGATCCCTCTTCATGGCCCGCCCTGCCGCGCAATCTGCTGGCGGCGGCGGTGGCGCTGCTGGTGGTGATTATTTTGTGGTTCGTCTGGCTCAACAACTCCGATGCCGAACTGGAGGCAGACCGTGCCCAGGAAGTCACGCTGCGCGCGGACTACCAGAAAAAGGTGGCGCAGGCCGTGAATCTGGATGCCTTGAAGAAGCAGCGTGAACAGGTTCTGCAGTATGTGACGCAGCTGGAAAAGCAGCTTCCCAGCAAGGCCGAGATGGATGCGCTGTTGTCAGACATCAACCAGGCGGGCCTCGGGCGCAGCCTGCAGTTCGACCTGTTCCGTCCCGGGCAGGTCGTGGTCAAGGATTACTACGCGGAACTGCCCATCGCGGTGCGGGTGACGGGCAGCTATCACGATATCGGCGCCTTTGCCTCCGACATCGCCAACCTGTCGCGGATCGTGACCCTGAACAACCTGAGCATCGTGCCGGGGAAAGATGGCGCGCTGTCCATGGATGCCACCGCCAAGACCTTCCGTTACCTTGACCAGGATGAGATTGAAGCCCAGCGCAAGGCCGCTGCGCCTAAGGGAGCCAAGAAATGACAGTCGCGCGCATGGCTCTGGTCTGCCTGGCCACGCTGGTGCTGGCGGGCTGTGGTGCCTCCGACCACGAAGAGTTGCAGGAGTGGATGACCGCGCAGCGCAACGCCGCGCATCCCCGCATCACCCCCATTTCCGAGCCCAAGCAGTTCATTCCGCAAAGTTACACCGAAGCCGGCGTGATAGACCCCTTCAGCCTGCAGAAGCTGACCCAGGCCCTGAAGCGCGAGTCTGGCCAGGGCGCCTCCAATGCAGCACTGGTGGCCCCCGAGCTGGCGCGCCGCAAGGAGCCGCTGGAGGCGTTTCCGCTGGACGCCATGGTCATGGTCGGAAGCCTGGACAAGGCGGGCAAGCCGGTGGCGCTGGTGCGGGTCGACAACCTGCTGTACCAGGTTCGCCCGGGCAACTACCTGGGGCAGAACTATGGCCGGATCACCAAGATCACCGAAACAGAAGTCACTTTGCGCGAAATTGTGCAGGACGCCGCTGGCGAATGGATTGAACGCCCTGCCACATTGCAGTTGCAAGAGAGGTCAAAATAAATGGATCACCAGAACACGACGGCATACCGGGCATGGCGCTACATCGGGGTGGCCCTTGGGGCCGCGCTGATATCGCTTTCCGCGTATGCGCAAAATGCGATCGAAGCCGTCAGCGGCTCGATCCAGGGGGGCTCCGAAGTGATCCGGATCGACTTGACGCAACCGCTGGCGGCGGTTCCCACCGGGTTTTCAATCCAGACGCCGGCCAGAATCGCGCTCGACTTTCCGGGGGTGACGAACGGCCTGGGCCGCTCCACCGTGGACATCAACCAGGGCAACCTGAAGTCCGTCAATGTCGTGCAGGCGGGAGAACGCACGCGGGTGGTGCTCAACCTCAAGCGGATCGCGGCCTACAAGACCGAAATTCAGGGCAAGTCGCTGCTGATCTCGCTGGAGTCGACCGCCGCTGCGGCGCCGGCCGTGGCCGCAACGTCCACTTTTGCCGAAAACGGCAATCGCGACACCGTACCCATCAAAAACCTCGATTTCCGGCGCGGCACAGGCGACACCGGCAAGGTCGTGGTGGACCTGGCAAATGACCAGGTGGGTGTCGACATTCGCCAGCAGGGGCAGACCCTGGTGGTGGAGTTCATGAAGTCATCGCTGCCCGAGGGGCTGCGCCGCCGCCTGGACGTGGCGGACTTCGGCACGCCGGTGCAGACCATCACCACGTTCCAGTCGGGCGACCGGGTGCGCATGGTGATTGAGCCCAAGGGCGCCTGGGAGCACAGCGCCTACCAGAGCGGCAACCAGTTCGTCATAGAAGTCCGGCCGCAAAAAATCGACCCGACCAAACTGACCCAGGGCCAAGGTTACAACGGCGAAAAGCTGTCGCTGAATTTCCAGAACATCGAGGTTCGATCGCTGTTGCAGGTGATCGCCGATTTCACCAACTTCAACGTGGTCACCTCCGACTCGGTGACGGGCTCACTGACGCTGCGGCTCAAGGACGTGCCGTGGGACCAGGCGCTGGACATCATTCTGCAGGCCAAGGGCCTGGGCATGCGCAAGAACGGCAGCGTGCTGTGGATCGCGCCCAAGGATGAGCTCGATGCCAAGGAAAAGCGTGATCTCGAAGCCAAGGCCGCACTGCAGGGGCTGGAGCCCTTGCGGACCCAGTCGTTCCAGCTCAACTACGCCAAGGCGGTCACCATTGCCGGGCAGTTGAACGGCGTTGGAGTCGCCGGTGCGGGCGGTGGTGGCGGTGCCGGCAGCACCGGCAGTGCACGTATTTTGAGCCCGCGCGGCAGTGTGATTGCCGAGCCGCGTACCAACCAGCTGTTCGTCTCCGACATTGCCTCCACGCTCGACCAGGTGCAGCAATTGATCAGCAAGCTCGACATTCCGGTGCGCCAGGTGCTGATCGAGGCGCGCATCGTGGAGGCGACCGACACCTTCAGCAAGTCGCTGGGTGTGAGGCTGGGCGGGGGCGTCATCGGGACCCGGTACTCTGCCGGCACCACGCCTTTCACGCCCGCCGGCGTTGCCGGGACGACCTACTCGGTGACCAATTCAGGCGGCGTCGTGACGTCCACGGCCACATCCACCAACCCGCTGTTCAACAACGGCAACTTCGTCAATTTGCCGGCCACCTCGACGGACAGCAATTCGCCCGCCTCGTTTGCACTGTCGCTGTTCACACCCAGCGTCTCGCGCATGCTGAACCTGGAGATTTCGGCATTAGAGGCCGATGGCAAGGGCAAGGTGGTGTCCAGCCCGCGCGTCGTCACGGCCGACCAGACCAAGGCCATCATCGAGCAGGGAACCCAGTTGCCCTACCAGACGGCAACGTCGAGCGGCGCCACCTCGATCGCCTTCCAGAAGGCCAACCTGTCGCTTGAAGTCACGCCACAAATCACGCCCGAAGGCAACATCATTCTGGACCTGGATGTGAGCAACGACTCCGTGGGCCAGGCCACCTCGGCCGGTTATGCGATCAACACCAAGCACGTCAAGACCCAGGTGCTGGTGGAAAACGGCGGCACCGTCGTCATCGGCGGCATTTACACGCTGACCGAGACCAACAACACCGACAAGGTGCCGCTGCTGGGCGACATTCCGGTGGTGGGCAATCTGTTCAAGACCAATTCGCGCGTCTCCAACAAACAGGAAATGCTGGTGTTCATCACACCAAAAATGATCACCGATCGGAACGCGGCGCGGTAAGAACTACAAATCAAGTTAAGGGAGGCGGGAGAGCTATGCGTTATTTGAAATATGTGTTGAGCCTTGTGATCGTCGGGGCTCTGGCCGCGTGTGGGGGGGGAAATCTTCCGGATACGACGACTGGTAGCGGGAGCTCAGGCACTACGCCAGCTATCAGCGTGGCAAGCCTTGCCTTTCAACTTGATAAAAATTCAATCAACAATTCTGGCACCGACAAAGCGGTATTGACCGTAACTGCCCTGAATAGCAGCAACAATCCGGTCAGTGGTGCAAGCTTGGCAGTCGCTGTTGACAGCGGCGTATACACCCCTGTGTCGGCAACAACTGACAGCAGCGGTCAGGCATCAGGAAACATCACAATAGGAAGCAGCAAGGCAAACCGGAATATCAATGCAACGGTAAGTCTGGGCGGAAAGAGCGTTGCGGTTGTAGTTGCCGTCGTTGGTGGCCAAGTTACCCTGACGCCTCTTCCCGCAACACCGAGTCCTGGTACTCCCGTAACTTTGTCAGTCAAGGTGGCCGACTCAAATGGCGCTGGGGTGCCCAATGTGCCCGTTCAACTGACCGGCACTTTGGGGTTCAATCAAACAGTGACTACGGACGTCAATGGCACCGCCTCCGCCAATCTTGGGGCTGCTCCCAATACTGCTGGGACCTATTCCATCATTGCAGCTGGCGTGGGGGTAACAGCCGAGCGTGATGTGCAAGTGGTGAGCACCACCGGTGGCGGCATCCCGGACGCGGTAGGGCCAATCAGCGCCCCCAGTTTGGCGATTACTCCAAATACGATCGCACCCAATACGGTTGGCTCAACAACCAATCGCGCTGGCTTACGCGCAGTTTTTCAGAATGCAGCAAATCAAGCCATACAAAACGTGCGTGTGCGGTTTGAGATCGTCCCGCCTGGGTTGGGCAGTGGCGAGCAAATTTCTACAGTCGGGGCTACTGTTTACAGCGATGTCAGTGGGGTAGCTATTGCTGACTATATTGCGGGTACTCGTTCCAGCCCGACGAATGGCGTTGTGATCCGTGCCTGTTATGGGTTAACAGATGCCTCCATTGCCAATGGAGCATGTCCTCAGTTTGTGACTGCGACGTTGACGGTTGCCGGTCAGCCCTTGTCCATTACCTTGGGTGACAATAATCTTTTGACTAGGGGAAACAACAGCCTCACTTACATCAAGCAGTTCGATGTCGCTGTAGCGGATTCTGCCGGCGTTGCCGTCGCAAATGCCATAGTGTCGGCCAGTGTCGATATTACGTATTATGGTAAAGGCTCTTATGCAGCGGCTCGTACTTGGTGTCTGAATGAAGACACCAATCGCAATGGTTTCCTCGATGTGGGCGAAGACGTTAACGGCAACGGCAAGCTTGATCCCCGCAAGGCGGATGTCATTTTGTCTTTCACTGGGTCTAATGTGACTGGCTCGAATGGCCGAACAACCATTCAAGTCGAATACCCGCAAAATGTGGCTACATGGATCGACTATACGGTCAAGGTAACGACCAGTGTTGCTGGATCAGAGGGCACAGATCAAAAGAGTTACATCACCAGCTTTATCCAGGGCGACGACACGAACGGCTCTTTTTTGACGCCACCCTATGGTGTCGGTGGGTGTACCAACCCTAATTGACGGTGCCTTCTGTTGAGAACATCCAAGTAGCCCTTGTCGGCCTTCCCGGCTCCGGCAAATCCACCGTCGGGCGACAACTCGCCCGGCGGCTTCAGCTTCCCTTTATCGACTCTGACCCGGTGATCGAGCGCCGTCTGGGCTGCTCGATCCGCGCGTATTTCGAGCGCGAGGGCGAAGAGAGCTTTCGCGACGTGGAGGAGGCCGTGCTCGACGAGCTGACGCAAACCCACGCCGGCGTGCTGTCCACCGGCGGCGGCGCGGTGCTGCGGGCCGCCAACCGCGAACGGCTGCACACGCGCAGCCACGTGGTGTACCTGCACTCGGCGCCCGAGGAGGTGTTCCGCCGCCTACGCCGCGATGTGAACCGGCCGCTGCTGCAGGTGGACGACCCCTTGAGCCGCCTGCGCGACCTGTATGCGGTGCGCGACCCTTTGTACCGCGAAGCGTCGCATTTCGTGATCGAAACCGGGCGCCCCTCGGTGGCCACGCTGGTCAACATGATCGTGATGCAGCTGGAGCTGGCCGGCATCGTTCCGCCACACTAGCGCTCGCTGCAGCTCGCCACGCCGGGGCGATCGCACCGGTCGCTAAACTCGGGGTCTATGCAAGCCACCACCGTTACCGCCGCCGCGCCCCTTGCGCAGGTGCAAATCCGCCTGGGCGAGCGCAGCTACCCGATTGCGATTGGCACCGCCCTGCTGGACAACCCCGCCACCTGGGCGGCGCTGCCGCGCGCTGCTACGGCCCTGATCGTGACCAACGCCACCGTTGCGCCCCTGTATGCACAGCGTTTGCAGGCCGCCCTGGCGGGCCGCTATGGCGCGATTCATACCGTGGTGCTGCCCGACGGCGAGGAATTCAAGACCTGGGCCACGTTGAACCTGATTTTCGACGCGCTGCTGCAGCATGCCAGCGACCGCAAGACCGTGCTGTTCGCGCTGGGCGGCGGCGTGGTGGGCGACATGACGGGCTTTGCCGCGGCCAGCTACATGCGCGGCGTGCCCTTTGTGCAGGTGCCGACCACGCTGCTGGCGCAGGTCGATTCATCGGTCGGCGGCAAGACCGCCATCAACCACCCGCTGGGCAAGAACATGATCGGCGCGTTCTACCAGCCGCAGCTCGTCGTGTGCGACCTCGACACGCTGCAGACCTTGCCGGCGCGCGAGCTCAGCGCCGGACTGGCCGAGATCATCAAGTACGGGCCGATTGCCGACATGGCGTTTTTCGGCTGGATCGAGGCGAACCTGCCGGCGCTGCTGGCGCGCGAACCCGCAAAGCTGGCGCATGCCGTCAAGCGCAGCTGCGAGATCAAGGCGCGCGTGGTCGCCCAGGACGAGCGCGACGTGGGCCTGCGCGCCATGCTCAATTTTGGCCACACGTTTGGCCATGCCATCGAGGCCGGCCTGGGCTACGGCGCGTGGCTGCACGGCGAGGGCGTCGGCTGCGGCATGGTGATGGCGGCGACGCTGTCGCAGCGGCTCGGTCTGGTGGACGAGGCGTTCGTGCAGCGGCTGACCGCGCTGATTCGCAGCGCCGGTTTGCCCGTGCAGGGGCCGAAGCTGGCGAGCACCGATAACGCGGGCCGCTATCTGGAATTGATGCGCGTGGACAAAAAAGCCGAGGCCGGCGAGATCAAGTTCGTGGTGATTGACGCCCCCGGCAGCGCCGCGCTGCGCAGTGCGCCCGACGCGCTGGTGCGCGCCGTGGTGGACGCCTGCTGCGCCTGATGATGCCGGCCCATGGTTGCTATTAAAAATGGAGCTGTCTGCGAAGATGTGGCAAGGGCTAGAGGCTGATTTGACTCAAAAATTTGAGCGGCCGCCGTATGCCTGCGACCCGGCCCGCTCGCGCGGGCGCCGTCACGCGGAAGCGGCCGCGCCCACGCGCACCGAATACCAGCGCGACCGCGACCGCATCGTGCACTCCACGGCGTTTCGCCGGCTGGTTTACAAGACCCAGGTGTTCCTGAACCACGAGGGCGACCTGTTCCGCACGCGGCTCACGCATTCGCTCGAAGTGGCGCAGTTGGGGCGCTCGATTGCGCGCTCGCTTGGCCTCGATGAAGACCTGGTCGAGGCGATCGCGCTGGCGCACGACCTCGGCCACACGCCGTTCGGCCACGCCGGGCAGGACGCGCTGAACGACTGCATGGTCGATCATGGCGGCTTCGAGCACAACCTGCAAAGCCTGCGCGTGGTCGATCAGCTCGAGGAGCGCTACCCGGCCTTCGACGGACTCAACCTGACGTTCGAGACGCGCGAGGGCATCCTCAAGCACTGTTCGCGCGCGAATGCGCAGCGGCTCGAGGCGCAGGAGCCGGGCGGCGTCGCGCGACGCTTTCTGGAGCACACCCAGCCCAGCCTGGAGGCGCAGCTGTGCAACCTGGCCGACGAGATCGCCTACAACGCGCACGACATCGACGACGGCGTGCGCTCGGGGTTGATCACGCTCGAGCAATTGCAGGAGGTTGCGCTGTTCGACGGCTACCGCGTGCAAACGCTGCGCGAATACCCGCAGCTGCAGGGCCGGCGCCTGCTGTACGAGGCCATCCGGCGCATGCTGAGCGCACAGGTGTACGACGTGATCGACGCCACGCGCGCGGCGCTGCAGGTGGCGCACCCGCACAGCGTGGACGAGGTCCGGCTGGATGCGCCGCTGGTGCGTTTTGGCGACGTCATGCGGCAGAGCTCGGCCGCGCTCAAGCGTTTTCTGTTTCAAAACCTGTACCGGCATCCGCAGGTGGTCGAGACCACCGCGAAGGCGCAGGAAGTGGTGCGCGAGCTGTTTGCCGTGTACCGCGCGGATCCCGCGCAAATGCAGGCCGACTTTGCCGCACGGCGCGACCCGTTCCGCTCGGTGTCGGACTATATCGCCGGCATGACCGACCGCTTTGCCGCGCACGAGCATGAACGGCTGACCGGCCGCAAACTGTTCTCATGAGCCGCCGGGCCGCTCCCAAGGCGACAACGAAGTTGCGGCGAAGACTCACAACTGCGCGAAGCGCTTGTGACGTCGTAACCAATACCGCAGCGCGTCGCGCGGAGGTTTCCGAATGAGCCGCCAGGCTGCTGCGGCGAAGGGCATCGACCCGGCGCTCATCGTCATTCTGGCGGGGGTGAGCGCAGCGCTGCACGTGGGCAAGCTGCCGCCCGCCATTCCGGTGCTGCGCGAGGCGCTCGGGGTAACGCTGGTGCAGGCGGGTTTTCTGCTCTCGCTGGTGCAACTGGCCGGCATGACCTTGGGGCTGGCCGTGGGGCTCGCGGCCGACGGCCTGGGGCTCAAGCGCAGCATGGTGGCCGGGCTGCTGATCCTGTCGGCGGCCGGCGCGCTGGGCGGCTGGGCGCACGACGCCTCTGCCTTGCTGGGGCTGCGTGCGGTCGAGGGTTTTGGCTTTCTGCTCGCGACCGTGCCGGCGCCCAGCCTGATCCGCCTGCTGGTGGCGCCGCGGCGCCTGCCCGTCATGCTGGGCCTGTGGGGCACCTATATGCCGTTTGGCGCCGCCGTGGCGCTGTTGCTCGGGCCGGTGTTCATTGGCGCGACGAGCTGGCAGACGTGGTGGTGGCTGCTGGCGGGCACGTCTTTCGCGATGACGTTGTGGCTGGCGTGGGCGGTGCCGGCCGACCGCCATCGGCATGCCGCCCCCCCGGGCGCGAGCCCGGCCGGGGCCGTGCACAGCTGGCCGCAGCGCCTGCGCCAGACGCTCACGGCGCGCGGCCCGTGGCTGGTGGCGCTCAGTTTTGCCGTGTATTCGGGGCAGTGGCTGGCCGTGATCGGATTTTTGCCCTCCATCTACGCGCAGGCCGGGTTCTCGGGTGCCGCCACCGGCGCGCTCACGGCGCTGGCGGCGGCGATCAACATGGTGGGCAACATTGCCTCGGGCCGGCTGTTGCAGCGCGGCGTGCGTCCGCGCGTGCTGCTGTATGCGGGCTTCGTCACCATGGGGCTGGGCACAGTGGCCGCCTTTGCGGAGCTGCACGGCAGCGGCCTGCCGCCGCTGTTGCGCTACGCGGCAGTGCTGCTGTTCTCGATGATCGGCGGCGTGATTCCGGGCACGCTGTTCTCGCTCGCGGTCAAGCTCGCGCCGAGCGAGCGCACCGTCTCCACCACGGTCGGCTGGATGCAGCAATGGTCGTCCTTCGGCCAGTTTGTCGGGCCGCCGCTGGTCGCGTGGGTCGCCAGCCGCGTGGGTGGCTGGCAATGGACCTGGGCCGTCACGGGCGCCTGCTCGCTGCTGGGCCTGGCGCTGGCGGGGCAGATCGGGCGCCTGATCCAATCGCTGGAGCCCCCATCCTTGCAACCGGAGCGTTGACATGAACGAACACGAACCAACGCCGCCACAGGACTTGCCAGCTTTTCACGCCACCGTGCGGCAGGACATGCGCCGCTGGCTGGAGCGCGCAGTGATTGGCCTGAACCTGTGCCCGTTTGCGAAGGCGGTGCATGTGAAGGGGCAGATTCACTATGCGGTGAGCAGCGCGCGCGACCCGCAGGCGCTGCTGACCGATCTGGAATTTGAGCTAGAAGACCTTGTAACCCAGGACCCGCAAGCGCGGGACACTACGCTTTTGATAGCGCCGCATGGTTTGCAGCGGTTCGCCGACTTCAACGATTTTCTGGCCGAGGCGGACGCGGCCCTGCTCCGGCTCGAGCTGGAAGGCATCGTCCAGATCGCCAGTTTTCACCCGCACTACCAGTTCGCCGGCACCGACGCGGACGACATCACCAACTTCACGAACCGTGCGCCATACCCCACGCTGCACCTGCTGCGCGAAGACAGCATGGACCGCGCCGTGGCGGCGTTTCCCGAGGCCGGGCAGATTTTCGAGGCCAATATGCAGACGCTGGAAAAACTGGGCCACGCGGGCTGGGACGCGCTGGGTGTTGGGCCGACACCGGGCAAACCCGGGCAGGCCTGAGCCGCAACCCACCTCGAACCTTGTCATTTTTGTCCCGCATGTTGTCATTCCGGCCTTGAGCCGGGATCCATACCCCCGCGTGGCAAGATCGCGCCATGAAGCCTCCCAAAATTGCGCCCGCGGGTGCTGCGCCTGCCATCGAACCCGAAATCCGCCCCGGCCAGTCGCTCGAACTGCTCAAGGAGCTGCACATCCTCACGCGCGAGGGCAAGCTCAACCAGAACTCGCGGCGCAAGCTCAAGCAGGTCTACCATCTGTACCAGTTCATCGAGAAGCTGCTGCTGGAGCTGCCGGCGTCGGACGCGGGCATCACGCTGGCCGACCACGGCGCCGGCAAGTCGTACCTGGGCTTCATCCTCTACGACCTGTTTTTCAAGGCGCTGCCGGCGGGGCAGATCTACGGCATCGAGACCCGGCCCGAGCTGGTGCAGAAGTCGCGCGAACTGGCCGCACGGCTGGGCTTCAAGCGCATGCGTTTCCTGAACCTCAGCGTTGCCGAGTCGGCCGAGTCCGCCGAGCTGCCGGAGCGGATCGACGTGGTCACGGCGCTGCATGCCTGCGACACCGCGACCGACGACGCGATCGCGTTCGGCCTGCAAAAGCACGCGCAGTTCATGGTGCTGGTGCCGTGCTGCCAGGCGGAGGTGGCGAGCTGCCTGCGCCAGAACAAGGCGCTGGCGCTCGCGCGCACGCCGCTGGCCGAGCTCTGGCGCCATCCGCTGCACACGCGCGAACTGGGCAGCCAGATCACCAACGTGCTGCGCTGCCTGTACCTGGAGGCCAGCGGCTACCAGGTCACGGTGACCGAGCTGGTCGGCTGGGAGCACAGCCTGAAGAACGAGCTCATCATCGCGCGCTACAACGGCCAGAAAAAACGCAGCGCCGCCGAGCGGCTGCGCGCGGTGCTGGAAGAGTTTGGCCTGACCGAGTTGCTGCAGAGCCGGTTCAAGCTTGCGCCCAAATTAATGGGGGTCAGATTCCAATTATGATGAGGCGGATCGCAGCCCTATCATCATTGTCATGGCCCGCCTTCCCCGTCTCACCATTCCCGGCTACCCGCACCATGTGATCCAGCGCGGCAACAACCGCCAGGCCATTTTTGCGTCTGCAGGCGACTACCAGATGCTGCTGGACCTGCTGCAGGACAACGCGCGCAAGTTCGGCGTCGCGCTGCATTCGTACGTGCTGATGACGAATCACTTCCACCTGCTGGCCACGCCCGAGTCGGCCGAAGCACTGCCGCAGATGATGCAGGCGGTGGGGCGGCGTTATGTGCGTTATTTCAACGATGCGCAAGGGCGCAGCGGCACGCTGTGGGAGGGGCGCTACCGATCCACCCTGATTCAGACCGAGCGCTACCTGCTGGCGTGCATGGTGTATATCGACCTCAATCCGGTGCGCGCGGGGCTGGTGGCCGAGGCGCGCGATTATCCGTGGTCCAGCTACGCCCACAACGTGGGATTGCGTGCCGACCGGCTGATCACGCCGCACCCGCTGTACTGGGCGCTGGGTAACACGCCATTCGCGCGCGAGGCGGCGTATGCCGAGCTGGTGCGCGCGGGTGTCGACGCGAAGCAGCAGGCTGCGTTGACGGAGTCGGCCTTGCGCGGCTGGGCGCTCGGTGAGCCCGACTTTGTGGCCGATCTGCAAAGGCGCACTCAGCGGCGCGTGAGCAAGGCACAGGCCGGGCGGCCGGTGAGAAGGCCGGATTCTCCCTGAGAAATGCGCTTGGTCATTATTTCATCAGCATATATTGCTATCAATTTTGATTTGTCCCTATTTATTAATTAGATTGGTTACTAGGTAGTTAATTAGAATCTGACCCCAATTATTTTTCTTGGAATTATTGCTGCGCTGCACTAAACTCGGTTTCTTTGCGAAACACTGAAGGAGCGCGCCATGACAACGGCTGCCGAGATCGAGCATCTCCAACAACACGGTTTGTATTCATCCAGCCACGAGCATGACTCGTGCGGCGTTGGTTTCGTGGCGCATATCAAGGGCCACAAGTCGCACGATATTGTCAAGAACGCACTCAAGATCCTGGAAAACCTCGATCACCGCGGCGCCGTCGGTGCCGACAAGCTGATGGGCGACGGCGCGGGCATCCTGATCCAGCTGCCCGACGCGCTGTACCGCGAGGAGATGGCCCGGGCCGGGACGGCCCCTGACGGTTCCGTGGGCGTGGTGCTGCCGCCGCCCGGCGAATACGGCGTGGGCATGATCTTCCTGCCCAAGGAGAACGCCTCCCGGCTGGCCTGCATGCAGGAGATGGAGCGCGCCATCAAGGCCGAAGGCCAGGTGCTGCTGGGCTGGCGCGACGTGCCGGTGAACCGCGAGATGCCGATGTCGCCGACCGTGCGCGCCAAGGAGCCGGTGCTGCGCCAGGTATTCATCGGCCGCGGCAACGACGTGATCGTGCAGGACGCGCTCGAGCGCAAGCTCTACGTGATTCGCAAGACGGCCAGCGCGCACATCCAGAACCTCAAGCTCAAGCACAGCAAAGAGTACTACGTGCCCAGCATGTCCAGCCGCACGGTCATCTACAAGGGCCTGTTGCTGGCGGGTCAAGTCGGTACCTACTATCTGGATCTGCAGGACCCGCGCTGTGTTTCGGCCCTGGGCCTGGTGCACCAGCGATTTTCCACCAACACCTTCCCCGAGTGGCCGCTGGCGCACCCGTACCGCTACGTGGCGCACAACGGCGAGATCAACACCGTCAAGGGCAACTACAACTGGATGAGGGCGCGCGAGGGCGTGATGAGCTCGCCGGTGCTCGGCGCCGACCTGCAAAAGCTCTACCCCATCACCTTCCCGGGCCAGTCGGACACCGCCACCTTCGACAACTGCCTGGAGCTGCTGACCATGGCCGGCTATCCGATCAGCCAGGCCGTGATGATGATGATCCCCGAGCCGTGGGAGCAGCACACCACCATGGACGAGCGCCGCCGCGCCTTCTACGAGTACCACGCCGCCATGCTGGAGCCTTGGGACGGGCCGGCCTCCATCGTGTTCACCGACGGCCGCCAGATCGGCGCCACGCTGGACCGCAACGGCCTGCGCCCCGCGCGCTACTGCGTGACCGATGACGACCTGGTGATCATGGCGTCCGAGTCGGGCGTGCTGCCGGTGCCCGAGAACAGGATCGTGCGCAAATGGCGGCTGCAGCCCGGCAAGATGTTCCTGATTGACCTGGAGCAGGGCCGCATGATCGACGACGAGGAGATCAAGGCCACGCTGGCCAACAGCAAGCCCTACAAGCAGTGGATCGAGAACCTGCGCATCCGGCTCGACGACGTGCAGGACAACTCGATCCTGACCGAGCCGACCGATGGCACGCGCATGGGTTCGGACGAGGACAGCACCACCATGTCGTCCAGCTCGGGCCTGATGGAGTCGCCCGCGCTGCTCGATCGCCAGCAGGCGTTTGGCTACACGCAGGAAGACATCAAGTTCCTGATGTCGCCGATGGCCGTGAATGGCGAGGAGGGCACCGGCTCGATGGGCAACGACAGCCCGCTGGCCGTGCTCTCGGGCAAGAACAAGGTGCTGTACAACTACTTCAAGCAGCTGTTCGCGCAGGTGACGAACCCGCCGATCGACCCGATCCGCGAAGCCATCGTGATGTCGCTGGTGTCCTTCATCGGCCCCAAGCCGAACCTGCTGGACATCAACCAGGTGAATCCGCCGATGCGCCTCGAAGTTGCCCAGCCGATACTGAACGGCGCCGACATGCAAAAGCTGCGCGACATCGACGCGCACACGCAGGGCAAGTTCAAGAGCTACACGCTCGATATCACCTACCCGCTGGCCTGGGGCCATGAGGGCGTGGAGGCCAAGCTGGCCTCGCTGTGCGCGGAGAGCGTGGACGCGATCAAGGGCGGCAAGAACATCCTGATCATCAGCGACCGCGCCGTAAGCAGCACGCAGATCGCCATTCCGGCGCTGCTCGCGCTCTCGGCCATTCACCAGCACCTGGTCAAGACCGGCCTGCGCACCACCGCCGGCCTGGTGGTAGAGACCGGTTCGGCACGCGAGGTGCATCACTTCGCCGTGCTGGCGGGCTACGGCGCGGAAGCCGTGCACCCGTACCTGGCGATGGAAACGCTCGCCAGCATGGCGCAGGGCCTGCCGGGTGAGCTGAGCGCCGAGAAGGCGGTCTACAACTACGTCAAGGCGATCGGCAAGGGCCTGTCCAAGATCATGTCCAAGATGGGCGTGTCCACCTACATGAGCTACTGCGGCGCGCAGCTGTTCGAGGCCATCGGCCTGAACAGCGACGTGATCGACAAGTACTTCACCGGCACCTCCAGCCGCGTCGAGGGCATCGGCGTGTTCGAGATCGCGCAGGAGGCCATCCGCATGCACAAGGCCGCCTTCAGCGACGACCCGGTGCTGGCCAACATGCTGGACGCCGGCGGCGAGTACGCCTGGCGCACGCGCGGCGAGGAGCACATGTGGACGCCCGATGTGATTGCCAAGCTGCAGCACAGCACGCGCGCCAACAACTGGACCACCTACAAGGAGTACGCGCAACTGGTGAACGACCAGTCGCGCCGCCACATGACCTTGCGCGGCCTGTTCGAATTCAGGATCGATCCGGCCCGCGCCATTCCCGTGGAAGAGGTCGAGCCCGCGAAGGAAATCGTCAAGCGCTTCGCCACCGGCGCCATGTCGCTCGGCTCGATTTCGACCGAGGCCCACGCCACGCTGGCCGTCGCGATGAACCGCATCGGTGGCAAGAGCAACACCGGCGAGGGCGGCGAAGATCCGGCGCGCTACCGCCAGGAGCTGAGGGGCATCCCGATCCAGCAGGGCCAGACGCTGGGCGATATCGTGGGCACCGACGTGACCGAGGCCGAATACACGCTGGACGCCGGCGACTCGCTGCGCTCGCGCATCAAGCAGATCGCCTCGGGCCGCTTCGGCGTGACGGCAGAGTACCTGTCCTCGGCCGACCAGATCCAGATCAAGATGGCGCAGGGCGCCAAGCCCGGCGAGGGCGGCCAGCTGCCCGGTGGCAAGGTGTCCGAGTACATCGGACGGCTGCGCCACAGCGTGCCCGGTGTCGGCCTGATCTCCCCGCCGCCGCACCACGACATCTATTCGATCGAAGACCTCGCGCAGCTGATCCACGACCTGAAAAACGTGGCGCCGCATGCCAGCGTCAGCGTCAAGCTGGTGTCCGAGGTGGGGGTCGGCACCGTGGCGGCCGGCGTGGCCAAGTGCAAGAGCGACCACGTGGTGATCGCCGGCCATGACGGCGGCACTGGCGCCTCGCCCTGGTCGTCCATCAAGCACGCGGGCAGCCCGTGGGAAATCGGCCTGGCCGAGACCCAGCAGACGCTGGTGCTGAACCGCCTGCGCGGGCGCATCCGCGTGCAGGCCGATGGCCAGATGAAGACCGGCCGCGACGTGGCCATTGGCGCGCTGCTCGGCGCCGACGAGTTCGGCTTCGCCACCGCGCCGCTGGTAGTCGAGGGCTGCGTCATGATGCGCAAGTGCCACCTCAACACCTGCCCGGTGGGTGTCGCCACGCAGGACCCAACCTTGCGCAAGAAGTTCACGGGCAAGCCCGAGCACGTGGTCAACTACTTCTTCTTCATTGCCGAGGAAGTGCGCCAGATCATGGCGCAGCTCGGCATCCGCAAGTTCGACGACCTGATTGGTCGCGTCGACCTGCTCGACACCAAGAAGGGGATTGAGCACTGGAAGGCCGCCGGCCTCGATTTCCACCGCCTGTTTGCCCAGCCCGAAGTGCCGCTCGATGTGCCGCGCCACCACGTGGAGGCGCAGGACCACGGGCTGGAGAAGTCGCTCGACAACCTGCTGATCGAGAAGTCGAAGGCCGCCATCGAGCGCGGCGAGAAGGTCAAGTTCATCGAGGTGGCGCGCAATGTGAACCGCTCGCTGGGCGCCATGCTCTCGGGCGCGCTGACCAAGGTGCGCCCCGAAGGCCTGCCCGACGACACCATCCGCATCCAGCTGGAGGGCACGGGCGGACAGTCGTTCGGCGCGTTCCTGGCCCGGGGCATCACGCTGTACCTGATCGGCGACGCCAACGACTACACCGGCAAGGGCCTGTCGGGCGGACGCATCGTGGTGCGCCCGAGCATCGATTTCCGCGGCGCGGCCACGCAAAACACCATCGTCGGCAACACCGTGATGTATGGCGCGACCACGGGCGAGGCCTTCTTCAGCGGCGTGGCCGGGGAGCGCTTTGCAGTGCGCCTGTCGGGCGCCACCACGGTGGTGGAAGGCACGGGCGACCACGGCTGCGAATACATGACCGGCGGCACCGTGGCGGTGCTGGGCAAGACCGGGCGCAACTTTGCCGCCGGCATGAGCGGCGGCGTGGCCTATGTGTATGACGAAGACGGCCAGTTCGCCAAACGCTGCAACCCGGCCATGGTGTCGCTGGACAAGGTGCTGACCGCGGCGGAGCAGCAGGCCAGCGTGGACGCGGTGCTGTGGCACCGCGGGCAGCTGGATGAGACGCAGCTGAAGGCGTTGCTGGAAGACCACCACCGCTGGACCGGCAGCAAGCGTGCACGCGAACTGCTGGACGACTGGGCGCACGCGCGCACCAAATTCGTCAAGGTGTTCCCGAACGAATACAAGCGTGCGCTGTCGGAAATCGCGGCGCGCGCCGCGCAGGCCCAGATTGATGCATCAAAAGCGGCTGCAGCCCATACCGCATCTTCGCAGTCAGCTATCAAAAAAGAAGCAATCGCAGCCAAATAAGAATCGACAGGACAGGAATCATGGGAAAAATCACCGGCTTCATGGAATTCGGGCGCATCGAGGAGGGCTACAAGCCCGTCGCCGAGCGCGTCAAAAACTACAAGGAGTTCGTCATCGGGCTCGATGACGCACATTCAAGGGTCCAGGCCGCGCGCTGCATGGACTGCGGCACGCCGTTTTGCAGCAGCGGCTGCCCCGTCAACAACATCATTCCCGACTTCAACGACCTGGTGTACCGGGGCGACTGGAAGAACGCGTTCGCGGTGCTCGATTCGACCAACAACTTTCCCGAGTTCACGGGCCGCATCTGCCCCGCGCCGTGCGAGGCGGCCTGTGTGCTCAACATCAATGACGACGCGGTGGGCATCAAGTCGATCGAGCACGCGATCATCGACCGCGCCTGGGCCGAGGGCTGGGTCGTGCCGCGCGTGGCCGCGCACAAGACCGGCAAAAAAGTGGCGGTGGTCGGCTCCGGCCCGGCGGGCCTGGCGGCGGCGCAGCAACTCGCGCGCGCCGGCCACGACGTGACACTGTTCGAGAAGAACGACCGCATCGGCGGCCTGCTGCGCTACGGCATTCCCGACTTCAAGATGGAGAAAAAGCACATCGACCGGCGCATCGGGCAGATGCAAAAGGAAGGCGTCACGTTTCGCACCGGCGTGATGATCGGGCAGTTGCCGAAAGACTCGAAGGTCATCAACTGGGCCACGGCAACCATCACGCCCGAGCAGTTGCAAAAGGACTTTGATGCGGTGATGTTGACGGGCGGTGCCGAGCAGTCGCGCGACCTGCCGGTGCCGGGGCGCGAGCTCGATGGCATCCATTTCGCGATGGAATTCCTGCCGCAGCAAAACAAGGTCAACGCGGGGGACAAGGTCAAGGGCCAGATCTCCGCGGCCGGCAAGCACGTGATCGTGATCGGCGGCGGCGATACCGGCTCCGACTGCGTCGGCACCAGCAACCGCCACGGGGCCGCGAGCGTGACGCAGTTCGAACTGCTGCCGCAGCCGCCGATCGAGGAAAACCGGCCCATGACCTGGCCCTACTGGCCGATCAAGCTGCGCACCTCCTCCTCCCACCAGGAGGGCTGCGAGCGCGAATTCGCCATCTCCACCAAGGCCTTTGCCGGGGAAAAAGGCAAGGTCACGGGGCTGACCACGGTGCGCGTCGAATGGAAGGACGGCAAGATGGTGGAAGTGCCCGGTTCCGAGCAGACCTTGAGGGCCGATCTGGTGCTGCTGGCCATGGGGTTCACCGCGCCGGTGGGCAGCATCCTGGAGGGCTTCGGCGTGGAAAAAGACGCCAGGGGCAATGCCAGGGCCGGCACGGAGGCGGTCGGTGGCTACGCCACCAACGTCCCCGGCGTGTTCGCGGCAGGCGACATGCGCCGCGGCCAGAGCCTGGTGGTCTGGGCGATTCGCGAGGGCCGGCAGGCCGCGCGCGCGGTGGATGAATTTCTGATGGGGTTTAGCGAGCTGCCACGCTGAAATTCGCCTATGGGTGTTATCCCTTATCATGCAAAAGCCGGGATGAATCCGGCTTTTGTGTTTTATGACTGCACCCAACCCTGAATCGCTCATCGACATCCGCGGCCTGACCTTTGGTTATGGCGAGCGCGTGGTTCTGGACGACATCTCACTGACTGTCCCGCGCGGCAAGGTCACGGCGCTGATGGGCGCCTCGGGCGGCGGCAAGACCACGGTGCTGCGCCTGATCGGCGGCCAGTACAGGGCACAGCGCGGCGAGTTGCTGCTCAATGGCGCGGACGTCGGCAAGATGGACCGGGCGGCGCTGTACGCCGCGCGCCGGCGCATGGGCATGCTGTTCCAGTTTGGCGCCCTGTTCACCGATTCGAACGTGTTCGACAACGTCGCCTTCCCGCTGCGCGAGCACACCGACCTGCCCGAGGTCCTGATCCGCGACATCGTGCTGATGAAGCTCAATGCCGTGGGCCTGCGCGGCGCGCGCGACCTGATGCCCGCAGAGGTGTCCGGCGGCATGGCGCGCCGCGTGGCGCTGGCCCGCGCGATTGCGCTCGACCCCGAGCTGGTGATGTACGACGAACCGTTCGCGGGGCTGGACCCGATTTCGCTCGGCACGGCAGCGCGCCTGATCCGCCAGCTCAACGACACCATGGGGCTCACCAGCATTGTGGTGTCGCACGATCTGGACGAGACCTTTCGCATCGCCGACCAGGTCATCATCCTGGCCAACGGCAAGATCGCCGCGCAGGGCACGCCCGACGAGGTCCGCCACAGCCAGGACCCGCTGGTGCACCAGTTCGTGAATGCGCTGCCCGACGGGCCGGTGCACTTTCACTACCCCGGCCCGTCGATCGCGCAGGATTTTGGTGACGGCCCCGCTGCCGCGTCGCGGCGGGGAGCAGGCCGATGAGCTGGTACAAGCCGTCCGACGTGGGGTTCGCGGTGCGCAGCAAGCTCGCCGACATCGGCCGCGCCACGCGCCTGTTCGTGCGCCTGCTGTCCCTGGCCGGACCGAGCTTTCGGCGCTTCGGGCTGATTCGCGACCAGATCCATTTTCTGGGCAATTACTCGCTGGCCATCATCACCGTGTCGGGCCTGTTCGTCGGCTTCGTGCTCGCGCTGCAGGGCTACTACACGCTGCAGCGCTACGGCTCGTCGGACGCGCTGGGCCTGCTGGTCGCGCTTGGCCTGGTGCGCGAGCTCGGGCCGGTCATCACCGCGCTGCTGTTTGCCGGACGCGCCGGCACCTCGCTCACGGCGGGCATCGGCCTGATGAAGGCGGGCGAGCAGCTCTCGGCCATGGAGATGATGGCGGTGGATCCGGTCAGCCGCATCCTGGCGCCGCGTTTCTGGGGCGGCGTGATTGCCATGCCGCTGCTGGCGGCGGTGTTCAGCGCGGTCGGCATCATTGGCGGCTGGGTTGTCGGGGTGCTGATGATCGGGGTCGATTCGGGCTCGTTCTGGAGCCAGATGCAGGGCGGTGTGGATGTCTGGGCCGACGTGGGCAATGGCGTGCTCAAAAGCATCGTGTTCGGCTTCACCGTGACCTTCATTGCGCTCTTGCAGGGGTTCGAGGCGCAGCCAACGCCCGAGGGAGTTTCGCGCGCCACCACGCGTACGGTGGTGGTGGCGTCTCTGGCGGTCCTGGGTCTGGACTTCGTTCTGACCGCGCTGATGTTTAGTATTTGATTGGGAAGGATGCCATGCAACGCTCCAAAAGTGATTTATGGGTCGGATTGTTCGTCTTGATCGGCGCCGCGGCGCTGCTGTTCCTCGCGTTGCAATCGGCCAATCTGCTGTCGCTGAATTTCCAGTCCACCTACCGGCTGACTGCCAAATTCGACAATATCGGCGGGCTCAAGCCCAAGGCGGCCGTGAAGAGCGCGGGGGTGGTGGTGGGACGCGTCGAATCGATTACGTTTGATGACAAGTCTTATCAGGCCCGTGTCACACTGTCGATGGACAGCGGCTACGCTTTCCCCAAGGACAGTTCGCTGAAAATTCTCACCAGCGGCCTGCTGGGTGAGCAATACATCGGCATCGAAGCCGGTGCCGACGCCAAAATGCTGGTCGCCGGCGATACCATTACCAGCACCCAGTCGGCCGTGGTGCTGGAAAATCTGATCAGCCAGTTTTTGTACAGCAAGGCGGCCGAAGGGCCTTCTTCCCCGGGGGCAGCCAGTAAAAAATGAACGCGTGTGAGTATCCGTCGATTGCCATGAAAAGAAGAGCTGTCCGTGCAGCCTGGGCGGGGGCGTTGGCCGTGTTTGTCTTGTTATCGGGGTGCGCCACCGGCCCCAGTGCGAATCCGCGCGATCCGTTCGAGCCCTTCAACCGCAGCGTTTCCAAATTCAATGATGCGGTCGATGACGCCGTCCTGAAACCGGTCGCGACGGCCTATGTCAAGGTCACGCCTGCCGTGGCGCGTACCGGCGTGAGTAATTTTTTCGGCAACCTGGGCGACGCCTGGTCGGCCGTGAACAGCGTGCTGCAACTGCATGGCCAGGATGCGGCTGAAAGCGCGATGCGCTTTTCCTTCAACACCGTGTTTGGCCTGGGCGGCCTGCTGGACATTGCCGGCGAAGCGGGCATTCCCCGGCACAAGGAAGATTTCGGCCGCACGCTGGCGCGCTGGGGCGTGCCGACCGGGCCGTACCTGGTGCTGCCGCTGCTCGGGCCGTCCACCGTGCGCGACACCGCCGCCCTGCCGGTCGACTGGCAGGGCAATCTGATTTCGCGCGTGAACCCCGCCACCGACCGCAATGAGCTTTATCTGTTGCAAACGGTGTCGACGCGCGCGAGTTTGCTCCGGGCCAGCGCCTTGCTGGATGAGGCTGCGCTCGACAAATACAGCTTCACGCGCGATATTTTCCTGCAGGTCCGGGGTGGCAGGATCGGCAGCGGGCCGGACGCGGATACCGATCAGAACCCGACCCAGCAGAACCAGAATGTGCCCTTGTTCAAATGGAATTTCCCGAGTTTCCCGGGCTTGTCGCGCTGACCCATGCGGACCATGCCGTTGCAGACCGTTTCATGGGGTGACTTGCCGTTGACGAAACCCGTCGGCGCGGGCGCCCTCCAACACGTTATCAGGATACGGGGTCGTCAATGGGCCCGCTTTAAGAAGGAAAAACCATGAATCGACGTTTTCTGGGCCAAGTTGCGGTGTCGCTGCTGGCGGTTTTTGCGGCCACCGGTGCACTCGTGGCGCATGCCGCCGACGAAGCGCCCGACGCGCTGGTCAAGCGCCTGTCCACCGACGTCCTGAACAGCATCAAGGCCGACAAGTCCATTCAGGCTGGCGATATTTCCAAGATCGTGGCGCTGGTCGACAGCAAGATCATGCCCAACGTGAACTTCCAGCGCATGACCGCCTCGGCCGTCGGCCCGGGCTGGCGCCAGGCCACGCCCGAGCAGCAGCAGAAGCTGCAGGACGAGTTCAAGACCCTGCTGGTGCGCACCTACTCGGGCGCGCTGTCGCAGGTCAGCAACGACCAGACCATCGTCGTGCAGCCGCTGCGCGCCGGCGCCGACGACAGCGATGTCGTGGTGCGCACCCAGGTCAGGGGCAGTGGCGACCCGATCCAGCTCGATTACCGGCTGGAGAAAACGCCGGGCCAGGGCTTTGGCTGGAAAATCTACAACCTGAACGTGATGGGCGTATGGCTGGTCGAAACCTATCGCAGCCAGTTTGCGCAGGAAATCAACGCCAAGGGCATCGACGGCCTGATTGCCACGCTGACCGAGCGCAACAAGGCGAACGCCAGGAAAAGCTGAGCATGAGAGTCGCCGGGCCGTCCCAAGACACGAAGGCCCCCTCGGGGGGCAGCGCAGTACGCGCAGCGACAAGCGTGGGGGCCATCTAATGCTTGTATTGCCCTCCGAGCTGATGCAGCGCGAGGCGACGGCCTGCCTGCACATGCTGGTGCAGGGGCTGCGCTCGCAGCCTGATGCGGTCGTGGTGGCCGATGCCGCCGCATTGACCTCGTTCGATTCGTCGGCGCTGGCCGTGCTGCTGGAATGCCGGCGCCAGGCGCACGCATCGGGCAAGACGTTTGGCGTGAAGCATCTGCATCCGCGCCTGCGCGAACTCGCGGCACTCTATGGTGTGGGTGAGTTGCTGCCGGCCACGCCCTGACTTTCCTGCGGAGCGTGCCGTGTGCTGGCCGCCCCCTGTGGGGCTGCTGGCGGCGGAAAAAGCAGGCAGCGGGCCCAGGCCTTAAAATCACCGGCTCCCATGCCCGCCATCTCCTTTCAGTCCGTCTCCAAAACCTATTCCCTGGCACACGGTCAGCTCAAGGCACTGGACCGGGTCAGCTTTGACATCGAAGATGGTGAATTTTTCGGTTTGCTCGGCCCCAATGGCGCCGGCAAGACCACCCTCATCAGCATCCTGGCCGGCCTGTCCCGCGCTACCGGCGGCAAGGTGCTGGTGCAGGGCTGCGATGTGCAGGCCGACTACGCGCAGGCGCGCCGCAAGCTCGGCGTGGTGCCGCAGGAACTGGTGTTCGACCCGTTTTTCAGCGTGGTTGAAGCCCTGCGCATCCAGTCGGGCTATTTCGGCGTCAAGAACAACGGCGCCTGGATCGACGAGCTGCTGGCCAGCCTGGGCCTGGCCGACAAGGCCGACGCGAACATGCGCCAGCTCTCGGGCGGCATGAAACGCCGCGTGCTGGTGGCGCAGGCGCTGGTGCACAAGCCGCCCGTCATCGTGCTCGACGAGCCCACCGCCGGCGTGGACGTGGAGCTGCGCCAGACCCTGTGGCAGTTTGTCGCCAAACTCAACAAGCAGGGGCACACCGTGCTGCTCACAACGCACTACCTGGAAGAGGCCGAGGCCCTGTGCGGACGCATTGCGATGCTGCAAAACGGCCGCGTGGTGGCGCTGGCGCCGACCTCCGAGTTGCTCAAGTCGGCCTCCAGCAATGTGCTTCGCTTCAAAATTGATAGCGAACTCCCCAAGGCGCTGGCCGACAAGGCGCGTATTACGGGCCGCATCGTGCAGTTCCCCGCGCACAACGCCTTCGAGATCGAGCAGTACCTGGGCGCCATTCGCGAGGCCGGGCTGCACGCCGAAGACATCGAAATCCGCAAGGCCGACCTGGAAGACGTGTTCCTGAATGTCATGGCCGGCAAGTCCGCGGGAGCTGCGGCCCTGAATGCCGACGGTCCGGTACCCGACGAGGCCGACAGCACGGTGCGCGAAGCGGCCGGCATGGGAGTCGCATGAACGGTTGGCAGACGCTGCTGTACAAGGAAGTGCTGCGCTTCTGGAAGGTTGGCTTCCAGACCGTCGCTGCGCCGGTGCTGACCGCGATTTTGTACCTGCTGATCTTCGGCCATGTGCTCGAAGGCAGCGTCAAGGTGTTCGGCACGATCAGCTACACGGCGTTTCTGGTGCCGGGCCTGGTCATGATGAGCGTGCTGCAAAACTCGTTTGCCAACAGCTCGTCGTCGCTGATCCAGAGCAAGATCATGGGCAACCTGGTGTTCGTGTTGCTCACGCCGCTGTCGCACTGGAGCTGGTATGTGGCCTATGTGGGCTCGTCCGTGGTGCGCGGGCTGGCGGTGGGCGCCGGCGTGTTCCTCGCGACGGTGTTTTTTATCCACCCGGGCGTCGTGGCGCCGCTGTGGGTGCTGGCGTTCGCCGTGCTCGGCGCGGCGATCCTGGGCTCGCTGGGGGTCATCGCCGGGCTCTGGGCCGAAAAATTCGACCAGATGGCGGCGTTCCAGAACTTCGTGATCGTGCCCATGACGTTTTTGAGCGGGGTGTTTTACTCGATTCATTCGCTGACGCCGTTCTGGCAGAGCGTCAGCCACCTGAACCCGTTCTTCTACATGATCGATGGCTTTCGCTACGGCTTTTTCGGCGTCAGCGATGTCTCACCGTGGCTCAGCCTGGGCATCGTGGGCGCGGCGCTGGTGGTGGTCAGCACGCTGGCCGTGCATCTGCTGCGCATAGGCTACAAAATCCGGGGCTGAAAGGAACACAACCCATGACCGCTGAAGAACTCCAATCCCTCATTGCCGCGGCGCTGCCCTGCGACCACATCGAGCTCGAAGGCGACGGCCGCCACTGGTACGCCACCATCGTGTCAGCCGAGTTCGAGGGCAGGCGTGCCATCCAGCGCCACCAGCGGGTGTATGCCGCGCTGGGTGCGAAAATGCTCACCGACGAGGTCCACGCCTTGTCGATGAAAACCTTCACGCCGGCCGAGTGGGCCGTCGAACCACACTGATTCTTTCATGGACAAATTGCTGATTCGCGGGGGCCGCCAGCTCCACGGCGAAGTGCGGATTTCCGGCGCCAAAAACGCGGCGCTGCCCGAGATGTGCGCCGCCTTGCTGACCGACGAGACCGTCAACCTGCTCAACGTGCCGCGCCTGCACGACGTGGCGACCATGCGCCGGCTGCTCGACAACATGGGCGTGCGCACCGAGACGCACGGCGAGCGCGGCGGCCTGTCGCTGCAGGCGGGCGCGCCGATCAAGCCCGAAGCACCGTATGAGCTGGTCAAGACCATGCGCGCCTCGGTGCTCGCGCTCGGGCCGCTGCTGGCGCGCTTTGGCGAGGCCACGGTGTCGCTGCCCGGGGGCTGTGCCATCGGCTCGCGCCCGGTCGACCAGCACATCCGGGGCCTGCAGGCGATGGGCGCCGAAATCGTGGTCGAGCACGGCTACATGATCGCCAGGCTGCCCCAGGGCCGCACGCGCCTGCAGGGCGCGCGCATCACCACCGACATGGTGACCGTCACGGGCACCGAGAACCTGATGATGGCGGCGACGCTGGCCGAGGGTGAGACGATTCTGGAGAACGCCGCGCAGGAGCCCGAGATTGCCGATCTGGCCGCGATGCTGATCAAGATGGGCGCCCAGATCGACGGCCAGGGCGGCAGCCGCATCCGCGTCAAAGGGGTTGAAAAACTTCATGGCTGCACGCATCAGGTGGTGGCGGACCGCATCGAGGCTGGCACCTTTTTGTGCGCGGTCGCGGCCACCGGCGGCGACGTGCTGCTGCAGCACGGCCGCGCCGACCATCTGGATGCGGTGATCGACAAGCTGCGCGATGCCGGCGTCAGCGTCACGGCCATGGAGGGCGGCATCCGCGTGCAGTCGCCCGGGGCCGGTTCGGGCCGCCTCAAGGCCCAGAGTTTCCGCACCACCGAATACCCGGGTTTTCCGACCGACATGCAGGCCCAGTTCATGGTGCTCAACTGCATCGCGCAGGGCCCTAGCCTGGCGACCGAGACGATTTTCGAGAACCGCTTCATGCACGTCAACGAGCTGATTCGCCTGGGTGCGAATATCCAGATCGACGGCAAGGTGTCGATGGTCGAAGGGGTTGAAAAGCTCTCGGGCGCAACCGTCATGGCCACCGACCTGCGCGCGTCCGCCAGCCTCGTGATCGCCGGCCTGGTGGCCGATGGCGAGACCCAGGTCGACCGCATCTACCATCTGGATCGCGGTTACGACCAGATGGAGATCAAGCTGCGCGGCATTGGCGCCGACATCGAGAGGGTGAAATGATCACACTTGCGCTCTCCAAGGGCCGCATCTTCGACGAAACCCTGCCGCTGCTGCGCGCGGCCGGCATCGAGGTGCGGGGCGACCCGGAAAAATCGCGCGAGCTGATCCTGGCCACCAACCAGAGCGACGTGCGCGTGCTGGTGGTGCGCGCCACCGACGTGCCGACCTATGTGCAGTACGGCGGCGCGGACCTGGGGATCACCGGCAAGGACACGCTGCTCGAGCATGGCAGTCTGGGCCTGTACCAGCCGCTGGACCTGCAGATTGCCAAATGCCGCATCAGCGTCGCGGTGCGCGAGGGCTTCGACTACGCCGATGCCGTGCAGCAGGGCAGCCGGCTGAAGGTGGCGACCAAGTACGTCGCCATCGCGCGCGATTTCTTCGCCACCAAGGGCGTGCATGTGGACCTGATCAAGCTCTACGGCAGCATGGAGCTGGCGCCGCTGACCGGGCTGGCCGACGCGATCGTCGACCTGGTCTCCACCGGCAACACCCTCAAGGCCAACCACCTGGTCGAGGTCGAGCGCATCATGGACATCAGCGCGCGTCTGGTGGTGAACCAGGCCGCGCTCAAGCTCAAGCAGGCGCCGATCCGCCGCATCATCGACGCGTTTGCCACCGCCGTCGCCCAGTAATTTATTTTCTGGATTGCTATGAATTTAGTAGCTTCTCCCGCACGACTGTCAACGGCTTCGAGCACTTTTGAGGCCGAATTCAAGGCGCGGCTGCACTGGTCGGCCGATACCGATGCCGCGATCGAGCAGCGTGTGGCCGAGATCCTGGCCCATGTGCGTGAGCGCGGCGACGCCGCCGTGCTCGAGTACACCAACCGCTTCGATGGCCTGGGCGCGGCCTCGATGCAGGCGCTCGAGCTCACGCAGGGCGAACTGAAAGCAGCGTTCGAGTCCCTGCCCGCGGCCCAGCGCGACGCGCTGCAGGCCGCCGCTGCGCGCGTGCGCAGCTACCACGAGGCGCAGAAGAAGGCCAACGGCGAGAGCTGGTCGTACCGCGACGAGGACGGCACGCTGCTGGGCCAGAAGGTCACGCCGCTGGACCGCGTCGGCATCTACGTGCCGGGCGGCAAGGCGGCGTACCCGTCGTCGGTGCTGATGAACGCGATTCCGGCCCATGTGGCCGGGGTCGGCGAGATCATCATGGTGGTGCCGACACCGCAGGGCGCCAAGAACCCGCTGGTGCTGGCCGCCGCCTTCGTGGCCGGCGTGACCCGCGCCTTCACCATCGGCGGCGCGCAGGCCGTGGCGGCGCTGGCCTACGGCACGCAAAGCATGGCGGCCGTCGACAAGATCACCGGCCCCGGCAACGCCTACGTGGCCGCCGCCAAGCGCCGCGTGTTCGGCACGGTCGGCATCGACATGATCGCCGGCCCGAGCGAGATCCTGGTGCTGGCCGACGGCAGCACGCCGCCCGACTGGGTGGCGATGGATTTGTTCAGCCAGGCCGAACACGACGAGCTCGCGCAAAGCATCCTGCTGTGCCCCGACGCGGTCTACATCGACGCCGTGCAGGCCGCTATGACGCGCCTGCTGCCCACGATGCCACGCGCCGAAATCATTGCCAAATCGCTCAGCGCGCGCGGCGCGCTGATCCACACGCGCAGCATGGAAGAGGCCTGCGCCCTCAGCAATCGCATCGCGCCCGAGCACCTGGAAGTGAGCAGCCGCGAACCGCACCGCTGGGAGCCGCTGCTCCGGCACGCGGGCGCGATCTTCCTGGGCGCCTACACCAGCGAAGCGCTGGGCGACTACTGCGCCGGCCCGAACCACGTGCTGCCGACCAGCGGCACGGCACGCTTTTCCAGTCCGCTGGGCGTCTACGATTTCCAGAAACGATCGAGCCTGATCGAGGTCAGCGAAGCCGGCGCGCAGATTCTTGGAAAAATAGCCGCCGAATTGGCCTACGGCGAAGGCCTGCAGGCGCATGCGCGCGCTGCCGAGATGCGGCTCAAATAATCCGGCTGCGGCGCTGCGAACTGCGGCTTAAACCTTTGCGGCTTCGAGGGCGGCGTTGAAGGTCGGGCTGGGCCGCATCACCGCCGCGCATTTGTCAAGGTCGGGCAGGTAGTAGCCGCCAATGTCCACGGGCTTGCCCTGCACGGCCTTGAACTCATCGATGATTTGCGGCTCTTTTTCGCTCAGCGCCTTGGCCAACGGGGCGAAATGCGCCTGCAACGCCGCATCTTCGGTCTGCGCGGCCAGCGCCTGCGCCCAGTACAGCGCCAGATAGAACTGGCTGCCGCGGTTGTCCAGCTCGCCCGTGCGCGGCGACGGCGACTGGTTGTTGTCGAGCAGCTTGCCGGTAGCCTCGTCGAGTGTTTTGGCCAGGATCTTCGCCTTGGTGTTGCCGGTCTTGAGCCCCAAGTCCTCCAGCGATACCGCCAGCGCCAGATACTCGCCCAGCGAGTCCCAGCGCAAATGGTTTTCCTCGACCAGTTGCTTCACGTGCTTGGGCGCCGAGCCGCCCGCACCGGTCTCGTACATGCCGCCGCCGGCCATCAGCGGCACGATGGAGAGCATCTTGGCGCTGGTGCCGAGTTCCATGATGGGGAACAGGTCGGTCAGGTAGTCGCGCAGGATGTTGCCGGTGACCGAGATGGTGTCCAGGCCGCGGATCACGCGCTCCAGCGTGTAGCGCATGGCGCGGGTCTGCGACATGATCTGGATGTCCAGCCCGTGGGTGTCGTGGTCCTTCAGGTAGCGCTGCACCTTCTTGATCAGTTCGGCCTCGTGCGGGCGGTACGGGTCGAGCCAGAACAGGGCCGGCATGCCCGAGTTGCGCGCGCGGTTCACGGCCAGCTTGACCCAGTCGCGGATCGGCGCGTCCTTGACCTGGCACATGCGCCAGATGTCGCCGGCTTCCACGTTCTGCGACAGCAGCACTTCGCCGGTGGCGATGTCGACGATGTTGGCCTGGCCGGCCTCGGCCACTTCGAAGGTCTTGTCGTGCGAGCCGTACTCCTCGGCCTGCTGGGCCATCAGGCCCACATTGGGGACCGTGCCCATGGTCACGGGATCGAAGTTGCCGTTGGTCTTGCAGAAGTTGATGATCTCCTGGTAGATGCGCGCGAAGGTGCTCTCCGGGATCACCGCCTTGGTGTCCTTCGGGCGGCCGTCGGCGCCCCACATCTTGCCGCCGATGCGGATCATGGCCGGCATCGAGGCGTCCACGATCACGTCGTTCGGGGCGTGCAGGTTGGAGATGCCCCTGGCCGAGTCCACCATCGCCAGTTCGGGCCGGTGCTCGTGGCAGGCGTGCAGGTCGCGGATGACTTCCTCGCGCTTGCTGCTGGGCAGGGTTTCGAGCTTGTCGTAAAGGTTGACGAGGCCGTTGTTGACGTTCACACCCAGCTCCTCGAACAGCTTGCCGTGCTTCTCGAAGGCTTCCTTGTAGAACACGCGCACGGCATGCCCGAACACGATGGGGTGCGAGACCTTCATCATGGTGGCCTTCACGTGCAGCGAGAACATCATGCCGGTCTTGCGCGCGTCTTCCATCTGTTCTTCGTAGAACTCGAGCAGGGCCTTCTTGCTCATGAACATGCTGTCGATGATTTCGCCAGCGAGCAGCGATACCCTGGGCTTGAGCACGATGGTCCGGCCAGCAGGGGTGACCAGCTCCATCCTGACGTCGCGCGCCTTGTCCAGGGTCATGGATTTTTCGCCATGGTAGAAGTCGCCGTGCTTCATGTGCGCCACGTGGGTGCGCGAGGCCATGCTCCACTCGCCCATGCTGTGCGGGTGCTTGCGCGCGTAGTTCTTCACGGCATTGGGCGCGCGGCGGTCGGAGTTGCCCTCGCGCAGGACCGGGTTTACGGCGCTGCCCAGGCACTTGGAGTAGCGGGTGCGAATCGCCTTGTCCGCCTCCGTCTTCGGATCCTCGGGGTAGTCGGGCACCGGATAGCCGCGCGACTGCAATTCCTTGATCGCGCTGACGAGCTGGTGCACCGAGGCACTGATGTTGGGCAGCTTGATGATGTTGGTGTCCGGCGCCAGCGTGAGGCGGCCGAGCTCGGCCAGGTTGTCGGGCACCTTCTGCGCATCGCTCAGGAATTCGGGGAACTCGGCCAGGATCCGCGCCGCCACCGAGATGTCGCTCCCGGCGACCTCGATGCCGGCCGGCGCCGCGAAGCTTCGAACGATGGGCAGAAAAGCACACGTGGCCAGGAACGGCGCCTCGTCGGTGAGCGTGTAAATGATTTTTGATTTGCCTGATGCCATGGGAGTCTTTCAATCGGTTGTCTGGAGTGCCCGTAGAAAATACCACGGTTTTCGGCCCGCGGCAGGCAGGGCCCGGGCGAGGACGGTAGCGCTGAATTGATACAGACGCCCAAAATGGTGCCGCGCGACGCTCTTGCTATAGTCCCAAGCGACACCGTGCAGATCATCACTCCTTTCGAAGCCGGCACTGAACGGCTGCAACCACTTATATGACAGCGCTTGATTCCCAGTTCCAAAAACGCATCCGCCAGGACATCCAGTCGATGCACGCCTACGCCGTGCAGGACGCCAGGGGCATGGTCAAGCTCGACGCGATGGAGAACCCGCACCGCCTGCCGCCCGAACTGCAGGCCGAACTGGGCCGGCGGCTCGGCGCGCTGGCGCTGAACCGCTACCCGGACGGCCGCGTGAATGACCTGCGCGCCGCGCTGGCCGCCTACGCGAAGATGCCCGACGGCTTCGACATCATGCTGGGCAACGGCTCGGACGAACTGATTTCGCTGCTGGCACTGGCCTGCGATATTCCGGGGGCCAGCATCCTGGCGCCGGTGCCGGGCTTCGTGATGTACGCCATGAGCGCCCAGCTGCAGGGCCTGGCCTTCCACGGCGTGCCACTCACGGCCGACTTCGAGCTCGACGAGGCCGCGATGCTGGCGGCCATTCAGGCGCACCAGCCGTCCATCGTCTATCTCGCCTACCCGAACAACCCGACGGCCAACCTGTGGGACGACGCGGTGATCGAGAAGATCATCGTGGCGCAGGGCCGCCAGGGCGGCCTGGTCGTGCTGGACGAGGCCTACCAGCCGTTTTCCAGCAAGAGCTACATCGACCGCGTCAACCACCACGGCCACGTGCTGCTGCTGCGCACGCTGTCCAAGTTCGGCCTGGCGGGTGTGCGGCTGGGCTACATGATGGGGCCGAAGGCGCTGATTGCCGAGATCGACAAGGTGCGTCCGCCCTACAACATCAGCGTGCTGAACTACGAGTGCGCCCTGTTTGCGCTCGAACATGCCCAGGTGTTTGCGGCGCAAGCCCTTGACCTGCGAGCGCAGCGTGCTATTCTTTTCGAAGCACTCCAGGCTTTGCCGGGCATTAAAGCCTGGCACAGCGACGCCAACATGATCCTCACGCGCGTGCCCGATGCGGCCAAAACCTTCGACGGCATGAGGGCGCGCGGCGTGCTGGTCAAGAACGTTTCTAAAATGCACCCCTTGCTGGCGAATTGTTTGCGCCTGACCGTCGGAACGGCGCAGGAAAACGTCAAAATGCTGGCAGCGCTCAAAGAATCACTATGACCACCTCGCCTCCCGCCGCACGCACCGCCGAAGTCTCCCGCAAAACGGCCGAGACGCAGATCACCGTCAAGCTCAACCTGGACGGCACGGGCGTGTCCAGCCTTGCCACCGGCATCGGCTTTTTCGACCACATGCTGGACCAGATCGCGCGCCACGGCCTGATCGACCTCGACATCCAGGCCGCGGGCGACCTGCACATCGACGGCCACCACACGGTGGAGGATGTGGGCATCACCTTTGGCCAGGCCGTGTACAAGGCCGTGGGCGACAAGAAAGGCATCCGCCGCTACGGCCACGCCTATGTGCCGCTCGATGAGGCGCTGAGCCGCGTGGTGATCGACTTCTCGGGCCGTCCCGGCCTGGTCATGAACGTGCCGTTCAAGAGCGGCATGATCGGCACCTTCGACAGCCAGCTCGCACACGAATTCTTCCAGGGCTTCGTGAACCATGCGTTCGTGACGCTGCACATCGACAACCTGAAGGGCGAGAACGCGCACCACCAGGCGGAGACGGTGTTCAAGGCGTTTGCGCGGGCGCTGCGCTTTGCGCTCGAGATCGACCCGCGCGCGGCCGGAACCATTGCTTCCACCAAAGGGTCGCTCTGAGCGGGTTTCACGACAAAATGGCCTCCAGCCGTCCAGCCGGCGTCCATAGGGCGTAATCAGCTATGAATCCAGTAGCAAACAAGACCGTCGCCGTCGTCGACTACGGCATGGGAAACCTGCGCTCGGTGTCGCAGGCCGTGCAGGCCGCGGCGCAGGGCAGCGGTTACAAGGTCATCATCACGTCGCGCCCCGAGGAGGTGCGCGCGGCCGAACGCGTGGTGCTGCCGGGGCAGGGCGCCATGCCCGACTGCATGCGCGAGCTGCGCGAATCGGGCCTGCAGGCGCCGGTGCTGGAGGCCGCCGCCAGCAAGCCGCTGTTCGGTGTGTGCGTGGGCATGCAGATGCTGCTGGATCGCAGCGACGAAGGCAACACGCCGGGCCTCGCGCTGATCCATGGCGACGTCGTCAGGTTCGAGCTGGCGGGGCGCCTGCAGCCCGACGGCAGCCGTTACAAAGTGCCACAAATGGGCTGGAACCAGGTGCACCAGCTGGACCCGGGCACCGGACGGCACCCGATCTGGGGCGACGTGCCCGACAACAGCTACTTCTATTTCGTGCACAGCTACTACGCCCGACCGTCGGATGCGCGCCACAGCGCGGGCGTTGCCGACTACGGCGGAAGCTTTACGGCGGCGATTGCACGCGATAATATTTTCGCCACCCAGTTCCATCCCGAAAAAAGCGCCAACCACGGCCTCGCCCTGTACCGCAACTTCCTGCACTGGAATCCCTAGTTCTTCTCCGCTGCCAACGGCATCACGTTTCTTCCCAGTCATGTTATTGATCCCCGCAATTGACCTCAAAGACGGCCACTGTGTGCGCCTCAAACAAGGTGACATGGACCAGTCCACCACCTTCGGTGAAGATCCCGCCCAAATGGCCCGCAGCTGGGTCGACAAGGGCGCGCGGCGCCTGCACCTGGTGGACCTGAACGGCGCGTTCGCAGGCAAGCCCAAGAACGAGCTCGCCATCCGCAAGATCCTGCGCGAGGTGGGCGGCGAGATCGACGTGCAACTCGGCGGCGGCATCCGCGACCTCGACACCATCGAGCGCTACCTCGACGCCGGCCTGCGCTATGTGATCATCGGCACGGCCGCCGTGAAGAACCCCGGTTTCCTGCAGGACGCCTGCACGGCATTCGGCGGCCACATCATCGTCGGGCTCGACGCCAGGGACGGCAAGGTCGCCACCGACGGCTGGAGCAAGCTCACCGGCCATGAGGTGGTCGACCTGGCCAAGAAGTTCGAAGACTACGGCGTCGAGTCGTTCATCTACACCGACATCGGCCGCGACGGCATGCTCACCGGCATCAACATCGACGCCACGGTCAAGCTGGCGCAGGCGCTCACGGTGCCCGTGATCGCCTCGGGCGGCCTGTCCAGCATCGCCGACATCGAGCAACTGTGTGAAGTCGAGGACCAGGGCATCGAGGGCGTGATCTGCGGGCGCGCCATCTACAGCGGCGACCTGGATTTCGCCAGCGCACAGACCTTGGCTGACGAGTTCAACGGATAAAGCGTGCTAGCCAAACGCATCATTCCCTGTCTCGACGTCACGGGCGGACGCGTGGTCAAGGGCGTCAATTTCGTCGAGCTGCGCGATGCCGGCGATCCGGTCGAGATTGCCGCGCGCTACAACGAGCAGGGCGCCGACGAGCTCACCTTCCTTGACATCACCGCCACCAGCGACGGGCGCGACCTGATCCTGCCCATCATCGAGGCGGTGGCCAGCCAGGTGTTCATTCCGCTGACCGTGGGCGGCGGCGTGCGCACCGTGGATGACGTGCGTCGTCTACTGAACGCGGGCGCCGACAAGACCAGCTTCAACTCGGCGGCGATCGCCAACCCCGACGTGATCGAGGCGGCCTCGGCCAAGTACGGCGCGCAGTGCATCGTGGTCGCGATCGACGCCAAGCGGCGCTCCGGGGAAGACGCCAGGACGCGCGGCCCGGGCTGGGATGTTTACAGCCACGGCGGGCGCAAGAACACTGGCCTGGACGCCGTGGCCTGGGCCAGCGAGATGGCGCGGCGCGGCGCGGGCGAGATCCTGCTCACCAGCATGGACCGCGACGGCACCAGGTCGGGGTTCGATCTGGCGCTTACGCGCGCGGTGAGCGACGCGGTCAGCGTGCCGGTGATCGCCTCGGGCGGCGTCGGCAACCTCGATCACCTGGCCGACGGCATCCAGATCGGCGGCGCCGATGCGGTGCTGGCCGCCAGCATCTTCCACTATGGCGAGTACACCGTGGGCCAGGCCAAGCGGCACATGGCGGCGCGCGGCATTCCAGTGCGTCTCTAAAGCTTTTCCGCCCCAAGTCCTCGTCGCTGGGGTCTTGATGGCTATGAATTTCATAGCACCCCGAAATACCCGACAATCTCCTCATGAACTGGCTTGACGAAGTGAAATGGGACGCCCAGGGGCTGGTCCCGGTGATCGCGCAGGAGGTGGGCAGCGGCGACGTGCTGATGTTCGCCTGGATGAACCGCGAGGCGCTGCAAAAGACGGCCGAACTGGGCCGCGCGGTGTATTTCAGCCGCTCGCGCGGCAAGCTGTGGTTCAAGGGCGAGGAATCCGGCCACATCCAGACGGTGCATGAGCTGCGTATTGACTGCGACAACGACGTGATCCTGCTCAAGGTCACGCAACTCGGCCACACGCCGGGCATTGCGTGCCACACGGGCCGGCACAGCTGCTTTTTCAGCATTTACAAGGACGGCGCGTGGCAGGTCACCGAGCCGGTCTTGAAAGACCCCGAATCCATCTACAAATAAGGTGCCATGAGTTCGAACGATTCGCTGGCGCGGCTCGCCGCCGTGATTGAAAGCCGCAAACCGGGCCATGGCGGCGACCCCGAGAAAAGCTATGTGGCGCGCCTGCTCGAGCGCGGGCCGGACGCCTTCCTGAAGAAAATCGGCGAAGAAGCCACCGAAGTGGTGATGGCGGCCAAGGATGCCGAGCATGGCGGCGACCCGTCCAAAATCGTGGCCGAGGTGGCCGACCTGTGGTTTCACTGCCTGATCGCGCTGGCTCACTACGGATTGACGCCGGCGGATGTGATCGCCGAGCTGGAGCGCCGCGAGGGCACCAGCGGTATCGAGGAAAAGGCGCTGCGCAAGGTGCGCGCGCGAGAACATGAAGCGAGTGCCATTGCACCAGGGGGAAAGCCATGAGCGACGTCATCGATGCCAATATGAGCGATAAGGAAAAGGCCGAATCGCTCAAGACCGTGGGCTGGGTCAGCTATATCCTGCATCTCATCGTGGCGATCGGTGCCGTGATTCCGGGTGCGCAGGTCGGCTTGGCCCTGCTGCTGGTGGCGCTGGTGATCGACCTGGTCAAGAAGGGCGACGCACAGGGCAGCTGGCAGGCCAGCCATTTTTCGTGGCGCATCCGCTCCGTCCTGTGGGCCGGCATTTTGTATGTGATCACGATCCCGCTGTGGCTGCTGTTCATCGTGCCCGGCTGGATCGCCTGGGGCCTTATTTCCATCTGGTTCCTGTACCGCATCGTGCGCGGCATGGTGGCCATGAACGACAGCCAGCCGGTTGGCAACACCCTATGACATACGACCCGGATTGTCTTTTCTGCAAGATCATCGAGGGCAAGATTCCCTCGACCAAGGTCTATGAAGATGAGGAACTCTTCGCCTTCAACGATATCCATCCTTGGGCGCCCGTGCATTTCCTCCTGGTGCCCAAGCAGCACGTCGCGTCGATGGCCCAGGTCGGCCCCGAGCACGCCGGCCTGTTGGGGCGCATGATGGTGCTGGCGCCGCAGCTGGCGCTACAGGCGGGCTGCCAGCCATATCCCGAAGGGGGATTCCGGATCGTGCTCAATACCGGCGAGCAGGGCGGGCAGGAGGTCCACCACCTGCACATGCACGTGATCGGCGGGCCGCGGCCGTGGCGCAGGGGCTGAGTGGGGTCAATCGGGACTGCCTGGTTTACCCGGGGCATTGCACCATCTAAAATCAACGTTATTCGTCAGGAGAAACTCATGGGACTATCAACCACACATCTGCTTATTTTTCTGGTCATCATCATCGTGATTTTCGGCACCAAGAAACTCAGAAACATCGGCTCCGACCTCGGCGGAGCGGTCAAGGGCTTCAAGGACGGCATGAAGGATGGTACGGCCGACAAGCCTGCCGAGGCCACTGCCGCGGTGACGCAGCAGGTCGGCTCCGCCGCGCCGGCGGGCAAAGAGACCATCGACGTCGAAGCCAAGACCAAGAGCTGAAATGCAGGCACCACGGGGGGCTGCGTAAGTGCTCGATATTGGCGTCACCAAGCTCGCCATCATTGGCGGCATCGCGCTGGTGGTGATCGGCCCCGAGCGGCTGCCGGGGCTGGCGCGCACGATCGGCACCCTGATGGGGCGTGCGCAGCGCTACGTGGCGGACGTGAAGGCCGAAGTGAGCCGTTCGATGGATCTGGACGAGCTCAAGAAGATGAAGGAAACGATGGAAGACGCGGCGCGCGACGTCAGCCAATCCATCAAGACCGGGGCCAGCGATTTCGAAAAACAGTGGTCGGACGCCACCAGCGACACGCCGGCGTCCAGCCTCGCCGGTGACGTCGCCCCCAGCTATCCGCAGTACCGCCATCCGGGCAAGAAATGGCGCCTGAAGCAGGGCGCCACGCCGCAGTGGTACAAGGCGCGTGCGGGCATCCGCACCAAGGCCCTGTCCGGTGCAGCGCGCGTGGCGCGCTACCGGCCGCACAAGTTCAATTAACTGCAGGCGGTTTGCTGTCGCCTGTTCGCTCCAAGGTATGTTGGGCGTGACCCCAATCAATTCCCATCATGTCCGACCCCGAAAAAAGTAAAGAAGACGAACTGGCTGGCACCGAGCAGCCGTTTGTGCAGCACCTGATCGAGTTGCGCGACCGGCTGCTGTACTCATGCTACGGCGTCGGCATCGTGCTGGTGGTGCTTTTTTTCTACCCGGGCCCGTCCCGTCTGTACGACCTGCTGGCCATGCCGCTGGTCAAGGCATTGCCCGAAGGCTCCAAGATGATTGCGGTCGGTGTGGTGTCGCCGTTCCTGGTGCCGATCAAGGTGTCCGTGCTGGTCGCCGTGGGCATTGCGCTGCCGTGGATCCTGTACCAGATCTGGGCCTTTGTGGCGCCGGGGCTGTACAAGCACGAGCGCCGCCTGGTGCTGCCGCTGGTCACCGCCAGCACGATCCTGTTCTACCTGGGCACCGCCTTTTGCTACTTCTTTGTCTTCGGCCAGGCCTTCCCGGCGATCCAGCGGCTGGCCCCCCATTCGGTGGCGGTGACTCCCGACATCGAGGCCTACCTGGACTTCGTGATCACCATGTTCCTGGCCTTTGGCGTGGCCTTCGAAGTGCCCGTCATCGTCGTCATTCTGGCCCGTATGGGGCTCGTGACGGTGGCGCAGCTCAAGTCCTGGCGCGCCTATTTTCTGGTGGGCGCCGCCGGCGTGGCCGGTCTGGTCACGCCGCCCGATCCGGTCTCCATGCTGGCGCTGCTGCTGCCCATGTATATGCTGTACGAGGTCGGCATCTGGTCGGCCCAGATTTTCATCAAGCACACCAAGGCGCCCGACGAGGAGGCCAAGGCTTCCGAAGTTCAGTGAAATAGCGCCTATGCCCTTATGGGATATGCGCCGTCAGCTATTGATCGGATAGCAGACGGGGTGTCTACCGCTCCTCTTTGCGCGGCTTGGGCCGCAACCCGGGGGTCACGTCGAGTTCCATCCGGGCCTCCTGGCGCAGCAGCGCGAACTTGACCGGTGTGCCGGGCTTGAGCGCCGACACGCTGGTCAGCAGCTCGCCCACATTGCTGACCGGCTTGCCGGCCACGCTCACGATCACGTCGCCGGGCTTGATGCCCGCCTGCGCCGCCGGCCCGTTTTGCAGCACGCCGGTGATGATCACGCCAGCCAGCGCGTCCGGGTTGCCGTCCTTGGGCAGCTTCAAACCAAAGGTTTCCGCCAGTTCGGGCGACAGGTTGTTGGGTTCCACGCCGATCCAGCCGCGCGTGACGCGGCCGTCTTTCACGATGCTGTCGAGCACCTGGCGCGCGGTCGAGACCGGAATCGCGAAGCCGATGCCCATGCTGCCGCCGGAGCGCGAAAAAATGGCGGTGTTGATGCCCATCAGATTGCCATTCACGTCCACCAGCGCGCCGCCCGAGTTGCCGGGGTTGATGGCGGCATCGGTCTGGATGAAGTTCTCGAACGTATTGATGCCCAGGTGGTTGCGCCCGAGCGCGCTCACGATGCCGCCCGTGACCGTCTGGCCGACGCCGAACGGATTGCCGATGGCCAGCACCTGGTCGCCCACCTGCAGCGCGTCCGAGTTGCCCAGCACGATCACGGGCAGGCGATCCAGGTCGATCTTCAGGATGGCCAGGTCGGTGTCGGGGTCGGTGCCGATCACCTTGGCCTGGGCGTGGCGGCTGTCGTTGAGAATGACCTCGATTTCGTCGGCGCCTTCCACCACATGGTTGTTGGTCAGGATGTAGCCGCTGGGACTGACGATCACGCCGCTGCCCAGGCTGGTCTGCGGCTCGTCGCCGCGGTCGCCAAAAAAGAACTTGAACCACGGGTCGTCCCCGTTCGGATTCTTCTCGGCGGCCTTGCTGGTGTTGATGCTGACCACGGCCGGCGCGGCCTTCTTTGCGGCGGCGCTGAAGCTGCCGGTCGCCGGTAGTGACGAACTCGCCGCCGGCGCCTCGATCACCGCCACCGCGCCGCCGCCCGAGGCCATCCTGCCCAGCCATTCGGGATGCAGGGTCGCCGTCACGAAGTAGGCCGCCAGCAGCACGGTGACGGTTTGCGAAAAAAGGAGCCAGAAACGTTTCATGGCGCAATTGTCCACGACCGGCCCGTACTTTGGCCCACAATCATGGCAAAACCCTGTCCTCCTTGATGCACCGCATGATTCACCGCCACCAACTGCTCGCCGCCTTCGACACCCTGCTGGAGCCCGCGCGCTTCAAGGACTACGGGCCGAACGGCCTGCAAGTCGAGGGCCGCGCCAGCGTCGGCAAAATCGTCTCGGGCGTGACGGCCAGCCGGGCCCTCATCGAGTCCGCGATCGCGGCCCGGGCCGACGCGATTTTTGTGCACCACGGCCTGTTCTGGCGCGGCCAGCACGGCACGGTGACTGGCTGGATGAAGCAGCGGCTGGCGCTGCTGCTGGGGGCCGACATCAACCTGTTCGCCTACCATCTGCCGCTGGACGCGCATCCGCTGCTGGGCAACAACGCGCAGTTCGGGCTCCAGCTCGGTTTGCGGGCGCTGGACGGGCCCGCCGGCCGTTTTGGCGAACAGGACCTGGGCTTTCTGGGGGGACGCGTGGAAGGCGGCAGCTTTGACAGCGCCCGCAGTCTCGCCGATCACCTGCAGCATGTGCTGAATCGCCATGTAGTCCTTGTCGGTGCTGAACTTGGAGCTATCAAAAAAGTAGCATGGTGCACCGGCGGCGCGCAGGGCTACTTCGAGGCGGCGATTGCGGCCGGGGCCGATGCCTTCATCACCGGCGAGATTTCCGAGCCGCAGGCGCACTATGCGCGCGAGTGCGGCGTGGCCTATCTGGCCTGCGGCCACCACGCCAGCGAGCGCTATGGCGCGCCCGCGGTGGCCGCGCACGTGGCCGCGCAGTTCGGCCTGGCGCACGAGTTCATCGATATTGACAACCCGGCATGACATGGCCCCCACGCTTGCCACTGCGTGTGCTGCGCTGCCCCCCAAGGGGGCCGCAGTTGCCTTGGGGCGGCCCGGCGGCAACTGGGGCGTAGCCACATGAATAGCAGCAATCTCCCCATCGCCATTACGCAAGGCGACGCGGCCGGCATCGGCCCGGAAATCATTGCCAAGGCATTTCGTGACGCGCCGGACGCGACGCGCAGCTGCTTTGTCGCCGGCGACGTGGCGACGCTGCGCCGTGCGGTGTCGTTCATCGGCGGCGCGGGACAGGTCGCCCTGCCGGTGGCCGTGATCGAGGCGCCGCTCGATGCCTTGAGCGCGCCGCCGCGCTGCATCCCGGTGCTGCCAATCTCCAGTCTGTCCGGGCCCATCCCGCTGGGGCGGGTGAGCGGTGTGGCCGGCAAGTTCGCGGCCGATTGCGTCACCTGGGCGGCGCGTGCGGCCTTGCGCGGCGAGATTGCGGCCCTGGTCACCGCGCCGCTGCACAAGGAGGCGCTGGCGGCCGCGGGCATCGCCTTTCCCGGGCATACCGAGCTGCTGCAGGCCGAGGCGGCCGCGTTTCTGGGCAAACCCGTGCGGGACGTGCCGGTGCGCATGATGCTGGCGAACGACGAATTGCGCACCGTGCTGGTCAGTATTCATGTCTCCTTGCGCGCCGCGATCGAGGCGGTGAGCTTCGACAACGTGCTGCAAACCTTGCGGCTGACCCACCAGTTCGTGCGCGGACCTGTTGGCTCGGCGCGACACCGCAGGCCGCGCATCGGCGTCGCCGGGCTGAATCCGCATGCCGGCGAGGGGGGGCTGTTCGGGCGTGAAGAGATCGACATCATCGCGCCGGCGATCGCGGCAGCGCGCCAGGAGGGGATCGACGCGAGCGGCCCGTTTGCGCCCGACACGGTGTTCATGCGGGCGCGTGCCAGGGGCGGCCAGCCGGGCGAGTTCGACGTGGTGCTGGCGATGTACCACGACCAGGGCCTGATCCCGGTCAAGTACCTTGGTGTGGACAAGGGCGTGAACGTCACGCTCGGCCTGCCGCTGGTGCGCACCAGCCCGGACCACGGCACGGCCTTCGACATTGCCGGCAGCGGCGTGGCCGATGCGGCCAGCTTGATCGCGGCGATTCGCCTGGCGCGCCAGCTTTGCGCATGAAAAAGGCCCGCAGTCCATGAACTGCGGACCTTGATTGCTGCGCAAAGCGTAGCGTGTAACTCACTTTTTCAGGTTGTCGCGAATCTCGCGCAACAGCAACACGTCTTCCGGTGTGGCGGCGGGCGCGGCCGGCGGGGCTTCTTTCTTGAGGCGGTTCATCTGCTTGACCATCATGAAGATGATGAACGCCAGGATGATGAAATTGAGCGCGACGGTAATGAAGTTGCCATAGGCAAACACGGCGCCGGCCTTCTTGGCGTCAGCCAGCGACAGTCCGCCTGCCTGACCCGACAGGGCGAGATAGTAGTTGGAGAAGTCGAGCCCGCCGAAAATCTTGCTGACGACCGGCATGATCAGGTCGCCCACGATCGAATCGACGATCTTGCCGAAGGCGCCGCCGATGATGACACCGACCGCCAGATCCATCGCGTTGCCCTTGACGGCAAATTCCTTGAATTCCTGCATCATGCTCATGGCTTTGCTTTCTTGGTGGATTGAACAGGAAGCAGTATTCCCTATCGGATCGCGCTGTCAAGTGCCGCTTTGGCGTAGAAATGGCCGAAGACGGTCAGCTACAATCGTCTGCTAACCCCCCAAGTTGCGATGTATATTGAGGATTCCCATGAGTGAGACCCAAGTCGACACCAGTAAAAGAACATGGCTGATTGCTTCCGGATGCGCTGGTGCCGTGGGCACCGTGTGCACGGCTATTCCGTTTGTGGAGAGTTTCGAGCCGTCCGAGAAAGCCAAGGCCGCGGGCGCTCCGGTGGAAGCCGATATTTCCGGCCTCAAGCCCGGCGAAAAAATGACCGTGGCGTGGCGTGGCCAGCCGGTCTGGATCATGCGGCGCACGCCCGAAGAGCTGGCGGAACTGCCCAAGCTCGATCCGGAACTGGCCGACCCGAAATCGGACCGCCCGGGCTTCACGCCGCCGTGGGCAAAAAGCGATTGGCGTTCGATCAAACCCGAATTCCTGGTCATCGTCGGCATCTGCACCCATCTGGGCTGCAGCCCGGTCGACAGATTCACACCTGGTCCACAGCCGTCGCTGCCGAACGACTGGCAGGGTGGATTCCTCTGCCCGTGCCATGGCTCCACCTACGATCTGGCGGGGCGCGTGTTCAAGAACAAGCCGGCGCCGGACAACATGCTGGTGCCGCCCTATATGTTTCTCTCCGACACCAAACTGCTGATCGGTCAGCATGAAAAAGCCTGACCCCGCAGGACCTGGAGCACAACATGGCTGAATTCAAGGAAGTTTCCCCCAACGCCGGCGCTGGCGAAAAGCTGATGAACTGGATCGACAACCGGTTCCCGGCAACCAAGCTCTTCAAAGAGCATATGAGCGAGTACTACGCGCCGAAAAATTTCAATTTCTGGTACATCTTCGGTTCGCTGGCCCTGCTGGTGCTGGTGATCCAGATCGTCACCGGCATCTTCCTGGTGATGAACTACAAGCCCGACGCCGCGCTGGCGTTTGGCTCGGTCGAGTACATCATGCGCGACGTGCCGTGGGGCTGGCTGATCCGCTACATGCACTCGACGGGCGCCTCGGCGTTCTTCGTCGTGGTGTATCTGCACATGTTCCGCGGTCTGCTGTACGGCTCGTACCGCAAGCCGCGCGAGCTGGTGTGGATCTTCGGCTGTGCGATTTTCCTGTGCCTGATGGCCGAGGCCTTTATGGGCTACCTGCTGCCCTGGGGCCAGATGAGCTACTGGGGCGCCCAGGTGATCGTCAACCTGTTCTCCGCCATCCCGTTTGTCGGCCCTGACCTGGCGCTGTGGATTCGCGGCGACTACGTGGTCGGCGACGCCACGCTCAACCGCTTCTTCAGCTTCCACGTGATTGCCGTGCCGCTGGTGTTGCTCGGGCTGGTGGTGGCGCACGTCATCGCGTTGCACGAAGTCGGCTCGAACAATCCGGATGGCGTGGAAATCAAGGGCCCCAACGCCCCCAAGGATGCCAATGGGCACCCGCTGGATGGTGTGCCGTTTCACCCGTTTTATACCGTGCACGACATCTTCGGTGTCAGTGTGTTTCTGATGGTGTTCAGTGCGATCATCTTCTTTGCGCCGGAAGCCGGTGGCTACTTCCTGGAAGCCAACAACTTCATTCCCGCCAATCCGTTGCAAACGCCGGGCGAGATTGCGCCTGTGTGGTATTTCACGCCGTTCTACGCCATGCTGCGTTCCGTTACCAGCGAGATGGTGTATGCGTTGATGGCCTGCGTGGTGGCGGGTGCGGCGTTCGGCGTCATCAAGACCAGGATGCCCGCGCTGTTCAAGGGCGTCCTCGTGCTGTTGGCCGCTGGCGTGGTGGCCGCCATGCTGAACACCGACGCCAAGTTCTGGGGCGTCATGGTGATGGGCGGCGCGGTCATCATCCTGTTTTTCCTGCCGTGGCTGGACCGGAGCCCGGTCAAGTCGATTCGCTACCGTCCAGGCTGGCACAAATACGTTTACGCGGTGTTCGTTGTCGTGTTTTTCGTGCTGGCCTATATTGGTACCGTACCGCCTTCGCCGACGCTCAATCTTGTTTCGCAGACAGGAACGTTTTATTACTTCGGCTTTTTCCTGTTGATGCCGTGGTGGAGCCGCTTGGGTGAGTTCAAGCCGGTGCCGGATCGCGTCACTTTCGCCGCGCACTGAGCAGGAGACTTTCAATAATGAGCAAACTGAAACAACTGGCTCTGGGCCTGATGATGGCCATGGCGTTCGTGGCAGGCGCGCAAGCTGCCGAGGGGGAGGGCATTGCATGGGACAAGGCGCCGAACCAGACCAACGACCTGGCCGCGCTGCAGACGGGGGCCAAACTCTTTGTCAACTACTGCCTGAACTGTCATTCCGCTGCCTTCATGCGCTACACCCGGCTGCAGGACCTCGGCCTGAGCACACAGCAAGTCAAGGACAACCTGCTGCTCACCGATGGCACGATGGCTGATACCATGGTCGCGGCCATCGATCCGCGGCAGGCGAAGGAATGGTTTGGCACCAACCCGCCCGACCTGACGCTGGTGGCCCGATCGCGCGCGGGCCATGGCGGCAGCGGGGCGAATTACCTGTACACCTATTTGCGCACCTTCTACCGCGACGATTCCAAGGCCACCGGCTGGAACAACCTCGCGTTTCCCAATGTGGCCATGCCCAACGTCCTGTGGGAGCTGCAAGGCGAGCGCAAGCCGATTTTCGACAAGATCAAGGACAAGGAAAGCGGCCAGGAGGTCGACGTGTTCCGCGGCTGGCAGCAGGTCACGCCGGGGACCATGACGCCCCTGAAATTCGAGCAGTCGGTGGGCGACCTGGTCAGCTATCTGCAATGGATGAGTGAGCCATCGCGCAACACGCGGATACGCGTGGGAGTCTGGGTCATGCTGTTCCTGGGTTTGTTTACCATCATTGCCTGGCGCCTCAACGCAGCGTTCTGGAAAGACGTCAAGTAACACACGCGACTCAGGTGTCGCCCCGGTGCGTCGCCTGAGCCTTCCAGAGTGGGAATGCTCCCGGCATCCCACTCTTTTTGATTTTCAGGAGTCTTCACCATGATGGTGCTTTATTCAGGAACCACCTGCCCGTTCTCCCACCGCTGCCGCTTCGTGCTGTTTGAAAAAGGCATGGATTTCGAGATCCGCGACGTGGATCTCTACAACAAGCCGGAAGACATCAACGTCATGAATCCGTATGGCCAGGTACCCATCCTGGTGGAGCGTGACCTGATCCTGTACGAGTCGAACATCATCAACGAGTACATCGACGAGCGCTTCCCGCATCCGCAGCTGATGCCCGGCGATCCGGTGGACCGTGCGCGCGTGCGCCTGTTCCTGCTCAATTTCGAGAAGGAGCTGTTCGTGCACGTCTCCACGCTCGAGAACCGGGCCTCCAAAAGCAATGAGAAGGCGCTGGAAAAGGCCCGCTCGCACATCCGCGACCGCCTCACGCAACTGGCGCCGGTGTTCCTCAAGAACAAGTACATGCTGGGCGAGAACTTTTCCATGCTCGACGTGGCCATCGCCCCGCTGCTGTGGCGCCTGGACTACTACGGCATCGACCTGAGCAAGAATGCGGCGCCGCTGCTGAAGTACGCCGAGCGCATATTTTCGCGCCCGGCCTATATTGAAGCGCTGACACCGTCCGAAAAGGTGATGCGCAAGTAAATATGACCCCCGCGCTTGCCACTCCGTGTGCTTCGCTGGACAAGTCGCCGCGAGACGTGACGACCCTTCGGCCCGTCCAAGCCCGCGCAAGCGGACTTGGAGCCGCGGGCCTCAGCCCCGAGCGGGCTGGCCTTGCTTGGGGCAGCCCGGCGCGGCGGCCGCTGGTCCGGGTCTAATTTGGCTGAATTCATGAATGCCCTGGATTCCTCCTCGACCCGGCCCTACCTGATCCGGGCGCTGTACGAGTGGTGCACCGACAACGGCCTGACCCCTTATGTGGCCGTGCTGGTGGACGAGTCCGTCCAGGTGCCGCGCGAGTACGTGAAGAACGGCGAGATCGTGCTCAACATCAGCTTTGATGCGACCAGCTCGCTTAAGCTCGGGAACGACTTCATCGAATTCAAGGCCCGGTTTGCCGGCACGGCGCGCGAGATCATGGTGCCCGTGAGCCGCGTGATTGCGATCTATGCCCGGGAAAACGGGCAGGGCATGGCGTTCCCTGTCCCGGTGTCTGCACCCGCTGGCGACGAGGCGTCCAAGGCGCCGGGTTTGAGCAGTGTGCCGGATGCAACGCGCCCCGTGGAAACCGACCCCAAGGTGGTGCAGATTGCACCGGCCGATGATGCGCCGCACGATGGCGATACAGAGCCGCCACGCCCCTCGGGAGGGGGGCGTCCTTCGCTCAAACGGGTGAAGTAGGCAGGCTTTAGGCCACCGCGATGGCTGCCCCCAGCCGGTAAAATAGAAAGTCGCCGATTTAGCTCAGTTGGTAGAGCAACCGCCTTGTAAGCGGTAGGTCGTCAGTTCGAATCCGACAATCGGCACCATTTCACTGCCTCACACGGTATCAAGTAATCTCGACACCCGCACGTTTCCTGGCAAGGCCGCCGGGCGAAAATTGCGCAGGATTTCACGGTTCGATTGAATACGTTCGATTTATTTCCGTTTTTTCTTGTGAACTCGCGGGACGCAGACTATCGTCGCGTCCCTATGAAGTCCTCCCAGCCCATCGGGGCCAAATCTCAAGTACAGCACCTTGCCCAGGTGATTGCCAAAAATCATGCTTATGACGCACTCGACTTGCCTTTCACGGCGACCGAGTGGGCCGTGTTCGGCGACTACCTGCAGCCCTTTGCGCTCGCGCGGGACCAGGTCCTGATCGAGCAGGGCGCGACGGACCGCACGGTGTATTTCATCGAAACCGGCACACTCAGTGTGCATTGCGTGGATGAAGAAGGCCGCATGAATCTGGCGATGATCGGTGCCGGATCGGTGGTCGGAGAATGGGCCTTCTTTTCCAGCATGGCGCGCAAATCAGAAGCCGTCGCCGCCGGCCCCTGCACGCTGTGGCGCCTCAGCCTGATCCGTTTCATGGACCTTGCCAACCGGCAGCCGGCGCTGGCGCTGCGCATTGCCCTGGGGTTGGGGACGGTCATGGCCAAGCGGGTGGTCAACAAGCCCAAGAGCGTTGCGGCGACCTGAGCGCCGGGTCGCTCGCGAAGGGCTATTGCGGCTCGGGGTTGATGTGGACCTTGAGCCGGATGGTGCTGACCTCCCAGCCCTGGCTGCGCAAGTGGGATGCAAGCGAAGGCAGCAACTGCCTGAGCTTGGCCGCCGCCGCATTGCTCTGCACCAGCAGGCACCACGTTTCTCCGTCAATGGGCCCCGGCTGGATGGCGCTGCGCAGCGCCTCGGGAATCAGGCGCTCGATCGCCTTGAGGCGCTCACCCGAATCGCGCGCGAGTTCGCTCAAGCGGGCCAGCGTCGGCGATTCCTGCGCCGCCTGCTGCAGCGAGACGGCGCGGTGAGGGCGGTTCACGGGTGGCGTGGCCACGGATCGTCAAGAGGCTTCATGAGCCCTCGATTATCGTGGCCACAACGCTTTTGAAGGAAGATGAAGTCTGCTTGCGCCGAAAAAGACCGATGCCGCGATGGCAGCGTGAGCGGCCACGGCGAGCGCCAGCCGGCACAAAGGTAAAATCCAAGGTTTGGTCAACGCTGTAGCTGCCCCGCCATCGTTGCATTTTGCAGCCGCGACCCCACCTGAATCCACCAACATATTAGGGATTTCGGTCGCCTTGCAGGCCATGACAGGCCCGCAGAGCGGTCTCGCATTCATGGCCACCAACTTTCTCACCAAAATATTCGGCAGTCGCAATGACCGGCTCCTCAAGCAATACCGCAAAGTTGCCGAGAGCATCAACGCCCTGGAGCCCGCCTACGAAAAACTGAGCGACGACGAGCTTCGCGGGAAAACACAGGCGTTCAAGGAGCGTGTTGCCAACGGTGAGACGCTCGACGCGATCCTGCCGGAGGCCTTCGCGGTGGTGCGCGAAGGCTCCAAGCGCGTCATGAAGATGCGCCATTTCGACGTGCAGCTGATCGGTGGCATGTCGCTGCACGACGGCAAAATCTCGGAAATGCGCACCGGCGAGGGCAAGACGCTGACCGCCACGCTGCCCGTGTACCTGAATGCGCTCACCGGCAAGGGCGTGCATGTGGTCACGGTGAACGACTACCTGGCCAATCGCGATGCCCTGTGGATGGGGCGCCTGTACAACTTTCTCGGCTTGACCGTCGGCATCAATCTGCCGCAACTGCCGCGCGAGGAGAAGCAGGCCGCCTACCGGGCCGACATCACCTACGGCACCAACAACGAATACGGTTTTGACTACCTGCGCGACAACATGGTGTACGAAGTGCAGGACCGCGTGCAGCGCGGCCTGAACTACGCGATCGTCGACGAGGTGGATTCGATCCTGATCGACGAAGCCCGCACGCCGCTCATCATCAGCGGCCAGGCCGAAGACCACACCGAGATGTACATCACCATCAACAAGGTGGTGCCGATGCTGACCAGGCAGGAGGGCGAAGCCGACCTGCGCACCGGAGAAGGCATCACGAAACCGGGGGATTTCACGGTCGACGAGAAAACCCACCAGGTGTTCCTGACCGAACAGGGCCACGAAAATGCCGAGCGCATCCTGTTCAATCTGGGCCTGATTCCGGAAGGCGCGACGCTGTACGACCCGGCCAACATCACGCTGGTGCACCACCTGTATGCCGCGCTGCGCGCGAATCACCTGTACCACCGCGACCAGCATTACGTGGTGCAGGACGGCGAAATCGTGATCGTCGACGAATTCACCGGACGCCTGATGACGGGCCGGCGCTGGGGCGAAGGCCTGCACCAGGCCGTGGAAGCCAAGGAAGGCGTCAACATCCAGGCGGAGAACCAGACGCTGGCCTCCATCACCTTCCAGAATTACTTCAGGCTCTACAACAAGCTGGCCGGCATGACCGGAACGGCCGATACCGAGGCCTACGAATTCCAGGAAATCTACGGCCTGGAAACGATCGTGATTCCACCGAACCGGCCGAGCCGGCGCGATGACCAGCTGGACCGCGTGTACAAGACCACGCGCGAGAAATACGAGGCGGCCATCAAGGACATCCGCGAGTGCTATGAGCGCGGTCAGCCGGTGCTGGTCGGCACCTCCTCGATCGAGAACTCCGAAATCATCGACCAGCTGCTGCAGAAGGAAAAGCTGCCGCACCAGGTGCTCAATGCCAAGCAGCACGCACGCGAGGCCGAGATCGTGGCGCAGGCCGGGCGCTCGAAGATGATCACGATCGCCACCAACATGGCGGGCCGCGGCACCGACATCGTGCTCGGGGGCAATGTGGAAAAGGCGATCGAAGCGGTCGAGGCCGACGAGACCCTGGAGCCGGCCGCCAAACAGGCCCGCATCGAGCAGCTGCGCGCCGAATGGGCGCGCGAGCACGAACTGGTGACGCAGCAGGGGGGCCTGCGCATCATCGCCACCGAACGCCATGAGTCGCGCCGCATCGATAACCAGTTGCGCGGGCGCTCTGGGCGTCAGGGCGATCCCGGCTCGTCGCGCTTTTACCTCGGGCTGGACGACTCGCTGATGCGCATTTTCGCGGGCGACCGTGTCAAGGCCATCATGGAGCGCCTGAAGATGCCCGATGGCGAGGCCATCGAAGCGGGCATCGTCACGCGCAGCATCGAATCGGCCCAGCGCAAGGTGGAGGCGCGCAACTTCGACATCCGCAAGCAATTGCTGGAATACGACGACGTTGCCAACGACCAGCGCAAGGTCATCTACAAACAGCGCAACGACATTCTCGATGCACGTGATCTGACGGCGCAGATCGAGGCCTTGCGCGAAGGCTGCCTGACCGATTTGGTGCGCCAGTACGTGCCGGCCGAGTCGGTGGAGGAGCAGTGGGATCTTGCGGGTCTCGAAACGGTGCTGCGCAAAGAATGGCAGATCGAGCTGCCCCTGGAGCAGCAGGTGCAGGCGGCCAGCGCCATCACGGACGAAGACATCCTGCATTCTGTGATCGAGGCCGCCAATGCGGCCTTCGCGGCCAAGGCGCAGCAGATCGGGGGCGAGAACTTCACCCAGTTTCAGCGCATCGTGCTGCTGCAGAGTATCGATTCGCACTGGCGCGAGCACCTGAGCTCGCTGGACTATCTGCGCCAGGGCATTCATTTGCGTGGCTACGCCCAGCAGCAGCCCAAACAGGAGTACAAGCGCGAAGCGTTCGAGCTGTTTGGACAACTGCTCGACTCGGTCAAGAACGACGTCACCAAGATCCTCATGACCGTGCAGGTGCAATCCAGCGAGCAGCTTGGGCAGGCGGCCGAAGAACTCGGCAGCCGCGCCGAAAACATTGCCAATGTGACCTATATCGCACCGACCGAAACCGGCGAGGTCGAGACCGTGGTGGACGAGGGAACGATCAAGGGGCAGCACCTGCGCCCGACCGCTTCCGCCGCCGCGGCCGCCGTGGCCGGCGCGGCCCTGTCGCGTGTGGGCCGCAACGACCCTTGCCCCTGCGGCAGCGGCAAGAAATACAAGCACTGCCACGGCAAGCTGGCCTGAGCGATTTCCGCGCGTTTTTGGAGAGCCATCCATGCCCGTCAATCTGACTGCTCCCGATCCCGCCGACCTGCACCCGATCGCCGGCGTACGCCTCGGTGTGACCGAGGCCGGTATCCGCAAGGCGCAGCGCAAGGACCTCACCGTCGTGTTGATCGACGCTGGCGCCAGCGTCGCAGGGGTGTTCACGCAGAACCGCTTTTGCGCGGCGCCGGTGCAGGTGTGCCGTGAGCATCTGGCCGGGGGTCAGGGAATTCGCGCCCTGCTGATCAACACGGGCAACGCCAATGCCGGCACCGGCGAGGACGGACTGGCGCGCGCCCGTGCCAGCTGCGTGGCGCTGGCGCACCAGCTGTCGCTGGCGCCGGAGCAGGTCCTGCCGTTTTCCACGGGCGTGATCATGGAGCCACTGCCGCTGGAGCGCATCGAGGCCGGTCTGCCGGGTGCCCTGGCGGATGCCCGGGCCGACCACTGGGTGCGCGCGGCCGAGGGCATCATGACCACCGACACGGTGCCCAAGGCCTTCAGCGCGCAGGTCATGATAGGCGGCGCGAAGGTCAGCATCAGCGGCATCGCCAAGGGCGCGGGCATGATCCGGCCGAACATGGCGACCATGCTCGGCTTTATCGCCACCGATGCCTGCGTCGATCAGGCCGTGCTGCAGCCAATGGTCAAGGCACTGGCCGAGGGCTCGTTCAACCGCATCACGATCGATGGCGACACCTCCACCAACGATTCGTTCGTGGTGATCGCCAGCCACAAGGCGGCGCATGCGCCCATCACTTCTCTGGATAGCCCGGAGGGCCGTGCCCTCCAGGCCGCCATCGCCGGTGTGGCACAAAAACTGGCGCAAGCCATTGTGCGTGATGGGGAAGGGGCTACCAAATTTATAGCAATCCAGGTGGAAGGCGGCAAAACCGGCGAGGAATGCCGCCAGGTGGCCTATGCCATTGCGCACTCGCCGCTGGTCAAGACGGCGTTCTTTGCGAGCGACCCGAATCTGGGCCGCATTCTGGCCGCGGTGGGCTACGCTGGCATCGACGACCTGGACCCGACGAAGATCGACCTGTACCTGGACGACGTGCATGTCGCCGCGCAAGGTGGGCGCAACCCCGCGTACCGCGAAGAAGACGGCCAGCGCGTCATGAAGCAAAGCGAAATCGTGGTGCGGGTGGCGCTGGGCCGCGGCAGCGCCACGGACACCGTGTGGACCTGCGATCTGAGCCACGACTATGTGTCGATCAACGCGGACTACCGCTCGTGAACGAAGCCCTTGAACGCCTGATCCTGCGCGCCGAGCAGCTCATGACCCGCATCGAGGCGGCGCTGCCCCAGCCCTTCTTGCCCCCCGACTGGAGCACCGCCATCGCCTGGCGCTACCGCAGGCGTCATTCAGGCCATGGCCTGCTGTCGCCCGTGCGCCATGTGGGCGCGATCAGCCTGGATGACCTGAAAGAAATCGACGGGCAGAAAGAAAAAATCCGGCTCAACACCCTGCATTTCGTGCAGGGCAAGCCGGCCAACAATGTGCTGCTGACGGGGGCGCGCGGGACCGGCAAGTCATCGCTCATCAAGGCCTGCCTGAACGCCTACTCCAAGCAGGGCCTGCGCCTGATCGAAGTCGACAAGACCGACATGATCGACCTCCCCGACATCGTGGACGTGGTGGCGCAGCGGCCCGAAAAATTCATCGTGTTCTGCGACGACCTGAGTTTTGACGAGGGCGAGCCCGGCTACAAGGCCCTCAAGTCCACGCTGGACGGCTCGGTGGCCGCGGCCACGCCCAATGTGCTGATCTATGCCACCAGCAACCGGCGCCACCTGCTGCCCGAGTACATGAAGGAAAACCTCACCTACACCCACACCGAGGATGGCGAGGTGCACCCCGGCGAGGTGGTGGAGGAGAAGATTTCGCTGTCCGAGCGCTTTGGCCTGTGGGTCAGCTTTTACCCGTTCAACCAGGATGAGTACCTTGCCATCGTGGCGCAGTGGCTGTCCTCGTTTGGCGTGAGCGCGCAGGCCATTGTCGCGGCGCGCGCCGAATCGCTGGTCTGGGCGCTCGAGCGGGGTTCGCGCAGCGGCCGGGTGGCGTACCAGTTTGCGCGCGACTATGCGGGGCGAAATAGCCCCCACGCTGCGCACGCCGTGTCGTCGCTGCCCCCCGAGGGAGCCGTGGGCGCCTTGGGGCGGCCCGGCGGCGCCCGGTCGGCATGAGTTCAGTGCTGGTCGCCGACGCGGATCGCCCGCGTGAGGGCAGCGCCGGCCGCGCCGTGGTCGATGTCGCCGTCGGGGTGTTGATTCAGCCGGACGGTGACTTCCTGCTGACCTCGCGCCCGCTGGGCAAGGTGTACGAGGGCTATTGGGAGTTTCCGGGCGGCAAGCTGGAGCCGGGCGAAACCGTCGAGCAGGCCTTGCGCCGCGAGTTGCACGAGGAACTCGGTATTGCCGTCAAAGCCGTCGTGCCCTGGAAGGTGGAACTGGTGGACTACCCGCACGCGCTGGTGCGGCTGAACTTCTGCAAGGTATTCGAGTGGGCCGGTGAGCTGCAAATGCGCGAGGGCCAGTCGTTTGCCTGGCAGCGGCTACCGGTGCGCGTGGCGCCCGTGCTGGTCGGCACCGTACCCGTACTGGGCTGGCTGGCGCGCGAGCGTCAATTCGAAGGTGCTACACATTTAGTAGCTGGTAGCCAACGCCCATAAAGGGCTACAGCCATTTTTCTCTCAAGAATCGTCGCGCCTGGCATCGCCAAAAACGGCGTCGTCCGGCGCATCCTGCGTCGGCATGCGAAAGCGCTCGCTGGCCCAGGCGCCCAGGTCCATGTTTTTGCAGCGCTCGCTGCAAAAGGGCCGGTACGGGTTGGTCGGCGCGTAAACGCTGTCGCCGCCGCAGGTCGGGCAGGTCACGAGTTTGGGGGGTGGGCTGGCCTGTTGCATGGCAGCGGCGCGGTTCAGATGGTTTGACGCGATTTCAGGAACAAAGTGTCATTTCGAAGGCGGTGTCGTCGCTGCTGGCGTGCAGCCGGTCATCGGCTTCATGGCGCATCAGGCGCACCGACACCATCAGCCGGTTGCCGCTGATTTCGGGGATCAGGCCCAGGGCGGGGTCGATGCGCAGGCGCATCAGCTGGAAGGTGCGGCCCTGCGGCAGGTTTTGCTGGAACTGACCGGCGCTGGCCACCACTTTTTGCGGCACGCCGGACTCGCGCAGCAATTTGAGCAGCCGGTGAATGGACTCGGCCAGCGGGCCCAGCGTGGTGGCCCAGCGCTCCAGGTCGGCCCGGCGTGTGTTTGCATCCTTGTGCTGCCACGCATAGTAGGCGGGCAGGTCGAATTCGCAGGTGCCGCCCGGGATGCCGACACGACTGCGGATGCTCATGAGCCAGTCGTTTTCGGTGAGCGATTGGCCGGCCTTGCCGGGCAGGTTGTTGACGGCCGAAAAACAGGCATCGAGTTCCCCCACCACGTGGTCCAGCACCGACTCGGCGATCGCCGGATTGCCGCGGTAGCTGTTCAGAGTCTGCTTTTGCTTCTCGAGGTCGCGCATCACGTCCGACTTGAGGTCGGCCCGCGTCGCCACGTCCATGATCTCGAAGATGGTGGTCAAAGCGTAGTGATGGTCGAGGGGGTGGTCGCGCGGAACCAGCTCGCCCAGGCGGCGAAACAGGTGTTCAAGACGCAGATAGGTGCGTATGCGTTCGTTGAAGGGGTATTCGTACAGTATCACGCTTGCGGATTCCAATGTTTCAATCATAGCCCGAAGCGCGGCGCGATTTGCAGCACCTGGGCACGCAGCAGTGCCAGCGGCAAATTGTCGTTGGCGATCACCATGTCGGCCGCGGCCAGGCGCTGCAGGCGCGGGGCCTGGGCGGCAATGATCTGCAGGGTTGCGCTGCGGCTCAGCTTGCTGCGCGCCATCACGCGCTCTATTTGGGTCTCGGTGGTGCAGTCGAGCACCAGCACCCAATCCAGGTGCTGGCGCCAGCGTCCCGATTCGACCAGCAGGGGAATGTCAAAGACGATGCAGCGGCGCCCCGCGCGGATGGCCGCGTCGGCCTGGCGCTGTGTTTCCTGCCCGACGAGCGGATGAACAATGGCCTCCAGGCGGCGTTTGGCGCTGGCATCGGCGAAGGCCAGCTCACGCATGCGGTCGCGGTCGAGCGCACCCTGCGGCGTGATGAAGCCGCTGCCGAATTCCGTGGCGATCGGGCCGATGGCAGCGCCCGCCGGCAGCGTGACGCTGCGTGCAATGGCGTCGGCGTCGATGATGGCCGCGCCCAGCTCGGCCAGTATCTGTGCGACCGTGCTTTTGCCGCTGCCGATGCCGCCCGTGAGCCCGAGTCGCGTTGCCGCCGTCATGGCGTTACAACCCCACGACGTGAAGGATCGATGGCGGTCCAAAAACCATGGCGGTCAGGCCCGCGCCTGCCAGGAAAGGGCCGAACGGCACATAGCCGCCTTCGCGCAGCCCGCTCGAAAACTTCAGGGCGATGCCGATGACGGCGCCAATCACCGACGCCATCAGGATGATGGGCACCAGGGCCTGCCAGCCAAACCAGGCTCCGAGTGCCGCGAACAGCTTGAAGTCGCCGTACCCCATGCCTTCCTTGCCCGTGACCAGTTTGAAAACCCAGTAAATCAGCCACAGCGAAAGATAGCCCGCCGCCGCGCCCCAGATCGCGCTGGCCAGCGGCACGTCGGTCCATTGCAGCGCGGCGGCGAGCAGCCCGGCCCACAGCAGCGGCAGCGTGATGTCGTCGGGCAGCAGCGTGGTGTCCCAGTCGATAAATGCCAGCGCGACGATGGCGCCCGAGAAGCCGCACCAGACCAGGCCCGTCAAGTTCGCGCCCCAGTGCCAGATGCACCAGTAAAACAGCGCTCCGGTGGCCAGTTCCACCAGCGGATAACGCAGGCTGATGGGCGCGGCGCAGTTCGAGCATTTGCCACGCAAAAAAAGATAACTCAGGACAGGGAGGTTCTCGTACCAGCGGATCTGGTGGCCGCACTGCTGGCAGCGCGAGCGCGGCACCATCAGGTTGAAGGGTTGTGCCTCCTCGACCAGGTCCTTGCCCGAGATCTCCGCGCATTCGGCCGCCCATTGCGCCTCCAGCATCTTGGGCAGGCGATAGATCACCACGTTGAGAAAACTGCCCAGCAGCAAGCCGAGCACGCCGCCGAGTGCGGCGTCAAACCATTGCGAGACCAGCATCAGACAACCTGGCCCAGCTTGAAGATCGGCAGGTACATGGAGATCACGATGCCGCCGATGATGACGCCCAGGACCACGATGATGATGGGCTCCATCAGGCTGGACAGGCCGGCCACCATGTCGTCCACCTCGGCCTCGTAAAAATCGGCCGCCTTGCTCAGCATGTGGTCGATGGAGCCGGATTCTTCGCCGATGGCGCACATCTGCAGCACCATGCTGGGAAACAGGTTCACGTTGCCCATGGCCGCGGTCAGGCTGGTGCCGGTAGAGACCTCCTGCTGGATTTTTTCCGTCGCCAGGGCGTACACCGAATTGCCCGAAGCACCGCCCACCGAGTCGAGCGCTTCCACCAGCGGGACACCGGCCGCGAACATGGTGGCCAGCGTGCGGGTCCAGCGCGCGATGCAGGATTTTTCGACCAGGGCGCCGAAAATCGGCAGCTTGAGCATCAGCCGGTCCATGAACATCTGCACTTTTTCGTTGCGCTTCCAGGCCTGCATGAAAAAGTACAGGCCGCCGCCGAGGCCGCCAAAAATCAGCCACCAATACGAGACGAAAAATTCGCTGATGGCGATCACCACCAGCGTGGGCGCCGGCAGATCGGCGCCAAAGGAGCTGAACACCTGCTTGAACGCCGGAATCACGAAAATCATGATCACGGCCACCACTACAAACGCCACCACCAGCACCGAGATCGGGTACATCAGCGCGGACTTGATCTTGGACTTGATGGCCTCGGTTTTTTCCATGTAGACCGCCAGCCGGTCCAGCAACTGTTCCAGGATACCGGCGGCCTCGCCCGCTTCGACCAGGTTGCAATACAGATTGTCGAAATACATCGGAAACTTGCGGAACGCCGCGCTCAGTGAGGTACCGGTCTCGACGTCGGTGCGGATGTCATTGAGCAGCTTGGTGACGCTGGCATTCGGGTTGCCGCGCCCGACGATGTCGAAGGCCTGCAGCAGCGGCACGCCGGCCTTCATCATGGTGGCGAGCTGGCGCGTGAAAATCGCCATGTCTTTGGGTCGGATGCGCTTGCCAGAGCGCATCTTGCGCTTCTTGATTTTGCTGGCCAGGACCCCCTGCCGGCGCAAGGATGCCTGCACCTGGTTTTGGCCGCCGGCGCGGGTTTCACCGCGAACCTGCTTGCCATTGCGATCCTTGCCCTCCCACTCGAAGACAAATTCCTTGATGTTTTTGCTCGCTGCAGTCGCCATAAAGCCCTTTGGGTTTCCCTGTTATTCGTTCGTCACGGCCAGCACTTCCTCCAGCGAGGTCATGCCCATTTTGACCTTGTGCAGGCCCGACTGGCGCAACGAGCGCACGCCTTCGCGCTGGGCCTGCTCGGCAATCTCCAGGGCGCTGCCATCGCGCAGGATGATGCGCTGAATTTCTTCGCTCACCGGCATGACCTGGTAGATACCGACGCGGCCCTTGTAGCCGTTGTTGCATGCCGCGCATCCGACCGGCTTGTAGGGAGTCCAGGAACCATCGACCTCGTCGTCCTTGAAGCCGGCGTCCACGAGCGTTTCATGCGGGATGTCCACCGGCGCTTTGCAGGCCACGCAGAGCCGGCGCGCTAGCCGCTGGGCCGTGATCAAAATGACGCTGGAGGCAATGTTGAACGGGGCGATGCCCATGTTGCGCATGCGCGTGAGCGTGGACGGCGCATCGTTGGTGTGCAGCGTGGACAGCACCAGGTGGCCGGTCTGTGCCGCCTTGATCGAAATGTCGGCGGTTTCCAGGTCGCGGATTTCGCCGACCATGATGATGTCCGGGTCCTGGCGCAAAAACGATTTGAGGGCAACCGCAAAGGTCAGTCCCGCCTTCTCGTTGACGTTGACCTGGTTGACGCCCGGCAGGTTGATTTCAGAAGGGTCTTCGGCCGTGGCGATGTTCACGCCCGGCTTGTTGAGCATGTTCAGGCAGGTGTACAGTGACACGGTCTTGCCCGAACCGGTCGGCCCCGTGACCAGCACCATGCCGTAGGGGCGGCTGATGGCCTTGAGCAGCCGCTCTTTTTCTTCCGGCTCATAGCCCAGCGCCTCAATGCCGAGCTTCGCGCTGCTGGGGTCGAGGATACGAATCACGATCTTTTCGCCGAACAGCGTGGGCAGCGTGCTGACCCGGAAGTCGATCACGCGGTCGGCCCCGATCTTGAGCTTCATGCGCCCATCCTGCGGCACCCGCTTCTCGGAGATATCCATGCGCGAGATCACCTTGATGCGCGATGCCAGCTTGTCCTTGATAGCTACGGGGGGCGCTGCGATTTCACGCAACTCGCCGTCGATGCGAAAGCGCACGCGATAGGCGTGCTCGTACGGCTCGAAATGCAGGTCGGAGGCGCGCATGCTGAAGGCATCCAGCAGCATCTTGTGCAGGAACTTGACGACCGGTGCGTCCTCGACTTCCGCGACGGTGGCGTCGTTGCTGTCGGGGTTGGCGGCCTCCATTGTGGCTTCGTCAAACTCGAAGTCCTCGCCAATGATGTTGTCCATGGCCTCGGCCGCCGTCGTCGCGTTGGCCTCCACCATTCTCGACAGCTTGTCGTACTCGGCGATCACCCAGTCCACGCCGAGCTGGGTCGCAAATTTGATCTTTTCGGCGGCCTGCTGGTCCGACGGATCCGCGGTCGCCACAATCAGCCGGTTACCGCGCCGGCTTAGCACGACCACGCGGTAGTCCTGGCAAATTTTGGCGTCGAGCAGGCCTTTGGGCAGACGTTGTGTATCGACGGCATCCAGATCCAGCAAAGCCGCAGCGTAGGCGGTCGACATGGTGTGCGCCAGATCCGAGGCAGAGACCGCACCGGAGCCCGTCAGCTCGGCAATGAAGCTGGTGCGGCCGGTCTGCGATTTGCGAAAGATTTCCTCGGCTGATTTTTGCCCGAGCTTTCCTGCGGAAACGAGCGTGCGGGCCAACCCCGGCAAAGCCATGGTGGACGTTTCCTTGGGAATTGAATCGACGACAGCCATGTCCAGAAAAATGTATTCCGATGTAAGGGGCTAGTCAATCATCGCCGATTGCCTTGCCACTGTAAATCGGGAAACACAATACGAAAGACCAAGGAGTTGGCATAAAGGCACAAAAAAATCACGGTTGGCTGCTTTCCGCTCCCGCCGCGATCGCATGGGCAGGCAGGCTTGCCGACGATGGTGCCCTCCAGAGATGGTCGATCAGTGCGTGCGCACCGGCTTCACAGAGGTCGAGCACGCGCTCAAAGCCCTCGATGTTGCCGTAATAGGGATCGGGAACCTCGCCGCCGTCGGCCCGTTGGGCGAACTCGAGAAACAGGTGCAGTTTGTGCGCATATTCGGCAGGGCATAGACGCCGCAGCTCGTTCAGGTTGGCCTGGTCCATCGCCAGGATCAGGTCATGGCGATCGAAGTCGCGCTCGATGACCTGTCGCGCCCGACTCGTGCCAACCGGGTATCCGCGTGCGGCAAGAACCATTTTGGCCCTCGGGTCGGGCGTCTCGCGGCTGGCACCGGTATGGGTCCCCGCCGAATCCACCAGGATGTCGCGCGCCAGGCCCGCCTGCTCTGCCATGTGCAACGTTACCACTTGCGCCATGGGCGAGCGGCACACATTGCCCATGCAAACCATCAGCAGTTTCATCGCGGTGCGCCAAGTTGTTTTCGATACGGGCGGCGACTTCGGATGTGGTAATAATTGGCGTTGCTGGTGGGCATAGTTCAATTGGGGCGAAAGATGACAGAGCGGAAGGCGGACAACGCAGGAAATCATCGACCGGTGGCCGTTCTGACGCAGGTTGAGAAAACCTATCACATGGATTCCGTCAGCGTTCCGGTGATCAAGGGCGTTGATATTTTAGTCCGGCGCGCCTGCTTTACGGTGCTGCTGGGCCCGTCTGGCAGCGGCAAGACCACCCTGCTCAACATGATCGGCTGCATCGACAAGCCCGACAACGGTGAAATCGTCGTGGCCGACTGCAAGGTTGGGGAATTGACCGACGACGCCCTGTCGGACTTTCGCGCCAGCAATATCGGTTTTATCTTTCAGAATTTCAACTTGCTGCCGGTTCTGAGCGCTTACGAAAATATCGAATATCCGTTGCTGCTGGCGGGCGCATCGGCCAAAAAACGCGGTGACCGGGTCACCAAGCTGCTCAATGCGGTGGGGTTGGGCGACAAGGCCCGGAACTTTCCAGGCCAATTGTCGGGTGGGCAGCGCCAGAGGGTCGCCATTGCCCGCGCTTTGGCCCGCAAGCCCAAGCTGGTCATCGCCGACGAGCCGACCGCCAATCTGGACAGTCAAACCGGGGCCGCCATTCTCGCCCTGATGCGGCAGATGGTGGACCGATATCATGTTTCCTTTATTTTTTCGTCCCACGATCCGGACGTGATCAAGGCCGCCGACGACACGATTTTTCTGAAAGACGGAGCGATTGAAGGCATACGCCGAAAAGGCGAAACCGGCGCAGAGGGCGCGGCATGATGACGCTGAATCTGGCGGTGCGAAACCTCTTGCGCAACCGCCGCCGTTCACTGGCGACCCTGCTGGCCATGGCCATTGGGTCAACCGCCATCTTGTTGTTCGGCGGCTTCAGCGATAACATTAAGTATGAGATGCACACCAGATATGTGCAACGCGGCGGCCATCTGCAAATTCAACACCGTGACTTCTACCTTTATGGCAGCGGCAATCCCGATGCCTATGCCATTAGTGACTACGCCAAGATTCTGACAGCCATCCGGAACGACCCGGTGTTGAGCAGCATGCTTGTGGTGGCCACACCTACGCTGCAATTTGGCGGCATCGCCGGTAACTATGCAGCTAGTGTGTCCCGCACCATCGTCGGCACCGGGCTCGTTGCCACAGACATTAACCTCATGCGGCGCTGGAACGACTTTGGACTGCGTTCCAAGGCTCCTGCGTCTGCCCTGGAGGGCTCTGCGCCAGATGCCGCCGTTGTCGGAACCGGGCTGGCCCGGGTACTCCAGCTATGTGATGCGTTAAAGATCGATCGCTGTCCCCAACCCGAACTGCCGCAAAAGCATGACGGCAAGACCATCCCGAACGACATCGCGCAACTCAGCCTGCAAGAAACCCCGGCTACCGCTGGCACCCCCGCCTCCCGCCCCGGCAGGGTCGAAGTGCTGGTCGCCAACGCCAAGGGTGCACCGAATGTCACCTCTGTTGATGTGATTCGTGCTGAAGACCAGGGCATCAAAGAACTCGATGAAATCGCCCTCATGATGCATCTTGCCAAAGTGCAACAGCTGATTTACGGGCATTCGCCACCCAAGGCCAACTCGATCATGATTCAGTTGCGCCATTCCGACCAAATTCCGTTGGCACGTGCACGGCTACAGACCATAGTTGCGGGTTTTTCAGCGGTTCAGCCGCTGGCGGTGCTGGATTTTCGGCAACTGAATCCCTTTTACGTCCAGACGACGCGAATGTTCGATACGATCTTCGGGTTTGTTTTCATTCTCATTGGCGGCATTGTGCTGTTTACTATCAACAACACCATGAATACAGCCGTCATTGAACGAACCGTCGAAATCGGGACCCTGAGATCCCTTGGGTTGCGTCGGGTCGGCATCCGTCGCCTGTTTGTGACGGAGGGCGCGCTGCTCGGTGTGTGCGGGGCCTTGCTGGGCGTGGTGCTGGCTTTGGGGTTGGCTGCACTGGTGAATCAGATGGATATTCCCTGGGTCCCGCCAACCACGGTTGAACCCGTACCGTTGACTATTTTGGTCTGGGGGGAAACCCGCATGATGCTTGGCACAACCTTTGGCCTCATCTGCATTGCGATCCTGTCGGCCTGGTGGCCGGCCCACCGTGCCGCGCGGCTGGATGTAGTCGAGGCCCTGCGCCACGCTTGATAGAAAGAGGCTCCACGCTCATGCGCTCACTGTTTCTGTTTTTGCTGTCTTTTCTGCTCGGGCCGGCACTGGCATGGTCCGCTCCGAACGCGCGTGAGATCCTGACCGCCAGTGATGCCATCCGCAACCCGGGGCGTCCGTTCAGCGTGACCGTGACCCTGACCGAGTTCCAGGCGGGCAAGCAGGTAGATACCAGCACCCTGGTAAGCTACTCCCGGACGGAGCGGCAAGGGGATCAATTCGCCAGCCTGATCCGGTTTGTGCTGCCGGCCCGGGACGCCGGCAAGCTGATGCTCAAAAATGGCAACGATATGTGGTTTTACGATCCGGCCAGCAAGGCCAGCGTGCGGCTGTCGCCCCAGCAGCGACTGCTGGGCCAGGCGTCCAATGGGGATGTGGCGACCGTCAACCTGGCGAAGGATTACCAGGCGACGCTGGTCGGCGACGAAGAGATCATGGATGGCGAGCGCCGCACCCGTATGGCCCACAAGCTTGCCCTCACGGCAGTGGCGCCGGACGCCACCTACGCCAGCATCGAGATGTGGGTCGACGCTGAAAACAACCGGCCGCTGAAGGCGCGTTTCTTTGCAGAATCATCGCGCCTGCTCAAGACCGCCTACTACCGCCACTTTCAACTCCAGCTCGGCGCCGAGCGCCCGACCGAGACCGTGATCATCGACGGCCTCAACCCCCAGTCCGTCACGCTGATGCGTTTTTCCGACTACAAGGCGCGTGCCATTCCGGACAGCTGGATGCAGCGAGATTTTCTGCCCCGTTTCCAACCCAACTAAATCCATGCATCCATTTGCCCGCTCCGTTCTTACCACGCTGGTGGCGCTGGCCTCGCTGCAGGTCACTCCGGTCAACGCCGCAACTGATGCCGATGCGGACGCCCTGGGCCTGGAAAGCGCGCCCGAAGCCGCCGCCGCGCCGGCTGCCACCAATACCCGGATGTATATCGAGGGCGCCATTGGCAATTCCAGCCAGCGTTACCAGCCCAACAGCGTCGATACCGCGCGCGCCTCATTTGACTTTTCCACCACTGCACAGATGGGCCCGGGCTTGCGCGCTGTCCTCTCGGACCGCGTGGACCACCTGTATCCCGCACCGGCCCCCGGCGCCGACGCGACCGTGAACACCCTGCGCGAGGCCTACCTGAGCTGGCAGCCCGAGAGTCGGGACACGGTGCTGGAGTTTGGCCGTATCAATCTGCGCTATGGGCCGGGCTACGGCTACAACCCGACCGATTTTTTCCGCGATGGCGGCCTTCGCGTCGTGACCACCGCCGACCCGTTTGCGCTGCGCGAAAACCGCCAGGGCAGTGTCATGCTGCGCGCGCAGCGGCTGTGGAGCGGCGGCTCGCTGTCGGTTGCCCTCTCGCCCAAGCTGGCCGATAGCCCCAACGCCGCGGGCTGGAACCCCGACCTCGGCTCGACCAACAACCGGAACCGGGCCCTGGTCACGCTCGGCACCCAGTGGTCGCAACGCGTCAGCAGCCAGTTATTCCTATACAAGGACGCCGCCCTGTCGCCCGCTGCGGGCGCCAATATGACCGCCTTGCTGTCGGACGCCGCCGTCGCGCACCTGGAATTGACGCGCAGCAAGGAGCCTGATTTGCTGAGCCGCGCATTGTCCTTGCCATCCAGCAGCACGTCCACGCGCAATCGCTTTGTGGGTGGCGTCACCTACACCACAAGCAGCAAGCTGTCGATCACCGCCGAATACGAGTACAACGGCTTTGCGCTGAACCAGTCCAACTGGGCTGCGCTGGGCACCTCGAGCACGGCGCCCGCCAACCAACTGGCCTACCTCGGTGGAGCGCTGCAGCTTCAGGATCTGGCGTCGCGGCAGGCCTACCTGATTTACGTCACACAGAAGAGCCTTTGGCTCAGAAACCTGGATCTGACCGCTTACCTTCGCCTCAACCCCGACGACAACAGCCGGCTCGCCTGGGTCGAGCTGCGCCATCATTGGTCCAAGTTCGATTTGACCCTGCAGCTGCAGCAAAACATGGGCAACGCCACCAGCGACTTTGGCGTATTGCCCGATCGCCGGCTGTTACAGGTGTTGGGGACCTACTATTTCTGAGCCCGACCCGAGGCAGCGCAAACCCGGTTGGCATTTGGTTGGGCAAACATGCGGCGCTCCACGCAGGCCCGCCCATAAAGCTGTAGCGGCCTGTCCGGGCTGCAGCTCTGTGAATTGTCTCCTTATATCTTTCAAATAGTTCAAACTTCAGTAGTCAAGGCGGTGAGCGCCTTGATTGCCGAGCGGGTTGACTCGCCAACGCGCAGCCTGGGTCTCCTGCGAGCCCGAGCTCGAATCTCAG
>NZ_MUNS01000037.1 GCF_002002705.1 Polaromonas sp. C04 | reverse complement strand
CACAGGAAATCGGGGTCGAGGGCGTTGACGATGTTTCTCGCCAGGTCTTTGAGGCTGTAGCCGCCGCTGGCCGTAATAATTTTTTGTTGATCGGCCGGGTTCAGGTCGCGCTCCATCCGCGCCAGGCGGGCGGCCACGGACGAGAGCACTTCGGGTTCCACGTTGCCGAGCGCCACGGCCTGCAGCAGCTTGTCGAAGGACACGGACTTTTTCTGCTCCATGGGGGCGGAGTCGGTTTTGTCCTGCTCGCACACGCCCACGCAATCGACGATAACGAAGTGGTCCTTGGCCTTGGCGTCGGGCGTCACGGCCTGCAGATCGTCGGGCGGGATGATGCGCACGCCGCGGCCCTTCATCTGCTCGAAGAAGTTGCGGCTTTTGACCGAGCGCATGAACATCACGATTTCCACCGGCTTGATGTCGGTGCCGGTGGCGATCATGTCCACGGTGACGGCGATGCGCGGGAAATAGCTGTTGCGAAAGGCGCTGATCAGGTTCTCGGGCTTTTCGCCCGTGGTTCTGTACGTGATCTTCTGCGCAAAGTCGTTGCCCTTGCCAAACTCCTCGCGCAGGATTTCGACAATCTTCTCGGCATGGTTGTCGTCCTTGGCAAACACCAGGGTCTTGGGCACCTCGGTGCGGCCGGGGAAGATCTCGGTGTGCAGCTTGTCGCGAAAGGTGCGAGCTATGGTGCGGATCTGGTCGGGCGTTTGCACGGCGCGGTCCAGCGCGTCGGCGTCGTAAGCCATGTCTTCGTCCAGTTCCTGCCAGCGGGTTTTTCGGGTGAGGCGGTCGCGGTAGCCCACGGAGTAGCCGGCTTCGACCTGGCTGCCGTGTTCGCTGACCTGGGTGCGGATGCGGTACACGTCGTAATTGACGTTGACGCCGTCGGCCACGGCCTGCTGGTGGCCGTATTCCATGACCAGGTTCTGGTTGAAGAAGCCGAAGGTCTGCTTGGATGGCGTGGCGGTCAGGCCGATGAGGTAGGCGTCGAAGTACTCCAGCACCTGGCGCCACAGGTTGTAGATGGAGCGGTGCGCTTCGTCGGTGACGATGATGTCGAAGGTCTCGATCGGGAAGCTGGGGTTGTAGGCAATGGGTTCGGGTCTGGCGAAGAGGTTGCCCAGGCCGTCGATGCTTTGCTCGTCGTCGGCCTCGGCCAGCTCCCTACCTTTAAGCATGCTGAACAGGCGCTGGATGGTGCAGATGGTGACGCGGGCGGTGGTGTCGAGCGTGTTGCTGGTCAGGTGCTGGACGATGTATTCCTCGCCAAACTTGAAGTTGTTGTAGGGCGAGGTGTATTGGTCAAACTCCTTCTTGGTCTGGCGGCCGAGGTTGCCGCGGTCCACCAGAAACAGCACGCGCCTGGCGCCCGCGAACTTGATGAGACGATAGATGAAGCTGATGGCGGTGAAGGTCTTGCCACTGCCGGTGGCCATCTGGATCAGGGCCCGGGGCTTGTTCGCTTTGAGGGAGGCTTCGAGGTTGCGAATGGCGATTTTTTGGGCGGGCCACAGGCCGTCTTCGATCAGCGGCGGCATGGATTGCAGGCGGGCCAGAAAGGTGGCGGGGTCGTTGGCGGCGGGCGTCAGGTAGGCGGGGCGGAGTTCCTGGGCGGAATGCCCTGCGACAGGCTCAGCGCGAAGGGCGACGTCTTTCAGGAAGGCGGCCAGGGTTTCGGGCCGGTGGAAGGCGAATACGGCCCTGGCTCTAGGCTGTGGGTCCAGGCCCTGGGTGAAGTGGGTCTCGATGCCGGTGGACTCGTAGCTGAACGGCAGGGGTCTGCGCCAGGCTGGCAGTGTGGCGGGCAGGCCCTGGGCGTAACGGGCGGATTGCACTTCCACGCCGGTGAGCGTGCTGCCCTCTTTCTTGGCCTCGATCACGCCGGCGGCCTTGCCGTCGATATAGAGCAGGTAATCGGCAAAACCGTAGCCGGTGTTCAGGGGGAATTCGCGAAGGGCCACGCCACGGGCCGCGTGGATGTTGGCCTCATTCACGGAGCACACATGCCAGCCAGCCTGCTGTAGCAGCGCATCAATGGTCTGTCTGGCTTTTTGCTCTGGCGTCATTCCCCCTCCTGTATTGGCATTCTAGGGGAGCGACGGCAGCCTCACGTCTTTGCGAAAGGCCGCCTTTTTTATGCCCGTCAGGCCGCGATCGCCTGCGGCGCCGAACTGCGAATCAGATGGTCGAATGCGCCGAGTGCCGCTTTTGCACCATCACCGGTCGCGATGATGATCTGCTTGAATGGCACTGTCGTGACGTCGCCCGCGGCGAACACGCCCGGCAGCGAGGTCTGGCCGCGCGCATCGACCACGATCTCGCCGTGGCGCGACAACTCCAGCGTGCCCTTGAGCCACTCGGAGTTCGGCACCAGGCCGATCTGCACAAATACGCCTTCGAGTTCGATGCGGCGCGATTCGCCGCTCGCCCGATCGGTGTAGGTCAAGCCATTCACCTTGCCGCCGGCGCCGGTGATCGCGGTCGTCTGCGCCTGCGTGTGGATATCGACATTTTTCAGGCTCTTCAATTTGTCGACGAGCACGGCGTCGGCGCGCAGCGCATCGCCGAATTCGAGCAGCGTGACATGGCCGACGATGCCGGCCAAGTCGATCGCCGCCTCGACGCCGGAGTTGCCGCCGCCAATCACGGCCACGCGCTTGCCCTTGAACAGCGGGCCGTCGCAGTGCGGACAGTAGGCCACCCCCTTGTTGCGGTATTCCCGCTCGCCCGGCACGTTGACCTCGCGCCAGCGCGCGCCGGTCGACAGGATCACGGTTTTGCTGTGCAAGGTGGCGCCATTGGCAAGCCGCACGCCGACCAGCCCCCCGTTGTCGGCGGCCGGGATCAGCTTCTCGGCACGCTGCAGGTTGAGGATGTCCACCTCGTACAGCCTGGCGTGCTGCTCGAGCGCGGCGGCGAACTTCGGCCCGTCGGTCTCGAGCACCGAGATGAAGTTCTCGATGCCCATCGTGTCCATGGTCTGGCCGCCCAGGCGCTCGGCGAGCATGCCGGTGCGGATGCCCTTGCGCGCCGCGTAAACGGCCGCTGCCGTCCCGGCCGGGCCACCACCGACGATGAGCACGTCATAGGGTTCCTTCGCGTTCAATCTGGCCGCATCGCGGGCGGCGGTGCCGGTGTCGAGTTTGGCGACGATCTCTTCGACGTCCATGCGTCCCTGGCCGAAATGCTCACCGTTCAGGAACACCATCGGGACCGCCATCACCTGGCGCTCGGTCACCTCCTGCTGGTACAGGGCGCCGTCGATCACGACGCTGTGCACGCGGGGGTTCAGCACCGCCATCAGGTTCAGCGCCTGCACGACATCGGGGCAATTATGGCAGCTCAGCGACATGTAGGTCTCGAAGCGGAAGTCGCCGTCGAGGTTCCTGATCTGCTCAATCAGTCCGGTCTCGATCTTTGGCGGGTGACCGCCGACCTGCAGCAGCGCCAGCACGAGCGAGGCGAATTCATGCCCTAGCGGGATCGCCGCGAAATGAATGCGCGGCGCCTCGCCGGCGCGGGCCAGCGCGAAAGAGGGCTTGCGGGCATCCGTGCCGTCGGTCTTCAAGGTGATCTTGTCACTGAGCGAGACGATGTCGGTCAACAGACCGTGCATCTCCTGCGCGGCGGCGCTGTCGTCCAGCGAGGCGATGATCTCGAAAGGCAGTTTCACGCGCTCGAGGTACGCCTTGAGCTGACCCCTCAGGTTGGTGTCCAACATTGCGAATCTCCTTTAATTACAGCCATGGCGCGGCCCGGCGATACGGTGCCGGGCCGGCGGTGGGTGGCGGAGTGCCGCCACCGGGTCCCTCAACGACTCAGATCTTGCCGACGAGGTCGAGCGAGGGGGTCAACGTGGCAGCGCCTTCGGTCCACTTGGCCGGGCAGACTTCACCCGGGTGGGCGGCAACATATTGCGCGGCCTTCACCTTGCGCAGCAGCTCCGACGCGTCGCGGCCAATGCCGTTGTCGTGCACTTCCATCAGCTTGATGAAGCCTTCGGGATTGATGACGAAGGTGCCGCGCAGGGCCATGCCTTCTTCTTCGATCAGGACTTCGAAGTTGCGCGAGAGTTGCTGGGTCGGGTCGCCGATGAGCGCGTATTGGACCTTCTTGATGGCCTCCGAGGTGTCGTGCCAGGCCTTGTGCGCGAAGTGGCTGTCGGTGGAGACGCCGTAGACTTCAACGCCCATGTCCTTGAACTGGCTGTAGTGATCGGCGAGGTCTTCGAGTTCCGTCGGGCACACAAAGGTGAAGTCGGCGGGGTAGAACATCAGCACGGCCCACTTGCCCTTGAGGGTTTCCTGGGTCACGTCGATGAATTTGCCATTCTTGTAAGCGGTGGCGGCGAAGGGTTTGATCTGGGTGTTGATGATTGACATGTTGAGTCTTTCCTTAAGAGGTGGTTGGGATTGAAATCAGGGTTAATACTAACCTATTTGATAATCATTATCAATTGATAATGACTATGACGCGCATAGAGCAACGGTCTTCCGCATGGAATTGGCTCGCATTTATGGGGCACACGCGCCAGCCTGCCTACGGGCGCAATGTGTCAATGGTTTGTCTGGCTTCCTGTGCTGGCGTCGTTCAAGGCCGGCGAAAAGTCACACGCAAGGAGGACCAATACCTGGAATTCAACTGGTCGAGCCTGACTTCCCCGCCAGTGGACGGCGCGTGGACAAAACGGCCATCCCCCACGTAGATGCCAGCGTGCGTAATGGCGGCACTCTTGGCAAAGAGGACCAGGTCGCCCGAGCGAACGCTGTCCCTCGACACCGGCTGGCCCCAGTATTGCAGCCCTGAGACCGTTCGAGGAGGCGCAACCCCCGCCCTGGTTCGGTACACGTAGCCAATCAGTCCGCTGCAGTCGAAACCCGAGTCGGGCGTATTACCGCCATAGCGATACGGCGTTCCGACCAGGCCGACGGCGGAGATGGTGATGTCATCGGCCTGCTCCGGCGAGATGCGCGATGGCACCTCGGCGGCGTCGCCGGAAGCAGGGCTGCGGATGGCCGATGGCGCGGTGCTGCATCCGCCAAGGGCGACAAAAAGAGCTACGGCAATGCAAGCGAGACTTGATTTGCCGGAAGGATCCGGCTGATGTTCAGGAATCATCACCACTGAAACAGCAGCCGCGCGCGTGACTTCGTCGTCGCGATCAGGCGGGCATTGGGCTCATCGGTGCGGTTGGCCCATGCTTTCGCAGCTTCCGGGCTTCGACCGAAATCCTGGTGCCGTTCGATAAGGCGGCCGTTTCGCACGGCGTCGTCGACGTCCACATACCAGACGTCGTCAAGCAGGGTTGCCAGCCTTGCCCAGTGGCCGTCATCGAGCAGCAGGTAGTTTCCTTCGGTGATGATGAGCCGGGTCTGTGGGTAGACCGGAACGGCGCCTGCGATCGGCTCTTCGAGTTCGCGCCTGAACTCGGGCGCGTAAACGATCTCGTCATCGTGCTGATGGCGAAGGCGCTGCAGCAGAGCGGCATAGCCCGCGCTGTCAAAGGTGTCCGGAGCGCCCTTGCGTTCGGTGCGCCCAAGCCGCCGCAGCTCGGTGTTGGCCAGATGAAAACCGTCCATGGATACCACCTGCGAGGCCTCGGGAAAAGCCTGATGCAAGGCCAGTGCCAGCGTCGACTTCCCTGCGCCGGGGGCGCCAACCAAACCAAGCAGCTTGCGGCCGCCGCTGCCAAGGAGTTCGCGCACGCGAGCGAGATAGATAGACGGGATCGTCGGCAAATCGGTGGACTTCATGGTCGGAACAATTGACGCCAAAGCGTGTGCCCGTTATTCAACAGTCACACTCTTCGCCAAATTTCTCGGTTTGTCCACATCGGTGCCACGCGCACAGGCCGTGTGATACGCGAGCAGTTGCAGCGGCACCACATGCAAGAGCGGCGACAGCGCGCCATAGTTTTCGGGCATGCGGATGACGTGGATGCCTTCGGCGCTCTCAATCCGGGAGTCCGCATCGGCCAGCACGTAGAGCACGCCGCCGCGCGCGCGCACCTCCTGCATATTGCTTTTGAGCTTTTCCAGCAGCGCATCGTTCGGCGCTACGGTCACCACCGGCATGGCGCTGGTGACCAGCGCCAGCGGGCCGTGCTTGAGCTCGCCGGCCGGGTAGGCCTCGGCGTGGATGTAGCTGATCTCCTTGAGCTTCAGGGCGCCCTCCAGCGCGATCGGGTAGTGCAGGCCGCGGCCCAGAAACAGCGCGTTCTCCATCCTGGCGAAGTCTTCGGCCCAGCTGATGACTTGCGGCTCCAGCGCCAGCACGGCGGCCAGCGCGGACGGCAGGTGGCGCATGGCTTTCAGGTGCGCCGCCTCCTGCTCCTCACTGAGTCGCCCCTTGGCCTGCGCCAGCGCCAGCGTCAGCAAAAACAGCCCGGCCAGCTGCGTGGTGAAAGCCTTGGTGGACGCCACGCCGATCTCGACACCGGCGCGCGTGATGTAGGCCAGCTTGCATTCACGCACCATGGCCGAGGTGGCGACATTGCAGATGGTCAGGGTGTGCGCCATGCCCAGCGACTGCGCATGGCGCAGCGCGGCCAGCGTGTCGGCCGTTTCGCCGGACTGCGTGATCGTGACCACCAGCGTTTTCGGGTTCGGCACGGAGTCACGGTAGCGGTATTCGCTGGCCACCTCGACCTGCGTAGGCACCCTGGCGATGCTCTCCAGCCAGTACTTGGCGACGCAGCCGCTGTAGTAGCTGGTGCCGCAGGCCAGGATCAGCACCGAGTCGATGTCCTTGAAGGTGCGGTATGCGCCTTCGCCGGCACGGTGATTGCCCAGGGCTTCGAACAGCTCGGGCACGATGCCCTCGACCCCTTCGAGGGTGTCGGCAATGGCGCGCGGCTGCTCGAAGATTTCCTTTTGCATGTAGTGGCGGTACGGCCCCAGTTCCGCCGCGCCGCTGTGCGCGTGCACGGTCTTGACCTCGCGCTGGATGGGCTTGTGGGACTTGTCCACGATCCAGTATTTGCCCAGCTGCACATCGACCACGTCGCCTTCTTCGAGGTAGACGATCTGGTCGGTCACGCCGGCCAGGGCCATGGCGTCGCTGGCCAGGAAGTTCTCGCCGCCCTCTTTGCCCACCCCGAGAATCAGCGGCGAGCCCGCGCGCGCGCCGATCACGCGGTGCGGCTCGTCCTTGCAGAACACCGCAATCGCGTAGGCGCCATGCAGCTGCGGCAGGGCCAGTTTCACGGCCTCGAACAGGTCGCCGTCGTACAGCGAGTCGATCAGGTGGGCAATGACTTCGGTATCGGTCTGGCTGGCAAACGCATAGCCCCTGGCCTGCAGCAGGGCGCGCAGCTCGTCGTGGTTTTCGATGATGCCGTTGTGCACCAGGGCAATGCGGCCGGGCCTGGCCGCGGCGTCGGTGCCAGGCCCGTGGCTGAAATGCGGGTGCGCGTTGTGCACCACCGGCGCGCCGTGCGTGGCCCAGCGCGTGTGTGCGATGCCGGTCGTGCCCTGCAGATGCCCGGCGCCGACCTGTTCCAGCAGTTCCGCTACGCGCGAGGTGCTGCGCGCGCGTTTGACCCCATGGTCATACACCGCGACGCCGCATGAGTCGTAGCCGCGGTACTCCAGCCGCTGCAGGCCCTGCACAAGAATGGGGACGATATTGCGGTTCGAGACCGCGCCGACGATGCCGCACATGAGGAAGCTCCCAAAAATTCAGTGGCTGAATCGTAGAGTGATTGATGAAAAATTTAATATCTAATATTGATATTTATTTGAATAAAATTTCAAACATACATTCAAGAGAAATTTTATTTCTTATATAATTAATCTATGGAACAAATAACAATAGACGAAACCGACATCCGCCTGCTCGACCAGCTCCAGCGCGATGCCTCGCTGAGCAACCAGGCGCTGGCACAGCGGGTCCACGTCTCGCCGCCGACCTGTCTGCGACGCGTCAAGCGCCTGGCAGGCGCCGGGCTGATCGAGCGGCAGATCGCCATCCTCAGCGCCGACCGGCTGGCGCCGATGCTGGGCTTCGGGCTCACGGCCATCGTCGAGATCACGCTGGACCGGCAGGATGCGGAGCGCCTGGCCGCGTTCGAGGCACGCGTGTCCGCGGACGAGGCCGTGCAGCAGTGCTACCGCGTCTCGCCCGGACCGGACTTTTGCCTGATCGTCGTCGCCGCCGACATGCCGGGTTATCTGGCGCTGGCGCAGCGCCTGTTCACCGTGGATGCCAACGTGCGCAACGTCAAGGCTTTTTTCAGCGTGAAGCGCAGCAAGTTCGAACCCCTGGTGCCGCTGGCGTGCGGCAGATAGACGCAGGCAAACCACCCTCCCATGGCGACCGGCGGACCCGATTCGTCCACTTTGCCACGCTATCGCCTGAAAAATGTCACCGCGCCCTATAGGCAAGGGCGTGCATCCCATGGAGAATCCCCAAAATAATCGAATCAGGGGGATGGCCATGCAATCAATCTGGAATTGGGTCGTGCCAGGCATCGTGCTGGTGCTGGTCGTGCTGCTGTACCTCAAATTCAAGCGCGCGCCCTCGCCTCGCGATGACCGGTACACCTCGGAGGCGCTGCTGACGCCCGCGCAGGCCGACCTCCTTTATTACCTGCAAACGGTGTTTCCGGGCCAGGCGGTGCTGGCGAACGTCCCGCTGAACAAAATCGTCTCCATCCGGCGCGCCGCCGACCGGCGCCGCGCCCGGCAAGTGCTCGACACCCTGCAGGTCAATTTTGCGGTTTGCGACAACGGCGGCAAGGCCGCGTTTGTGTTCGACGTCGAAGCGTACCGAAAGGGTGAGACCGGTGTGGCACAACGCGATGCGACGAAAAAAAACCGCATCCTCAAGTCGGCGGGCATCCGCATGATTTACATCAAGGACACGACGCGCGGGATGCCCTCGCCGGACGAGTTTCGCCTGAAACTCTCGCTCGCCGCCCTGAGCCGCTCGGACCGGGCCGGCCAGATCAGCGTGCGCCAGCAGCTCGAACAGCGCATGGCCAAGGCCGACAAAAACTTCAAGCCCTCCGGATTCAAGGAGTCTGAAGTCATGGGGATTTCCGTCTTGATGGACTTGAACCCCAACTCGCAACACGGCGCCCTGGATCCCTGGGCCACAAGCCGCAACTGACTGCTTCACCCTGCTGGCAGGAGCGGGCCTGCTCGAGGGCTATTTTTTCTTCGCCGGCCGCTGCCAGTCGGCAATGCTCACCTGCCGGCCGCGCGCCACACTCAAGGCGCCGGGCGGCGTGTCGCGGATGATGGTGGAGCCGCCGCCCACCGTGCCGCCCGCCCCAATCGTTACCGGCGCCACCAGCACGCAGTTGCTGCCAATGTGCACGTCGTGCTCGATCACCGTGCGGTGCTTGTTGGCGCCGTCGTAGTTGGCGGTGATGCTGCCGGCGCCGTAGTTCACGCGCTCGCCCACGCTGGCGTCGCCCAGGTAGGCCAGGTGATTGGCCTTGGCGCCTTTGGCCAGCGTCGAATTCTTCACTTCGACAAAGTTGCCGATATGCACCTCGGCGCCCAGCTTGGCGCCCGGTCGCAAGCGCGCGAACGGACCGATCCGCGCGCCTGCGCCGACTTCGACCTGGTCCTGCACGCCGTGCGGGCCGCCTTCGATGTGGGTGAACGGATGAATCACCGCGCCGGCCTCGATCGCCGCATTCGCAATCACGCAGTGGGCGCCGATCTTCACGCCCTCGCTTAAGGTGACGCGGCCCTCGAATACGCAGTTCACGTCGATTTCCACGTCCTGCGCGCAGACCAGCGTGCCGCGCAGATCGAACCGCGCAGGGTCCGCGATGCGCACGCCCTGCTCCATCAGTGCGCGTGCCTGCTGCAGCTGCAGCGCACGCTCGAGTTCGGCCAGCTGCACCGGGCTGTTGACGCCGGCCACCTGCAGCGCATCGTCGATGCGGTGCGCGACCACCGGCACGCCGTCGGCCACGGCCAGCTTCACGATGTCGGTCAGGTAGTACTCGCCCTGTACGTTTTTGTTGTCCAGCCGCGCCAGCCAGCCTTTGAGCTGGCGCGCCGGCACGGCCATGATGCCGCTGTATACCTCCTGAATGGCGCGCTGGGCCTCGCTCGCGTCCTTGTGTTCGACGATGGCCTGCACCGACTCTCCCGCACGCACGATGCGTCCGTACCCGGTCGGGTCGGCAAAGGCGATGGTCAGCAGGGCCAGCTTGTCGCCGCCGCAGGCTTCAATCAGGGCGCGCAAGGTTTCCACGCGGGTCAAAGGCACGTCGCCCGAGAGCACCACGACCACGCCGTCATCGGGCAGCATTGGGACCGCCTGCTGCACGGCATGGCCGGTGCCCAGCTGCGGCTCCTGGCGCACAAACTTTATGTCAAAAGCGGCTGCAGTCCTTGCCACACCTTGGCAAGCCGCTTCAACTTCAATAGCACCATGACCGGTCACCACGACCACATGGCGCGCCTGCAGGGCTGCAGCCGTGTCGATCACATGGTCGAGCAGGGCGCGCCCGGCCAGGCGGTGCAATACTTTGGGCAGGCGGCTCTTCATCCGCGTGCCTTTGCCCGCGGCCATGATGACCACATCGATTGCTGTCATGACTCCTCCTGTGCGTTTTCTGCCGGCCCGGGCCGGAACCGTAGCCCGGATTATCGGCTGGCTGATGTTCACGCTTGTGCTGGCGAGCTGCAGCACGATCAAGATCGCCTACAACAATGCCGCCAGCGTCGGGTACTGGTGGCTGGACGGCTATGTGGATTTCAATGAGGCGCAAACCCTGCAACTGCGCGCGGACCTGGCACGGCTGCACGCCTGGCATCGCGCGACCGAATTGCCCCAATACATCGAATTGCTACAACAAATGGAGCAACTAGCCCCCGCCGATATTGGGCCAGAGCAGGTTTGCGCCATTGCCCAGGAAATGCGACGGCACCTGGGAACCCTCATGGCGCAGATCGAGCCTGCCGCGGCCGCACTGGCCATGACGCTGACGACGGCGCAACTGCAGGGACTGGAGCGCAAGTACACCAAGACAGACGCGCGCTATCGCAAGGAGTGGTTGTCCGCGACTCCCGCAAAGCAGTTGGAAAAACGCTACAAGCAGTGGCTGGAACGCACCGAAATGATCTATGGCCGGCTCGACGGCGCTCAAAAAGACCGTCTTCGCACGCAGGTGGCGCGGTCGGGTTTTGATGCGCGCATAAGCTACGAGGAGCGGCTGCGCCGCCAGCAGGATGCGCTGCAAACGCTGCGCCAGATCACGCAGGCCCGGCTGCCCGAAGGCGAGGCACGCGACCTGGTGCACGGCTACCTCGAACGCACCCTCGACTCGCCCAACCCTGCGTACCGCGCCTACCAGCAAGCCTTGCTGCAGGAAGACTGCCGCAGCGTTGCCCTGACGCACAACAGTACCACGCCCGTCCAGCGCGACACCGCGGTACAAAGGCTGCGCACCTACGAACGGGACCTGGTGCAGCTGGCAGTGCAGCAGCCGTAACTGACGCTGCTACTTGCGCGCGGTAGTGTTGCGGCCGGCTCCAGTCGCCATCACGCCTGCAACGCGTCCCACATTTCCTTGTCGCGCGCCGCCGTCCAGATGCGCGGGTTCTTGATGCCGCTGGCCTCGTCAAAGGCGCGGCTTACATCGAACGGCAGGCAGTGTTCGTAGATGAACACCTGGCCGAAGATCGGGTCCATGCTCTTGCGCGTGTGCGCCATGGCGGCCTTCAGGTCCATCTTGGCAGCGGCGGCCTCCTGGCCGCAGCGGTACAGCGTTTCGACCCAGCGTTTCGTGTAGTCGAGCGCCTTGTCGACGTTGGCCGCGCCCTTCATGGCTTCGCCGCGTCCGGGCACGATGGCCTCGGCCCTTAAAGCCCGCAGGGCTTCGAGCGTGGCGGGCCATTCCTCGAGTTGGGCGTCGCCGGTGTAGACGCCGGCCTCGTACTCGACCAGGTCGCCACTGAACAGCACCTTCTCTTCGGCGACCCAGGCGATGGTGTCGCCGCGCGTATGGCCGTAGCCGGGCGACCAGATCTGCACCTTGACGCCGCCCAGATCGACGGTGAGCTTGCCGGGCACTTCGCCTCGCGTCGCATCGCCGCCGCCGATCACCAGGGTCGGCCAGGTCAGGCCGGGCACACCCTCGGCGCCGCGGAACAGGCGCGGGAAGCGCTCCATCTCGCTTTGCATGTCTTCCTTGCCGCGCTCGATGATGAGCTCCAGCGTGCCCTGGCTCGCGATCACCTCCGTAGCACCCTCGGCCACATAGGCGCTGGCGCCAAGCACGCGCACGGCGTGGTAGTGGGTCAGCAGCACATACTTGATGGGCTTGTCGCTGACGGTGCGGATTTTCGCGATCAGGTCCTGCGCCATCGCCGGCGTCGCCGTGGTGTCGCTGACCATGATGAACTTGTCGCCAATGATCACGCCGGAATTGGGATCGCCCTCGGCGGTGTAGGCCCAGCAATGCGCGCTGAGCTGCTCGAAGGTGATTTTCTTGTCGGTTAAGTCAGCCTGGCTGGCAAAGGCTTTGGTGGGGGCGCTGGACATGGAGAGTCTCCTGGAAGTGGGCAAGGGCTGAAGAGGCGCAAGTCGCGCGGCGTCTTGATGACCGTGCGATTTTACCTAATCGTAATTAATTACGCATTGTTAAATTCCGCTTTCAGCCACTGCACTGCTTTCAAAGCCAGTTCCTCCAGCGAAGCCGTTGCGTCCAGCGCCAGCACATCCAGCTCGCCGGTCGGGTCCTGCAGCGCCTCGAACTGGCTGGCCACTAGGCTGGGCGGGTAAAAATGGCCGTCGCGCCCCGCCACGCGGCGCAGCGATTCGGCCGGCGTGATGGCCAGGTGCACAAAGCGCAACTCCGGCACCGCCGCCCGCAAGGTATCGCGGTAGGCCCGTTTGAGCGCGGAACAGGTCAGCACCGCGCCGGCCGGATGCTGCGCCAGCTTGGCGCCCAGCGCCTGCAGCCAGCCGGCGCGATCCATGTCCGTGAGCGGCACGCCCTGCTCCATCTTGTGAATATTGCGCGGCGGATGAAAGTCGTCCCCCTCGATCAGCGGCAGGCCCAGTTGCGCAGCCATGCGCCGCCCCACCGCCGACTTGCCGCACCCCGCGACGCCCATCACGACCACATGCATTGCACTCATGCGGCCAGTGTAGTGGCTCAACCCATCTTCGAGCATGCCGAATGCGATTCAAGCTCAGAGCGCGTCAGTCGTGCCGCGCAACGCGATGCTCGCACTTTGGCACGCTCGCTGATGGAAACCCCGCTAGAGCGTGGCTTGCGCCATGGCGCGACCGCACAGGCGTGCGATGAAGGCATCGCCATCGCCCGGCACCGCGTCGCCTCGCCACACCACGTGCTGATCGGCGCGGCACATCACCAGCGCATGCACGTACTCGGCGGGAACGGCGAGCGCGTCGACGTCCAGCACTGTCAGCGGCATGCCGGTTGCCTGCGCGGCGCGCTGGAGCGGCGCGATGTCCGCATGCCGGTCAAAGCGAAGTAGGGTGTAGGCCGGGCCGAAGGCGTCGTACAGAGAACGCCCGTCGGTTAACCAGAAATGCGGCGCCCGACAACCCGGCACGGTCGAGGGGGTAAAGGCGCCCATCGAGTATGCCGGTGGCTCGGCGTCGTCGTACTCGATGATGGGCGAGCCCGTGTAGTAGTAGCCAAAATTGAGGCCGGCACAGCAGAACTGTTGCACGTTGAGTTCGTAGGCCTCGCGTCCAATGTCGGCGCGCCGCGCGTCAGCCTCCGGTCCGAGCGCCTCGATGTCGGCCGGCACGGTGCGGCGCGCGCGAATCATCTTCTGCGCATGGTCCATGGCGAAGCGCGACACCTGTTCGGTGATGGGCTGGCGCTCCGCCTCGTAGGCGTCCAGGATGCGTTCGTCAGCCCAGCCCTGCACGCACGCCGCCAGCAGCCACGACAGATTGATGGCGTCGGCGATGCCCGCATTCATGCCGTAGCCAGCGTAGGGCACCCACAGGTGCGCGGCGTCACCCGCCAAAAAGACCCGGCGATCGCGGAAGCGGTCGGCCACCAGCCGGCGTCCCACCCAGTCTTCCCTGCTGATCACCTCGTATTCGAAGTCGGGCCCGACACCGAGGATGTCGCGGATCGAGCGGTCGCGGTCGACCGAATCGAATTCCGGCTCCTCGGCGTTCAGGTGGTTGTGCACCAGCCAGGTGGCGTGGCCGTCAATGGCGAACATCGTGCCGCAACGCCGCGGGTTCATCGAGTAGTACGACCATGCCGGCTTGCCCGGAATGAGCGAGCGCAACTGTGGCGCGCGGATGTAGGTCGACTGCACGCGCTGGATGATGGCCGTCCCCTCAAGCTTCGCGCCGATTTGCTTGCGCACCGCGGAACTGCCGCCGTCACAGCCCACCATGAAGCGGGCGCGAAGCGTTCGCGTGCCGCCATCGTCGAGGCTCGTCGCCGTCGCGACGACACCCGTCTCGTCTTGCGTGAAACCGGTGACCTGCGTCCGGTTGAGCAGGGTCACGCCCGAAAGCGCGGCCGTGTGCTCCAGCAAAATCGGCTCCAGATAGATCTGGTTGATGCGGTGCGGCGGCTCCGCCGTCGGCCACCATGCGTCCGGCCCTTGCGTCTCGGCGTAGCGGTCGCGCCGGCAGGGAATCGGGATGCGCGTCAGCTCAATGCCCGTGACGCTGGTGCGGAACACGACATCGTTCGGATAATCGGCGGGGAGTCCGGCATCGCGCAGCTTGCGCGCAACGCCCAGTCGGCGGAACTGCTCCATGGTGCGCGAGGCGACGTGGTTGCACTTCACGTTTGGCGGCTCGGCGTAACGGCGAATCTCGGCAATGAGCACTTTCACGCCGCGCGCGGCCAAGTCCATCGCCATGGTCAGGCCCACGGGGCCGGCGCCGACGATCAGCACATCGGCGGTCAGGATCTCTGCGGGTGCATTCATGCGTCCTTCACCCCAGTTTGATACGGGCAATCCGGATCACATTGGCCCATTTCGCGGTTTCGGAACGAATGTAGACACCAAAGGCTGCGGACGTGCCCGGCTCGGGCTCGACACCCATATTCCGCAATTTCGTCTTGATGGTCTCGTCGGTCAATGCGGCGTTGATTTCGGCATTCAGTCGCGCGACGATCGGCTCGGGCGTTCCGGCTGGCGCCACAATGCCGAACCAGCCGGTCGAATCGTATCCGGGCAGTCCTGCCTCGGCCACGGTAGGTACGTCCGCCAGCATGGGCAGTCGCCGCGCACTGGTCACAGCATAGGCAATCAGCTTGCCAGCCTTGATCTGTTGCAGCGCCGACGGCAGGTCGACCACGCCCAGTGACAACTGGCCGCCCATCACGTCGAGCGCAACCGGTCCGCTGCCACGGTACGGCACCTCGTTCAGTTGGATGTTCGCCATCTGGGCGAACAACGCCGCAGACAGGTGCATCGCTGTGCCGTTGCCACCATAACCGACCGACAGCTTGTCCGGCTCGGCCTTGGCCAGTGCGATGAGTTCGCGCAGCGTATCCGCTTTTGCTTTCATCGATGGATTACCGACAATCACGAACGGGATCGCCGCGAGCATTGCGACCGGCTTGAAGTCCTTCATGGCGTCGAACGGCATCTGCGGATAGAGGCTGACGTTGGCCGACAGTGCGCCCGCAGCACCCAGCCCCAGCGTGTAGCCGTCGGCCGGCGCCCTGGCCACCAGCGCGAGGCCCACATTTCCGCCGGCACCCGGCCGATTATCCACTATGACAGGTTGCCCCAGCTTCTCGTTCAGGCGCGGCACGATCATGCGAAACACGGCGTCAGAGCTGCCGCCGGGCGGGAAAGTGACGACCACCTGGATCGGCTTGTTCGGGAAGCCGCCGCCGGCATTTTGCGCGGCGCTGGGCAAGGCCAGTGCGGCCAGTCCAGTAAACGCGGCAAAGGCGATGGGGCTCAGGAGGCGGGTGAAATTCTTCATTAATGTCGGTCCATGTAGTTATCTCCAATCACCATTTGACATCAGCGCAATTCATTCGTAAATCAAGAAATAGTTGATCAAATATCATGTTATCTGATGAATAAAAACTTTGCCCCTACCATCCGGCAGTTGCGCGCCTTCGTGCAGGTTCACCGGCTTCGCAAGCTTGGCGCCGCCGCCGAGAAGCTCTTCGTGACCCAGTCGGCCGTCAGCATGCTGATCCGGCAACTCGAAGAGGGGCTGGGCGCGCGCCTGTTCGATCGCACCACCCGATCGCTGCAGCCGACTGCGGCGGCAAACGAAATGCTTGCGACGGCCGAACGCATCCTGCGCGACGTGGACGCACTATCGTCCAGCTTTCGCACGCTGTCGACGCTGGAACGTGGCCGCGTCTGCTTCGCCACGACGCCCACGCTGGCGTCCTTCCTGCTGCCGGATGCCATCTGCGCGTTCGAGGCAGCCTACCCGCAGGTGCGCGTGGTCGTGGACGACTGCGCGCCCGACCAGTTCATCTCGCGGATCATGGGTGAGCACGTCGATTTCGGCATTGGCACCCCCGAGCACCCCGGCGCCGAGGTAGACACGCAGACGCTCCTGCGTGATCACCTCGCGCTGGTGTGCCTGGCCAACCATCCGCTGGCCCGCACACCCCGTGTTCGTTGGATCGACCTTGCAGGCCACCCGATCGTGACCATGCGTACCGGCTATGGCGTCAGGCCGCTGATCGACGGCACGGCAGCCACCGCAGGCGTAGTCCTGAACGTTGTCAACGAGGTGTCATTCATGTCGACCGCGTTGTGGATGACGGCCAGCGGCATGGGCGCCTCGATCATGCCCTCGGCCTTCGCGCGCGCGTCGAACAACGCATCGCTGGTCATCCGACCGATTTCGACACCGCGCGTGTCGCGCGACATTTCGGTGGTTATCAAGCGCGGGCGTTCGTTGTCGACCGCCAGCATCCGCTTTCTCGCAACCCTGCGCAGTGCCTTGAAGGCGAAGTCGTCCTGATCTCTCAGCCCGCCGCGAGCCCATGTTCGAGCACGCCGATCACCTGCTCGGCAAACGCGGCATAGCTCATGGCCCCGCCGGGGCGCAGCCAGGTGAAGGTCCAGTTGATCATGCCGAACAGCATCATGGCTAGGGCGGTCTGGTTCGCGGCGTTCACGCGCTGCGGATAGGCGCGGCGCAGGAAGCGCGTGACGGCAGAGACCACATCGCGCTGGCGGTTCAGGATCAGCTCACGCTGCGACAGCGCCGGCACCTGACCCGGCTTTGCGTCGGCCTCTGCGGCCAGAAACTTGGTGTCGTGCAGCAGCGCCACGTGGCGCGTGGCCGAGGTTTCGTACTCCTGCAGGAAATTGCGGACCAACTCGTGCAGCGCGGCGCGGTCATCCAGGCTGCGGCGCTGCGCCGTCGCCTCGACCTGGCCGATGAGGGCCAGCAGGCGCTGGGTGTAGCGGTCCAGCAGGTCAAACAGGATGGCTTCCTTGCTGCTGTAGTAGTGGTAGAGGCGCGCCTTCGAGGTGCCAAGGGCAGCGGCAATATCGTTCATGCTGGCGGCCGGGTAGCTGCGATCGGCAAAACACTGTGCGGCAATATCGAGGATTTCGTCACGCTTGAGTTCGTGAGAGGCAGATTTGGGGCGGGCCATGCTGGCATTTTGCCAGTGCGGAGGTATGGTGCAGACCCTGCCCGCCCCCACTCGCGACTTTGCCGATTACTGCTGCGAGCGCTTCACCTACCTGGCCCGCGGCGGGCCCAAAAGCATGAACTGCTACAGCGCGCCGGTGGATGCGATGGAGTCGGCGCAGTTCATGGCGCCGTGGGCCCGGCTGGCCCTGGAATCGGCGCTGAAAGCGCGTTCAGCCCATGCAGGGCGGACACGGTCAGCTAGCAAATCGATAGCGAAGCCGGCTAAACCCGCGCCCAGGCGGACTACCGCGCCCGCCGCGCCACCCAGCGCCCGGGCCACGCTGCAAAGCGCCAGGCGCAAATCAGCCAGGGGCTGACCCACGGCAACACCCCATCCGCGCGCCGCACGCCGCGGATTCGGCGCGGCGGCAGGCTGCGGATCCCAGCTGAACCAGGCCGGCGCACTGCTGGCGGCGTCCCAGGGTTCGAGCACCAGGCGCTGTCCCGCCCACAAGGCCAGCGACTCGCCGGGACTCAGAAAACGGTCGCCCAGGTCGTTGGCGGGGCCGCGGTGTGGGCCTTGCAAAGTAGCCCAGACCTGGCCCTGCGCCACGCGGAATACACCCGCCTCGCGCGGCCGCAGGGTCACGGCCCGGCCCGCGTCCAGCTTCCAGCAGCCGGGCAGCGCAGCGCCGGGCGTGGGTTGTTGCAATTGCAGAACATTTTGCGAGGTCATGGCGTTCTCCATATCAGCTAATCAGGAATGAATGATGGTCGCCAATGCCTTGGCAGTCCAATGAAAACGCGGTACGCTATTCATACTGGATTCGCATCAATCGACACTTCCACCCTCCTTCAACCCCATGCAATCTTCACCCACCCACCTGCGCTCGCGGCCCCTCTCGGTGGGGCATTTGCGCGCGCTGGAGGCGGTTGCCAGGCACCTCAATTTCCGCGCCGCGGCGGAGGAACTGGCGCTCACGCAATCGGCCGTGAGCCGGCAGATCCAGTCGCTGGAAGAAGAAGTGGGCGTCAGCCTGTTCCTGCGCCACACCCGCGCAGTGGAGCTCACCAGCGCGGGCGCGCAGCTGCTGCGCTCGGTGCTGCCATCGCTGGAGCGCATCGACAGCGCGGTGCGGCTGATTCGCCGCAGCGCCGGGCGCAAGAGCGTGGCCATCACCACCTGGGCCTCGTTCGCGTCCATGTGGCTGATCCCGCGGCTGGAAGCCTTCCAGAGCGAGTATCCCGACATCGACATCCGCATCGACGCGAGCGACCACGCGGTGGACATGGAGACCACCGATGTCGACATCGCGCTGCGCTACGCCGTGCCCGCCAACGTGCCGGCGAGCGCCATCCGCATGTTCGGCGAGCAGCTCACGCCGGTAGCGAGCCCCTGGCTGCTCAAGAGCGGGCATGTACTCGCGCGCGGCGAGGATCTGGCGCATTTCGCGCTGATCGAGGCGGGCGATGCGCACCGCACCCAGCACCTGGAGTGGCTGACTTGGCGGCGCTGGTTCGACACCCACCACTTCAGCAAGCTCGAGCCCAAGCGCTGGCTGTACTTCAACTACGCCAACCAGATCGCGCAGGCCGCTCTCACGGGCCAGGGCGTGGCGCTGGCGCGCATGCCGCTGGTGGCCGACAGCCTGGCCAGCGGCGACTTGGTGGAAATCCTGCCCGGCATGCGGCTCGAATCGCCCATGGCGTACTGGATGCTGGTCGGCCCGCGCAGTGCGCTGCGGCCCGAAATCCGGGCGTTTTGCGAATGGATTTCACTGCAGGCGGCACAAACGCGCAAGGCCGTTGGCGATGGGCCGGATCCGGACACGCTCGACCAGCCCGATTGAAGAGCCGCGCCAGGGCGCACGGCCCGTTCAACCGGCCGGGGTTGGTGCTTGCGGCCGGCTCGCCTGGTTCAGTTGCTCGATGGCGGCGGCATCCAGTGTCAGTTGCGTGGCCGCCACCAGTTCCGCCAATTGGGCGAGCGACGTGGCACTGACGATCGGCGCCGTGATGCTGGGGCGGGCCAGCTCCCAGGCCAGCGCCACCCGCGCCGGCGTGGCGCTGTAGCGCGCCGCCACGTCGTCCAGCGCGGCCAGGATGCGCAGGCCGCGCGCGGTCAGGTACTTGGCGGCGCCCTTGCCGCGCGGACTCTTGCCCAGATCGGCGCTGGAGCGGTATTTGCCGGTCAGAAAGCCGCTGGCCAGCGCATAGAAGTTGATGACACCCACGCCCTGCTGGACGCACAGCGGCTCCAGCGTGTCCTCATACGCGGCGCGGTCGTACAGGTTGTACAGCGGCTGCAGACTCTCGTAGCGCGGCAGTCCCTCCTGCCGGCTCACCTCCAGCGCCTGCGCCAGCCGGGCGGCGCTGTAGTTGGACGCACCGATGGCGCGCACCTTGCCCTCATCGATCAGCTTGCCGTAGGTTGCCAGCGTCTGCGCCAGCGGCGTGTCGGCATCGTCGTCGTGGGACTGGTACAGGTCGATGTAGTCGGTCTGCAGCCGGCGCAGCGAATCTTCCAGCGCGCCCCGGATGTAGGCCGGTGCCAGCCCCTTGCGGCCCGGTCCCATCTCCATGCCGACCTTGGTCGCCAGCACCACCTGGCTGCGCTTGCCGCTGCGCTTGAACCACTTGCCCAGGATGGTTTCGGATTCACCGCCCGTGTGCCCGGGCACCCAGCGCGAATACACGTCGGCGGTGTCGATGAAGTTGAAGCCGGCATCCACCCAGGCGTCCAGCAGGGAGAACGAGGTGGCTTCGTCAACGGTCCAGCCGAACACGTTGCCGCCGAAAGCCAGTGGTGAGACTTGCAGGCCGGATCGGCCCAGGGATCGCTTGTTCATGCGCTGCTCCTTGCGGGGTTCATGTACAAAAACGGAACTTCAAACTTTACGCCCAATCACCCAGGCGTGGGGGCGAACGCAGCGAAGGGCCGGGCCGAAGCGACAAGCGTGGGGGCTTGTTAAACGGGCCACACCACGCCGTTGTCGTTGAGGATCGCGTCGAGCGGCACGTCGTGCGCCTCGGGCTCGAAGTCTTCTATGAACCCGTGCGTAAAGCCCAGCCCGACGGTGACCGGCCGGGGCCGCAGGGCGGCCAGCGTGCGGTCATAGAAGCCCCCGCCATAGCCCAGCCGGTAGCCGCCCGGCCCGTAGCCCAGGCAGGGCACGAACAGCAGCGTGGGCACCACCACCTCGGTGTCCTTGGGCTTGGGGATATCGTAGGCGTCCTCCTGCATCGGGCAGCCCGGGTACCAGGCGTGAAAAGTCAGGGTCTTGTGAAGCTTGTCCACCACTGGCAGTCCGATGCGTTTCATGTCAGGGCCGCCCTGCAGCTCGCCATCCTCCTTCCAGCGGTGCAGCGCCGGCAGCGGATCGAACTCGCCCTTGATCGGCCAGTAGGCGCCAATCACCGTGTCGGGCCGCCCCACCAGCCAGATCCGCATGACGCGCTGGAGCAAATCCGCGCGCTGCGCGCGGTCGGGCATGTTCAGCCGTTCTTCGATCAATGCCCGTCGCACCGCTAACTTGTCCATAATTCCCCCATGAAGATCAACAAGATTTTGACACCGTCTCTCTCCGCCACCCTGATCGCCGGCATCCTGTTCGCGGCGCTACCGTCCGCACAGGCCCAGCCCGGCAGCGACGACGCCCTGCTGCAAATGAGCCAGGCCTTCAAAAGGGGTGACAAGGCCGCACTCACGGCGCTGCTGCCGCTGGCCCGGGGCAACCCGCTCGAAGCCTGGGCCGCCTACTGGGAGCTGAAGGCGCGGCTGGATGACGCGAGCGCGCAGGAGGTGCAGGATTTCCTCAGGCGCTACGCCGGCACCTACCAGGAAGACCGGCTGCGCAACGACTGGCTGCTGCTGCTGGGCCAGCGCCGCGACTGGGAGGGGTTTGCCGCCGAATATCCCAAATTCCGCATGCGCGACGACCGCGAAGTGCAATGCTATGCGCTGCACATCGAGCAGCTGACCAGCGCCACGCCCTCGCCCACCCTGGCCGATCAGGTGCGCAAAAACTGGTTTGCACTGCACAAGGCCGATGACGGCTGCACGCTCGCGGCGGGCGCCCTGATCGCCGCCCAAAAAATGCCCGCGCTGGAAGCGTGGCGCAAGGCACGGCTAGCGATGGCCGCGAATCGCCTGACGGTGGCGCGCAACGCGGTGGAGATCGTCGCCCCCGAGGCTTTGAACCTGGTCTCCGACCTCGGCAACAGCCCGGCGAAATTTCTCGCCGGCAAAGCCGTCGCGATGTCGCGCGTGAGCAAGCAGCTGGTGGTGCTGGCCCTGATCCGGATGGCCGCCAATGACCCGGATGCCGCCGCGACCCAGCTCGATGGCAAATGGAGCCCGCAGCTCACCAGCGAAGAGCGCAACTGGGTCTGGGGCGTCATCGGCCAGCAGGCGGCGACGCGCTTGAGCGGCGATGCGCTGAACTACTACGGGCGCGTCAGCCGGGACAGCGACCTGACCGACGTCATGCTGGAATGGAGGGCCCGCGCCGCGCTGCGCGCCGGCAACTGGCCCACCGTGCTGACGACGATCAAGGCCATGAGCGAGGACGCGCGCAGGACTCCCACCTGGGTTTACTGGAAGGCACGCGCGCTGCTGGCCACCCTGAACGGGGCCCAGCGCGCCGACCCCGCGTCGCCGCGGCGCCTGGAAGCCAACGCGCTGCTGCAGGGCATCGCGGGTCCCAGCGGTTTCTATGAACAACTGGCGCTGGAAGATCTGGGCCAGCGCGTCACCGTGCCGCCCCGGCCCGCGCCGCTGACGGCGCAGGAAAAGCAGGCGGCGCTGGCAGACCCGGGCCTGAACCGGGCCCTGTACGCGATCGGGCTCGGGCTGCGCAGCGAAGGCGTGCGCGAATGGAACTACGCCACCAACCTGCACACGGCCGGCGGCATGAGCGACCGCGAACTGCTGGCCGCCGCCGACCTGGCCTGCCAGCGCGAAATCTGGGACCGCTGCATCAACACCAGCGAGCGCACCAAATCGTTCATGGACTTCGACCAGCGCTTTCCCATGCCGCACGAGCAGGCAGTCATCAAGCGCACGCGCGAGATCGGCCTCGACCCGGCCTATGTGTACGGCCTGATCCGCCAGGAAAGCCGCTTCATCATCGATGCACAGTCGGGCGTGGGCGCCTCGGGCCTGATGCAGGTCATGCCTGCGACGGCGCGCTGGACGGCCCGCAAGATCGGCCTGGTGGACTTCACCCCCGACCAGATTTCCAACCGCGACACCAACATCGCGATCGGCACCGGCTACCTCAAGCTGATCCTGGACGACTTCGACGGCTCCATGGCGCTGGCCGCCGCCGCCTACAACGCCGGTCCGGGGCGCCCGCGCAGCTGGCGCAACGGCCCGGTGCTGGATGCGGCCATCTGGGCCGAAAACGTGCCGTTTGCCGAAACCCGCGACTACGTCAAGAAAGTGCTGGCCAACACCACCGATTACGCGGCCATCCTGAGCGGCCAGCCCCAGTCATTGAAGGCCCGGCTGGGCACGGTGGGGCCGCGCGATGCCAGCGTGCCGGACCCGGGCAAGGATTTGCCCTGAAACGGATTTACGGGATCACCGCATTCACCACGGCGCCCGTGGCCCTGACGCCGGTGCCGACGATCACCGCACCGGTGGTGACCACGGCACTGCCGACCGCCACTACGGCGTCGCCCACCGCCACCACGGCACAGCCGCTGCACAGCGCGACGACGCAAAAAATCGACAGCCGGCAGGCGGCGCTGAGTTGGCGCATGAAATAGTCCTTGTCTTCTATCATTCGAATGCTTCAATTATCGGGGCAGGAACACGCGCCAATGCGTCAGATTGTCGGGACACCCACAGGACTCAAGCAGAATCGACCCTCATGAACAAAATACTCATCCTCGGCGGCACCGGCTTTGTGGGCAGCCACCTGTGCGAGAAACTGACGCGCCTGGCGTGGCGCAGCACCGTTCCCACGCGGCGCCTCGCAGGCGCCAAGCACCTGTGGATGCTGCCGCTGCTGGACCTGTTCGAAGCCGATGTGCACGACGAGGCCGCATTAACCCGCCTCGTGGCAGGACACGATGCCGTGGTGAATCTGGTCGGCATCCTGCACGGCAACGAAGCTGCATTTGACAAGATGCACGTCCAGCTGCCGCAAAAACTGGCGCGCGCCTGTGCGGCCACGGGCGTGCGCCGCGTGGTGCACGTCAGCGCGCTGGGCGCCGGCAACGACGCGCCGTCCATGTACCAGCGCAGCAAGGCGCGCGGCGAAGAGGTGCTGCGCGCGGCCGATCTGGATCTGACGGTGCTGCGCCCCAGCGTGATCTTTGGCCCCGAGGACAAATTCCTGAACCTGTTTGCCAGGCTCCAGCGCGTGTTTCCGGTGCTGCCGCTGGCCGGCAGTGCCGCGAAATTCCAGCCCGTGTGGGTCGAAGATGTCGCTGCGGCCGTGGTGACCAGCCTGCAGGAGCGCCGGCGCATCGGCGAGACTTACGAGGCCTGCGGGCCGCAGGTGCTGACCTTGAAAGAACTGGTGCAACTGGCGGGGCGCTACAGCGGCTTTGAGCGCCCGATCATCCCGCTGCCGATGGCACTGGGCCGCCTGCAGGCCCTGCTGATGGAGATGGCCCCGGGCGAGCCGCTGATCAGCCGCGACAACCTCGACGCGATGAAGGTGGACAACATCGCCAGCGGACGGCTCCCCGGACTGCAGGCGCTGGGCATCACCCCCACCGCCCTGTCCACCATCGCGCCGTCTTACCTCAACACGCAGGGCCTGGAAGACGAGTTGCTGGCCATGCGCAGAACTGCCGGGCGTTTCTAGGCTCCAGGCCCGCGGCAGTAACATGTCGCCCTGGAGGTTTTCATGCTCAAGCTCTACATCGGCAACAAAAATTATTCCTCGTGGTCCATGCGGCCCTGGGTACTGCTCAAACAGGCCGGCATCCCGTTCCAGGAAGTCAAGGTGCTCTTCGATTCGTTCGATCCGGGCTCGAACTTCAAGGTGACACTGGACGGCGTAACCCCGGCCGGCAAGGTGCCGGTGCTGCTGGATGGCGACTTCGCCATCTGGGACACGCTGGCGATTGCCGAGTATGTGGCCGAAAAATTTCCCGAGAAAAAACTCTGGCCGCAGGACCCCAGGGCCCGGGCACGCGCGCGCAGCATCTGCGCCGAGATGCACTCCGGCTTCGCGGCCCTGCGCGGCAGCTGCGGCATGAACATCGAGGCTTCGCTGCCGCACATCGGCCAGCTCGTGTGGCGTGACAAGCCCGCCGTGCGCGCCGACGTGCAGCGCCTCGTCAGCATGTGGAGCGAACTGCTCGCGCAGCATGGCGGGCCATTGCTTTTTGGGAATTTCACGATCGCCGATTCTTATTTCGCGCCGGTATGCATGCGGCTCAAGACCTACGCGCTGCCGGTGCCCGCCGAGATCAGCGCCTACGTGGAGCGCGTGCGCGCACTGCCCGGCATCAAGGCCTGGATCGACGACGCGCTGGCCGAGCAGGACTTCCGCAATTTCGAGGAGCCTTACCGGCTTTCGAGATAGAGTCCCCACGCGCCGGTAAACTGCCCGGCATGCAGATTTACATGGTTGGCGGTGCGGTGCGCGATGCCTTGCTGGGCTTATCCGTGCAGGACCGCGACTGGGTCGTGGTGGGCGCCACGCCCGAGGCGATGGTCGCGCTGGGCTATTTGCCGGTGGGCCGCGACTTCCCCGTGTTCCTGCACCCGCAAACGCACGAGGAATACGCGCTGGCACGCACCGAGCGCAAGACCGCGCGCGGCTACCACGGCTTTGCCTTCCACACCACGCCGGACGTGACGCTGGAGCAGGACCTGGCGCGGCGCGACCTGACTATCAATTCAATAGCTGTCAGTGCAGATGCAGTAACGGCTCCAGGCCCATTTCATCTAAATCCCAAGACTCTGATCGACCCTTACGGCGGGCAGCGGGACTTGCGCAGCAAGACCTTTCGCCACGTCACCGAGGCCTTTCGCGAAGACCCCGTGCGCATCCTGCGCGTGGCGCGGTTTGCGGCGCGCTTTGCCGACTTCCATGTGGCGCCCGAGACGATGCGGCTGATGCGGGACATGGTCAGCCACGGCGAGGTCGATGCGCTGGTGGCCGAGCGCGTCTGGCAGGAACTGGCTCGCGGCCTGATGGAGAACACCCCTTCGCGCCTGTTCGAGGTGCTGCGCGAGTGCGGCGCGCTGCGCGTCCTGCTGCCCGAGGTGGATCGACTTTGGGGCGTGCCGCAGCCCGCGCAGCATCACCCGGAGGTCGATACCGGCGTCCATCTGATGCTGGTGCTCGACATGAGCGCGCGACTCGGCGCCTCGCTGCCGGTGCGTTTCGCCTGCCTGATGCACGACCTCGGCAAAGGCACGACGCCGGCCGAAGGATTGCCGCGCCACATCGGCCATGAGGAGCGCAGCGTCAAACTGGTCAAGAGCGTGTGCGCGCGGCTGCGCGTGCCCACCGAATGCCGCGAACTGGCCGAGGTGGTGGCGCGCGAACACGGCAACATCCACCGCAGCGGCGACTTCCAGGCGGCGGCGCTGGTGCGCCTGCTGGAGCGCTGCGACGCGTTTCGCAAACCGCAGCGATTTGCGGACGTGCTGCTGGCCTGCGAATGCGATGCGCGGGGCCGCCTGGGGCTGCAGGAGAGCGCCTATCCCCAGCGCGAGCGGCTGCTCGGCGCACTCGCCGCCGCGCAGCAGGTCGCTACGAATTCAATAGCTGAGGGTGCACAGTCCACGGGGGCTACAGGCCCAAAGATTGGAGAAATGATTCACCAGGCACGGGTCGCGGCGGTCGCGGCCCGCTGGCCTGCGGCCGGCGCTTGACGCCACGCCAGCTCAATTTTCCGCCGGGCCGCCCCAAGGAAAATTAGCCCCCTCGGGGGGCAGCGCAGCACACGCAATGGCAAGCGTGGGGGCCTTATTGCCGCTTCGGATCGTTGGCCGCATTCACGGCGGCGGCGCCCGGCAAACTGCTGGCATGCCAGCCGCCGCCCAGCGCCTGGATCAGCTGCACGCTGGCGACGTAGCGGCTGCCCAGCAGACTCACCGAATCCCGCTCGGTGCCGAACGCCGTGGCTTGCGCGGTGACCACATTCAGGTAGCTGACGACACCGGCCTTGTACTGGTTGATGGTCAGCTTGACCGACTCGCGCGCCGCCTGCAGGGCCGCGTCCTGCACGGCGGCCTGCTGCTCCAGGATGCGCAGGGCCGCCAGATTGTCTTCCACCTCCTGCAAGCCCGTGAGCACGGTCTGCCGGTACAGCGCGACGTTCTGGTCATAGACCGCGCGCGCCTGCCGGCTCTGCGCATCGCGCGCGCCACCGTCGAACAGGGTCGCCGCCAGTTGCGGGCCGATGGACCAGAAGCGGTTCGGCAGGCTCAGCAGATTGGCAAAGGTCGAGCCCTGGTACCCGGCCGACCCGGTCAGGCTCAGGGCCGGAAAATATGCGGCCTTCGCCACGCCGATCTGGGCGTTGGCCGCGGCCACCTGGCGCTCCGCCGCCGCCACGTCGGGCCGGCGCTCCAGCAGTTGCGAGGGCAGGCCGGCCTCGGGCACCGGTGGCGGCGGCGCCGTCGTCAGCGGCGCGGGGGCGATGGAAAAGGTCGAGGCCGGCTGGCCCACCAGCAGGGCAATCGCATGCTCGAGCTGGGCGCGCTGCACGCCCAGGTTGATGGCCTGGGCCTGCGCGGTCTTGAGCTGCGTGTCGGCCGCCACCACATCGGCCTGCGCCGACACCCCGCCGACATAGCGGTTCCTGGTGAGCTGCAGTGATTTCTGGTAGGCGGCGACGGTGTCGGCATACAGCTGGATCTGGGCGTCCACCTGGCGCAGCGTGAAGTAACTTTGCGCCAGCTGGCCCTGCGCACTCAGGCGCGCCGCCGCCAGTTCGGCGGCGCTGGCCTGGGCGCTGCTGGTTTGCGCCTCGGTGGCGCGGCGCACCTTGCCCCAGATGTCGGCCTCCCAGGACGCGCCCAGTGACAGGGAGACGTTGTTGTTGATACCGGAGGAGGAAGCGCCGGAGGCGCCAGTGGTTGTGCGCGCGGCCAGACCGCTGCCCGCCTGCGATCGCGTCGCGGCCGCATTCAGGCCAACGGTCGGGAAGTAGGCGGCGCGCGCCGACTCCACCAGCGCGCGCGCCTGCTCGTACTGCGCGGCGGCCGCCTTCACGGTCTGGTTCGAAATCTCCACCTGTTCGACCAGCGCGTTGAGCCGGGCGTCACCAAACACTTCCCACCACTTGCCGCGATCCGCGGTGTCGGCGGGCTGGGCCACGGTCCAGCCGCTGTTTTCCTTGTAGGCGAGCGGGGCGGCGGTGTCGGGCCTGACGTAATCGGGGCCAACCGCGCAGGCGCCCAGCAGCGTGCAGACGGCCACCGTGAGCGCCATGGCCAGCGGCGTATGGGGGTTTGAATGGATGCTCATGGCCTCTCCTGCCCTGCAAAAATAGGTCGGCCCGAACCTGCGCGCCAGCGCGCATAGTGCGCCTTGCCCCACACGCTGAGACGGTCCAGATAAAGGTACACCACGGGTGTGGTGTACAGCGTCAGCAACTGGCTCACCATCAGGCCGCCGACGATGGCGATGCCCAGCGGCTGGCGCAGCTCGGCGCCGTCGCCATGGCCCAGCGCCAGTGGAATGGCGCCGAACATGGCCGCCATGGTGGTCATCATGATGGGGCGAAAGCGCAGCCGGCAGGCCTGGAAAATCGCGTCGCGCGGCGTCATGCCCAAACGGCGCTCCGCGTCCAGCGCGAAGTCGATCATCATGATGGCGTTTTTCTTCACGATGCCGATCAACAGGATCACGCCGATCAGTGCGATCAGGCTGAACTCGGTGCCGGTCAGCAGCAGCGCCAGCAGCGCGCCCACGCCGGCCGAGGGCAGGGTCGAGAGAATGGTCAGCGGGTGCACATAGCTCTCGTACAGCACGCCAAGCACGATATAGACCGCCAGCAGCGCCGTCAGGATCAGCAGGGGCTGGCTGCTCAAAGAACTCTGGAAGGCGTTGGCCGTGCCCTGAAAGCTGCCATGCAGGCCGGTCGGCACGCCCAACCTGGCCATCGCGTTGTCGATCGCGCTGCTGGCGTCCGACAGCGATACGCCCGGGGGCAGGTTGAACGAAATCGTCGAGGCCGTGAACTGCCCCTGGTGGTTCACCGACAGCGCGGTGCTGGTGGGCGCATACGTGGTGAAGGCGGCCAGCGGAATCTGCGGCTCCGGCTGGGTCGAGAGCGTCAGCGCCAGTGAGGTGTTGGCCGACAGCTTGCCGCCCGCCGTCAGCGCCGGCGCGGTCTGCAGCGCCGACGAGGTCGGTGCCAGGTTCGCCTGCGACAGCGGCACGCTGACATAGGTCTTCTGCAGCGTGGTCGGGCTCTGCCAGTACTCGGGCGAGGCCTCCATCACCACGTGGTACTGGTTCATCGCGTTGTAGATGGTCGAGATCTGGCGCTGGCCGAACAGGTCGTAGAGCGAGGCGTCGATCAGTTGCGGCGTGACGCCCATGCGCATGGCCGTGGCGCGATCGATGGTCAGCGTGGTTTGCAGCCCATGGTCCTGCTGGTCGCTGCTGACGTCGGCCAGTTCTGGCAGATTCGACAGGGCCAGCGTGATCTTGGGCTCCCAGGCGCGCAGCACGGCCAGGTCGTCGGCCTGCAGCGTGTACTGGTACTGGGCATTGCTTTGCCGGCCCCCCACGCGAATGTCCTGCACGGCCTGCAAATACAGGCTGGCACCGGCCACGTGCGACAGCTTGCCGCGCAGCCGCGCGATCACCATGTCGGCCGAGTCCTTGCGCACACCCAGGGGTTTGAGCGAGACGAAAACAAAGCCGCTGTTGACGCGCCCGCCACCGGTGAAGCCGACCACGGTATCGACATCCTTGTCGGACCTGACGATCTGCACGAACTCGGCAAATTTCTGCTTCATGGCCTGGAACGAAATCGCCTGGTCGCCCTGGATGCTGCCCACCAGCCGGCCGGTGTCCTGCTGCGGGAAAAAGCCCTTGGGAACGATCACATACAAATACACGTTCAGCGCAATCGTCGCCAGCAGGATGACCATCATGAGCGGCGCAAAGCGCAGCGCCCAGGCCAGCGAGCGCTCATAGCCGCGCAGCATGCCGTTGAAAAACCGCTCGCTCAGCAGGTACAGGCGCCCGGGCTGGCGTGCCGCCTGCGCGCCGCGGGCCTTGAGCAGGCGCGCGCACATCATCGGCGTGGTGGTCAGCGACACCAGCAGCGACACCAGGATGGCCACCGACAGGGTGATGGCGAATTCACGGAACAGGCGCCCGACGATGCCGCCCATGAGCAGCAGCGGAATGAACACCGCGATCAGCGACAGGCTCATCGACAGCACCGTGAAACTCACCTCGCGCGCGCCCTGCAGGGCCGCGGCAAACGGTTTCATGCCGTCCTCGATGTGGCGCGAGACGTTCTCCAGCACCACGATGGCGTCGTCCACCACGAAGCCGGTGGCAATCGTCAGGGCCATCAGCGAGAGGTTGTTCAGGCTGAAGCCCATCAGGTACATCGCGCCGAAGGTGCCGATCAGCGACACCGGCACCGCCACGCTGGGAATCAGGGTGGCGCGCCAGTTACGCAGAAAGGCGAACACCACCAGGATGACCAGCGCGATCGAGATCATCAGCGTGCGCTCCGTGTCCTTCAGCGACGCGCGGATAGTGGGCGTGCGGTCCACCGACACCGTGAGGTTGATGGCGGCGGGAATCGAGGCGCGCAGCTGCGGCAACAGCGCGCGCACCCGGTCCACCGTCTCGATGATGTTGGCGCCCGGCTGGCGGTACAGGATCACCAGCACCGAGGGTTTGCCATTCGTCTGGCCGGCATTGCGCAGGTCGGCCACCGAATCCACCACCTGGGCCACGTCGCGCACACGCACCGGCGCGCCGTTGCGGTAGGCGACGATCAGGGGCATGTATTCGGCGGCGGTCGTGGCCTGGTCGTTGGCATAGATCTGCCAGTTGCGCGCGCCGTCTTCCACGATGCCCTTGGGCCGGTTCGCGTTGGTGGCCGCCACCGCCGTGCGCACGTCGGCCGTGCCGATACCGTATTTGTTGAGCGCGGTCGGGTTCAGCTCGATGCGCACCGCCGGCTGCGAGCTGCCGCCCACACTGACCTGGCCGATGCCGTCCACCTGCGCCAGCTTTTGCGCCAGGATGCTGTCGGCCGCGTCGTACATCTGGCCCTGCGTCATCGTGTCCGAGGTCAGCGACAGGATCAGCACCGGCGCATCGGCCGGATTCACCTTGCGGTAGGTCGGGTTGCCCGGCATGCCGCTGGGCAGCAGGGTGCGCGCCGCATTCAGCGCCGCCTGCACGTCGCGCGCGGCGCCATCGATGTCGCGGCTCAGGTCGAACTGCAGCGTGATGCGCGTCGAGTTCAGCGCGCTGCTCGAGGTGATCTCCGTGACGCCGGCAATGCTGCCGAGCGCGCGCTCCAACGGCGTGGCCACCGTGGCGGCCATGGTCTCGGGGCTGGCGCCCGGCAGCGAGGCCGACACGGAGATGGTCGGGAAGTCCACCTGCGGCAGCGGCGAGACCGGCAGCAGCCGGAACGCCACCAGCCCGGCCAGCGCGATGCCCAGCGTCAGGAGCGTGGTCGCCACCGGGCGCTCGATGAACGACCTGGAGATGTTCATGGCTGAACCGGCGTGGGCACCGGGTCCGCCGCCGACGCCGCATCCGGATCCGCATCGGGGTTGCCAAAACGCTTTTTCATGCGCCGCGCCACACGGTCGAAGGCCAGGTAGATCACCGGCGTGGTGAACAGCGTCAGCACCTGCGACACCAGCAGGCCGCCGACCATGGTGATGCCCAGCGGCTGGCGCAACTCCGAGCCGACGCCGCCGCCGAGCATCAGCGGCAAGGCGCCGAGCAGGGCGGACATCGTCGTCATCAGGATGGGGCGGAAACGCAGCAGGCAGGCCTGGTGGATCGCTTCGCGCGGCGACTTGCCCTCGTGCCGCTCGGCCTCCAGCGCGAAGTCGATCATCATGATGGCGTTCTTCTTGACGATGCCGATCAGGAGGATGATGCCGATGATCGCGATGATGTCGATGTCATGGCCCGTGAGCATCAGCGCCAGCAGGGCGCCGACCCCGGCGGAGGGCAGCGTGGACAGGATCGTGACGGGGTGGATGTAGCTCTCGTACAGCACCCCGAGCACGATGTACATCGTGATGATGGCGGCCAGGATCAGCAGCAGCGTGTTGCTGAGCGAGGCCTGGAACGCCAGCGCGGCGCCCTGGAAGCTGGTCTGCACGCTCACGGGCAGGCCGATCTCGGCCTCTGCCGCCTTGATCGCATCGACGGCATCGCCCAGCGAGGCGCCCGCCGCCAGGTTGAACGAGACCGTCGCGGCGGAGAATTGGCTCAGATGGTTCACCACCAGCGGCGCGGTTTTCTCGGAAATGCGCGCGATGCTGGACAGCGGAATCTGGCCGCCGCTGCCCGTGACCAGGTAGATGCCGTTCAGTGCGGCCGGGCCCTTCTGGAATTCGGGCTTGACCTCCATCACCACGCGGTACTGGTTGGACTGCGTGTAAATCGTGGAAATCATGCGCTGGCCGAAGGCGTTGTACAGCGCGTTGTCGATGGCCGCGGTGGTGATGCCCAGGCGCGAGGCCGAGTCGCGGTCGATGTCGATATAGGCCTGCAGGCCCTCATCCTGCAGGTTGCTGGCCACGTCCGCCAGTTGCGGGATTTGCTGCAGTCGCGCGACCAGCCGGGGCACCCACAGACTGAGCTCGTCCGGGTCCGCGTCTTCCAGGCTGAACTGGTACTGGGTGCGGCTCACGCTGTCCTCGATGGTCAGATCCTGCACCGGCTGCATGTACAGCTTGATGCCCGGCACGTCGGCGTCGAGCTTGGGCCCCAGGCGCCGGATCACGTCACTGGCGCTGATGCCGCGCTCCGCCTTGGGCTTGAGGTTGATCTGCAGGCGCCCGCTATTGAGCGTGACGTTGGTACCGTCGACCCCGATGAACGACGACAGGCTCTGCACCGCGGGGTCCTGCAGCACCACGCGGGCCAGCGCCTGCTGGCGCTCGCCCATGGTGGCGAACGAAACCGATTGCGTGGCCTCGGAAATGCCCTGAATCACCCCGGTGTCCTGCACCGGGAAAAACCCTTTCGGCACGAACACATAGAGCAGCACCGTCAGCACGAGCGTGGCGAAGGCAACGAGCAGCGTCAGCATCTGGCGGTCCAGCACCCATTCGAGCGCCCGCCCGTAATGGGCAATGACGTTGTCGAAAAAGGCCCCGCTCTTGCGGAAAAACCAGCCCTGTTTTTCGGGCGGCGTGTGGCGCAGCAGCCGCGCGCACATCATCGGGGTCAGCGTCAGCGACACCACCGCCGAGATCAGAATGGCCACCGCCAACGTCACGGCGAACTCGCGGAACAGCCGCCCGACCACATCGCCCATGAAGAGCAGCGGGATCAGCACCGCGATCAGCGACACGGTCAGCGAGATGATGGTGAAGCCGATCTGCGCCGAGCCTTTGAGTGCGGCCTCCAGCGGCTTCATGCCCTCCTCGATGTAGCGCGAGATGTTCTCGATCATCACGATCGCATCGTCCACCACGAAGCCGGTGGCAATCGTCAGCGCCATCAGGGTCAGGTTGTTGATGGAAAAGCCCGCAAAATACATGACGCCGAAGGTGCCGACCAGCGACAGCGGCACCGCGACACTGGGAATGATGGTGGCCGGCACGTTGCGCAGGAACACGAAGATCACCATCACCACCAGCGCCACCGACAGCAGCAGCTCGAACTCCACGTCGCTGACCGAGGCCCGGATGGTGGTGGTCCGGTCCGTCAGCACCTTGACGTCGATGGCGCCGGGCAGCGTGGCCTGCAGCGCGGGCAGAATCTTCTTGATGTTGTCCACCACACCGATCACGTTGGCGCCCGGCTGGCGCTGGATGTTCATGATGATGGCAGGCGTGGTGTTGGCCCAGGCGGCCAGGCGCACGTTCTCGGCCGAGTCCACCACATCGGCAATGTCGGAGATGCGGATGGCGGCGCCGTTCTTGTACGCGACGATCAGGCTTTTGTATTCATCGGCCGACTTGAGCTGGTCGTTGGCGTCGATGGTCGAGGCCCGCGTCGGCCCGTCGAAGTTGCCCTTGGCCTGGTTCACGTTGGCATTGCCGATGGCGGTGCGCACATCGTCGAGGTTGAGCCCGAGCGCGGCCACGGCCTTCGGATTGAGCTGAATCCGCACGGCGGGCCGCTGACCGCCCGACAGCGTCACCAGACCGACGCCCGCCACCTGCGAGAGCTTTTGCGCCAGCCGCGTGTCGATCAGGTCGCTCACCTTGGGCAGCGGCAGCGTCCTGGAGGTGATCGCCAGCGTCAGGATCGGCGTGTCGGCCGGGTTCACCTTGTTGTAGATGGGCGGCGTCGGCAGGTCCGCGGGCAGCAGGTTGCCGCTGGCGTTGATGGCGGCCTGCACCTCCTGCTCCGCAATGTCCAGACTCAAATCCAGGCTGAACTGCAGCGTGATCACCGAGGCGCCGCCCGAGCTGGTGGACGACATCTGGTTCAGGCCCGGCATCTGGCCAAAGGTGCGCTCCAGCGGCGCCGTGACGGACGAGGTCATCACGTCCGGGCTGGCGCCCGGGTACAGCGTGACGACCTGGATCGTGGGGTAGTCGACCTCCGGCAGGGCCGACAGCGGCAACTGCCTGAACGCCACGATGCCGGCCAGCAAGATGGCCAGCATCAGCAGCGAGGTCGCGACCGGCCGCAGGATAAAGATGCGTGACGGGTTCATGACGAGCTTTTAATGCGCGGCGCTGGCTGCCGGCGCGGCAGGTGCCGACGCGCCGGCCGCCGGTGCGCTCGCGGCCCCCGCCGCGGCGCTGGCACTACGGCGCTTGCCGGCCCCGCGCGCGCCCGGCTTGGGCTGCTGCAGCGCGGGGTCATTGGGCCCGCCGCGCACCACCGGCTCGACCTTGGCGCCTTCGCGCAGCTTGTCGATGCCATCGACCACCACGGTCTCCCCGGGCGCAATGCCGGTGCTGACCGCGGTCAGGTCGCCCTGCACCGGGCCGGTGGTCACGCTGCGCACCGTCACGGTGTTGTCGGCCTTGACGACGTACACGTACAGCCCCGTGGCGCTGCGCTGGATGGCCGCGCTGGGGATGGCCGTGGCGCCGCGCAACACATCGAGCAGCATGTGCACATTCACGAACTGCTGCGGGAACAGCGCGTTGTCGGTGTTGGGGAACTGCGCCTTGAGCTTGACCGTGCCGGTGGTGTTGTCGACCTGGTTGTCGATCGTCAGCAGGGCGCCGGTGGCGAGCTTGTTCTGCTGGTCGCGGTCCCAGGCTTCGGTCATGGGCTTGGCGCCGCTGTGCAACCGCTTCATGACGGCGGGAATGCTGTCCTCCGGCAACGAGAAGACCACCGTGATCGGCCGCAACTGGGTGATGGTGGCAATGCCGGTGGTATCGCTCGCGTGCACCACGTTGCCCAGATCCACCTGGCGCAGGCCGATGCGCCCACCGATAGGCGCGGTCACCTTCGAGTACAGCAGCTGCAGGCGCGCGCTGTCCAGGTTGCCCTGGTCGGACTTGACCGTGCCCTCGTACTGTTTGACCAGCGCAACCTGGGTGTCGAGCTGCTGCGACTGGATCGAGTCCTGCTCGACCAGCACGCGGTAGCGCTGCAGATCCACCCTGGCGCCATTGAGCAGGGCCACATCGCGCGCCAGCTGCCCTTCCGCCTGCGTCACGGCCACCTGGTAGGGACGCGGGTCGAGTTCGGCCAGCAACTGGCCGGCCTTGACTTCCTGCCCTTCGGTGAAGTTCAGCGTCACCAGGGTGCCATCGACGCGGCTCTTGACCACGGCCGTGGCCAGCGGCGTGACCGCCCCCAGGCCGCTCAGGTACACGTCGATGTCGGTCGTCCTGGCCACGGCCACGCCCACCGGCGACACCCCGTTCACGCCGCTGAAGCGCTGGCTCCCGCCCGCGCCCGCGCCCGCGCGAGCCGGGGCGGACGCCGCACCGGCGGGCGCGCCACCCGCCGCCTTGGCCGGGCGCTTCCAGATGAAGTAATAGGCCCCGGCGGCGAGCACCAGCACCAGCAGCGTCAAAAACCAGCCGTTCGACCACCAGTGCCCGTGGCGACTGGCGCGAGACTCGGCGGAGGGGCTGGCGTCAGGGGGCAGGTTGGAGGGTGTATTCATGGTCCGAAGGATGTGCGATAGACAGGAACAGTAAAAGGGAGCCGTAAAGCCGGACCGGCGCAGCCAGATTCGCGCGGGCACGCCGGGCGACACCGCCATGACGTAAACGATAGTAGCAAACCGGACCGCGCCCACCGGCGCGCAGGTGGCGTTTTCGCGCCGCAGCCAGGCAGCTTTACGATTGTTTTACCCGCCTCATACAAGCGCCTCACAAAGGGGGCCGCAGCGGGCCCGGCGCACGGCGCACCCGTCAAGCCACCAGCGCCAGCGCGGCGTAGTCGCCAACCTTGTCGCCCAGCCCCGCGGGCACCAGTTCGACGCCATCGGTCAGCGCGGCCAGCCGGCCCGTGAGCTGCGCCTGCAGGCGCGGCAGCAAGAAATCGCGGTGCGGCCAGAACACGCCGCCACCGATGGCAATGCGCTGCAAGTCGAGCGTGGCCACCAGGTTGTAGAGCATGCGTCCCAGCACCCGGCATATCTCGTTAATCATGGCCGTAGCCCTTACGTCACCTGCGCCGGCAGCTATAAAAAGTGCAGCGGCGTCGGCATACCCCTGCGCCGCGAACCGGCGTGTGACGGCATTGCCCGCGACCAGCGCCTCGACGTCGCCGCGGTTGCCGCAGCCGCACAGCGCCTGCTCGTTGTCGCTCACGAAACTGTGCCCGGCGTGGCCGGCATTGCCGCTCTTGCCGCGCAGCACCTGGCCGCCCACGCACAGTCCGACGCCAATGCCGGTGCTCCAGGTGACATACGCGCAATGATCGAAGCCCTGCAGCGCGCCCCAGCGGCGCTCGGCCTCCAGCGCGGCCACGCCGTCGTTCTCGATGCGGAGCAGGCAGGTGTCGCTGGCAACACCCTCGCGCAGCGGCGCTTCCAGCAGCGCCGTTTGCCAATCGTTGGGCAGGCCGCGCGCGGGGCCGGCCAGGCCGCCGCAGATGTTGGGCGTGGCCAGCTCGACCAGCCCGCGGTTCAGCACGAACGGCCCAGTCGACGACACGCCCAGCGCCGCCAGATCGGTGGCGGCCAGGCCCGCGGCGGCGCAGCTCTGGCCGATCAGGCGCGCGACCTGGCGCCCCAGCGCGTCGTTGGCGCCCTGCTTGGCCGTCGGTTCCGTGACCCGCCCGCGCAGGCCGTGCCGGTCCGCCACGCTGACAGCCACCTTGGTGCCGCCGACATCCACGCAGGCCACGGGCGCGGCGCGCAGCGCGCCAAAATCGATCGGGGTCATGTCGCTCATCGGCTCAACACCCGCACGAGCACACTGGCCGCCAGGCTCAGCAAGACGGTGCTGGCCAGCGGAATGTCCCAATCGCGCCCAAACAGCCGAAAGCGCAGGTCGCCCGGCAGCCGGCCGAAACCGAGCTTGTGCAGCCACGGCGTGAGCCCGCTGAGCAGCACCAGCGCAAAGAAGACGACGGCAAACCAGCGGATCATGCTCAGAGTGTAGGGGTTCGGTCGCCCTGCGCAAAACCCAGCGCCTGCCACGGCGCGCCCTTGTAGAAGCCGATCACCTTGAACAACTCGCCCATCTCGTGTTCATTGATCAATTTGAGCGCCATCGCGCGCTCGGCCAGCGTTGCGTGCTCCAGTTTCGAGAGCAAACCCGCGTTCATGAGAAAGCGCGCCTGGCTCGTGTAGCCGAGCGTGCCCACTTCCTGCGCGGGTTCGGGCGAGGCAACAGCCTCCTGCGCCGCCAGCGCCAGAGCGGTGAAGTTGACGTGCGCCGTGATGTCCTTGAGCCCGACCAGGGCCAGCGGATCGGCGTCGGCCAGGTGCCCGCGGTGGCACATCACGGTGCCCATGTGGCGCTGCGGATGGTAGTACTCGGCCTCGGGAAAGCCGTAGTCGATGAAGAAGGCTGCGCCGCGAATCAAAGTGCCGGCCAGGGTGTGGATGAAGGCCTCCATCTGCGGGTGGATTTCGGTCAGGTAGTCGTGCTGTCCGGGAATGTCGACCGGCGGGCGCAGCGCGGTGGGCCGGTCCTGCCAGACGAAGCGGCCCGGCTCGCGCGCGGGGTCGGCGGGGTCGATTTTGCAGGCCACGCCACGCTCATGCCACACGCCGCCAGTGCGCACCAGCAGCTTGACCGGCATGGCGTCCAGCACCTCGTTGCCCACCAGCACGCCGGCAATTGCTTCGGGCAATGCGCTGACCCAGCGCACCCGGCCGGCGTGCGCCGCCAGGGTATGCTGCTGGCGCTCGCGCAGCGTGCCCGACAGGTCGACGATGGTGTAGGTCTGCACCGCCACCCCCGACGCATCCAGCGCATCGAGCAACTGCAGCGCCAGCGCGCCGGAGCCGGCGCCAAATTCCCAGACCTCGCACGTCTGCGTGACTTGCAGCGCCTGCGCCACCTGCGCAGCCAGCGTCTGGCCGAACAGCGGCGTCATCTCGGGCGCGGTCACGAAGTCGCTGCCGCCACCCTTCACGCCGTGCGGCATGGTGCCGAATTTGCGCAAATCGTTGGCGTAATAGCCCAGGCCCGGCGTGTACAGGGCCAGCGCCATGTACTCGTCAAAGCCGATCCAGCCGCCGCTGGATTGGATGGCCTGCCCTATCTGCTTTGCGAGGGTGCTCGTTAAACTACGCTGTGTTGTCATCTGAGCCGAATTGTCCCCGAATGTCCGCCCCCGCCCGCCCCCGCACGGTTCTCGTCACCGGCTCCGCCAGACGGCTGGGCCGCGAGATCGCGCTCGCGCTCGCGGCCGGCGGCTGGCAGGTCGCGGTGCACTACCGCAGCTCTCAGGCAGATGCTATTAAAACGGTAGCTGACTGCGCAGAACTGGCGGGGGCCAGCGCCGCTTTTGATGCAGATCTCTCGGACGAGGCAGCGGTGCGTGCGCTGCTGCCGCGGGTCATCAAGCATTTCGGCGCAGTCGATGCCGTGGTGAACAGCGCCTCCACCTTCGAGCACGACAGCCCGGCCAGCTTCGGCTTTGCCGCCATGGAGGCGCATTGGCGCAGCAATACCGGCGCCCCGATCCTGCTGGCGCAGGCTTTGTTCGAGCACGTGAAGGCCCGGGGGGACGATCCTGCAGGCGAGGGCCAAAGCGCGCCCGGCGTGGTGGTGAATCTGCTCGACCAGAAACTGTGGAACCCGAATCCCGACTTTTTCAGCTACACCCTGTCCAAGGCCGCGCTGGAGGCCGCCAACACGCTGCTGGCCATGGCGCTGGCGCCGCAGTTGCGCGTGGTCGGCGTGGCGCCGGGGCTGACGTTGACCAGCCATCTGTTGAGCGACGAGAAATTCGAGGCCCTGCACAAGCTCTCGCCGCTGGGCCGCTCCTCGACGGCGGCTGACGTTGCCGCGACCGTGAAATTCGCGCTGGAAAACTCCTCCATCACGGGCACCACGCTGCTGGTCGACGGCGGCCAGCATCTGATGCGGTTCGAGCAAGACTTTTCAATGATGTAATCATGCTGAACACCAAAGGCCTGCAAACCCTCACCTTGACCGGTTTGCGCTTCGACGCCAACCTGGGCATCCTGGCGCACGAAAAAACCGCACCGCAGCCGATCCAGGTCGACGCCGAACTCAACCTCGGCCCCCAGCCGCTGCTGCCGCGCGACGACGAGATCACGCACGTGCTGGACTACCGCAAGGTGCGCCAGATCATCATCAAGGAATGCACGGCCGAGCACGTGAACCTGCTGGAGTCGCTGATTGGCAAGCTCGCGCACCGGCTGATGCAGCTGCCTGGCGTGCTCGGCGTGCGCGTAAAGATCGCCAAGCTGAAGATTTTTGACGACTGCGAAGTGGCGATTCGCATCGAGACGGGGCAGTGGTGATGCGCAGCGCTGAACCGCTTCAAGCTGCGAACGCCCCCTCGGGGGGCAGCGCCATACACGAAGTGACAAGCGTGGGGGTAAGGAGTTTATGAGTGCGCAGTGGATTGACAACGACGTCGCGCCCTTGAACCAGGGCCTCAAGATCGAGCGCGAAATCCACAAGCTGGAGAAACGCCTGTGCCGCGAGGTGGGCCGCGCCATCGTGCAATACAACATGATCGAGGAGGGCGACAAGGTCATGGTCTGCATGTCGGGCGGCAAGGACAGCTATACGCTGCTCGACATCCTGCTCAAGCTGAAACGCCGCGCGCCGATCCACTTCGACCTGATCGCGGTGAATCTGGACCAGAAGCAGCCCGGCTTTCCCGAGCATGTGCTGCCCGACTATTTGAAGAGCACCGGCGTGCCGTTCCACATCGAGAACGAGGACACCTACAGCATCGTCAAGCGCCTCATCCCCGAAGGCAAGACCACCTGCAGCCTGTGCTCGCGCCTGCGCCGCGGCATCCTGTACCGCGTGGCCGACGAGCTGGGCGCGACCAAGATCGCGCTGGGGCACCACCGCGACGACATCCTGCAGACGCTGCTGCTGAACATGTTCTTTGGCGGCAAGATGAAGAGCATGCCGCCCAAGCTGGTCAGCGACGACGGCCGCCACGTGGTGATCCGCCCGCTGGCCTTCGTGGCCGAGAAGGACGCCCAGCGCTGGTCGCAGCACCGCGACTTCCCCATCATTCCGTGCAACCTGTGCGGCAGCCAGGAGAACCTGCAGCGCAAGCAGGTCGGCGAGATGCTGCGCGAGTGGGAGAAGAAATTCCCCGGCCGCGTGGAAAACATGTTCAACGCCCTGCAAAACGTGGTGCCCAGCCACCTGCTCGATGGCGCGCTGTACGACTTCAAGGGCGCGCGTGCCACCGGCGTGGCGGATGCCAACGGCGACAAGGCGTTCGATGCCGAAGACTTCGCCCCCGCCCATCCGGCATTCGCGCCGGCCGGCGTGCAGGTGGTGCACATCACCTGAAAAAACAAGACCCTTGACCTAACCCCCGACACGATCCCTGCCCCCATGAACGCTACCCGCATCCTTGCCATCCGCCACGGAGAAACCGCCTGGAACGTGGCCACCCGCATCCAGGGCCAGCTCGACATTCCACTCAACGAGACCGGCCGCTGGCAGGCCGGGCGCATGGCGCTGGCGCTGGCGGACGAGCCCATCCACGCCATTTACGCGAGCGACCTGCTGCGCGCGCGGGAAACCGCGCTCGCGCTGGCGGATGCCACGGAGCTGCCGGTGCTCAGCGAGGAAGGCCTGCGCGAGCGCGAGTTCGGCGTATTCGAGGGCAAGACCTTTGCCGAGATCGCGGCGCTGTGGCCCGAACAGTCGCTGCGCTGGCGCAAGCGCGACCCCGACTTCGCGCCCGAAGGCGGCGAGTCGCTGCTGCAGTTCAGGCAGCGCGTGACGCACGCGGTGCAGACCCTGGCCGAGCGCCACCGCGGCGAGCTGATCGCACTGGTCAGCCACGGCGGCGTGATGGACGTGCTGTACCGCGCCGCCACGCGGCAGGAGTTGCAGGCGCCGCGCACCTGGGCGCTGGGCAACGCAGCCATCAACCGCCTGCTGTGGACGCCGCAGGGCCTGACGCTGGTCGGCTGGGCCGACACCACTCATCTCCAGGACGATGAATCACTCGACGAAACCGCCGCATGACGATGTAGCCCCCACGCTTGCCACTGCGTGTGCTGCGCTGCCCCCCGAGGGGGCCTTCGCGCCTTGGGGCGGCCCGGCGGCGCTCAAGCCCGGAGCCCGGCCATGACCCCCAGCCAAATCATCGTCCTCGCGACGCCGGTGTTCCTGCTGCTGATCGCCTTCGAATTCGCCTGGGGTTATGCCAAAGGCCGCAACACCTATAGGCTCAACGACGCCATCAACAGCATCAGCCTTGGGGCTCTGAGCCAGCTCAGCGCGGTGTTCACGCGGCTGCTGCAGATCGGCATCTACAGCGCCATCTACGCTGGCGTCGCGCTCTACCCGAACCCGGAGTTCTGGAACACCTGGTACGGCTGGCTGCTGGCGCTGCTGTTCTACGACCTGTGCTACTACTGGCTGCACCGCATGGGCCACGAGGTCGCCGTGCTGTGGGCCGCGCATGTGGTGCACCACCAGAGCCAGGACTACAACCTCTCGACCGCGCTGCGGCAACCCGCCACCTACGAGCTGCTGCGCTGGATTTTTTATGTGCCGATGGCGGTGGCCGGCGTGCCGCCTTTGACATTCGCCGTCGTCGCGCTGATCGATTTGCTGTACCAGTTCTGGGTCCACACCGAGCACGTGCCCCGGCTGGGCTGGTTCGACCGCTGGTTCTGCTCGCCGTCGAACCACCGCGTGCACCACGCCGTGAACGACCCCTACCTCGACAAGAACTACGGCGGCATCCTGATCATCTGGGACCGGCTCTTCGGCACCTTCACCGAAGAGCGCGAGAAATGCGTGTACGGCACGCGCGGCGCGCTGAACAGCTGGGATCCGCTGTGGGCCAACGTTGAAGTCTATTGGGCGCTGCTCAAGGACTCGTGGCACACGCGCCTTTGGCGTGACAAGCTGCGCGTCTGGTTCAAACCGCCGGGCTGGCGGCCTGCAGACGTCGCACAGCGCTTTCCCAAGCCGGCGTTCGAGATGGCGCAGGTCAAACGCTTTCATCCCCTCGTGAGCCGCGCCGTGCTGTGGTTTTCCGGCGCGCAGTTCGCCCTGCTGCTGGCAGGCGTCTCCGTGTTCCTGTGGTTTGCCGACCCCCTGCCGCTGGCGCAAGCCGCCGTGTGGCTGGCGGCGTTAATGGCGGCCCTGTGGGCGCTCGGTGCCGTGCTGCAGGGGCGCATCAACGTGCTGGAGGTGCTCCTGATCGAGTCCGCCGCGCTGGCCACCGCGAGCAGTGCCATGGGCCTGCCCGACCTGCACCACATCTTCAAGCCGTTGACCATAATGATCGCTATTGCTTTCGTAGCTTCGAGTCAACGCACCACAAGGGCTGAAGGCCGATTGGATGCATTATTGATGGCGGCGCTCGCAGCCTCTCTGGCGGGCGATGTGCTGCTGATGTTCCCGGGCTACTTCCTCCCGGGGCTGGTGGCGTTCCTGCTGGCCCACCTGTGCTACCTCGTGCTGTTCAAGCTCGGCACCGCGCAGTTGCAGTCGCTCGGCGCGGGCACGGGGCGCGAGGTCGCCGGCGTGCGCTCCGTGTGGTTCCCGAGCCGGCGCGCGCTCTATGGCACGCTGGGCGTGGGCGCGGCCATGCTTGCCTACCTGTGGCACGGGCTCGGACCGGTGCTGCGGCCGGCCGTGGCCGCCTATGTGGTGGTCATCGCGCTGATGGCGGCGCAAGCCATCGGCCGCGCCACGCTGTTGCGCAACCAGGCCGCCGTGATGGTGGCCGTGGGCGCGGGATTTTTCATGTTGAGCGACGCGCTGCTGGCCATCGACCGCTTTGCGCAGCCGCTGCCGCTGGCGCCGCTATGGGTCTTGTCCAGCTACTACTTTGCTCAGATTTTGATAGCTACTTACGCATGCTCAGCAAGGGCCAGAGGCTGATTTGATTCAAAACCCCGGTCGCTGCCCCCGGCGCGGCAAACGCCGCATCAGCGGTAGAGCAAGGTCGGTAGCCACATCGTCAGCGGCGACCACAGCGCGGCGATGAGCATGTCCAGGATGGCCACGGCCACCAGCGGCATGACCGCCCGCGAGATCCGGCCCAGCGTCACGTCGGCGATGCCGCAGCTCACGAACAGGCAGATGCCCACCGGCGGCGTGAGCATCCCGATCGCGAGATTGGTCACCACCAGCACGCCGAACTGCACCGGGTCGATCTGCATCTGCGGCGTCAGCAGGGCCAGCACCGGCACCACCAGCAGCAGCGCAGCGGTGGTCTCCATCACGCAGCCGACGACCAGCAGCAGGGCCAGCACCAGCAGCAGCAGGCCCACCGGCGGCAACGACATCGAATTCACGAAGACGTTCAGCAACTGCGCGCCCTGCTGCATGGCCAGCAGCCAGCCGAAGACCTTGGCCATCGCGATGATGAACAGGATGCCGCCGGCCACCACCTGGGAGCGAACGATCAGACGCGGCAGGTCGCGCCAGGCCAGTTCGCGGTTGATCACGGTGCCCACCAGCAGCGCATAGAACACGGCCAGCGCTGCGCCTTCGGTCACCGTGACGATGCCGCTCAGGATGCCGCCCAGAACGATCACGGGCGCGCCCATCGACCACAGGGCCGCGCGACCCGTGCTGGCCACCCTCTTCCAGGTGAAGGCCACGCGCTCGCCATAACCCCTGCGCCACGAGATGCCGATCGCCACGGCCATGAACGACAGGCCCATCAGCACGCCCACCAGCAAGCCGCCGGCGAACAGCTGGGAGGTCGAGATGTTGGTCATGAAGCCGAACAGAATCATCGGGATCGACGGCGGGATGATGATGCCGATGGCGCCGCCGGCCGCCACCACGGCGGCAGCGAAGGCGGGCGGATAGCCCTGGCGGATCATGGTCGGGATCACCACCGCGCCGATCGCCGCGGTATCGGCAGCGGCCGAGCCCGAGATGCCGGCGATGATCATCGAGGCCCCGATCGCCGCCGCCGCCAGGCCGCCCGGCGCCCAGCCGACCAGACTGTCGCAGAAGTCGATCAGGCGGCGCGAGATGCCGCCCACCTCCATGATCGAGCCGGCAATCATGAACAGCGGCACGGCCAGCAGGTCGAACGAGTCGACCCCCGAGAAAAGCTGCTGGACGACCGTCTGGCCCAGCGCGGAAAGGGTGACCGTGTCGGGGAAGACGCCGGGTGAGACGATCAGGCCGATCGCCGGCAGGCCGATGGACAGCGCGATGGGCAGGCCCAGCGCCATCAGCACGAACATCAGCACGAACAGCAGGACGATGATCACGCTGCGGGGACCACGGGCCGGGTCAGGTCAACGAGCACGTGCAGCAGGAAGATGGCGCCCGACAAGGGCAGCACGGCGATCGGCAGCGACATCGGCATCTGCACCGCACTCGAGGTCTGGTCCCAGGCCTTGAGCGTATAGCCCACGCCGAACCAGGTGATGAAGCCGAAGCACGCCAGCGTCAGCAACTGCAGCGCGCGCACGATGATGCGTTCGACCAGGCGGCCGAATCTGGCGCCGAAGCCGGCCAGACCGATGAAGTCCGCCCGCTTGTAGGCGACGGTGGCGCCCAGGAAGGTGGTGGCGACCAGCAGGTAGCGCCCGATCTCTTCGGACCAGCTCAGCGAGTGCCCCAGGTAGCGCGCCAGCACCTGGGCGAACAGGATCAGCGAGAAGGCCACCCCGATGACCAGAAGCAGCTGCTCGACCAGGCCGTTGACGCGGTCGCTGAACGCCAGCAAGCGGTGGTGCAGGTTCATGTGGAGGTCAAGCGCGACAAGGCGGGAGCGGGGGCGGCGCAGCGCCGGCGCGGCTCCCGTCGATGGCTCTTTATTTTTCGCTCTTGCGGATCTCGTCGACGATCTTCTTGGTGTCGCCGGTGAGCGAGGCGTAGACCGGCTCGGTCTTGGCACGGAAGGCCGCCAGATCCGGGTTCGTGACGACCTGCATGCCCGCCGCCTCCAGCGCCGCGAGCTGCTTGGCCTCGTTGCTGCGCACATAGTTGCGCCCGAAAGTCGAAGCCTGCGCCGCCGCGGTCATGAAGGCCTGTTGATCGGCGGGCGGCAGCTTGTCGAAGAAGGCCTTGCTGCCGACGAACACGAGCGCCGAATACACGTGCCGGGTCAGCGTCAGATACTTTTGCCCCACCTCATTGAGCTTGGCCGCCGAAATCACGGAGATCGGGTTTTCCTGGCCGTCGAGCACGCCCTGCTGCAACTGGGTCGTGATTGGCCACGCCATGGGCGTCGGGTTGGCACCGATGTCGCGCCAGATGGCCAGGTGGGTCGGCGACTCCATGGTCCGGATCTTCATGCCTTTGACATCGGCGGGCTCGCGGATGGCGCGCTTGGAATTGGTGAGGTTGCGGAAACCGTTGTCCTCGAAGTGCATGCCGACGAGGCCGGCCTTGCCAAAGCGCTTGAGCAGATCCTGCCCGATGGGGCCATCCAGCACCTTGTCGGTCTGCTCGTACGAGCTGAACAGGAACGGCATCTCGATGGCCTTGATCTCGGGCACAAAGGCCTCGACCGGGCCGGTGGTGCACACGCACATCTGCACGGTGCCCAGCTGCAGTTGCTGCAGCACCTGGGTCTCGCTGCCCAGCGCGCCGGAATTGTGGATGACCACGTCGTACTTGCCGGGCAAGGCCTTGTCGAGAACTTCCTTGAACTTTTCCGCCGACAGCGTGTGCACGAACGCCGGGGCGGTCACGATGCCGATGTTCACCTGCACGGGGGCGGCCGCAGCGGCCCCGCTCCATGCCAGCCCGAACACGCAGGCCAGTGCGGCCACAGTGCGTGATATTGAGTTCATGCTTGTTCCTTTGCGGGTTAATTTGCACACGATGCAGGCACAGAAACAGAACCAGCCGAACGCGAGCGGATCATATGTTAGCAGACGATTATTCGGCGGCCCCGGGAACTTGATACCCCATCCCCCGCATGCATGCGACACTGCCACTGCCCCGTGCCAGCTGTCATCGGGTGGTCACAAGGCTCAACGCAGCAAAGGGGAAGTCATGCACCACATTTCATTCAGCTTGGACGCGGCCGTGTGCACCATCACGATGAACCGGCCGGACAAGCGCAATGCCGTCAACGGCCCGATGGCCGCGGAGCTGCGCGCGGCGTTCGAACGCTTCCAGGGCGACGATGCCCTGCACGTCGCCATCCTGACCGGCGCGGGCGGCCACTTTTGCGCTGGCGCGGATTTGGGCGCGGTGTCCGACCCGGCCTTGCGCAATGAGCTCGACATGGAGGGCGGCGGCGGCGGCCCGATGGGGCCGACGCGCATGGCCTTGAACAAACCGCTGATCGCCGCTGTCAATGGCCACGCTGTCGCCGGCGGGCTGGAGCTGGCCCTGCTGGCAGACATGCGGGTGGCTGATGAAGACGCGATCTTCGGCGTCTTTTGCCGCCGCTGGGGCGTACCGCTGATCGACGGCGGCACGGTGCGGCTGCCGCGCGTGATCGGCATGGGCCGCGCGCTCGACCTGATCCTGACCGGCCGCCCGGTGCCGGCGCCGGAAGCGCTGGCGATGGGCCTGGTGAACCGCATCACGCCGCACGACGGCGCGCTGGCGGCGGCGCAGGAACTGGCGCGCCAGATCGCGGCGTTTCCGCAGCAGTGCATGCTGGCCGATCGCCGTTCCGCCTACGAGCAGTGGGACCTGTCGCTGGCCGAAGCCTTGCGCCGCGAAGGCGCGCAGGGCACGCCGATGGTGTTCACCGAAGGCGAGGCCGGCGCCGCCCGCTTTGCGCAAGGCGCGGGCCGGCACGGCAAGTTCAGCGGCTGACCCGAGCCGCCGGCAAGCTCAACCGCAACCAATTTCACTCGGCAAACAGGCCGTCGCTGTGGCTTGGCGGCGTGACGCCCAGGTGCCGGTATGCGGCCAGCGTGGCGATGCGCCCGCGCGGCGTGCGCTGCAGGTAGCCCTGCTGGATCAGGTAGGGCTCGATCACGTCCTCGATCGTGTCGCGTTCCTCGCCAATGCTGGCCGCAATGTTGTCGAGCCCGACCGGGCCGCCGTCGAAGCGGTGGATCACGGCCTCCAGCAGCTTGCGGTCCATCACGTCGAAACCCTGCGGGTCCACGTCGAGCATGGCCAGCGCCTTGTTGGCAATGTCGAGCGTGATCCGCCCCGAGCCCTTCACGTCGGCGTAGTCGCGCACCCGGCGCAAGAGCCGATTGGCAATGCGCGGCGTGCCGCGCGAGCGGCGCGCGATCTCGAAGCCGCCACCCTCATCGGTCGCGACATTCAGCAGGCCGGCGCTGCGCCGCACGATGCGCGCCAGTTCCTCGGGTGTGTAGAACTCCAGCCGCGACACGATGCCGAAGCGGTCGCGCAGCGGGTTCGTCAGCATGCCCGCGCGCGTGGTCGCGCCGACCAGCGTGAACGGCTGCAGGTCCAGCTTGATGGAGCGCGCGGCCGGGCCTTCGCCGATCATGATGTCGATCTGGTAGTCCTCCAGCGCGGGGTACAAAATCTCTTCGACCACCGGGGACAGGCGGTGGATCTCGTCGATGAACAGCACGTCGTTCTTCTCGAGGTTGGTCAGCAGCGCCGCCAGGTCCTTGGGCTTTTCCAGCACCGGGCCCGAGGTCTGGCGCAGGTTCACGCCAAGCTCGTGCGCGATGATGTGGGACAGCGTGGTCTTGCCCAGCCCGGGCGGCCCGAACAGCAGCACGTGGTCCAGCGCCTCGCCGCGCATCTTCGCCGCGCCGATGAAAATCTCGAGCTGTTCGCGCACCTTGGCCTGGCCCACGTACTCGTCGAACAGCTTGGGCCGCAGCGCGCGCTCGATCGCCTCCTCACCCGGCGAGGCAGGCGCGGCAGACACCACGCGCTGCGGTGGTGGCATCTGGAAGTCGTCGGTCTGGATACTCATACGCCGGATTATTTCGCCAGCGCCTTGAGCGCCAGCTTGATGCCGTCACTGACGCCCACGTCAAGTGGCAGGGCCTTCAGCGCCAGCGCCGCGTCGCGCTCGCTGTAGCCCAGCGCCACCAGCGCCTGCAGGATGTCGGACTGCGCGTCGCTGGTCACGCTCGCCGGCACGCCGATGTCGGCGCCGAGCTTGCCCTTGAGCTCCAGCAGCAGCCGCTCCGCGGTCTTCTTGCCGATGCCGGGCACCTTGATGATGCGGCCCGCCTCCTGGCGCGTGACGGCCTGCGCCAGCTCGGCCACGCTCATGCCGCTGAGCACGCTGAGCGCCGTGCGCGGCCCCACGCCCGAGATCTTGATGAGCTGGCGAAACGCCGCGCGCTCGGGGTGCGTGCCAAAACCGTACAGGATTTGCGCGTCCTCGCGCACCACAAAATGCGTCAGCAGCGTGACTTTTTCGCCCAGGGCGGGCAGGTTGTAGAAGGTGCTCATGGGCACGTTCACCTCGTAGCCGACGCCGTGGCAGTCCACCACGAGTTCGGGCGGATTCTTGTCGCTGAGCGTTCCGGTGAGCTTGCCGATCATGGGTTGCCTGCTTTGTTGCCTATCATTGGGGTTTCGCCTCGTCCTGATTCACCGGAATTATCAGCTTGATTCTCAGACACACCTTCTCGCCGCCCAACAACACGCGCTTGGGCCACCTGTGCGGACCGATGGACGAGCACCTGCGCACCATCGAGGCGGCGCTGCAGGTCAGCATCGCGCACCGCCACGAGCAGTTCAAGGTCGACGGCCCCAAGGCGAAGGCCACCCGCGCCATGGAAATGCTGCAGGCGCTGTACGAGATGGCCGCGCGCCCGATCGCGCTCGACAAGGTGCAGCTGATGCTGGCCGGCGATTCGGCCATGGCGGAGTCCGGCGACGGCAGCCTGGTGCTGCACACCCGGCGCGCCGACCTGCGCGCGCGCACGCCGAACCAGTCGGTCTACATGGAGAACATGGCCAGCCACGACATCACCTTCGGCATCGGGCCGGCCGGCACCGGCAAGACGTATCTGGCCGTGGCGATGGCGGTGGACGCGCTCGAGCGCAGCGCCGTGCAGCGCATCGTGCTGACGCGCCCGGCCGTAGAAGCCGGCGAGCGGCTCGGCTTCCTGCCCGGCGACCTGAACCAGAAGATCGACCCGTATCTGCGCCCCCTGTACGACGCGCTGTACGACCTGATGGGTTTCGACAAGGTGCAAAAAGCCTTCGAGCGCAACGCGCTGGAGATCGCGCCGCTGGCCTTCATGCGCGGGCGCACGCTGAACAACGCCTTCGTGATCCTGGACGAGGCGCAGAACACCACGCCCGAACAGATGAAGATGTTCCTGACGCGCATCGGCTTCGGCGCGCGCGCCGTGGTGACCGGCGACGTGAGCCAGATCGACCTGCCCAAGACCCAGCTCAGCGGCCTGATCGACGCCGAGCGCGTACTCAAACGCGTCAAGGGCATCGCGATCACGCGGCTCACCAGCGCCGACGTGGTGCGGCACCCGCTGGTGGCGCGCATCGTGGACGCTTACGATGCGCGCGGGCAGTCGGACCGCCAGGACGCGCCGCCACCCAAGGCCGCCGTGCGCACGCGCAAGAAATCGATTTAACTATGAAAATAATAGCTACCTGCCGATACCTCATATGGGCTGCAGGCCGGTTTGACTGTTAACCCATGCCTTTGAACACGCTGCAGCTGTCGCTGCAATTCGCCCGCTTTGCCGATGCCGCCACGCATCGCGCTGCCCTGCCCCGGCATCAGGTGGCGCGCTGGATTCGCCATGCGCTGGACAATGACGCCGAGATCACGGTGCGCATCGTGGACGCCGAGGAAGGCCAGACGCTGAACCGCGACTACCGCCACAAGGACTACGCGACCAATGTGCTGACCTTTGACTACACGCAGGAACCGGTCGTGAGTGCCGACCTGGTGCTATGCGCCCCCGTCGTCGCAAAGGAAGCGCGCGAACAGCGCAAGACGCTGCAGGCCCACTACGCGCACCTGCTGGTGCACGGCACGCTGCATGCGCAGGGCTGGGACCACGAGACCGGCGAGGCGGACGCAGCCGCGATGGAGGCGCGCGAGGTCGAGGTCCTGGCCGGGCTGGGTTTCGCCAACCCCTACGCCTGACGGAAACGCCGCCGCGCCCATCGCGCCGGTACCCCTGCAAGAAAAACCATGTTCGACATCACCCTGTTGCTGGTCGCAGCCTTCGTGGCCGGCGCCCTGAATTCCGTGGCCGGCGGCGGCAGCTTCCTGACGCTGCCGGCGCTGGTGTTTACCGGCGTTCCTTCGGTGGTCGCGAATGCGACCGGCACGGTCGCCCTGCTGCCTGGCTACGTCGCCGGCGCCTGGGGCTTTCGCGAAGACACGCAGGCGCCGCCGGGGCTGTCGATGCGCCGGCTGGTCGTGCTGTCGCTGCTGGGCGGCGCGGCGGGCGCGGGGCTGCTGCTGGTCACGCCGGACACCCTGTTCCGGCGCATCGTGCCCTGGCTGCTGCTGCTGGCCACTGCCCTGTTTGCGTTCGGCCCACGCCTGCGTGGGCTCGCCACGGGGCACGCCGCGTCGCCGCTGAAGGCCGCCGCCGGTGTGCTGGGGGTCGCGGCTTACGGCGGCTACTTCAATGGCGGCCTGGGCATCCTGCTGCTGGCGCTGTTCGGCCTGCTGGGGCAAACCAGCCTGAACGCGATGAACGGGCTGAAGAACGTGGTCTCTGCGCTGCTGACCGCCATCGCCGTCATCATCTACGCGGCGGGTGGCGTGGTGCAGTGGCCGCAGGCGCTGCTGATGATGGTCGCCGCCACCGCCGGTGGCTATGTCGGTGCGCGCGCGGCGCGGCGCATTCCCGCCCCATGGATGCGCGCCGGCATCGTGGCAACCGGCTTGATCATGACGGCGATCTTCTTTTATTACCCCTGACGCGACGCGCCGCGGGGTGCGCGTGCGCCGGGGCCGCGACTCAGGGCACGCCGGTCGGCGCGATGCGCAGCGGAATCGTCACCGGCCCGTCGTTGACCAGGTGCACCTGCATGTCGGCGCCAAACTGCCCGGTCTGTACCACGGCATGCGCGGCGCGCGCCCGGGCCACAAAATAGTCGTACAGGCGGCGGCCTTCGCCGGGGGGCGCCGCGTTGCTGAAGCCGGGCCGGTTGCCGCTGGCAGTGTCGGCCGCCAGCGTGAACTGGCTCACCAGCAGCAGGCCGCCCGCGCTGCCGCGGCCGTCCAGGTCCTGCACGCTGCGGTTCATCTTGCCCGCGTCGTCGCCGAAGATGCGCAGCTTGAGGATCTTGTCCAGCAGCTTGTCGGCCTGCGCCTGGCCGTCGCCGCGCTCGGCGCAGACCAGCACCAGCAGCCCGGCGCCGATCTGGCCCACGGTCTGGCCGTCGATTACGACGCGGGCCTGGCTCACGCGCTGGATCAGGGCGATCAAATCAGGTCCTTCTGGTCATCGAAGTGCGCTTCCACGTCGCTGGGCAGCAGCTGGATGGTGGCGCGCAGGCCGGGCACAGCGCTCATCAGCGCCTGCTCGACGCTGCCGCGCACGGCCGCAGCGCGGCCCAGCGTCCAACTCGCCGGCATGTGCATGTGCAGGTCGACAAAGCGGCGCTGGCCGGAACGGCGCGTGGTGATGTGGTCGAAGCGGATGATGCTGATCTCCCCGCGCCGGTGCGCAAAGCCGGCCAGCGTGTTCTCGATCTCGGCCAGCACGTCGGGTTCCACGGCCTCGTCCATCAGGCCCTGCGAGGAGCGCCAGATCAGGTGGCCGCCCTCGCGCAGGATGTTCAGCGCGACGCCGATCGCCACCAGCGCATCGAGCCAGAGCCAGCCCGTGAGCGCCACCGCGCCGATGCCGACGACCACGCCCACCGAGGTCCAGACATCGGTGACCAGGTGCCGGGCATCGGCCTCCAGCGCCATCGAGCGGTGCTCTCTGGCGGCGCGGAACATGGCCCGCGCCAGCACGCCATTGAGCGCCGAGCTCAGCACCGCCAGCACCAGGCCCCAGCCCAGTTGCTGCAGCGGCTGCGGGTCGGCCAGGCGGTGGGCCGCGGCCCAGATGATGCCGACCGCGGCACCGACGATCAGGATGCCTTCGAAGCCGGACGAAAAATACTCGGCCTTGTAGTGCCCGTAGGGATGGTCGTGGTCGGCCGGGCGCTGGGCGATGGTGACCATCATCAGCGCGAAAATCGCGCTGGCCAGGTTCACGAACGACTCCATTGCGTCCGACAGCAGCCCCACGGAATCGGTCACGTACCAGGCCAGCGTCTTGAGCACGATGGTGATGACGGCAACGCCCACGGACACCCACAGGAGCGTGCGCGGCGAAGGCAGTGAGCGTGGGGCGGCGGCGTTCGGCATGGGCGCCATTGTGCACAACAGCCAGGGAGCGCTTGCGTCACTGGCGCGCAGACACCGTCTGCCGGCCACGCCACAATCGGGCCTGTTGGCTTTCCCGCAACGACCCTTTTGATGTCTGTCCCCACCTCCGCGATCGACCCCGCCACCGCGCGCACTGGCGAGACCGCCCACACCGGCACGGACGCGCGCTTCGATACGCTGCTGGCCTGGTATTTCGTGATCGTCTGGGGCTCCGGCTTTCTGGCGACCAAAATCGGCATCCAGTACGCCGCGCCGTTCACCTTCCTCACGCTGCGCTATCTCGTGGGCGTGGTGTGCCTGCTGCCCTGGCTGGCGCTGGCGCGCCCCGCGTGGCCCGCCAGCCGGCGCGAATTCTTCCACATCTGTGTGGCCGGACTGCTGATGCACGCGATCAACCTGGGCGGCAGCCACTACGCGCAGTACCTCGGCATCTCGGCCGGCATCGTGGCGCTGATCCTGGCGACCCAGCCGCTGCTCACCGCCGTGTTCGCGCACCAGGTGCTGCACCAGCGCCTGAGCCCGCCTCAATGGCTGGGCGTGGCGCTGGGGCTGGCGGGGGTGGCGCTGGTGGTCTGGCACAAGGTCAACGTGGAAGCGGTGTCATGGGTCAGCCTGCTGGCCGTGGGCATCTCGCTGGCCGCGATCACGGCCGGCACGCTGTACCAGCGCGCCTTTTGCAGCGCGGTGGATCTGCGCAGCGCCAGCCTGATCCAGTTTGTCGCGTCGCTGCTGGTGCTGGCGCCACTGGCCTGGACGGTCGAGGGTTTCGTGGTGCGCTGGCGCTGGCCGCTGCTGTTTTCCATCCTGTTTCTGGTGGTGCTGGCCTCGATCCTCGCGGTGAATGCCCTGCACCTGCTGATGCGCCACGGTCACGCCACGCGCGTCACCAGCCTGTTCTACCTGACCCCGATCGTCGCGGTGCTGCTGGAATGGCTGATGTTCGGCGAGGTGCCGAGCTGGCTCAGCGCCATCGGCATTGCCGTCACCTGCGCCGGCGTGGCGCTGGTCTGCCGGCAGCCGCGCACCAGAGCCTGAACTGGCTACGCCAGCGTCACCCGCGCGAACTTGCGCTTGCCGACCTGCACCACATAGGTGCCGGCGCTGAGCTTGAGCCCCTTGTCGCTGACCACGCTGGAGTCCACGCGCACGCCGCCGCCCTCGATCAGGCGGTTGCCCTCGCCGCTGGAGGCGGCCAGCCCGGCCATCTTGAGCAGGGCCCCGATACCGACCGCGGCGCCGCCCGCACCCAGCGGCAACGTGACTTCGGCAATCTCGTCGGGCACGCCGCCCTTGCTGCGGTTCATGAAGTCCTGCTCGGCCGCGTCGGCCGCCTGCGCGCTGTGGAACCGCGTGGTGATTTCCCGCGCCAGCAGCACCTTGGCATCTTTCGGATTGCGGCCGGCCTCGACTTCGGCCTTCAGGGCTGCAATCTCGGCCTCGCTCTTGAAGCTCAGCAACGTGTACCAGCGCCACATGAGCACGTCGGAAATGCTCAACACCTTGGCGAACATGGTGTTGGGATCTTCGGAAATGCCGATGTAGTTGTTCTTGGACTTGGACATTTTCTCGACGCCGTCCAGCCCTTCGAGCAGCGGCATGGTCAGGATGCACTGCGGCTCCTGCCCGTATTCCTGCTGCAGATGGCGTCCGACCAGCAGATTGAACTTCTGGTCGGTGCCGCCAAGCTCCAGGTCGGCCTTGAGCGCCACGCTGTCGTAGCCCTGCATCAGGGGGTACAGAAATTCGTGAACGCTGATCGAACGCCCTTCTTTGAAGCGTTTATTGAAGTCATCTCGCTCCATCATGCGCGCAACGGTGTATTTCGCCGCCAGCTGGATCATGCCGCGCGCGCCTAGCGGGTCACTCCATTCGCTGTTGTAGCGGATCTCGGTCCTGGCCGGATCCAGCACCAGGCTGGCCTGTTTGTAATAAGTCTGGGCGTTGGCTTCGATCTGCTCGCGCGTGAGCGGCGGGCGCGTGGTGTTGCGCCCCGACGGGTCGCCGATCATGGTGGTGAAGTCGCCAATCAGGAAAATCACCGTGTGCCCGAGGTCCTGCAATTGGCGCATCTTGTTCAGCACCACGGTGTGTCCGATGTGGATGTCGGGGGCCGTCGGATCCAGTCCCAGCTTGATCCGCAGCGGCACCTGGGTCGCCTGCGAGCGCGCCAGCTTGGCCACCCATTCGTCTTGCGGGATCAATTCGTCGCAGCCCCGCAAACTCACAGCCAGCGCATTCTTTACATGGTCGGTAACTGGGAATGTAGTACTTAAGGCTTGATTCATAAGGGAATTTTTGACATCTTCATGACTGCGATCGATATAATCGGCGGCTGTCTGTGGGGAAACACACAGAACTTTGGATTCTTGACATTTTTATACGACTGCCGCCGAAGGATTCGGCCCCAGTCCTGCGCCTGATTTTAAGCGGCGCGCGCTTTTTGCCCGTTTCGGCAACTGCCAGCCAAAACCGCAAGCGTCGCGACAACGCTGATTCGTCATTGGGAAACGTTCTTTTGAATAACCGTCTACTTGCCATCGGGAATGTTCTTGCCAGCCTGATTCATCGTCACCCCAAACGGGTCAGTGCCGTTGTCGCCGCGTTCATGCTGGGCGGCGGCGGCGGCGCGTTCGCCGTGGCCTCGTTTGGCCCCGACCCGTCGGACCTGCCCACGCGCCAGGTGCTGGAGGCCGTGCAGCCGCTGGCGGCGCCCCCGACGGAACAGGCCGATGCGCTGGATCTTCATCACTTCCGGCTGTTCCGCTCCGACACCACGCGCTCCAGCGACAGCGCCGACGCCCTGCTCAAGCGTCTCGGTATCGCGGACGCCGGCGCCGCGGCCTTCATTCGCAAAGACGCAACGGCCCGCCAGGGCTTGCTGGGCCGCGCCGGCCGCTCGGTCTCGGCAGAAGCCAGCGACACCCATGAACTGCTCAAGCTCACGGCGCGCTGGACCACCGACACCAGCGGCAATTTTCAACGGCTGGTGATCGAAAAAACGGCGCAAGGCTTCAGCTCGCGCGTCGAGACGGCCCCCTTGAGCGCCTCCACCCGGCTCGGCAGCGGCACCATCAACTCCACGCTGGTCGAAGCCGCCGATGCCGCCCGCATTCCCGACGGCGTGATTTCGCAGATGGTCGATATTTTCTCGGGCGATATCGACTTTCACGGCGGCCTGCACAAGGGTGACCGTTTCTCGGTGGTTTATCAAACGCTGGAGGCCGACGGCGAGCCCATCTCCGGCGCGAACGTCACCGGCCGCGTGCTGAGCGCCGATTTTGTCAACAAGGGCAAAGAGTTCCAGGCCATGTGGTTCCAGGATCCCACGGCCACTGGTGCGGCAAACAAGGGCAGCTACTACACGCTGGACGGCCGCAGCCTGCACCACGCCTACCTGAAGTCGCCGGTGGAGTTCACGCACATCACCAGCGGCTTCAGCATGCGCTACCACCCGATCCTGCACATCTGGAAGAAGCACCTCGGCGTGGACTATGCAGGCCCGATCGGCACGCCCGTGCGCACGGTCGCCGACGGCGTGGTGGAATTCGCCGGCGTACAAAACGGCTACGGCAATGTGGTGTACGTGCTGCACCGGCCCGGCCCGGACGGCAGCCACACCACCGTGTATGCGCACCTGAGCCAGATCAACGTGAAAAAGGGCGAGCGCGTGAGTCAGGGCCAGAACATCGGCCGCATCGGCCAAACCGGCTGGGCCACCGGCCCGCATCTGCACTTCGAATACCGCGTCAACGGCGCCTATGAGGATCCGGTCGCGATTGCCCAGCAAAGCGATACGGCCCCGCTGTCGGCTGCCGCCAGGCCGGCGTTCGACCGCCTGGCTGCGTCGATGCGGCTGCAATTGGCGGCCGCCGCGTCGGTGCAGCAAGCCAGCGCGCAATAAGAGTCAGGCGCACCACCGCGCAAGCTCACCTGAACGATCCAGCAGCATCGACCATGACCGAGCGCTACATCGGCCTGATGTCGGGCACCTCGCTGGACGGGGTGGATGGCGTTCTCGTCGAATTTTCCGAATCAAAACCGCGTGTAGCCCTTCACTGCTCTGCACCTTTTGCTACACATTTAAGAGCAGAGCTGCTGGCGCTCAACACCCCCGGCGGCAACGAGCTGCACCGGGCCGCGCTCGCGGCGAATGCGCTGGCACAGGTCTATGCCCAGGTGGTGGCCGACCTGCTGGCAGGCGCCGGCATCAACGCCGCTGACGTGCAGGCCATTGGCGCGCACGGCCAGACGGTGCGGCATCGCCCGCAGGAGTTCGGCGCCGACGCGCAGCAGGGCCTTGCCGCCGTGGGCTACACCCTGCAACTCAACAACCCGGCGCTGCTGGCCGAGCTCACCGGCGTCGACGTGGTGGCCGACTTTCGCAGCCGCGACCTGGCGGCCGGCGGCCAGGGCGCGCCGCTGGTGCCGGCGTTCCACCGCGAAGTGTTCGGCCAAGCCGGCGAGACCGTGGCCGTGCTCAACATTGGGGGCATCGCGAACCTGAGCGTGCTCGGGGCCGACGCCAGCGTTCTCGGCTTCGACTGCGGTCCCGGCAATGCGCTGATGGACTACTGGTGCCAGCGGCACACCAGTCGGCCGTTTGATGCCGGCGGCGCCTGGGCGGCCAGCGGCACGGTGAGCGCGCCCCTGCTGCAAGCGCTGATGGGCGAGCCCTACCTCGGCAAAGCCCCGCCCAAAAGCACCGGGCGGGACCTGTTCAACCCGGATTGGCTGACTGCCCGGCTGCGGCCATTCAACGCGCTGGCGCCGCAGGAGATCCAGGCAACATTGACGGAATTCACCGCCAGCGCTTGTGTAGCAAGCGTTACCGGCTATGCAAAGAGTAGCAAATCGCTGATTGTCTGCGGCGGCGGCGCCCTCAACACGCATCTGATGCAACGCCTGCAGGCGGGTTTGCCACAGGTGGCCGTCATGTCTTCCGAAGCGCGCGGCCTGCCGCCGCTGCAGGTCGAGGCCGCGGCCTTTGCCTGGCTGGCGCGCAAGACCTTGCGGCGCGAGGCGGGCAACCTGGCCAGCGTCACCGGCGCGCGCGGCGAACGCGTGCTGGGCGCGATCTACCCGGCTTGAGCGGCCTGCGAAGCCGACCCGCCAGTTCGCGCCGCGCGGCTCAGCTGGCTTCGGCGGCTTCGTGCGGGCCGGCCGTGGGCTCGATATCTGGCGACAGTTGCCAGAAGATCCAGGCCGAAGCAATCGTGATCAGGCCCATGGTGGCAAACGTGGCGTGGAAGGCATAGAGCGTTTGCAGGACTCCTGCAGCCGACGAAAAAACGTCGGTAAAGGCGGCCAGCACCGCACTCGCCGCCGCTACCCCCATGCTGATGGAGAGCATCTGCACCATCGACAGCAGGCTGTTGCCGCTGCTGGCCAGGCCGCCATCGAGATCCTTGAGCGTGATGGTGTTCATGACGGTGAATTGCAGCGAGTTGACCGCGCCAAAACAGGCCAGCTGCACAATCCGCAGCCACAGCGGCTGCTCGGGCGACATCAGCGCAAAGCTGGCCATGGCAACGCCGACCAGCGCGGTATTCACCACCAGCACCATGCGGTAGCCGGCCCGCCTCACCAGCCGGGTGGCCAGCTGCTTGGAGAACATGCCCGCCGCCGCCACGGGCAACATCATCAGGCCCGCCTGCAACGGCGAATAGGCCAGGCAGACCTGCAGCAGCAGCGGAATCAGAAACGGCATGCAACTGCTGCCGATGCGCGCGAACAGGTTGCCCAGCAGGCCGATGCTCACGGTGGGAATGCTGAACAGGCGCGGCGAGAACAGCGGGTTGGGCTGGCGCGCGGCGCGCAGCCAGTACGCCACCAGGCTGGCCAGCCCGAAGATCAGCAGCACCAGCACCGTGGCCTGGCGCAGGCCGAGATCGGACAGGCCGTCGAGCGAGAGCGAAATGGCCACCATGCCGAAGGCCAGCAGCAGATAGCCATTCAAATCGAAGCGCGTCGCCCCGTGGCCGCGCCCCACGGGCATGTGCTTCATGGTGGCAATGCATCCGACCAGGGCAACCGGCACGTTGATCAGGAAAATCCAGTGCCAGGACGCCACCACCACGAGCCAGCCACCCAGCGTGGGCCCCAGCAGTGGGCCGATCATGCCGGGGATGGCGACGAAGCTCATGGCCGCCAGGAATTTCTCGCGCGGAAAGGCGCGCAGCACCGCCAGCCGCCCCACCGGCAGCAGCAGGGCGCCGCCCAGGCCCTGCACCACGCGCGAGGCCACCAGCTGCGGCAGGCTCTGCGAAAAGGCGCACAGGAGCGAGCCAATGGCGAACAGCACGATGGCGCTGAAGTACACGCGCCGCGTCCCGAAGCGGTCGGCAATCCAGCCCGAGGCGGGAATCAGCATCGCCATCGTGAGCGAATAGGCCACGATCACCGACTGCATGCGCAGCGGGCTCTCGCCCAGGCTCTTGGCCATCGCGGGCAGCGCGGTGTTGACGATGGTGGTGTCCAGCGTCTGCATGAAGAACCCGATCGCCACCAGCCACAAGAGAATCGGGCGGGGGCTGTCGTTATTCATGAGGAAAGCGCTGGACGATGGATGTCAAAAAAACCGGGAATGGATACCCACAAAAAAGTCGCCGGCAGGCGACTTCTTGATCACGGCTGCGAGGGACTCAAGCCGAGAAGCTCGATCCGCAGCCGCAGGTGGAGGTAGCGCCCGGGTTCTTGATGACGAACTGGGCGCCCTGCAGGTCTTCCTTGTAGTCGATCTCGGCGCCGACCAGGTACTGGTAGCTCATGGCGTCGATCAGCAGCGAGACCCCATTCTTGGTCATGGTGGTGTCGTCTTCGTTGGTGACTTCATCAAAGGTGAAGCCATACTGGAAGCCCGAGCAGCCGCCGCCCTGCACGAACACGCGCAGCTTGAGCTCGGGATTGCCTTCTTCGGCGATCAGGTCGGCCACTTTCGCGGCCGCACTGTCGGTGAAGATGATGGGGTCGGGCATCTGGGTCTGGATATTTTCTGCGACGGCGCTCATAGGGGGGTACCTCCGTTAACGGACTGGGTAGATGCTACCGCAAATCGCCTTCCAGCGTCGCCCCGCGGCCATTTGCCGCCAGGCGCCTTGCAGGCTTTGCAGTTCGTGCGGACCATGGGCAAAACACGTGCCCCGAAAAGAAAAAAACCGCTCCGAGCGCCGAGCTCGGGCGGTTTTAGAAGCGCTGACCAAATGGTGAGATTTGCGTAGCGAGGAGCTGCAGGGCAAGGCGCAAACCGGAGCAAGGCTGGAGCCTTGCGAGGATTTGCAACGCGGCCATGCAGGTCCGCAGTAGCAAAGATTACCGTTTGGAGAACTGCTTGCGACGGCGGGCAGAGTGCAAACCGACCTTTTTACGTTCCACTTCGCGCGCATCACGCGTCACGAAGCCGGCCTGGCTCAGCATGGGCTTGAGCGTGGCGTCGTAATCGATCAGGGCGCGGGTAATGCCGTGGCGCGTGGCGCCGGCCTGGCCGGACTCGCCGCCGCCCTGCACATTGACCATGATGTCGAAGGTTTCGACATGATTCGTCAAAAACAGCGGCTGCTTGACGATCATGATCGAGGTCTGGCGGCCGAAGAACGCTTGAATGTCCTTGCCGTTGACCACGATCTGGCCGCTGCCTTTTTTCAGAAACACACGGGCGACGCTCGATTTGCGACGGCCGGTGCCATTGTTCCATTCACCAATCATCTCAAGGCTCCTTAAATTTCCAGCACTTTAGGCTGTTGGGCTGTATGCGGGTGCTCTGCACCACCGTACACCTTGAGTTTCTTGATCATGGCGTAGCCGAGCGGGCCTTTCGGCAGCATGCCCTTGACGGCTTTTTCCAAAGCGCGCCCCGGATGCCTGGCTTGCATGTCACGGAAGTTGATGGCGGAAATGCCACCAGGGTAGCCGGAGTGGCTGTAATACACTTTGTCGATCGGCTTGGCGCCGGTGACGCGCAGCTGGGCTGCGTTGATGATGACGATGAAGTCACCGGTATCGACGTGAGGCGTGTAAATGGCCTTGTGTTTGCCGCGCAAACGGAGAGCAACTTCGCTGGCTACTCGTCCGAGGACCTTGTCGGTCGCGTCAATCACAAACCACTCGTGCACCACGTCAGCGGGTTTGGCGCTGAAGGTCTTGGTCATGAGTTTTCTCTTCTGTAAAAGAGGGTTTGGCGGGCTCTTTTCCACGGTCGGCGTTCCTCTGACGGGAATCTCTTAGGTGGGGATCACTCGGCACACGGCCCAATCACGCAAGACCAGGACGATACCGAGACACTTCGCCGCGGAGCCACAAAAGCGCTGCGAAGCCAAAGATTATACGAAAAATCAAGGACTTGGCGCAACCGCGCCCGGTTTGGGGGCTGAGGCGCCGCGGCGGGGCAGCGTTACCATCGCAGCATGTTCAGTTACCGCCACGCCTTCCATGCCGGCAATCACGCCGACGTCCTCAAGCACATGACCTTGATCGCAACCCTGGAGCACCTGACACAAAAGGACGCGGGGCTGACGGTCATCGACACGCACGCCGGCGCCGGGCTGTACCGGCTCGACAGTGACTACGCCGACAAAAGCAGCGAGGCGAAGGACGGCGTGCTCAAGCTGTTTGCGCAGATCCGGCAGGCCGGTGTGAATTCGGCATCAAAAGTGCCTCCAGCCCTTACTGTATCTTCGCATAAAGCTACAAAATCAGTAGTAAAACAGGCCGCTGGCAGCGCGCCCGCCAGCGCCCCGGACAGCATGGCCCCGGCGCTGGAAGCCTACCTGGACCTGATCGCGGGCTTCAACCCGAGCGGGCAGCTCAAGATTTACCCTGGCTCGCCGTTTGTGATCCAGCGCCTGCTGCGCGTTGAGGCGCGCGACAAGCTCAAGCTGTTCGAGCTGCACCCGACCGACAACAAGACCCTGGCGGCGAATATCGCGCAACTGGAGGCCGGGCGCCAGGTGGCGGTGGCACGGCTCGACGGTTTTGAGGGCCTGAAAGCATTTTTGCCGCCGCCGAACCGCCGCGCGCTGGTGCTGATCGACCCGAGTTACGAGCTGAAGACCGATTACGCCAGAGTGAGCGCCTGCATACTCGACAGCCTGAAGCGCTTTTCGACGGGCACCTACGCCGTCTGGTACCCGGTGATTCCGCGCCCCGAGGCGCACGACCTGCCGCGCCGCCTCAAGACCCTCGCGACCCAAGCCAAGAAGCCCTGGCTGCATGCCACGCTGGCCATTGGCGCCGACCTGGCGCAGGGGCTCGACGACCGCCCCGGTCTGCGCGCCAGCGGCATGTTCCTGATCAACCCGCCGCACACCCTGAAGGCCGCACTGGCCGCCGCGCTGCCGCAGGTGCTGCAGGTGCTGGGGCGCGGCCAGGGCAAGGGCTACACGCTGGAGGCCGGCGGGTAGCGCAGCGCGAGCGTCATCGCCCAAACGCCGCGGCCATCAACGCGGCAGGTTGCTGGGGTCATATTTTTCAGCGGGCGCCGGCGGCGGATCGGGCTGTACCGCGCCGCACGCGATGCGCTGGCGCACGGCGTCGTTCACGATCATGCCGGCCCGAAATGAGCGCAGCGCCAGTCCCAGCGCCGGCCAGGGCGGTTTGGCCCATTCGCGGTGGGCACAACCGCAGGGGTCGGGGCTCACCGGCGTGCGGGGATTGCGCTGGAACAGCAGGCCGACATCCGGGTGCTGCAGCCGATCCACGAACCAGAGCAGCGGCACGTCGGACAACGCGTGCTCGGGGTTGCCCCCGCCGACATCGGTATGGCCGCCCGCGAACAGCGCCTGCGTGACGTTGGGCGCATCGTCCCACAGCGTGGGCTGGAAACTCTTGCGCTGCTCATCGACGGACACGGCATGCAGGCCGAGGCCGACCTTCGAACTCAGATGCGTGTCGGCAAAGCCGAACAGGTCCAGCGCCTTGCCGCTGAGGTCGTACAGCGGTATGCCCAGCGCCCCGACGGTGTCCCAGACGGCCACGGCGGTGATCGCGTTCACCGGAACGAAGGCGTCATCGGGGAGGTTTGCCGATCCAAAGCAGCTGCGAATGTTCACGAACTCGTCCAGCCCGTCGAGCATCCGGCAGATCAGGCTGGAGTCGCTGCCGTGCCGGTAGCGGAACCATGCCGCAACCGCGTTGTTGTACTTGTTGGCCGGCTCGGTGGCCAGGTCGGGCCGGAGCAAGCCCTCGGACGCGATCAGCCCGGTAAGCGCCCGGGCCGTGTAGGCGCCGCGGCTGAAGCCGATGATCACGATGCGGTCGCCCGCGACGTAGTTGCGCGAGACGTACGTATAGCCGCGCGCAATGCGTGCCGTGACGCCGACGCCGAACGCGCCGCCCGCAATCCTGTCGATGAACACCTGGCTGTCGCCCACGCCGTGGATGTACTTGGCCACCTGGGTCGGCGCGCCCGTCGGGCCCAGCACAAGCTCCATTTCCCTGGTGCCCCAGTCGCCATCGATGGCCCCCTGCAGCCAGCCGAACAGCTTGCAGACGTTGGTGAGTTTGGGATCGCCCCCGTCACGGGTCTGATCGGTATCGCCGGGGCCTTCCCAGGTGCCATCCGCGCAAAACACAATCGTCTTGGCCATGTCGTCCTCCTTGCTCGCGCCAGCAACCATACGCCCATCCATGGCGCGCAACAAGCTCGGCTGACAGCGGTTTGCACAATTAACCGACCGATCGGTCGGTTAATTCGCTATACTGGCACCAGTCGCCTTTTTGGCCGGCACAGGAGCCCTTCGTATGTACACCCAGTCGCTCGATGTCCCCGATGGGGACCATTCCGGCAAACCCGCGCTCAAGGCGGTGACCCGCCCCTTGAATGACGCGGAGCTTGCGCGGCAAACGCAGCTGCAAACCCGCTTCGACGAAAAAATCGACGCCGACCAGAAAATCGAACCGCAGGACTGGATGCCCGAGGCCTACCGCAAGACGCTGGTGCGCCAGATCAGCCAGCACGCGCACTCCGAGATCATCGGCATGCAGCCCGAGGGCAACTGGATTTCGCGTGCGCCCTCGCTCAAGCGCAAGGCCATTCTGCTGGCCAAGGTGCAGGACGAAGGCGGCCACGGCCTGTATCTGTACAGCGCGGCCGAGACGCTGGGCACCGCGCGCGAGCAGATGCTGGACGGCCTGCACAGCGGGCGCGCCAAGTACAGCTCGATCTTCAACTACCCGACCCTGACCTGGGCCGATGTGGGCGTGATCGGCTGGCTGGTCGATGGCGCTGCCATCATGAACCAGATTCCGCTGTGCCGCTGCAGCTACGGACCGTATGCGCGCGCCATGATCCGCGTCTGCAAGGAGGAATCGTTCCACCAGCGCCAGGGCTACGAGAGCCTGCTGGCGCAGATGAAGGGCACGCCGGCCCAGCGCGACATGGTGCAGGACGCGGTGAACCGCTGGTGGTGGCCGGTGCTGGCGATGTTCGGCCCGCCCGACGCCGACAGTCCGAACAGTGCGCAGGGCATGCGCTGGGGCATCAAGCGCGTCTCCAACGACGAGCTGCGGCAAAAATTTGTCGACGCCACCGTGCCGCAGGCCCGGGTGCTGGGCGTGACGCTGCCCGACCCGGATCTGAAATGGAACGAGGCGCGCCAGCAGCACGACTACGGCGCGATCGACTGGGACGAGTTCTGGGCCACCGTCAACGGCAACGGCCCATGCAACAAGGAACGCCTGGGCACGCGCGTGAAGGCGCACATAGAAGGTCAATGGGTGCGCGACGCGGCGCTGGCCCATGCCGCCAAACAAAGGGCCCGCCAACAGAAGGAAGTCGCATGAGTACACCCGCCCTCTCCACGCCCTCTGTCACACCGGCCCTCAAGGAGTGGCCGCTGTGGGAGGTTTTTGTGCGCAGCAAGCAGGGCCTGGAGCACAAGCACTGCGGCAGCCTGCACGCCGCCGACGCCGCGCAGGCGCTGCAAATGGCGCGCGACGTGTACACGCGGCGCCAGGAAGGCGTGAGCATCTGGGTCGTGCCCTCGGCCACCATCACCGCCAGCGCGCCCCAGGATAAGGCCGAGTTCTTCGACCCTGCGGCCGACAAGATCTACCGCCACCCCACCTTCTACGAAATTCCCGACGAAGTGGGGCACATGTGATGGCAGCGACAGGGCAAGTCATGAACGCGCACACCGACTACCTGCTGCACCTGGCCGACAACGCGCTGGTGCTGGGCCAGCGCAACGCCGAGTGGTGCGGCCACGGCCCGATTCTGGAAGAAGACATTGCGCTGGCCAACATGAGCCTGGACCTGATCGGCCAGGCCCGCCTGCTGTACCAGCACGCCGCCGCCCTCATGAGCGACGGCGCCACCGAGGCCGTGACGGAAGACGCACTGGCCTACTTTCGCGACGCCGCAGAGTTCCGCAACTACACCCTGCTGGAGTTGCCGCACCACGGTGCGCTGGCGCCCGGCGCCGCCGCCGAGCGCGACTACGCCACCACCATCGCCCGCAACTTCCTCTACAGCGCGCTGATGGTGCTGCTCTGGGAAGCGCTGCAAAGCTCCCATGACGCGCAGCTCGCCGCCATTGCGGCCAAGTCGCTGAAAGAGGCTCACTACCACCTGCGCCATTCGCGCGACTGGCTGGTGCGCCTGGGCGACGGCACGGCCGAATCGCATGCCCGGGCACAAGCCGCCTTGAACCATTTAATGCCCTACGCCCAGGAGTTCTGGACGCCGAGTGCCATGGAAACCGCAGCAAGCGGGGACGCCACCGGAGTTCCCACCGCGACGCTGCAAGCCGCCTGGAACACGCTGGTGGACGACGCCCTGATGGAGGCCACGCTGGCGCGGCCGCCGGCCGGCGGCTACATTCCGCAAGGCAAGAAGGGGCTGCATTCCGAGCACCTGAGCTACCTGCTGGGCGAGATGCAGGGGCTGGCGCGGCAACACCCCGAGGCCACGTGGTGAACACCGTCGCGCAACCGCCGCTGGCGCCCGAGTTGCAGGAGGTGTGGACGCTGCTCGAGGCGGTCACCGACCCCGAGATCCCGGTGGTCTCGATCCGCGAGCTGGGCATCCTGCGCGACATCCGCAGCCGGGACGGCGAACTCGAGATCGTCATCACCCCGACCTACAGCGGCTGCCCGGCCATGGGCCAGATCGAGGACGATGTGCGCGCCGCGCTGCAGGCGCACGGAATCGCCGCGCGGGTCGTGACGCAACTCGCGCCGGCCTGGACCACCGACTGGATGACCGAGAGCGCCCGGACCCGGCTGCGCGAGTACGGCATCGCGCCGCCGCACACCCTGGCGGCCAGCAACGTGATTCGATTCGCTACAAAATCAGTAGCGCAACAGGCAGCCCCGGCTGTGGCTTGCCCGCGCTGCGGCTCCGAGAACACGACCGAGACCTCGCACTTTGGCTCGACCGCCTGCAAGGCCCTGTACCGGTGCCTGGACTGCATGGAACCGTTCGACCTCTTCAAGCCCCACTGACCTCACGCAAACCCACACCGCACGCTCGCAACAGCGCCCCACCCCATGGCCATTCCCCATTTTCATGACCTCACGGTCTCGCGCATCAGCCTTGAAGCGGCCGGTGCCGTGGCCGTCACGCTGGCCATTCCGCCCGCGCTGCGCGAGACCTTTGCGTTCGAGCCCGGCCAGTTCCTGACGCTGCGCGCCGACATCAACGGCGAATCGGTGCGCCGCAGCTATTCCATCTGCTGTCCGCGCAGCCGGCTAAGCGCTGCGCACGAGGTGGAGGTCGGCATTCGCCCGATGGACGGCGGCGTGTTCTCGAACTGGGCCGCGACCCGGCTCAAGGCCGGCGACACGATCGAAGTGATGCCGCCCGACGGGCGCTTCGGCGTGCGCCGCCCGCGCGCGCTGCACCGCGTGGGTTTTGCGGCGGGCTCCGGCATCACGCCCATCCTGTCCATCATGGCCACCACGCTGGAGGAACAGCCCGAGTCCAAATTCACGCTGGTCTACGGCAACCGCCGCATGGCCAGCGTGATGTTCAACGAAACGCTGCAGGACCTGAAAGACCGCTATCCCTCGCGCCTCACGCTGATCCATGTGCTGTCGCGCCAGGCGCAGGAAGTGGACCTGCTGCAGGGCCGCATCGACGGCGACAAGGTGCGGGCCGTCATTGCCGCACTGCTGCCCGTGGGCAGCATGGACGAGGTGTTCATCTGCGGCCCCGAGGCCATGATCGAGGACACCGAGGCCGCGCTGCTGGCGGCCGGCGTGCCGCAGCGGCAGATTCATACTGAACGCTTCACCTCGCCCACGCTGGAAGCGCTTGCCCCGGCCGAGCGCCAGGCCGCCGTGGCTGCCGGCCAGCAAAAGGCCGAGGGCGGAACCGTCGCGCTGACCGTGATGCTCGACGGCAAACCGAACGAACTGCGCATGGGGCGGGACGACCATGTGCTCGATGCGGCGCTGGCCGCGGGGCTGGATCTGCCCTACTCGTGCAAGGCGGGCGTCTGCTGCACCTGCCGCGCCAAGGTGATCGAGGGCGAGGTCCGGATGGACAAGAACTTCACGCTCGAGCCCTGGGAGATGGACAAGGGCTTTGTGCTGACCTGCCAGGCGCGGCCGCTGACGGACCGGCTGGTGGTGAGCTACGACGAGCGTTGAAAGCGCACCCGCAATAATGGCGGCATGTCTTCACGTTCCCGGCAGCGCCTCGCCGTTGCACTGATTTTCATCACCCCTGCCTTCTGGTCCGTCAACTATCTGATCGCGCGCCGCGCGCCCGGCGTGATCGAGCCGCACGTGCTGGCGCTGCAGCGCTGGCTCATGGCGGGGCTGCTTTTCTGCTTTTTCGCACGCACCGAGTTGTGGGCGCAGCGCCGGCTCATCCTCGCCGACTGGCGCCACAGCGTGGTGCTCGGCGCACTGGGCATGTGGATCTGCGGCGCCTGGGTCTATCTTGGCGGGCATACCACCAGCGCCACCAACATCGCGCTGATCTACGCGCTCTCGCCGGTGATGATCGTCGTGATCTCCCGGCTCTGGCTGAAGGAGCCGTTCAGCGCCGTGCAGGCCTGCGGCGTGGCGCTGGCGCTGGCGGGCGTGCTGCACGTGGTGCTCAAGGGCGAATGGGCACAGCTGGCCAGGGTGCAGTGGTCGGTGGGCGACGCCTGGATTCTGGCCGCCACCGTGGCGTGGACGTTTTACTCGCTGCTGCTCAGGCGCTGGCCCAGCCCGCTCGGGGACGGCGCGCGGCTCGGTGTGATCAGCCTGGCCGGCGTGGCGGTGCTGCTGCCCTTTGCCGCCTGGGAGGCCGCCGTTAGCCCCGTTCCCGCATTCTCAAGGGCCGGGTTCGAACTGGCGCTGGCGGCCGCCCTGCTGCCGGGCTTCGCCGCGTATCTCGCCTATTCGGTCATGCTGCGCGAGTTGGGCGCCGCGCGCGTCAGCGTGGTGCTGTACCTCGGGCCGCTGTATGCGGCCGTGATGGCCTGGCTGGTGCTGGGCGAGCCGGTGCACGGCTACCACGCCGTGGGCATGGCGCTGGTGCTGCCCGGCATCTATCTGGTCAACCGCCGGTCCGACTGACGGCCGGCGAGTTCCTGCGCTGCTTCAGACCGCGGCCAGCGCCTGGTCCAGGTCTTCCAGCAGATCGTCGATATGCTCGATGCCGACCGACAGGCGCACCATGTTTTCCGAAACACCGGCCTTGGCCAGTTCCTGCGGATCGAGCTGGCGGTGCGTGGTCGAGGCCGGATGGCAGGCCAGCGATTTGGCGTCGCCGATATTCACCAGTCGCAGAAACAGCTTGAGCGCGTCCTGAAAACGGGCGCCGGCCGCGCGGGCGTCGGGCGCCTTCAGGCCAAAGCTGATGATGCCCGAGGCGCGCCCACCCATGAGCTTCTTGACCAGCGCATGGTCGGGGTGCTCGGGCAGGCCGGCGTAGTTCACCGTGGCCACCTTGGGATGCGCCTGCAGATGCTGCGCAATGCGCAGGCTGTTCTCGCAGATGCGGTCCATGCGCAGCGGCAGCGTCTCGATGCCCTGCAGGATCTGGAACGCGTTCATCGGGCTCAGCGCGCCGCCCAGGTTGCGCAGCGGCACCACGCGCGCGCGGCCGATGTAGGCGGCCGGGCCGAAGGCCTCGGTGTAGACCACGCCGTGGTAGCTCACGTCGGGCTCGTTCAGGCGCTTGAAGCGTTCCTTGTGCTCGGCCCACGGGAACTTGCCCGAGTCGACGATCGCGCCGCCCAGGCTGGTGCCATGGCCGCCCAGGTACTTGGTCAGCGCATGCACCACGATGTCGGCTCCATGCTCGAACGGACGGCACAGGTACGGGCTGGGCACGGTGTTGTCGACGATCAGCGGGACGCCGTGGTCGTGCGCGACCCTGGCCAGCGCGGCCAGGTCGGTCACGTTGCCCAGCGGGTTGCCAATGGACTCGCAAAAGATCGCCTTGGTGCGGGCGTCGATCAGCTTGGCAAACGAGGCCGGATCACGGTAGTCGGCAAAACGCACCTCGATGCCCATTTGCGGAAAGGTGTGGGCGAACAGGTTGTAGGAGCCGCCGTACAAAGTAGAAGCCGACACGATGTTGTCGCCGGATGCGGTAATGGTCTGGATCGAATAGGAGACGGCCGTCATGCCGGAGGCCACCGCGAGCGCGCCCACGCCGCCCTCCAGCGCCGCCACGCGCGCTTCGAGCACCGCCGTGGTCGGATTCATGATGCGGGTGTAGATATTGCCCGCCACCTTGAGGTCGAACAGGTCGGCGCCGTGCTGCGTGTCGTCGAACGCGTAGGCCACGGTCTGGTAGATCGGCACCGCCACCGACTTGGTGGTGGGATCGGGGCTGTAGCCCGCGTGCACGGCGAGGGTTTCAATCTTCATGTTTTTGCTCCACAAAAGTCGACCATCCTAGACCGTGATCGACCCGCTGTCGACGACCAAAAAGTTACAAGCTCATAACCCCAGCCGGCGGCAGATTTCCAGCGTGGCGACCGACTGGTTCATCGTGTAGAAGTGCAGCCCCGGCACGCCGGCACCGCGCAGCAGCATGCACAGGTCGGTCACCACGTCCAGGCCAAAGGCGCGGATGCTCGCCGTGTCGTCGCCAAAGCTTTGCAGGCGCAGGCGAATCCAGCGCGGGATTTCGGCGCCGCAGGCATCGGAAAAGCGCATCAGCTGCGTGGAGCTGGTGATCGGCATGATGCCGGGCACCACCGGCACATCGACGCCGAGCTTGCGCGTCTCGTCCATGAAGCGCAGGTAGGCCGAGGCGCTGTAGAAGTACTGCGTGATGGCCGAGTCGGCGCCGGCCTTGACCTTGGTGGCGAAGGCCTGCAGGTCCGCCTGCGGCGACTTGGCCTGCGGGTGCATCTCGGGGTAGGCGGCGACCTCGATGTGAAAGTGGTCGCCCGTCTCGGCGCGGATAAAGGCCACCAGGTCGCTGGCATGGTGGAACTCGCTGCCGGCGCCGTAGCCGCTGGGCAGGTCGCCGCGCAAGGCCACCAGCCGATTCACCTTCATGGCCCGGAGCTGACCCAGTTGCTCACGCACCGAGGCGCGGGTCGCGCCGATACAGGAAAAATGCGAGGCGGCGGCTACGCCTTCGGCCAGGATGTCGCGCACCGTGGCAAAAGTGCCTTCGTGCGTGGAGCCGCCCGCACCGTAAGTCACCGAGCAAAACTCGGGCTTTTGCGCATACAGGGCCTGGCGCACCACACGCAGCTTCTCGACGCCCTCGGGCGTTTTCGGTGGAAAGAATTCAAAACTGACCGGTAGGGTGGAAGGAGGGTTCATGGTTTGGTGGCGTAAACAAAAAACTCGCGGTTGCCGTCGCCGCCGGTGATGGCGCTGTCATACCAGCCCAGCACCTGCATCTGCAGGGACGCCAGACTCTCGCGAATGCGCTGCTCGACCAGGGTGTAGAGCGTGGCGTCCCTGACGATGCCGCCCTTGCCGACCTGCCCCGGCTGCAGCTCGAACTGCGGCTTGACCAGCATCAGAAGCGCGTCCTGCGACGCCAGCAGGGGCACCAGCGCCGGCAACACCAGCGTGAGCGAGATGAACGACAGGTCGCCCACAATCACCTCAAAGTTTTCATCAAATGAAGCTGTAGCCCCCGTCTCATCTTCGCTATCAGCTATTAAATCAGTAGCATCCAGGGCGCGGGCGTTGACGCCCTCGATGCAGAGCACGCGCGCGTCGCCGCGCATGGCCGGGTGCAGCTGGCCATGGCCCACGTCCACGCCGACCACGCGGGCCGCGCCATGCTGCAGCAGGCAATCGGTGAAGCCCCCGGTCGACTGGCCCACGTCCAGGCAGCGCTTGCCGGCCACGCTCAAACCGCTCTGGCGCAGCGCGCCCTCCAGCTTGAGGCCGCCGCGCGACACATAGCGCGCCTCGGCGGCATCGAGCAATTCAATGCGCGCGTCCGCCGGCACGTCGTCGCTGTTTTTGGCGATGGTTTTCCAGGCCGCGGCGTGCGTCATGGCGGGCTGCCAGCGCACGCCCGCCGAGATCAGGCGCTGGGCCTGCGAACGCGACGTGGCAAGGCCGCGTCCCTGCAGCAACTGGTCGGCGCGCATGCGTTCAATAGCGGTAACTGTCGGCCTTGTACGGGCCGTTCTTGCTCACGCCGATATAGGCGGCCTGCTCGTCGGTCAGCTCGGTCAGCATCGCACCGACCTTCTTCAAGTGCAGGCGCGCGACCTTCTCGTCGAGGTGCTTGGGCAGCACATAGACCTTGCCGACCTGGTAGGCATCGGGCTTGGTGAACAGCTCGATCTGCGCGATGGTCTGGTTCGCGAAGGATGAGGACATGACGAAGCTCGGATGCCCCGTGCCGCAGCCCAGGTTCACCAGGCGCCCCTTGGCCAGCAGGATGATCTTCTTGCCGTCCGGGAATTTGATGTGGTCCACCTGCGGCTTGATCTCTTCCCACTCGTACTTCTCGATCGAGGCGACATCGATCTCGTTGTCGAAGTGGCCGATGTTGCAGACGATGGCCTGGTCCTTCATGGCGACCATGGTGTCGTGCGTGATGACGTTCTTGTTGCCGGTGGTGGTGACGAAGATGTCGGCCTTGTCGGCGGCGTACTCCATGGTCACGACCTTGTAGCCTTCCATCGCGGCCTGCAGCGCGTTGATCGGGTCGATTTCCGTGACCCAGACTTGCGCCGACAGCGCGCGCAGCGCCTGCGCCGAGCCCTTGCCCACGTCGCCATAGCCGGCCACGCAGGCCACCTTGCCGGCGATCATCACGTCGGTGGCGCGCTTGATGCCGTCCACCAGCGATTCGCGGCAGCCATAGAGATTGTCGAACTTGCTCTTGGTCACCGAGTCGTTCACGTTGATGGCGCGGAACAGCAAGGTGCCCTTGGCCGACATCTCGTTCAGGCGGTGCACGCCGGTGGTGGTTTCCTCGGTCACGCCGATAATCTCGGCCGACTTGCGGGTGTACCAGGTGGCATCGACGGCCAGCTTGGCCTTGATCGCGGCGTAGAGGATGCGTTCTTCCTCGCTGGTCGGATTCGCCAGCACGCCCAGATCCTTTTCGGCGCGCTGCCCCAGGTGCATCAAGAGCGTAGCGTCGCCGCCGTCGTCCAGGATCATGTTCGGGCCTTCACCGGGCGTGCCCTTGGCGCCGAAGTCGAAGATGCGGTGGGTGTAATCCCAGTAGTCGGTGAGCGACTCGCCCTTGATGGCGAACACCGGCGTGCCCTGGGCGGCAATCGCGGCGGCGGCATGGTCCTGTGTCGAGAAGATGTTGCACGAGGCCCAGCGCACCTGCGCGCCGAGCGCCTGCAGCGTCTCGATCAGCACGCCGGTCTGGATCGTCATGTGCAGCGAGCCGGTGATGCGCGCGCCCTGCAACGGCTGGCTCTTGGCGAATTCTTCGCGGATGGCCATCAGGCCGGGCATTTCGGTCTGGGCAATGTTGAGCTCCTTGCGGCCCCAGGCGGCCAGCGACAGGTCGGCAACAACGGAATCTTGGTGGGTGGCAGGTTTGAGAACAGCGCTCATGGTTAACTCCAAAAATGAATTTGAACAACCACGGGCTGCGGGGGAAAACTCACCGCACAGACCCGTGGGTGAGCGCGGTTGATGCACGGCGCGCCGGGTTTGGCAAGCCATGCTGTCCGAGCCTCGTCCACATGGTGTGAACTGCAACGCTCCTCGGAAGTGGCGTATTTTACCGTGAAGTTCAGAGGGCGGGGTCGGGATGGACCCTGGCCGCGACAGGACTCACTGGAGAAGCCCGGGGTTGCTTTGCCAGATGGACCAGGTCAGCGCCGATGCAAAAGACACCCACACCAGGTACGGCAGCATAAGCACCGCGGCCAGGCGGCGGATGCGCCAGAACGCGACGACGGTGGCGGCGATGAGCAGCAGCAACACCAGCACCTCTGCGGACGCCAGCGCCCCCTGGTGCCAGGCGAAGAAAAGCCACGACCACAGTGCATTGGCGGCCAGTTGCGCGACAAACAGCGTGAGCGCCTCTCGCGTTGCCGCCCGCTCGCGCCACACCAGCCATGCGGCCACGCCCATGAGTGCGTAGAGGACGGACCAGACTGGCCCGAAGACGGACGCCGGCGGCGCCCACGACGGCTGCATGAGTTGCGCGTAGAACGATGCCGCCTCGACCGATGCAATGGCGCCAACACCGGCCGCCACAAACGAGAGGACGAGCCAGGCGACGAGCCCCAGGAGTTGCATCTGACGGGAACGCGGCTGCAGGGTAGTGGTGGGCATGGGTCTAAAGAATGAGAGGGGACGCCCTGAACATTATCGCTACGCCCTGGTCCGGCAAGCCGGTGAGCCGCCGCAAAGGCCGCCCCTAATGCGTGCCCTGCACATGCTTGCGGCTCTTCGGCGGGGAGCGGTCGGCCACCATGACGCCCGACAGCCCCTTGAGAATGCCGCAGTCGGCGGCTGCGTTGGCCTCGCTGCATTGCTGGCGCAGCACCTTCAACTGCTTTTCCAGGGCGCGCAGTTCGCGGATGCGCTGCGCCACATGGCCGATATGGTCATCGAGCAGTTCGTTGACTGCCGCGCAGTTCTCCTGCGGCGAGGCCTTGAAGCGCAACAGCGCGCGAATCTCGCCGAGCGCCATATCGAGCGTGCGGCAGTGGCGGATAAAGGTCAGCCGCTCGACATGCTGCTGGCCGTAGATACGGTAGTTGCCATCAGTGCGGCCCGCGTCGGGTAGCAGGCCTTCACGTTCGTAAAAGCGGATGGTCTCCAGCGGGGTGAGCGTCGCCCGGGCCAGTTCGCCGATCTTCATAGGCAGCTCCTCTCAATGCCATTTTGAGACTGCTTGACTCTATACCTACTACAGGGTTTTCAATAGAGGCCAGATGAGAAGACCACCCCATGGCCGAAACCAGACACACCCCCGCCCCCGGTAGCGCAGACGGGTGCTGCGCTACCGGGGGCAGGGCACCGCCAACGCCCCCGCCGCAGGAGACGCATGACGCTCACGCGGGGCATGACCACCACCACGACCAGCCAACGGGCATTGCGCGCCTGGGTGCCGCACTCGCGCTGGCGATCGGCGCGGAGGCGCTGCATTTCTTCGCCAGTGGTATCCCCGCGCTGAAATATGCCGGGCTGGCCATCGCGGCCGTCGCGATCTGGCTCGCGGGCGCCGAGACCTATGCCAGCGGCCTCACGGCGCTGCGCCGGGGCAGGCTGGGCATCAATGCGCTGATGAGCGTGGCCGTGACAGGCGCCTTCGCCATCGGCCAGTGGCCGGAAGCGGCCATGGTCATGGCGCTGTATGCCATTGCCGAGCTGATCGAGGCGCGCGCCGCCGGCCGCGCGCGCCACGCCATCCAGAGCCTGGTGGCGCTCGCGCCCGAACAGGCGCAGGTGCTGCAGGCGGACCAGCGATGGGTGGCCGTGCGCGCCGCCGATGTCGCGCTGGGCGCGACCGTCCGTATCCGCCCCGGCGCGCGCGTGCCGCTCGACGGCATCATCACCGCAGGCCGCAGCGCCGTGAATCAGGCCCCGGTCACCGGAGAGAGCCTGCCCGTGGACCGCACCGTGGGCGACATGGTTTTCGCGGGCACCATCAACCAGACCGGCGAGCTGCAGTTCCGCGTCACGGCGGCGGCCGCCAACACCCTGCTCACCCGCATCATCCACGCCGTCGAGCAGGCGCAGGCAACGCGTGCGCCGACACAGCGCCTGGTCGATCGTTTTGCGGCGATCTACACGCCGGCCGTGTTCGTGCTGGCGCTGGCCACCGCGCTGCTGACGCCGTGGCTGATGGGCCTGACCTGGCTCGCAGCGATCTACAAGGCGCTGGTGCTCCTGGTCGTCGCCTGCCCCTGCGCGCTGGTGATATCGACGCCGGTCACCGTGGTCAGCGCGCTCGCGGCCGCGGCGCGGCGCGGCATTTTGATCAAGGGCGGCAGCTACCTCGAAGGCATGCGCTTCCTGAAGGCTGTGGCGCTGGACAAGACGGGCACCGTCACCGAAGGCCGGCCCCGACTGGTCGAATGGGCCCCGCTTGAGCCGGGGGCCGATGAAGACGGCATTGCACGCATTGCCATGAGCCTGGCCGAGCGCTCCGACCATCCCGTCTCGAAGGCCATCGCGCAAGGGTTGGCTTGCCGGATGCACAAGATCGACGGGTTCACCGCGCTCTCAGGCCGCGGCACGCAAGGAGCCATCGACGGCCACACCTATGTGCTCGGCAATCACCGGTTGATCGAGGAGCGCCAGCAGTGCAGCCCTGCGATCGAGGCGGCACTCGAGGTGCATGAACGGCAGGGCCGCACCGTCACGCTGCTGGCCGATGAGAATGCCGTGGTGGCGATCTTTGCGGTCGCCGACACGATCAAGGCGTCATCGCGCCAGGCCGTCGCGGAACTGAAGGCGATGGGCGTCGCCACGATCATGCTGAGTGGCGACAACCGCGCGACCGCCGGCACCATCGCGGTACAGGCCGGGATCGACGAAGCGCACGGCCATCTGTTGCCGCAGGACAAGCTCGCGCAAATACAGGCCCTGCAACAACGCTTCGGCGCCACCGGCATGGCCGGCGACGGCATCAACGACGCACCTGCGCTGGCGCAATCCGACATCGGCTTCGCGATGGGCGCAGCCGGCAGCGACACCGCCATGGAGGCCGCGGACGTGGTCATCATGAACGACGATCTGCGCCGCATTCCGCAAGCCATCCGGCTCTCGCGCAAGACCCACACCGTGCTGATGCAGAACATTTCGCTGGCGCTCGGCATCAAGGCTGTCTTCATTGTTCTCGCCTTGTCGGGCAGTGCGACGATGTGGATGGCGGTGTTTGCCGACGTGGGCGCGACACTGCTGGTGATCGTGAACGGCTTGCGGCTGCTGAAGGCCAAAACCAGCGCCGCTTGACGCCGTTCATGGGCCTTCAAGTGCCTCTTGACGGAAACGCCGGCTTTGGGGCTGGTTTGGGCATAAGCGAAAATGGCGCCACACGTTACACCTATCCGCACCTATTCAAGAAATCGACCGCATGCAGCACGCCTCTTATCTCGATGAAACCCGGCGCCGCCGCACTTTCGCCATCATCTCCCACCCCGACGCCGGCAAGACCACGCTGACGGAAAAGCTGCTGCTGTTCTCGGGCGCGATCCAGATCGCCGGCTCGGTGAAGGCGCGCAAGGCCTCGCGCCACGCCACCTCCGACTGGATGGAGATCGAGAAGCAGCGCGGCATCTCGGTGGCCTCCTCCGTCATGCAGATGCTGTACCGCGACCATGTGATCAACCTGCTCGACACGCCCGGGCACAAGGACTTTTCGGAGGACACCTACCGGGTGCTCACCGCCGTCGATTCGGCGCTGATGGTGATCGACGCGGCGAACGGCGTGGAGGCGCAGACGCGCCGCCTGATCGAGGTCTGCCGCCAGCGCGACACGCCCATCATCACCTTCGTCAACAAGATGGACCGCGAGGTGCGTGAGCCGCTCGACATCCTCGACGAGGTGGAGCGCGAACTCGGCATGCCCTGCGTGCCGATGACCTGGCCGGTGGGCCAGGGCAAGAGCTTCGGCGGCATCATGAACCTGCGCACACAAACCATGACGGTGTTCGACTCGGGCAGCGAACGCCTGCCGCAGGACTTCGAAACGATCCCGCTGAGCGACCGCGCCACGCTGCTCCAGCGCTTCGGCCACGAGTTCGAAACCGCCGAGCAGAGCATGGAGCTGGCCGCCGGCGCCTCGCCCGCCTGGGACCGCGAAGCCTTCCTCGCGGGCAAACAGACCCCCGTGTTCTTCGGCTCCGGCGTGAACAACTTCGGCGTCATGGAAGTGCTCGACGCGCTGGTGGATCTGGCGCCCCCGCCGCAGCCGCGCACCAGCACCACGCTGGTGAATCGTCAGCCGGTAATCAAGGAAATCCAGCCCGAGGACAAGGACTTTGCCGGCGTGGTGTTCAAGGTGCAGGCCAACATGGACGCGAACCACCGCGACCGCATCGCCTTCGTGCGCATGGCCTCGGGCAAGTACACGCCCGGCATGAAGCTGCGCGTTCAGCGCACCGGCAAGGAGCTGCGCCCGACCAGCGTCGTGACCTTCCTGTCGCAGCGGCGTGAGGCGGTCGATGAAGCCTATGCGGGCGACATCATCGGCTTCACCACGCACGGCGGCGTGCAGCTCGGCGACACCATCACCGATGGCGCCAGCCTGCAATTCACCGGCCTGCCGTTCTTCGCGCCCGAACTGTTCATGACCGTGATCCTGAAGAACCCGCTGCGCACCAAGCAGCTGCAGCAGGGCCTGGCGCAGCTCGGCGAGGAAGGCGCGATCCAGGTGTTCCGTCCCGAAATCGGCGGGCCCATGCTGCTCGGCGCCGTGGGCCAGCTGCAGTTCGAAGTGGTGCAACACCGCCTGAAGGGCGAGTACGACTGCGACGTGCGGCTGGAGGGCTGCCAATACACCGGCGCGCGCTGGATCACCGCCGACACGCCCGCCGAGCTGCGCGAGTTCGTGAACGCCTACCCGGCCCGCATGGCGCGGGACGCCGCCAACACGCTGGCCTACCTGTGCACCTCGCCCTACGACGTGCGGCTGGCGCAGGAGCGCTTTCCGAAGATTCATTTCCATCCGCTGCGCGAGCATGCGGGGCTGGCGTTGCAAAGTGCTGGATAGGCTCTTTTCCGTTCGGGCTGAGCCTGTCGAAGTCCTCCGACAGGCTCAGGGCGAACGATAGCAAGGCAGCGTCATGCAACCCCTGACCCTGTGGCCACGCCAAGACCGCCGCGACATCGTCGGTGTCTTCACCGACATCGACGACACGCTGACCACCGACGGTGCAATCACGCCCGATGCGCTGCGGGCGCTGGCTGACCTGCAGAGCGCCGGCCTGCATGTGATCCCCATCACGGGACGGCCGGTAGGCTGGAGCGAGCCGTTTGCGCGCACCTGGCCGGTTGATGCGATCGTGGCCGAAAATGGTTCTGTCGCGTTGACTTTAAGAAAAAAAGGCCTGAAGCCCATGTCAGACGTGCACAGTGCGCTATCAAAACTGTACCAACAGGATGCCGCCACGCGCGCCACCAACTTCGCGCGCATGCAGCAGGTGGCACAGCGCATGCTGCGCGAAATCCCCGGTGCAATGCTGACGCAGGACTCGGCCGGCCGCGAGACCGACATCGCGATCGACCACAGCGAGTTCGCGCAGCTGTCGCCCGTGCAGATCGCGCAGGTGGTCGCCCTCATGCAGCGCGAGGGCATGACCGCCACCGTGAGCAGCATCCACATCAACGGCTGGTTCGGCGAGCACAACAAGCTGGCCGGCGCGCGCTGGATCGTGCGCGAACTGTTCCAGCGCGACCTCGACGCCGAAATCGAACGCTGGGTCTACGTGGGCGACTCCACCAATGACCAGATCATGTTCGAGCATTTCCCGCACAGCGTGGGTGTGGCCAACATCCGGCGCTTCGAGGCCGATCTGGTCCACCCGCCGCGTTATGTCACGCAGGGTGAACGCGGCGCGGGCTTTGCGGAGCTGGCGCGCGCCATTCTGGAGCATGCTGGCAGCACCTAAGCCGGCGCCGTCTTGGTCTGGTGGCGCACCGTCAGTGACATCGGAAGCTGCTATCGTGTTCTGACACGCCCAACGCACACACCGATGGCCCGCCGTTCCACCTTTTCCGCCTCCGCCCTGACGCGCGCCTACCAGCGCAACGTCAAGGCCCTCACGAAGGCCACCCTGCAGGGCGGACGGCGCATGGCCGGGCAACTGCAACGCGCCACCGCAAAACATTTCAAACCACCGCCGGGACGCGGCGACTGGATCGCCGGCATGGCGCTCGGCCCGGCCGGCGCACGCCGCTACCACCTGTACCGTCCGCCGGATCTCAAGCTGCAGCCCGGCGAGCGCTTGCCGCTCATGGTCATGCTGCACGGCTGCGGGCAGACGGGACGCGACTTCGCGGTGAGTACGCGCATGGACCAGCTGGCCGCGCGCCAGCGCTTTCTGGTGCTCTATCCGGAGCAGGACCGGCTGGCCAACCCCCAGGGCTGCTGGAACTGGTACGACCACCGCTCGGGCAAGGCCGACGCCGAAGCCGCCACGCTGATGGCCGCCGTCGACCAGGTGTGCCTGCTGTACCGGGCGGATCGCGAACGCGTGGTGGTCGCGGGCCTGTCGGCCGGCGCCAGCATGGCAGCGCTGCTCGCCACGCGCTACCCGGTGCGCTTCCGGGCGGTGGCGATGCATTCGGGCGTGGCGCCCGGCGCGGCCAAGTCGCCGGCAACCGCGCTCGGCGCCATGCGTGGCCGGCACTCGCCGGCGATGCTGGCCACGGCCGTGGGCAAGGCGTTGGGCGCCGCGGCGGCCTTCACGACCCTGCCGCCGCTGCTGGTGCTGCATGGCGATGCCGACCTCGTCGTCGCGCCAAGCAACGCACTGGACAGCGCCACCATCTGGGCCACGGCCACCGGCGCCGCGCCCGGCGGCCTGCGCGTCGTGCAACGCGGCAAGCGCCATCCGATGCGCGTGACCGACTACAAGCACCAGGGTCACACGTGCGTGACGCTGTGCCAGATCGCGCAGCTCGGCCATGCCTGGAGCGGCGGCGCGGCGCGCGCGCCGTTCAGCGACGCGGCGGGACCGGATGCTACGCGGCTGGTGTGGGCCTTCGCCTCGCGGCAGTTCGCCGCGGCCGCGCGAACGCCTGGTGCGTAGCCCGTACTTTCACGGAAAGGCATCGATCGTCGAGCCTGGGTAAAACGATCAGCGGGCCGCCTGCGCGAACCCTTCGAGCACATTGACCGCGTTGACACCGACCTCTGCCACCGCGTAGCCGCCCTCGAAGACGAACACGGTGGGCAGGCCCGCGCGCGCCAGGTCGGCGCCGACCTGCAGGTAGTCTGCGCTTTGCAGCGTAAAGCCCGCGATCGGGTCGCCCGCGAAGGTGTCGAGCCCGAGCGAGACTACGAGCGCGCCGGGCCTGAAGGCGGCAACCCCCTGCAGCGCCGCGCGCAGGGCGGCGCGCCATGCGGAAAAGTCGCTGCCGCGCGCCAGCGGCAGATTGTGGTTGAAGCCGAGTCCGGCGCCGGCGCCGCGCTCGTCGGCATAGCCCAGGTAGTACGGGTACTCGGTGTGCGGGTCGCCGTGAATGCTGGTGAACTGCACGTCGGCGCGCTCGTAGAAGATGGCCTGCGTGCCGTTGCCGTGGTGGTAGTCGATGTCGAGCACCGCGACGCGCTGCACACCCGCATCGCGCAGGGTTTGCGCCGCGATGGCGGCGTTGTTCAGGAAACAGTAGCCGCCAAAGAAGTCGGCGCCGGCATGGTGGCCCGGCGGACGGGTCAGCGCAAAGGTCGCGCGCTCGCCTTGCAGCAGGCGCCGCGCGGCCGTGAACGCGCAAGCGGCGCCGCTGCGCGCGGCGGCCCAGGTGCCCGCCGTCAGCGGCGTGCCCGCGTCGTACGAAAACAGGCCCATGCGCGCCGCAAAACTGGCGGGCAGCACGTCGCTGCGAAAGCCGCGGATGGGCCAGTACGAGGGCAGCGCATCGCGCTGCGCGTTGGCCGGGTCGAGCGCGACCCACTCGGCCCAGGCACCCCGCAAAAACTCGACGTAGCGCGGCGCATGCACGCGCGTGATGGCCGCGTCATCGAACGCGCCCGGCGCCTCGATCGCGCCGAGGCCGCGCCGCTTCAGTTCCTGCAGCACGTAGTCGGCACGCGCCGGTACTTCGAAGCACGGCACGAGTTCGCCGCGGAACATTTCGACCTTGCCGTGGTGCAGGGCGTGCTGGTTGTTGTAGATCGTCAGCATGTCGGTTTGCTTCTGAATTGATAGCGCATTGCGCTTATTTCATAAGGGCTTCACGCCGATTTTGCTGATAACTTTCGCGCTGGGGGCGCAGCACCGGCGCCAGCGCCACGCCCGTGTGGGTGCCGATCCGCACCACCTCTTGGGGCGGCGCCGCGGCGACGACGCGGCCGCCCGCGTCGCCACCCTCCGGCCCCAGGTCGATGATCCAGTCGGCCTCGGCGATCACGTCGAGGTCGTGCTCGATCACCAGCACGCTATGGCCGCCGTTCACGAGACGGTGCAGCACATGGATGAGCTTTTCCACGTCGGCCATGTGCAGACCCACGGTGGGTTCGTCCAGCACGTAGAGCGTGTGCGGCGCCTTCTGGCCGCGCCGCGTGATGTCGTCGCGCACCTTGCTGAGTTCGGTCACCAGCTTGATGCGCTGCGCCTCGCCGCCGCTCAGCGTGGGGGACGGCTGGCCGAGCGTGAGGTAGCCCAGGCCCACGTCTTTCAGCAGTTGCAGCGGGTGGCTGATGTTCGGCATGGCGGCGAAGAAATCGACGGCCTCGTCCACCTCCATCTGCAGCACGTCGCCGATGCTCTTGCCGCGCCAGGTCACCGCCAGCGTCTCGGGGTTGAAGCGCGCGCCGTGGCAGGTTTCGCACAGCACCTTGACGTCGGGCAGGAAGCTCATCGCAATGGTGCGGATGCCCTGGCCTTCGCAGCCGGCGCAGCGGCCCTCGCCGGTATTGAAGCTGAAACGGTTGGCCGCATAGCCGCGTGCGCGCGCCTCCAGCGTCTCGGCAAACAGCTTGCGGATGGTGTCCCAGAAACCGATGTAGGTGGCCGGGCAGCTGCGCGGCGTTTTGCCGATGGGGGTCTGGTCCACCTCTAACACGCGGTCCACCGACTCAAAGCCGCTCACGCCGCTGCAGCCGATCCAGGCGGGGTGCCTGCCGGCATCGCTCGCCTCGCGCCCGGCGCGGGTGGCACGTTGAGCGACTGCAGCCTGCACATTGGTCAGCAGCACATCGCGCGCCAGCGTGGATTTGCCCGAGCCGCTGACGCCGGTGATGGCGACCAGGCGTTGCAGCGGGATGGCGACGTCGACGTTCTGCAGGTTGTGCAGGTTGGCGCCGGTGACTGTGAGCCAACGATGGGGCTCGGGTGCCGCCGAAATGGGGTCAGAGCCCAATTTCGATGAGCGCGATTTAGCACTTCGAGGGTTTCCGGCGAAATTGGGATCCGACCCCAATTCAGCTACGGCGGGGCCGATCACGATTCGCCCGGGATGCAGCGGATGCTGCATCGCGTGGCGCAGGTAGCGGCCGGTTTGCGAATCGGCGGCGGCCTCGATGTCGGCGACCGAACCTTCGGCCACCAGCCGGCCGCCGCGCTTGCCGGCGCTGGGGCCGATGTCGATGATGTGGTCGGCACGCCGAATGGTGTCCTCGTCGTGCTCGACCACCACCAGCGTGTTGCCCTTGTCGCCGAGCTTGTGCAGGGCGTTCAGCAGGATCTGGTTGTCGCGCGCGTGCAGGCCGATGGTCGGCTCGTCGAGCACATAGCACACGCCCTGCAGGTTGCTGCCGAGTTGCGCCGCAAGCCGGATGCGCTGGGCCTCGCCGCCGCTGAGCGTGGGTGCGCCGCGGTCCAGCGTGAGGTAGCCCAGGCCCACTTCTTCGAGGAATTCGAGACGGCTTTTGATTTCGGGGATCAGGTCACGCGCAATGTCTTTTTCTCGCTGGGTCATGCGTCCCAGCGCCGCCAGGCCCTCGATCCAGCGGCGCACGTCGGTGACCGAGAGGCGGGCGATGTCGGTGATGGCAACGCCGCGGGAGCCCTCACCCCTGCCCTCTCCCAGAGGGAGAGGGCAGGGGTGAGGGGCCGGCCCCGCCCCGAACAGCACGGCGCGCGCCGTGGCATTCAGACGCGTGCCGTGGCAGGTCGGGCAGGTATCAATCACCACGTCCTCCAGCTCGGGCTCGGCGAAGGTGCGCTCGCGCCCCTTGTTGTCATCGAGCTGCACCGAATCGTCGAACACCTTGCGCTGCTCTTTAGTGAGCCGCACGCCGGTACCGACGCAGTCAGGGCACCAGCCATGCTTGCTGTTGTAGGAGAACAGGCGCGGGTCCAGTTCCGCGTAAGAGGTGGCGCAGACCGGGCAGGCGCGTTTGGTGGAGAACGCCTCCAGCCGGCCAATCGCGGCCGTGGGCGTGCCGGCCATCATGGCGGCGCGCAGCCCCGTGAGATGGCTGAGCACGTGCACCACGCCCTTGCCATGCTCCAGCGCCGTGGCCAGCGCCTGGCGCAGCAGCACCTCGTTCTCGGGCGTCACATCGAGGCTGGCGACCGGCAACTCGATGGTGTGTTCCTTGAAGCGGTCGATGCGCGGAAAGCCCGTGGTGGGCAGAAAATTGCCATCGACCCGCAGGTGCGTGTAACCGCGCGGGCGCGCCCAGTCGGCCAGCTCGGTGTAGACGCCCTTGCGGTTCAGCACCAGGGGGCTTAGCAGGCCGATGTGCTGGCCGCGAAAGGTGGTGAGCAGCTGCGCGGCAATGCTGTCGGGCGTTTGCGGCGCCACGGCGGCGCCGTCATGAATGCAGTGCTGCACCCCGAGCTTGACGTACAGCAGGCGCAAAAAGTGCCAGACCTCGGTGGTGGTGCCGACCGTGCTCTTGCGCCCGCCGCGCGACAGGCGCTGCTCGATGGCCACCGTGGGCGGAATGCCGTACACCGCGTCCACCTCGGGCCGGCCGGCCGGCTGCACGATGGAGCGCGCATAGGCGTTGAGCGATTCGAGGTAGCGGCGCTGGCCTTCGTTGAACAAAATGTCGAACGCCAGCGTGGACTTGCCCGAGCCGCTGACCCCCGTGACCACGCTGAACTTGCCGCGCGGAATATTCACCGACAGGCTCTTGAGGTTGTGCTCGCGGGCGTTGACGATCTGGATCGCGTCGTCGCTGGCGACGCGGGCGCGGCGCGCGCGCACCAGGGTCTGCAGCGGCACGCCCTCCTCGGCCGTATGCGCGCCGAGTCCGAGGGAGCGCTCGTAGTCGCGCAGCGCCCGGCCGGTATGCGAGCTAGGGTGCAGGCGCACCTCTTCGGGCGTGCCCACGGCGACGATGCGGCCACCGGCGTCGCCGCCCTCGGGCCCCATGTCGATGAGCCAGTCGCTGGCGCGGATCACGTCCAGGTTGTGCTCGATCACGACCAGCGAATGGCCCGCATCGAGCAGCTTGCGCAGCGCGCGCATGAGCTTGGCGATGTCGTCGAAATGCAGCCCGGTGGTCGGCTCGTCGAACAGGAACAGCGTGCCGCGCCGGGCCATGGGCTGCCGGCTGGCGCTGGCGCTTCTGGCAGCCTCCGCCAAGAACCCGGCCAGCTTGAGGCGTTGCGCCTCGCCGCCCGACAGCGTCGGCACCGGCTGGCCCAGCTTCACGTACTCCAGCCCCACATCGACAATCGGCTGCAGCGCGCGGATCACGTCGCGGTCGGCGGCAAACAGGGTGGCCGCCTCGCTGACGGTCAGGTCCAGCACGTCGGCCACATTCATGGCCCGAGCCTGTCCTGAGCCTGTCGAAGGGCGCTCGATCGTGACCTCCAGAATCTCGGGCCGGTAGCGATTGCCGTCGCAGTCCGGACAGCGCAGGTAGACGTCGGACAGGAACTGCATCTCCACGTGCTCGAAGCCGGAGCCGCCGCAGGTCGGGCAGCGGCCATCGCCGCTGTTGAAGCTGAACTTCGAGGCCGTGTAGCCGCGCTGGCGCGACAGCGCCGCGTTGGCGAACAGCTCGCGCACCGTGTCCCAGGCGCCCACGTAGCTGACCGGATTGGAGCGCGCCGTCTTGCCGATCGGCGACTGGTCGACGAACACCACCTCGCTCAGATGGTCGGCGCCCAGCAGGCGGTCGTGCAGGCCCGCCGATTCGGTCGATTTGCCAAAGTGGCGCAACAGGGCCGGCGCCAGCACGTCCTGGATCAGCGTGGACTTGCCCGAGCCGCTGACGCCCGTGACACAGACCAGGCGCTGCAGCGGGAACTCGACGCTGACGTTGTCCAGGTTGTGTTCGCGCACGCCTTCCAGGATGAGTCGCGGGGTGTTCTCGGTCACCATGCGCTTGAAGCCCATGCCGACCTGCTTGCGCCCGCCCAGGTAGGCGCCGGTCAGGGTGTCGGCGTGCCGGAGTTCTTCGGTGGTGCCGTCGAACACGATCTGGCCGCCGCGCTCGCCGGGTCCCGGGCCCATGTCGATCATGCGGTCGGCCGCCAGCATCACGGCCGGGTCGTGCTCCACCACCACCAGCGTGTTGCCGGCATCGCGCAGCCGCTGCATGGCCTCGATGATGCGGTGCATGTCGCGCGGGTGCAGGCCGATGCTGGGCTCGTCCAGCACGAACAGCGTGTTGACCAGCGAAGTGCCGAGCGCGGTCGTCAGGTTGATGCGCTGCACCTCGCCGCCCGACAGGGTGCGGCTCTGCCGGTCCAGCGTCAGGTAGCCGATGCCGACATCGCAGAGGTATTTGAGGCGGGTGGTGATTTCTTCGTAGAGCAGCTTCAGGGCCTGGGTGTCGCCCGCGTTGGCATGGCTTGAAGGGTCGAGCGTCATGCGGTCGAAAAAGCGCCGCAGCCGGTCGATCGGCAGCAGCATCAGGTCGTGCAGGCACAGTCCGGGCAGCGCTTCGAGCTGCGCGCGCGACCAGGTCACGCCTTGCGGCATAAAACGCCTGGACGGCGCCAGCACCGCATCGGCATCGGCCTTGCTGCCGATGCGCCACAGCAGGCTCTCCAGCTTGAGGCGCGCGCCGCCGCAGGTGCCGCACGGCGTGTAGCTGCGGTACTTGGACAGCAGCACGCGAATGTGCATCTTGTACGACTTGGTCTCGAGGTATTCGAAGAAGCGCTTGACGCCGAACCAGTGCTGGTTCCACTTGCCGTTCCAGTTCGGCGAACCGTTGATGACCCAGTGCTGGTGCTCGGGCGTGAGCCGGGCGTACGGTGTGTCGCGCGGAATGCCCGCCGCCTCGGCGTGGCGCATCAGGTCGTCCTGGCATTCCTGCCAGGCCGGCGTCTGCATCGGCTTGATGGCGCCGGCGCGCAGCGTGAGCTTGTCGTTGGGGATCACCAGGCCATAGTCGACGCCGATCACGCGGCCAAAGCCGCGGCAGGTTTCGCAGGCCCCGACCGGCGAGTTGAACGAGAACATCGACGGGATCGGGTCGGTGTAGCGCAGGTCGCTTTCGGGGCAGTGCAGGCCGGTCGAGAAGCGCCAGAGTTCAGGCTCCTGGTCGTCCTGCAGGCAATACACATTGAGCCGCCCGCTGCCGCGCTTGAGCGCCACCTCGATGGCCTCGACGACACGGGCCTTTTCGGTGCTGCCGATACGAAACCGGTCGGCCACCACGTCGAGCACCTTACGAGCCCCCACAACGCGCTCGGCCTGCACCTTGGTGAAGCCGCTGGCCGACAGCCATTGCTCGATTTCTTCGGGGCTGGTGTTGGCGGGGAGCTCCACCGGGAAGGTGAACACCAGGCGCGGATCCGCGGCGAAGGCCGCCGCGCGCTCCAGGATCTGTGCATAGATGGTCTCGGGCGAATCGTGCCGCACCGGCAGCGCCGTGGCACGGTCGAACAGCTGCGCGGCACGCGCGAACAGCAGCTTGAGGTGATCGTTGAGCTCGGTCATGGTGCCGACCGTGGAGCGCGAGGAGCGCACCGGATTGGTCTGGTCGATCGCAATCGCCGGCGGCACGCCCTCCACCTTGTCCACCGCAGGCTTGTCCATGCGGTCGAGGAACTGCCGCGCGTACGCGGAGAAGGTTTCCACGTAACGGCGCTGGCCTTCGGCGTACAGCGTGTCGAACACCAGGCTGGATTTGCCCGAACCGCTCGGCCCGGTCACCACCGTCAGCTCGCCGGTGCGGATGTCGAGGTCAAGGTTTTTGAGGTTGTGCTGGCGCGCGCCGCGAATGCGGATGAGACCTTGAGACATGTCTTGTGATTCTTTCGGGTGAGCCCGAACATTCTAGGCAGTCCGGCACCCGCGAGGCGGCGTGTGGTTATCGCCACGCGCTCGCGCCGCGCAGAGTCAGTCCGTCAGACCTCGAAGGGCGCGCTCGAGCGGCAGGCATTTCTCTTCGCCGACGGCCGCACGGATCCTGGGAACAAGATCTTCCAGCTGGTGGTAGTCGGCGGCCGCTTCAACCGCCAGATTGAGCCGGAAACCCCGCAACCCGAGGCTGGCGGTCAAGCGTGTCGCGATGGGATAGGCGTTTTGATAGCGCTGCTGCGGCAGCGCGAGGCCCGACGCGTCCGTCGTCGCCGGAGCGGCCGCCACCGCAGCGGCCTGAGGCATCTGCGCGGCGTCTTGCTGCGTGGCCAGCAGGCCCAGTTCGACCAGGTGATCCACATCCGGCATGGTGACACCAAGACCGGATGTGGCACTGAGCACCTCAGCCAGGGTCCGCCTGCCGTCAAACAGGATGAACGCGGAGCGCTGGCGCGGCGTCAAGGGTACCGACCTGTCTTTCAAGGCCCGTTGTCCCGCTTCGGTTTTTGTGTATCTCATTGTTTCAATGAGTGTACTGCGCCTTGGGGCCTACGCCAACAGCCGCGACGCGCACGGGCATCAACTGGAACTTTTCGCTTATGACTTTCTGAAATAAAAAAGGCCCTCACGCGAAGGGCCCTGGGAGAACCACCCGACCTTGAAGCGGCCGGGCAATTCGTGGCGCGAAGTTGCGGCTCAGTCCCTGGCGTAAATATTCACATCCTTGGTTTCCCTGATGAACAGGGTGCCGATGACCAGCGTGACGGCCGCGATGATGATCGGGTACCACAGGCCGTTGTACATGTTGCCGGTCTGGGCCACGATGGCGAAGGCCGTGGTCGGCAGCAGGCCGCCGAACCAGCCGTTGCCGATGTGATAGGGCAGGCTCATGGAGGTGTAGCGGATGCGGGTCGGGAACATCTCGACCAGCATGGCCGCAATCGGGCCGTAAACCATGGTCACCAGCAGCACCAGGTAACTCAGGATGACCGTGATCATGACCTTGTCCATCTTCGCCGGATCCGCCTTGACCGGATACCCGGCGATCTTCAGGTCGTCGGCCACCAGCTTCTTGAACTCGGCGTCCTTCTTCCTGGCCTCATCGGGCGCCAGCCCTCTTGAGGTGTAGCTCGGGATCGCGGTGTCGCCAATCTTGATGGTGGCCGGCGTGCCGGCCGGGGCCGCGACGTTGTCGTAGCTGACCGATGCGCCCGCCAGCACCTGCTTGGCAATGTCGCAGGAGCTGGTGAACTTGACGGTGCCGGTCGGGTTGAACTGGAACGAGCATTCGGCCGGATCCGCCGTCACGATCACCCGGTTCTTGGCCTGGGCCGCCGCCAGGTCCGGATTGGCGGCCCGGGTCAACGCGCTGAACACCGGGAAGTAAGTCAGCACCGCCAGCAGGCAGCCCGCCATGATGATCGGCTTGCGGCCGATCCTGTCGGACAGCGCGCCGAACACGATGAAGAAGGGCGTACCGATGACCAGGGACAGGGCCACCAGGATGTTCGCGGTCGGGCCGTCCACCTTGAGCGCCTGCGTCAGGAAGAACAGTGCGTAGAACTGGCCCGTGTACCAGACCACCGCCTGGCCCGCGGTCAGGCCGACCAGCGCCAGGATCACGATCTTCAGGTTCTTCCACTGGCCGAACGATTCGGACAGGGGCGCCTTGGAGGTCCGGCCCTCGGCCTTCATCTTGGAGAAGGCGGGCGATTCGCGCATGCTCAGACGGATGTACACCGACACCGCCAGCAGCGCGATCGACGCGATGAACGGCACACGCCAGCCCCAGTCGGCAAAGGCGACCGGGCCCAGGAGGGTCTGGGTCCCCAGAATCACCATCAGGCTCAGGAAAAGGCCCAGGGTGGCAGTGGTCTGGATCCAGGCGGTATAGGCGCCACGCTTGTGCTGCGGCGAATGCTCGGCCACGTAGGTCGCGGCACCGCCGTATTCGCCCCCGAGGGCCAGGCCCTGCAGCAGGCGCAGCCCGATCAGGATCACCGGTGCGGCCACGCCAATGCTGGCGTAGCCGGGAAGAATGCCCACGATGAAGGTGGACGTGCCCATGATCAGGATCGTCACCAGGAAGGTGTACTTGCGACCGATCATGTCCCCGAGCCGGCCAAAAAAGAGCGCGCCGAACGGGCGCACGATGAAACCGGCCGCGAACGCCAGCAGCGAGAAGATGAGCTGCGAGCTGGGGTCCAGGTTGGAGAAGAACTGCTTGCCGATGATGACGGCCAGGGTGCCGTACAGATAAAAGTCGTACCACTCGAACACGGTGCCCAGCGACGAGGCGAAGATCACTTTTCGCTCTTCGGGTGTCATGGGCTTGTGAGCCGCTGCTGTAGCCATAAATTTGTCTCCTTTAATTTGTAACGAAATTCTACTGAGCCCGGCGACGCACTATCCGGCAGATGTCTGACGAGGTTCTGACGGTCGTCTTACAACGCCTTACGGCTAACTTGTGGCCCGCTTACGGCCTCGGTAGTAACCCGCGGCTGCGATTTTTCAATGCGGGATGCGGCGCGTTTTCCCTGCACGGCGCAGCGCCGGAATTCACCGCATCTGGCGCATTTTCAAGGCCGCTCCTTGGGCGAGGCCGGTCATTCAGAGCGCCGCGTAAGGCATTGGTCAGTCGCATTTGCAGTAATCCAGCCCGCTTGGGGATTTCCCCATGGCATGGGATTTCAATCAACCCTGAAGGAAACAGTCATGGATGACCCGGTGGTAGCCAAGATTCAGCGCAATCCGAAATACGTGGAGCTGCGCCAAAAGCGCAACCGGATCGGCGTCGTGCTGACGGTGCTGATGCTGCTCGTGTATTACGGCTACATCGCGCTGATCGCGTTTGACAAGGCGTTTCTGGCGCAGCCCATTGGCGCCGGCGTGACCACGCTGGGCATCCCCATCGGCTTGGGCGTGATCGTCTTCACCATCGTCATCACCGGCATCTACGTGCGTCGCGCCAACAGCGAATTCGATGCCCTGACCAAAGACATCCTGAACGAGGCCTCGAAATGAGCGCGAACAAAAAATACCTCGCGCTGCTGGCGGCGTTGATGGCGGGCGGCGCCCACGCCGCCGGCCCCGACCTGGGCCAGGTGGCCAAGCAGGCCACGAACTGGACGGCCATCGCGATGTTCGCCGGCTTTGTGCTGCTGACCCTGTGGATCACCAAATGGGCCGCTTCCAGAACGCGCTCGGCGGCGGACTTCTATACCGCCGGCGGCGGCATCACGGGCTTCCAGAACGGGCTGGCGATCGCCGGCGACTACATGTCGGCGGCCTCCTTCCTGGGCATCTCGGCCGCGGTCATGGCCACGGGTTATGACGGCCTGATCTATTCGATCGGTTTCCTGGTCGGCTGGCCGATGATCACCTTCCTGATGGCCGAGCGCCTGCGCAACCTAGGCAAGTTCACCTTTGCCGACGTGGCGGGCTACCGCTTCCAGCAAGGGCCCATCCGCGCCTTCGCGGCGTCGGGCACGCTGGTGGTGGTGGCGTTCTACCTGATCGCGCAAATGGTCGGCGCCGGCCAGCTCATCAAGCTGCTGTTCGGCCTGGAATACTGGATGGCGGTCGTCATCGTCGGCGCCCTGATGATGGTGTACGTGCTGTTTGGCGGCATGACGGCCACCACCTGGGTACAGATCATCAAGGCCTGCCTGCTGCTGGCGGGCGTGACCTTCATGGCCTTCATGGTGCTGGCGCAGTACGGTTTCAGCCCCGAGGCGCTGTTTGCCAGGGGGGTGGAAGTGCGCGCCGCCATTGCCGCCAACAGCGGCAAGACGCCCGAGGAGGCGGCCAGGGCGGGCCTGTCCATCATGGGCCCGGGCGGGTTCATCAAGGACCCGATCTCGGCCATCTCGTTCGGCATGGCGCTGATGTTCGGTACCGCCGGCCTGCCGCACATCCTGATGCGCTTCTTCACGGTGCCCGATGCCAAGCAGGCACGCAAGTCGGTGTTCTGGGCCACCACCTGGATCGGCTATTTCTACGTGCTGATCTTCATCATCGGCTTCGGCGCCATCACCATGGTGCTGACCAACCCGGAGTACGCGGACGTCGCCCGGGGCGTCATCCACGGCGGCGCCGGCACGGCCAACATGGCGGCGGTGCTGGTGGCCAAGTCGGTCGGCGGCAACGTGTTCTACGGTTTCATCTCGGCGGTGGCGTTCGCGACCATCCTGGCCGTGGTGGCGGGGCTCACCCTGTCGGGCGCCTCGGCCGTGTCGCACGACCTGTATGCCACCGTGTTCAAGAAGGGCAAGGCCGACAGCGCGGCCGAACTCAAGGTGTCGCGCATCACCACGGTCGTGCTGGGGATCATTGCGGTGCTGCTGGGCATCACATTCGAAAAGCAGAACATCGCGTTCATGGTGTCGCTGGCCTTCGCCGTTGCGGCCTCGGCCAACTTCCCGGTGCTGTTCCTGTCGGTACTGTGGAAGAACTGCACCACGCGCGGCGCCGTGATCGGCGGCTTTCTGGGGCTGATCTCGTCGGTGGGCCTGACCATCGTGTCGCCCTCGGTATGGGAAGCCACGCTGGGCCACCCGGCTGGCTCGGCCTGGTTCCCGTACACCTCGCCGGCGTTGTTCTCGATGACCATCGGCTTTGTCGGCATCTGGCTGTTCTCCATCACCGACCGCAGCGCCAATGCGGCGCGCGAGCGTGCCGCATTCCCGGCGCAGCAGGTCCGCTCGGAAACCGGCTTTGGCGCCTCGGGGGCATCGGGCCACTAAAACGGGCGCCGGCCCTGCGCGGCGGTGTCACCCGCCGCGCAGCTGCCTCAGCTTGATGAACGCCAGCGCCGCCATCACGGCATCATTGACCGCATCGTGGGCGGCACGCCGCGGCAGACCCAGGTCGTCCATCAGCGTGGCAAAGCGCAGGTCGATATCGGCGTTGACCTGCTGCTGGTAGGGCGGCAGCTGTTTGAACTTGTAGTCGTAGTACAGCGCCGAGACTTCAATCCTGGGCTGCGGCAGGCCCACGCCCAGCAGGGGCCGGATGGCGCGATTGAGCATCGCCACGTCGAACGCCAGGTAATAGCCCACCAGCGGCCGGCTGCCGATGAAATGCATCAGCTGCGCCATCGCCTCTGCGATCGGCAGACCCTGCGCCACGTCGCGTTCGCGCAGGCGATGAATGCGCACGCTGTCGGCCGCGATGCCCTTGTCCGGCCGCACCAGCAGCGCCAGCCGCTCGCTGGTCATGATGCGGTTGCCCACGATGCGCACCGCGCCGACCGAGATGATTTCGTCGGTGCGCACATTCAGGCCGGTGGTCTCGCAGTCCAGCGCCACCCACTCATCGGGCGGCGCCGCATCGAACATGAAACGGTAAGCCGGATCGCGCAGGTGCTTCAGACGCCATTTGCGCCGCAACGCGGCGACAAGCGCTCCGGGCGAAAAGCGCGCCAGACTCACAGCGCGTCGAGCCGGAATCGATGGCGCAGCAGCGCCTTGAAGCGCTTGACCACGCCCAGCGTGTCCTTGAGCAAGTCACGCTCCAGGCTGCCCAGGCGTTCCGGCGCAAGGCCTCCGCTCACGGCCCGGCCGGCGTCCAGTTCGGCCAGCCCGGCCTTCAGGCGCAGCCCCATGAGCACGTGCAGGCTTTGCGTGAGCTCCTCGCCCAGGGTTGCGTCGAGCGTAGCGTCGGCCACCAGCGCCTCGATGCGGGCCACCGTGCCGGTCGGCGCCACATGGCGCGCCAGCGCGAGACTGCGCACCCCGTGAACGATCGGAAAAATGCCTTCCTTCTTCAGGTCGAGCGGGCGCTGCGCCTGCCCATGCGGCAGCAATCGGTCCCACCAGGGCGAGGGACTGCCAAACGCCTCGATGACAGCCGCGAAGCGCCCGAGCACGGCGTCGTTGTCGGTGGCGAGCGTCATCAGGCCGCGGCGCACGCCCTCCAGCAGGGTCGCGTCGCCCGCCACGGCATGCGCATCCATGAAGATCGCCAGGTGCATCAGGCTGTCCGCCTCCGGCATCAGCAGCCATTGCCGGACCTTCTGGCCGAACGCGCTGGCGCTGCCGCGCCAGGCCGGGTTGCTGAGCATGATGTGACCGGGGCATTCGGGATAGCCAAAACGGCTCAGCGCCTGCGAAAAGCGCTGGCAAATGGCGTCCAGATCATCGGGCGCGGTGTAGCCGTCGCGCAGCAGCAGGCCGTTGTCCTGATCGGTCTTGAGCAGTTGCTCGCCACGCCCTTCGCTGCCCATGACGAACAGGCAGCTGTTGGCCACCAGTCCTGCCGGCGCGATCATCTGCCAGGCGCGTTCGAACAGGCGCGCGTTCAGTTGCTGCACCAGCGTGGCCATGAGGCCGATGCGCGTGCCGTTGCGGTACAAGAGCGAGATCAGGCGCGTGATCTGCAGGGCCGCTTCGGCCAGTGCGTCGAGGTCGGGCGCCTGCTCGATCTGCACCGTGATCAGGTGCGAATGATTCGCCAGGAAGCTGAACACATCCAGCGCCTCCAGAATGCCCCGCACTTCGTCCCCCTCGGTCACGACGAGCCGGTGCACCCGGCGGCGCAGCAGCAGCGCCATGGCCTCGCCAAGCTGGTCGGACGGGCGCACGGTGATGACCGGGCTGCTCGCCAGTTCGCCCACCGCCAGCCGATTCAGCGGGCGGCCATCCAGGATGGCGCGCTGCAGCCCGGTCGTGGTGAAGATGCCGAGGCCGCCCGGCAGGCCGCGCACCAGCACATTGGAGGTGCGCTGCGACTGGAACAATTGCACGACCGACAGCACATCGGTCTGCGCATCGACCATATGGGCGGGGCGCAGATACGCCTCGTCCACCCGCGCCAGCGTCAGGGATTGCAGCTCGCGCTGCTCCTGCCGCTGCGACAGCGCACTGAGCTTGTGGCCCAGGTCCGAGAACAGCAGCGCGCCGAAGGTGGCGTTCGAGGCAATCAACGCCTTGACGGTTGCCTTGGCCAGCTGGTAGGCCACCACTTCCTCGGCCGCCACAAAGCGGCTGCTGACGCGGCCGGCCACCAGTCCGCGGCCGTCGAAGCTGTCGTCCGGGCCGTAGCTGGCGACCACCTCGCCGTCTTCGCTCTGGGTGACTTCGCCCTTGATGACAACGTACAGATGCGTCGGCTCGGCGCCGAGCTCCAGCACCACCTCGCCTTCGCGGAAATAGGCGATGTCGACGTGGCGCCGAACCTGCTCCTGTTCCGCCGGACTCAGGCAGTCGAACGGCGAAGCGGCGAAGTTGAAGGCACTGGGCATGGCGGTGGCGTGAAGTTCGCGGAAGGTGCCCCCCGATTCAACGACGAACGCCTTGCGCCACCCTTGCAGCCGCGTCCCAGGCCGTACCGTCAAACCATGGATCGCCTTCGCAGTAGGCGCGCAGCATGGGCAGCGCGTCGAAACCCCAGAACAACCTGTCGTCCACCGCGAAGGTGGGCACGCCAAACACGCCCGCGGCGATGGCCTCTTCAGTTTGGGCCTTGAGCTGCGTTTTGACCTCGTCGCCGTGCATGTCACGCGCGGGCGCCAGCTGCGCCGCCAGCGCCTGCAGCCGCACCGGGTCGGCTGCCTCGGCGCCGCCGCGCCAGACGTGGCGAAACACGGTCTCGCAGACATAGCGGTTGGGCGTGCCCTGCGCATTGCAGGCCACGGCCAGCCGCAACAAGGCCAGCGGGTTGAAGGGATGCGCTGCCGGCAGCTGCATGTCGATGCCGTGGCGCTGCGCCAGCCACAGCACCTGGCGGTAGGTCCAGTCGCGCTTGGGTGCAATCTCGGCGGGGCCGAGCTGCCCATGGTGCTTGAGCAGCCCCGCAAACAGCAGCGGCTTGTACGTCACGCTGTAGCTCAGGCCCAGCAGGGCTTCGGGCAGCTGTTCGAACGCGAGGTAGGCGTACGGCGAAATGAAGTCGAGGTAGAAGGTGATGTGCTTCATGGCGATGCCGGCGTCGTTGTGGGTTCCGCCGCAGCGCGCCGCTCGATCAGGGTCCAGACCGCCCGCTTGTCGGCGTCGCTCATCCGGCTCCAGCGCCCGATCTCGTCGAGCGTGCGAAAGCAGCCCTCGCACCAGCCGCCGGCCTCGCTCATGCGGCACACCGAAATACAGGGTGAAGGAACATTTTCGGCTGTAGCCCTTGCTGCATCAGCACGATCAGCTATCAAATCAATAGTATTCATGCGATTTTGACGGCCTGCGCCACATCGGCCACGGGCGCGCCGGTGAGCCGCTGCAGATCGTGCGGGCTGAGTTTGAAGACGCCATGCGGATGCCCCGCGGCGGCCCAGATTTCCGCGAACCGGAACAGCTCCCGGTCGATCAGCGTGACCGGCGGCGTCACATGCGCCAGCGGCGACACGCCGCCGATCGAAAAGCCGGTGCTGGCCTTGACAAACTCCGCATCGGCGCGCCCCAGCTTGCCGCCTTCGCTGCAGACCAGGGCCGCCACCTTCTTCTCGTCCACGCGCCGGTCGCCCGAGGTCACCACCAGCACGGCCGCGTCGTCCGGGATGCGGCGAAAGATGATGCTCTTGGCAATCTGGCCCACGGCGATGCCCAGCGCGTCGGCCGCCTGCTGCGCGGTGCGCGCCGCGTCGTCGAGCATCACGGGCACATGCGGATGGCCCTGCGCCTGCAGCGCCGCCGCCACACGCTGCACGCCCTCTGGAAGGAAGGAGGCGGGAGCGGGAGTCCTGCTCACGACTAGCCTGCCCGCTTGGCCAGGATCGCCGTGGCCGCGCGCGAGTTCGGCTTGCGCTGAAGATGGTCGCTGATGAATTTGCCGGCGTCGATCAGTTTGTCCAGGTCGATGCCGGTCGCTATGCCCATACCGTCCAGCAGGTACACCACGTCCTCCGAGGCCACGTTGCCGGTCGCGCCCTTGGCATAGGGGCAGCCGCCCAGGCCCGCCACCGAGGTGTCGAACTGCCACACGCCCATCTCCAGGCTGGCCAGCGTGTTGGCCAGCGCCTGGCCGTAGGTGTCGTGGAAGTGGCCCGACACGTCGTTGATGTCGTAGTGCGTCAAAGTCGCCTCCATGGCACGCCGCACCTTGCGCGGCGTGCCCACGCCAATGGTGTCGGCCACGCCGATGTGCTGCACGCCGATACCCTTCATGAGCCCGGCCAGCATGCCGACCCGTTCGGGCGCGATCTCGCCCTCGTAGGGGCAGCCCACGGTGCACGACATGGCGCCGCGCACGTAGATGCCGTGGGCGCGCGCCGCCTCGACCACCGGGCGAAAGCGTTCGATGCTCTCGGCGATCGAGCAGTTGATGTTGCGCTGGCTGAACGCCTCGCTGGCGGCGCCGAACACCACGATCTCGTCGGGCCACTCGGCGCGCGGCGCGGCAATCGCCGCCTCGAAGCCCTTCATGTTGGGTGTCAGCACCGAGTAGCGCACGCCACTCTGGCGCCGGATGCCGTGCATGACCTCACTCGCATCGGCCATCTGCGGCACCCACTTGGGACTGACGAAGCTGGTGACCTCGATCTCTTTCAGACCGGCGTCCTGCAGGCGCTGCACCAGTTCGATCTTGACCGCGGCCGGCACCATCTGCTTTTCGTTTTGCAGGCCGTCGCGCGGGCCCACATCGACGAGTTTGACTTTGCTGGGAAGACTCATGTTCTGACTCCAGGAGATGTTGTCACTCAGTATCCGCGTTGCCCGTCGACCACGCCCGCCAGCGTACGGAAGTCCGCACCGGCTTCGAGGGCCCGGATCTTGGCCGCGATCTGCGCCACCGATTCTTCGCGCTGCGTGCGCGCCGAGGCATGCGGCGTCACGGTGATCTTCGGATGCCGCCAGAACGGATGCGCGGGCGCGAGCGGCTCCGACGCAAACACGTCAAGCGTCGCGCCCGCGAGCTGGCCCGCATCGAGCAGCGGGATCAGGTCGTCTTCGACCAGATGCGCGCCGCGCGCCACGTTGATGAGGTAGCCGCCGGGCCGCCCGCCGTTCAGCCGGCCCAGCGTGCCTGCGCGCAGGATGCCATGCGTCTCGGCGGTCAGCGGCAGCAGGCACACCAGCACGCGGCTGGCGGCGAGAAAGGCGTCCAGCCCAGGCGCACCATCAAAACACCGGATGCCGTCGATCTGCTTGGGCGAGCGGCTCCAGCCCAGCACCGGAAACTCGAACTGCGCAATGGCCTTGCCGACACGTTGGCCGAGCACACCGAGGCCCATGATGCCGACCGGAAAATCGCGGCGCGCCCGTGGGCGGCGATAGCTCCAGACGCCCGCGCGTGCGTCGGCCTCGTAGGCATCGAACTCGCGGAAATGGCGGATCAGCGCATGGCAGACGTACTCGGCCATCTGCACCGACATGCCCGCGTCGTCGAGCCGCACGATGCGCGTGTGCGGCGGCAGCTTGAGCTTGAGGAGCGCGTCGACGCCGGCGCCGATATTGAACAGGCCGCGCAGCCGCTGCTGCTCGTCCAGGAACGCCTGCGGCGGCGCCCATACCACCGCATGGTCGGCCAGCGCGGCACCGGGCGTCCAGGCTTCGACCTCGGCCTGCGGCAGCTCGGCGCGCAGGCCTTCGACCCAGGGTTCGGGGCGGTTGTTGTCGGTGAGGCAGACGGTGATTCGCATCGGCACCAGTTTAATCAAGCCTTGATGCGCAGCAGCTCCGCACCTTCCGTGACCTGATCGCCCGGCGCATACAGCAGCTCTTCGACCGTGCCGTCGGCCGGCGCGGCAATCGTGTGCTCCATCTTCATGGCTTCCATCACCGCCAGCGCCTGACCCTTGCTGATCTTGTCGCCGGGCTTGACGGCGAACGACACCACCTTGCCCGGCATCGGCGCGGTCAGCCGGCCCGCGTCGGCCTGGCCCACGCTGGCATGCGCCAGCGCGTCGATCACTACGATTTGTGTAGCACCCAGGGCACAGAACACATGGGCTACGGCCTGATTCAGCCATACCTTGACGGTCTGGCGCTGGCCCGCAAAATCGACCCCGATGCCATCCGCCACGCGCACGAAGGTGAGCGGCCCGGCGGCGCTGCCGACCTGCAACTGCAGGGCGCCGTCGTGCAGACGGGTCAATACGGCCGTGACCGCCTCGCCATGAAATTCGAACTCGAAGCGGCGCGTGGCCAGGCCGTGCGCGCGCCAGCCGTCGCGCCGGGCCCAGGGGTCGATCCAGGCGCCGTTGGTCGCATCGACCTCCAGGGCTTTCTCCTCCACCAGCGTGCGCGCAATGGCCGCGGCGGCCGCCAGCGGCAGGCCGACTTTTTCCTGCTTGAACAGCCTGGCCTCTTCGCGCGGGATCAGCCCCGTGTCCAGATTCGCCTGGGCAAACGAGGGAGTATTGACCACATAGCGCAGGAACTGCACATTGGTGTTCAGCCCGACGATATGGGTCTGCGACAAGGCCTCGTCCATGCGCGCCAGCGCCTGCTCGCGGGTGTCGCCATGCACGATCAGCTTGGCCACCATGGGATCGTAAAACGGCGAGATGGCGTCACCTTCGCGCACGCCGGAGTCCACCCGGACCAGAGTGTCGGCGCCGCCCCTGTTCCCGCGCTCGAAGCTCACGTACGCCGGCAGGTCGTACACGTGCAGCGTGCCGGTGGCGGGCAGGAAGTTGTTGTCGGGGTTTTCGGCGCAGATGCGCGCCTCGATCGCATGGCCGTGAATGTGCAGATCCTCCTGCCTGAGCGGCAGTTTTTCGCCCGACGCCACGCGCAATTGCCACTCCACCAGGTCGAGCCCGGTGATGGCCTCGGTCACGGGGTGCTCGACCTGCAGCCGCGTGTTCATCTCCATGAAGAAGAAAGTCATGCTGCCATCGGGCTTTTGCTCGACGATGAACTCCACCGTGCCGGCGCCCACGTAGTTGACGGCGCGCGCGGCCGCCACGGCGGCCTCGCCCATCTGCTGGCGCATGCCGGGCGTCATGCCGGGCGCCGGGGCTTCCTCCAGCACCTTCTGGTGGCGCCGCTGCACCGAGCAGTCGCGCTCGAACAGGTAAACGTAGTTGCCCTGCGTGTCGCCGAACACCTGAATTTCGATGTGGCGCGGGCGCTGTACGTACTTCTCGATCAGCACCGCGTCAATGCCAAAGCTGCTGCTGGCTTCGCGCTGGCACGAGGCCAGCGCCGCGGCGAAAGACTTCGCCTTGTCCACCACGCGCATGCCCTTGCCGCCGCCACCCGCGCTGGCCTTGATCAGCACCGGGTAGCCGATCGCGTCGGCCTCGCGCTGCAGCAGCGCCGGGTCCTGGTCCGCACCGTGGTAGCCGGGCACCAGCGGCACCCCGGCCTTGCCCATCAACTGCTTGGATTCGGCCTTGAGTCCCATGGCCCGAATCGCGGCGGGCGGCGGGCCGATGAAGACCAGGCCCGCATCGGCACAGGCCTGCGCAAACTCGTCGTTTTCGCTCAGAAAGCCGTAGCCGGGGTGGATGGCCTGCGCGCCGGTGGCCTTGGCGGCCTCGATGATGCGCTCCCAGCGCAGGTAGCTGTCCTTCGGTGCGCTGGCGCCGATCGGCACCGCCTCGTCGCACACGCTGACGTGCTTGGCGCTGGCGTCGGCCTCGGAGTACACCGCCACGGTCTTGATGGCCATGCGCCTGGCCGTGGCCGCGACGCGGCAGGCGATCTCGCCACGGTTGGCGATCAGAATTTTGTTGAACATTTAGGTGACCTTTGCAAAACCGGAAAAGAGACGGGAGGCGCGACGAAATGCCGCCTTGAGGAATTTGATCAGCAGCCAGGTCATGGCCCACATCAGCACGACCACAATGGCCAGCAACACGCCGAACACCAGCGGGTGCTGCGTGGAGAGCCAGAGCGCGCCGACCACCACGCCGTCCTCGGCCAGGCTCGCCAGCACGTTGGAAACAGGCTCGGGCGAGGTATTGATCACCGCCCGGGTGGTGGTCTTGGCGGCCTGGCTGGTGGCCGCCAGCGTGCCACCCATCAGCGCGGCAACGGCGGTCATGGTGCCGCCATCGGCGCCGAACACGCCGGCGGCCAGCGCGGCACCGGCGGGGATACGGATCACGCTGTGCACGATGTCCCACAGCGAATCGACGCCGGGGATCTTGTCGGCGAAGAACTCGACGAACAGCATGAAACCGCTGGCGGCCAGCATGGCCGGGTGCTGCAGCAGCGCCAGGCCGTCGGGCAAGGGGATCCAGCCCAGCAGCCCCGCCACGCCCACCATGAAGACCACGGCATAGAGCCGCAGGCCGCTGGCCCAGCCGAGCGCGGCGGCCAGCGCCAGCAGGCTGGCCATGTCGAGGCGCCCCGCCGCCTGCCCAACCCCCGACGCGCCCGTGCCGGCGGCGCTGGCCGCGTGGCTGCCCAGCGGCGCCAGCCATGACGGGAGGGATTGAAGCAAGGTTTGCAGCATGGCTTGCGGGGTCGCGCTGGCTCGGCCGCTCAGGGCAGCAGCCAGCCCGGCTTGCGCTTGTTCAGGAACGACTGCACGCCTTCCCGGCCCTCAATGCTGGAGCGGATGTCGGCAATGCGCTGGGCGGTGTCGGCGCGCAGCTCTATCGTCAGCGGGGCGCCGGCCACGTCGCGCACCAGGCGCTTGCATTCGCGGGCCGCTTTCGGCCCGTTCGCGGTCAGCGTGGCCACCAGCTCCGCCACCTTCGCGTCCAGCGCCCCGGCGCTGCACAGCTCGTGCACAAAACCCAGCGCGTGGGCCTGCGCCGCGCTGAAGCGCTCCGCGGTGACCATGTAGCGGCGCGAGGCCTGTTCGCCCAGGGCGCGCAGCACATACGGGGCGATGGTCGCGGGCAACAGGCCGAGCCTTGCCTCCGACAGGCAGAAGGTCACCTCCTCCGCCGCGACGAGCACGTCGCAGACCGCCGCCAGGCCCATGCCGCCGGCGTAGCAGTCGCCCTGGATGCGCCCCACGATGGGCACCGGGCACTGGTACAGGGTCCAGAGCATGTCGGCGAGCTTTTGCGCATCGGCACGGTTCTGATCCCAGCTGTAGTCGGCCATGGCGCGCATCCAGTTGAGGTCGGCACCCGCGCAAAACGCCTTGCCGTGCGCGCCCAGCACGATGACGCGCAGGTCGCCCTCCTGCGACAGCGCTGCGAACACCTGCGTCAATTCGGCGATGACGCCGTCATTGAAGGCGTTGCGGACCTCGGGCCGGTTCAGCCAGACCTCGGCCACGTGGGACGACGGACGGCGCAGGTCAAGAAGGCTCGATGGGCTTGTATTCATGAAGGGGCTCAATAGCGTTTGGCAACTTCTTCCAGCATGACCTCGGTGGCGCCGCCGCCGATGGCCAGCACGCGCGCATCGCGCCACAGCCGCTCGATCGCGGTCTCGCGGATGTAGCCCATGCCGCCGTGGAACTGCTGGCAGGTCTGCACCACTTCATTCACCAGCTCGCCGGTCAAGGCCTTGAGCATGGAGACTTCCTGCACGATGTCGCGGCCCTGCGTCACGCTCCACGCGCAGTGGTACATGAAGGAGCGCGCGGCGCGGGTCCTGGCGTCGAGCATGGACAGGCGCTGGCGGATGGTCTGCTGGTCCCACAGCGTGGCGCCGAAAGCCTGGCGCTGGCGCACGTAGTCCAGCGTCAGCTGGAGCGCCCGCGTGCAGTGGCCCACCGCCATCGCCGCCAGCGCGATGCGCTCGGTCTGGAAATTCTTCATGACCGAGTAGAAGCCCTTGCCCTCCTCGCCCAGCACGTTGGCGGCGGGGATGCGCACGTTGTCGAGCACCAGCTCGGCGGTGTCGGACGAGAGCCAGCCCGTCTTCTTGAGCGCGCGGCCCACGCTGAAGCCGGGCGTGCCCTTCTCGACGATGAACATGGTCATGTCGTGCCGGCCCGAACCCGTTTTGGCGGCGATGAAATACAGGTCGGCGTGCACGCCGTTGGTGATGAACATCTTGCTGCCGTTCAGCACCCAGTCGTCGCCGTCACGGCGCGCCGTGGTGCGGATGCCGGCCACGTCCGAGCCCGCACCGGGCTCCGTGATGCCCACCGCCGCGATCATCTCGCCGGCCGTGACCTTGTGCAGGTATTTGTCCTTCTGCGCCGCACTGCCCGCGTGGTGCAGGTGCGGCCCCGCCATGTCGGTATGCACCAGCACGGTGATGATGAAACCGGCAAAGGTCGATTGCGACAACGCTTCGGCAAACACCAGGTTGGTCAGTGCGTCCGCATCGCCGCCGCCGTAGCGGCCCTCGTACATCAGCCCCAGCAGCCCCGCCTGGCCCATGCGGCGCAGCACGTCGCGCGGCACCCTGCCGGCCTCTTCCCAGGCCGCGCCCTGCGGCTCGACCTCGCGTGCAATGAAGCGCGCGACCTGGTCGCGCAGCAGCTCGTGCTCGGGCGTGGTGTAGATGTTGTCCATGCGTGTGGCCCCTCGCCTTACATGCGGAACACGCCGAACTTCGTGTCGGGAATCGGCGCGTTGAGCGTGGCCGACAGGGCCAGCGCCAGCACGCGGCGCGTGTCGGCCGGGTCGATCACGCCGTCGTCCCACAGGCGCGCGCTGGAATAGTAGGGATGCGACTGGCGCGCGAACTGGTCGAGCACGGGCTGCTTGAAGGCCGCTTCTTCCTCCGCGCTCCAGCTGCCGCCGCGGCCCTCGATGCCGTCGCGCTTGACGGTGGCCAGCACGCCTGCCGCCTGCTCGCCGCCCATCACGCAGATGCGCGCGTTCGGCCACATCCAGAGGAAACGCGGCGAGTAGGCGCGCCCGCACATGCCGTAGTTGCCCGCGCCGTAGCTGCCGCCGATGATCACGGTGAATTTCGGCACCTGGGCGGTCGCCACCGCGGTCACCATCTTGGCGCCGTGGCGCGCGATGCCCTCGTTCTCGTACTTGCGCCCGATCATGAAGCCGGTGATGTTCTGCAGAAACACCAGCGGAATCTTGCGCTGGCAGCACAGCTCGATGAAGTGCGCGCCTTTTTGCGCCGACTCGGAAAACAGGATGCCGTTGTTGGCGACGATGCCCACCGGCATGCCTTCGATGTGCGCGAAGCCGCACACCAGCGTGGTGCCGTAGCGCGCCTTGAACTCGTGGAACTCGCTGGCGTCGACGATGCGGGCGATGACTTCGTGCACATCGAAAGGCTTGCGCGTGTCGGTCGGGATCACGCCGTACAGCTCTTCTGCTGCGAATTTGGGAGCAGCCTGCGCCCGCAGGTTCTGGGCTACCACCTTCTTTTGATTGGTATTCCTGACCACCGAGCGGGCCAGCGCGAGCGCGTGTGCGTCGTTCTGCGCGAGGTGATCGGCCACGCCCGAGAGCCGCGTGTGCACGTCGCCGCCGCCGAGGTCCTCGGCCGAGACGATCTCGCCGATCGCGGCCTTCACCAGCGGCGGCCCGCCCAGGAAGATGGTGCCCTGGTTCTTCACGATGATGGTCTCGTCGCTCATCGCCGGCACGTAGGCGCCACCCGCCGTGCACGAGCCCATGACCACCGCGATCTGCGAGATGCCCTGCGCGCTCATGTTGGCCTGGTTGTAGAAGATGCGGCCGAAGTGGTCGCGGTCGGGAAACACTTCGTCCTGGTTCGGCAGATTCGCGCCACCCGAGTCCACCAGGTAGATGCAGGTCAGGTGGTTCTGCTGCGCGATCTCCTGCGCCCGCAAATGCTTTTTCACCGTCAGCGGGTAATAGGTGCCGCCTTTGACCGTGGCGTCGTTGCACACAATCATGCAATCGACACCTTCGACGCGGCCGATGCCCGCGATCAGGCCGGCGCACGGCGCCGCCCCGTGGTACATGCCGTGGGCCGCCAGCGGCGACAGCTCCAGAAACGGCGTGCCGGGGTCCAGCAGCATCTGCACGCGCTCGCGCGGGGGCAGCTTGCCGCGCGCCGTGTGCTTGGCGCGGGCGGCCTCGCCACCGCCCTCCGCCGCCTTGGCGACCTGGACCCGCAGGTCGTCGACCAGTTCGCGCATGGCAGCGGCATTGGCCTGGAATTCGGCGGAACGGGGGTTCAGTTGGGTGTCTAGCGTGCTCATTCGGTTCTTCTGCCCTTCGATGGTTCTGGTGGGTATCAGGCGGTCTTCTCGTCAGCCAGGCCCAGCTGCTGCTTCATGGCGTCGCGGATCACGAACTTCTGGATCTTGCCGGTGACCGTCATCGGGAACCCGGTCACGAACCGGATGTACTTCGGTATCTTGTAGTGCGCGATCTGGCCCTTGCAGAAGTCGCGCACCTCGTCCTCGGTCGCGTTCTGGCCGGGCTTGACGATGATCCAGGCACAGAGCTCCTCGCCATATTTCTTGTCGGGCAGGCCAACCACCTGCACGTCCTGCACCTTCGGGTGGCGGTACAGAAACTCCTCGATCTCGCGCGGGTAGATGTTCTCGCCGCCGCGGATCACCATGTCCTTGATGCGCCCGACGATGTTGACATAGCCCTCGTCGTCCATCGTCGCCATATCGCCGGTGTGCATCCACTGCTCGGCATCGATCGCCTCGTGCGTCCTGGCTTCGTCTTCCCAGTAGCCGTGCATCACGCAATAGCCGCGCGTGCAGAACTCGCCCGCGGTGCCGCGCGGCACGGTGGCGCCGGTCTCGGGATCGACGATCTTGATCTCGATGTGCGGCTGCACCGTGCCGACGGTGGACACGCGCTTGTCCTGCGGCGTATCGGTCGAGCTCTGGCAGCTCACCGGGCTGGTCTCGGTCATGCCGTAGGCGATGGTGATTTCGCGCAGGTGCATCTGATCGACCACGCGCTTCATCACCTCGGTCGGACACGGCGAGCCGGCCATGATGCCGGTGCGCAGGCTCGACATGTCGAACTCCGCAAAGCGCGGGTGGTCCAGTTCGGCGATGAACATGGTGGGCACGCCATGCAGTCCGGTGCACTTCTCTGCCTGCACCGTCTCCAGCACCGTGATCGGGTCGAAGCCGTCGTTCGGGTACACGATGCAGCTGCCGTGCGTGAGGCAGGCCAGATTGCCCAGCACCATGCCGAAGCAGTGGTACAGCGGCACCGGAATGCAGAGACGGTCGGCCGGGGTGAGCTTCATGCACTCGCCGATGAAGAAGCCGTTGTTCAGGATATTGCGGTGCGTCAGCGTCGCGCCCTTCGGGAACCCCGTGGTGCCGCTGGTGAACTGGATGTTGATCGGGTCGCTGGCCTGGAGGGTCTTCTGCACGTCGGCCACGCGCGGGTCGGTGGCGTCACCACTGGCGATGAGGTCGGAAAAGCGCTGAAAGCCGGGTTCGTGCGCACCCACGCCCGCCTCGTCGATCCAGACCACCGAGCGCAGATGCGGCAGCCGGCTTGAGGCGAGCTGGCCCGGCTGCGCATGCGCGTACTCGGGCGCCAGCTCGCGCAGCATGCCCAGGTAGTCGCTGGTCTTGAAGCGCGCCATCGTCACCAGCGCGCGGCAAGCCACCTTGTTGAGCGCATATTCGAGTTCGGCCGTGCGGTAGGCCGGGTTGATGTTGACCAGGATCAGGCCCGCCTTGGCCGTGGCGAGCTGCATCAGCACCCACTCGGCGTTGTTGTGCGACCAGATGCCGACACGCTCGCCCGGCGCCAGACCCGAGCGCAGCAGCGCGCTGGCCAGCCGGTTGGTCTCGGCCCGCAGCGCCGCATAGCTGTAGCGCCGCTTCTGGTGCGCGCTGACCAGGGCCTCGCGCTCGCCCTGGCGCGCCGCCATGTCATCAAAAAAGTCGCCGATGGTCTGCTCGATCAGCGGCACGTCGGTGGCGCCGCGCGCATAGCTCTGGGCGGCAGGGGCAGGATTGGGTTGCGTCATGTCTGTCTCCATGAAGGTCGGTGGTTGCAGAAACCACGCTTGAATTTTGGAGCATAGGCCGAAAGCCGGGCTCATGCTAGCCACAGAGGTTGCAAATCCTGCCACGTCAGGGGGGCAGAAACGGCGAAGCCAGAAGACGGGCGCCAAGCAAGAATCGGGATTCTGGCAATACGGCAAATCCGACGCAGTGTAATTCCAGATCTTGAAAATATCACATCACTTCAAATGATGCATATAAATCATGAGAAATTAATCAGCCAGCTTCAATTTTGAGGTAGTATTTGCGCCATAGTGATTGATGCAATAAATCCTCCTTTATGCGAAATCGCGTCCGTCCAGCCCGGGTTTCCGTTTCGTGGCTCCATTCAGGAAGTCGCTCGGGGCTCGGTGCTCGCCGTCCAGATGAAAGACGTGGCGCCTGATCTGGGTGTGGACTGGCGCGGCGTCCTGCGCACCGAACTGCCCGGCCGCAGGGCGCCCGACTGGCTGTTGCGTGGCGATGTGCTCTTTGTCTCCCGCGGCACCCGGTTCTACGCCGTGTGCCTGGATGAGCCGCCCGGCCCTGCCGTCTGCAGCCCGCACTTTTTCCTGCTGCGGGTCAAGCCACGCGCAGGCGTGCTGCCGGCCTTCCTGGCCTGGCAGATCAACCAGCCGCCGGTTCAGCGCCAGTTGCGCCAGGCGGCGGAGGGCTCGAACCAGCTCAGCATTCGTCGTCCTGTACTGGAGGCCCTGAGTCTGCGCGTGCCCCACCTGGCCGACCAGCAACGCATCGTCGCGCTGGCCGAACTGGCTCGGCAGGAGCGCCAAACCCTGCACCAACTCATCCGCAACCGCGAACGAGAACTCGAAGTTTTGGCAGAAAAACTGGCCCTAGCCCATATCTCACCTGCGTAGTCAGCTATTAAAAAATGAGTACATCACCCATCAGCCAGGACGGCATCAATGCCGCCGTCTGGTCCGCCTGCGACACCTTTCGCGGCACCGTCGACCCCAGCATCTACAAGGACTACGTCCTCACCATGCTGTTCCTCAAATACGTGTCCGATGTCTGGCAGGACCACTACGACGAGTACAAGAAGCAGTACGGCGACCACCCCGCGCTGATCGAGGAAATGCTCAAGAACGAACGCTTCGTGCTGCCGGCCAGCGCCAGCTTCTATGCGCTGCACACCCAGCGCCACGCGCCCGGCAACGGCGAGCGCATCGACAAGGCGCTGCACGCCATCGAAGACGCCAACATCGCCAAGCTGCGCGACGTGTTCCAGGACATCAGCTTCAACGCCAACAAGCTGGGCGATGAACAGCAAAAGAACGACATCCTGCGCCACCTGCTCGAAGACTTTGCCAAACCCGCGCTCAACCTGCGCCCCAGCCGCGTCGGCACGCTCGACGTGATCGGCAATGCCTACGAGTTTTTGATCAAGAACTTTGCGACCACCAGCGGCAAGAAGGCCGGCGAGTTCTACACCCCGCCCGAAGTCTCCAGCCTGATGGCGCGGCTGATGGACCCGCAGGAGGGTGACGAAATCTGCGACCCGACCTGCGGCTCCGGCTCGCTGCTCATGAAGTGCGGCCGCCTCATCCGTGAACGCACCGGCTCGCGCAAATACGCGCTGTACGGGCAAGAGGCCATCGGCAGCACCTGGGCGCTGGCCAAGATGAACATGTTCCTGCATGGCGAAGACAACCACCGCGTCGAGTGGGGCGACACCATCCGCAACCCCAAGCTGCTCGACGGCGCGGCCAGCCTCAAGCACTTCGACATCGTGGTCGCGAATCCGCCCTTCAGCCTCGAGAAATGGGGCCATGAGGGCGCCGAAGCCGACAGGTTCAGCCGCTTTCGCCGCGGCACACCGCCGCGCACCAAGGGCGACTATGCCTTTGTGCTGCACATGGTCGAAACCATGAAGCCCGGCACCGGCCGCATGGCCGTGGTCGTGCCGCATGGCGTGCTGTTCCGCGGCGCCGCCGAAGGCCGCATCCGGCAAAAACTCATCGAAGAAAACCTGCTCGACGTGGTGATCGGCCTGCCCGAAAAACTGTTCTACGGCACCGGTATCCCCGCCGCCGTGCTGGTGCTGCGCAAGAACAAGAAGGACGACAAGGTCCTGTTCATCGACGCCAGCCGCGACTTCGAGGCCGGCAAAAACCAGAACTATCTGCGCGAGGCCGACCTGCAGCGCATTCTGGACACGGCCAGCGCGCGCCAGGGCGTCGACAAGTACGCCCACCTTGCCAGCCCCGCCGAGATCGCCGGGAACGACTTCAACCTGAACATCCCGCGCTATGTGGATACCTTCGAGGAAGAAGAAGCCATCGACCTGATGGCGGTGCGCAAGGAGCGCGAGCAGCTCAAGGCGGAGCTGGCACGGCTGGAGGTGCAGATGGACGTTTATCTGAAGGAGCTGGGATATGAGTAAGGACATTGGCTCAAGCCGCGACGTCGCGCTTTTTCAGGAGAAGGCGATTCGCCGAACATGGCATGACAGTCAGTGGTGGTTCGCAGTCGTCGATGTGGTCGCCGTATTGACGGACAGCCGTGATCCTGCTCAGTACATCAACAGAATTCGCTTACGCGACAAAGAGTTAGCGCAAGGGTGGGTACATTTTGTACACCCCCTTCGTATCGAGACTGAGGGCGGCCAGCAAAGCGTCAACTGTGCCAACACCGAAGGCCTGCTGCGCATCATCCAGTCCATCCCCTCGCCCAAAGCCGAGCCCTTCAAGCGCTGGCTCGCCAAGGTCGGCTACGAGCGCATCCAGGAAATCGAAAATCCCGAACTCGCCAGCGCCCGCGCCCGCGAGCTCTACGAAGCCAAGGGCTACCCCAAGCCCTGGATCGAGAAGCGCCTGCGCTCCATCGCCATCCGCGGCGAACTCACCGATGAGTGGAAGCAGCGTGGCGTGAAGGAGGGCCAGGAATACGCCATCCTCACCGCCGAAATCGCCAGCGCCACCTTCGGCGTCACGCCCGAGGGCCATAAAAAGATCAAGGGCCTCGCCAAGCTCAAAACGGGCGACAACCTGCGCGACCACATGACCGACCTGGAGCTGATCTTCACCATGCTCGGTGAAGCCAGCACCACCGAGATCGCACGGCGCAAGGATGCCCGGGGCTTTCCGGCCAACCGCAGCAGCGCCCGCGCGGGCGGCACCATCGCCGGCGATGCGCGCAAGGCGCTGGAAGCCAAGAGCGGCCAGCCGGTGGTCAGCGCCAGCAACAACCTCGCCTTGCAGGCGCCCGGCGCGGCGGCGTTGGCCGTCACGGCGTTTGTCGAGACGCAGGCAAGGGAACTGGCCTCGAAAACTTCCATCGGCCAGGCGGCCGCGCGCAAAAAAGTCGCCGCCAGGACAGCCAAGGCCGTTGCTTCGCTCAAGGACAAGCCGACGAAGGTAAAGAAGTCATGAACTGTTTGACGCTGGCAACTGTTAAGGATCACTTAAAGGTTCGATTTGACTTGGTGGTCGTGGCAGTGGTTGCATTGCTTGCATCAACTGGGCCGCGCGGAGAATTCCATGCTTCCTGACGGCTGGCATCGCAGCACGCTCGGCGAAATCGCCCGCATCAGTTCGGGCGGCACACCCGACCGGGCCGAGCCGAGCTATTGGGGCGGCAATGTGCCCTGGGTGACGACCGGTGAAATCCAGTTCAACACCATCTCCGACACCGCCGAGAAGATCACCGAGGCCGGACTGAAGAACTCATCGGCGAAGCTCTTCCCGCCGGGCACCTTGTTGATGGCCATGTACGGGCAGGGCAAGACGCGGGGACAGATGGCGAAGCTGGGCATTGAAGCGGCCACCAATCAGGCGTGCGCCGCGATCCTCCTGCCAGAGAAGCAAGACACCGATTTCTTTTTCCAGTACCTGTCTTCGCAATACGAAGCGATCCGGGAACTGGGCAACGCCGGGACACAGCAGAATCTGAGCGGCGGCATTCTGAAAGAAGTGCAGGTTCCAGTGCCGCCTCTGTCAGAGCAGCGCCGCATCGCCCGCATCCTCTCCACCTGGGATCAGGCCATCGCCACCACCGAACGCCTGCTCGCCAACAGCCGCAAGCAGAAGCTCGCGCTGACTCGCCATCTATTGCTAGCGCCTGCTCAACAAGGACGGTGGCCGATACGGGCGATCAAAGAAATCAGTGAGCGGATCCAGGGCCGAGTCGCTAAGGGAGAAGCGTTACCCGTCTTGATGATTTCCTCTGGTCAAGGCTTTGTGCGCCAGGATGAAAAGTACAGCCGATTCATGGCAGGTAAAAGCGTCGACAACTACATCGCGCTCAACAAGGGTGAGTTCGCCTACAACAAGGGGAACTCGAAACTCTACGAATTCGGTTGCGTGTTCCCGCTTGAGACCGTCGAGCGCGGTTTGGTGCCGCATGTCTATGTCTGCTTCAAGCTCAAAGCCCAATGCCATCCCGCGTTCTACCAACATCTTTTTGCCGCTGATTTCCTGCACGACCAACTCGGCGCATTGGTCAACACCGGTGTTCGCAACAACGGCTTGTTGAACATTCGGCCTCACGACTTCCTGGGTTGCAAAGTGCCGGTGCCCCCCATGCAGGAGCAGGCGCGCATCGCGAGCATTCTTCAAGCCGCAACGGCGTGGATTGAGCGGCATGAAGGCGTCGTCGAAAAGCTGAAACAAGAGAAGGCAGCCCTCATGGCCCAGCTTCTCACCGGCAAGCGCCGAGTTCGACTGGACGCGAAAGCAATGGAGGCAGCATGACTTCCGCCACCACCCCCAACTCCCGCGAGCAATACAGCGCCCACATCCCCGCGCTGCATCTGCTGTGCAATCTGGGCTGGCACTTTGTCGGCACGGCCGAGGCGCTGGCGCTGCGCGGGGGCGGCACGCGCGAGGTGCTGCTGGTGCCGCGGCTGGTCGAGGTGCTGCAGACGCGGCGCTACGAATACAAGGGCCAGTGGTACCCGCTCTCCCCCGGTGGCATCGACCAAATCGTGCGGGAGCTCTCGAATGCGAGCCTGGCCGAAGGGCTGTTGCCGGCCAACGAGCGGCTGTACAACAAGCTGTCGCTCGGCATCACGGTCACCGAGTTCATGCCCGACGGCAAGAAATGCCAGCCGACGATTGCGGTGATCGACTGGACGGACGCCGCCGCGAATCGCTGGGACGTGACCGAGGAGCTGCAAGTGCTGTCGGCCCAGGGCACGCACCACCGCACGCCCGACGTGGTGGGTTATGTGAACGGCATTCCGCTGGTGGTGATCGAGGCCAAGCGGCCCGAAGGCGCGCACGCGAGCAAGGCGATGGTTCATGAAGGCATCAGCCAGCACCTGCGCAACCAGCGTCCCGACGAGATTCCGAACCTGTTTGCCTATGCGCAGCTGCTGCTGGCGATCAGCCAGACCGAGGGGCGCTACGGCACCACGCACACGGCCGCCAAGTTCTGGGCGCGCTGGCGCGAAGAGCCGAGCCCGCAGGCCGGGGCGACGTTCGACGACGCGCACGTCGGTGTCCTGAAGAACAGGCCCCTGCCCGCGGATACGCGTGTCGCGCTGTTCACCGGTAAGCCTGCCGGGCTCGCCGCCTACTTCGATGCACTGTGGGCTGAGCCCATGCAGGTGACGGATCAAGACCGTTTGCTGGTGAGTCTGTTGACGCCCGCTCGCTTGCTGGAGTTTCTGCGCGGCTTCGTGCTGTTCGACCGCAAGGTGGGCAAGGTGGTGGCGCGTTACCCGCAGTTTTTCGGCATCCGCGCCCTGCTGGCACGGCTCAACCAGTTCCGCCCCGATGGCGGACGCGAGGGCGGCGTGGTGTGGCACACCACGGGTTCGGGCAAGAGCTTCACCATGGTGTTCCTGACCAAGGCGCTGCTGCTGGTGCCCGCGCTGCAGGAATGCCGCGTGGTGGTGGTGACCGATCGGCTGGATCTGGAAGAGCAGTTGCGGCGCAACTTCATCTCCAGCGGCGCGTTCGGCTCGGCCGTCGCGATGCAGAAGGACGGCGAGAAGAGCCGCGCGCTGTCGGGCCGCGACCTGGCCAGGCGCATCGGCAGTGGCACCGAGCGCATCACCTTCACGCTGGTGCACAAGTTCAACACGGCGAGCAGGCAGCCCGAGTGCCACAACGATTCGCCCAACCTGATCGTGCTGGTGGACGAAGGCCACCGCAGCCACGGCGGTGAAACGCACGAGCGCATGAAGAAGGCGCTGCCCAGGGCGGCTTATGTGGCCTTCACCGGCACGCCACTGCTCAAGGACGAGAAGACGGCCGGCAAGTTCGGCCCCATCGTGCATGCATACACGATGCAGCGGGCGGTGGAAGACGAAACCGTGGCACCGCTGCTGTACGAGGAGCGCGTGCCCGAACTGACCATCAACGAAGACGCGGTGAACCGCTGGTTCGACAAGATCACCGTCTCCTTAAGTGAGGCGCAGCGCGGCGACCTGAAGAAGAAGTTTGCGAAGAAGGGCGCCATCTATGGCGCGGCCAACCGCATCGAGCTGATCGCCTGGGATATTGCCACGCACTTCAGCGAGAACATCAAGAAGCTGGGGCTGGGCGAAGGTTTGCAGCTCAAGGGCCAACTGGCGACCGACAGCAAGCTCGACGCCATCCGCTACAAGAAGGCACTGGACGACACGGGGCTGGTGAGCAGCGCCATCGTCATGTCGCCGCCCGACACGCGCGAGGGCAACTCGGACGTGGATGAAGACACGCTGCCGGAAGTGCAGAAGTGGTGGAAGCAGACGGTGGCCGCGCACGGCGCCGACCCCGAGGCGTACGAGAAGCAGGTCATCGCGGACTTCGGCGCCGATGGCGACCCGGACCTGCTGATCGTGGTGGACAAGCTGCTCACCGGTTTCGACGAGCCGCGCAACGCGGTGCTCTACATCGACAAGCCGCTCAAGGGCCACAACCTGATTCAGGCGGTGGCGCGGGTGAACCGGCTGCACGATGCCAAGCGCTACGGCGTGCTGGTGGACTACCGCGGCATCCTGAAGGAGCTGGACACGGCGATCCGCGCGTACCAGGATCTCGAAGCGCGCACGCAGGGCGGCTTCGATGTGGCCGATATCGAAGGCCTGTACCGGCAGTTCAGCACCGAGTACAAGCGCCTGCCGGCGCTGCATGACCGGCTGTGGTCGTTCTTCAAGGGGGTGGAGAACCGACTCGACCGCGAGCAATACCGGCAGGTGTTGACGCCGAAGTTCGTGACCGGCGAGGATGGCGAGGAATACGACCAGCGGCAGAAGCTGCGTGACGACTTTTACGAAGCGCTCACCGCCTTTGGCCTGTGCCTGCAGACGGCGCTGAGTTCGCGCAGCTTCTTTGAAGACAAGAGCTTTTCGGAGAAGCTGATCGCGCGCTACAAGTCCGACCTGCGCTTCTTCACCGAGCTGCGCCAGACGGCACGGCGCGATGCGATGGAGACGGTGGACTACAGCGCCTACGAGGAACAGATACGCCGGCTGGTGGACCAGCAGGTGATCGGCACCGAGGTGCGCGAACCGGAGGGTGTGTACCTGGTGCACCAGCTCGGCCAGACCGAAGACCCGGCCCAATGGTCAACGGACAAGACGCGCAACGAGACGGACATGATCAAGACCCGATTGCGCAAGACCATCGAGCAGGAGCTGGCCGACGACCCGTATGCGCAAAAGGTGTTTGGCGAGCTGCTGCGACTGGCGATTGCCGAGGCCGAAGCTATGTTCGACCACCCGCTCAAGCAGTACGCGCTGTTCAAGACCTTCGAGCAAAGGGTCGACGCGCGGCAGGCGCCGGATATGCCCGACGTGCTGGCCGACAAGCCGCATGCCCGCGCCTATTTCGGAGCAATGCGGCTGGTGCTGGGCGAGCAGCGGTTTGCCGCCTTGGGCGATGCGGCACGCGACACCCTGGTGGCGCAGACGACCGCTATCGACGGCATGGTACGCAATGCCGTGGCCGAGAACTCGCTGAACCCGCAGAACATCGAGGCCGCGATCCGCAAGGGCGTGCTGCCGATGCTGTTCGCGTCGCTGGGTCTGGACGACGCCAAGGCGGTAGTGGAGCAGGTGATCCAGATCACGCGCGTGGGCTTGAGCCGACCGTGAGCATGACCATAGCCAACACGCACGCCGCTGTGCCGGACGCAAGCGTACACAGCTTCGGCTATGGCGATACCACCATCCGCTTTGGCCTGCGCCGGCAGCCCGGGCGGCGCGCGACCAAGGTGGCCATTCATGTCGAGCCTGACGGCCGGGTCGTGGTGGATGCACCGCAGGCGGCGACCGACGCGCAGGTGCTGGCGGCGGTGAAAAAACGTGCGCGCTGGATCAGCCAGCACCTGGACGACATTCGCATACGGCGAGCCCAGGTGCTGCCGCGCGAGTACGTCAGCGGCGAATCGCTGCTTTACCTCGGGCGCCGTTACCGCCTCAAGGTAACGGTGCAGCGCGGCGTGCTGGCCCACGCCCGGCTGCGCGGCGCTTACATCGAAGTGACCGCGCCCCGGCGCGACCCGGCCGAATTGCGCGTGGCGCTGGAAGCCTGGTTTCGCGGGCGCGCCCGCGAAGTGCTGGCGCAACGGCTCGCCGCCGTGGCCGCGCCCTTGCGCTGGGTTCGGCAGCCGCCACCTTTGCGGCTGCAGGTCATGAAAGTGCAGTGGGGCAGTTGTTCGCCCGCGGGCCGCATCACGCTCAACCCCTGGCTGGTCAAGGCCCCGCGCGAATGCATCGACTACGTGCTGCTGCACGAGCTGTGCCATCTGCAGCACCACAACCACAGCGCGAAGTTCTACCACGCGCTGGACCGCCACCTGCCGCCATGGCGCTCACTCAAGGCGCGACTGGACGGGATGGCAGAGCAAATTCTCCGTGTGTAGCCGAGTCAGGCCGGGTCCACCGCCGCCTTGCGCCGGTATTCGGCCGGTGACTCGCCCGTCCATTGCCGAAACGCCCGGGCAAAGCTTTTTTCGTTGCGAAAGCCGACCGCCAGCGCCACCTGCTTGATGGGACGACGGGTCCGGCACAGCGCCTCCATGGCCTGCTCGCGCCGGACCTCGTCTTTCAGCACCTGCAGCGACGCCCCCTCCTCCTGCAACTGGCGGTGCAGCGTGCGGGGCGACACATGCAGCGCATCGGCCAGCGCGTTCGCATTCGCCGCTACCACTTGGCTTTGCAGCAGCGTGCGCACGCGCTGCACCAGCAGCCGGTCCCGGCGGTATTGCCGCACGACCAGGGCGAGCGCCTGCGGCAGCAGGGCGTTCAGGGCCTTGTCATCGCGGCGCAGGGGCAGCGCCAGGTAGTGCGCGTCAAAGCGCAGCACGGCCTGCGCCGCGGCGAAGCGGACCGAGCCCGGAAACAGCACCGGGTACACCGCCGCGTGCGCGGGCGGTGCGAACGGGAAGGCGGTCTCCTGCAGGGCGATATGCGAATCGACCAGCCAGCACGAAATGCCATGAATGTTGCGCAGCAGGGTGACCAGGCAAAACTCGCGGACCGCCGGATCCAGGCGCCGCTCGGCCACCGTCACCGTGGCCAGCCCGTCCGCCACCGATAGGGCCAGCATGATGTCGTCGGTCAGCAGGTTGTGGTGGCGCAGCCAGCGCCGCAAGGCCACGCCCAGATTGGGCGACGTCAGCGAGGCGCGCAGCAGCATGACGTAGCTGCCCCAGCGCAGCCGGCGCGAGAACCAGCCCAGCGCCTCGTCATCGAGTTCGCGCATGGCCTCGCCCGCCAGCACCTGGAACTGCCCCGAGGTGACGGCGCCATCGGGCCGCTGCAGCGCGTCCGGCGCGATGTGTGCCTTGGCCAGCGCCGCGGCCGGATCGGCGCCATAGCGCTCATACGCCAGCAGGATCATCCTGACAAACGAGACCGGTGTGGCCGAAACGGGTTTCATGGGCCGCAGTGTAGGCGGCCCGGCGACGGGTTACGCGCGCGGCAGGTTGACCAGCGCCGGCAAGCGCGCCATATCGATGAAGATCGCGGCGGCGCCGACCCGGCGCAACGAGAAGAGCTTCTTCCGCGCATTCCGGTAGTGGACGGATGTCTCGCCGGGGGAGTTTGGGGAGGGGGT
>NZ_MUNS01000035.1 GCF_002002705.1 Polaromonas sp. C04 | reverse complement strand
CCGAGGTGGACGGCGCCTACCCGCAGCGCTGGATCGGCAAGGTCACGGTCACCACCACGGATGGCCGCGTGCTGCAAGGCCGCGTCGACGAGCCCAAGGGCGACCCCGGCAACACCCTGAGCCGCGAAGAAATCACGGCCAAGGCGCTGCGCCTGGCCTCCTACAGCGGCGCGGCCACGCCGGCTGCGATGCAGGCCGCGCTGGACGATTTGTGGGCCGTGGCCCGCAGTTTGAGGGTGGGCTTGTTGCTGAAAGATGCGGCATGAGCCATCCCCTCGCGCCAGGGCAAGGGATTTTGCCCATTGCCCCCGGCGCAATCCTTCGTCACCATCGCGCGACCTGTGTGAGGCAGGCCGGCGCCACGGTACGGGTTTGTGATCCCGCATCGCGGCCCGATTGATTCATAAACCAATTCATAACGAGGAAGACAACATGATCAAGTTCAAAACCTTGAGGATCGCGGCCGTGGCGGCGCTGGTGCTGGGCGCCCATGCGGCGGCGATCAGCGAGATTGCTTATCCCGAAAAACCCGTGATCCTGGTGGTGCCGTTTGCGGCCGGCGGCCCGACCGATGTGGTGGCCCGGATGATTGCCGTTCCCATGGGCAAGGCCCTGGGGCAAAGCGTGCTGATTGAAAACACGGTGGGCGCCGGCGGCACGATTGCCGCCACCCGGGTGGCGCGCGCCGCACCCAACGGCTACACCATTTTCCTGCACCACATCGGCATGGCCACGGCGCCCGCGCTGTACCGCAAGCTGAGCTTCGACCCTTTGAAAGACTTCGAATACGTCGGTCAGGTGGTTGACGTGCCGATGACGCTGCTGGCACGCAAGGATTTTCCGGCGAACAACTTTGATGAGCTGCTGAGCTATGTAAGGACCAACAAGGACAAGGTCTCCCTCGCCAATGCCGGGCTGGGCGCCGTGTCGCACCTGTGCGGCCTGATGTTCATGAGCCAGATCGGCGTCGAACTCAACACCATTCCCTACAAGGGCACGGGGCCGGCCATGAACGATCTGCTCGGCGGCCAGGTCGACCTGCTGTGCGACCAGACCACGCAAACCATGCCCATGATCAAGGAAGGCCGCCTCAAGGTGTATGGCGTGACCACCCTCAAGCGGCTGGGCTCGCTGCCCAACGTGGCGACGCTGGACGAGCAGGGTTTGAAGGGATTCGAGGTGAAGGCCTGGCACGGCATGTACGCGCCCAAGGGCACGCCGGCGCCGGTGATGGACAAGCTCAACGCCGCGCTGCGCGTGGCGATGCTGGACCCGATGGTCAAGCAGCGCATGAACGATCTGAGCTCCGACATCGTGCCCTCGGACAAAATGACCCCGGCGGGCCTGAGAACCCATCTGGAGGCAGAAATCGGCAAATGGGGACCGGTGATCAAGAAGGCCGGGATCTACGCCGACTGAGCCTGTTTGAGGATCGAGACGGGCGTCAGCCGGCGCCCGTCTGTGAGTCGCCTTGGCGCGGGCTTTCGCAGAGAATGCCATTGCATCATGTTTTCAAGACTGCGACTTCACAATCTTCCGGGGGTACTGTCCAACCTCGTCGCGGTAGGGCTCGTGATCGCGATGGCTGTCGCGGCATTGGTATTGCGGCTGGTCGATCCGATTCCATTGCAAAACCTGCGTTTGGCGCAGTTTGACCAGTTGCAGCGTTGGTATCCGCGGGCCTATTCCCCTGTGGGCGTTCGCGTGGTGGACATCGACGAGGCCAGCCTGAAGGAATATGGACAGTGGCCCTGGCCCCGCACGCGTTTGGCAGAGCTGGTCAGCCGTCTGCACTCGGCCGGTGCTGCCGTGGTGGTGTTTGACGTCCTGCTGGCCGAGCCTGATAGAACTTCCCCCGCACGCATGGCGCAGCTCTGGAATGATCCCAAAGTCAGTGCGCTCCTTCAAACCCTGCCCGACAACGACCTGGTGCTTCAGAAAAGCTTCGAGGCGCAAAACGTCGTGCTGGGGTCCAGTTTGGCCCGCAGCGGCCAGCGTGCCGATCCCTTGAATGGTCCCGGCAAACCAGATCTTCCGTACCGGATCATTCACGATGGTGGCGGGGATCCGGCGCGGTGGTTGAATGCGTTCGACTCGATCGTGCTGCCACTGCCCCATCTCATGGTTTCGGCCAAGGGGGTGGGCGCACTCAATTTCGCGTCCGATGCGGATGGCGTGGTGCGCCGGGTCCCCATGCTCGTTCGGTTGGGGAACGACATCGTTCCCAGCCTGAGCGCGGAGGCGTTGCGTGTGGCCCATGGCACCCGCAATTACGTGCTGCGCAGCAACGACGCCGGCATGACGGATGTCCGCATCGGTGATCTGACCGTGCCGACCGACTCCAAGGGGGAAATCTGGCTGTATTACACCCGGCCCCAGCCTGACCGGTACGTTTCCGCTGCGCGGGTGCTCGATGGCCAGGTTGGCAAGGAAAAGCTGGAGGGGGATATCGTCCTGGTGGGCAGTTCGGCCGCCGGACTGATGGATCTACGCTTCAGTCCCATGGGCGGGGTCATGCCGGGCGTGGAGACCCACGCACTGGCTTTGGAGCAAATATTGCTCGGGCAATACCTGGAGCGACCTGCCTGGGTGGGCGGACTGGAGGCGCTGGTGATCGTTCTATGCGCTTTGACGGCCGGTCTGTTCGCGCTGGCTTCGTCCGCCTGGTCGGCCGTCCTCGCGATGCTGGTTGTTTTGGCCGTGATGGTGGCGGGGGGGTGTTATGCATTCGCTGCGCACCATCTCTTGCTGGATGCGATATATCCCGCCCTGGTCGCTGGCTTCGGATTTGCGCTGGGTGGCAGCATTCACCACTGGCTCACCGAGAGGGAGCGACGCTGGGTACGTGAGGCCTTTTCCCGGTATGTTTCCCCGAATCGGGTCGCGCATCTGGTCGCGCACCACGAGCGGCTCCAACTGGGAGGACGGCGCCAGACCTGCAGCTTTGTCTTTACCGATCTGGCCGGCTTTACCAGCATGATGGAAGCGGGAGATCCGGCGCAGGCGGTTGCGCAACTCAATGAATACCTTGACGGGATGGTCGCCATTGTTTTCAAACACGATGGCACGCTCGATCGCATCGTGGGCGATGCCCTGGCAGTCCTTTTTTCTGCACCCGTCCCGCAGCAGGATCACCGGCAGCGCGCCATGGACTGCGCACTCGAGATGGACCGCTTTGCCACGGCGTATGCCCTGCGGCTGAGGGTGTCTGGAGTCGCCTGGGGATACACCCGCATCGGGGTACACACCGGAGAAGTCATCGTCGGAAATTTCGGCGGCAAGACACTGTTCGACTACCGGGCCCTGGGTGATCCGATCAATACCGCTTCACGCCTGGAGAGCGTGAACAAACATCTGGGCACGCGGGTATGTGTTTCCAGGGCGATTCTGGACGGGTGCACCGGGGTTCCTGCACGCCTCGTCGGGTTCCTGGTCCTCAAGGGCAAAGTCCAGCCACTGGAGGTGTATGAACCCCTGGCAGCCACCAACGCCGAATTGACCGCGCCGGCCGCGGATTATGCGGCCGGCATGCGTTTGCTGCGCCCGCTGGACCCTCCAGACCCGGACAGTGCCGGCCTGGCACTGGCGCATTTCGAATTGCTCATTCAAAAATACCCGCATGACCCGCTGGTGAGCCTGCACCTGGCGCGCCTGCGTTCAGGCGCGCAGGATGACCTCATCGTGATGCAAGAGAAATAAAGTGCGGGCCCGGAAGGTCACCGTATCGTTATTTCGACGCGGCGGTTGCGGGGTTCGGCAACTCCCATGGGGGTTGGAACCAGCAGGTTTCGCAGACCTTGCGATTCAACGGAGAGCTCCATGTTTTCGAGCCCCAAATGCCTTAATTTCTCTGCGATGGCTTTGGCTCGTTTGAGTCCAAGTAGATAGTTGAAAGAGGCGCTTTCCAAGGTGTCGGTATGCCCGATCACGGAAATGTCAGCGGTCTTGCGTGCGCGTGCGCGGTCCAGGATGCGAGGCAGCTCCTTTTTTGACTCGGCTGTTAAATTGCTGGTGCCCAGGTCAAAGAACAGCATGTAATGCTCTGGCAGGAGCGGTCGGGCTGCAACAGCAGCGCCGAAATCCCGCGCGATTTGTGTCTGCGGGACGTCAAAGGCCGCTTTGCTCCCATCCAGCAAGACGCCTTGATCGGCTTGCGAAACGACTTGCTCTCCGCGTTGACTCCGAACGATCACACTGCCAACAGTCCCATCGGGATTCGGCAACAAGACGATGTAGGAACTTGGCGGGCTGACACAAGCGGCCAGCGATGCAGCCATGGCCAGAACGGCTGCGATCTTGCCAATGGAGCAGAACCCTTTCACCTGGCTGGTTCCACCTGCAGGAGAAACTGGGTTCCCCTGACGCCAATGATGCCCGAGGGCGTCTTGATGGCCACCGCCTCGGGCTTGAGTTTGGCAATGAGGCCGGAAACATAATTCAGCGAGCCTTTGGCCATTTCCGTCACCAGTCCCAACCGCCCCTGTGCCGGTGCGTAAATGTATTCATCCACGTTCATTTCGGTATCGGGCCCAAATGACATGACCGTGTCGTCCTTGAAAGTCACACCGAGGGATGCTCCCGGTTGGGTCTTGATCTGGCTTCCAATCATCACGGCAGTCCCCAGCTCTGCTTTCACGCGCTGGCCCATGGTCGTGATCCAGGCATCACCGGTCACGGTTTTCACATAGCCTACTGGCTCTTGTTGCGCCTGTGCCAGGCACGACAGCAGGGTGAGGGCACAGGCAGAAATCGTTTTAAAAAAACATGCGTACAGCTTCATATCTCTGCCCGCTTCGTCCTGGCGCAGCGCCGAAACTCGATGAAAATTGGGTGTGCCGGCTCTGCCATGGCGCCGCGAGTTGACTCCTTCTGTCGGCAAAAGTCGATAAAAGAGGACACACGCATTTTTTGCGCCAGAAAAAATAGTGTTTGCTGACAAGCTATTGCAATCAGGGCCATTTTTGTGCGTAAAGAAAGTCGACAGACTTTCTGCTCGATGGTGCGGCGCAACAGCCGGGCGACCCATTTCCCGGTATCCCGTCCTGGCTGCAGCCTTATACCGACAAAGTCACAACGGCTCAGCAAGCCGTTCTGCATGCAATGGAAGCGCTTCGACAGCATCGCCCGGCAGGGCCACGCTAAGGATGAAAACGGGTGCCAGCCGTCGCCCGTTATGGGCCGTCAGCTATTGATTTAATAGTAACCTCAAGGCGCCGGTGTCTTGGGTGCATAGTCGCAAAACTGCGCCACGCCGCAGCGCCAGCATTGCGGCTTGCGCGCCACGCACACATAGCGGCCGAGCAAGATCAGCCAGTGGTGCGCGTCCACCAGATATTCGGGCGGCACGCGCTTCATGAGCTGCATCTCCACCTCATAGGGCGTCTTGCCCGGTGCCAGGCCGGTACGGTTTGCGACGCGAAAGATGTGCGTATCCACCGCCATCGTGGGCTCGCCAAACGCCACGTTCAACACCACGTTGGCCGTCTTGCGGCCCACGCCGGGCAGGGCCCCCAGCGCCTCGCGCGTGCGCGGCACCACGCCGCCGTGCTGCGCCACGAGGATGCGGCAGGTCTCCATCAGGTGTTTGGCCTTGCTGCGGAACAGGCCGATGGTCTTGATGTAGCCCTCCAGGCCGTCCAAACCGAGGTCCAGGATTTTCTGCGGCGTGTTGGCCACCGCAAACAGCCGGCGCGTCGCCTTGTTCACCCCCACGTCGGTGGCCTGCGCCGACAGCAGCACGGCAGTGAGCAGCTCGAACACGCTCGTATACTCCAATTCGGTATTGGGCTGGGGATTGGCCGCCTTCAACGCGGCAAAAAACGGCTCGATGTTTTCTTTCTTCATGGACGGATTTTCCCATGCCCCTGCCATTTGCCGATCGACTCAATAACGTCGAAACCTCCGCCATCCGCGAACTCTTCAAGCTGCTGGGCAAGCCCGGCATCATTTCGTTCGCGGGCGGCTTTCCGGACAGCGCCATGTTCGACGTGGAAGGCATCAAGGAAGCCGTCAATGCGGCGCTGACCCAGGACCCTGGCGCCGCGCTGCAATACGGCGCCACAGAAGGCTACAACCCGCTGCGCGAACAGCTCGCCGCCTTCATGGCCGGCAAGGGCGTGAAGGACCTCGCGCCCGAGGGCCTGATCGTCACCACCGGCAGCCAGCAGGCGCTGGACCTGATCGGCAAGACCCTGATCGGCCCCGGCGACAAGGTGATCGTGGAAGCGCCGACTTTTCTTGCCACCATCCAGTGCTTTCGCCTGTATGGCGCGGACGTCATCAGCGCACCGATCGACGCGAACGGCGTGCAGACCGATGTGCTGGAAAAACTCATGGCCGAGCACAAGCCGAAATTCGTCTATCTGATTCCCACCTTCGGCAACCCCAGCGGGGCCCTGCTGGGCCTGGAGCGCCGCAAAAAGGTGCTGGAACTCGCCGTCAAATACCAGACGCTGATCGTCGAAGACGATCCGTATGGCGACCTGTACTTCAACGCAGCGCCGCCGCCCAGCATCCTGGCGCTCAGCAGCCAGGTCCCCGGCAGCCGCGACTGGCTGGCGCACTGCGGCACCATGAGCAAGGTGCTGAGCCCCGGCCTGCGCGTGGGCTGGATGGTGGCGCCGCCCGAGCTGCTGGCCAAGGCCACCATGTGCAAGCAGTTCAGCGATGCCCACACCAGCACCTTCGCCCAGGCCACCGCCGCGCAATACCTCAAGGCCGGCCGCATGCCCGCCACGCTGGCGCATGTGCGCAAGGTGTACGCCGAGCGCGCCCAGGCCATGGGCAACGCGCTGCGCAAGGACCTGGGCGACGCCATCGAGTTCGTGCAGCCGCAGGGCGGCCTGTTCGTCTGGGCGCGCCTGACGGGCGCGGGCGGCAAGGTGAAGGATGGCAACGAACTGGCCCGGCGCGCGATCGAGAAGGGCGTGGCCTTTGTGCCGGGTGCGCCGTTTTATGCGAACAACCCTGATCTATCGACCCTGCGACTTAGCTTTGCGACGGCGGATGTGGGGAAGATCGAGGAAGGGATTGGGCGGTTGGGGCAGGCGGTGCACGCCTGATTTTGGTAAGTGCATCACGCGAGCCATTCGTTATAGACATGTGATGCTGGACCTTCCTCCAGATTCAGATATCATCTTTGGATAACTGGATCTTTCAACAGTATTGTTCATGAGTATTGACCTTTTGCCGCTGTTTATCCGCCAAAACTACGAGGTTCAGGAGTGGAAACATGCTTGTGCCATCCTTCGTCAAGATTTTCCGGACCAATGGAAGGACCTGTGTGAATTGCTTATCCAGTTCCGTCTTCAAAAGAGCTGGATTACCGTTGGCGGCGGACGAAAAAGCAAGGTTTCTGAAAATATTGATACTTTCCTGTATGACCGTGGGTGGGTCGAAAAGCAATTTGATACTCAAATCATGGTCGATGGAGTGCCCAGTCAGTCACCTACCCACAAGATCGACTGCTTCAAAAATCGTGTTGCGGTGGAAATTGAGTGGAACAACAAGGATCCGTTCTTCGATCGGGATCTGAACAACTTTCGTCTTCTGTTTGACCTGCGGGCCGTGAGCGTCGGTGTCATCATTACCCGGACCGACGCGTTGCAGAAAATTTTTGATGATTTGGGACGTGGCTCGAGCTACGGTGCTTCAACCACTCATATGGGCAAGCTTCTACCGCGCATCAATGGTGGCAGCGGGGGTGGCTGCCCGATATTGGTTCTTGGCATCAGCAAACAACTCTACGTGCAGGACATACCATGATTTCACAAACTTCGCCGCAGTCTGCAGCCGATGATTTTGCGCAACGGATTGGAGGGAAGAAGTTTGCAACAATCCTCGCCGATCCGCCTTGGCAATTCCAGAACCGTACTGGCAAGGTGGCCCCGGAACACCGAAGGCTCAACCGATACGGCACGATGACGTTGGACGATATCAAGGCTTTGCCGGTCGCCAATGCTTCAGCGGACACGGCGCACCTCTACCTTTGGGTTCCAAATGCACTGTTGCCGGAAGGCTTGGCTGTGATGATGGCGTGGGGGTTCCAGTACAAGTCAAACATCGTATGGCACAAGGTACGTAAAGATGGTGGCCCAGATGGCAGGGGTGTCGGCTTTTACTTCCGAAACACCACTGAGCTGGTGCTGTTTGGCGTGAGGGGAAAAAACGCTCGTACTCTGGCGCCGGGGCGTCGGCAAGTGAATATTCTCCGAACGCAAAAACGAGAACATTCGCGCAAGCCAGACGAACTCTATGACATTGTGGAGGCGTGTAGCCCGGGCGCGTATCTTGAAATGTTTGCACGAGGTTCGCGAAACGGCTGGGCCACATGGGGAAACCAGGCTGATGACTACGCGCCAGATTGGCCGACCTACAAGAACCATTCAGCCTCCGGCCGTATTGATGCAGGCATTACCCAACTTGACTTGGTCTGATCTCTCAATTGGGTGAGTGTCTGCATGTAGACTGCCGCAGTTACCGCTCTATGCGTTGTACGAAAGAAAACTGGCGTGCGTTGGGTGTGTCCACGCCATCCAAACTCTAATTCCTGACCTCGGACACCAGCACCGGCTTGTCCCGATACAACTCCGGCATCATGGTTTTAAGGTTGGCAATCTTCGGCAGATCAAACGTCGCGATGTAAGGTGAATTCGGGTGCAGCGTGGCGTAGTCCTGATGGTAGGTCTCGGCGGGGTAGAAGGCGAGCGGGGGCGTGAGCGCCGTGAGCTGCGTCACGATCTTGCGGGGGAATACCTTGGCGGCGTCCAGTTGCGCGATGTAGCGCTCGGCCACCTGCTTCTGGCTGGCGTTCTCGTAAAAAATGGCGGAGCGGTACTGCGTGCCCGAGTCCGGGCCCTGGCGGTTCAGCGTGGTCGGGTCGTGCGCCACCGAGAAATAAATCTGCAGCAGCTTGCCGTAGGAAATCTGTTTGGGGTCGTACGTGACCTGCACCGATTCGGCATGACCCGTGGTGCCGGTGCTCACAATTTCATAGCTGGCGGTCGGCTTGCTGCCTCCGGCGTAGCCCGATACGGCGTCCAGTACGCCCTTGGTGTGCTGAAAGACGCCCTGCACGCCCCAGAAGCAGCCGCCGGCAAACACGGCGGTCTCACGAGTCGCTTGGGCGTTGGCCGGCATGTCGAACGCCGGCGCGGGCAGCCTGACGGCGCTTTCTGCTGCGGCGCTGCGCATGCCGCCGCCCATGTAAACCCAGGCAGACATGGCGAGCACGCCGCCGACGATGAGAAGGAGTGAATTACGCATGGTCATGCCGCCTTGAAGTTCAGGGCCAGACCGTTCATGCAGTAGCGCAGTCCGGTGGGCTTGGGGCCGTCGTCGAACACATGGCCCAGGTGCCCGCCGCAGCGGCGGCACAGCACTTCGGTCCGCTTCATGAACAGGCTGGTGTCGCTTTGTTCCACCACGGCATGGTCCAGGGGCTGCCAGAAGCTGGGCCAGCCGGTGCCGCTGTCGAATTTGGTGGCGGACGAGAACAGCGGCAGGGCGCAGCCCGCGCAGCTGAACACGCCGGCGCGCTTTTCCTTGTCCAGCGGGCTGCTGAAAGGCCGCTCCGTGCCGGCCTGGCGCAGGATATGGTACTGGTCGGGCGTGAGCAGTTTTCGCCATTCGGCGTCGGTGTGCGTCACCTCGAAGGCTTGCGCCGCATACGCGCGGGTGCTCGACCACAGGCCGCGCGCACCCGCCAGAACGCCGGTCAAAGCGCCAAGGCCTAACAGAATATTTCTTCGGCTCTTCATGGGGCTTCCTTTCGCTTGAGCCATTGTGGCTTCAAGGATTGGTCGGCGCGGCCGGGCGTTTCTTACAGTTGCGACGCGAGCAGGGGCAATCGGGGCCGCTCGGTGCGGCGCAACGGCGCTCAGTTCCCGCTTTCCTGATCGGGCGCGGCGGCGCCTTCGGCCGCGAAGCGGCGCACGAAGTCGAGCGACGAGACAACCCCTTGCAGCAAGCCCCCTTCCATCACCACCACATGGTGAATCCCGTGCGTTGCCATCATCGAGGCCACGCTGCTGGCGTCGGCGTCAGGCGTCACCGTTACCGGCTTGTAGGTGCAGAGCTCCCAGGCGCAGACCTGTTTCGCGTCGCGCCGTGTGGCGTGGAACTGCAGCAGGTCGGAGGCGCTGATGACGCCCACGATGGCGCCACCCGGGTCCTGTACCGGCACCCATGACAGACCTTTTTCCGCCACCAGACGCTCGACCACTTCGATGCTGTCGTCCATGCTGGCGGTCCATACGCTGCGCTGCATCATGGACGAGATGGGTGTTTTCATGATGTTTCCTTCGCGAATGAGTCGTTCACGCCGCGCGCGGGGCGCCCGAGTTCCCGTTCCACCGCCAACACGTCGCGGGTGGTCCGCAGGAAGGTGTCCGGGGTCACGCTCATGGAGTCGATGCCGAGTTCCACCAGGTAACGCGCGATCTCTGGATAATCCGACGGCGCCTGGCCACAGATCCCGACGTGGCGCTGGTTGCGCTTGGCGCCGGCGATGGTCTGGCGGATCATCTCCTTGACGCCCTCGTCGCGTTCGTCGAAGTCGAACGCCACAATCTCTGAATCCCGGTCCACACCCAGCACGAGCTGGGTCAGGTCGTTGGAGCCGATCGAAAAACCGTCGAACAGCCGGGCGAAGGCGTCGATCTGGATCACGTTGTTGGGAATCTCGCACATCACGTAGATCTCCAGCCCGTTGACCCCGCGGCGCAGCCCTTGCGCCGCCATGGCGTCCAGCACCCGCCGGCCTTCCTCCACACGGCGGCAGAACGGAATCATGAGCCGCACGTTGTCCAGGCCCATCTCCTCGCGCACGCGTTTCATGGCCGCGCATTCGAGCTCGAACCCGCGCGCGTAGGCCGGATGTGAATAACGCGATGCGCCGCGAAAACCGATCATCGGGTTGGATTCCGCCGGCTCGAACCAGCTCCCGCCGAGCAGGCTGGCATATTCATTGGTCTTGAAGTCGGACATGCGCACGATCACCGGCTTCGGATAAAAGGCCGCCGCGATGGTTCCCACGCCCTCGGACAACTGGCGCACGAAATAGTCCTGCGGGCGGGCATAACCCCGCGTCAGACGCTCGATCTGCGCGCGTACGGCTTCATCTGCAACCTTTTCCGGGTGCACCAGCGCCATCGGATGCACCTTGATGTCCTCGGCAATGATGAATTCCATACGCGCCAGTCCGACGCCGTCAGTCGGCAGCGACGCAGTCTGGAAAGCCAGGTCCGGGTTACCCAGGTTGACCATGAGGTGCGTGCGCGGGCGGGCCAGGGACGAGACGTCGGTGCTGGTGCGGGTGAAGGCGATGGCGCCGGCATAGACATGGCCGGTGTTGCCTTCGGCGCACGATACCGTGATCTCCTCGCCGGTGGCGATGCTGCTGGTGGCGCTGGCGCAGCCGACCACGGCAGGGATGCCAAGCTCGCGCGCCACGATTGCCGCATGGCAGGTGCGCCCGCCCCGGTTCGTGACCACGGCAGCGGCGATCTTCAGCACCGTACCCCAGTCCGGCGTGGTGGTGTCGGCGATCAGAACCTCGCCTGGCTGGAACTCGTCAAGCTGTGCCACGTGGGTGATGACGCGCGCCTTTCCGGTCACCACCGACGTGCCGACCGCGCGCCCGCTGACGCGCACTACGCCGCGCGCAGCCAGTTGGTACTCGTGCACCAGGCTCAACGGCTTTTGCGATGCCACCGTTTCCGGACGCGCCTGGACGATGTAGATCTCGCCATCCAGGCCGTCCTTGGCCCACTCGACGTCCATCGGCGTGGGTCGCCCCGCCTCACGGCTGTAGTGGTTCTCGATCGTCACCGCGGCGTCGGCGAGCGTCAGCACTTCGGCGTCGCTGAGGCAGAAACGCTGCTGCTCTTCGAGCGGTGTGGGCACATTGCGCGTCGTGTCGCGCCCGGCCGCCGATGCATACACCATGCGGATTTCCTTGCCGCCGAGCCGACGCCGCAGCACTGCGCGGTGGCCGCTGCGCAGCGTCGGCTTGAAGACGTAGAACTCGTCCGGATCGACCGTTCCCTGGACCACGTTCTCGCCCAGTCCGTAGGCGCCGGTGATGAACACCGCGTCGCGGAACCCGGTCTCGGTATCGAGCGAAAACATGACGCCGCTGGCGGCGCGGTCGGAGCGCACCATCTTCATGACGCCTACCGACAGGAACACCTTGAAATGGTCGAAACCGTGGTCCACGCGGTAGCTGATCGCCCGGTCCTTGAACAGGCTGGCGAAACACTGGCGGACCGAGTCGAGCAGGCGCGCCTCGCCGGCCACGTTGAGATAACTTTCATGCTGGCCCGCGAAACTCGCCGTCGGCAGGTCCTCCGCGGTGGCGGAACTGCGCACCGCCAGGGTGAGCGCGTCGCCGTACTCGTCGCGCAGCTTCCGGTATGCGGCCAGAATCTCGGCCGCCAGGTCGGGGGGTAGCGGGGCGGCCAGGACCACGTCACGGGCGGCCCGGGCACGACGCGCCAGGTCATTGACGTCGCCCACGTCCAGCCCGTCGAGCGCCTGGTGCAGCGCCGGCCAGGCGTTGGCCTGATCGAGCACGGCGCGGTAGGCCTGCACCGTGATGGCGAATCCGTTCGGAACTTTCACGCCTTGCGCCGTGAGCCGGCTGTACATCTCGCCAAGCGAAGCGTTCTTGCCGCCAACCAGGGGTACATCGGCGTCGCCGATCTGATTGAACCAGCGGATGTAGCGGGGAGCGGAATTCATGATGGAGGCCTTGCGGGTTCGGGGGTGGGAGGGGCGTCAGCTCGCCGCAGCCGTCCGCGGCGAGCCCATGGTCTGCGCGACCAATACCTGCTCATCGGGTGACAGTCCCATCGCCTGGCTGAGCGCGCCGCGGTCAATCCAGGCCCGGATCACGCAGGACAGCCCCTCGCTGGCGCAGTAGAGGTAGGCGTTCTGCGCCATGGCACCGGCAGCGAACCATGCATAGGAGTCGCGCTGGCTCGCGGGCACCAGGGCAATGCGCCGGTGCTGCGCCACATACACCAGGTCCAGCGGCGCTGTATCGACGAAGTCCTGGTACCCCGTCACGCGCCGCACGTCGATGGCGCCGACCATGCGCAGCCGGTGTGGGGGTGCGTCGTAGCGGTACAGGCCACCCGGTAAGGCCACGTAGATGTCGATCTCCTGCGCATTCAGCGCACTGGGCGCGGTCCGCCCGCCCAGCGCCGGCCGGTTCACGCCGCCAGCGGCCCAGAGCAGGTTCGACAACGTCTGCAAGGGCAGCGGCGCAGGGTCAAACTCGCGCTGCGACTGGCGCTGCTGAAGTGCGTGCATCAGCGGCTGGCCGCCCGTGGTCTGCGCCGGCGGAAGCGGCAGCGTGCTGACTGCGTAACCCTCGGCGGGCGCGGGTTTGAACTGCCCGATCAGGCCCAGCGCCATCTTGGTCAAAGTGTTCATGAGTTCACCCATTTCAAAGTTCACAGGACCGGACCCGGCCACCAGGCAGACGGAGACAGCGCCACAGTGACTTCGAACCATGCTACGGCTGCCGCATGCACGCCGGATTGCGCTGCGTCAAGGAAAGGAAATATGGGGTGGCGCCGAGCGCACGGCACGTGGCCGTGCCTGCAGAAAGGTTTCGAGTGCCTGGCTGTCCGTGCCGTCGACGGCCGCGCGCGCCAGTGCCGACAGGATCTGCGAGGCTTCAGGGGTTGCCACGTCGATGCCCAGCCCCGCATCTTCCGGCCAGGATGCGTCGATATGCAGATAACGTTCACCCAGCCGGTCCTCCATCATGGCCTGCACATGCTGCTGCTGCACCGACACCAGCGTCAGCAGCAGGCGTCCGTCTCTGAACCAGGCAACGGCGCCGTCGTCGCTGCGCGCGCCGCCCGACGGCCGGTAAGCGCCGGTGGCGGTGCCGATGGACAACATGCGCACCCGCGCAGCACTCACCTTCATGAAATGCCCGGCCTCGTGCAACGCGACCATGTCGGGCGCCACGGCGAACATGCCGCCATCGGCAAACAGGTCGTCACCGATGCGCACTGCCGGGAAGTACCCTGGCGCCGCGCAGGTGGCCATGGCCACATCCACGGCGCGCAGCGCCTCGTCCCCGCGCGAAGCGGCACTGTGCGGCGTCTTGAAGATCTTGGTCAGACTGCGCGTGACATTGACCGCCGGGATAACAACCGGGTGCAGCGCTTCGCCCAGCGTGCGCGTGCCCAGCTCTTGCTCAAGCGCCAGGCGCAGCGCCTCGCCACTGTACTTGGGGCTGAGCACCGAGCGGCTCAGGTCCACCATCCGCCCGATGGCGCCCGAGGGCAGGGCGCGCGCGGAAAACACTTGCCGGCCTTTTTCGCGGAACAGGTCGACCATGGACTGCATCGGCACTTCATACGCCAGGCCGATGGCCAGGATGCCCCCAACCGAGGTGCCGGCGATGAGGTCGAAGCGCCGGCCCAGCGGCTCGCCCACGCGCGCCTCCAGCGCCGCCAGCGTCACGGCCGTGAACAGGCCAAGGTAACCGCCTCCGGCCAGTGACAGGATGCGCATCGTCTCGGGGCTTGGCATCGGTGAAATCCTCCTCGGCAGTGCGGTGCATGGGCTTGAATCCCCATGCCGCCATGGTGCGCCAGGCATGATCGCAGCCGCTTGATCCATCGCAAAACAGGACCACTCGACGCTGGAAAGTGCTGGTTTCTTGGAGGAATCGGCGTGTCCGTCGTCGCCCGCCTCAGGCGGTGTCCACTTCGGGGAACAGCGGATGTGCGTTCCAGATGTCGTCGGCATATTCGCCGATGGTGCGGTCCGAGGAAAACGGTCCTATGCCCGCGATGCTGCGTAGCGACGTAGTCGGCCAGCAGCTGGTAGTAGTCCGACGCCAGCAGGGGAATCGGGGCCGCTCAGGGGGGCCGGTCAGCGCAAGCCCAGCGCGTAGAACACCCGCAGCGCGGCCCAGGCGTCGTTGGCGGCGTAAATCAGCTGCGCCTCGGTGAGCCGCGGGTGGGCCCAGTTTGAGGTGGTGGCCTTGCGCGACTTGATGTAGCGCCGCTGAAACAGCACGGCCACGGCACCTTTGACGCCCATGTCCTTGCGGTAGCCGCGCTCGCGAAAGACGGTGTTGAGCTCCAGCACACCCTGGGGCTCCACGCCCAGCTTGTGGATGATGCGCTTGCGGTCGTCGCCCAGGCCGAAGCCGGCCTTGGTGACGCCGGGCAGTGCCAGCAGGGCGGCTGTCACGGCGCGGCAGCCCGGGTCTTGCAGCTGGAAGATGTAGGCCTTGTCCAGCGTGGACAGCTGCACGATGTGCGGTCCTTCGGAGGCCTGGTCTTTGACAAAGGTGGGTTTCGATTCGGTATCGAAGCCCCAGGCTGGTGCGCCGGCCAGTTCGGCCCGCGCCTGCTCGGCCTGCGCCTTGGTGGCGACGAGCTCGATGCGGTCCAGGCCCAGGCGGTCGAACGGTTCGAGCAGGGCAATTTCTTCCTTCGAGGCCGTGGTTTGGTGGTTGTGCATGGGGGCAGCATAGCCGGGCCGGCGCGCCCGCTGCGGGCACAATCGCTGAAACAACCCTGGAGACTCACCATGACTGAACGCAAAGTCGCCATCGTCACCGGCTCGGCAACCGGCGTGGGCGCCGCCACGGCGCTGCTGCTGGCGCGCCGCGGCTACGACGTGCTGATCAACTACTCAAAAAGCGAGGCCGAGGCCCGTCAGAGCGAGGCCGCCTGCCGCGAGGCGGGGGCCGACACGCTGCTGCTGCGCGGCGACGTGGCCCTTGATGCCGACTGCAAGGCGCTGGCGCAGGGCGCCGTGGCGCGCTGGGGGCGCATCGATGCGCTGGTCAACAACGCGGGTATTTCCACCTTCGGCGGCGCGGCCAACTGGGACGCGCTGGACGCGCAGACCTTCCAGCGCATCTTTGGGGTGAACGCGGTCGGCCCGTTCCAGATGGTGCGCACCTGCGCGCCGCACCTGAAGGCCGCGCAGGGGGCCATCGTCAACGTGTCGTCGGTGGCGGGGTCGCTGGGCATTGGCTCGTCGGTGCCCTACATCGCGTCCAAGGGCGCGGTCAATTCCATGACGCTGTACCTGGCGCGCGCCCTGGCGCCCGAGATCCGTGTCAACGCGGTGTGCCCGGGCATGATCACCTCGCGCTGGTTCGTGGACGGGCTGGGGCAGGAAGGGTTCGACAAGGTCAAGGCCCTGACCGAGCAGAACACCGCGCTGGGCCGGGCCAGCACGCCCGAAGACGTGGCCGACGCCATCGTCTGGCTGATTGACGGCGCACGCACCGTGACGGGCGAGTTGTTGCTGCTGGATGCCGGCCTGCACCTGGGCTCGACCCGCATGCAGGTGCCGGGCAAGGCCTGAGGGGGCGCCGTACCCGCGGTACCATGGCCCATGAAGAAAACATTCCAGCTCAACATCGAAGGCAAGAACCGCGACCGGGTGCTCGACGCGGTCAAGCACGAGATCCGCAAATACGTCAAGCGCGAGCGCCGGCGCGAACTGCCTGCGGGTGCGGATTTTTGGGACTTCGACTGCAGGTTTGGTCTCGCGCAAGACAAGGCCGAGGTGGTGCACTTCGCCACGCTGACCGGCCTGATCGATGGCGTGGCCAAAGACGGGGGCGCGCAGTTCTATGTGGAGATTTTGGCCAAACCGGGCCATCGCACTGCCCGGCCGGCAGGTGCTCGCGGCGCGGCGGCCTCGGCGGCTTCCGCCGAATCTGCCGCCAATTTTCTGGACGAAGACGGGTCGTAAGCAGCCAGCCGCCGGCGGTTGAGGTCCGTTCGGGCTGAGCCTGTCGAAGTCCTTCGACAGGCTCAGGACGAACGGTTCAGGCTCTGGCGCAGCTTGTCTTTCTTGCTCGGGCGCTTGCCCTTGATGCCGCCGGTGCCGGGCGCGGCGACGCTCGTTGCGTCTGCCGCCAACTCGGTGGGCTCGAAGCCGGGAATCTGCTCACGCGGCAGGCTCAGGTGCTGGCGCTTTTCGATCAGGCGGAAGTGCGCCTCGGTGTCCGCGCTCACAAAGCTGACGGCCAGGCCGCTCTCCCCGGCGCGGCCGGTGCGGCCGATGCGGTGCACATAGTCCACGGCCGAGCGGGGCAGGTCGTAGTTCAGCACCACCGGCAACTGCGTAATGTCGAGGCCGCGCGCGGCCAGGTCGGTGGTGACCACCACTTCCCATCGCTCGGCCTTGAATTCGTCCAGCACCTGCTTGCGCGCGCCCTGGCTCAAGTCGCCGTGAAAAGGCGTGGCGAAGACGCCCCGGTCGTAGAGCTTGGCGGCCACATGTCCGGCGGCGTATTTGGTGGCGACGAATACCAGCACCCGCTGCCAGCCGTGGGTCTTGATCAGGTGGCGCAGCAGCTCGGTGCGGCGGCTGGCATCCACCTGGATCACGCGTTGCAGGATGGCGGGCTCGTTCGCCGGAGTGGCGTCGACATGAACGCGCACCGGCTCGCGCAGCAGGCCCTCGGCCAGCGCTTGCACCGCGGGTGGAAATGTGGCCGAGAAAAACAGGTTTTGGCGCCGGGCCGGCAGCAAGGCCAGCACGCGGCTCAGTTCTTCGGCAAAACCCAGGTCCAGCAGGCGATCCGCCTCGTCCAGCACCAGCAGGCTGACAGATTGGAGTTTGAGCGCGTTATGCGCCACCAGGTCCAGCAGGCGCCCGGGCGTGGCCACCACCATGTCGGCGCCGCCGCGCAGGCCCATCATCTGCGGGTTGATCGAGACGCCGCCAAACAGCACGGCGACCTTGAGAGGCTGCGGCAAATGCTGCGCCAGGCTGCGCAGCACCTCGCCGACCTGCGCGGCGAGTTCGCGCGTGGGCACCAGGATGAGCGCGCGAACCCGGCGGGGCGTGTGTTGGCGGCCTTCTTGCAACAGTTGCAACAGGGGCAGGGCGAAGGCGGCGGTCTTGCCCGAGCCGGTCTGCGCCGAGCCCAGCAGATCGGCGCCCTGCAAAATGGCGGGAATGGCTTGCGCCTGGATCGGTGTGGGCGTGGCAAAGCCCTGCTCGCCGGCGGCGGCAACGAGTGCGGGGGATAGGCCGAGTGAGGTGAAAGGCATGGTGGGGGCAGGCCAGTGTAACGGGGACTGCGAGGCGCACTTCTTGCCGTCAAGGGATGCGCGCAAGTGGGAAGTGCGCTTGCACCGCTGGTCCAGCCGGCGCATGATATCGGCGGCCTGTGCGACCTTGTAAGCGTTTCCACCGGGCCATTAACCCCACCACGGGAGGCAAGCGATGGCGCATTCCGAAATAATCCAGGTCGGCCAACTGAAAATCAAATACTTCGTCGATGGCTCTGCCAGCGGCGGTATGGGCATGTTCGAATTAACCGTGCCGCCAGGCGCAAACGTTCCGCCGCCGCACAGTCATTCGAAGAATGATGAATGCCTGTACGTTGTCGAGGGGACGTTGCGCTATCGCGTAGACGAGGTCACGCGCGATCTGGGACCCGGAGACTGGATGTTTTCACCAAAAGGCTCGGTTCACCAGTTCGACAATCCGCACACAGAAGTCGCGCGCGCCCTGATCATCCAGACGCCCGATATCGGCGCGCAGTACTTTCGGGATGTCGCCGCCGTCATCAATGCAGGCGGCCCGCCAGATCGTGCGATGCTGCTCTCCGTCATGGCGCAATACGGGCTGGTTCCTGCGGCGCCAGGGGCTTGACGGGAATATGACGCGGGTGCCCTGAGGAAGACGGAATCCGGGGTTGTCCGCCATATGCCGGGGCAGGGCGGCGACTGCTCTAGACTTGGGACTTCATGAAAATCGACATGACCCGAGTCCAGCCCTTGCTGGCGGAGATTCTTCGCCGCCTGCGGCACCCCACCCGGCGTGGCATCGCCCAGTCGCTGGCTGCGTTGCCGGTGCTGGTGCTGCTGTACGTCCTGATCCTGATTCCGTTTACCCCGAGCATCAAGAACATCGAGAAGGCCAGGGTGCAGCAGCCTGCCATCGTGCTGTCGAGCGACAACATGGAGCTGGCCGTATTCAAACGCGCCAACCGGCACTGGACCAAGCTGGGCGACATCTCGCCGCATGTGGTGGATGCGCTGATCGCCACGGAAGACCACCGGTTTTACCAGCACCACGGCATCGACTTCAAGCGCACGGCCTCGGCCGCGCTGCACACCTTTGGCGGCGACACGCAGGGCGGCTCCACCATCACGCAGCAGCTCGCGCGCAACCTGTATCCCGACCAGGTGGGCCGCGCCCAGACCCTGACACGCAAGATCAAGGAAGCCATCACGGCGCTGAAGATCGAGTCCGTCTATTCCAAGCGCGAGATTCTGGAGACCTACCTCAACACCGTACCGTTCCTGTACAACGCCTATGGCATTGAAATGGCGGCGCGCACCTACTTCGACAAGCCGGCGGACAAGCTCGATGTGCTGGAGAGCGCCACGCTGATCGGCATGCTCAAGGGCACGAGCTACTACAACCCGGTGCTGAACCCCGAGCGTGCGGTGGAGCGCCGCAACACGGTGCTGGCCCAGATGGCCAAGTACAACAAGCTGAGCCCGGCGAAGTTGGGGGCGCTCCAGAAGAAGCCGCTCAAGGTGGATTTCGAGCGGCAGATCGAGCAGCAGGGCCCGGCGCCACACTTCACGGCGTATTTGCGCCGCTGGCTGATCGACTGGGCCGACCGCAACGACTACAACATCTACGCCGACGGGCTTGTGGTGCACACCACCATCGACTCGCGGTTGCAGACCATGGCCAACCAGGCGGTGAAGCGCCAGGCCGACCGGCTGCAGGGTGTGGCCAATGCCGAGTGGGGGCCGCGTGCCTGGAGCGCGAAGAAGAATCTGGTGCGCGCCTTTGTGCGCGCCACTTCCGAATACAAGGTAGCGGTCGATTCGGGCCTGACGGACGAGCAGGCGCTGAAGGAGTTGCAGTCCGACGCGGACTTCATGCGCGAGCTGCGGCAAAAGACGACCCGTGTGCAGGCCGGCTTCGTGGCGATGGACCCGAGGAATGGGCATGTCATGGCCTGGGTCGGCAGCCGCGACTTCACGCAGGACCCGTTCGACCATGTGCAGCAGGCACGCCGGCAGCCGGGATCGACCTTCAAGCCCTTTGTCTATGGCGCCGCATTCGAGCAGGGTGCGCTCCCCACCGACACGTTTGTGGACAAGGCGGTGGAGATTCCGCTCGGGGGCGGCGCCGTCTGGCAGCCGAGCGACGCGGGCGGGCCCAGCGGGCGCACGATGACCCTGCGCGACGGGCTCGTGCATTCCATCAACACCATCACGGCGCAGGTCATGCAGACCGTGGGCCCGGCCAAGGTGGCCAGTCTGGCCCGGGCCATGGGCGTGCGCCAGAGCAAGCTCGAGCAGGTGCCCTCGCTGGCGCTGGGCACCAGCCCCGTGACCCTGAAGGAAATGGTATCGAGCTACAGCACCATCGCCAACGATGGCGCCTACATCGAGCCGATGATGGTCACGCGCATCGAGGACAGAAACGGCAAGGTGCTCGAAGAGTTTCATCACGCGGCGCCGCAGCAGGCCCTGCCCGTCGCCGCCGCGCAAACGCTGCTCGACGTGATGCGCGGCGTCATCGACCGCGGCACGGGTGCCGGCATTCGCAGCACCTTCGGTATCACGGCCGACGTGGCGGGCAAGACCGGCACCACGCAGGACAACACCGATGGCTGGTTCATCCTGATGCAGCCGCAACTGGTGGCCGGCGCCTGGGTCGGCTTCAACGACAACCGTGTGACCCTGAACGACTACTGGGGGCAGGGTGCGCACAGTGCGCTGCCCATCGTGGGCAACTTCTTCCAGCGCGCCCTGAACGGCCGCGTGATCGATCCGCGCGCGCGCTTTGCGGCGCCCAGGGCGTTCCCGCTGCCCGCCCCACCAGCGCCGGATGAAGCCAGCGGTGCACTCGCGACTGAGGAGCAGAGCCCGACCGGCGCCGCACCGCCGGCCGATACCGGCGCCGGCGGCGAACTGGCGCCGTTGATTCCGCTGGTGCCCTATTCCGTGTCCCCGGATGCTGCGCCTGCGCCGGGCGTGGCCCGACCCGCGCCGTCGCAAGCGGGTCCGGCGCCGGGCGATCCGGCCAACTCCGGCGCGCAGTGACGCCACTACAATGTTTTGCTTCATGGCGCGAAGCCATGGCGTCTGAAACAACAGGAGCAAACATGCAATCCGTTCGCAAACTCACCCTCGTTGCCGTTTTGCCGGCAGTCTGGCTGGCCACCGCTTTTTCGCCGGCCCTGGCCGCTGACGACATTGTGGCGGGCTCGATCACGAACAGCCCGCCGATGATCTCCTACGCCTCCGACGGCACCACGCTGCAGGGCGCGATCGTCGATCTGGCTGCGGCCATGAGCAAACAGCTGGGCAAGACGATCAGCTTCAAGGCGATTCCCTTTGGCGGTTTGTTGCCGGCCATGCAGGCCAAGCACATCGACATTACGTTCACGATGATGAACGACACCCCCGAGCGCGAGAAGGTGGTTGACTTTGTCGACTTCTTCAACCTCGGCACGATGTTGCTGGTCAAGAAAGGCAACCCCGAGCACATCGAGAGCCTGGAGACGATGTGCGGCAAGACCGTCTCCACGGTCCAGGGGTCGACGCAAATCATGCTGGTCAACGAGATGAGTGCCAGGTGCAGCAGCGCCGGCAAGCCCGAAATTGCCAATCTGCAGTACGCACAACCCTCGGATGCACGGCTGCAGGTGCAGACGGGCCGCGTCGCGGCATTTCTCGGCAATTCGCCGGTGATGGTCTATCTGGCCAGGACCGCGGGTGACGGCAAGGTCTTTGATGTGGTGCCCGGCCACGAGTACCAGCCGGTGCCGCTGGGCATTGCCGTGTCCAAGACGAACCAGCCGCTGCGTGACGCCTTGCAAAAGGCGCTCAATGCGCTGATCGCCGACGGCAGCTACCGCAAGATTCTCGAGAAGCACGGGGTCGAAGGCGGCGCGGTGACGTCGGCGACGATCAACGGCGGCGCCAACCTCAAGTTGTGACGAGCCACAAACGCTCCGGCAGCAGGGGCCCGCGATGACGCGCATAGTGCCGCTGCGCCGGCCCGGGCTCTGGCTCACTAGCGCCGTGGTCGGCACGCTGCTGGTGCTGCTGGCGGCCTCGGTCTGGCGCAACCCGAACATCGTTCATTCGGTGATCGTGCAGTACCAGTTCGCGCCGGCCATCCTGGCGGGGCTTCGCACGACCATCGTGCTTGCCCTGCTGGCAACGGTGATCGGTCTGGTGCTGGGCGTTGTGCTGGCCATCCTGCGGCTGTCGGCGAGCCCGGTGCTGCGCCTGGGCAGCGGCTTTTACACCTGGCTGCTGCGCGGCACGCCGCTGCTGGTGCAGATCCTGATCTGGGGCAACCTGGCGCTGCTGTTCCAGCACATCGGCCCGTTCGACACCAACGCGGTCATGACGCCGTTTGTCGCGTCGGTCGTCGCGCTCGGCCTGAATGAGGCCGCCTACATGGCGGAGATCGTGCGCGCCGGCATCCTGGCGGTCGATCGCGGCCAATATGAAGCCTCGCTCGCGCTGGGCATGCCGCGCACGCTTTCCATGCGCCGCATCATCCTGCCGCAGGCACTGCGCGTGATCATCCCGCCGGCGGGCAACCAGTTCATCTCGCTGCTGAAGGCGACCTCGCTGGTTTCGGTGATCGCGGGCGGCGATCTGCTGACGGCCGCGCAGAACATCTCGTCGGCCAACCTGCACACCCTCGAGCTGATGCTGGTGGCGACCTTCTGGTACCTGGTGCTCACGACCATCACCAGCATCGGCCAGTATTTTGTGGAGCGCCGGCTTGGCCGCTCTGGGACGGGGCTGCATGGCGCGCGCTGACACCAAGCCGGGGGCGGCGGCAGGAACGGGCGCCATGGTCTGCGCGCAGGACGTGCACAAGCGCTACGGGCGCGACGAGGTGCTCAAGGGGATCGACCTCGACGTCGCCCCTGGCGAGGTGCTGTGCCTGATCGGGCCGTCGGGCTCGGGCAAAAGCACTTTTTTGCGCTGCATCAATCACCTGGAGAAGATCGACGCCGGGCGGCTGTCGGTCGACGGCGAGTTGATCGGCTACCGCGAACGCGGTGATCTCCTGTACGAAATGCACGAGCGCGAGGTCTGCCGCCAGCGCGCGAGCATCGGCATGGTGTTCCAGCGCTTCAACCTGTTTCCGCACCTGACGGTGCTGGAAAACATCATCGAGGCACCGCTGCACGTGAAGCGCGAATCGAAGGCCGAGGCGGTCGAGCGCGCGCGCGCGCTACTGCAACGCGTGGGCCTGCGCGAGAAGGCGGACGTCTACCCGAGCCGCCTGTCCGGCGGGCAGCAGCAGCGGGTCGCGATCGCGCGGGCGTTGGCCATGCAGCCCAAGCTCATGCTGTTCGACGAGCCCACCTCCGCGCTGGACCCCGAGCTTGTTGATGAAGTGCTGGCCGTGATGCGCGGCCTGGCCGAGGACGGCATGACCATGATCGTCGTGACCCACGAGATGGCCTTCGCGCGCGACGCCGGCCATAAAATCGCCTTCATGGACGGCGGAGTCATCGTCGAGTCGGGACCACCGGGCGAGGTGCTGTCGCGTCCGCAGCACGAGCGGACGCAAGCCTTTCTGGCCCGCGTGATCGGCGGGCAACACTGAGAACACATCATGGCCTCACGCACGATCACCACCGACGCCTACAAGCTCTTTCCCTCGCCGCGCAACGTGCACCGCGAGGTCTTCCTGCATGAGGTTTTTGTGCCGCACCCTTATGCGCTGATCGACCTGCCGAGCTTTCACCTCAAGGGCAAGTCCAGCCTGTTCGCCGCGTGCCGGACGGCCGACATGAAGATGGGGCAACTGGTGACCTTTGAACTCGAAGCCGACGCGGCGAAGTTCACGACCCGCTTCGTGCCGGATTGAGCCCATGAAAAGCCGTCAAGCCAGCGGTGGCCTCGTCTACTCTACCGAGGCCGGCAGAATGTGCCCCGCCTGCCGGCAACCCGTGGCGCTGTGCGCCTGCAAAACCAAGCCGCCCATCCCGGCCACGGATGGCATCGTGCGCGTCTCGCGCGAAACCAGGGGCCGCGGCGGCAAGGTCGTGACGCTGGTCAAGGGGCTGGCGCTGGAGGCGCCGGCGTTCGCGGCATTGGGCAAGCAGCTCAAGGCGGCGTGCGGTTCCGGCGGCGCGGTGAAGGACGGGGTGATTGAGGTGCAGGGCGATCATTGCGACCGCGTGATCGAGATGCTCAAGGCGCAGGGCCGCACGGTCAAGCGGGCGGGAGGTTAGGCGCATGGATTCCGAGCAGTTGCAGCGCCTGCTGACCACCGAGATGCCCTACGGCAAGTACAAGGGCCGGCTGATTGCCGACTTGCCTGGCAACTACCTCAACTGGTTTGCGCGCGAGGGTTTTCCGGCGGGCGACATCGGCCGCCTGCTGGTGCTGATGCACGAGATCGATCACAACGGGCTGTCCGCGCTGCTGGACCCGCTGCGGGGAAAAAGCTGACCGGGAGGCCAACGAAGGGACGTGGTCTGGCGCCGGCGGCAGAGATTGTGTTAACTATCAAAATAATAGCTACACGGGCATATAGTGATTGGGCTACGAGCCTATTTCATTCTGAATTGATGCAAACCCGGAAGCCGCTCGGCGCTGGCGAACCGCTGCCGCGAGGTTGTCCAGAACCTCCACAGTCGTGTCCCAGCCGATGCAGGCATCGGTCACGCTCTGGCCATAGCGCAGGCCCTTGCGGCCTTCGGTAATGTCTTGCCGGCCTTCCACCAGATGGCTCTCGATCATGACGCCGCAGATGCCGGCCGAGCCGCTGCCGATTTGCCGCGCGATGTCGGCCGCCACCGCGGGCTGGCGTGCGTAGTCCTTGCTGCTGTTGCCGTGGCTGCAGTCGATCACCAGCCGCGCGGGCAAGCTCGCCTGGCTCAGCGCGTCGGTGGCGCGGCGTACGCTGGCCGCGTCAAAATTCGGCCCGTCGCTGGCGCCGCGCAGCACCAGGTGGCCGTCGGGGTTGCCCGTGGTCGTGATGACCATGGCCCGGCCTTCGAGCGAGATGGTGGGAAAGCGGTGCGGCTGGGTGGCGACGTGGATTGCGTCGATGGCGGCGGCCACGCTGCCGTTGGTGGCGTTCTTGAAGCCCACCGGCGCCGACAGGGCAGACGCCATCTGGCGGTGCAGCGGACTCTCCACCGTGCGGGCTCCAATGGCGCCCCAGGTCAGCAGTTCGGCGTAGTACTGCGGCGTGACCAGGTCGAGGATTTCAGAAGCCGCCGGCACCCCCAGCTGCGCGCACGCCAGCAGGATGCGCCGCGCGTGGCGCAGGCCTTCGCCGATGTCGCCCTGTCCATCGAGGTCCGGGTCGTAGATCAGGCCCTTCCAGCCCATGCGCGTGCGCGGCTTCTCGAAATACACGCGCATCACCAGCAGCAGCGATTCGCCCAGGCGCTGCGCCACCTCGCGCAGGCGCGCGGCGTATTCCAGCGCCGACTCGGGCTCATGGATCGAGCATGGGCCCACGACTACCAGCAGCCGGTCGTCGAGGCCGCGCAGGATGTTGCGGGTCGCGGCACGCGCGGCCGCGATGCCGGCGGCCTGCGCCTCGCTCGCGGGGAGTTCGCCCTGCAACAGCCGTGGTTCCGGCAGCGGATCGGCACGTGCGATGTGGATGTCTGAGATGGGGGTGGACACGGCGTCTCCGAGGGCAGGCTGAAGGGCGAGGGTGGTTTTGTCTCTAGGGCGAGCGGTGCAGGCGCGGAGCCGACATGGCGTCGATCTGGTCGGCGATCGCCTCATCGACATGGGGCAGACGCGGCGCGAGATTTGCGGCACCGAAAGCCGCACGCAACTGCTGCAGGTCCTTCACGCTGGGGGCCACCTTGATCTGGGCCAGCGCCGCCGTGGCATTGCCGCCGCGCAGCAGCGCCAGAACCTTGGGCGCCCACACACTTGGATGAGACATTGGATGGATCTTTCGTTCAGACCGTGACTTTACAGCGCGGCGCCAGGGTGCCTCGGGAAGCCGATGTGTCGGTGCAAAACCTCCGTGTCGATTAAGATGAAATTCACCTCGCGGACAATGACACCATGAACGCACCGAAACGCATTCCCGGCCACCGATCCCTGCATTCTCCCGGCCCGACCCGGGTGCCCGACGAGGTGGTGCATGCGATGAGCCGTCAGCCCATGGACCTGGCCGATCCGCGGCTCGAGGCGGTCATCGAGGCTTGCGAGAGCGGACTCAAACGCCTGTTGCAGACGAAGCAGGCACAGGTGTTCATGTACTCCGCGAATGGTCACGGCGCCTGGGAAGCGGCGATTGTCAATCTGATCGCGCCGGGTCAGACGGTTCTGGTGCCGGGGACCGGGCACTTCTCGGAATCCTGGGCCGTGCAGACCGAGGCGCTCGGCGGCCGTGTGGTTCGCACGCCTTGCGTTGAGGGCTTTCCCATCGACGTTGATGCCGTGGAGCAGGCGCTGCGTGCCGACACCCGGCATGAAATCGTGGCCGTGTTCGCTGTGCACACCGATACCGCCAGCGGCTTGACCAGCGACCTGCGCGCGCTGCGCGCGGCCATCGACGCCGCCGGTCATCCGGCCTTGTTCGTGGTCGATGTGGTGGCCTCGCTCGGTGCTTCGCCGTTTGCCATGGATGCCCTCGGCGCCAACGTTGTAATTGGGGCATCGCAGAAGGGACTGATGGTGCCGCCCGGGCTGGGCTTTGTGGCGGTCGATAGCGTGGCGATGGCCGTGGCCAGCCGCAATCCGGCGCCCCGGTTTTACTGGGACTGGAGCCGGCGCAGCAGCGATCTGGTATATCGCAAATTTTGCGGCACTCCGCCGCAAAGCCTGCTGATGGGGCTGGACGCGGCGCTATCGTTGATTTTTCGCGAAGGCGTCGACGAGGTCATTGCGCGGCATCGGCTGATCGCGCGTGCGGTGCATGCCGCCGTGGCCTGCTGGAGCGAGGGTGGGGCGTTGCAGTTCTTCGGTCGGGTACCCGAGGCCCGCTCGGTGTCGGTCACCACTGTGCTGGTGCAGCCGGGGATCGACCCCGAAGCGATGCGCGAGGTGGCGCGGGAGCGGTTCCAGGTCGCCATCGCGGGTGGTCTGGGACCGCTCGCAGGCCGGGTTTTTCGCATCGGCCATCTGGGCGACATGAACCCCGCGATGATTCTGGGCTGCCTGGCCGGCGTGGAAGCCGCCCTGACGGTGCAGGGCATTCCGTTTGGTCGTGATGGGGTGCAACAGGCGATTGCCTGTCTGGCCGAAGGCTGACGCTTAAAAGGGCGTCAACTACCGCCGGTCGTCGCCCCGGCCTCTGTCGCCATGGTGGTCACCCCGGCCTGCGTCGCCACGGTGGTCGCGGTCGGGACCACCATGCCAGTCGCGACGATCGTGACCATTGCCGCGCCATCCGGGATGCGCACGCTGGTAACGGTCCCGAACCCATTGCTCCTGAACAAAATACACGGGTCGGCCACAGGCGTTGTAGCGACCGCAATAACGGCGCCAGTTTTGCTGGTAGAGCGGGGGAACGTAAAGGTACATCGGCGGCGCGGCAACGGGCCCTGGCGCGACGATCACCGGTTGCGGGTAAACCACCGGAGGCGGGGGATAGCCGCCAATGTTGATCTGGCCATAAACACCGGGCTGGTTGATGCCAATGGATACCCCCACCTGCGCGTAGACGGGGGCTATGACGCAAGCAGCCAGGGCGAGCGCAATCAGTTTTTTCATCAGTTTCTCCAGAAGTGAACTCATCTTGCAACGGCGATACCTGCACTTGCGACGACAGGATCGGTGTATCGGTTCATGCTGTTACCGGTATTTACACGGGCGAGCGGATTGTGCTGCGCGCCTGCCTTGAATCGGGCGGGCTGGGGCGAGAATTCCCCTTGCCGGGGGCGGCCCTGGCCCATGCCGTTATTTGGCGGGCGTCTCTGCTTCCCTGAGCAGGCCGCCTGCGCCCACATCGCCCTGGGCGGGGCTTTGCATGCGCGCCACGCAATCGTCACGGTTTTCGGGTGGCTGTTCGTTGCACCGAAGCAGGGCGTTGCGTTGATACTCAGTCGGGCTGGTGCTGGTGAGGCCGCCACGCCGGGCGGCCTGCAGCGCAGCGCCAGCCTCCTTCAGACAGGTAGCGCGATCTTCGTTGGACTGGCCGGCGTTGCAGGCTGCACGGTCCTGCAGGTACTGCGCCTGGGCACTGGATGAGTCGTGGCTGCCAGCAGCCAGCGCGGACGCCCCCAGCAAGGCCCCCAAGGCACATAGCGTGAGGCTGCGACAAGAGATGGATGTATTGAGTGTGAGCATGGATGACTCCTGTGGTTCCGCCAATGGATACCTCAGTCTAGTCTCGACGCCCCTCCCCGAATGTCAGACAGAGCGCCTGCTTTGCTGTCGGACAACGCCGACACGCGGGAGTTTTCTGCGTTGAACCCCCGGCCCCGTGACGGCCGTTCACCTAAACGCCGAGATAGCGCTGCAGCAGATCCGGCTGGGTCTTGAGTTCGCCTGCCGGGCCTTCATGCGCGATGTGGCCATTGTTGATGATGTAGACGCGGCTTGCCAGTGCCAGCGTGGCGGCGAGGTTCTGCTCGACCAGAACAATGGTCTGGCCGGCCTGCGCCAGGCTGCGGCAGACGCGCACGAGATCCTGAACAATGACCGGGGCGAGCCCCTCGAATGGCTCGTCGAGCAGCACGATCTTCGGATCCCGCACCAGCGCTCGCGCGATCGCCAGCATCTGCTGCTCACCGCCGGAGAGGTCCGTGCCGCGACTGGTGCGCCGCTCCTTTAGCCGCGGAAACATGTCGTAGATGCGCTCCAGCGGCCATTTGTTGTCGGCGGTCAGCCCGGCAAGGATGATGTTTTCCTCCACATTGAGGCTGCCAAAGATGCGGCGGTCTTCATGGACGAGTTGCATGCCGACCCGGGCGATGTCATGCGCCTTCTTGCCGGCAATCTCCTTACCTTCGAGCTTGACGCTCCCGGCTCTGGGCTTGACCACGCCCATCAGGCTCTTGAGCGTTGTGGATTTCCCGGCCCCGTTGCGGCCCAGAAGTGCCACCACCTCGTTTTTCTCGACGCGAAGCGAAACATCGAACAGGATGTGACTGTCACCGTAGTAACTGTTCAGGCCGCTGACTTCAAGCAGGCTCATACCAACGCTACCTCTTCATGCACGCCGCCGAGATAGGCTTCCTGCACCGCGGCGTTGGTCTTGATTTCATCGGGCGTAGCCGCCTCAACGAGGATACGTCCTTCCTGCAGCACGGTGACTTTCTCGACCAGTTCGAACAGCGAGTCCATGTCGTGGTCGATGACGATCATCGTGCGGCCCTGGGCAATCGATTTCAGCAGGGCCACCGTGTCAACCCGCTCCTGCGTGCTCATGCCGGCAAGCGGTTCGTCGAGCAGCAACAGGCTCGGCGAAGTCGCAAGCGCCAACCCGATCTCAAGCCGCCGCTTCTCGCCATAGGCCAGTTCGGACACAGGCGTATCGAGCCGCTCCGTCAGATGAACCAGAGCGGCAGTGCCCTCGACTTGCGCGTCCAGACCGGAAACCTTTGAAAGGCTCTTGAACAGGTCGGGCCTGAACTTGCCCCGGGTCTCACCGAGTGCAGCGATTTGCAGGTTCTGCCTGACGGTGAGACGTTCGAAGAGTTGATTGATCTGGTAACTCTTGGTGAGCCCGAGCTGGCAGGCATCGGCCACGCCCAGGTCAGTGATGTCGCGGCCATCGAACACGATTTTTCCGGAGGTCGGCACGATCTCGCAGGTCAGCATCTTGAAGAAGGTCGTCTTGCCAGCGCCGTTCGGCCCGATGATGCCTCGTATCTCGCCGTGTTTAACCATGAAGTCGATTTCACTGTTGGCGACCAGGCCGCCATAACGCTTGGTCAGGCCGCTCGCCTGCAGGATCGGGCCGGTCTTGCTGGCGGTCGCCTTGTATCCGACCGACATCGCACCCCCCGTGACCCGCGCCGACGTGGTTGCCGCAGGCGCTGCGGCAATCGGCGACGCCACCGTCTTCTTGCCACCTCTTGCCCGGTCGTACAGATCGACGATCGCACCAGCCAGGCCGCGGCGCAGGAAAACCACCAGAAGCACGAACACGATCCCAAGGATTAGCTTCCAGGTGGCGCCAAGGTTCAGGATCGTCTGGAAGAAATCGCTCAGGTAGAGCCAGACCGCCGCACCGAGCAGCGGCCCAAACAGAGTGCCCGCGCCGCCGATGGCGGTCATGATGACGATTTGCCCCGAGGTGTCGAACATAAAGGCGTCGGGCGGCATGAAGCCCTGCATGAGGCCGAGCAGGCCACCGCCGAAACCCGCATACATGGATGCGATCACGAAAACCAGCAGCTTGTAGCTGTGGATGTTGTGACCCAGCGCCTGCGCGCGCAGTGGATTGTCGCGAATGGCGCGCAGCATAAGGCCGACGGGCGAGCGCACGATGCGCAGCGCGATCACCAGCCCGACGAAATACCAGAACGCGAAGAAGGCATACATCGACAGGTTGCTGGTGAACTCGATGCTCGTGAAGCCCAGGCTCAGGTTCGGCGGCGGCACGCCGGGCAGGCCATTCTCGCCGCCGGTGTAGGCTGACAGCGGGTTGAATTCGACGAAGAAGAAGACTTCGGCGATCGCCACGGTAATCATGGCGAAATAGATGCCGGTGCGCCGCAGCGCGACCAGGCCAACCAGATAGCCGATGACACCGGCCACGATCGTGCCGAGAATGAGGGCCACGATGGTATTGGTGAACGAGGTCTGCGTCAGCAGGTAGGCCGCGAACATGCCGCCCGAGCCGAAGAATGCGGACTGGCCGAACGAAAGCAGGCCGGTGTAGCCGAACAGGAGGTCGAAACCGATCCCGACCAGGCCCCAAATGAGGATCCGATTGATCGTGGTCGGAGAGAAGCCGAGATAGGGCAGTACGAATGGCGCCACAATCAGGCCGACGGCCGTCAGGATTTCGACATGGAAGCGACGTGGTCTGGACATCGGTGAATTAATTTTATTCGCGACCCGCTGTGCCGAGCAGTCCGCGAGGACGGAACACCAGCACGAGCGTCATAGCCACGAACAGCACGACATAGGAATAGGCGGGATCGACCATCGAGGTCAGGCTGATGAGCTCGCCGGCGATAAGGCCGCCGAGCACCGCGCCCGGGAAGGAGCCGACGCCGCCGATGACGACGACGACGAAGGTTTGCACCAGAATCGCTTCGCCGACGTCGGGCGCAATCGAGACTACCGGGGCGTTGATGATGCCGGCAAAGCCCGCCGCCATCGCGCCAATGCCGAACACCAGCATGAAAATCTTGTAGACGTTGATGCCGAGCGAGCTGACCATCATCGAATCCTCGATCCCGGCACGCACGATCATGCCGATGCGGGTGCGGTAGAGCACAAAATACAGCGCAAGCAGTGAAACCGCGACGATGCCGAGCAACGCGAGCCGATAGGTCGGGTAAAGCATGAAGCCGAGCGACGTGATGCCGGCCAGCGGTGCCGGCGGGGGCACCGTCTGCGACAGGCTGCCGAAGACGAAGCGCACAGCTTCGACGAAGACGATGCCAAGGCCGAAGGTGACGAGAAGCTGATCTTCAGGCGGCCGTGCGTAGAAATGACGAATGATCAAGCGCTCGGTCACCACGCCCACCACCATCACGAACAGCGAGCCGGCAATGACCGCGACGATGAAAGAGCCGGAGTAGGTGTAGGCCAGCCAGCCGGCATAGCCACCCAGCATGAACATCGCGCCGTGCGCGAGGTTGAGCACGCCGAGCGTGCCGTAGATGATCGTCAGGCCCGAGGAGATCAGCGCCAGCAACGCGCCCAGCACCAGGCCGTTGAAGCATTGCGATATGAAGTTGGCCCAGTTAATCACGCTGTCCCGCCCTGGTCGTCGATCAATTCGAACATGTCATGTTTGCGTCAGGATTTGTCCCGCCCTCAACGGGCCGCCAGCATCATGAATGCTTGCCATCATGTGCGACAGCAAGCACTCCGATCCTGCACCGGCCAGAGGGCGTCCTTGTCTGTCAGGTGTAACTGCCGAGCTTGCAGCCAAACGCGTCGGCTGGCTGCGTGACCTTTTCACCGGGCACGATTTCGAGTACTTCCCAGAAGTCCTCGTTGTTCTTCATGTCCTTCTTGGCTTTGCCGCGAACAATCACAACCGGACGAATGCATTGGTGATCCTGCGGCCGATAGTGCACATCACCAAGGAGCGACGGAATGGTTTCACCCTTCTCGTACTGCTTGATGACGTCGGGTGGGTAGAAACTGCCGGCTTCGGTCACCATCCGCGCCCACTGGGCGAAGCTCACATAGGAGTTTTCGGCACCCCATTCCGGTCGATAGCCGTACTTCTTCTGGAACGCGTCCACGAACAGCTTGGCAAGGGGATACTTGTCTTCGAGCGTCCACCAGAAATCGGTCGCCGCAAAAACGCCAGCCGTGATGTCCGGTCCAACCTCCTTCGCGATAAATGGAATCTGGTACGGGAGAACCAGCGTCATCTTCGGGAGCAGGCCGAACTGCTTGGCCTGCTGGGTCGACAACACGGCGTCACGCCCCCAGTTGACGTTGATCAGGAATTCGGCGCCCGAATTCGCGATATTGGTCAGGTACTGGCTGAAATCCTGGGTGCCGAGCGGCGACACCTGATTGGTCACCATGGTCCAGCCCGCGTTCTTGGTCAGGTAGTCGTTGACAGATTTCGTCGTGGTGTGGCCATAGGTGTAGTCCGGCGTCATGAACGCGGCCTTGCGGTTCTTGCCGAACTGCTTGACCAGCACCGGGCCGATCGCATTGGCCGCCGTCTCACCGTAGAAGCCTTGCCGGAAGCCGTAGCGCACGCAGTCCTTGCCGGTCGTGTCGTTGGAGCCGGAGATGCCGGCCAGATAAAGAATCTTCTCGCGATCGGCAAACTTGTTGAGCGCCACCGCCACGGCCGATGAGGTCGAGCCGGTCATCATGATGACCTTGCTCTGGTTGATGAAAGTCTGTTCCACCTGCAGCGCCTGGTTCGGCTTGGCGGCCGAGTCGGCCGAGAGCAATTTCACTTTCTTGCCGAGCAGGCCGTTGTTCACCTTTGGCGCGAATTTCTTCATCAGCTCGTGATTGGTGTTCATGTGCTCGACGGCGAGCTCCATGCCCTTGCGCTCGTCCTCACCCTGCACCGCATAGGTGCCAGTGAGAGGCACGGCTGCACCGATGAAAACCGTGTCGCCCTGCGACCCGGCCGGCCAGGTCCCCATGGCCGGTTTGTCTTCGGCGTAGGCCCATTGGATGCCCCCGAAACTGGCCAGCAATGTGGCGCCAGCCACGCCTGCGCTGCGATGCAGCGCGGCACGGCGCGAGATGGCGGATGTCGCCTCGTTGGTGAGCTTGAACTTTGACATGTGCTTCCTTTCTTGGAAATTGATCCTGATCTTGGCCCGGGTCACAGCCATTGGCTTGCAAATTTTTCTTTCAGCGCCTGGCAGCAAGTCGGCGCGTCGCCCCTCCAAGTCGACGTTCACCAAAGTGGTAATAACGCGTTACCAGAAAAAACAGCTTTGTGCATTCCTTGCACGGTATAGTGGCGAATATATCTTGGTACGATACATTGGCCAACTCTCGAAAACCCTAAGAAAGATCTGCGCTGGAGCGCGCATGCTGTCAGGTACACGTAATGGAAAAGGCAGAAGAGGCGAGGCGCATCGGCCGGGCAGAACAATGAAAAGCGACGAATTCAAGATGCTGGCGGAGTTTCGCGCCCAGCTGCGCCAGTTCAATTTCTTCAGTGAACAGGAGTGTGCCGCTTTGGGCTTGACGCCGCAGCAGTACCAGGCGCTGCTGGCGATCAAGGGGCACCCGGAGGCTGAGGTGATTACCATCACCGAGCTGGCGCAATGGATGCTGATCAAGCACAACAGTGCCGTCGGTCTCGTGGATCGCCTGGAAAAGGAAGGGTTTGTCAGCCGCAAGCCGTCCAAGCAGGACCGGCGCCGCGTGGGCGTCAAGTTGACGGCGCACGGCGAGAAGGTCTTCAAGCGCCTGTCGGTGGCGCACCGGGTGGAGCTGAAACGCGTCAGCCCGGAGTTTCGGCGCTATTTCAGGTATTTTTCCAAGCCGGTGGACTGGGCCTGATGCTTGGGTGGCGCGGCCCCATGCCAATGGGGACAACGCCGGCATTCTGCGTTCCAATAGCGGCCATGAAATCGCGCACTGGATCCCCTCAGGACATTGAATCCCCTTACGCGTGGATGCGGCTGCTCGTCTCGCTGCTGCTGATGACCATCGGTAGCGCCGGCATGTATTCGGTCACCGTGGTGCTGCCGCGTATTCAGGCCGATTTCGGCGTGGCGCGCGCCGATGCATCGCTGCCGTACACACTGACGATGGTCGGCTTCGGCCTGGGTGGCATCCTGATGGGGCGCTTGTCCGACCGCTTTGGCGTGATGGTCACCGTGCTGATCGGGTCCACCGGCCTCGGCGCCGGTTTCATCGTCGCGGGATTGGCGGGCAGTCTGTGGCAGTTCAGTCTGGCGCATGGGGTGTTGATCGGGCTGTTCGGCACCTCGGCCACATTTGCGCCGCTGGTGGCCGACACCTCGCAGTGGTTTGCGCGCCGGCGCGGTATCGCGGTGGCCATCTGCATGAGCGGCAACTACCTGGCCGGCGCCGTCTGGCCGCCGATTCTGCAGCACTACATCGACAGCATTGGCTGGCGCCAGGCCTATATCGGCATCGGGGTGTTCAGCCTGCTGATCATGCCGGCGCTCGCTCTGGTGCTGCGCCGGCAGGCGCCGCCGGCGGAGTTGGCGACCGCAGCGGCGCCGCCGGAGCGAGCCCGCTGGCTGGCCGGCGTCGACCCGGCTCGTGCGCTGGGCCTGTCGCCCGCCGCGCTGCAGGGCTTGCTGTGCATCGCAGGCGTGGCCTGCTGCGTGGCCATGGCGATGCCGCAAGTGCATATCGTGGCGTATTGCGGGGACCTGGGTTTTGGCGCGGCGCGCGGCGCCGAAATGCTGTCGCTGATGCTGGGGATGGGCATCATCAGCCGGCTCGCCTCGGGCTGGATCTCCGACCGGATCGGCGGCCTGCGCACGCTCTTACTCGGCTCCGTACTGCAAGGCATTGCGCTGCTGATGTTTCTGCCGTTCAAGGGACTGGCGCCTCTGTACGTGGTGTCCGGCATGTTCGGCCTGTTCCAGGGCGGCATCGTGCCCGCCTATGCGCTGATCGTGCGCGAGTATTTCGCGCCCAGGGAGGCCGGCGCACGTGTCGGCACCGTGCTCATGGCGACGCTGTTCGGCATGGCGCTGGGGGGCTGGATGTCGGGTGTGATTTTCGATTTCACGGGCTCCTACCGTGCTGCCTTCCTCAACGGAACGGTGTGGAACCTGCTCAACGTCAGCATTGTCGGATTCCTGCTCTACCGGGCCCGGCGCGGGAGTCATCTGCTGCGCCGCAGCGTCCTGTGACCATGGCGACATCCGGCTTTTCATTGTTCGACACGGCCATCGGGCGCTGCGGCATCGCATGGGGTGAACACGGCATCTACGGCGTGCAGTTGCCCGAGGCGAATGATCACGCGACGCGCGTGCGTCTGCGCCGGCCTGCGGGCGCACAGGAAGCGCTGCCGCCGCCCGCGGTGCAGTGCGTCATCGACGCCGTGGTGGCCTTGCTGCGCGGCGAGCGTTGCGAGCCTGACGTGCTTGGTGCCGCGCCGCTCGACATGCAAGGCGTGCCGCCCTTCAACCGCCGCGTTTACGAGGTCACGCGCGCGATTGCGCCCGGTGCGACGCTCACCTATGGCGAGGTCGCCGCGCGCATCGGCGAGCCCGGCGCGGCGCGTGCAGTGGGGCAGGCGCTGGGGCACAACCCGTTTGCGCCCGTCGTGCCGTGCCACCGGGTGCTGGCGGCTGGCAGCGGGGCGGGCGGCTTCTCGGCCCGCGGCGGTGTCACAACCAAGCTGCGCATGCTGTTGATCGAAGGCGCGGCGTTCGGCGCACCGGGGCTTTTTGATGCGCCAGATGCAAGAGAAAAGAGCCTGTAGCCCTTGATGGAGATGCACTCATTGCTATGGAAAACATAGTCCCGCTGGAATGGCCCGGCATGCTGCCAGGCGCTCTGTGCGGCCGGGCCTCACCACCATGAAAACATCCATCCCGTCTGCGGCCCACGACCGTCGCCGTCTGCTGCAACTGGCTGGCGCCGCTGCCACGACCCTGTGGTTGCCGCGCAGCGCCTGGAGCCAGCCCCGGCTCGATGCCGATCCATTCACGCTCGGGGTGGCCAGTGGTTCGCCCACGCACGACTCGGTGGTGCTGTGGACCCGGCTGGCACCGGCCGACCTGTGGGACGCGAATGTGGGGCAGGGCGCCGTGACCGTGCGCTGGGAAGTGGCGCACGACGAGGGTTTCACCCGCATCGTGCAAAGCGGCCAGGCCCAGGCGCAGCCCGAACTGGCGCATTCGGTGCACGTGGAGGTGGCCGGGCTGACGCCGGACCGCTGGTACTTCTACCGCTTCATGGTGGGCGATGCCCGCAGTCCGGTGGGGCGCACGCGCACGTTCCCGGCGCCCGATGCCATCGTGGCGCGGCTGCGACTGGCCTACGCCTCCTGCCAGCGCTGGGAGCATGGCTATTTCAGCGCCTACCGCCACATGCGCGAGGAGAATCTGGACGCGGTGCTGTTCGTGGGCGACTACATCTACGAATACCCGGGCGCCGCCCACGCCGTGCGCGTGCCGCCGGGTGGCTGGGTACTGACGCTGGACGACTACCGCCGGCGCTACGCCCTGTACAAGGGCGAGGCTGATTTGCAGGCCATGCACGCCGCCTGCCCCTGGCTGGTGACCTGGGACGACCATGAGGTGCAGAACGACTACGCGGGCGCGCAGGCCGGTTACAGCAGCCGGCTCGATCCCTCAACGCCCGCCGACTTTACCGCGCGCCGCGCGGCGGCGTACCAGGCGTATTACGAACACATGCCGATACGTGCGTCCGTGCTGACCCGCGGCATGACCGGCCTGGTGCATCGGGACCCCGGCGCCGAGATGCGCATCTACAACCGGATGCAATACGGCCGGCTGGCCTCGCTGTACCTGCTCGATGCGCGGCAGTACAAAGACCCGCAGGTCTGCACGCGCGATGGCATGCTGGGGTCGAGCACGGTGGATCCGGCCAGTTGCCCGTCCTGGAACGACGCCGGGCGCAGCTTGCTCGGGATGGCGCAGGAGCGCTGGCTGGGCCAGGAATTTGCCCGGGCGGGCCAGACCTGGAATGTGCTGGGCCAGCAGACCCTGTTCGGCCAGCGCGACTTCAAACCCGGCCCCGGCCAAACCCTGTGGAACGACGGCTGGGACGGTTATCCGGCGGCGCGCACACGCCTGACCGATTCACTGCGCCGGCACGCGGTGGCCAACGCCGTGCTGCTCGGCGGCGACGTGCACGAGAACTGGGTTGGCCATGTCAAGGCCGATTACGCGGATGCGAGCAGTCCCGCCGTAGGTGTGGAGTTCTGCGGTACCAGCATCACCTCGCGCTCGAGCGGCAATGCCAGAACGGCCGAGCGTCTGGCCGAGAATCCGCACTTCGTGTTTGCCGATGCGCAGCGCAAGGGCTACGGTGTGGTCGAGTTCACGCCCCGGCAGCTGACCACCACCCTGCGCGTGCTGGACGACGTGACGCGCCGGGACACCCGCATCGAAACGCTGGCGAGTTTTACGGTGTTGGCGGGTCGGCCCGTGGTGGAAAAAACCTGACACCAGCCAACTTCTGACGGTTGCGCGACGACATGCCGGCGCGTGTCAGGCGTGCAGCAGCACGGTCACCAGCAGCGTCGCGTCGCGGTGGGCCAGCACGGCGTGGGGCTCATCTGCCGGCAGCACGACGACCTCGCCCGCCTGCAGGCGACACAGGCGATTGGGCGTGGCCACCTCGACCTCGCCTTCCAGGCACTGCACTGTGACCTCGCTCGGCGCGCGATGTTCGGGCAGCCCCTGGCCGGCCGCCAGCACCACCTGCATCAACTGGAGCTTTTCGGTCTTGATCAGGCTGTGGGTTTTTGCCGTGCGCAGGCCGGCACCGAGCGGACGAATGTCGATCGCATCCAGTGGTTGAGCGTGTGGCAGAGCCATGCTCTATCGTACTGCGCGCATCGGCGTTTTGTCCATCAGCTCGAGCAGGCGGTCCAGCCCGCCGCTGTTGATCGCCACCATGGCCTGCTCGCGCACGGTGGGCTTGGCGTGGTAGGCCACCGACAGGCCGGCGCTGCCCATCATCGGCAAGTCGTTGGCGCCGTCGCCCACGGCAATCGCCTGCCTAGGCTGGATGCCCAGCTTCGCGCAGGTCTCCAGCAGCATCTTGCGTTTTTCGTCGCCGTCGCAGATATCGCCCCAAGGCTGGTCCACCATTCTTCCGGTCAGCAGGCCGTCCTGCACTTCCAGCATGTTCGAGCGCGTGAAGTCGATGCCCAGCCGGTCGCGGATGCGGTCGGTAAAAAAGGTGAAGCCGCCGCTGACCAGCAGCAGCTTCAGGCCAGCCTGCTTGCAGGCGGCCACCAGCTCAAAGGCGCCGGGGTTGAGTTGCAGGCGCGTCGCGTACACCGCTTCCATGCTCGCCACTGTGACGCCCCGGAGCAGGGCCACGCGCTGGCGCAGGCTTTCCTTGTAGTCGGCAATCTCGCCGCGCATGGCGGCCTCGGTGATGGCGGCGACCTCGGCCTTGCGCCCGGCCGCGTCGGCAATCTCGTCGACGCACTCGATGTTGATGAGGGTCGAGTCCATGTCGAACGTGATGAGCCTGAAGTCATGCAGGCTCAAGGGCGGGGTGATGCCCCGGATCACGAGGCCGGGGGAGATTTCTTGTGCGGTCATGCGGTCATGGTTTCGGTAGTGGGTTGGCCCAGCGAGCGCAGCACATCGCGCACCATCTGGGCGCGGGCCTTGGGGTCGGGCAGGTCGCGCTCGATGCGCAGCTTCTCATTACTGGCGAGTTTGATGTGGCGGTTCTTCTGGATCAGCTCGATGATGCGCATCGAGTCGATCGGCGGGTCTTTCTTGAAGGTGATGTGGATCACGCCTGGTGCCGCATCGACCTTCACCACGCCGTAGGGCCTGGCGATCACGCGCAGGCGGTGCACGTCGATAAGGGTTTGCGCCTGCGTGGGGAGCTTGCCAAAGCGATCCACAATTTCTTCCAGCAGGGCGTCGATCTGGTCGGTGTTTTTGGCGGTAGCCAGCTTCTTGTAGAAGCTCAGGCGCAGGTGCACGTCGCCGCAGTAGTCGTCGGGTAGGAGCGCCGGCGCGTGCAGGTTGATCTCGGTGGTCGCGTTGAGCGGGGCCAGCAGATCGGGCTCGATGCCGGCCTTGAGGCAGCGCACGGCCTCGCCCAGCATCTCGTTGTAGAGCTGGAAGCCGATCTCCATCATGTTGCCGCTCTGGTTTTCGCCCAGCACCTCGCCGGCGCCGCGGATCTCCAGGTCGTGCATCGCGAGGTAAAAGCCGCTGCCCAGTTCTTCCATCTGCTGGATGGCCTCCAACCGCTGCGACGCATGTTTGGTCAGGCCCTCCAGGTCGGGCACCATCAGGTAGGCGTAGGCCTGGTGATGCGAGCGTCCGACCCGGCCGCGCAACTGGTGCAGCTGCGCCAGGCCAAACTTGTCGGCGCGGCTCATCACGATGGTGTTCGCGGTGGGCACGTCGATGCCGGTCTCGATGATGGTCGAGCACAGCAGCAGGTTGTAGCGCTGCGCCACGAAGTCGCGCATCACGCGCTCCAGCTCGCGCTCGGGCATCTGGCCGTGCGCCACCGCAATGCGCGCCTCGGGCAGGATTTCTTCGAGCTTTTGCCGGCGGTTCTCGATGGTTTCCACCTCGTTGTGCAGGAAGTACACTTGCCCGCCGCGCTTGAGTTCGCGCAGCACGGCCTCCCGGATCACGCCGTTGCCCTCGGTGCGCACAAAGGTCTTGATCGCCAGGCGACGCTGCGGCGCTGTGGCGATCACGCTAAGGTCGCGCAGTCCTTCGAGTGCCATGCCCAGCGTGCGCGGGATCGGCGTGGCGGTCAGTGTCAGCACGTCGACCTCGGCGCGCAGCGCCTTCATGGCCTCCTTGTGGCGCACGCCGAAGCGGTGCTCCTCGTCGATGATCAAGAGGCCGAGATTCCTGAATTTGGTCGATTCGCTGAGCAGCTTGTGCGTGCCGACCACGATGTCGATCGTGCCGTCGGCGATGCCTTTGAGCGACGCCGTGACTTCCTTGCCGGAGCGAAAGCGCGAGACTTGCGCCACCTTCACCGGCCATTTGGCGAAACGGTCCACCAGCGTCTGGTAGTGCTGCTCGGCCAGCAGCGTGGTGGGCGCCAGGAACGCCACCTGCTTGCCGCCGGTGATGGCAATGAACGCGGCACGCAAGGCCACCTCGGTCTTGCCGAAGCCGACGTCGCCGCAGACCAGGCGGTCCATGGGGCGCGGGCTGATCATGTCCTGGATCACGGCGTGGATGGCGGCGCTCTGGTCGGCGGTTTCCTCGAAGCCGAAGTCGTTGGCAAACGTTTCGTAATCCTGCGCGCTGTATCTAAACGCGTGGCCTTCGCGCGCGGCGCGGCGCGCATAGATGTTGAGCAGCTCGGCGGCCGAGTCGCGCACCTGCTCGGCGGCGCGGCGCCTGGCTTTTTCCCACTGGCCGGAGCCGAGCTTGTGCAGCGGCGCCTCGTCGGCACTCACGCCGGTGTAGCGGCTGATCTGGTGCAACTGGCTGACGGGCACGTACAGCACGGCCTTGTCGGCGTACTCGAGGTGCAAAAACTCCTGCACGGCGTGCGTACCGTCGGGTTGCAGCTGCCCCAGGTCGAGATGGATCAGTCCCCGGTAGCGGCCAATGCCGTGCGCGCTGTGCACCACCGGGTCGCCGACGTTGAGCTCGCTCAGGTCCTTGATGAGCGCTTCGACGTCGCTGACCTGCTCCTGCTTTTTGCGCCGGCGCGTGGTCGGGCCGGCCGCGAACAGCTCGGTCTCGGTGACGAAGTCGAGGCCTTCTTCGAGCCAGCTGAAACCCGTGGCGAGGGCGGCCGTGGCAATGCCGAGGGGCTCGGTGCTGCTTTGGAACTCCTGCAGCGAGTCGAACACCGGCGGGTTGAGCCCGCTGGCGCGCAGGAAATCGAGCAGGCTCTCGCGCCGGCCATCGCTCTCGGCCAGCAGCAGCACGCGCTGAGGGGTGCTCTGCAGGTGGGCCTTGAGCCGGGCCAGCGGGTCTTCGGCGCCGCGCACCACGGACAGTTCGCCCAGTTTTTGAAACAGGGCGCTATCCGCCACATCTTCAATGGCAGGCCGTATTGCCAGCTGCGGATGTTCGTTGGCGCGCGCGTAAAACTGCTCGGCGCTCAGGAACAGCGCCTGCGGCGGCAGCGCGGGGTGCTCCGGGTCGCCCTGCACCAGCCGGTAGCGGTCCTTGGTGTCCTGCCAGAAGCGCGCGAAGGCGGGCTCCAGGTCGCCGTGCAGCACCACGGTGGCAGGAAAGTGCCCCTTGGCGCCCGCTTCGCGCCCGCCGTCCCCCGAGGGAAGCGCGGAACCTTGGGGCGGCCCGGCGGTTCCGCCGCCCAGGTAGTCGAACACCGTGGCGGTCTCGTCAAAAAACAGCGGCAGGTAGTACTCGATGCCCGCCGTGGCCACGCCGTTGCCGATGTCCTTGTAGATGCGGCTCTTGGTCGGGTCGCCGTCGAGCAGTTCGCGCCAGCGGCTGCGGAATTTGGCGCGCGCGTCGTCGTCCATCGGGAACTCGCGCCCGGGCAGCAGCCGCACTTCGGGCACGGGGTACAGGCTGCGCTGGCTGTCGGGGTCGAAAGTGCGGATCGAGTCGATCTCATCGTCGAACAGATCCACGCGGTAGGGCACCGGCGAGCCCATGGGAAAGAGATCGATCAGACCGCCGCGCACCGCGTATTCGCCCGGACTGACGACCTGCGTCACGTGGCTGTAGCCGGCAAGCAGGAGCTGGGCGCGGAGCTTGGCCTCATTGAGCTTTTGCCGGACCTTGAAGTGAAAGGTGTAGCCCGCGAGAAAACCGGGCGGCGCCAGCCGGTACAGCGCCGTGGTGGCCGGAACGATGACCACATCGACTTCGCGCTGCGAAATGCGCCACAGGGTGGCGAGCCGTTCGCTGATCAGGTCCTGGTGCGGCGAGAACGTGTCGTAGGGCAGCGTTTCCCAGTCGGGAAACAGGGCGCAGCGCAGCTCGGGCGCGAAAAAGGCAATCTCCTCCATCAGCCGCTGTGCGTCGTTCGCATCGGCGGTCACGATGGCCGTGAGCCTGTTGCCGGTTTTGTCACGCTGTGCCAACCGGGCCAGCAGCAGGGCATCGGCCGAGCCGGCAGGGCGGGGCAGGGCATGCCGCTTGCCGGGGTTGAGTTTGGGTAAATCCATGAATAGCGCCAATACGAAGCACCCCCCGCCACGATAGGCGGGGGGTGCGATGGATTGGATTTTAGAATGCGGGACACCGTTATGACCGATCCCGCCCAAAATCCCCGTTTTTTTGCCTTGATCCCGTGCGCCGGCACGGGATCGCGCGCGAACACGGCGCTGCCCAAGCAATACCAGCCGCTCGCCGGTTTTCCCATGGTGCTGCACACCCTGGCGGCCTTCGCCGCGGTGCCGCGCATTGCCGACCTGCTGGTGGTGGTGGCGCCCGAAGATCATTTTTTTGAACAGCAGAGCGCTCCATGTTTAATAGCGAACTGTGGAGGCGCCACAAGGGCTGCAAGCGTTTTTAATGGCCTCCTTGAGCTGTTTGAGCAAGGCGCCACCCCCGCCGATTGGGTACTCGTGCACGACGCTGCGCGCTGCCTGGTCACACCCGCGCAGATCAATGCCCTGATCGACGCCTGCGAGCACGATGAGGTCGGTGGCCTGCTGGCGCACAAGCTGGCGGACACGCTCAAATGCGAGTCGGGCGGGCGGGTGGCCGCCACGCTGGAGCGCAGTGACAAATGGCTGGCCCAGACGCCGCAGATGTTTCGCATCGGCGCGCTGATCGAGGCGCTCCGGCAGGCCGGCGACCAGGTCACAGACGAGGCCGGCGCGATGGAGGCCATGGGCCACCGGCCCAAACTGGTACCGGGCGATGCGCAGAACTTCAAGGTCACGTACCTGCAAGACTTTGCCCTGGCAGAAATCATATTGAGGAGCCGGACATGACGTTTCGCATTGGCGAAGGCTGGGACACGCACGCGCTGGTGGCGGGGCGCAAGCTCATCATCGGCGGCGTGGAAATTGCGCATCCCCTGGGTCTGCTCGGGCACTCGGACGCCGACGTGCTGCTGCACGCCATCACCGATGCGCTGCTGGGTGCCGCCGCGCTGGGTGACATCGGCACGCATTTCCCGGACACCGACGAGCGCTTCAAGGGCGCGGATTCGATCGCGCTGCTGGCCGAGGCGGCACGCCTGGTGCGCGCGCAGGGCTGGCAGATCGGCAACGTCGACAGCACCGTCATCGCGCAGGCGCCGCGGCTCATGCCGCACATTGCGGCGATGCGCGAGCGCATTGCGGCAGCGCTCGGGTTGGCACTGGGTCAGGTCAACGTCAAGGCCAAGACGGCGGAGAAAATGGGCCCGGTAGGGCAGGGATTGAGCATCGAGGCCCGGGCGGTCGTGCTATTGCTTTAGCAGCTAAAGGCGTATATCTACCCTGGGCTCAGCCTGCCTTGTACTTGACAACTGGTCAGCGGGAGCGTTGTGCAGCCTGATGTGCGCCGCCAGGCCGCCGCTGCTGGTGTTGGCAAGTGTGAACACGCCTCCCATGCGCTGAATGGTTTTGTCAACAATGGACAAGCCCAGTCCGGCGCCAGTGGCGGCCGTGCGCGCAGCGTCCCCGCGGAAAAAGGGCTTGACAAGACTGGGCAGCACGTCGGGTGGAACGCCCGGGCCGTGGTCGCGTACCTTGATCATCAACCACGGGTCGCGCACCTTGGCGACGATATCGATCGAGGCAATGCCCGTCTGCGGTGATTTGCCGTAGCGGCGCGCATTCTCCAGCAGGTTGGAAATCACCCGCGTGAGTTCCACCTCGTCGGCCATCACGTGCAGATCGGGCGCCACGTCCACCTTGATGCGCATGTCGTCCTGGTCCTTCACGGGATAGGTGCAGGCTTGCACCACGTCGATCAGGCGCACCGGTTTGAGATCGACGTGATCGGGGCGCGCGTAATCCAGAAACTTGTCGATGATGGCGTCCAGCTGGCTGATGTCCGCCGCCATGTGGTCGCGCGCATCCGCGTCGGCCACGCTGAGTTCGGTCTCCAGCCGCAGCCGCGCCAGCGGAGTGCGCAAATCGTGTGAAATACCGGCCAGCATGACGGCGCGGTCCTGCTCGATCTTGGCCAACTGCTCGGCCATCCGGTTAAAGCCGATGTTGACCTCGCGGATTTCGCTGGTCGCGACCCGCTCGTCGAGCTTGCCGGCATCGAAGTCGCCATCGCGAACGCGCCCCGCCGCAAACGACAACTGTTTGAGCGGGTGGTTGATGAGGCGGGCAATCACCGCGGCCCCGGCCAGCGACAGCACGCCCGCGGTAAACAGCCAGATCAGCCAGGTCTTGCTGTCCACCGGGGTCACGCGCGAGCGGTCCATCAGCAGCCAGTAGGCGTCGCCATCGATCGAAAAACCCACCCACAGGCCCTTTTGGCCGTTCACGCTGCTCGCCACCATGGTGGTCGGCCCCAGGCGCTGGGCCAGCTCCTCGGTGATGCGCTCATCCAGTGCGCTTTTGGCGAACAGCTCGAACCGGTCTTTGGGCTCGCGCGGCAGGATGCGCACGCCTTCCTGCTCGGCCATCGTCTTGATCAGGGACACGCGGGTGATCGAGTCCGAATACACCAGCGCGGCCCGGCTCAGGTTGACCAGCGAGGCAATCTGCTGTGCCGTCTGGACCGCGCGCGGCTCGTATTCGAGCGAGCGGAAGGTCTGAAACCAGGCCACGGTACTGCCGATCAGCAGCAGCGCCAGCAGGAAGAAGGTGCGCCAGAACAGGCTCAGGCCATGCTTGCGTTGCGCCGCGCTCAGCGGCGCGGGCAGCGTGTCCAGCTGCGTGGGGCGGCTGAAGTCGCTCAGGACGTCGGACATGCGAGGCGGCCGGGTCGGGGGCTGGTGCTCGGCTGGTGCTTAGCCCGCGCCGTCCGGAACGAACACGTAGCCCACCCCCCACACCGTCTGGATGTAGCGCGGTGCGGAGGCGTCGAGCTCGACCAGCTTGCGCAGGCGCGACACCTGCACGTCCAGGCTGCGGTCGAACGGTTCGAACTCGCGCCCACGCGCCAGCTGCGCCAGCTTCTCGCGCGACAGCGGCTGGCGCGGATGCCGCACCAGCGCCTTGAGCATGGCGAACTCGCCGGTGGTCAGCGGCAGGTCCTCATCGTTGCGGCGCAGCGTGCGCGCGCCCAGGTCGAACGTGAACGGGCCGAACACCACCGTCTCGTTCTCGGTCGACGGCGCACCGGGCGCCTCGATGGGTGGCCGACGGCGCAACACCGCCGAGATGCGTGCCAGCAGTTCGCGTGGGTTGAAGGGCTTGCCCAGGTAGTCGTCGGCACCGACCTCCAGGCCGACGATGCGGTCCACGTCCTCGCCCTTGGCGGTGAGCATGATGATGGGCGTGCGGTCGTTCGCCGCGCGCAGCCGCCGGCAGATTGACAGGCCGTCCTCGCCGGGCATCATCAGGTCGAGCACGATCAGGTCGACGGTGTCGCGCAGCAGAATGCGGTTCAGCGCCTTGCCGTCCTCGGCAACGATGACTTCGAACCCTTCCTGCGTGAGGTAGCGGCGCAGCAGGTCGCGGATGCGGGCGTCGTCATCGACGACCACGATTTTATCGACTCGGCTTGTTGTCGTTGAGGTCATGGTTGATTGCGGTTGAATTTGTAACAGAACCAATTCTGAGCCACATGGCACGCCGAAACCGGGGTTTTTGCCACAGTTTGACACACGGTTACATTTGTTGCCCGCCTCTGCATGACCTTCGCGCAACTGATGTGAACATGCGCGCACACACTCGCGTTACGGATCGATCATGAAGAAAATTGTTTTCCTGTGGGCACAAATCCTCTGTCTGGCGGGCGCCTTTGCACAACCGCCGCGTGTTCCTGCGGGCGCTGCCCATCCCCCAGTGGAGAGCGGCCCCGCGGGAGCCGCGGCGCAGCAGGCAGGCGTGCTGCCGATACAGGATTCGCCGGCGCAGCGGCGCATCGAATTGCGTGCCATCCTGCAGTCCCAGCAGAATGCGCTGGAGCAACCCGCCACCGAGCGTCGGTTGTCGCCCGAAGAGCGCGCCGAGCTGCGTGAGCAGGTGCGCCAGCAGTACCAGGGACGGCCGCACAATACCGGCAGGCCTTGAGGCGCATGCGCCGGCCGGCCCGAGTGTGTAATTTTTTGAAAAGCCGAAAGTCAAAATTGAAGACAGCTACAAAAATAATAGTAACTTGTGTAATGGCGGTGTGGGCTGGCAGCAGTTTTTCCCAAAATATGCCGTATGCGCCGCCGCAAAACGTGGTGCACCTGGCGGCCCAGGGGTCGGCTGAAGTCCAGCAGGATTTACTCTCGATGACGATGAACACGACCCGGGAGGGGCCGGACGCAGGCACGGTGCAGAACCAGCTCAAGGCGGCGCTGGATGTGGCACTGGCCGAGGCCAAACGGGCCGCCCAGCCGGGCCAGATGGAGGTGCGCACCGGCAACTTCAGCCTGTCTCCGCGCTACGGCCGCGACGGCAAGATCAGCGGCTGGCAAGGCTCTGTCGAATTGGTGCTGGAGGGCCGGGACTTTGCCCGGATCAGCGCTACCGCCGGAAAAATCCAGACCCTGACCATGGGCAACGTGACGTTCGGGCTGAGCCGCGGGCAGCGCGCCCAGGTGGAGGGCGAAGCCCAGACGATGGCGATCGACCGCTTCAAGGCGCGCGCGTCGGACATTGCCAAAGGCTTCGGCTTTGCCGGCTACTCGCTGCGCGAAGTGTCGGTCAACGCCAACGATCAGGGCGTGGCGCCGCGCCCGCGCATGATGGCCATGGAAGCCAAAGCCTCGATGGCGGAGGCCCCGGTGCCCGTGGAGGCGGGCCAGAGCACGGTGCTGGTGACGGTGTCGGGGACCGTGCAGTTGAAATGACGCGTTATCCCGGCTTGAAGCGGCACAGCTGGCCGTCCTGGACCGGGCTCAAGGTGGCCCATGCGTAGTGCATCACCTGGCCGCGCGCCCCAAAACCCCAGTCCAGCGAAAATTCTCCACTGGCGCTGGCCTGGCTGAACAGGGGCGCATACGCGGGTGCCGCACGGTTCGCCACGGCCGTGAGGACCAGGGCGCCGCACTGGCTCAGGTCGCTCTCCTCGAGCCAGCGTGACTTGCCCGTGTCATGGTCCATGAACACCAGGGGTTCGGGGCGCAGGTGCAGCGCCAGGTTGCCACCGGTCCAGGTGTCGGAGACGACCAGACGCATGGGGCCACTTTCGTGCGCGCGCCAGACGGCCGCCGCCTGGTCCGCCAGTTGCTGGCTGGGAAAGTTGAAGCGTGCATTGCGCCCCACGATTTCCGGAACGACGGCGGCCCCCGCGAAAAACACCACCAGAATCCCGATATGCGCGAGCGCGGCCAGCTTCCAGGTCCGGTTCAGCAGCAGGGGGTCCCGATTGCCACGAAAAAAACAGTGCACCAGCAAAATGCCTGCCGGCAGGAAATACGCACTGACCCAGTTGCTGTCGAGCGCATCGCCCCTTAGCAATGCCGGCGCGATCGCCAGAGCCAGGGGTGTGCACAGGGTGACCAGCAGGTAGTGCCGGTCGAAGCGCTCCCGCTCCGTGGCCAGCCCCTTCGAGCCGCCGCTGGCGCCGCGTGCCGGGTCCCGGCGCAACAGCAGCCAGGCCACCAGCGCCATCACGCTGACACGGCTGGCCTGGTTGATCAGGAAGCCCATCAGCACCACAAAGCGGTTCGTCGACGACTCCAGTTGGTGCTCGGCGTAATGAATCGGCGGGAAATTGTTGACCACCAGCCAGTGCACATGCGGCGACAGGACGACCGCGAAGACCACCAGGCTGAGCGCGATGCCGCGCAGCACGCGCGCGTCGGCCCACAGGCGCTGTGTGATGACAAAGACGAAAAGGGCGGACAGCGCCAGCGCGGCACTGTACTTGGTCAGCATGGCCAGGCCGGCGGCCACGCCGAGCGCCAGCCAGTGCGTGCGTTTGCCACTGACCACGCCGCGGTAAAAGTGGTAGAGCGCCGCCGCCGTGAACGGCAGCGAGACCGTGTTGTGATTCAGTGTCAACGCGTTGATGGTGTGGTACGAGAGCAGCGAGGTCAGCACGACCGCCACGATGGCGACCCGGGGCTGCACCATCCGGCGCGCCAGCAGCCACACGTAGACCATGGCCGCCACGCTGCAGCCTTGCGCGGCAAAAGCCGTCAGCGCCTGCGACGGCCCGCCGAACGCCGCATTCAGGACGTGCATCAGGGCGCTTGGCAAGGGCGGATGCTTGTAGTAGCCCCACTGCAGGCTCTGCGACCACACTACCTGCTCGATGCTGTCGATGTGCATGGCGCGCGGGATCAGCGCCGCGCAGACGGTCCACAAGACAAGATAGGCCAGCCCGAACAGAAAGAGCTGCCGCCCCGCCCTGGACGCCGGCAGGGACAGGGAATGCGCCGGCATGGGCGCTTCAATCGCATTCATGCGGCGAGACATCCGGATAGCCGCGGGGCTGCACTGCGGATGTTGTTGCGGGAGCCGGGGGCGGCCGTTTTGCCTTCGGGCGGCATGTTGTTTCTCCGGATGAATTACGATGCACTGGCCCCCATTATCCAACCCTGAACCGCGACCATCGATGCCATGAGTGAACCCACGCTGAACTACGTCGCCTGCCCGGATGCCAACGGCGGCCACCGCATGGCCTACTGGGAGTGGGGCGACCCCGCCAACCCGCATGTGGTGGTGTGCGGCCATGGCCTGTCGCGCCAGGGTCGGGATTTCGACGTGCTGGCCGGCGCCCTGTGCGGCGCGGTGCGTGTGGTATGCCCCGATGTGGTCGGCCGCGGCCAGAGCGACTGGCTGAAGGACCCGACGGGCTACCAGATACCGGCCTACGCCACCGACATGCTGGCCCTGCTGGCGCAGCTGGGGCCCGCCACGCTCGACTGGGTCGGCACCAGCATGGGCGGGCTGATCGGCATAGTGCTGGCCGGGCAGCCCAATCTGCCGTTGCCCGCACCGGTGCGCCGGCTGGTGCTCAACGATGTCGGCCCCGCCATCCAGTGGCCGGCGCTAGAGCGCATTGGCCAGTATCTGGGCAACACCGGGCAATTCGAGTCGCTGCAGCAGGCGGCGGACGCCATGTGGGCCGTCTCCCAAAGTTTTGGGCCGCATACACCCGCCCAGTGGCTGGCGCTGTCGACGCACATGGTCAAGCCCGTCGGCGATGACGTGCGGGGCGCCCTGACCCTGCATTACGACCCGGCCATCGCGGTGCCGTTTCGCGGTTTGACGCAAGAGGCCGCCGCGCAGGGCGAGGCCGCGATGTGGCAGCTGTATGACGGCATCAAGGCCGATACGCTGCTGCTGCGCGGCGCGCAGTCGGACCTGCTGACTCGCGAGACGGCGCTGGCGATGACGCGGCGTGGTCCGAAGGCGCGGCTGGTGGAGTTCGCAGGGGTGGGGCATGCGCCGACCCTGGTCGCGGCGGATCAGGTCGAGGCGGTGGCTTCTTTCCTTTTAGGGTGAGAGAAAACTTGCAAGGCACGCCATGAAAAGTGTCAAGGCTGCGCCCTCCGGCGCGTCCAAAAGCGCCGAGCCGATTCCCGAACTGATTGCGGTCACCGGCAAGAGCCTGCCCGGCCAGACTGATGCGCTGGCGCGCGCCCGGGCTTTTGCGGAGCCTTTGATTGCCGGTGAAACGCTGGATACGGGCGAGAACACCCTGGCACATGCCGACGCGGTGGCGGCGATCCTGGGTGCCATCGGTGGCTCGCAAGCCATGCAGGCCGCCTGTTACCTGGTGCATGCCTGCGACCACCTGAACAGGCCGCAGGAGGTCATTGCCAAGGCCTTTGGCGACAGCTTCGCCACGCTGGCGGTCGAGACCACGAAACTGATGCACGTGCAAAAGCGTTCGCGCGGGGCGGATGCGTCGGCGCAGTTGGTGGTCGACCCGGCGGTGCAGACCGAGAACGTGCGCAAGATGCTGCTGGCTTTCTCGCGCGACCTGCGCGTGGTGATGCTGCGGCTGGCGTCGCGCCTGCAAACGCTGCGCTACTACGCGGCCAGCAAAAGGCCGGTGTCGCCCAGCCTGGCGCGCGAGTCGCTCCAGGTGTTTGCGCCCTTGGCCAATCGCCTGGGCATCTGGCAAATCAAGTGGGAAATGGAAGACCTGTCGTTCCGTTTTCTGGAGCCCGAGACCTACCGGGAGGTGGCGCTGCTGCTGGATCAAAAGCGCGCCGAGCGCGAAAACTATGTGCGCCAGCTGCGCACGCAACTCGAAGCCGAGCTCAAGTCGCAGGGCATCCGTGCCACGGTGCAGGGGCGGCCCAAGCACATCTACAGCATCGTCAAGAAGATGCGTGGCAAGTCGCTGGATTTCGACCAGGTGTTTGACATTCGCGCGCTGCGCGTCGTGGTGCCGCAGGTGCGCGACTGCTACGCGGCGCTGAGCTGGGTGCATTCCCGGTTCGCCCCCATGACGGACGAGTTCGACGACTACATCGCCAAACCCAAGGCCAATGGCTACCAGTCGCTGCACACCGTCGTGACCGACGCCGCGGGCCTGCCGATCGAAATCCAGATTCGCACCGAGGCCATGCACAACTACGCCGAGCACGGCGTGGCCGCGCACTGGGCCTACAAGGAGGCGGGCGCCAAGGGTTATGCCGGCGTGTCCGCCGCGGGCGAGTACGACGCCAAGATCGCCGTGCTGCGCCAGTTGCTGGCCTGGGAGCGCGAACTCTCGGGCACCGCACAGCACCAGGGGCTGTTCGAAGACCGCATTTACGTGCTGACACCGGAGGCCGCGGTGGTGGAACTGCCGCAGGGTGCCACGCCGGTCGACTTTGCCTACAGCGTGCACACCAGCCTGGGGCACCGCTGCCGCGGCGCGCGGGTCGACGGCGTGATGGTGCCGCTGAACACGCCGCTGCAAAACGGCCAGACGGTCGAGGTCACCGTGGCCAAGGAGGGCGGGCCCTCGCGCGACTGGCTCAACGCCGAACTGGGCTACCTCGTGAGCCCGCGTGCCCGGGCCAAGGCGCGTGCCTGGTTCAACGCCATGGCCACACACGAGACCGTGGCACGCGGCCGAGAGGCGGTGGAAAAGCTGCTGCAGCGCGAAGGCAGGACGGCCATCAAGCTGGACGATCTGGCGTCCCAGCTGGGCTTCAAGAGTGCCGATGATCTGTTCGAGGTGGTGGGCAAGGACGAGTTTTCGCTGCGCAACATCGAAACGCTGCTGCGTCCGACCGAGCCGCCCATGCAGCCGGACGATTTTCTGCTGCTGAAAAAGGCGCGCAACACCGAGAAGACCCCCAAGGGCGGCGTGCTGGTGGTGGGCGTTGAGTCGCTCATGACGCAGCTGGCCAGGTGCTGCAAGCCGGCGCCGCCCGACGACATCCGCGGCTTTGTGACACGCGGCAAGGGCGTCAGTGTGCATCGCGCCGATTGCAGCAATTTCCGCGAGATGGCGGCACGCAATGGGGAGCGCGTCATCGAGGTCGAGTGGGGCTTGCCGAAGTCGGTCGACGCGGCGGTTTATCCCGTGGACGTGGCCGTCGAGGCGGCCGACCGGCAAGGTCTGCTGCGTGACATCTCGGAAGTTTTTGCGAAGGAAAAAATGAACGTCATTGGCGTGCAGACGCAGTCGGTCAAGGGCACGGCCTGGATGACGTTCACGGTGGAAACATCCGACTCGGGCCGCTTGAACAAGGTGCTGGGCGTGGTGGCCGAGGTGGCGGGTGTCAGGTCGGCCCGGCGGCGCTGAAAATCGGATGCGCTGTGGCACCTGCGCCGAAAACAGCCATTCTTGCTGCTACAATTAGCCCTCTCGAACACCCTTAGGCGCGTAGCTCAGCTGGTTAGAGCACCACCTTGACATGGTGGGGGTCGTTGGTTCGAGTCCAATCGCGCCTACCAATTTTCCTCTGCTTCACAAGCCATCCTCAGGGTAAACCTTGGGGTTATGGCTGGAGCGGCTCCCTAAAATGTGTTGCGGTGCAATACACCTTGCACGGCGAGCCAAAACGGAGGAATTCACGCAGTGCAAAACAAGAAGCCCAGTGGTGCCAGACAAGGCACACCGGTACCCCGCATCATCAAGAAATACCCCAACCGGCGGCTCTACGACACCGACACCTCCACCTACATCACATTGGCCGAAGTCAGGCACCTGGTGATGGATTCCGAGCCCTTCGTGGTGCGCGACGCCAAGACCAACGAGGATCTGACGCGCAGCATCCTGCTGCAAATCATCCTGGAGGCGGAGGCCGGCGGCGCGCCCATGTTCACCGAAGCGGTGCTGGCCAACATCATCCGTTTCTACGGCAACGCGATGCAGGGCTTCATGGGCACCTACCTTGAGAAAAACGTGCAGGCCTTCATGGACCTGCAAACCAAGATGAGCGAGCAGGCCAAGGGCTTGACGCCTGAAATGCTGGCGCAACTCATGAATATGCAGTCGCCGATGATGCAGGGCATGATGGGCAGCTACGTCGAACAGTCCAAAAGCATGTTTGTGCAAATGCAGGAGCAAATGCGCAAACAGACGGAGCAGATGCTGGGAGCCTTCGGATTGAAACGCTGACCCGGGCGCCAGGCGAAGAGCTTGACCGTCCAAGAACTGGGACAATAGCAGGATGAGTGAAGCTATATCTCCCGTGCGCAAATCGTCGGCCATCCCCAAGGTGGGTTTCGTCAGCCTGGGCTGTCCCAAGGCCCTGACCGATTCCGAATTGATCCTCACCCAGCTCAGTGCCGAGGGCTACCAGACCTCCAAGACCTTCGAAGGCGCCGATCTGGTGATCGTGAATACCTGCGGCTTCATTGACGACGCCGTCAAGGAAAGCCTGGACACCATCGGCGAGGCGCTGGCCGAGAACGGCCGGGTCATCGTGACGGGCTGCCTCGGTGCCAAAAAGGTCTCGGGCGCTGCGGGCGAGGGCGATGTGAACCTGGTGCGAAAGATGCATCCCAGCGTGCTGGCCGTGACGGGTCCGCACGCCACACAGGAAGTGATGGATGCGGTGCACTTGAACCTGCCCAAGCCGCATGATCCCTTTCTGGACCTGGTGCCCAACTCGTTCGGCATCGCAGGCATCAAGCTCACGCCGCGGCACTACGCGTACCTGAAGATCAGCGAAGGCTGCAACCACCGCTGCACGTTTTGCATCATTCCGTCGATGCGTGGCGATCTGGTCTCGCGCCCCATCGGGGATGTGTTGGGCGAGGCGCGTGCGCTGTTCGCGGGCGGCGTGAAGGAACTGCTGGTGATCAGCCAGGACACCTCGGCCTATGGTGTCGACGTGAAATACCGCACCGGGTTCTGGGATGGCAAGCCGGTCAAGACGCGCATGCTGGAGCTGGTCCAGGCGCTGGGCGAGATTGCGGAGCCCTACGGCGCCTGGGTCCGGCTGCACTATGTGTATCCGTACCCGAGCGTGGACGAGGTGATCTCACTGATGGCCACCGGCAGCGTGTTGCCCTATCTGGACGTGCCGTTCCAGCACAGCCATCCCGATGTGCTCAGGCGCATGAAGCGCCCGGCCAGCGGCGAAAAGAATCTGGAGCGGCTGGCGCGCTGGCGCGAGATGTGTCCCGAGATCGTGGTGCGCAGCACCTTCATCGCGGGGTTTCCGGGCGAGACCGAGGAGGAGTTTGCACACCTGCTGGACTTCATGCGCGAGGCGCAGATTGACCGCGCGGGCTGCTTTGCCTATAGCCCGGTGGATGGCGCGGCGGCCAACGACATTCCCGGCATGCTGCCTTTGGCGCTGCGCGAGGAACGGCGCGCGCGCTTCATGGCGGTGGCCGAGGCCGTGTCGGCGGCCAAGCTGCAAAGGCGCGTGGGCGCCACGATGCAGGTGCTGGTCGATTCAGCGCCGGGCATGGGGAAAAAGGGCGGTATCGGGCGAACCTACGCCGACGCGCCCGAGATCGATGGCACGGTGAAGCTGCTGCCACCCGAGAAGATCAGCAAGACGTTGAAGGTCGGGGAATTCACCAAAGCGCGGATTGTTGGAACACAAGGGCACGACCTCGTTGCCGTGCCTTTTTGAGCCGCGTCCAGACAACAAAAAAGCCACTGAATACTCAGTGGCTTGCATGCATAAAAATTAATTTATATTGGTGCCCAGGAAGGGACTCGAACCCCCACGAAGTTACTCGCTAGTACCTGAAACTAGTGCGTCTACCAATTCCGCCACCTGGGCATCTCAGGAAAGAGAGAGATTGTATCAAAAATATGAGCCAAACCAGCGGCCTGCTGGACGAAGTTGAAGGAACCATCCAGGGGCATCGCGATGGCCACGGGTTTGTGATCCGCGATGACGGTGAAGCCGACATCTACCTGCCCCCAAACGAAATGCGCGCGGTGCTGCACAAGGACCGCGTCAAGGCGCGCATTGTGCGCAGCGACCGCAAGGGCCGGCCCGAAGGCCGCGTGGTTGAAATTGTCGAGCGGCCCAAGCAGCCCATCATTGGCCGGCTTTTGCAAGAGAGCGGCGTCTGGCTGGTCGCGCCCGAAGACAAGCGCTACGGCCAGGATGTGCTGATTCCCAAGGGAGCGACCGGCACCGCCAAGCCGGGCCAGGTGGTGGTGGTGGAACTGACCGAGCCGCCGGCCCTGTTCGGTCAGCCGGTGGGGCGCGTGCGCGAGGTGCTGGGCGAGGTCGATGATCCCGGCATGGAAATTGAAATTGCGGTGCGCAAATACAGTGTGCCGCACGAGTTTTCCGAAGCCTGCATCGCGCAGGCGCGCATGTTGCCCGACAAGGTGCGTCCCCAGGACAAACAGCACCGGGTTGACTTGACGGACGTGCCGCTGGTGACGATCGACGGCGAGGACGCGCGCGATTTCGACGATGCCGTGTACTGCGAACCCGCCAGGGTCGGCCGTGGCAAGGGCTGGCGCCTGCTGGTGGCGATCGCCGATGTGAGCCACTATGTCCAGACCGGCAGCGCCATCGACATCGATGCCTATGACCGTGCCACCAGCGTGTACTTTCCGCGCCGCGTGATTCCCATGCTGCCCGAGAAACTGTCCAACGGGCTGTGCTCGCTGAATCCCGACGTCGAGCGGCTGTGCATGGTCTGCGACATGCTGGTGACGGCCAAGGGGGACGTGCATGCGTACCAGTTCTACCCGGCCGTGATGTTCAGCCACGCGCGCTTCACTTACACCGAGGTGGCGGCCATCCTGGGCAACACGCGCGGACCGGAGGCGTTGCGCCGCAAGGAGCGCGTGACCGACCTGCTGAACCTGCACGATGTGTACCGTGCCCTGCTGGCTGCGCGCAATGTGCGCGGTGCCGTGGACTTCGAGACCACCGAGACGCAGATCATCTGCGACGACAACGGCCGCATTGAAAAAATCGTGCCGCGCACCCGCAACGAAGCGCACCGCCTGATCGAAGAGGCCATGCTGGCGGCCAATGTGTGCAGTGCCGACTACATCATGCAAAGCAAGCACCCCGGCCTGTTTCGGGTGCACGAAGGTCCGACGCCCGAAAAGCAGGAGATTCTGCGCAATTACCTCAAGGCCCTCGGCCTCGGGATGAACATCGGCGATAACCCCAAGCCCGGCGATTTCCAGGCCATCGCCAGCGCCACCAAGGACCGCCCCGACGCGCAGCAAATCCATTCGATGCTGCTGCGCTCCATGCAGCAGGCCATCTATACGCCCGTCAACAGCGGCCACTTTGGGCTGGCGTACGACGCCTACACCCACTTCACCAGCCCGATCCGCCGCTACCCCGATCTGCTGGTGCACCGGGTCATCAAGGCGATTCTGGGGCAGACCAAGTACCAGCTGCCCGTGCTGCCGACACCGGGCGAGGCGCATGCCAAACTGGCCAAGCGCCTGCAAAAAGGGCAAACCTCGCGCATCCCGAAGCAGGCCGGCGAGCCCGATCACAAACCGCAAAAACTCGGCCCCGAGATGCTGGCCTGGGAGGCGGCGGGCCTGCACTGCAGCGCCAACGAGCGGCGCGCCGACGAGGCCAGCCGCGATGTGGAGGCCTGGCTCAAGTGCAAGTACATGCGCGAGCACCTTGGCGAGGAGTACGGCGGCGTGGTCACCGCGGCCACGAACTTTGGCATCTTCGTCACGCTGGATGCCATGTACGTCGAAGGCCTGGTGCACATCACCGAGCTCGGCGGCGAATACTTCCGCTTCGACGAGGCCCGGCAGGAACTGCGCGGCGAGCGCACCGGCACCCGCTATGCCATCGGCACACGCGTGCGGGTGCAGGTCAGCCGCGTGGACCTCGATGGCCGGCGGATCGACTTCCGGCTGGTGCAGGAAAACGAAGAGCTGCTGCCGCGCGCCATGAAAGACAAGGGCGTGGCGCGCGAGGGCGCAAGCCAGGTGGCGGCGCTGGAGCGCGCCGGCCCGCCTTCGGGCAAACGCTCCCCCAAAATACCCAAACCCGTGGCCAAGAAGGCCGAGGCCAATCGGCGCAAGCCCAGGCGCTAGCGGGCCGGCGCCACATCACCCCACTCGACAGGCAGGAGAACGTTGCAAATGACCACTCACAACAAAGTCGCGATCGTGACCGGCGCGGGCACCGGCATCGGCAAGGCCGCCGCACTGGCGCTGCTGGGGGACGGCTACCGCGTCACGCTGGCGGGGCGCCGCTTGGCGCCGCTGGAGCAGGTGATTGCCGAGTCCGGCGCGCCCGGCCAGGCCCTCGCAGTCTCCACCGACGTGACGAACCCCGCCTCGGTGCAGGCGCTGTTTGATGCGACCGTGAAAGCCTTTGGCCGGGTCGATGTGCTGTTCAACAATGCCGGCGTGAGCGCGCCACCCGTGCCACTCGAAGACCTGACGCTGGCGCAGTGGCAGAACGTGGTGGACATCAACCTCACAGGCATGTTCCTGTGCATCCAGGCGGCCTTTCGCACCATGAAGGCGCAAATCCCCCGGGGCGGGCGCATCATCAACAACGGTTCGATCTCGGCCACCACGCCGCGCCCGAATTCGATTGCCTACACGGCCACCAAACATGGCGTGGCGGGCCTGACCAAGACCGCGTCGCTGGACGGGCGCAAGTACGACATTGCAGTGGGCCAGATCGACATCGGCAACGCCGCCACCGAGATGGCCGAGCGCATGGCGAGCGGCATCCTGCAGGCCAATGGCGAGATCGCCGTCGAGCCGCTGATGGACGTGGGCATCGTGGGGCAGTCCGTGGTCTACATGGCCAGTCTGCCTTTGACCGCGAACGTGATGTTCCACACCGTCATGGCGACCAAGATGCCGTTTGCCGGGCGCGGCTGATCGCCGTTCCCCGGGCGCGGCAGACAAGCTAATGGCCGGCCGCCGCGGCGAGTTCCCCGGCCGTCAGGGCGCGGTCCTCGGGCCAGCGGTCGGCGGCCAGCCCGTGCTGGTAGACGGCTTCACACGCGGCCTGGAACGCCGGCCGGCCGGCCGCCAGCCGCGCGCCGATCATGCCGGCCAGCACATCGCCGGTGCCCGCGGTGGCCAGCCGCGCGTTGCCGGTGGGGTTGATCGCTGCAATCTGTCCCGGCGCCGCGATCACCGTGCCCGAGCCCTTGAGCACAACCACGCAGCCGAAGCGTTCCACCAGTTGCCGCGCGGCGCCCAAGCGGTCGGCTTGCACCTGGGCCGCGCTGGCACCCAGCAGCCGCGCGGCCTCCAGCGGGTGTGGCGTCAGCACCGTCGCGCGGGCGCCGCCATCACGCCCGGTCCGCGCGCGCAACAGCGTTTGCAACTGCGTGTCGGTTGCTATTGAATTGAGAGCGTCTGCATCAATCACGGCATGGGCTGCGGTCGAGAATACCTTGGGAAGAAGGTGGCGCACCGCGTCTCCGCCACCACAGCCGCAGACCGCCGTCATGGAGGCCAGGTCGAGCGACGTGGCGCGGCGCAGCATGAGTTCCGGCTGACTCGTATCGACCGCCATGGCTTGCGGGTCCAGCAGCGCCACGAAGACGCGGCCCGCACCGCCGTGCAAGGCGGCGCTGGCCGCCAGCAGCGCCGCGCCCGCCATGCCGGGTGCGCCGCCGATGACGGCAACGTCGCCGTAGCTGCCCTTGTGCGTGGCGTGCGCGCGCGGGCCGTCCAGCGGCGGCCCCTGCAACACGGCGGCGGGGGTCTGTGCGGCGCTGTCCACGCCCAGGTCGTGAAACCAGACCTGGCCTGCGGCGTCGCGCCCGTGGGCGGTGAACAGGCCCGGTTTCAATGACAGCAGACTCAGCGTGTGCTGAGCATTAAAACCATCTGAATCCCTTATGGAACGTGAAGATTCTGCTATTGAGTTTGTAGCAAACGTGCCCGTGTCGGCATTCATCCCGGACGGCACATCGACGGCCAGCACGGGCGCGGCGCCGCGGCTGAACCGGGCGATCCACTCGGCCATGCGACCCTCGGGCGCCCGGGTGCTGCCGATGCCGAGCAAGGCATCGATGCACAGGTCCTGGCGCGTGAGGTCGGTGGGCGGCGCGGTGGCCAGCACCACGCCCGCCTGCCGCGCCCGCGCCAGCGCGGCCAGGCTGTCTGCCGGGGCCCTGGCCTCATCGCCCAGCCAGGTCACCACGGGTTGTTTGCCCCAGCGTTGCAGCTGCGCGGCAGCCTCCAGCCCGTCGCCGCCGTTGTTGCCCGGCCCGCAGGCGATCCAGACGGTGCGCGCATGCGGCGCCAGCGCCAGCGCCAGCCGGGCCGTGGCGAGTCCGGCGCGCTGCATCAGCGTGTGCGGCGGCAACGTCGCCGTGGCCGCCTGTTCAAGGCGACGGGTCGCGGCGATGTCGAACAGCGGGTGCGGGTGATCGGGGGTGATGCGAAGCATGGGCCGATTGTGCCCAAGGCCGCGAAGCGCCGCCCCAAGCAAGTTCGGGCCGTGCGTGCACCGGCCGGCGCGTCAGCGCAACAGGCGCTCGACCCCCAGCCCTTCGAGATCGATGGCAGGCGCGCGGCCGGCGATCAGATCGGCCACGACACGTGCACTGCCGCAGCTCAGCGCCCAGCCGCTGGCGCCGTGGCCGATGTTCAGCCACAGGCCCGGCACACCGCTGGCGCCGAGCACGGGCGGCCCGTCGGGCAGCATGGGGCGTGCGCCCTTCCATTCCTGCACGCCATTGGACAACTGGGCGGCGCCGGGAAACCAGTCGTGCAGCACCTTGTACAGCGTCTGCAGCGAGGCGGCGCGCTTGTGGCCGGGCGCGCCGCCGATCTCGGCGCCGCCGGCCACGCGCACGCGCTGGCCCAGGCGCGTGATGGCGACCTGGTAGCGCTCGTCCATGACGGCGCTGAGCGGTGCATTGAGCGGCTCGCGGATGTGCGCGCTGATCGAATAGCCATACACCGGCGCGATGGGGACCGACAGGCCCAGCGGTTTGAGCAGTGACGCCGAGGCCACGCCGGCGCACAGCACGAGCGCATCAAAGCGCCTGCGCCTGGCCTCGCCTGCGACATAAAGCGTCGCGGGTACGGACCGTCCGATGCGGGTGACCGTGGTGTTGGACAGAAAGCGGGCGCCCAGCAACTGGGCCCCGATCTTGAGCCCCATCGCGAACTGGCGGCAGTTGCCCACTTCGTCACGCGGCAGGTGGATGGCGCCTGCCAGCGCGGTGTCGGCGTTGAGCGCGGGCTCGATCCGGCGTGCTTCTGCCGCGTCGATTTCCCGGAAGGCCACACCCGCGTCGCGGATCACCTGTAGTGCGGGCTGCGCCAGCTGCAGGTCTTTGCCGGAGCGCAGCAGCATCAGGTAGCCCTCGCTGCGTTCGTACTCCAGGGGCAGGTCGGCGCTCAGCTGGCGCAGCCGCTCGGAGCTGTAAAAAGCCAGCCGCTGCAGGCGCGCGCGATTCGCCAGATAGGTCTCCAGTTTGCAGGCACGCCGCCACTTCCATATCCAGGCCAGGTCGCCGGCCGAGAGCGGCCGGCCGATTCGGACCGCGGCGTGGCGGCTCAGCAGCGAGCGCAAGACCTTGGCCGGCATGCCCGGCGCGGCCCACGGCGTCACGGAGCCGGGCGCGACCATGCCGGCGGTGGCAAAGCTGGCTTCCTCGGCGGCGGCGGCGTGTCGCTCGAAGACGGTCACTTCATGGCCGTCGGCGGCCAGCTCATAGGCCGTGGTGACGCCGATGATGCCGGCGCCGATGATCGCGATTTTCATGGATGGGGGTCGTTAAAAAAGCGGGCTGCGGCCCGCCAGACAGGTGCCGAGGATATACGAGTGGCCAGGCGCGGGCTTTACCGGAGCCGGCGCTGCAGCAGCACCAAGGCGGCCGCGGTCAGCGCCAGGCCGTGCGCCGCACCGGGCTTGAGCCGGCCGCTCGCCGGCCCGCAAGATTCAGCATGAAAAGTGCCTCCAGCCCATGAAGGGCATTGGCAATGCGCTATGCTTATTGAAGCGCCTGCTCGGCCTGCAGGGCAAGATTCAGCACCGTGTCGTCGCGCAGCGCGCCGTGCCACAGCATCAGACCCACGGGCAACTCGTCGGCGGCGTGGCATGGAATCGAAATGGCGCAGCCGTCGAGCATGTTGACCACGCTGGTATTGCGCAGCAGCAGGGCGTTGACGCGGAAGAACTCAGCGTCGCGCGCCGCATCCTGTGCCGCGTCCAGCCCAAGGGCTGGGGCCACGTCGGCGATCAAGGGCGCCACGATGGGCACGGTCGGTGACAGCACGGCATCAAAGCCTTGCAGCGCGGCTTCCACACCGGCAATCCAGCGGCCCCTGGCCTGCATCAGGTCGATGTATTCGTACGCCTTCATGGCCGCGCCGCGCTGGATGCGGGTCGCTACGCGCGGGTCGTAACCGGCCGCGTGGCGTTCCAGCAGGGGCCGGTGCCAGCTGTAGCTTTCCGCCGCGGAGAAACCGCCCGTGGACTGGAGCGCGCCGAGATCGCGAATGGCGGTCAGCGGAATCTCTTCGATGCGGGCGCCGGCCGCGCGCAGCACCTGCAGCGTGCGTGCAAACGCGCGCGCCACGGTGGCGTCGAGCGTATCCAGCATGCCCGTTGTGACCACTGCCAGGCGGTAACTCGAGAGCGGAGCGTTGCTGCGGATGATGCGCCGCGCCGCCAGGATCTGGTGCGCGAGCATGGCGCCCTGCACCGAGCGCGTCATGGCGCAGGCAGTGTCCAGCGTAGTGGACAGGGGCAGGGCGCCGTCCGTGGGGACCAGCCGCGCGGTGTTCTTGAAGCCCACGATGCCGTTCAGCGCGGCCGGGATGCGGATCGAGCCGCCGGTGTCGGACCCCAGACCGATAAACGCAGCCCCGGTCGCGACCGACACGGCGGCGCCCGAGGAGGAGCCACCGGGAATGCGGGCCGGCGAGGCCGCGCCGCCCGCAGGCTGGTCGAAGCGTCCGTCCCATGCCGCCGGGGTGCCGAAATGCGGGTTGATCCCCATACCCGAAAACGCGAATTCCACCATGTTGGTGCGGCCTATCAGGGCGGCGCCGGCCGCCTTCAGGCGCGCCACGGCGGGGCAGTCCGCAACGGCGGCCGGCGCGTCGGCCAGCACGGCCGATCCGGCGGCCGTGGTCTGCCCTGCGATGTCAAAGAGGTCCTTGACCGAGACGGCGAGGCCGGCCAGCGGCTGGTGCCGGCTATCGACATCGGCGACCACGCCCCGGGCCTCGTCGAACATGGTTTTGAGGAACGCGTGGTCGCAGGCGGGGGACCGGGCGGCGGCAATGGATTTTTCAATTTCCGCGCTCGCGCTGGTCTGGCCGGAGCGGATGTGTTGCAGGGTGGTGTGGAGGTCGGCGAGCATGGCGTCAAGGGGTCCGTATGCTAGAATCTTTGGGTTTCGCTGAGTGGTTGATAGCTGCTTGGCGAGGCAAATCGCAAACCAGTTCGAATAAGGTGTTTGCAGCGGATTCGCTGCGAAAGGTATTGCGGCCTTCGGGATCAATCCCGGAGTTGCAATAGCGGACTGGATTTTAGACCCAACCTTTGGAGTTCATTATGTCCGTCACCATGCGTGAAATGCTGGAAGCCGGTGTCCATTTCGGTCACCAAACGCGCTTCTGGAACCCGAAGATGGCCCCGTATATCTTCGGCCATCGCAACAAGATCCACATCATCAACCTCGAAAAATCGCTGCCGATGTTCGAGGAGGCGGCCAAGTTTGTGCGCCAGCTGTCCGCCAACCGCGGCACGATCCTGATGGTCGGCACCAAGCGCCAGGCCCGCGACATCGTCGCGACGGAAGCCAAGCGCGCCGGCGTGCCCTATGTCGACCAGCGCTGGCTCGGCGGCATGCTGACCAACTTCAAGACGGTCAAGACCTCCATCAAGCGCCTGAAGGACATGAAGGCCCAGCAGGAAGGTGGCCTGGACGCCATGAGCAAGAAAGAGCAGCTCATGTTTGCCCGCGAGATGGAAAAGCTCGAAAAAGACATCGGCGGCATTCAGGACATGACGGCCCTGCCGGACGCGATCTTCGTGATCGACGTCGGCTATCACAAGATTGCCATTGCCGAAGCCAAGAAGCTCGGCATCCCGCTGATTGGCGTGGTGGATTCCAACCACTCGCCGGTGGGCATCGACTACGTGATCCCCGGTAACGACGACTCCTCCAAGGCGGTGCAGTTGTATGCCCGCGGCATCGCGGACGCGATCCTGGAAGGTCGTGCCAACGTCATGACCGACATGGTGAAGGCGGTATCGGCCGAGAGCGGCGACGAGTTTGTGGAAGTGAACGAAACGGCGGCCTGAAGCGCGCCCCCTGACGCGAACCGACGCGGAAAAAGTGGGGCTTCATGGCCCCCTTTTTTTTAACTCCCTTGTTAATTGAATTGAACTGAAGTGACGGAGAAACAAATGGCTGCAATTACCGCAAGCATGGTGGCTGAACTGCGCGGCAAGACCGACGCACCGATGATGGAGTGCAAGAAGGCGCTGACGGAGGCCGAAGGCAACATGGAAAAGGCCGAAGAGCTGCTGCGCGTCAAGCTCGGCAACAAGGCCGGCAAGGCCGCCGCCCGCATCACGGCCGAAGGCGTGGTCGCCAGCTTTATCGAGGGCACCACGGGGGCCTTGCTCGAAGTCAATTGCGAAACCGACTTCGTGACCAAGAACGACAGCTTTCTGGCGCTGACCCGGGCCGCGGTCGAACTGATCGCCAAAAACAATCCGGCTGACGTGACGGCCCTGGGCGCGCTGGCCTACAGCCAGGACGGCTTTGGCCCGACGCTGGAAGATGTACGCAAGGGGCTGATCGGCAAGATCGGCGAGAACATGAGCTTTCGCCGTTTCAAGCGCTTTGCTTCGGGCGCCAGGCTGGCCTCCTACGTGCACGGCACGCGCATCGGCGTGGTGGTGGAGTTCGAGGGCGATGAGGCCGCGGCCAAGGACGTTGCCATGCATGTGGCGGCCATGAAGCCGGTGGCCCTGTCCAGCGCCGATGTGCCCGCCGAGCTGGTGGCCAGGGAGCGCTCGGTAGCGGCCGCCAAGGCCGAAGAAGACAAGAAGACGGCAGAAGCCGCTGGCAAGCCCGTGCAGTCGGCCGAAATTGTTGCCAAACGGGTCGAGGGCGGCGTGCAGAAGTTCCTCAAGGAGGTCTCGCTGTACAACCAGGCGTTCGTCAAGAATGACAAGCAGACGGTCGAGCAGATGCTGAAAGAGCGCGGCACCACGGTCAAATCGTTCACGCTGTACGTGGTCGGCGAAGGCATCGAGAAAAAGGTGGACGACTTTGCCGCCGAGGTCGCGGCCCAGGTCGCCGCTGCCAAACAGGGCGCTTAAGCGTTCTTTAAGCTTCGGACCTGATACTCGTCGGACCCGGGCCTGCGCTTTTACCCCGCTAAACTCACACCAACCCAAGGAGCCCCCACATGCCCGACGCCAAACCAGCCCACAAGCGCATCTTGTTGAAGCTGTCCGGCGAGGCCTTGATGGGGGACGACGCGTTCGGCATCAACCGCGCGACCATCGTTCGCATGGTGGAAGAGATTGCCGAAGTGACCCGTCTGGGTGTGGAGGTGGCGGTGGTGATTGGCGGCGGAAACATCTTTCGCGGGGTCGCCGGGGGTTCGGTCGGCATGGATCGCGCCACGGCCGACTACATGGGCATGCTGGCCACCGTGATGAATGCGCTGGCACTGGCCGACACCATGAACAAGGCCGGGTTGACGGCGCGCGTGATGTCCGCCATCGCCATCGAGCAGGTGGTGGAGCCCTACGTGCGGCCCAAGGCGCTGCAGTACCTGGAAGAGGGCAAGGTGGTGATTTTTGCTGCCGGCACGGGCAACCCCTTTTTCACCACCGATACCGCGGCGGCGCTGCGCGGCGCGGAGATCGGCGCGGAACTGGTGCTCAAGGCCACCAAGGTGGACGGGGTGTACACGGCGGACCCGAAAAAGGATCCGGGCGCCACCCGCTATACCAAAATATCGTTCGACGAGGCGATCGCGAAAAATCTGGGCATCCTGGACGCCACGGCGTTTGCGCTGTGCCGCGACCAGAAGCTGCCCATCAAGGTGTTCTCCATTTTCAAACACGGTGCGCTCAAGCGGGTGGTGATGGGAGAAGATGAAGGAACGCTGGTGTATGTCTGAGGAGAGAAACATGACGATTGCCGACATCAGGAAGACGACGGAGGCGAAGATGGATCAGTCCATCAGCGCGTTCAAAAGCAACCTTACCAAGATCCGCACGGGACGGGCCAACCCCGCCCTGCTGGATACCTTGCAGATCGACTACTACGGCACCCTGATGCCCATCAACCAGGTGGCCAACGTGTCGCTGCTGGATTCGCGCACCATCAGCATCCAGCCCTGGGAAAAGGGCATGGGTGCCAAGATCGAAAAGGCGATTCGCGAGAGCGACTTGGGCCTGAACCCCTCGTCCATGGGCGACCTGATTCGCGTGCCGATGCCGCCCATGAGCGAAGAGCGCCGCAAGGAGCTCACCAAGGTGGTCAAGAGCGAGGGCGAAGGCGCCAAGATCGCGGTGCGCAACCTGCGCCGCGATGGCAACGAAGCGGTCAAGAAGCTGGTGAAAGACAAACTGGCGTCCGAGGACGACCAGAAGCGGGCCGAGGCCGAGATCCAGAAGGTGACCGACCGGCACATTGCCGAGATCGACCAGCTGGTGGCGGCCAAGGAACAGGACATCATGGCGGTATAACGGTGCCCCCACGCTTGCCACTCCGTGTGCTGCGCTGCCCCCAAGCGCAGGTGTGCCCTGCGCGTTGCTTGGGCTGGGGGCTCTCGCGCCTTGGGGCGGCCCGGCGGCGCTCCTGCCCAACCCGCACCACACCATGAGCCAGGTACCTCACCACATCGCCATCGTGATGGACGGGAACGGCCGCTGGGCGACGCGCCGGTATCTGCCGCGCGTGGCCGGTCACAAGCAGGGCGTCGATGCGTTGAATCGCTGCGTCAGGGCCTGTGCGGCCAGGGGCGTGGCGGTGCTCACCGTCTTTGCGTTTTCTTCCGAGAACTGGAATCGTCCGGTCGAGGAAGTGTCAGGCCTGATGGAGTTGCTGGCCATGGCCCTGAGCCGGGAAGTGCCCAAGCTCAAGGCCGAGGGGGTGCAGTTGCATTTCGTGGGCGAGCGTGCCGGCCTGTCCGACAAGGTCAGCGCAGGTCTGGCCCAGGCCGAGGCTGTGACGGCACACAACACGCGGCTGGTGCTCAACGTCTGTTTCAACTATGGCGGCCGCTGGGACATCGCCCAGGCCGCAGCCCGGCTCGCGGCGCAGGGGCAGCCCGTGACCGAGGTCAGCCTTGACCGCGCGATGGCGCTGGCGCACGTGCCGGACCCCGACTTGCTGATCCGCACCGGCGGCGAACAGCGCATCAGCAACTTTCTGCTGTGGCAGGCGGCGTACTCCGAACTCTATTTCAGTGACAGCCTGTGGCCCGAGTTTGACGAAGCCGAACTCGATGCCGCGATTGCCGCGTTCAACCGGCGCGAGCGCCGCTTTGGCAAGACTTCCGCGCAGCTCGCCGGTGTGGCGAGCGCGCAGAAGGTGGCCTGAAGAAGCTTCATGCTCAAACAGCGCGTCATCACCGCCCTGGTCTTGCTGGCCATCCTGCTGCCGGCCCTGTTTTACCCGTCGCCCGACCCGTTTTGCGCCATCACGCTGGTGTTGATCGCGGCCGGCGCCTGGGAATGGGGGCGCCTCAATGACTGCAGCAACCCACTGGCCTGGCTGCTGGGCGCAGCCTGTGTGCTTTTGTGCGTTGGCAGCTGGGCTTTCGGCCTGTTGTCCATGCCGACGCCCTGGTTGTGGCGCTTTGTCGGCGCGGCGTGGGTGCTGGTGGGGGCGTGGCTATTGCGTACCGGCGTCGCGGGCTGGCCGCGTATTGCGAGGCCCATCCGGCTCGTCGGCGGGCTTGCTGCCGTATGGCTGGCCTGGCTGGCGATGGCCCAGGCGCGCGTGATCGGCATCAACTTCCTGTTGTCCATCCTGCTGCTGGTCTGGGTCGCTGACATCTTTGCGTATTTTGCCGGGCGCGCCTTTGGTACCCGCTTCACCAAGGGCAAGCTGGCGCCCGCCATCAGCCCGGGCAAGAGCTGGGAGGGGGTCTGGGGCGGCATGGCCGGCGTGCTCTTGCTGGCCGTCCTGTGGGTCTGGGCCGATGCGGCCTGGCAGGCGCCGGTGGCCAGCTTTTACAGCCGTCTGGTCGGCATGGGCTGGTGGATGCTGCTGCTCGCGGTTCTGTTCATGGCGGCCATGAGCGTGGTCGGTGATCTGGTGGAGTCGCTCATCAAGCGCAGTGCGGGTGTCAAGGACAGCAGCGGCCTGTTGCCCGGCCACGGTGGTGTGCTGGACCGGGTGGATGCCTTGCTGCCGACCCTGCCGCTGGCCATGATGCTGGTCTCCTGGTGACGGCCATGAAGCAGCGCGTTACCGTCCTGGGGTCGACCGGTTCCATCGGCACCAGCACGCTCGATGTGATGGCCCGGCACCCGGACCGGTTCGAGGTGTTTGCCCTCAGTGCGGCAACCCGGGTAGACCTGATGCTGCAGCAGTGCGCGCAGTTCAAGCCCCGGTTCGCCGTGATGGCCAGCGCTCCGCATGGCCGGGAGCTGGCTCAAAAAATCAAGGCAAATGGGCTTGATGTCGAGGTGCTGTCTGGACCTGAAGCTATTAAGTTGATAGCGTCCCATGAATTGACCGATACCGTCATGGCCGCCATCGTCGGGGCCGCCGGGCTGGCCTCGTGCCTCGCTGCGGCCAGAGCGGGCAAGCGCCTGCTGCTGGCGAACAAGGAGGCGCTGGTGGTGGGGGGCGATGTCTTCATGCGGGCGGTCAGGGAGGGTGGGGCGACGTTGCTGCCGATCGACAGCGAACATTCCGCCATCTTTCAGTCCTTGCCCGAAGACCCTGCCAGCTGGCAGCAACGGGTCGAGAAAATCATCCTCACCTCGTCTGGCGGACCATTTCGCACGCGCGAGCCGGCGACGCTGGCGGACGTCACGCCCGACGAGGCCTGCGCGCACCCGAACTGGGTCATGGGGCGCAAGATCTCGGTGGATTCGGCCACCATGATGAACAAGGCGCTCGAAGTCATCGAGGCGCGCTACTTGTTCGACATGCCGGCGCAGCAGATTGAGGTGGTGATTCACCCGCAAAGCGTGATTCACTCGATGGTGCAGTACCGCGACGCCTCGATCGTGGCCCAGCTTGGCACGCCCGACATGCGGGTGCCGATTGCCTATGGCCTGGCCTGGCCCGAGCGCATCGCCTCGGGCGCCCAGGCGCTCGACTTCAGGACGCTGTCGGGCATGACCTTCGAGTCATTTGAGACACAGGGGCACCGGGACCGTTTTCCGGGCCTGCAGCTCGCGTGGGAGGCGCTGCGCGCGCCGGCAGGCGCTTGTGCCACGCTGAATGCGGCCAATGAGGTGGCCGTGGCGGCCTTTCTGGACAAACGCATCCGGTTCGATCAGATTCACCATATCAATCTTGAAACTTTGCAAGCTGTTACGACCTCCATCCCCCGGACGCTGGATGATCTGCTGGCGCTCGATGCACGTGCGCGCGCAGCCGCGCAGCGCGTCGTGGCGCGCATGGAGGCATGACATGTTGAAAGGTGGCACATGCTGACCCTTGTTGCTTTTTTGGTGGCCCTGGGCCTGCTGATTGCAGTGCACGAGTATGGGCATTACCGGGTGGCCGTGGCGTGTGGTGTCAAGGTGGTGCGCTTTTCGATTGGCTTTGGCACGACGCTGTTTCGCTGGCAACCCAAAAATCAAAAGCATGGGCAATCGACGGAATTCGTGATCGGCGCCTTTCCGGTGGGCGGCTACGTCAAGATGCTCGACGAGCGCGAGGCCCCGGTTGCGCCCGAGGAGCGGCACCTGGCGTTCAATACCCAGCCTCTGCGCGCGCGCGCCGCCATCGTTGCGGCGGGACCGATCGCCAACCTGTTGCTGGCGGTGTTGCTGTACTCGGCGGTCAGCTGGTACGGGCAGGAGGAGCCCAAGGCCGTGCTGGGCAGTCCCGTGGCGGGCTCCGTCGCTGCGCAGGCAGGCTTGCAGGGGGGCGAGCTGGTGCAGCGCGCCGGCTTTGAGGATGGCACGCTGGAGCCGGTGCGTTCGTTCGAATCCCTGAACTGGCTGCTGACCCGGGGCGCTTTGGACGGACGCGATGTGCGCCTTGAGCTGGCGGGTCCGGATGGCGCCCCGGCGCGCGACGTTGTGCTGCCGCTCAGCCGGCTGGATACGAAAGGGGCCGATGCCCAGTTGCTGCGCAAGGTCGGCCTGGTAGCGCCATGGACCCGCCCCGTGCTGGGCGACGTGATGGCCGGCGGTGCGGCCGAGAAATCGGGCCTGCGCAAGGGCGATGTGGTCGACGCGGTTGGCGCGACCCGCATCGTTGACGGACGCCAGTTGCGTGACGTGATTCGGGCGTCGGTGCGGGACTCGCAGCCGCTGGCGCAGGCGTGGCGGGTGCAGCGCGGCGACAAGACCGTGGTGCTCAGCGTGCTGCCGCAAGTGGTGCAGGACGGCGGGGTCGCAGTCGGAAAAATCGGGGCCTATGTGGGCGCGCCTCCTGAATTCGTCACAGTCCGGTATGGACCGCTCGATGGCTTGTGGCGTGGGGTCACGCGCACCTGGGAGGTGTCTGCGTTGACGCTGCGCATGATGGGCAAGATGGTAATTGGCGAGGCCTCGCTCAAGAATCTGAGCGGACCTTTGACCATTGCCGACTACGCGGGCAAGTCCGCCAGCCTGGGGCTCTCGCAGTACCTGGTGTTCCTGGCCCTGATCAGCGTCAGCCTGGGTGTGCTCAACCTGCTGCCGCTGCCGGTTCTCGATGGCGGGCACCTGATGTATTATCTTTGGGAAGGCGTGACGGGTAAGAGCGTGTCGCAGGCATGGATGGGACGGTTGCAGCGCGGTGGTGTGGCCGTGCTGCTGCTCATGATGTCGATTGCGCTGTTCAATGACATTACCCGCATCTTTGGTTAACTACACGCCGGCCCCCAAGAGCGTCGTCGGCATCACCTTCATTCATGAATAATTATTTCAATTGCTTTCGCATGCGCACTGTTTCGGCGGTGGCGATCATGGCCTTCGCCGCCACTGCCGCCTGGGCCGTGGAGCCCTTCACGGTGCGCGACATCCGGGTCGAAGGTTTGCAGCGGGTGGAGCCGGGCACCATCTTCGCGTCCTTGCCGCTGCGCGTGGGCGACACCTACACCGACGAAAAAGGCTCGGCTGCCATCCGGGCGCTGTTTGCGCTCGGCTTGTTCAAGGACGTGCGGCTCGAGACCAGCGGGGATGTGCTGGTGGTCGTCGTCGAGGAGCGACCCACGGTCGCCGACGTCGAATTCGTCGGCTCCAAGGAGTTCGACAGCAAAGCCTTGAAGAAGTCCATGGCCGACATCGGCCTGACGGAAGGGCGCCCTTTCGACAAGGCGCTGGCCGACCGCGCCGAGCAGGAACTCAAGCGGCAATACATCAACAGGAGCCTGTATGGCGCCCAGGTGGTGACCACGGTGACGCCCATCGAGCGCAACCGCGTCAATTTGACGTTCTCCATCACCGAGGGCGAGCCCGCCAAGATCAAGGAAATCCACATCGTCGGCAACAAGGCGTTCAGCGAGTCGACGCTGCTCGATCTGTTCGACCTCAACACCGGCGGCTGGCTGAGCTGGTACACCAAGGCCGACCGGTATTCGCGCGCCAAGCTCAATGCCGACATCGAAACCCTGCGCTCGTATTACCTCACGCGGGGTTACCTGGAGTTCAAGGTCGATTCCACACAAGTGGCCATCTCCCCGGACAAGCAGGCGATTTCCATTACCCTGAATGTGACGGAAGGCCAGCGTTATGTGGTGACCGGCGTCAAGCTGGAAGGCAATTACCTGGGCAAGGAAGACGAGTTCAAGTCGCTGGTCACCATCAAGCCGGGCGAGGCCTACAACGCCGACGAGGTGGCCGCAACGGTCAAGGCGTTCACCGATTTCTTTGCAAAATTCGGGTTCGCATTTGCCCATGTGGAAGCGCGCCCGGAGATTGACCGCGCCAATGGCCGCGTGGCCTTCGTGATTGTCGCCGACCCGTCCCGCCGCGCCTATGTGCGCCGCATCAATATCAGCGGCAACAACCGCACGCGCGACGAAGTGGTGCGCCGGGAATTTCGCCAGTTCGAGTCGTCCTGGTACGACGGCGACAAAATCAAGCTGTCGCGCGACCGTGTCGACCGCTTGGGATTTTTCACCGACGTGAATGTTGAAACCCAGGACGTGCCGGGTTCTCCCGACCAGGTGGATCTGAACATCAGCGTCAAGGAAAAGCCCACCGGCAGCCTCACGGTGGGTGCCGGCTACGGCAGCGCTGACAAGCTCTCGCTGTCCTTCGGCATCAATCAGGAAAATGCGTTCGGCTCGGGGAATTCGCTGGGCCTGCAGGTCAACACCAGCAAGTACAACCAGGTGATCGTGGTCAGCACTACCAATCCCTATTTCACGACGGACGGGGTGTCGCGCACCATCGACCTCTACCACAGAGCCACCCAGCCGTATCAGGATCAGGGGGGTAACTACAAGCTGACGACCGAGGGCGCCTCCGTGCGCTTCGGCGTGCCATTCAGCGAAACCGACCGGGTATATTTCGGTGGTGGCGCTGAGCGCACGCGGATCGATCCGGGCACCAGCATCCCCGCCGCCTATTTGCTCTATGCCAGTGAGTTTGGCTACTCCAGCACGGCGTTCCCGTTGACGGTCGGATGGTCCCGGGACAGTCGCGACAGTGCGCTGGTGCCGACCGATGGCCGGCTGCAGCGCTTCAACTCCGAGTGGGGTGTTGGGGGTGCCGCGCGCTACCTGAAAGCGGACTACCAGTACCAGCAATACGTTCCGCTCAACAAGCAGTTCTCGCTGGCGTTCAATGGCGAACTGGGGCTGGGCAAGGGGCTGGGCGGTTCCCCGTTCCCCGTTTTCAAGAATTTTTATGGCGGCGGTTTGGGCTCGGTTCGTGGCTTTGAGCAGGGGACGCTGGGCCCACGGGATGTGACGGGATTTATCGTTGGCGGGGCCAAAAAAGTCACGCTCGGGGCCGAGCTGAATGCGCCGTTCCCCGGCACTGGCAACGACCGTACGCTGCGGATGTTCGGCTTTGTGGACGTGGGCAATGTCTACGGCGAGAATGAACCTATCACCGCGAATCAGCTCAGAGCCTCTGTTGGTGTAGGTTTGAGCTGGATTTCACCGATCGGCCCCCTCAAATTTGCCATTGCAAATCCGATACGCAAGTTTGCCGGCGATAGAATCCAGAGATTGCAATTCCAGATTGGTACATCCTTCTAATGAAAAACTTTTCGCGTCAATGCTGGCTGGGCCTGGTGCTCGGCCTGTTCATGTTTTCCGCGAACGCGCAGGACTTTCGCGTGGGTTATGTGAATACGGACCGCATCTTCAAGGAAGCGAACGCGGCCAAGGCGGCTCAGGCCAAGCTGGAGCAGGAGTTCTCCAAGCGCGAAAAAGACCTCGTGGATCAGGGCAATATCCTGAAAGCCGCATCGGACAAGCTCGAGCGTGAAGGGCCGACGCTGCCGGACAGCCAGCGCCTGGCGCGCCAGAAGCAGCTGGTGGACCAGGACCGTGATTTCCAGCGCAAGCGCCGCGAATTTCAGGAAGACCTGAATTCGCGCAAGAACGAAGAACTGCAGCAGGTTCTGGAGCGCGCCAACAAGGTGGTCAAGCAGGTGGCGGAGGCCGAAAAGTACGATGTGATCCTGCAGGAAGCGGTCTATATCAATCCCAAGCTCGACATCACCGACAAGGTGATCAAGGCGCTGAACGCGACCCCCGCCAAATAAGCGGCGCCGAGGCTGACCCAGTGTGGCGCTGCGTTTAGGATCCATCGTCGATGCACTGGGCGGGGAGTTGCATGGCAACCCCGATGTGCAAATTGAAAACATCGCTCCGCTGGAGACGGCGTCAAACGCCAGCCTGAGCTTTCTCAGCAATCCCAAGTACCAGCAGCAACTGGCCGCCTCGCAGGCGGCCTGCGTCATCGTGGGGCCAGCCATGCAGGAGGCGGCCCTGATGCGCGGCGCATGCATTGTGGCGGCGCAGCCCTACCTGTATTTCGCGAAGGTCACGCAGCTCTGGAAGCGCCAGCACGCTGCGGCGGGCGGCAGCGGGATTCATCCCAGTGCCGTGATTGATCCGGCGGCGCTCGTGGATCCCAGCGCGTCCATTGGTGCCTTGTGCGTGGTGGAACGTGGCGCGCGCATTGGTGCGGACACGGTGCTCAAGTCGCGCGTCTCGGTGGGCGAGAACTGCATCGTTGGCGAGCGCTGCCTCCTGCATCCGGGCGTGGTGCTGGGCGCCGACGGGTTCGGCTTTGCGCCGCATGACGGCACCTGGGAAAAGATCGAGCAGCTGGGCGCGGTGCGCATCGGCAACGATGTCGAGATTGGCGCCAACACCTGCATCGACCGCGGCGCGTTGCAGGACACGGTCATCGAGGACGGCGTCAAGCTCGACAACCTGATCCAGATCGGGCACAACGTGCACATCGGCAAACATACGGCCATGGCGGGCTGCACCGGCGTGGCGGGCAGCACGGTGATCGGGGCGCACTGCACTTTCGGCGGCGCGGCCATGGTGCTGGGTCACCTGACCATCGCCGACCATGTCCATATCTCATCCGCGTCGATGGTCAGCCGCTCGATCCACAGGCCCGGCCATTACACTGGCTTCTTTCCCATAGACGACAATGCGGCCTGGGAGAAAAATGCCGCAACCCTCAAGCAGCTTTACAGTCTGCGCGAACGCCTCAAGGCGCTGGAGAAGAAAATAAAACCATGATGGATATTCATCAAGTCCTCAAGCACCTGCCGCACCGCTATCCGTTCCTGCTGGTGGACCGGGTTCTGGAGATCGAAAAGGGCAAGCGCATCAAGGCGCTGAAAAACGTCACCATCAACGAGCCTTTTTTCGTCGGCCATTTCCCGTACCGTCCCGTCATGCCGGGCGTGTTGATGCTCGAGGCGATGGCGCAGACGGCGGCCATCATGGCTTTCGACATGATGGGCGTGCTGCCTGACGACAAGACCGTGTTTTATTTTGCGGGCATCGACAGCGCACGCTTCAAGCGGCCGGTGGAGCCGGGCGACCAGCTCATCCTGGAAGTGGAGATGGACCGCGCGCGCGGAGGGATCTACAAATTCAACGCGCGCGCACTCGTGGGAGAAGAGCTGGCGGCGGAAGCCGTGCTGATGTGCACCATGCGCACCATTACCTGAGGACGGCGCGCTGTGACGACCATTCACCCGACGGCGTTGGTGGATACCGGCGCCGAACTTGGCAGCTCAGTGACGGTGGGGCCCTACACCCTGATCGGTCCCCATGTGAAGGTAGGCGCCGGCACGAGCATCGGCGCGCACTGCGTGATCGAGGGCCACACCACCATTGGCCAGGACAATCGCATCTTCCAGTTCAATTCGCTGGGCGCCATTCCGCAGGACAAGAAATACACCGGCGAGCCATGTGAGTTGCACATCGGTGACCGCAACACCATCCGCGAGTTCTGCACCTTCAATATCGGCACGGCGCAAGACACTGCGGTGACGCGCGTTGGCAGCGACAACTGGATCATGGCCTATGTGCACATCGCCCACGATTGCCAGGTCGGCAGCCAGACCATTCTGGCCAACAATGCCACGCTGGCCGGCCATGTGCACCTGGGCGACTGGGTGTTCATCGGCGGCCTGACGGGCGTGCACCAGTTCGTCAAGATCGGCGCGCATGCCATGGCAGGTTTTGCCAGCGCCGTGTCGCAGGACGTGCCGCCGTTCATGACGGTCGATGGCAACCCGCTGGCGGTGCGCGGCTTCAACATCGAGGGCTTGCGCCGGCGCGGCTTTGGCCCCGAGCGGCTGGCGGCGGTGAAACAGATGCACCGGCTCCTGTACCGCTCCGGCCTGACCTTCGAGCAGGCGCGCGCCGACATCGCCGCACTGGCCGCCACGATGCCGCAGGCGGCGGGCGACATTGCGACCATGACCGGGTTCCTCGCGCAAGCCACGCGCGGCATTGTCCGCTAGAGCCACGCATGCAGGCGCATGACGTATCGCCGCACATCGCGATGGTGGCCGGCGAGACCTCGGGCGATCTGCTGGCCGGATTGCTGCTGGACGGCTTGCGCGAGCGCTGGCCGCAAGTCCGGGCCGGCGGCATTGGCGGGCCGAACATGGCGCAGCGCGGTTTCGAGGCCTGGTGGCCCAGCGAGGCGCTGGCCGTGCGCGGCTACGTCGAAGTGCTGCGGCACTACCGCGGCATCCTGCGCATTCGCAACCAGCTCAAGGCCCGGCTGCTGCTGCAGCCGCCGCAGATGTTCATCGGGATCGATGCGCCCGACTTCAATCTGGATCTGGAAGCGGCCCTGAAGGCGCAGGGCATCAAGACCGTGCATTTCATCTGTCCCTCGATCTGGGCCTGGCGTGCCGACCGGGTGCAAAAGCTGCAGCGCAGCGTGGACCACGTGCTGTGCATTTTTCCGTTCGAGCCGGCGCTGCTGGAGAGCCACGGCATCGCCGCCACCTATGTCGGGCATCCGCTGGCCAGTGTGATTCCGATGCAGCCGGATCGGCCAGCCGCGCGCCTGAAGCTGGGTCTGAGCTCCGATGATCAGGTCGTGGCACTATTGCCGGGCAGCCGCCAATCCGAGGTCCAGTATCTCGCTTCAAGGTTCTTTGAGGCCGCAGCCCTTATAAGACAAGCGAATCATGCTATCAAATTCATAGTTCCCGCGGTGCCGGCGCTGAAAGCCACGCTGGAGCAGATGGCGCTGGCCAGTGGCCTGGGGGGCGATTTGCAAATCCTGTCGGGCCAGTCGCACACCGCGCTGGCCGCCTGTGATGTCACCCTGATCGCCAGCGGCACGGCGACGCTGGAGGCGGCCCTGTACAAGCGACCGATGGTGATTGCCTACAACATGAACTGGATGTCCTGGCACATCATGCGGCGCAAGCAGTTGCAGCCCTGGGTCGGGCTGCCCAACATCCTGTGTCGCGACTTTGTCGTGCCGGAGTTGTTGCAGGACGCGGCGACACCGCGGGCGCTGGCGGATGCCGTGCTGCAGTGGCTGCAGGCCGCGCCTGAGAAAATAGCGGCCATCCAGCAACGATTCACCACGCTGCACACCGAACTGCGGCGCGACACAGCCAAACTAGCGACCGATGCGATCCAGAAAATTCTTCAAGGCTGAGCAAGTTGCGCTCGTGTGGGACGCGCCGGGATTGGTGGCCGGCGTGGATGAAGCGGGCCGCGGCCCGCTGGCCGGGCCGGTGGTGGCCGCGGCCGTGATTCTGGACGAGCTGAATCCGATCGCGGGCCTGGCCGACTCGAAAAAACTCAGCGCACGCAAACGCGAGCAGCTGTTTGATGAAATCCGCGCCAAGGCGCTGTGCTGCTCGATCGCCGAGGCCAGCGTCGAAGAAATCGACCGCCTCAACATCCTGCAGGCGACGATGCTGGCCATGCAGCGCGCCGTGCAGGGCCTGCGGCTGAAGCCGGCCAAGGTGCTGGTCGACGGCAACCGGCTGCCGCAGCTTGGCATGCTGGCGGAGGCCATCGTCAAGGGCGACGCGCTGGTGCCGGCCATTTCGGCCGCGTCGATCCTGGCCAAGGTGCACCGCGACCGCTGGTGCGTGCAGTATCACGAGCAGTATCCGCAATACGGTTTTGCCGGGCACAAGGGCTACGGCACCGCCGAGCACATGGCCGCGCTGCAGGAGCATGGTGCGTGCCCGCAGCACCGCAAAACGTTTGCACCGGTATCCAGGGTGCTGCGATGAACGCGACCCACATCACGTCGCGCGACAACGCCTTGCTCAAGGAGCTGCGCCGGCTCTCGCAGGACAGCACGGCCTACCGCAAGCGGGGACAGGTCTGGCTCGAAGGCGACCATCTGTGCCGCGCCGCCCTGGCGCGCGGCGTGCGGCCGGCCATCGCCGTGTTTTCGGAGTCTTTTTGGCCTCTAGCCCCGGTGCAATGGACGCAGGCAGCTATTAAAACAATAGTGATTGCCGATGCGCTGCTGTCCGGCATCAGCGCGCTGGAGTCGCCGGCCCGCATGGCTTTTGTGATCGACCTGCCGGCCATCCCTGCGCTGGTGCCCGGCACGGCCTCGGTGATCCTGGACCGGGTGCAGGACGCCGGCAATGTGGGCTCCATCCTGCGCAGCGCGGCGGCGTTTGGTTTTGGCCAGATCATCGCGCTCAAAGGCACGGCCGCGTTGTGGTCTCCCAAGGTGCTGCGCGCCGGCATGGGCGCGCACTTCGCGCTGCGGCTGGTCGAAGGCGTCGAACCGGATGCGCTGGACGCGTTGACGGTGCCGGTTGTCGTGACCAGTTCGCACACCGGGAGCGCCTTGCAAGAGCAAAAATTGCCGATGCCCTGCGCCTGGGCGCTCGGGCACGAAGGGCAGGGCGTGGGTGCGGCACTGATGGCGCGCGCCAGCCTGTCGGTGCGCATCGAGCAGCCGGGCGGCGAAGAGTCGCTCAACGTGGCCGCCGCCGCCGCTATTTGCCTGCACGCCAGCGCGGTCGCTGCCACTTCTGGGCAGCCGCAGGCTGCCGCTCCGCTATAATCAGGGGCTTTCCCAAATCAGCTTCGCCTAAGCCGCATTCAAGCCAAACCCCTCACAACAGCAGCAACCAAGAGTCGTTTCTTGTGCACGCTTGGGCGAACCGTCATCAACCCGGAGAACCCAGTGCTTTTGTCTCTACAGGGAAACTTCCCTTCCGCCATCCTGGCGCTCGCAGACGGCACGGTCTTTGTTGGCAATTCCATTGGCGCCCCAGGCACCACCGTCGGCGAAGTGGTGTTTAACACCGCCATGACCGGCTACCAGGAAATCCTCACTGACCCCAGCTACTGCCAGCAAATCGTCACCCTGACGTACCCCCACATCGGCAACTACGGCATCAATGTCGAAGACGTGGAGGCCAGGCGCGTGTATGCCGCCGGCCTGATCATCAAGGACTTGTCGCTGGTGGCGTCCAACTTCCGCAAGACCATGACCCTGTCCGAGTACCTGATCCGGGAAAAGACGGTCGCAATTGCCAACATCGACACCCGCAAGCTCACGCGGCACCTGCGCACACAAGGCGCACAAAACGGCTGCATCATGGGTCTGGCGGCGGGGGAGAAGGCGAGCCCCGCGCTGATCGACAAAGCCGTGGCGCTGGCGCAAGCCGCGCCCGACATGACCGGGCTGGACCTGGCCCGGGTGGTGTCGATCGACTCGCCCTACGACTGGACGCAGACCGAGTGGCAGCTTGCCAATGCCGACGGCAAACCCGGCTACGGCGAGCAGACAGCCCCCAGGTTTCATGTGGTTGCCTACGATTGGGGTGTCAAGAACAACATCCTGCGCATGCTGGCTGAGCGTGACTGCAGGGTCACCGTGGTGGCCGCGCAGACATCCGCAGCGGATGTGCTCAAGCTCAAATCCGACGGCGTGTTCCTGTCCAACGGCCCGGGCGACCCGGAGCCCTGCGACTATGCGATCGACGCCACGCGCGAGCTGATCGAGTCGGGCGTTCCCGTGTTCGGCATCTGCCTGGGACACCAGATCATGGCGCTGGCCAGCGGCGCGCGCACCTTCAAGATGAAGTTCGGCCACCACGGTGCCAACCATCCGGTGAAAGACCTGGACACGGGCCGCGTCAGCATCACCAGCCAGAACCATGGCTTCGCGGTGGACGAGAAAACGCTGCCGGCGAACCTGCGCGCCACACACATCAGCCTGTTCGACGGCACGCTGCAGGGCATGGCGCGCACCGACAAGCCGGCCTTCTGCTTTCAGGGGCACCCCGAAGCCTCGCCGGGCCCGCACGATATCGGCTATTTGTTCGACCGCTTCATCGCGCTCATGGAAACGGCACGGGAGAAAAACTAAATGCCCAAGCGCACAGACATCAAGAGCATTCTCATCATCGGCGCCGGCCCGATCATCATCGGCCAGGCCTGCGAGTTCGACTACTCGGGCGTGCAGGCCTGCAAGGCGTTGCGCGAGGAGGGCTACAAGGTCATCCTGATCAACAGCAACCCCGCCACGATCATGACCGACCCGGCCACGGCCGACGTGACCTACATCGAGCCCATCACCTGGCAAACGGTCGAGAAGATCATCGCGCGCGAAAAGCCGGACGCGATCCTGCCGACCATGGGCGGGCAGACCGCGCTGAACTGCGCGCTCGACCTGTGGCGCAACGGCGTGCTCGACAAGTACAAGGTGGAACTGATCGGCGCCACGCCGCAGGCCATCGACAAGGCCGAGGATCGCCTGAAATTCAAGGACGCGATGACCAGGATCGGTCTGGGCTCGGCACGCTCAGGGATAGCGCACAGCATGGACGAGGCCTGGGGTGTGCAAAAGACGCTGGGCTTTCCGACCGTCATCCGTCCCAGCTTCACGCTGGGCGGCACGGGCGGCGGCATTGCCTACAACCCGGACGAGTTTGAAACCATCTGCAAGCGCGGCCTGGAAGCCTCGCCGACCAGCGAACTGCTGATCGAAGAATCGCTGCTTGGGTGGAAAGAGTACGAGATGGAGGTGGTGCGCGACAAGGCGGACAACTGCATCATCGTCTGCTCGATCGAGAACCTGGATCCGATGGGCGTGCACACGGGCGACTCGATCACCGTGGCGCCGGCGCAAACCCTGAGCGACAAGGAATACCAGATCATGCGCAACGCCTCGCTCGCGGTGCTGCGCGAGATCGGGGTGGATACCGGGGGCTCCAACGTGCAGTTCGCGGTGAATCCGGTGGACGGCCGCATGATCGTGATCGAGATGAACCCGCGCGTCTCGCGCTCGTCGGCGCTGGCCTCCAAGGCCACGGGCTTTCCGATTGCCAAGGTCGCGGCCAAGCTGGCCGTCGGCTACACGCTCGATGAGCTGCGCAACGAGATCACCGGCGGAGCCACGCCCGCCAGCTTCGAGCCCAGCATCGACTACGTGGTCACCAAGATTCCGCGCTTCGCCTTCGAGAAATTCCCGCAGGCTGATTCCCGCCTGACCACGCAGATGAAGTCGGTCGGCGAGGTCATGGCCATGGGCCGCACCTTCCAGGAATCGTTCCAGAAGGCGCTGCGCGGCCTGGAGGTCGGCGTTGACGGCATGAACGAGAAGACGCAGGACCGCGAAGTGCTGGAAAAGGAGCTGGGCGAGCCCGGCCCCGAACGTATCTGGTACGTGGGCGACGCGTTCGCGCAAGGCATGAGCGTGGACGAGGTGTTTGCGCTGACCAGGATCGACCCCTGGTTCCTGGTGCAGATCGAGCAGATCGTCAAGATCGAGCTGGAGCTCGAAACGAAGTCGCTGGACGACATCGACGCGGCGACGCTGCGCGCGCTCAAGCAAAAGGGCTTTTCCGACCGCCGCCTTGCGCGCCAGCTCAAAACCACCGACACCGCGATCCGCGAAAAACGCATTGCGCTGGGCGTGCGCCCCGTCTACAAGCGCGTGGACACTTGCGCGGCCGAGTTTGCCACCAACACCGCCTACCTGTATTCGACCTACGAGGCCGAAGGCGGCGAATGCGAAGCCGAGCCCACCGACAGGAAGAAAATCATGGTGCTGGGCGGCGGCCCGAACCGCATCGGCCAGGGTATCGAGTTCGACTACTGCTGCGTGCACGCCGCGCTCGCCCTGCGCGAAGACGGCTACGAGACCATCATGGTCAACTGCAACCCCGAGACCGTCTCGACCGACTACGACACCTCGGACCGCCTGTACTTCGAGCCGCTGACGCTGGAGGATGTGCTGGAGATCGTCGACAAGGAAAAGCCCTTCGGCGTGATCGTGCAGTACGGCGGCCAGACGCCGCTCAAGCTCGCGCTCGATCTGGAGGCCAACGGCGTGCCCATCATCGGCACCTCGCCCGACATGATCGACGCGGCCGAAGACCGCGAGCGCTTCCAGCACCTGCTCGACGAGCTGGGGCTGCGCCAGCCGCCCAATGCCACCGCGCGCACCGAATCCGAGGCACTGGAGAAGGCCGCCGCGCTGGGCTACCCGCTGGTGGTGCGCCCGAGCTATGTGCTCGGTGGCCGCGCGATGGAAATCGTGCACGAACAGCGCGATCTGGAGCGCTACATGCGCGAGGCGGTCAAGGTCAGCCACGACTCGCCGGTGCTGCTGGACCACTTCCTGAACAACGCGATCGAATGCGATGTCGATGCCATTTGCGATGGCCAGCGCGTGTTCATCGGCGGCGTGATGGAGCACATCGAGCAGGCCGGCGTGCACAGCGGCGACTCGGCCTGTTCGCTGCCGCCGTACTACCTGTCCGCCGCCACCGTGGCCGAGCTCAAGGTGCAGACGGCGGCGATGGCCAAAGCACTGCACGTCGTCGGGCTGATGAATGTGCAGTTTGCCATCCAGGAAGTCGATGGCCGCGACGTGATCTACGTGCTCGAAGTCAACCCGCGCGCCTCGCGCACCGTGCCGTTCGTCAGCAAGGCCACGGGCATCCAGCTGGCCAAGGTGGCCGCGCGCTGCATGGTCGGGCAATCGCTCGACGCCCAGGGCATTTTTGACGAGGTCACGCCGCCCTATTTCAGCGTGAAGGAGGCGGTTTTCCCGTTCGTCAAGTTCCCCGGCGTGGACACGATTCTCGGCCCCGAGATGAAGTCCACGGGCGAGGTCATGGGGGTCGGCAAGACCTTCGGCGAAGCCTATGTGAAGTCGCAGATCGGCGCGGGCACCCGGCTGCCGCGCGGCGGCAAGGCCTTCATTTCGGTGAAGAACAACGACAAGCCGCGCGCGGTGGACATCGCACGCGGACTCGCGGCCATGGGGTTCGAGCTGGTGGCCACCAAGGGCACGGCCGCCGCCATTGCGCAGGCCGGCATCGCCTGCGTGAGCGTGAACAAGGTCACCGAAGGGCGCCCGCACATCGTGGACATGATCAAGAACAACGAGATCGCGCTGGTCATCAACACCGTGGAGGAACGCCGCAACGCGATTGCCGACTCGCGCGCCATCCGCACCTCGTCGCTGCAGGCGCGCGTGACCACGTTCACCACCATCTTCGGCGCGGAGGCGGCGGTCGAGGGCATGAAGTACCTGGACGACCTGGATGTGCATTCCGTGCAGGAATTGCACGCCCTGCTTGCCGCTGCTTGAGCCGGAAATAACAATCGCGGCATAATCCGCGTATCAAGACACCGCCGGACGGCAACGCTCGGCGGTTTCCTTTTTGATGAACCTTTTGTTGAAAATCCTATGGCTACCATTCCCATTACCAAACGCGGCGCAGAGAAACTCAAGGCCGAATTGCACAAGCTCAAGACGGTTGACCGGCCCTGGGTCATCAATGCCATCGCCGAGGCCAGAGCCCAGGGCGACCTGAGCGAAAACGCCGAATACGAAGCGGCCAAGGACCGCCAGGGCTTTATCGAAGGCCGCATCCAGGAGGTCGAGAGCAAGCTGTCGGGCTCGCTGGTGATCGACCCGTCCACGCTGGAGGCCGGCGGCAAGGTGGTGTTCGGCGCCACCGTGGAACTGGAAGATGAAGTCTCGGGCAGCATCGTCAAATACCAGATCGTCGGGGAGGACGAGGCCGATCTCAAGCTCGGACTGGTGAATATCGGCAGCCCGATCGCGCGCGCGCTGATCGGCAAGGAAGAGGGCGACACCGCCGAGGTGCAGACGCCCGGCGGTGTGAAGCACTTCGAGATCGTGGCGGTGTCCTATCTCTGAGTGGCGCGCGTTTTGAAACGACGCTTTCCGGCCCTGATTGCCGCCCTGTGGTGGGGCAGTTTGACGACCATCGGTTTTCTGGTGGTGCCCCTGCTGTTTGCCAACCTGCCTACGCCGGCGATGGCGGGCGGCATGGCGGCCAAATTGTTCGCGGCGCAAACCTGGGTGTCTGTGGCCTGCGGTCTGCTGCTGTTGCTGCTTTCGACGTCAAAACAGTCTCAAGCCCTGGCTGAGTGGGCGCAGTTTGCTATTATTTTTATAGTTCTCGGCCTGCTGCTGGCCCTGCTCAGCCAGTTTGCCGTGGCGCCCAGGATCGTGGCGCGCGAGAACCTCCGGCTCTGGCACAGCGTGGGCAGTGCGATGTACCTGGTGCAGTGGCTGTGCGCCGGCGTGGTGCTGTGGACGCTGGTGCCGGCTCCGCGCTCGCCTGACTGACACTCGTCCTTCTGCGGTGCGCCCCGGCAGCGCGTTATCCTGTTGCAATGGCTTGATTTTTTTGTCCAGGGGCACGGCAGTGGAATCACAAATTGTGGAAATTGAAGCGACGGCCTGGCAGGCCGTCCAGGCCAACGCGGCGTGGACCGCAGCGCTGGAGGCCGGCAAGGTGCTGTATTTCCCGCGCCTGGGTTTCGAGTTGCTGCCGCAGGAAGCGGGCTTGCTCAACCCCGGCGTGCTGTCGCCGAAATCGCGCAACATCAGCCTTGACGCACAGGGTGCGCTGCGCGGTGCCAACGGCGAGCCGGCCACGGTGCAGGCGCTGGCCGCGATGATCGGGCGCTTTCGGGCGCAGTCGCAGCAGCTCATTGCCGCGCTGCTGCCGCACTACACCGAGTTCCTGCGCCTGGCGCCGACCAGCTACCGGCCGATGCAGGTGGAGTCGCGCCAGCAGTCCTGGCGCGCCGACGACCGCCGGATGCATGTCGACGCCTTCCCCTCGCGACCGAATGACGGCGAGCGCATCCTGCGCGTGTTCACCAACGTGAATCCGTCCGGCGTGCCGAGGGTCTGGCGCGTGGGTGAACCGTTCGAGACCGTGGCGCGGCGGTTTTTACCGCGCGCCAGGGCCTATTCACCGTGGCAGGCCCGGGCGCTGCGCGCGCTGCACGTGACCAAGTCGCTGCGCTCCGAATACGACCATCTGATGCTGCAGCTGCACGACGGCATGAAGAGCGACCTGGACTACCAGCAAACGGCCGACCAGGCCACCGTGCCGTTCCCGGCCGGCTCGGTCTGGGTGTGTTTTTCCGACCAGACCTCGCACGCCGTGATGTCGGGCCAGTACATGCTGGAGCAGACGCTGTTCCTGGCGCCTGAGCATCAATACGACCCGCAGGCCAGCCCGCTGGCGATCCTCTCCCGGCTGACCGGACGGCCTCTGGTGACGCAGCGGACGGCGTGAGCGTGCCGCGGATTGAGGGCTATTCCTTCCAGTGCGTCGCGACCCATCCGGCCGGGCGCATGGCGCTAAAGCGCCGGTTGCGCCGGCCCGCCAGTGCGTCGGGCGGATTGCATTCGCCGTGGAAAATCACGATGCGCGCGTCCACGGGCACGGCCGGCTCGGTCCAGTAGTTGGCCGGCCAGCGCGGGATGCTGTGGTATTTGAAGCTGGGGCACCAGGCCGCCGGCCAGTAGCGCAGCTTGCCCTGGCGGTGCAGGAAATCCGACAGGTAGGCCTGCTCGTTGCGAAAGCGCGACTGCACCTCCCCCAAGTGGGCTTTGAAGTAGGCCAGCACGTCGGGGTGCGCGCCCAACTCGAAACGGTACACCGACGAGTTGCCGGTGATGCGCCGCGTCTGCCAGGGACGGCGGTAGTCGCGGATGATCAGAAACTCGCCGGGTTCCTCGAAAAAGGCGTCCAGGCTGCCCACGATCACCACGTCGACGTCGAGAAACAGCGCGGTGCCGGTGAGCCCGTACAGGTCGGCCGAGAAGGTGGTCAGCTTCTTCCAGGCCCGGTCCGGCGTGCCGGGCGGCACATCGAGCTCCAGCGCCGGGATCGGAAAGCAGTCCACCTCGGCCCGGATGCCCTGGCGGTCGTCGGTCAGGCAGACGAAGCGAAACGCGCCGCCCAGGTGCCGGCGCACCATGGCGTACAGGCGATTGACGTATTCGGGGCCGTATTTGGTGCCCCATTTCATGCAAATGACGTTGCGCTCGGGCGGCGCAACAGGCAGTGCCGCGGTCGTCATGGTCTCAGGTCTGGCTGCGTTTCTTGACCGAGGTCTGCGGTTTGGGTTTGGCCCGCTTGACTTTGCCGCCGGCCGTCAGGCGCTGGTTGCCCAGCACGCGCAGGGTCTTGACCTCGGGGCGCTGGCCGCCGCGCTTGCTGTACTTGAGCACCTTGAAGTCGCGCGGGCCGGCCATGCGGTCCTCGTCGATGACCTTTTCCTTCTCGGGTTGCGGCCGCCACAGGATCAGCAGTTTGCCGATATGCTGGATCGGAGCGGCGCCGAGTTCATCGACCAGCGTCTGGTACATCCGTTCGCGCGCGGAACGATCGTCCGAGAACACGCGTATCTTGATCAACCCATGCGCGTTCAGGGCGGCGTCGGCTTCCTTTTTGACGGCAGCCGTGAGGCCTTCGCCGCCGACCATGACCACGGGGTCGAGGTGGTGGGCGGCGGCGCGATGAACCTTGCGCTGGGCGGGGGTAAGTTGAATTTGGGGCATACCCGTATTATCGAGGCAGTATGAAAGTGAAAAGAAAGTGAAGTCCAAAAGTAAGAAAGTCAACAGGGCGTGGCTGAACGACCACGTCAATGACCCTTACGTCAAGCTGGCCACCCGCGAGGGCTACCGCGCGCGCGCGGCCTACAAACTCAAGGAAATCGACGAAACACTGGGTCTGATCAAGCCCGGCCATCTGGTGGTCGATCTGGGCTCGACGCCCGGCGCCTGGAGCCAGTACCTGCGGCGCAAACTGTCGCCGGGCGGCGCGGCGATGGGGGCGCTCAATGGCACCATCATCGCGCTGGACCTCCTGCCGATGGCGCCGATCGAAGGCGTGGTGTTCCTGCCGGGCGATTTCCGCGAATCCGAAGTGCTACAAAAATTGGAGCACGAAATGAAGGGCCGGAAAGCGGATGTGGTGGTTTCAGACATGGCGCCCAACCTCTCGGGCATCGCGTCGGCCGACACGGCGCGCATCGCGCACCTGGTGGAACTGGCGGTGGAATTCAGCCAGAACCACCTGAAACCCGAGGGGGTCCTGGTGGCCAAGGTGTTCCATGGCAATGGCTACAGCGAGCTGACCCAATTGTTCAAAGACACCTTCAAGCTCGTCAAACCCATCAAGCCCAAGGCCTCGCGCGACAAATCGTCGGAGACCTTTCTGGTCGGCATCGGCCTCATCGAAACAAGGCTGGAGCATGATTTAAGGCAAGAAACCACGCGAAATGCCGCACAAACCCTTGTAACACCTGTGGCTGCTGGCGGCAAAAGCCGTACCAGCGCATCTTGAAACGCCTAAAATGGATCACAAGTACATGGGGTCCGGAAACGCGTTCCGGCACCTTTTGCTGTCTTTTTGCTATCGGAGCCTCGTTTGAACAATCAGTGGTTCTCAAAAATCGCCATCTGGCTCGTCATCGCCATGGTGCTGTTCACGGTATTCAAACAGTTTGATACCCGTGCCGGCGTCAGCGCGGGCTACGTGGGTTACTCCGACTTCCTGGCTGACGTGCGCAGCAACCAGATCAAGAGCGCGACCATCCAGGAAGGCCAGGGCGGCACGGACATCGTGGCCGTGACCAACGATGACCGCAAGATCCGCACGACCGCGACCTACCTCGACCGTGGCCTGATCGGCGACCTGATCAACAACAACGTCAAATTCGACGTCAAGCCGCGCGAAGAAGGCTCGCTCCTGATGACCCTGCTGGTCAGCTGGGGGCCGATGCTGCTGCTGATCGGGGTCTGGGTCTACTTCATGCGACAGATGCAGGGCGGTGGCAAGGGCGGGGCGTTCAGCTTCGGCAAGAGCAAGGCCCGCATGATGGACGAGAACAACAATACGGTCACCTTTGCCGATGTGGCCGGCTGCGACGAGGCCAAGGAAGAAGTCAAGGAAGTCGTGGATTTCCTGAAAGACCCGCAGAAATTCCAGAAACTGGGCGGGCGCATTCCGCGCGGTCTGCTGCTGGTCGGGCCTCCGGGCACCGGCAAGACGCTGCTGGCCAAAGGTATCGCGGGTGAAGCCAAGGTGCCGTTCTTCAGCATTTCGGGTTCTGATTTCGTCGAGATGTTCGTCGGCGTGGGCGCGGCCCGTGTGCGCGACATGTTCGAGAACGCCAAGAAAAATGCGCCCTGCATCATCTTCATCGATGAAATCGACGCCGTGGGCCGCCAGCGTGGCGCAGGCCTGGGCGGCGGCAACGACGAGCGCGAGCAGACCCTGAACCAGATGCTGGTCGAGATGGACGGCTTCGAGACCAATATGGGCGTGATCGTGGTGGCTGCCACGAACCGGCCCGACATCCTGGACGCTGCGCTGCTGCGCCCCGGCCGCTTCGACCGCCAGGTGTATGTGACGCTGCCTGACATCCGGGGCCGCGAGCAGATCCTGCACGTTCACATGCGCAAGATTCCGGTCAGCCAGGACGTGAACGCCGGCATCATCGCGCGCGGCACGCCCGGCATGAGCGGTGCGGATCTGGCCAACCTGTGCAACGAATCGGCCCTGATGGCTGCGCGCCGCAACGCCCGCGTGGTCGAAATGCAGGACTTCGAGAAGGCCAAGGACAAGATCCTGATGGGCCCCGAGCGCAAGAGCATGGTGATGCCCGAGGAAGAGCGCCGCAACACGGCCTATCACGAGTCCGGCCATGCGCTCATCGGCAAGCTGCTGCCCAAATGCGACCCGGTGCACAAGGTCACCGTGATCCCGCGCGGCCGCGCGCTGGGCGTGACCATGAGCCTGCCGGCGCAGGACCGTTACAGCTACGACAGCGAATACATGCTGAGCCAGATCGCCATGCTGTTTGGCGGGCGCATCGCCGAGGAAGTGTTCATGCACCAGATGACCACCGGTGCCAGCAACGACTTCGAGCGCGCCACGCAGATTGCGCGCGACATGGTGACGCGCTACGGCATGACCGAGGCGCTGGGCCCGATGGTCTATGCCGAAAACGAGGGCGAAGTGTTCCTGGGCCGCTCGGTCACCAAGACCACCACCATGTCTGAGGAGACCATGCAAAAGGTCGACGCGGAAGTGCGCCGCATCATCGACCAGCAATACGCGCTGGCGCGCAAGCTGATCGAAGACAACAGCGACAAAATGCACGCCATGGCCAAGGCTTTGCTGGAGTGGGAAACCATTGACACCGAGCAGCTCGACGACATCATGGCCGGCAAGGAGCCGCGCCCGCCCAAGGACTGGACGCCGCGCATCCCGCCTGCCACCGGTGGCGGCAACGACGGCCCGCCGCCTGCGGTCAAGCCGGATCCCGCGCCCACCGTGGTCTGAAGGATTAAAGAATGGGATCAACGGGGCCTTGCGCCCCGTTTTTGTTGTGACTCGACATGTTCTGGCAAACCACCCGCTACTCTGTGGACCTGACGCAGCCGCGCGTGATGGGCATCGTCAACGTCACGCCCGACTCGTTTTCTGACGGCGGCCAGCATGCCGGGGCCGCCAGCGCGCTCAAGCACTGCGAACAACTGCTCAAGGACGGGGCGCACATCCTGGACATCGGCGGCGAGTCCACCCGTCCCGGCGCGCCGCCGCTGCCATTGGACGAGGAACTGGCGCGCGTGCTGCCGCTGCTCAGGGAGGCGGTCAAGCTGGGCGTGCCATTGTCCGTCGATACCTACAAGCCGCAAGTCATGCAGGCCGCGCTGGATCTGGGCGCCGACATCATCAACGACATCTGGGCCTTGCGCCAGAGCGGCGCCGCGCAGGTCGTGGCCGGACACCCCACCTGCGGCGTGTGCCTGATGCACATGCACCGCGAGCCGCAGACCATGCAGGCCGCGCCCATGGCGGGCGACGTGGTGCCGCAGGTGCTATCGTTTCTGGAGCGAACTGCGCAGGCCCTGCAGGGGCTGGGCGTCGATAAGGCGCGCATTGTGCTGGATCCCGGCATCGGCTTTGGCAAAACCGTGGCGCAAAACTTTGCGCTTCTGGCGCGCCAGCGGGAACTGCTGGCGGCGGGCTATCCGATCCTTGCGGGCTGGTCACGCAAGTCGTCGCTGGCGGCGGTGACTGCCGTTGACGGCCTGGCGCCGCCCGCGAGCGAACGCATGGTGCCCAGCGTGGCCGCGGCGCTGCTGGCGGTGGAGCGCGGCGCGGCGATTGTGCGGGTTCATGACGTGCGCGAGACCGTGGCCGCACTGAAAATCTTGCGCGCTATGAATCCGGTAGCGGACAATGCTGATGAATAAAGGGGAGAACAAATAAATGACACGCAAATACTTCGGCACCGATGGCATCCGCGGCACCGTGGGCCAGCCGCCCATCACGCCCGACTTCGTGCTGCGCCTGGCGCACGCCGTGGGCCAAGTGCTCAAGAAATCCGAGGCACGCCCCACGGTGCTGATCGGCAAGGACACCCGCATTTCCGGCTACATGCTGGAGAGCGCGCTTGAATCGGGCTTCAACTCTGCCGGCGTCGACGTGGTGCTGCTCGGCCCCCTGCCGACGCCCGGCGTGGCGTATCTCACGCGGGCGCAGCGCGCGAGCCTGGGCGTGGTCATCAGCGCCAGCCACAACCCGTTTGCCGACAACGGCATCAAGTTTTTCAGCGCGCAGGGCAGCAAGCTGCCCGATGCCTGGGAGCAGGCCGTGGAAGTGGCGCTGGGCGAGGCGCCGGCCTGGGCCGACTCCGCCTCGCTGGGCAAGACGCGCCGGCTCGACGACGCGGCCGGCCGCTATATCGAATTCTGCAAGAGCACGTTCGCGCACGAGCTCACGCTCAGGGGCCTGAAGATCGTGGTCGATGCGGCCCACGGCGCGGCCTATCACATCGCGCCCAAGGTGTTCCACGAGCTGGGCGCCGAGGTCTTCGCCATCGGCTGCGCGCCCGACGGCCTGAACATCAACCAGGACGTCGGCGCCACGCACCCGCAGGCGCTGGTGCGCGCCGTGCGGGACAGCCAGGCCGACTACGGCATCGCACTCGACGGCGATGCGGACCGCCTGCAGCTTGTCGATGCCACGGGGCGCCTGTACAACGGTGACGAGCTGCTGTACCTGATGGTGGCCGACCGGCTGGCGCGCGGCGAGCGCATCCCCGGCGTGGTCGGCACCCTGATGACCAATATGGCCGTGGAAGTGGCGCTCAAGGCGCAAGGCCTGCAGTTCGTGCGCGCCAGGGTCGGCGACCGCTACGTGTTAGAGGAGCTGGAGAGGAACCGCTGGCTGCTCGGCGGCGAAGGCTCGGGCCATCTGCTGGCGCTGGACAAACATACCACCGGCGACGGCCTGATCTCCGCCCTGCAGGTGCTGCAGGCCTGCGTGCGCAGTGGCCGCAGCATGGCCCAGATGCTGGCCGAGGTGACCCTGTTCCCGCAAACCCTGATCAACGTGCGGCTGCAGCCCGACCAGGACTGGAAAGCCAACGTCCGGCTCGCGGCAGAAACCAAAGCCGTCGAAGCCGAGCTCGACAACACCGGCCGCGTGCTGATCCGCGCCAGCGGCACCGAGCCGCTGCTGCGCGTGATGGTGGAGGCGCGCAATGCGGGACAGGCGAAGGCGTGTGCGCAGCGGCTGGTGCAGGCGGTGCGGGCGGGGTAGGTTTCTCCGGGCTATCAGGGTTGCCAGTGATAGTGGCCGGTGTTCAGAAGGGAAAGGGGAAAGTTCAATGCGGGCATTGATTTTTCAGCGGCCGACCGGACAGGTCCGGCAATCTGAACCTGTCTGCGGCAATTGGCTGCGCCCAGCATCGAGTGGGCCAACCATGGGGCATCGGGAGCACACAACATGAGCCAGATCGAAGCGACCTTGCTGGGAGTCGCCGTGGCGGCGCTTGCGTTGATGCTTGGCCTTCTCACCTACGTCCTGTCTCGCTCGCTGTTGCCGCTCGCCCCGAGCGGCAAACTCTGGGACCGCGTCTACGAGCTGGACAAGCTGGTTCTTTCGTACCCCGAACTCTTCGCTCGTTTCATGGCGGAAGTGCATCGTACATCTCCGTATTTTTACGCCGACCCAAGTGTGGTTCCCCGCACAAAAGACTTCTATCAGTTAAAGGCGCTTGTCTACTTTCACCTGAACGTGTTCGAAGAGATCTTCCTCACCACGAGCCGTTCCGGCTGGATCGCCCGGCAGTTCGAACAAGAAGGGTGGGACGAGTACATTTTTCGCAAAATGCGGCATCCGCTGCTGCGTGAGGTGTTTGATCGCGAAGCGAAGCAGATCTACCCGGGAAAGTTTCGAGACTTTGTGCAGCGTAACCATCACCAGATCGAAGAGACTCCCGATCCCAATGCCTTCTAGTGGGCATCCATTGCCAAACCCCGCCATTCGGCACTTTTTAATCGGCACGTGTCGAAATCAGTGGCGTATTCCTGCCTCTTGAACATCCTCCCGGCCAAATACGCCAACCCGACCGATGCCTGCTCGCTGGTGATGCTGCTCGACGCCTACGCGCGCGAGCGCGGCGACTGCAAACTCACGCTGGAGGTGCCGTCTGGCAAAGGCAGTGCGCGCAGGCTGTATGAACGCGTGGGCTTTGCCGGCTACCAGCTGGACCCGGCTCTGGGACAGGCGCAGTTTCTGCCCAAAGTGGCTGGCGTGAATTTGCGCCCACCCCGACATCCACGCAAAACGCGCAACAAGGGCAGCCGGGCCGCTGTGGCCCTGGCGCTTGGGGCCGCATTCCTGGCGGGTGCGAGCCTGGCGCGGGCCGGCGATGCCGTACCCGCAGCCGCCACGCCCTTCAAGCTCACGACCGGCCTGTATTCGATGTCGGGCGGTGGCGCACCCGCCGGCTTGGGGCTGGACCTGAACCTGCGCTACACCTCGGGACTCGGTGATCTCTGGCTGGGCTGGTTTCGCGCGCCGGTGCTGGACGTTGCACAGCCGCGTGCGGGTTGGCACCGGACCTACGATTTCGGGGGTGTGCGCTTCATGCCGTCGCTGCAGGTGGTGCGCGACAACCGGCAGAACCCGAGCCAGCAAAATGTGCACCTGCTGTACCGCACGCCGGTGGCAGACCAGCGCCTGCTGACGCTCGATCTGCTGGCCAAAACCGGGCTGCTCAATGGCGTCCCCATTCACCGCCTGGGCCTGTCGGTCACCTACGACTGGCGCCAGAACTTTGTACGGCTGGCCTATGACCCCCGGGTGAACTTCACGCCGCAAGACATGTGGCGGCTGTCGGTGGGCTCGCGGTTTTAACGCTGACTGTCAGCGTCAGGCCTGCGGCGCAATCCGCGCGCCCGTGAGCTGTTCCTGCGCGCTCACCAGTGCGGGCACGAATTTGCTGCCGTAGCCGAGCGCCGACGCGGTTGCCAGGCTCTGGTGCACGGCCTCGCCGACGAGGGACGGCACGCCGTTCTGCTCGGCCAGATGGGTGTAGTAGCGCAGGTCCTTGCGCGCGTTATCGAGTTCGAACCTGAGGCCGGTGAAGTCGCCGCCCAGGGTTTTCGCCATGGCCTGGAACAGGCCGGAGTTGACGGCGCCGGCGCCGATCACGCTGACGAGCTGCTGCACGTCCACGCCGGCCTTGGCGCCCACGGCAAAGGCTTCGGCGGTGGCCGTGCAGATGGCCTGGCCGACAAAGTTGTTGAGCAGCTTGATGACGTGGCCGGCACCCGGTCCGCCCACATGGAAGATGTTTTCGCAATAGGCCTGCAGCACCGGCTGGATGCGCGCGAACACCTTGGGATCCGCGCCGACCATGGTGTTGAGCTTGCCGAGCTCGGCTTCCACTGGCGAGCGTGCGAGCGGCGCGTCCACCAGTGTCGCGCCGCGCTCGCGGCACAGGGCGGCCAGCCGGGCGGTGGATTCAGGCTCGCTGGTGGAGGTGTCGATCACGATCAGGCCTGCCCTGGCATTCGACAGCACGCCGCCCGGCCCGGCCAGGGACGCTTCCACCTGCGGCGAGCCGGTCACGCACAGGATCACCACGTCGCAGGCACCAAGCCCGGCCGCGCCGGACACCTGCCTGGCGCCAGCGGCCAGCAAGTCAGCCACCCGGTCCCGGTTGCGGTGCACCGTGAGCGACACGGCATAGCCCTTGGCCAGCAGGTTCTTTGCAATGCCATGGCCCATGAGGCCGGAGGCGCCGATAAATCCGATGTGTTTCATGGCAAGAAGTTCCTCGTTGGTGCCGGACAAGTCAATCATCATACCTTTGGCTCACGACGCGGCCCGGCGCGCCTGCAAGGCGCACTTTGAAAGCGAATTTGCGGCTTGTCACACAAATGCCGCCGAACTGACACAGGCGCGTCACTGGCGGCGTTCAAGCTTCCCGGATCGAACAGCAGCGGGAACGAAAATGAGCAAGGGTTTTGGCAAGTGCTTTGAGCTGCAAGACGGCGTGAATGACACGCCCAACCCGTCCATTCACGAGGTGGACAGCGGCCGGCGTCATGTTTTCAAGTGCACCACAGCGGCCGTGGCGTTGCTGATGGGCTCGCACACCTGGGGCGCGAGCGCGGGCACAGGCAAGCCGCTCGGCTTTACCGGCGTGCCGGTGTCGGTGGCAGACACATTGACCGTGCCGGTTGAATACGAGGCGCAGGTGTTGTACCGATGGGGAGACCCCATCGGATCGGCGCAGGGATCTCCCGCCTTCGAACTGGACGGCTCCAACACCTGGCAGGAGCAGTCGCTGCAGGCGGGCATGCACCACGATGGCATGGAATTTTTCCCGCTGGACCAGGACCCGCGGCACGGCTTGCTGGCCATCAATCATGAGTACACCGACGACGGCCTGCTGCATGCGGACGGCATGAAGACCTGGAACGCCGACAAGGTGCGCAAGTCTCAGGCGGCGCACGGCGTGAGCGTGGTTGAAGTGGTGGAGCGCGCAGGCGTCTGGCAGGTGATGCCGCATTCAATGTACGCCCGGCGCATCACGGCCAGCACGCCCATGCGGCTCAGCGGTCCGGCGGCCGGCCACGACATGCTCAAAACGGCAGCCGACCCGTCGGGCACGCGCCCGCTCGGTACGCTCAACAATTGCGCGGCGGGCCAAACCCCGTGGGGCACCTACCTGACCTGCGAAGAGAACTGGAACGGCTATTTTTCCTCGCGGCAACACCCCGGCGCCGACGAGCTGCGCTACGGACTCGGCCCCAACGGCTGGGGCTACCGCTGGCACGAACATGACGAGCGCTTCGACGCCGCCAAACACCCCAACGAACCGAACCGCTTTGGCTGGGTGGTGGAGATCGACCCGATGGACCCGACCCAAACGCCCGTCAAGCGCACCGCGCTGGGCCGCTTCAAGCACGAGGGCGCAACCACGACCCTCAGCAAGGACGGCCGCGCGGTGGTCTACATGGGGGACGACGAGCGTTTCGAATACATCTACAAGTTTGTCAGCCGCGACCGGATGGTGCCGGGCGGCTACCCGGCCAACCGACAGGTGCTGGACCACGGCACGCTGTACGTGGCGCGCTTCGATGCGCAGGGCCATGGCCGCTGGCTGCCGCTGGTGCATGGGCAAAACGGCCTGACTGCCGAGCGGGGGTTTGCCAGCCAGGCCGAGGTGCTGATCCGCTGCCGCCAGGCCGCCGACGTGGCGGGCGCCACGAAGATGGACCGGCCGGAGTGGATCGCGGTGCACCCGCAAACCGGTGAAGTGTTTGTGACGCTCACCAACAACAGCCAGCGCGGCCAGCCGGGACGCGGCGTGGATGACGCCAACCCGCGCGGCGACAACATCATGGGTCACATCATCCGCTGGCGCGAAGGCACGACGCAGCACGGCGATGCGGGCGCCGGCGAGTTTCGCTGGATGCACTTCGCGCTGGCGGGTGACCCGAAGGCCGACAAGGCTGGGTCCCGCGGCACGATCCTGGGCGACATGTATGGCTGTCCGGACGGTCTCAAGGTGGATGCCGGCGGGCTGCTCTGGATCCAGACCGATGTTTCCACCTCGGCCCTGAACCAGGGGGCGTACACAAGCCTGGGCAACAACATGATGCTGTGCGCCGACCCGTCCACGGGCGAGACCAAGCGGTTTCTGACCGGCCCCTCGGGCTGCGAGATCACCGGCATCACCTTCACGCCGGATCGCCGTGCCGTATTCATCAACATCCAGCACCCCGGTGAGACCGCCAGCGAACGCAGCGACCCCGACCGGCCGCAAGCGGTGAGCCGCTGGCCGGATGGACCTACGGGGGGACGCCCGCGCTCTGCCACCGTGGCCATCCGCCGCAAGGATGGCGGCATTGTCGGCACCTGATGCATTCCCCCAAGCCCCGCACTCCGGGGCTTTTTTACAACTGAATGAAGCATTGAAAACTGTTGAAGGAGTGAAAAATGAAAGAACTACCGACCCCGACCTTTGCACTGTCTCCGATCTCCTTGCCCAGGGGGTCACTTCATCGACGCCATCTACCGGTTGATGATGCGCAAAGCCGGGCCATCGTCGAGACGGCACGCAGCGGCATCTCGGTGTCGTGGGCCCGCCATCAGGACGAAGTCCGGCAAGCGCAGCGGCTGAGGTTCAATGTCTTCGCGGGCGAAATGGGCGCGCGGCTGAACACGCCGCTGGCCGGGCACGACATGGACCTGTTCGACGACTACTGCGAGCACCTGCTGGTACGGGACGAGACCACGCGGGAAGTCGTGGGCACCTACCGGGTGCTGACACCGGCCCAGGCCCAGCGCGTCGGCAGCACCTACAGCGATCTGGAATTCGACCTGACACGGCTGCGCAGTCTGCGCTCGCGCATGGTGGAGTTGGGCCGCAGCTGCGTGCATGCCGATCATCGCCACGGCGGCGTGATTCTGGCGTTGTGGGGCGCGCTGGCCGAGTTCATGGTGCGCAACCGCCTCGACACCATGATTGGCTGCGCCAGCATTCCCATGCTGCACAACGGTGCCATCAGTGGCGACGCGGCGGCCAGTATCTGGCACCAGCTCAGGCAGACCCATCTGGCGCCGGTCGCAGACCACGTGCTGCCACGTTTGCCGCTGCCCGTCGACGAGCTGGACGGCACGCTCGATATCGAGCCTCCTGCGCTGATCAAGGGCTATTTGCGCCTGGGTGCCAAGGTGCTCGGCGCGCCGGCCTGGGACCCCGACTTCAACACAGCCGATCTGCCCATGCTCATGCGCATTGCCGACCTGCCGCCGCGCTACCGAAAACACTTTCTGGGGGCCTGATGCGTACCACCTTCGAGGCACTGGGCGCATGGGGCCACGGCTTTGCGCCCGATGACGCGGACGACCGCGACGATGCGGCGGCCGAGCGACGCTACCGCGCGATCTTTATCTCGGACCTGCATCTGGGCACGCCGGGCTGCCAGGCGGTGGCCTTGCTGGCGTTCCTGAAAGCCCACCCCAGCGACTACCTGTACCTGATCGGCGACATCGTCGACGGCTGGCAGCTGCGCCGCAGGTGGTACTGGCCGCAGTCACACAACGACGTGGTGCAAAAACTGCTGCGCCGCGCGCGCAGGGGCTGCCGGATTATCTATGTGCCCGGCAACCACGACGAGTTCGCGCGTGGCTTCCTGGGTCACCGGTTTGGCGGCATCGAGGTCATCGAGGACGCCGTCCACACCACGACGGCCGGGCTCAGGCTGTGGGTCATTCACGGCGACTACTTCGATGGCGTGATCCAGTGCGCCAAGTGGCTGGCGTACCTCGGCGACAACCTGTATGAATTCACGCTCAAGCTCAATCGCCATCTCAACACCCTGCGCGCCCGGCTGGGCCTGCCCTACTGGTCGCTGTCGGCCTACCTCAAGCACAAGGTCAAGAAGGCTTTGAGCTATGTGACCGACTTTGAAGTGGCGGTGGCCAGCGAGGCGCGGCGCCGTGGCCATCAGGGCGTTGTCTGCGGCCACATCCACCGCGCCGAGATGCGCGACATCGACGGCACCCTGTACTGCAACGACGGCGACTGGGTGGAAAGCCGTACGGCGCTGGTCGAGCACTTCGATGGCCGCCTGGAGCTGGTGCATTGGGAACCCTCGCACGAAGCGCAGGGGCACGAATCCATAACAAGGGAGCTGGCAACATGAAAATGGCCTTGATTACCGATGCGTGGCAGCCGCAGGTCAATGGCGTGGTCACCACGCTGGTCGAACTGGTGCTGGAGCTTACGACGCTGGGCCATCAGGTCGAGGTGATTCACCCCGGCTTGTTCAAGACCCGCCCCTGTCCCGGCTATGCGGGCATCGACCTGGCGGTGCGCCCGAAACGCCTGCTGGGTGCCAGGCTCGATGCCCTGCAGCCCGAGGTCATCCATATTGCAACGGAAGGCCCCTTGGGCTGGGCGGCGCGCGGCTACTGCGTCAAGCGGGGATTGTCTTTCACGACGGCGTTTCATACCAAGTTTCCTGAAATTCTCCATGCCGCTTTGCGCGTGCCGCTGTCCTGGGGTTACGCGCTAATCCGCCATTTCCACCGGCCATCTTCGGGGGTGATGGTGCCCACCCAAGGCGTGCTGCGCATGCTGGAGCAGCGTGGCTTTCGCAACCTGCGCAGCTGGACGCATGGCGTGGACACACGGCTGTTCGAGTTCCGGACCGAGGCCAGGGTTTATCCGCCGGTGGGTGTGATGGCGCACCCGGTGTCGCTGTTCGTCGGGCATGTGTCGTACGAGAAGAACATTGAAGCCTTCCTGCGCCTGGACCTGCCCGGCACCAAGGTGGTTTGCGGGGTCGGTCCGCTGCAAGCCTCGCTCAAGGAGCGCTATCCCCACGTGCGCTGGCTGGGTGTGCTGCCGCGCGACGAATTGGCCAAAGTCTATGCGGCGGCCGACGTTTTCGTGTTTCCGAGCAAGTCCGAGACCTTTGGCCTGGTCATGCTGGAGGCCATGGCGTGCGGCACGCCTGTGGCAGCCTATCCGGTGGACGGGCCGCTCGAAGTTCTGGGGCAAGCCGGCACGGGCAATAGTGGGGCCAGCCTGGGCGGTGTGATGAACGAAGACCTGCGGCAGGCCTGCTACAGCGCACTGGCACTGCCCAGGTATCAGGCGCGTAGCCGGGCGTTGGCATTCAGCTGGGCGCAGGCGACACAGCTTTTTCTCGGGCATGTGGTGCCGGTGCGTCACGGCCTGGTTTGCGCCAGATCAGGTTTGGCGCAGGACGTTGTCACGCATTTGTCATCAAATTGGTAAATACTGTCACAAACAGGCTTTTATGACCCAATTTGTTTGATTCGCCCCAGCCCAAGATGAATTCCAAGGTCGTTGCCCGCCAGCCTGCAGCAGCCGAACCCCCTGCCGTCCCGCTCCTGGATCGGGACCACAGCATTCTCGCGTTCAACGAGCGCGTGCTCGATTGGGCGCATCGGCCCCAGGTGCCACTGCTGGAGCGACTGCGTTATTTGTCCATTGTTTCTTCCAATCTGGATGAATTTTTTGAGATTCGTGCCGCGCCGCACCTGGCGGCATTGCAGAGCGCCGAACACAAGGGACCCTATACGGTGGCGTCGTTCGAGGCGCTGGCCGCCGCCGCGCATGACCTGGTTGCGCGCCAGTACGCGCTTTACAACAACGAGCTGATGCCCGCGTTTGAGAAGCACGCCATCAAGATCATCGCGCATGGCGAACGCAACGTCGTCCAGCGGCAGTGGGTCAAACAATACTTTGAGCGCCAGGTGCGCCCGCTGCTCATTCCCGTGGGGCTGGATCCGGCGCACCCGTTTCCGCAGGTGGCCAACAAGTCGCTGAACTTCATCGTGCGGCTCGGCGGGCGTGACGCCTTCGGCCGCGAGAACGACATCGCCATCGTCAAGGTGCCGCGTGTCCTGCCGCGACTCATCCGCATGCCGGGCAAGGTGTCGGGCGGGCGGGTCCTGTTCCTGTCGTTGTCCAGTGTGATCCGTGCCAACCTGGGAACGCTTTTTCCGGGACGCGATGTGGGGCAGTTTTCGCAATTCCGGGTGACGCGCCACTCGGATCTTGCCGTGGACGAAGACGACGTGCAAAACCTGCGCACCGCGTTGCGCCTGGGCCTGGAGCACCGCCACTACGGTCAGGCGGTGCGACTGGAGGTCTCGACGGGGTGTTCCGAGTATCTTGCGAGTTTTCTGCTCAAGCAATTCAACTTGCCGGCGCTGGCGCTCTACCGCGTTCATGGCCCGGTGAACCTGGCGCGGCTGGCGCAACTGATCGATCTGATCGACGAACCCGAATTGCTGTTCCCACCGTTCAAGCCGTCCTATCCCGCGCAGCTGGTGCCTGGCCAGTCGTTTTTTGAGCGACTCAAGCAGGGGGATGTTTCGATTCATCACCCGTTCGAGAGTTTTGATGCGGTTCTTGCCTTTTTGCGCGAGGCCGTGCACGACCCGCAGGTGCTGGCCATCAAACAGACGTTTTATCGAACGGGCGTGGAGTCGGAGCTGATGGACCTGCTGCGCGAGGCGGTGCGCCGCGGCAAGGAAGTCACGGCCGTGGTGGAGCTCAAGGCGCGCTTTGACGAGGAGGCCAATATCAATTGGGCGGAGATGCTCGAATCCATTGGCGCCCAGGTGGTGTATGGCGTGGTGGGCCTCAAGACGCACGCCAAGATGCTGCTGATCACGCGCCGGGAAGACAAGAACCTCAAGCGCTATGCCCATCTGTCGACCGGCAACTACAACTCGCGTACCGCGAAGCTGTACACCGATGTGAGTTACCTCAGCGCCGATCCGCTGCTGACAGCCGACGTCGACAGCGTGTTTGTGCATCTGGCGAGCCAGAGCAAGCTGCCCAAACTGAACCGGCTATGGCTGGCACCGTTCCAGTTGCAGCGCAAACTGATCGAGAAGATTGATTCGCTGGGCGAGGGTGCGGCCCAGGGCAAGGCGTCGCGCATTGTCGCCAAAATGAACGCACTGACCGACGAGGCGCTGGTCCTGTCGCTGATCAAGGCCTCGCAGCGCGGCGTGAAGATTGACCTGATCGTGCGCGGCGCCTGCACGCTGCCGGCGCAATTGCCCGGTGTTACCGAAAACATCCGGGTGCGCTCGGTCATCGGCCGGTTTCTGGAGCATTCGCGGGTGTTCTATTTCCGCTGCGCGGATGAGGAAGAGCTGTATCTGTCCAGTGCCGACTGGATGAACCGCAATATGCTGCGGCGGGTCGAGCTGGCCTGGCCGGTGAGCGACCCCGTCATTCGCCAGCGCATCATCGATGAATGCCTGGTGGCTTATTTGCACGATGGCCGCGATGCCTGGGATCTGGGGCCGGATGGCACCTACACACGGGTTGATGCGGCGGGAGGGCACACGGGACACAGTGCGCAGGCGGCGCTGATGGCGCGTTACGCGGATGGGGACGCCGCAAGCGGCGAGTAAACACCATGGATCTGATCCTGTGGCGCCACGCGGAAGCCGAACAATGGGTGCAAGGCTGCAATGATCTGGAGCGGTCGCTGACGCCGCGTGGCGAGAAGCAGGCTGCGCGCATGGCCACCTGGCTGGACCGGCAGTTGCCCGAAGGCGCGCGGATTCTGGTCAGTCCGGCGCGGCGGGCCGAGCAGACGGCGCTGGCGCTGGGGCGCAAATACAAGTTGCGGCCCGAACTCGGCCCGGGCGGCACGCCTGCGCAATTGCTGGAACTCGTGCAGTGGCCTGCGAACAAGTCAACCGTGCTGGTGATCGGGCACCAGCCTACGCTGGGGCAGACCCTGTCGCAATTGCTGGCACTTCAGGCCAGCGAGTGCGCGATCAAAAAAGGCGCGCTCTGGTGGCTGCGCCATCGCGACCGCGAGGGACAGTCCCAAACCGTGGTGGTGAGCGTGCAGTCGCCGGAAGCCCTGTGACAGGCGCCTGACGTCAGGATTGGCTGGGCCGGCCGGTCTTGATGGCCGGAACGGCTTCCAGTGCGGTGAGGAAGACTGCATCGGGCAGGGCGGCCAGGGCTTTGATGCCGGCACGCAACACTTCGCTCTTCTTCACGGGATGGGCCAGTTTGGCGGCACGCTGCTTCAATTCGTCGAGCACGCCGTATTCAATCTTGGGGATGGTAAAGCTGTCGCGCACCAGCTTGGGCTTCCTGGCCTTGGTGGGCTTGTCGGCGGCCTTGGGTCTGGCAACGGTCTTGGCTACAGCGGCCTTGGCGGGACTTGCCACTGGTTTGGCCGGGATCCTTTCGGGACTTGCGGAGGCTGGTTTCTTGCTGGGGGCGATTTTTTTTACGGTGGGCATGGGAGGATTTTAATTAAAACTGTATATACAGTTTATACGGTTTAAATCGCCTCGGCAAATCAGCAGCCCGCGAGTTGCAGGGTCCAGGGCGTTTTCTGCCAGGCTGCCACCTCTTCGCGCAACAGGTGAGCCGATTGCGGAAAGGCCTCGGCCCAGCCCGGACGGCAGGCCAGTACCAGCCGGTGGTCGGCGCCGGGGTCTGCCGCGAGCCGCATGCCCTTCAGGTCGGGATCGCGCCGCGCATGGCAAAGAATGACGGCAAGGCGCAGGCACAACAACTGGCGCACAAACAAGGTGTCTTCGAAATCCACCTCCAGCTTGCGCAGCTTGCCGCGGTGCCCCAGCACGAGCAGGCTGAGGCGATGAAGTTCTGGCAGGGCAAAGCCCAATGCATCGATGTTGTCCAGAATATAGGCGCCATGTTTGTGATAGTCGCTGTGTGAAATCCGGCAGCCAATTTCATGCAGTTGGGCGGCCCAATCCAGTTTTCGCAAATTGCTGCCGGGGCCGGCCGTGGCAGGCCCGCCCTGCAATTGATTGAACAAGTGACAGGCGACCTTGCCGACGCGCCGGGCCTGCGCGGTGTCCGTTTCGAACTTGTCGACAAGGCGCTGAACGGTCGCCGAGCGGACGTCGGTCTGCGTCTGCTCACGGTCCAGCAGGTCGTACAGGACGCCATGCCGCAACGCACCCTGGGCGGCCTGCATCGTGTCGATGCCAAGCAGGTCGAACACGGCGCGCAAAACGCTGACACCGCCGCCGATGACCGCGCGGCGGTCTTCCCTGATGCCGTCAAGCTGCAAGCGGTCAGCGCTTTGCGCCTTGAGCAATCGGGCCAGCAGCCAATCCAGGCCTTCGCGCGTGACTGAGCCGGCCGGCCAGCCCGCTGCAGTCAGCACGTCGCCTACGGCGCCAATGGTGCCCGAGGAGCCATAAGCCACCTCCCAGGCATCGCGTCGATAGGCGTTGAGCGCTTCATCGAGCACTGCTTTGGCGGCGATTTCCGCCATCTGGAACGCATGGGCGGTGAACTGGCCGGTGGAGAAGTGTTTCATTGACAAGGTGACGCTGCCGACGCGATATGACTCCACCACGCGGGCGTCAAACGCGCGGCCCAGAATCAACTCGGTGGAGCGCCCACCGATGTCCACCACCAGGCGTTTTTCGTCGGATTGGGGCAACAGATGCGCCACGCCCTGGTAAATCAGCCGGGCTTCTTCGCGCCCCGAAATGACGTCAATTGGAAACCCCAGTACTTCGTGGGCACGCGCCAAAAATGCGTCACGGTTGCGTGCTTCACGCAGGGTCTGCGTGGCGACCGCACACACCTGGCCCCGCTTGAAATCTGCCAGTCGTTCACCAAAGCGCGCGAGACAATCCCAGCCTCGCTGCATGGCGACGCAGGTCAGGTTGCGCTCGGCATCCAGGCCGCTACCTAACCGGACCGTTTCCTTCAGGTATTGAACCCGGTGAATCTGTCCGCCCTCGAAGCGGCCGATTTCAAGGCGAAAGCTGTTGGAGCCCAGGTCCACAGCGGCGAGTCGAGTTCCGTTTTGCATTGTCTGGCCTGATTGATTGCTGGTCAGCATAGCATTCAGGCCCGTTTGTTTGCCCGGGATTTTCTGTCACACCATTGTCATATCGGCGTCTTAAAGTCTGCGCATCTCCTAACCACCCTGAGAGGTCTTTTCATGACGATGAAGTTCAGTGCGACGATGATCAGCCTGGCGGCTGTGTCCTTCGTTTATGCCATGCCCGCCAACGCGCAGAGCGTGACTGGCGCCGGGTCCACTTTTGGCGCCCCCATCTATGCCAAGTGGGCATCCGACTACAACAAGATCACGGGCGTCAAGATCAACTACCAGTCCGTCGGTTCGGGCGCCGGCATTCAACAAATCGACGCCAAGACCGTCGATTTTGGCGCCTCCGACATGCCGCTCAAGGACGAGGATCTGGCAAAAAAAGGCGAAATGCAGTTCCCGACGGTGATCGGTGGTGTGATTCCCGTGGTGAACGTCAAGGGCATCGCGCCAGGGCAACTGAAGCTCAATGGGCAGGTTCTCGGTGACATTTACCTGGCCAAGATCACCAAATGGGATGATCCGGCCATCAAGGCGCTGAACCCGACACTGGCTTTGCCGGACGCCACCATTACGCCGGTTCGCCGCGCCGATGGCTCGGGGACGACGTTCATCTTCACCAACTACCTGAGCAAGGTCAATGCCGAGTGGAAGGCGAAGGTGGGCGAGGGAACGGCGGTGAACTGGCCGGCCGGCGCGGGTGGCAAGGGTAATGAAGGGGTCGCCGCATTCGTGGGCCGCTTGCCCAACTCGATCGGCTACCTCGAATACGCCTATGTGAAGCAAAACAAGATGACGTATGCGCTGATGCAAAATGCCGCCGGCAACTTCGTGTCGCCGGACGCTGCGGCCTTCAAGGCGGCTGCCGCGGGTGCGGACTGGACGAAGAGCTTCTACCAGATCCTGACCGACAAGCCGGGCAAGGATTCATGGCCCATCACGGGTGCCACGTTCATCCTGCTGCACAAGGTGCAGGACAAGCCGGCGCAAGGCGCGACCACGCTCAAGTTTTTCGAATGGGCCTACCAAAACGGTGACCAGGCAGCGGACAGCCTTGACTATGTTCCGTTGCCTGCGAGCGTGAAGGCGATCGTCGAGAAGAGCTGGGGCGAGATCAAGGACGCATCGGGCAAGGTCGTCGCTTACAAGTAAGCAGGAAAATCAGGTTTTCTCAAGCTTCATGGCGCAAGGGGTGTTTCACGTGTCCTCTACACTTCCGGTAAACGAAGCTCCCTTCGACCTTGCCGCCAAGGTCACTCCACGCGCCATGACCCGTCCACCACCCCATCCATTGGCCCGCTCGGGCCCCCTGCTGGACCGGCTGTTCGGCTGGACTGCTGCGGGTGCCGCCTGGTTGACCCTGAGCTTGCTGCTTGGCATTCTGGTGTCGCTGGTGATTGGCGCGTGGCCTGCCATCGAAAAGTACGGTCTTGGTTTTCTGACCAGCACCGTCTGGGACCCGGTGAAGAACGAGTACGGCGGGCTGGTCATGATCTATGGCACGCTGGCCACCTCGCTCATCGCACTCTTGATTGCCGTGCCCGTCAGCTTCGGCATTGCCCTGTTTCTGACGGAGCTGTCGCCGGCCTGGCTCAAGCGACCGCTGGGCACCGCGATCGAGTTGCTGGCCGCCGTGCCCTCCATCGTGTACGGCATGTGGGGGCTGCTGGTGTTCAGCCCGATTCTGGCGACCTATGTGCAGCAGCCCCTGCAGACCCTGTTCGCCGGCGTGCCCTACCTGGGGTCCCTGTTTTCGGGGCCGCCGGTGGGTATCGGTATTTTGTCGGCGGGCATCATCCTGGCGATCATGATCATCCCCTTCATCGCGGCGGTGATGCGCGACGTGTTCGAGGTCACCCCGGTTCTGCTCAAGGAGTCGGCCTACGGTCTGGGGGCGACGACCTGGGAGGTGGTGTTCAAGGTGGTGCTTCCCTACACCAAGGCCGGCGTGATGGGCGGCATCATGCTCGGGCTGGGGCGAGCACTCGGCGAGACCATGGCGGTGACCTTCGTGATCGGCAACTTCAACCAGCTCGATTCGCTGAGCTTGTTCCAGGCGGCCAACAGCATCACCTCGGCGCTGGCCAATGAATTCGCCGAAGCCGCTCCGGGCCTGCACCAGGCGGCCCTGATTTATCTGGGGCTGGTCCTGTTCTTCATCACGTTTGTCGTGCTGGCGCTGTCCAAAATTCTGCTGGCGCGACTGCGAAAGAATGAAGGAACCCGGGCATGAACGGCCTCCAGCAGCGGGATGTGCGCCTGGCCAAATTTGCGCATCGCAAGCGGGTCAACCGGATTGCGCTGACCCTGTCGCTGGCGGCGATGGCGTTTGGCCTGTTCTGGCTGTTCTGGATATTGCTGGAAACGGTGCGCCTGGGCGTCGGTGGACTGGTGCTGGCCACGTTCACCGAAATGACACCGCCCCCCAACGAGGCTGGGGGCCTGGCGAACGCCATCTACGGCTCGCTGGTCATGGTTGCCGCGGCCACTTTTATCGGCACGCCCGTTGGCATCATGGCCGGCATCTATCTGGCCGAATACAACCCCAAGGGCTGGCTTGCGTCTGTCACGCGATTTGTCAACGATATTTTGCTGTCGGCGCCGTCCATCGTCATCGGTCTTTTTATCTACGCCGTCGTCGTGGCCCGCTTCAAGTCGTTTTCCGGCTGGGCCGGTGCGCTGGCGCTGGCGCTGATCGTGATTCCGGTGGTGATTCGCACGACAGAGAACATGCTGCAACTGGTGCCGGCAGGTCTGCGCGAAGCCGCCTATGCGCTGGGCGCGCCCAAGTGGAAGGTGATTCTCGGCATCACCCTGCGGGCGGCGCGCGCCGGGGTGGTGACGGGGGTCCTGCTCGCGGTGGCACGCGTTGCCGGAGAGACGGCGCCGCTGCTGTTTACGGCGCTGAGCAACCAGTTCTGGACCTCTGACTTGAGCCAGCCCATGGCCAGCCTGCCGGTCACCATTTACAAGTTCGCCATGAGTCCCTACGAGAACTGGCAGAAACTGGCGTGGGCCGGCGTGTTCCTGATCACGGTGGCGGTGCTGGGGCTGAACATTCTGGCGCGCGTCATGACACGCAGCAGGCAGTGATACCCGCAAGTTCCCGAATCCCACCCTCAAAATCGAGCAAGACAGATCATGACGATGCCCCAGGAAAAATCGAAAATCTCGGTCAGAAACCTGAACTTTTACTACGGCAAATTCCACGCGCTCAAGGGCATCAACCTGGAAGTTCCGGAGAAGAAGGTGACCTCGTTCATCGGCCCGTCGGGCTGCGGCAAATCGACCCTGCTGCGCGTCTTCAACCGCATGTACGCGCTCTACCCCGAGCAGCGCGCCGAGGGCCAGATCATGCTCGACGGCGAGGATTTGCTGACCTCGCGGCAGGACGTGGCCCTGCTGCGCGCCAAGGTGGGCATGGTGTTTCAGAAGCCGACGCCGTTCCCCATGTCGATTTACAACAACATCGTGTTTGGTGTCAAACTGTTCGAAAATCTCAATGCCGCCGATATGGAAGAGCGCGTCGAATGGGCCTTGCGAAAGGCCGCGCTGTGGAGCGAGGTGAAGGACAAGCTGCACCAGAACGGCGCCAGCCTGTCGGGCGGCCAGCAGCAGCGCCTGTGCATTGCGCGCGGGATTGCGATCAAGCCCGAAATTTTGCTGCTCGATGAACCCTGCTCGGCACTCGATCCGATTTCCACTGCCAAAATAGAAGAATTGATTGCCGAGCTCAAAAACGACTACACCGTGGTCATCGTGACGCACAACATGCAGCAGGCCGCGCGCTGCAGCGATTACACGGCCTACATGTACCTGGGCGACCTGGTCGAGTTCGGCGTCACCGAAGAGTTGTTTTTCAAGCCCCGGCGCAAAGAGACCGAGGATTACATCACCGGCCGGTTCGGGTGACTTTCAAGGAGGCAGTTATGTCCGACAAACACCTTTCAACCCAGTTCGACAGCGAGCTCAATGGCGTGTCCTCGCGCGTGATGGAGATGGGCGGGCTGGCCGAATCCCAGATCCACCAGGCGATTTATGCACTTTCGCAGTTCAGTGTGGAAGCGGCCCAGCAGGTGATCGACGCGGAGCCGCGCGTGAACGCGATGGAGATCGAGATCGACCGAGAGCTGTCGTCCATCATTGCGCGGCGCCAGCCAACGGCGCGCGACCTGCGCCTGCTCATTGCCATCTCCAAGACCACCGCCAACCTGGAGCGGGTCGGCGATGAGGCCGAAAAAATTGCGCGCATGGTCAAGTCCATCATCGAGAGCGGTGCGGCGCGCACCCTGCCGGCGTCCGAGTTGCGCGTCGCCGCCGATCTGGCCTCCGGCCTGCTGCGCAAGGCGCTCGATGCATTTGCGCGGCTGGATACGGCCGTGGCCGTGACCATCCTGAAGGAAGACGATTTGATCGACCGCGAGTTCGACGGCTTTGTGCGCAAGCTCATCACCTACATGGTGGAAGATCCGCGCACGATTTCCGCGAGCCTGGACTTGCTGTTCCTGGCCAAGGCAATCGAGCGCATTGGCGACCATGCCAAGAACATTGCGGAGTTCATCATCTACATCGTGAAGGGCGCGGACGTGCGCCACACTACGATGGAGCAAGTCGAGTCGGCCGTGCAATGAAGCACTTTCCCCGCGTCCTGATTGTCGAAGACGAGCCCGCGATTGCCGAGTTGATTGCGGTCAATCTGCGGCACAACGGCTTCCAGCCGATCTGGGCCGAGGAGGGCGTCGCCGCCCAGCGCGAACTCGATGCCGTGCTGCCTGACGTGATCCTGCTGGACTGGATGCTGCCGGGGCAAAGCGGCGTGGCGCTGGCACGCCGGTGGCGCGCCGATGCGCGCACCAAGGGCATCCCGATCCTGATGCTGACGGCGCGCGGCGACGAACCCGACAAGGTGGCGGGGCTCGATGCGGGCGCGGACGACTACATCACCAAGCCCTTTTCGACGCAGGAGCTGCTGGCCCGCATCCGTGCCGTGCTGCGCCGCCGCGCTCCCGAGCAGGTCGATGCCAGTATCACGATCGGTGCCCTGGCGCTGGACTCGGCAACGCACCGGGTGTCCTGGCAGGGCCAGGTTCTCAAGATCGGGCCCACCGAGTTCAAGCTGTTGAATTACCTCATGAAGCATCGCGAGCGCGTGCACAGCCGCGCGCAACTGCTGGACAAGGTCTGGGGCGACCACGTGTTCATCGAGGAGCGCACCGTCGACGTGCACGTCAAGCGTCTGCGCGAAGCGCTGGGCGCTGCCGGCGCCATGGTGGAGACCGTGCGCGGCGCCGGCTACCGACTGACGGCGCAGCCACAGGTGGCTGCCAGCCAGGCCTGAGCCGCGAGGTCGGCGTTGCCGCGGCAATGCCCGCGCTGCCATCTCCCTTCACAATCGCGCCATGCTGTTTCGTTTTTTCGGCTTCCTGACGCTCCAATTCGCCGGCGCACTGGCGGGGTGGTGGCTGGGCGGGCGCTGGGGTGCGCTGGCCGGCCTGGCACTCGCCGGCCTGTTCTGGTTCGGCGTGGACTTGCTGCGCGGCGCGAGCGTTCTGCGCTGGCTCAAGCAGGGCGAGGCCAGTGGTGCCCCCGCGCTGCGCGGCCTGTGGGGGGAGGTGTCGGACCGGACCCGGCGCCTGTTGCGCCAGCGCGAGCAGCAAACCCAGGACAGCCAGGCACGCCTGCAGGAGTTTTTGGCGGCGATCCAGGCGTCGCCCAACGGCGTCGTGCTGCTGGACAAGGCCGGCTGCATTGAATGGTGCAACCAGATCGCGGCCGAGCAGTTTGGTTTCGACGCCCGGCGCGATGTACTTCAGCAGATCGGCAATCTGGTGCGCGACCCGGCCTTTGCCGCCTACTATGCCGGGGGCGACTATGCGCACGAAATTTCGATTCCGGGGCCGGGCAGCACGCCCTCGCGGCCGGTGCGGGTATCCATCCACCTGCATCCCTACGGCGAAGGCCGCAAGCTGCTGTTGTCGCGCGATGTGACGGCGCTGGAGCAGGCCGAAGCCATGCGCCGGGACTTTGTGGCCAACGTATCGCACGAGATCCGCACCCCGCTGACCGTGCTCGCCGGCTTTGTCGAGACGCTGCGCACGCTGCCGCTGAACGAGTCCGAGCGCAGCCGCTATCTGGCCCTGATGGCGCAGCAGGCGGAGCGGATGCAGACACTGGTCAACGATTTGCTGACCCTGTCGCGGCTGGAAGGCAGTCCGCCGCCCGGCGCTGCCGGATGGACACCGGTGCATCCGCTGCTGGAGCGGTGCCTGCAAGAGGCGCGCACGCTGTCGGCGCTAGTGACTCGCGGCGAGACCGCGGGACACGAATTGCGCTTTGACCCTGCGCCGGACCCGCACAGCATGGGCGAGATTGCGGGCGCGCCGAATGAACTGCACAGCGCCCTGTCGAATCTGCTGAACAATGCCGTGCGCTACACGCCCGCGGGCGGCGTCATCGAGGTCCAGTGGCGGATGCTGCCGGACGGGCGCGCCGAGTTCTCAGTAAAGGACTCGGGGCCGGGCATCGCACCCGAGCATATTCCGCGCCTGACCGAGCGCTTCTACCGCGTCGATCGCAGCCGCTCGCGCGAGACGGGGGGTACCGGACTCGGCCTGGCGATCGTCAAGCATGTCGCGCAGCGGCACGGCGCCGAGCTGCGCATAGCCAGCACGCCGGGGCTGGGCTCCACGTTTTCGATTATCTTTCCCGCCAGCCGCATCAAGGGGCCGGGCGGCGCGGCGCCTGCGCCTGCCGCGCCGCCGGTCGCCGCACGGCCCGCCACAGAATCGCTGCAAAAATAGTCGCGGTCAGGGCCAGCGCGATGGCGCTGGTCGCCCAAAACGTGATGGGCGATGCGATGGCGTGGACAGTCCCGACACCGTGGTAAGCCAGCAGGTAGCCGCCCGTCAGTCCCAATCCCCACAAGAGCACGCAATACACCAGCAGCGGCGCCACGGTCACGCGATAGCAGCGCAGCACAAACACGCACAGGGTCTGGACCGCGTCGGCCAGGTGGTAGGCGGCGACCCAGGCGAGCAGGGCGCTGGCCAGCGCAATCACGGCCGGGTTGCGCGCATAGATTTCCGCTACCTCCCCGCGTGCTATGAAAAGAATAGTGGACAGCGCAATAGCCATCAGGGCTACAAGCTTAAAACCCATGCGAATGGCGGCGCGGGCGCGGCGCGGGTCGCCGGCCCCGAGCCAGTAGCTCGTGCGCGCGCTGGTGGCAATGGCGATCGACAGCGGCATCATGTACAGCACGGCCGCCAGGTTGGCCGCGATCTGGTGACTCGCTGCGGCCGCCGTGCCCTGTCGGGCGATGAACAGCGCCATCAGTGTGAACGAGGTGATCTCCACCAAAATGGCCAACCCGCCGGGAATGCCGAGTCGCGCGAACTCGCCGATTTGCCGCCAGTCGGGCCGCTCCAGCCGTTGCCAGATGCGGTAGGGCAGGTAGAAGTCCTGGGTGCGCAGCAGCCACAGTGCCAGCGCCAGCATGGCGTAGTTCACGACCAGGGTGGCCCAGGCGCATCCGACCACGCCTTGCGGCGCCAGGCCCAGACCGCCAAAGGCAAACCAGATGGAGAGCGGCACCTTGATGAACAGCGAGCCGATTTGCAGCCAGGTCACGAGCTGGGGCTTGCCCAGGCTCTGGTTCAGCGTGCTGTAGATGCGAAACAGCAGGGACGGGGCCAGCGCGAGGGCGAGCACACCCAGGTAGCGCTGCACCTCGCCCTGCAGTGCGGCGGGCACCTCGGTCCAGCGCAGCACCGCGTCCGGCGACAGCAGGGCCGCCATCCCCATCACGATGGTGATGGCGCACAGGTACAGCGCCTGGCGCAGCGAGCGGCCTACGTCGGCCAGGCGGCGCGCGCCATGCTGTTCGGCCCAGACCGGCAGCAGCGCCTGCATGACACCCATCAAGGCCACGTAGACACTGATGTAGATGGCCGAGCCCACCGACAGCGCAGCCAGCGAAGTCTCGGAATAGCGCCCGGCCACGATGGTGTCGGTCACGCCGAATGCCATGACGGCCAGCTGGCCCACCAGCACGGTGACGGCGTGCCGGATGATGACTTTCAGCTCGGGCATGAATGCAGCGAAGGGCCGCCCCGAGCAAGTTCAGCCCCCTCGGGGGGCAGCGCAGCACACGCAGTGGCAAGCGTGGGGGCTCTAGCGAGGCGCACGCTTGTAGAGCAGCACATTCTCGTTGTCGTCCGAGGGGCGGCGGAAGATGCCCTGCAGGGTCCATTGCTTGAGGTTCACGGACTTGTGCAGCGTGTCGCGCGCATCGGCGTCGACCACCAGCCAGGGGCACTGCGCCTGCATCGCGGCCTCTTTGAGGTTCAAATGGCCGTGGTACTGGAAGGCCGTAATCTGGCCGCGGCTCAGTCCATAGACTTCGACGCATTCCGGCCGGTTGATGACACTCACGACCCGCCCCACCAGCGGCGCATAACTGCGCGCAAAGTCCAGTACCGGTAGCCACAGCGTCATCAGCAGCAGCCAGCTCAGCGCGGTGCCGCCGGCGGGCAGCACCAGGCTTTTCCAGATGGCGGCGCGGTTTCGCCCGACCCGCCATTTCACCAGCCAGCCCCAGGTCAGCGTGGCGGCCAGCGCGACCAGAAATGCCAGCAGCGAGAAGCTGGGTTCAAACCCGGGGGCCAGCCGCGCCACGTTGGCGGCGGGCTGCTTCGGGAAACCGGTTTGCATCGAAATCCAGATGGCCCAGATGATGACGGCCGAGCCCGTAAAAAAGAGCAGGGTGAACCAGTCGATCAACGCAGTGACACTGCGCTTGAGCGTGGGCAGCGCGAACGCGGCCAGTGTCGCCAGCGCCGGCATCCCCAGCATCAGGGCGCGGTCGGCCGGCCGCATGATGGTCATGGCGCCCACCGAGACGAGCACAAACCACAGCGGCAGGGCCAGGTGCCGGCTGAGCTGGCGACTGGCCAGTTGCCGGCGCCAGCGCCACAGGGTCCACAAGGCCAGCGGCCACGCCGGCCAGGTAAACCACAGCAGCAGCCGGCCCAGGTTGCGCCATTCCACCCAGCGACTCTCGGGGAGGGTGGCGCGCCAGCGCCACAGGTCCAGCCACGCTGCCAGCCAGGCCGCCAGCAGGGTCACCACGACGATGCCGCAGGCCCAGAAAATGCTGCGCCGGCGCGCGTCATGGCTTTCATCCGGCTCGGCCAGGCACAGCAGCGCGCTGCCGGCCGCGAAGAGCGTGGCCATGGCGGGCGCGCCGCTCGCCACCAGTCCGGCCATGCCCACAGTCAAGCCAATGGCGGGGGCCACCGTGCGATAGGGGGCCGCTGCCACGGCGTAAAAGGTCAGCGCGGTAAAGCAGACCTGCGTCAGGGCGGGTGTGATTTCGTGCGACAGCTGCGCCAGCCCAAGGCAGGCCATCAGCGCCAGCAGACCACCGTCGGCCATGGCCCGGGCGTAGTCGGTTGGTTTGGCCTCGCCGCCAAAGGCAAACGCCACCGGCTGGGCCTGCGTGCTGCGCGCCAGGTAGTACACGCCGTACCAGGTCGCGACCAGGGTCAGCGCCAGCAAAAACACAAACGGGATGCGGGCCGCAAAGGCCGGAGTGATCCAGCCCGGGGCCGCCTGCAGGGCCCAGGCGCCGAGCCAGTACGGCAGGGGTCCGTCAGTCTCCGGCGGCAGCCCGAGCAGTTGCGGATGCAGCCAGCCGCTGGCGCCGCGCGCCAGCTCCAGCATGTAGCCGAACGACGTCATGTCGGCGCTTTTCCAGGGCTCGCGGCCGATGAAGCCGGGCAGCACGTAGGCGGCGCAAAACAGCAGCAGCGCGATGCGCGGCAGGCGACGCACGGCGCCCTGGGCAACGATGGCGGGGGTCGGCTGGTTCACGCGGGGAGGATGCCGTGCTGAAAATCAGGGGCTGGTGTGTAAAACAAAAGGGCAGCGCGGTAACCCGGGCTGCCCTTTGGCGGACGTACAGCAGAAAACCTGCGGCCGAATTACTTGGCGGCGGTCTTGCCGAAACGGTTGCGGAAGCGCTCGACACGGCCACCCATGTTGTCCACCGACTTTTGCGTGCCGGTGTAGAAGGGGTGCGATTCGCTCGACGTATCGAGCTTGTACAGCGGCAGTTCGCGGCCGTCGTCCATCTTGATGGTTTCCTTGGTGTTGGCGCACGAGCGCGTCACGAACTTGAAACCGTTGGACAGGTCCACGAAGCAGATTTCGCGGTAGCTGGGGTGAATGCCTTCTTTCATGTTCTTTCCTTTTCAGTTGCGACAGCCGCCCGGCGCCTCGCGCAAACCCTTTGCGCAATATAAAAACCAGGTACTTTTCGCGTTAGCTTTAAATTATCGCATGAAATCCAGATCCGCCGGCCATCGCAGGCCGCGCTGCTTCAGCCGCCGCGGCGCATCATGTCGAAGAAGTCGACATTGGATTTGGTGGCCTTCATGTTCTTGAGCATGAGCTCCATCGACTCGATTTCGTCCATGTTGAACAGGAATTGGCGAAGAATGCGGGTTTTTTGCAGGATTTCGGGGGCCAGCAGCAGCTCCTCGCGGCGTGTGCCGCTGCGATTGAGCTGGATCGCGGGGAACACGCGCTTTTCGTACAGGCGCCGGTCCAGGTGCAGCTCGGAGTTGCCGGTGCCCTTGAACTCTTCAAAAATCACCTCGTCCATGCGGCTGCCGGTATCGACCAGGGCCGTGGCAATGATGGTCAGCGAGCCGCCTTCTTCCACATTGCGGGCCGCGCCAAAAAAGCGCTTGGGCCGCTGCAGTGCGTTGGAGTCGACGCCGCCCGAGAGTACCTTGCCGCTGGAAGGCACCACGTTGTTGTAGGCGCGCGCCAGCCGGGTGATCGAATCGAGCAGGATGACCACGTCTTTTTTCAGCTCGACCAGGCGCTTCGCGCGCTCGATTACCATTTCGGCCACGTGCACGTGGCGCGCGGCCGGCTCGTCAAAGGTCGAGGCGATCACCTCGCCCTTGACCGAACGCTGCATCTCGGTCACTTCCTCGGGGCGCTCGTCGACCAGCAGCACCATCATGTGCACGTCCGGGTAGTTGGCCGCGATGGCATGCGCGATGTGCTGCATCATCACGGTCTTGCCGCTCTTGGGCGGCGCGACGATCAGCGCGCGCTGGCCGCGCCCGATCGGGGCAATGATGTCGATGATGCGCCCGGTGATGTTTTCTTCGCCCTTGATGTCGCGCTCGAGCTTCATCTGCTCCTTCGGGAACAGCGGCGTCAGGGCTTCGAACATGACCTTGTGCTTGTTCTCTTCGGGGCCGCCGCCGTTCACCTTGTCGAGCTTGTTCAGGGCAAAGTAGCGCTCGCCGTCTTTCGGGGTGCGCACTTCGCCCTCGATCATGTCGCCGGTGTGCAGGTTGAAGCGGCGCACCTGGCTCGGGCTGATGTAGATGTCGTCGGTGCTGGCGGTGTAGCTGGTGTCGGGGCTGCGCAAAAAGCCAAAGCCGTCGGGCAGGATCTCGAGCACGCCGTCGGCAATCACCTGTTCGCCGGCGCGCGCGCGCTTTTTGATGATGGCAAACATCAGTTCCTGCTTGCGCATGCGGCCGGTGTTCTCGATCTCCAGCTCTTCAGCCTGCTTGAGGACTTCAGACACGTGCAGTGCCTTGAGTTCGTTTAAGTGCATGGGGGGACTCCGTTCAGGAGTATTTGACAAAAATTGGGGGATTTGAAAGGAGGCTGGGTGTGCCTCACAAACCGGAAACTCGAACCTATTCGCGTGGGTGTGCGAATTGGCGAACTGGGGGGATTATGACAGGAAAAACGATAGCAGCCCCAAGCACGGTGCCGGGACTGCCGGGGAAAAGACTCAGGCGAGTTGCTGATCGATAAAGGCGGTCATCTGCGCCTTGCTCATGGCGCCGACCTTGGTGGCAGCGAGTTGGCCGCCCTTGAACACCATCAGCGTGGGGATGCCGCGGATGCCGAATTTGGCCGGAATGTCGCGGTTTTCATCCACGTTCATCTTGGCGATCTGCAGCTTGCCTTCATAGGCGGTGGACACTTCGTCCAGGATCGGCGCCAGCATCTTGCAGGGGCCGCACCACTCGGCCCAGTAGTCCACCAGCACCGGCTTGTCGGATTGCAGGACCTCGGCCTCGAAAGTGGCGTCGGAGATATGTTTGATCAGTTCGCTGGCCATGGCGTGTTCCTTGTTGGATGGGGTGTACCGCTAAAGTGGAGGCATTGTGACAGAAAGCAAGCAAAATGACCGGGGACGCGGACTCTATGAACGTGATAGCAAAAAGCCATGAATCCGCGCTGGCGCCAGGGCATCCGGTGCGCGCGTTGTGGCTCGATCCGCAAGACGGGCTGATCGCCAGAATCGCCGCGGCGATTGAGCATTGCATGGCGCAACCGGCGCTGCACCCGGTGCAGACCGTGGTCCTGCTGCCCTACGCCCAGCTCATGCCGCTGGCGCAAAAACTCTGGTCGCAAGTGATGCAAGGCGGCTTCGCGCCGCGCTTTGAAACCACCCGGAACTGGGCCCGCAGCATGACGGGCTTCATGCCCGGGCCGGACGACATCACGTTCGATGCAGCGCGCGATGGGCTCACTGCGCAAACCCTGCTGGAGCGCGCCGGGCTGGGTGCGCAGCGCGACGGCCTGGCGGGCCGGCTGGTCGAGTCCGCGCAGCAACTGGCCGCGCTGGTCGCCGCCATCGCGCCAGCGCAGCGGCCGGCCTGGGTGGCCCGTGCGCGCGCCGTGGTGGCCTCGGGGCTGGACGCCCCGGTGCTGGCGCTGGAAGCGGCCGTGGCCCGCGTGGCGCTGGAATGGGCGGCGGCCTCCAGCTATGCCACGGATACGCTGTTCGAGGCGACTGCCGTCGATGCCGCTGGCGGCACCGGACTGGATTGCCTGATCGTGCTGGAAGGCTTTCAGGCCGAACCCCTGGCGCAGGCGCTGCAGGCGCAGAGGGGCGACAAGGCCGCGTCCATCGCGCTGCCGACACACGCTGCCCGCGGCAGCATCGTGCTGCATGCGGCGCGCGACCTTGAGGACGAGGCCCAGCGCGCGGCCGCCTGCGTGTTGCGCCACATCGAGGCCGGGCGTACGCCGGTGGCGCTGGCCGCCACCGACCGCGTGCTGACGCGCCGCGTGCGCGCCATGCTGGACACGCAGGGCATCACGATCCGCGACGAGAACGGCTGGACGCTCTCGACCACGCGCGCCGCCGCCCATGTGATGGGCGCGCTGCGGGCCTGCCGCTGGGACGCCAGCTCCGACGCCGTACTGGACTGGCTGAAGAACGCTCCGGCCTTTGCGCAGAGTCAGGTCCTGCTCCTCGAAAAATCACTGCGGCGCGCTGGCGTGCAGGCCTGGCGGGCGTGGAATGCGCCTGATCCGACAGCGAACACTGCGCAACCCGGGATCGCGGCGTTGACGGCGCTGACCCTTGAGGTCAACCGCCTGCTGCAAACCGTCCAGCGCCCCCGACCGCTGGTGCAGTGGCTTGAGGGCCTGCGTGTGCTCCTGCACGCCAGCGGGCAGTGGGCCTTGCTGGCCGGCGACGCGGCCGGTGACAAGCTGCTGGCCGTGCTGCGCCTGAGTCCGGCGGAGCAGGGCGCGTTCGAGCAGTCGCTGGCCCCCACGGTCTGGGCCACGCGGCGGCTGGATCTGGCCGAATTCACGGCCTGGGTCAACGAAGCGCTGGAGGCCGACAAATTTGTGCCGTCGCACACCAGCCTGGCAGGCGACGAGCAGGTGGTGATTCTGCCGATGTCCCAACTGCTGGCGCGTCCCTTTGCCGCGGTGGTGCTGCCGGGCTGCGACGAGGTGCGCCTGGCGGTCTCGCCCGAGCCGCCGGGGCCGTGGACCGCCGCGCAGCGCGCAGCGCTCGCCCTGCCGACGCGCGAGGCGCTGGCGCTGGCCGTGCGCGCCGCCTGGCGCGATGCACTGCAGACGCCGCACGGCGACGTGCTGTGGCGCCACAGCGACGACACGGGCGAGCCGCTGCTGCCCAGCCCGCTGGTGCAGGAACTGCTGCTGGAGGGCCTTGCGCCCACGGCCATGGACCCGCGCGAGCACCGCGCCGTGCCGTCGCAACCCGCGCCACGGCCGCAGCCGGTGGCACCCAGCCTGCCGGTGCAGCGCCTGTCGGCCAGCGCCTACGAGGATCTGCGGCGCTGCCCCTACCGCTTTTTTGCACTGCGCCAGCTCGGCCTGAAGGAGGCCGACGAACTCGAGGGCGAAGTTGACAAGCGCGACTTCGGCCTGTGGCTGCATGCGGTGCTCAAAACCTTTCATGAAGCATTAAAAGCGGCTCCAGCCCATGACCTGCCTGCGCTGGTAGCTATGATTAATGTAGCAGCCGAAGAAATCACCGAAGCCATGCACCTCGGCGAAGACGAGTTCCTGCCGTTCGCCGCCGCGTGGCCGCAGGTGCGCGATGGCTACCTCGCCTGGCTCGCCGGACACGAAGCCAGCGGCGCCCGCTTCGAGCAGGCCGAGGCCTGGCAGGAGCAGCCGCTCGGCGTGCTCACGCTAATCGGCCAGATCGACCGTATCGACCAGGACGCGGACGACGCGGTCCTGCTGATCGACTACAAGACCGAGGCCCTGGCCAAGACGCGCGAGCGCGTCCGGCAGCCCACCGAGGACACGCAGCTGGCCTTCTATGCCGCGCTGCAGCCGCACGACACGCTGCGCGCGGCCTACCTCAACGTGGGCGAGAAGGGCGCGACCACCGCGGTCGAACAGCCCGCCGTGGTGGAGGTGCGCGACGCGCTGATCGCCGGCATCCTGCACGACATGGCGCGCATTGGCGAGGGCGCCGCCCTGCCGGCGCTGGGCGAAGGTTCGGCCTGCGACTTTTGCGCCGCGCGCGGCCTGTGCCGCAAAGACTTCTGGGACGCCGCATGACTGAATCTGCCTCCGAATTTGCCTACGAACACAACGGCCGGCGCGTCTCCAGCGCGGCGTTCTACGCCATCGCCTGCGACCCGCGCCGCAGCGTGGCGGTGGAAGCCTGCGCCGGCGCCGGCAAGACCTGGATGCTGGTGTCGCGCATCGTGCGGGCCCTGCTCGACGGCGCACAGGACAGTGATCAGGCACACGTGCGCCCGCACGAAATCCTGGCCATCACCTTTACCAGGAAAGCCGCGGGCGAGATGCGCCAGCGCCTGGGCGAATGGCTGGCCGAATTCGCGCGCGCAACGCCTGAGCAGCTGGAGCAGGAACTGCTCTATCGCGGCGTCAGCCCTTCGAGTGCCCACAGCGGCGGCGCAGCGCTGAAGAATTTGTACGCGAGTGTGCTGGCCAGCGGCCGGCCGGTACAGGTCCGCACCTTCCACAGCTGGTTCGCCGCCTTGCTCGGCACCGCGCCGCTGGCCGTGCTGCAGTCGCTCGGCCTGCCCGCCAACTACGAATTGCTGGAGGACGACGCGCAGGCGGTCGGCGAGGTCTGGCGCCGCTTCTACGCGGCCCTGACGGCGTTGCCCGAGGTGCGGCAGGACTACTTTGCGGCGGTGGCCGAGCATGGCCGGTTTCAAACCGAAAAGGCCCTGAGCGCGGCGCTGGCCAAGCGTGTGGAGTTTGCGCTGGCCGATGCGCAAGGCGTGGTGGAGCGATCCGTCCCGCGCTTCGATGCGCTGCTGGCCGGGTTTGCCGGCCTGCAAGAGCCTGAAGAACTGCTGGCCCAACCCGCGCACCGCCAGCAGCTGCAGGCCGCCGCGCAGGCGCTGGGCCGCGCCAGCGCGCCGACCTTCTCGGCCAAGGGCGTGGAGCTGGAGCAGGCCATCACGGCAGGCGACACGCAGGCCGCTGCCACGGCCCTGCTGACGCAAAAAGGCGAGCCGCGCAAGTTCAGCGAAAAAATCATTGGCATCGAGCAGGTGCGTGCCGCGCAGGAACTGCTGCTGCGCGTGGCGCAGGCGCGCACGCAGCACGACGCGTGGCTGCACCAGCAGCGCATGGCGCGCCTGACGCGCGTGCTCTGCGCCGAATTCGCCGCCCTCAAGCGCGAGCGCGGCTGGATCGATATGAACGATGTGGAGCGCGCCGCGCTGGTCATGCTCTCCAGCCCGCTGCTCAGCGGCTGGGTGCAGGAGCGGCTCGACGCGCGCATCAAGCACCTGCTGATCGACGAATTCCAGGACACGAATCCGCTGCAATGGCAGGCGCTCAGCAGCTGGCTCAGTGGCTACGCGGGGGCCGGCGGCCACGCGCCCAGCGTCTTCATCGTGGGCGACCCCAAGCAGAGCATCTACCGCTTCCGGCGCGCCGAGCCGCAGGTGTTTCTGGCGGCGCAGGCCTTTGTGGTGGATGGTTTGGGGGGCGACCTGCTGAGCTGCGACCACACGCGGCGCAATGCACCGGAGGTCATCGCCACGGTCAACCAGGTGATGACCGCAGCGCAAGAGGCCGGCGAATACCTGGGCTTTCGGGCGCACAGCACCGCATCGAGCGAGGCGGGCGCGGTGCTCAAGCTGGCGCAGATCCCGCGCCCGGGCCGGGAGGAGTCAAGGGCGCAAGACGATGACGGCCTGGCGTGGCGCGACAGCCTCACCACGCCGCGCGAACTGCCCGAGGAGACCCTGCGCACGCTGGAGTGCCGCCAGGCCGCGCACTGGCTCGCGCAGCAACTGCGCAATGGTTTGCAGCCGCAGCACATCATGGTGCTGGCGCGCAAGCGCGACCGGCTCGCGGTGATGCAGGACGAACTGCGCACGCTGCACATCCCAAGCCAGCAGCCCGAAAAGACCGATCTGGCCGAAGCGCCCGAGGTGCGCGACATCGTGGCGCTGCTCGACGCGCTGGTGTCGCCCTCGCACGACCTCTCAACGGCGCAGGCGCTCAAGTCGCCGCTGTTTGGCGTGAGCGATGCCGAGCTGGTGCAGATCGCCATGCTGCAGCGGCAAACCCGCGCCGATGCGCCTGATGGGCCTGATGCGCGGCAAGCCAGCGCGTGGTTCGATCTGCTACCAAAAACAGAGCTGAAAGCGCCCAATGGACAAGGGCTGGCGACTGTTTTGATGCAATGGAAGGGCTGGCTCGACAGCTTGCCGCCGCACGATGCGCTGGACCGCATCTACGCGCACGGCGACGTGCTCGCGCGCTTTTGCGCCGCCACGCCGGCCGCGCTGCAGGGCAGCGTGCTGGCGAATCTGCGCGCCGTGCTGGCGGCCGCGCTGGACCAGGGTGGCGGCGCACGCTACGCAACGCCGTATGCGCTGGTGCGCGCATTGAAGGCCGGCGGCGTGAAGGCGCCCGCCATGGCCGACGCCAACGCCGTGCGTCTGCTCACCGTGCACGGCGCCAAGGGACTGGAGGCGCCGCTGGTGCTGCTGCTCGACACCGACGCCGCCGAGCCCGCCGCGCAGACCATGGGCGTGCTGGTGGACTGGCCGGGCGAGGCGCCGGCGCCGCAGAGCTTCATGTTTCTGGCCAGCGAAACCAGCCCGCCGCCGAGTGCCGTCGCCGCGCTGCAGGCCGAGAAAATCGCCCGGGCGCGCGAGGAACTCAACGGCCTGTACGTGGCCATGACGCGCGCCAAACAGCGTCTCGTGCTGTCGTCGCTGGAGCCGAAAAACGCGAATGCGGGCAGCTGGTGGCAGCGGCTGCAGGCGCTTGCGACGCCCATCGACGGCGCCGCCACTGCTGTGCCCGGTGCTCTCCAGGTGCCCGGTGCAGCGCCGTATTTGTTGCCAATTCTGCCGCCAGCCCTTGTACCGCCTGCGCAGTCGGCTATTAAAACAGAAGCAGATGGCGCTGGCGCGCCGGCGTCCTCGCCCGAATCGCTGATCGGCCAAGCCATGCACCGCCTGCTCGAATGGGCGCCGCTCGGGGCCAGCGCGTGCCCCGGCGCGCAGGTGCAGTCGGTGGCGCGCGAGTTCGCCCTGGACGCGGCGCAGGCGCAGCAGGCGCTGGAGATGGCGCAGCGCATCCTGGTCGGCGAAGGTGCCTGGGCCTGGAGCCCCGAGGCGATCGCCTGGCACGGCAACGAAGTGGCGCTGTCCCACCAGGGCGCCAGCCTGCGGCTGGACCGCCTGGTGCGCCGCAAGGACGTGCCCGAGTGGTGGGTGCTCGACTACAAATCGGCGGCGCAGCCGCAGCGCCAGGCCGATAAGGTGGCGCAACTGCAAACCTACCGCGCCGCCGTGCAGGCCATCTACCCCGATGCCACGGTCAAGGCCGCCTTCATGACCGCACAAGGCACACTCAGGGAAATTACAAGGTTGGATTGAATGAAAAAAGCAGTGGTGGTGGGCGGCGGCCCGGCCGGTTTGATGGCCGCCGAAGTGTTGGCGGGCGCGGGCGTCGAGGTGCATGTGTACGACGCGATGCCCTCGGTAGGGCGCAAGTTTTTGCTGGCCGGCAAGGGCGGGCTGAACCTGACGCATTCCGAGCCGCCCGAACTATTTGTCACGCGCTACGCGGCACGCCAGCCGCAGATCGAGCCGCTGTTAAAAACGTTCGGCGCCGCCGAGCTACGCGACTGGGCCAAGGCGCTCGGTGTGGACACCTTTGTCGGCACCTCGGGCCGCGTCTTCCCCAAGGACCTGAAAGCCGCGCCGCTGCTGCGCGCCTGGCTGCACCGGCTGCGGGCGGCGGGCGTGCAGTTCCATATGCGGCACCGCTGGACCGGCTGGAACGATCAAGGCGATCCAGGCGCCTTGACCTTTGCCACGCCGCAGGACCCGAACCCGGTGCGCGTGCAGGCCGACGCCGTCGTGCTCGCGCTGGGCGGTGCCAGCTGGGCGCGTCTGGGATCGGACGGCGCGTGGGCGGGTTTGCTCGGTGCGCGCGGCATCACTATCGCGCCCCTGCAGGCCGCCAACTGCGGCTTTGATGTGGGAAGCGCCGGGCGCGCCGGCTGGACGGAGCATTTCAAAACCCGCTTCGCCGGCCAGCCCTTCAAGTCGGTGGCCATCGCCTTCACCGACTCGCAGGGCCACAGCTTCAGCCGCCGCGGCGAATTCGTCGCCACCGCCACGGGCGTGGAGGGCAGCCTGGTGTATGCGGCGTCCAGCCTGCTGCGCGACGAGATCGCGGCGCATGGCAGCGCCACCTTCCACCTCGACCTGCTGCCCGACAAAACGCCCGAGCGTGTGCTGGCCGAGGTAGCGCACCCGCGCGGCTCGCGCACGCTCTCCAGCCACCTCAAAAGCCGCCTCGGCCTGGACGGCATCAAGGCCAGCATCCTGCACGAACTGCTGAATAAGAACGAGCTGGCGCAGCCCGCCCGGCTGGCAGAGGCCATCAAGGCCCTGCCGATCCGCCTGGTTGCCGCCCGGCCGATCATTGAAGCCATCAGCACCGCGGGCGGCGTGCCGTTCGAGGCGCTGGATGACTATTTGATGCTGGCGCAACTACCCGGCGTGTTCTGTGCTGGCGAAATGCTCGATTGGGAGGCGCCTACGGGGGGCTATTTGATGACAGCCTGCTTTGCGAGTGGGCGGCGGGCGGGGGAGGGGG
>NZ_MUNS01000029.1 GCF_002002705.1 Polaromonas sp. C04 | reverse complement strand
TTGCTGTGGGGTGCGGATAAAAAGGTGTGAGCTACTATTTGTCTAATTAATTTGAATTTATAGCCCCGTTACCTTAACAGGAATGCCGTTCCGGCAAGTCCATCCAGATCGAGTTGACAAATGAAAACGCCGTTGCTTAAGCAAGATATCGTCTTTAATCCACCCATCCCACAATTCAACGCCGCTCGCGCAGGTAAACCACTCACTTCGATTGCGGGTGCGAATAACACCGGTAAATCCCTTGTACTTAAATATCTCAAGCAGCAATTAGGTCGGACTGCATATCTGATTGGTCCGAATCGTTTCTATCACGTGTACCACTTTAGCTCGAGCTTAAGAGATCCAAACGAGGTGGACCAATTTGAAAATCAGTTTAATCAGACATTTGCACAGGATGAACACAATCATGAGCAAAATTTCTTTGACCTAAACCGAATAATTATTGGACTTAACAATAAGCGTCGTGCGGAGTTGTTCAGTCTATGCGGCTCCTTGTTGGGGTGCGCGCTGACCATGAAGCGTGTTGATGAAGATAACGATTTAAGCGTAAGCTATATAGATATGGACGGACAGAACATGGCCGTCGGAAGTACAGGTACTCGGCTCCTAATGACGATATTAGGCATCTGCATGGATGATCGGTTTTCCACGATATTAATTGATGAACCTGAGTTGGGCCTAAGCCCGAAGGTGCAAAAATCGCTTGTATCCTTTCTCACCGATCCAGTAGAGAGAGCAAAATACTTCCCTCACCTTGCTAGCGTTTTTGTCGCGACTCACTCCCACTTATTTTTAAATCGCACAGATATCGAAAGCAATTTCATTGTCTCCAAAGATACGGGAAATGTCACGTTGTCGCAGGTGCGCACTATTGGTGAATTTCATCGGCTTCAATTTAACTTACTTGGGAATTCTCTGGAGTCCATGTTTTTGCCGTCTGCAATTGTGGTAACCGAAGGAAAAACGGATGCCGAATATGTTGACCGAATTATGGGCGTTCGTTTTCCAGAAAAAAGAATTTCAGTGAATTCATCGGAGGGTGATCCAAAGCGAAGAATTCAGGGTCTCAAGGATGCTTTTGGCGATTTAAGCCGTAGTCCCTTGAGAAGCCGGATTTTCGTCGTATTGGACAGCATTCATCAACCCGGTCTAGCTAGAGAGCTTACGGAAATGGGTGTATTAGCCGAAAACGTAATTATTTGGGATCGCAACGGCATCGAGTTTGTTTACCCTGAGATCCTCCTCTGCACAATATTTGGTTGTACCAAAGAACGACTCGTCGAGATCCAAATAAATGCCGACATTGTTTCTCTCAACGGTGTCGAGCGTAAGAAGAATGAGTTGAAAACAGAAATATTAGCAAGGCTAACTGAAAGTACCGAGTTGCCAACGGAAGTCGAAATCAAGCTCTTAGATCCCATCCGCAAAGCGATTGACTAACTCTGAGGCGGCGTGACGTTCACGGTTCAGTAGTCGATGAAGGCCTCTTTGCCGTCCGCCACGTGCGGGTTGTGCTGGACGTACGACTCGCCGGCGTAAAGCGCAATGACCTCGCGGGGCTTGCACTGGTTGAACATCAGGTCGTAGAAGGCCAAGACCGTTTCTGTGGTGCGTTTGGGCGTGCTGTTCATGGTGAGTTCCTTTGTATCTGGACGCAGCGCTCGCTCACGGCGCCCGTGCTGTCATCGGCACCACGGTGGAACAGCATGCCCGGCGCGCCGATACCCTTGGTCGACCACTCCAGTCCAGATAAACCCAGCCCACCAACGAGAGACTTGCCGGTTCTAGTACGCTATTCGGAGGGGGTCGAGAACCGTTTGGTAGTTGGCGGACAGATCCTCGACGAATGTCCCATTGCTACTGGTTCTTCCGGCCCCGATCGTCATGTCGGTGACGAACGCCCCGGGACATCTCGCGCTTGATAGCGGCAGTCGCGGCAGGGTGGGCGGGCCAGTTGATTTTATCTATTCGACCAAGAGGATCGACTTCACGCCACTTCACGTGGAACCCTGGCGCCGTTTGCATCATGCCGACATTTCCCGCGATGCATGAAACCAGGTCGCCAATTTCTTTCTGGTACTGATTCTTGAAAGCAAAGGTCGCCAGAATGCTGTCAACCTTGTAGGTCCGAATTGAAGTTTTCTGAAACGCATAGGTACCGGATGGAATCATTGTCTTCGTATAAAGACCGAATGAATCAAGTGCAGGGCTTGAGATGGGTACGAGCTTGATGCCATGGGATTTGGTGATCATGCTAACGGGTTTTCCCGCAACGACCAGCTCTGCATCGGCTGTCCCGTTGACTACCGCGTCATAGCCTTGCTGTTGCGTCATTCCAGCGACAGGAATCCACTTGATACCGGTCACTTTCTTAATCACCTGCGCGGTAACCCAGTTGCCAGAACCTTCAACGCCCTCAACGACTCTTTTCCCCGCGAGTTCATCGATGCTGCTTATGGATGAGTCGTCCTTCACGACAAGGTGAAATTCTTCCGAGTAAAACGGAAACACCATCATGATCCGGCTCATCATCTTCGGATCAATACCCTGCTCATAGACAAGCGCGTCGGTTTGGACAATGCCGTACTGCGTGGCCTTGTCGCCATAAATCTTGAAGATATTGTCAAGCGAGCCATCCGAGGGTACGTTGATGATCCTGGCATTCGGCTTGGAGCAGACCTTGATGATGTCATTGGTTATCGCATAATATGTTCCGGTGGGTTGTCCAGAAGAAATTCCGATAGTTTGAGCACTTGCAGAAAATGCGGCAATGATGGCGAGAAGAGCGAGTTTATTTTTCATTTTCTGGCCTTTCATTTATTTCTTGCCGGCGCGCAATACGGCGCTAAGGCCAGGGTCCGAAGGTTCCGGCTCTGCTTGAATTGGTGTTGCTTCCTGAATTGGAATTGAATGAATCGGGGCTGCTTTCACCTGCGGATGAGTCTCAGGTTCCGCTGGAACTTTGCTGAGCATTGCGACAGTCCAGCCAATGGCACCCGCGATAATCAACATGCCAATCACTTTTGAAATTGGTTTGATTTTCATGTTTTTACCGCTTTCATCTGCTTTTTGAGCCATCAAAAGCGGTGTCCGCCGGCGCTTGGTTATCGCCATGATTCTCGATGAGTTCACTCGCGCCGACAGGAATGTATTCGAGATCATCGCAATTCCCTTTGCAATTATCGAGGTTGATTGTCTTGAGCGGTGTGCCGGCTGGTCTGTACAGATAGGCTTTGTTGGCGCCGGCGTTGGTCGTGTACATCGTGTCTCCAACTGCTACGACACCTCGCCCGTTACCCGGAAGACACGACGTAATTGGCCGTAACGGCCCGGGTGGTTACGTCGATCTGGTAGACGGTATCGGGTCCATAGCTCGCGTTATTACCTTAAACCACCTCTTCAGCGTGGGCCGCTGACATGCAGGCACAAACACAGGCAACCGCCAATCCCAAGCGCTAGAACGGGATCACGCTTTTTTTGAAATAAGCAATATTCGTGCCGTAGACAATTTTCTTTATATATCAATATGGTTTTGAATGTTGTGTCCGCGGCCGTAAAAATTGCCGACACTTTCGTGTCTGAAAATATCACGTGTGAAAGTTCCGGGTGTCGCGTTCGTGAGATCGTGCTGTCGGATGGCGCCGCTTGGTTGTCCGTAAAAGATGGGATGAATCGGCTTCAAGCCATTACCAGTTCTGCGCATATCGCTATTTGTTTGATAGCAAGCTCGATGCCGCGCAGTCTCAAGCCAAAATGTCTCCATGTCCACCGCGTCGCGCAAGACCCAAAGTTCGCCAGCTGGCGCCAGGAAGGCTGCGGCCAAGCCGCGCGCCAGGCGCACACCGCGCAGCCACCACTACCACGTCTACGTGATCGAACTGTCGGACGAGGTGTGGAACGTGGGGCGATTCCGCCGGGCCAACCCCGATTACCAGCTCGGCAAGCCGTTCGTCTACGTAGGTATGACGGGGCTGGATCCCGACGTGCGCTTTGACAAGCACAAGGCGGGCATCCAGTCCAACGTGTTCGCCTTCAAGTACGGCCTGCGCCTGCTGCCCGCGCTGTACGCCGCCTACAACCCGATGCCCTACGAGGGTGCGCGCGACATGGAGGTGGAGCTGGGCATTGCGCTGCGCGAGGCGGGCTACGGCGTCTGGCAGGCGTAGTTTTTTTGGGATAGGGCATAACCCTGATGGCGCTGCAGCTTTGACGGCGCCTGCGGAACAGGCGTATGTTTTCCGTAGTTTCGTTTCGATCAGGGCGGCTTATGTCCAACACCATCACCCTCAATGTCAACGGCCAGAATCACGCGGTTGATGCGCCGCCGGACAGCATGCTGCTGTACGCGTTGCGCAACGACCTCAAGCTGCACGGGCCGAAGTTCGGCTGCGGCCTGTCGCAGTGCGGGGCCTGCACCGTCATCATGGACGGCTCGGCGATACGATCGTGCGTCACGCCGCTGGCGGCGGTAGCCGGCCACAAGATCACCACGCTGGAGGGCTTGGGGAGCGTTGACAAACCGCACCCGCTGCAGCAGGCGTTCATCGACGAGCAGGCCGTGCAGTGCGGCTACTGCATCAACGGCATGATCATGACGGCCAAGGCATTGCTCGATCGCAACCCGAAGCCCAGCCGCGATGAGATCAAGCATGCCTTGAATGGCAATTTGTGCCGGTGCGGCACGCACATGCGCATCGTGCGCGCGGTGGAGCGTGCCGCGAAGCAGGGAGGTGCAGCATGAACGCACGACAGGGCACGATGCACGATGCGAGCGTCGCTTCGCTGAGTCGCCGCAACTTCGTGAAGGCCTCTGGCGGGCTGCTGATTGCATTCAGCCTTACCGATCCGCTGAGTGCCATCGCACAAACCGCTGCCGGCGATGTGGCCGCGGGCCCGCCGGACGCGGCCAGGCTGGATGCGTGGATCGCGATTCATCCGGACAACACGGGCACCTTGTTCACCGGCAAGGTCGACACCGGCACGGGCATCGAGATCGCGCTGGCGCAGATTGCGGCCGAAGAACTGGATTTTCCGATTGACCGGCTGAGCGTGGTTATGGGCACAACGTCCAAAACCATCGATCAAGGCCCGTCCTACGGAAGCCGCACCGTGCGTTATGCCGGACCGCAGATCCGTCACGCGGCGGCGGCCGGGCGCCAGGTGCTGCTCGATCTTGCGGCCACGCATTTCAAGCTGCCCGCGAGCCAGCTGAGCGCCAGAGGCGGCAGCGTCTTCGTCACTGGCGCGCCAGCGCGATCCATCAGCTATGGTGAGCTGGTGGCCGGCAAGCGGCTGAGCATGACGATCGGCGCAAGCGGCACGGCCTTCAGCATGAAGGTCGCGCCCGGCGCCGTGCTCAAGGATCCCGCCAGCTACACCGTGGTCGGCCAGTCCGTACCCCGAAAAGACATTCCCGGCAAGGTGACGGGCGAGTTCACTTATGTGCAGGATGTGAAGCTGGACGGCATGCTGCATGGACGGGTCGTGCGCCCCTATGGCGTGCAGGCCGATCTCGTGAGCGTCGACGAAAGCGGCTTGAAAGACATCCCCGGGTTTGTGCAGGTCGTGCGCCGCGGCAATTTCCTGGGCGTTGTCGCCGAGACCGAATGGGGCGCGATCCAGGCGGCAGACAAGCTGGGCTCAAGGCTGAATCCCGGTGGGCCGCAGGCGGGACAGGCGAAATGGTCCAATTGGCAAGGTCTGCCGGTGCAGGAAAAAATCTGGGACACCGTGCGCCATGAGCCCGGCGGGGATACTTCGGTGGCGGCGCGGGGCTCGGTGGACAGCGCGCTGACGTCGGCCGAGAAGGTCCTCAAGGCGACTTACGAGACGCCCTTCCAGATGCACGGCTCGATCGGCCCGTCGTGTGCCGTGGCCGATGTGCGCCGCAATAGCGCCACGTTCTGGTCCGGCACGCAAATGCCGCACCAGGCGCGGCGCGACATGGCCCAGCTCCTTGGCATGGATCCGGAGCACATCGAACTGAACTGGCTGGAAGCCTCCGGTCAGTACGGGCGCAACGGCCTGGAGCATGTGATTGCCGATGCGGCGCTGATGTCGCAGGCGGTGGGGCGGCCGGTGCGCGTGCAGTGGATGCGCTGGGACGAGCACGGCTGGGAGCCAAAGGGGCCACCCATCGTGCAGGATCTGGCCGGGGCGGTGGACGACAAGGGCCATGTCGTGGCATGGCGGCACCACATGTGGATACCCACCACCAGCAACACGCACCTGATTGCGGCAAGCCTGGCGAAGGGGCCGGACATCGGCAGCACCGGCCAGGGGCGCCCGGCCATCACCTATGCGTATACGTTCGACAACGCCGATGTGGTCTGCCACGGCGAGGGGCACGTTGCGCTGCTCACCGCGTGGCTGCGCTCGCCGGCGCAGTTCGAGACGACCTTCGCCATGGAATCCTTCATTGATGAACTGGCTGCCGCCGCCGGACAGGATCCGCTGTCCTTTCGCCTGGCGTACCTGAAGGACCCGCGCGCCATCGATGTGCTGCGTGCGGCGGCCGATCTCTATGGCTGGAAGAGCCGGCCTTCCCCTGCCAACGGGGAGGGCAGCGGCAAACTGGCGCACGGCCGCGGCATCGCCTGGGTGAATCGCGATGACAGCCGCGTGGCGACCATTGCCGACGTCACGGTCGACCGCGAGAGCGGCCAGGTGCTGGTCAAGCGCGTGGTGGTCGCGCACGACTGCGGCCAGGTGATCAATCCCGACGGGTTGAAGAACCAGATCGAGGGCAATGTCATCCAGTCCATCAGCCGCACCCTGCACGAGGAAGTCATGTTCGACCGCGCGCACGTCACCAGCCGCGACTGGCAGGCCTATCCGATCTTGCGCTTCGATGAAATCCCCGACCGGATCGACATCGTATTGGTCAACAACCGGCCCGAATATCCACCCAACGGGGCTGGCGAGCCTTCGACCTGCCCGACCGCGGCCGTCATCAGCAATGCGATCTTCGACGCCATCGGCGTGCGCCTGCGCCGCACGCCGTTTCGACCCGGGCGGGTCAAGGCCGCCATGGCTTGATGGCGTTGCACGCGGTGTGGGTCTCGCGGTGTAAAGATGTTGGGCCGTCATGTGTCCCGTTGCAACGGGACGCATTCCGGTTGGGCTTGTGTTGAACAAGTGGGCCGTGTCCCGTATAACCACGACTGGCGCTACCCGTTCTGCAGCCATCCCCAGGAGGTTTTTATGCCTGTGCAAGAACCCTTCGACCGCCGCCGCCGCAGCTTGCTTACTACGGGCGGCGCCCTGGCCGTTGCCGGCGCGCTGCAAGGGCGGCAAGCCCTCGCGCAAACGGCGGGTGCTGCGAGCGGCGCCAGGCTGCGCGTTGGCGTCATCGGCTCGGGTCATATCGGCAGCACCGTCGGTGGCCTGTGGGTCAAGGCCGGCCATCCGGTGCTGTTCTCTTCGCGCCATCCCGATGAACTCAAGGGACTGGTGGCGGGGCTCGGTCCGCTGGCGCGCGCCGGCACGGTGGCCCAGGCGATCGCCTTTGGCGACGCGCTGCTCATTGCCGTGCCCTACGGGGCGCTGCCGCAGATTGGCCGGGACAACGCCGATGCGCTCAAGGGCAAGATCGTGCTCGATGCCTGCAATGCCGTGAGCGCACGCGATGGCGCCATCGCCGACGAGGTCGAGCGCGATGGCATCGGCATCACCTCGCAAAAATACCTGCCCGGCACGCGGCTGGTGCGCGCCTTCAACACCATGTCCTACATGATCCTCGCGCGCGAGGCGAACCGCCCCGACCCGAAGATGGCGATCCCGATTGCCGGCGACGATGCCTCGGCGCTGCTGGTTGCCGCGGGACTGGTGCGCGATGCCGGCTTCGAGCCGGTAGTGGTCGGCAAGCTGGCGGATGCAAGCCGCTTTCAGCGCGGCGGGCCAGGCTACGGCCAGTCGGTGAGCGCGGCCGAACTCAGGCAGAAGCTGTCGCTGCCGCCATGAGCCGCCGGGCCGCTCCCAAGGCGAATACCGCAGCGCCTAGCGCGGAGGTTGCCGGATGAGTTGGTTCCAGCGCTGGCTGCGGCGGGCGGTACCGGCCACGCCCGCGGAACTGGCGGCGGCGCTGTGGTCTTTCGCCTATTTCTTCGCGCTGCTGGCGGGCTACTACGTGCTGCGCCCGCTGCGCGACCAGATGGGCATCGCGGGCGGGGTCAGGGCGCTGCCGTGGCTGTTCACCGCGACCTTTGTGACGTTGCTCGCGGCGCAGCCGCTCTATGGCGCGCTGGTGGCGCGGTTGCCGCGCGCGCGCTTCATCCCGGTCGTGTACCACTTCTTCGTCGCCAACCTCGCGCTGTTCTGGCTGTTGCTGACGCTGGGCATCGCGCCGGTGCTGGTGGCGCGCGTGTTTTTTGTGTGGGTCAGCGTGTTCAACCTGTTTGCCGTGGCCGTGTTCTGGTCCTTCATGGCCGACCTGTTCACGAGCGAGCAGGGCAAGCGCCTGTTCGGCTTCATCGGCGCGGGCGGCACGGCCGGCGGGCTGCTGGGGCCGGTGATCACCATCGTGCTGTCGGTGCCGCTCGGGCCGGCCAACCTGCTGATCGTCGCCATCGTGTTTCTGGAGCTTGCGGTGTTCTGCGTGCACCGGCTCGAGCGCAGCGCGGGCGTGGCGCAAGGCCCGCAGCAGGGCGAACGGCGCGTGGGCGGCAGCGCCTTCGCCGCGCTGCCCGAGCTGATGCGCTCGCCCTACCTGCTCGGCGTCGCCGCGTGGGTCAGCCTGCTGTCGTTCGGCGCGACCACCCTGTATTTCATGCAGGCCCATGTGGTGGCCGCAACGGTCCATGGCGCCGGCGCGCAGACGCGCATCTTCGCCAGCATCGACCTGGCGGTCGGACTGCTGACGCTGGCGACGCAGGTCTTCGCCACCGGGCAACTGCTCAAGCGCTTTGGCACCGGTGTGGCGGCCGGCGCGCTGCCGGCGGTGTACATCGCCGGCTTTGCGGCGCTGACGCTCATGCCGGTCCTGATCGTCGTGATAGTGGTCCAGGTGGTGCAGCGCTGGATGAATTTCGCCATCGCCAATCCGGCGCGCCAGGTGTTCTTCACCGTGGTCGGGCGCGAGGAGAAGTACAAGGCGAAGAACCTGATCGACGTGGTGGTCTACCGCGGCTCCGACGCGTTGTACGGCTGGGTGTTCGACAGCGTGCAGGCGCTGGGCTTGAAGATCGGTGCCATCGCGCTGTGTGCGCTGCCCGTGGTGGCCGGTTGGCTGGTGCTGTCGGCGGCGCTGGGACGAACGCAGGAGCGCCGTGCGGCCCGGCTGGCTGTGCCGGCGCAAGGAGAATGACGATGAACCGTATGACGACCCCTCTGACCCGCCGCGAATTTTCCTGCGCGCTCGCCGCCGCGGCGCTGCTGCCGCACGCCGCGCTGGCGCAAACCAGTGCGGCGCCACCCCTCATCACCCGCGCCATCCCCGGCACGGGCGAGCGCCTGCCCGTGGTGGGCCTGGGCACGGCCAGTGTGTTCAACAGCGACGACCAGCCGACCCGGCGCGCGGCGGCGCAGGTGGTGCAGGCGCTGGTCGATGCGGGCGGGCGGCTGATCGACACGGCCTCGACCTATGGCGACGCCGAGAGCGTGCTCGGCCAAGTCATCGCGGGCGCGGGTTTGCAGGCCAAGGTCTTCGTGGCTACCAAGCTGGAGGCGCCGGACGCCGCGGAGCTCCAGCGCTCGCTGGTGCGGCTCAAGATGGCAAAGGTCGATCTGCTGCAGCTGCACAACGTGCGCGATGCGCGGCAATCCCTGGCGCAATTCAAGGCCTGGAAGGCGCAGGGCCTGTGCCGCTACATCGGCATCACGTCCACCTACCACGGCGACTTTGCGGCGCTCGAGGCCGTGCTGGAGCGCGAGAAGCCTGACTTCGTGCAGGTCGACTATTCGCTCGACAACCGTCTGGCGCAAGAGCGCATCCTGCCACTCGCGGCCGAAGTGCAGGCCGGCGTGCTGACGGCCCTGCCATTCGGCCGCGCCCGCCTGTTCCGCGCGGTGCGCGGCAAAGCGGTTCCCGATTGGGCGCAGGACTTCGCCGGCAGTTGGGCGCAGTTCTTTCTCAAGTACCTGCTCGCCGACGAGCGGGTCACGGCGGTCATTCCAGGCACTTCCGACCCGGCCCACATGGCGGACAACCTTGGCGCCATGCGCGGGCGCCTGCCCGATGCGGCGCAGCGCCAGCGGATGATCGCGTTCGTGAATAGCCTGTAGAGGGCAGGGCGCCGGTGTGCCCGCAAGTGCATGCCGCGCAGGCTTGCGCGACACCATCTGGTGCAAGCGCCCCAGGTAAAGTTCTGCCGCGCAACACGTTCCTCCGCGTTTTCCCTCGGCTGTTGTCATCGTCCGGCGACGTAGGATAGTTGTCGAGAAACGAACGATCGTTCTATTTTTACCGAAGGAAAGCTATGAAACGATGGACGCGGGCTTTAGTCGCCGTGAGTGCGGCAGTCATCCTGGCCAGCTGCGGCGGGGGCGGCGGAGGTGTTGCGGGGAGCAATAGCACCGGCTTTACGCAAATGGTCGTTTTTGGCGACAGCCTCAGCGATATCGGCACCTACAAGGTCGGCACCATCGCCGCCGTGGGTGGCGGCAAATGGACGGTCAATGCGCCCACGGCCAAGAACTGGACCGAGCTGATTGCCGCGCAATACAACCTGCCCACGCCTTGCCCGGCGCAGACTGGTCTGCCGTCCGTGCTGTTTCCGGGCTTCGTGGGGGCGTCTATTCAGAATTTCCCCGACTGTCGCAACTATGCCCAGGGCAGCTCTCGTGTGACCAGTCTGTTTAGTCCGAGCAGCCTTGCTGTGCAAGCAGCGGTGTACCAGGCATATGGTGGCCCTGCGGGCTACCCGGCGGCCACAGCGGCGAGCTACCCTGCAGCTGCGAATGCCGCGGCGAGTGCGGCCGGCCTGGGACTCATGGCCGTACCCGTCGTGACGCAAATGAACACCCACTTGAGCAATGTGGGCGGCAGCTACAGCGGCAAGGAGCTGGTTGCCGTGATGGCCGGCGGCAATGACTTTTTCATGAACCTGAATGGCGTCTCTGCCGCAGCAGCAGGCGGCAACGGGGCCGCGGCAGCGGCCCAATTTGCGGGCTGGTCCCCCGCCGTGCAAACCGCGGTGTTCGCGGGCGGCGCCGCGGCCGCGAATGCCGCGGCCAATGCGGCGGTCGCGGGCATGGCGCAGGCGGCGACCGAGCTGGCCACCGACATCAAGACGCTGGTACTGGCCAAAGGGGCCACACATGTGTTGGTGGTCAACCTGCCCGATGTGACGCAGACACCGTTCGGGGACACCTTTGACGCACCGACGAAATCCCTGGGCACGTCCATGATCACCGCCTTCAACTCCACCTTGCAGACGGACCTGGCGGGGGTGTCGGGCGTCCTCGTTGTGGACGCCTACACGCAGGGGCAGGACCAGACGGCGCACCCCGCTCAATACAGCCTGACCAATGTAACCACGCCGGCTTGCAGCGCGACATCACCGGCGAATCCGCTGGCGGGCAGCTCCATTGCCTGCACCGCCGCCAGCACCATCCCTGGCGATACCAGCCACTACCAGTATGCCGACACCGTGCACCCGACGCCTTATGGCTACCAGCTCCTGGCGCGGTACGTCACGCTCAAGCTGATCGCGGCGGGCTGGCAATAAGCACCACAAAAACCAGACAGGACGCAACCCATGAATACAAAGTTTCAGCTTATTGGCCTCACTGTCGTGCTGGCGGCGTCCAGCGGCGCCTTTGCGCAAAAAGCGGGCTCCTTCAGCGCGCAGATCGGTGCGACCCGCCTGGCGCCCTCCGTGAGCAGCGGCAACCTGACCGCGCCCAGCCTGCCCAACTCACAGGCCACGGTGAACAGCGATACGGAGCTCACCGGTGCGGTCAATTACATGCTGACCGACAACGTGGCGCTGAGCGTGCCGCTGGGGTTCGGCTTCAGGCATGACGTGTCGGGCGCGGGCGCCATCGCCGGCGTCGGCACGATCGCCACGACCAAGGTGATACCGATCACGTTGATCGCGCAGTACCGCTTCCTGGCGCCAGACGCGACATTGCGGCCATACGTCGGTGCCGGCGTGACCTATGCCCGGTTCTACGACACGAACGGCACGGCTGTGCTGACCGGCCTGACCAGCCCCGGCGGCGCGGCCACGACCATTTCCTTCCAGTCCAAGTGGGCGCCGACCCTCCAATTGGGACTAACGTACAACCTGAACGAGAAATGGTATCTGGACGCGTCCTACACCAAGACCTTCCTGAAGACGACTGGCACGCTCTCCACCGGGCAAACGCTGGACATGCGGCTGGACCCGAACAGCTACACGGTGGCCGTGGGCTACAAGTTCTGAGGCGCATCCGCAAAAATCTTGCATCAGGTGATCGGCGGGTGTAGGTTCTGGCGGCAAGCAACGAATCGCGAGGCTGGCCATGAGCGACGGGATGATCGGGATCAGAAATGCTTTGCGCAAACGTGCGGCCAAGCTCGATGAAATCATCGAAGGAGGCAAGGTCTACCCCACGGTTCTGGCAAAGGTTCAGCGGGCGGCGGCCAGCCTGCGGCTATGTTCCGACATGCTGGGCGAAATGTCTGCTGCGGTACTGGCCCGTGCCAAGGATGAAGACGAGCGTCTTGCAGCCGCAAAGAAGAGCCAAAGCAAACTCGTTCGCGTCACCCAATTCACGGCCTACCTCACGCAATGGAATCTGGGCAGTGAGGGCCAGCGACTGATGGAGGCGGTGCAGCTCATCGCCGATGAGCGGGACCCGGAAGCCTACAAGGCGCTGGGGAAACAGGCGGCCATGACCGTGGCCAAAATCGGCATGATCCTGTCGGGCCTGGAGCCGCTGAAGCTGATTGAGGAGTTCATCTCGACCGCCATGGACGTCTACGAAACCGGGCAGTCGATGAAGCTGCGCAAGAATCAGGTCAAGCTCGCCTCGGATCTGATGCTGTGGCTCGATGCCGTATCGTTGGTGTGCCTGACCTGGACCGTGCAGGCCCAGGGCCTCATTCTCCGCGCCCAAGGCAGCTTTGACGCTACCACCGACGATCAAATCATCGAGAGGGTCACTGCCAGAATCCTTGATTTGGCGACGAAGAAAACGCCCTGAATGAATAAGGTGACGAGCCTTGACCCCGGCACTGGCTCTACAGTTAGGGCTGCTTGGTTCCCCACCTGACCCGGTTGGCCGCTTCACCATGCGGGAAGGCCCGTCACCGCCATTGTAGGCGATGGCGGCGGGGCTACCGGCGCCCGGGTCAGTTCTTCAGCAGCAACATGCGCCGCAGGGTGTTGTCGCGCTTGATGTAGTGGTGAAACAGGGCCGCCGCCGCATGCAGGCCGATCAGGAAGTAGCCGATCGTGGCTCCGGTTTCATGGATGTCCTTGAGCTGCCTGGCGAGCGCCTTGTTCTCGCCCAGCAGCGCGGGCAGCGTGGTCAGGCCAAAGTACGCAATGGGTTTGCCGCGCGCGCTCAGGGTGGCCCAGCCCAGCAGCGGCATGCCGATCATGAAGACGTAGAGCAGCACATGCATGAGCGCCGCCAGCCGCGCCTGCCAGACGGGCGGCGCGGGTTGGATGGCCGGTGTGGTCCCGGTCAGGCGCGCGAGCAGGCGCAGCCAGACCAGCGCAAAGACCGTCAGGCCCAGCGAGAAATGCACGCTCCGGATGGCGTTGCGGATGTCGCTGCCGCGCGGGAAGAAATCGGTGATGTCCATGCAGACATACGCCGCGACGATCAGCACCAGCATGACCCAGTGCAGGGCGATGCTGGCAGCGCTATAGCGTTGTCGAAAGGTTGGCATGCTTGGGAGGCTGGGCGCGAGTTTTGACTCTTGCAATCATAGTCAAGGAATGTGAAGGCGCGGCAAAGCCGGGCTGCGCGGCACCGTAGAATCAAAGCATGTCCTACCTCGTGCTCGCCCGCAAGTACCGCCCCAAGACCTTCACCGAGCTGGTAGGGCAGGCGCATGTGGTGCAGGCCCTGACGAACGCACTGAGCACGCAGCGGCTGCACCATGCCTATCTGTTCACCGGCACGCGCGGCGTGGGCAAGACCACGGTGTCGCGGATTCTGGCCAAGTCGCTCAACTGCCTGGGCCCGGACGGTAACGGCGGAATCACCGCCAGCCCTTGTGGCGTCTGCCAGGCGTGCACTGATATTGATAGCGGCCGGTTTGTCGACTACACCGAACTCGATGCCGCCTCGAACCGCGGCGTGGACGAGGTGCAGACGCTGCTGGAGCAGGCCGTGTACAAGCCGGTGCAGGGCCGCTTCAAGGTCTTCATGATCGACGAGGTGCACATGCTCACCGGGCACGCGTTCAACGCGATGCTCAAGACGCTGGAGGAGCCGCCCGAGTACCTCAAGTTCGTGCTGGCCACCACCGACCCGCAAAAAGTGCCGGTCACGGTGCTGTCGCGCTGCCTGCAGTTCAACCTGCGCCCGATGGCGCCCGAGACGGTGCAGGAGCACCTGAGCCATGTGCTGCAGGCCGAAGGCGTGCCGGCCGACGCGCCGGCGCTGCGCCTGCTGGCGCGGGCCGCGCGCGGCTCCATGCGCGATGCGCTGTCGCTGACCGACCAGGCGATCGCCTTTGGCAGCGGCAAGCTCGAGGAAGCCACCGTGCGCCTGATGCTGGGCAGCGTGGACCGCAGCTACGTGCTGCGCCTGATCGAGGCACTGGCATTGGGCGATGGCAAGACCGTGGTGCAGACCTGCGAGGCCTTGCGCCTGCACGGCCTGAGCGCGGCCTCCACGCTGGAAGAAATGAGCATGCTGCTGCAGCGCATGGCGGTGATTCAGGCCGTGCCGGACTCGGTGAGCGATTCGACGGAGGCGAGCGACCCCGACGCGCACGAAGCCGCCCGCCTGGCCGCGTTGATGCCGGCCGACGAGACGCAACTGCTCTACAGCATGTGCCTGCACGGCCGCGCCGAGCTGGGCCTGGCGCCCGATGAATACGCCGCGCTGACCATGGTGCTGCTGCGGCTGCTGGCGTTCAAGCCGGCGTCGAGCGCGACCAGTGCGGCGCGGCCGCCTGGCGCGCCGGCTGAAAAAAAAACTCTGATTGATGCCTCCGCGGGGGTGCCGTCGGCGGCGCAGCCCCTGACCAGGGAGATCGTGCCAAGCGCGCCTGCCGCGGCACCTGTCGCAACGCCTGATGCAGCGTCTGATATGGCGCCTGCTACGACAACTGAGACAGCGCTCGCGCCCGTCCAGCCGCCCGGCTACGTGCTGCCCGTGGTGGTGCCGCCGATATCTGCATCAAAACCGGCGCAAGCCCTTGTTGCACCTGCGCAGTCAGCTACAAAAGTGGTAGCGGTCCCGGTGCGCGTGCAGGCCGAGCCCGGCGAGCGCATGCAGCAGCGCCAGGAAGCCCATGCAGGCGCCCGCCCGGCATCGGCCAGCTTCACCGCCACGCCCGAGGGCGACTTCTGGCACGCCACCGTGCAGCAATTGATCGCGGACGAGGCCATTGCGGCGATGGTGCGCGAGCTGGCCCTGCAGTCGCAACTGGTGGCGCGCGACGGCGACCACTGGATGCTGCGCGTCGAGCGCGAAACGCTGAACCAGCCCGCCAGCCGCGAGCGCCTGCGCACCGCCCTGAGCGCGGCAGGGCACGTGGCGACGATCAGTGTGGAAGTCGGCGCGGTCAGCGACAGCCCGGCCCGGCGCAACGCGGCCGCCGCACTCGAGAGGCAGCGCGCCGCCGAAGAAATTATCCTGGCCGACCCCCTGGTGCAATCCATGATGCGCGACTTTGGCGCGAAAATCGTGCCTGGCAGCATCAAACCCATTTGACCCACCCCAACAGCCCATTTACTCGCAAGGAAAACCCATGTTCAACAAAGGACAACTGGCCGGCCTCATGAAGCAGGCCCAGGCCATGCAGGACAACCTCAAAAAGGCGCAGGACGAGTTGGCGTTCATCGAAGTCACCGCCGAGTCGGGCGCCGGCCTGGTCAAGGTCACCATGACCTGCAAGCACGATGTCAAGCGCATCACCATCGACCCCAGCCTGCTGGCCGACGACAAGGACATGCTCGAAGACCTGGTGGCGGCCGCCTTCAACGCGGCCGTGCGCAAGGCCGAGGAAACCTCGCAGGAGAAGCTGGGCAAGCTCACCGCCGGCATGCCCGGCCTTCCCGGGGGCATGAAGTTTCCGTTCTGATGCGCTGCTGCGCGCCTGAGCTGGCCCATGGCTGATACCAGTTCTCTCGACGCGCTGGTGCAGGCGCTGCGCCGCCTGCCGGGCGTGGGCATCAAGTCGGCGCAGCGCATGGCGTTTCATCTGCTGCAGCACGACCGCGAAGGCGCACGGCTGCTGGCACGCGCGCTGGCACAGGCAGCGGACAACATCAAGCATTGCGAGCTGTGCCACACCTTCACCGAGAGCGCGATTTGCAGCACCTGCCTGGACGAGCGGCGCGACCACAGCAAGCTGTGCGTGGTCGAGACGCCCGCCGACCAGTCGGCGCTGGAGCGCACGGCGGCCTACAAGGGCCTGTACTTCGTGCTGATGGGCAAGCTCAGTCCGCTCGACGGCATCGGCCCGAAAGACATCGGCCTGCAAAAACTCTTTGCGCGCGCCACCGACGGCGTGGTGCAGGAGGTGATCCTGGCGACCAACTTCACGGCGGAGGGCGAGGCCACGGCGCACGTGATTGGCGAGGCGCTCAAAAGCCGCGGCCTGCAGGTGACGCGGCTCGCGCGCGGCGTGCCGGCCGGCAGCGAACTCGAATACGTGGACCTGGGCACGATCGCGCACGCACTGGTGGACCGGCGCTGACCGCGGACAGTCTTTTTGTCGGTTATCGCTAAAGATTGGCGTACTACAGCACCTTGCACGCGAGCTTACGTACAAACCCGCACGGGGATGTTCCCGATGCGGGTTTTTTCGCGCCTGCCTATGCTGATCCCAGTTCAAGAAGAGAGAAATCACAATGGAAAACTTTACGCTTAATCGTCGCAAACTCGGTACCCTGGCCACCGCGGCCGCTGCCACCCTGGCCGTGCCCGCGCTGCGCGCCCAGCCGAATCTGGAAAAGCCCAAGCTGGCGATCGCCGTGGGCGGCAAGGCGGCGTTTTACTACCTGCCGCTGACCATCGCCGAACAGTTGGGCTACTTCAAGGCCGAGGGCCTGGATGTGGAGATCAGCGACTTTGCCGGCGGCGCCAAGGCCTTGCAGGCCGTGGTTGGCGGCTCGGCCGACGTGTGTTCCGGCGCGTTCGAGCACACCATTGCGCTGCAAAGCAAGGGTCAGTACTACACGGCCTTCGTGCTGCAGGGCCGCGCCCCGCAAATCGCAATTGGCGTGTCCACGAAGAACATGCCCAACTACAAGACCCTGGCCGACCTCAAGGGCAAGAAGATCGGCGTGTCGGCGCCGGGCTCCTCGACCAACATGGTGGCGAATCTGGTGCTCTCGCGCGCCGGCATCAAGCCCACGGACGTCAGCTACATCGGCGTCGGCACGGCCGGCGCTGCGCTGACCGCGATGCGCACCGGCCAGATCGACGCCATGAGCAACACCGACCCGGTGATGACCATGCTGGAGCAAAAGAACGAGGTCCGGATCATCTCCGATACGCGCACGCTCAAGGGTACTTTGGACGTGTTTGGCGGCCCGATGCCGGCGGGCTGCCTGTATGCGTCCGCCGAATTCATCCAGAAAAACCCGAACACCTGCCAGGCGCTGGCCAATGCCATTGTGCATGGCCTGAAATGGCTGCAGACCGCCGGCCCGGGCGACATCATCAAGACCGTGCCGGAAGCCTATTTGCTGGGTGACCGTGCGCTGTACCTGGCCTCGTTCAACAAGGTGCGCGAGGCGATTTCGCCCGACGGCATCGTCCCCGATGAGGGCCCTAGAACTGCGCTGCGGGCGCTGTCGAGTTTTGACCCGTCCATCAAGGCCAACAGGATCGACCTGCGAAAAATCTACACGAACAGCTTTGCGCTCAAAGCCAAAGATCGCTTCAAAGCCTGAGCTTTCCCGCAGCCGGAATTTATTGACGCCACACCATCGCGCAGGGCGGCCGTGCCGATCGGCGATGGCCGCGCGAGTGGGCAATGACACAATACGCGGCTATGCCTGACTTCGCCCTCGAATTTCTCGACGTCACCTGCACTTTCAAGTCGCCGCAGGATCCCAAACAACCGCAGGAACATGGCTACACGGCCGTCGCCAACACCACGCTGCGCATTCGCGCCAGCGAGTTCGTCTCGGTGGTGGGACCCACCGGCTGCGGCAAATCCACGCTGCTCAACGTGGGCGCGGGCCTGCTGGCGCCGTCCTCGGGCACGGTGCAGGTGTTTGGGGAGCCGCTGGCGGGCATCAATACCCGCGCGGGCTACATGTTCCAGTCCGAGGCGCTGATGCCCTGGCGCAGCGCCATCGACAACGTCATGGTGGGCCTGCAATACCGCGGCGTGCCGGACGCCGAGGCCAGACGCCAGGCACAGGCGTGGCTGCAGCGCGTGGGGCTGGGCGAGTTCGGCGAGCGCTACCCGCACCAGCTCTCGGGCGGCATGCGCAAGCGCACGGCGCTGGCCCAGGTGCTGGCGCTCGACCCCGACATCATCCTGATGGACGAGCCGTTCAGCGCGCTCGACATCCAGACGCGCCAGCTCATGGAAAACGAAGTGCTCGAGCTCTGGGCGGCGAAGAAGAAGGCGGTGCTCTTCATCACGCACGATCTGGACGAGGCCATCGCCATGAGCGACCGCGTGGTGGTCCTGTCGGCGGGGCCGGCCACGCATCCGATGGGCGAGTTCGAGATCGATCTGCCTCGCCCGCGCGATGTGGCCGAGGTGCGCACGCAGCCGCGCTTCATCGAACTGCACAGCCAGATCTGGGGCGTGCTGCGCGACGAAGTGCTCAAGGGCTACGCGCAGCAGCTCAGGAAGGCGGCCTGAAGCATGAAAAGTCTGGTGCAGATGCTCAAACCCGGCGAGCACAATCTGCGTGCCTGGCAGGTCGGCGCGCTGCTCGTCATGCTGGCCGCGTGGCAGCTGGCCTCGCGCAACCCGCAGCTGGCCTTTTTCCTGGGCGACCCGGTGCAGGTGGCTGGAAAGATATGGTCGTGGTTCATGCCGTTCGGCTTTGGCGCCAGCGCGCTGTTCCCCGACGGCGTGCCCGGCAATGCCGACATCTACCGCCACTTGTACACCACGCTGATCGAGACCGTTCTGGCCTTTGGCATCGGCACCGGCATGGGCCTGGCCTGCGGCCTGTGGCTGGCGTTGGCGCCCACCGCGAGCGCCATCCTGGACCCCTACATCAAGGCCGCCAATTCGATGCCGCGCGTGATTCTGGCGCCGATCTTTGCGATGTGGTTTGGTCTGGGGATCTGGAGCAAGGTGGCGCTGGCCGTGACCTTGGTGTTTTTCATCGTGTTCTTCAACGTGTTCCAGGGCGTCAAGGAGGTCAGCCCGGTGGTGCTGGCCAACGCCCGCATGCTGGGCGCCAACCAGCGCCAGCTGCTGCGCACGGTGTACCTGCCCAGCGCCACGAGCTGGGTGTTCTCCAGCCTGCACACGTCCGTGGGACTGGCCTTCGTCGGCGCCGTGGTGGGGGAGTACCTGGGCTCGGCGCGCGGCGTCGGCTACCTGATCCTGCAGGCCGAGGGCACGTTCGACGTCAACACCGTGTTTGCCGGCATCGTGGTGCTCACGGTGTTTGCGCTGGTGCTCGACGGCATTGTGGGCCGGGTCGAGCGCAAACTCATGAAGTGGCAGCCCAGCCCGGGCGAGACCGAGAAGTTATAGCGCCACTATCAAAAAAATAGCGGAGCGTGCCCGTCCCTCAAGGGCTGGCCCCCGTTTCTTTTAACGGGTCCGGCTCGCCACCACGGTATCGCGCGACGCCCGCTGAGGGGCCGATTTGGCAACCCGCTGGGCCGATTTGGCGGGTGCGCGCGCCGCCATTTTGACACCCGAAGGCCGGCTGTGTGCGCTTGCCACCACCTTGGCCTCGGGGCGCGCGCGCGTGCTGGCCACGGCCACGGACGTCCTGCCGCCGGAGCGCGTGCGCGCATGGGCCGTCAGGGTGCCCGCGGGCCGCGCCTTCATCGGCAAATACACCACCAGGTGTTGCCCGGCCTTGAGCGGCGCAAAGGCGCTCATCCGGTTCCAGCCGGCAACGCTCGCCGCGCTCTGGCCATAACGCCCCGCGAGCGATGCCAGGGTGTCGCCCCGGCGTGCCTTGACCAGGGTGCGGTGCAGCGTGATGGGCGGCGGCTCCGGCGCCAGGGCCAGCTGGCCATTGTCGGCAACGTGTTCCGTCACGTCGTTCTCGACGCGCTCCGAGCGCGGCACCAGCAGCGTGGAGCCGACCTTGATCATCATCTTGGGCGGGATGTGGTTGATGCTGCGGAACTCACTCTCGTCCATGCCGGCGCGCCTGGCCGCCTCCGACGCCTTCATGGTGGTGGAGGTGGTCCAGGCGGTCCAGCTCGCCAGCTGACCGGAGCTGTAGGCCTGCAGGTTGCGTTTGAAGATGGCGGCGTTGTCCCAGGGCAGCAAAATCTGCGGCGTGCCCGCGGCCAGAATGACGGGCCGGTTGGCAGAAGGATTCAGCGCCTTGAAGTCTTCGACCCGGACCTCGGCCAGCCTGGCGGCGAGCGTCACGTCGATATCGCGCGCGATGTCGACCTTCTGGAAGTACGGGTGGTTGCCGATATCGGGCAGCGATGTATTGAACTTTTGCGGATCGGCCACGATGTCCTTGAGTGCCTGCAGTTTGGGCACGTACAGGCGCGTCTCCATCGGCATGCTGAGGTCCGAGTAGCTGGTGCCCAGGCCGGCATTCTGGTTTTTGGCGATGGCGCGCGCCACGTTGCCTTCGCCCCAGTTATAGGCCGCCAGCGCGAGTTGCCAGTCACCGAACATGTCGTGCAGCTTTTGCAGGTAGTCCAGCGCTGCCCGGGTCGACGCCAGCACGTCGCGGCGATCGTCGCGGAACACGTTTTGCTTGAGCTCGAAGTGCTTGCCCGTGGCGGGCATGAATTGCCACATGCCGGCAGCCTTGGCACTGGAGACCGCCTGCGGGTTGAAGGCGCTCTCGACGAAGGGCAGCAGCGCCAGTTCGGACGGCATGTTGCGCCGCTCGAGTTCTTCGACGATGTGGAACATGTACTTGCGCGAGCGCTCGGTCATGCGCAGGATGTAGTCGGGCCGCGCGGCGTAGTACTGCTCGCGCTCATGCACCATGTCATTGTCGAGGTTGGGCATCGCAAAACCGCGCCGGATGCGCTCCCACAAGTCAGCCGGCGGCTGCAGTTGCGCGACCGCCCGGGAGGCGGCCTGTGCCGCCGTGATGGGCTGCAAAGCGCCAGCATCGCGAGATGCTGCACTGGAAGTGGATAAGCCGGTGGCGGGGTTGATGGAGGATGAGGAGGATGTGGTGGTGGTGCTGGCACAACCGGTGAGCCAGAGCAGGCCGGTGATGCACAGGATTTGAATGAGTTTCATCGGAGCGGGGTTTCCCATGGTCGAGGAGCGGCAAACACGGGCACCGGGTAGCCCGTGATGGCGCGAGGCACGCCCGGTCGCGGCCGGGGTGATGATGGGTGACTAGAATCGCAACCAGCCGCAAGCGGTCTCGCTGCACGATGCCGGACACAAGCCGCATAGTCGGTGCGCCGCCGCGGGCCGACAACCGTTGCCCGATCCCGATCAGGCATCATTGGCAGGGCAGTATCGATGGCGGCAGGCAGCGGCGTTAACTTCATGAGTGGGCACATTATAAGTTTGCACGAGTGGTTTGAAACCCCCCCCGGCCGTTATTTGCTGGCGTGGGAGCGCGCGCAATTCGACCGCACGGTGGCCGACATCTTTGGCTATCACGCGCTGCAGCTGGGGCTGCCCGAGCTCGATGCGCTGCAGGCCAACCGCATGCCGCACCGCTGGCTGGCCACCGGCGAGCCTGTGGCGGCGGCCGGCGGCGCTGCCCCGGCGCCGCATCGGGCGGCCCTGATCACCGACTTTGCGGCCCTGCCGTTTGCGGAAAACAGCCTGGACCTGGTGGTGCTGCCGCATGCGCTGGAGCTGGGCGCCGACCCGCACGCCACGCTGCGCGAAGTCGGGCGCGTGCTGGTACCCGAAGGCCGGGTCGTGATCAGTGGCCTGAACCCGGCCAGCCTGTGGGGCCTGCGCCAGCGCCGTGCGCAGGTGTATCAGCGGCTGGGTTGGGGGGCGCCGTTTTTGCCCACGGCCGGCGAGTTCATCGGCTACTGGCGTCTGCGCGACTGGCTGCGCCTGCTGAACTTCGAGGTCGAGGCCGGCGACTTCGGCTGCTATCGGCCGGCCGTGCGCAGCGAGAAATGGCTGGGCCGGTTCGAGTGGATGGACTGGGCCGGCGACCACTGGTGGCCTATATTCGGGGCGGTTTATTTTCTGGTGGCGGTCAAGCGGGTGCATGGGATGAGGCTGCTGAGTCCCGCCTGGAAGGCCCCCCGAAGCGTTGCCGCTGCTCCTGTTTCAATAGCTAACCGCGCAGGTAAGACAAGGGCCGAGAGCCACAATAACCAATAATCGAGCGTCGTATTGAATCACGTTGAAATTTATACCGATGGCGCCTGCAAAGGCAATCCGGGCCCCGGCGGCTGGGGCGTGTGGCTGAAATCGGGCAGCACCGAGAAAGAGCTGTTCGACGGCGAGCTGGACACCACCAACAACCGCATGGAACTGACAGCGGTGATCGAGGCGCTGGCCGCGCTCAAGCGGCCCTGCCGTGTCACGCTGTACCTGGACAGCGAATACGTGCGCAAGGGCATCACAGAGTGGATTGCGGGCTGGAAGGCGCGCGGCTGGCGCACCGCCGCCAGGCAGCCCGTAAAAAACGTCGATCTGTGGCAGCGGCTGGACGCGCTGGTGTCGGGCGCGGGCCATGCGATCGAGTGGCGCTGGGTGAAGGGCCATGCGGGCGATCCCGGCAACGAGCGCGCCGATGCGCTGGCGAACCGCGGCGTGGAGCGCGCACTCGGTCGGCGTTAAGCCGGTGTTAGTGTCGGTGCCAGGTCGCGGTCCGGTGCATCGGCTGCATCATGCGGGCTTGTCCGCCCGCCAGCGCGCGTAGCCGTTTTTCCGTAGTTCGCAGGCGGGGCAGGTGCCGCAGCCATAGCCCCAGGCGTGGAGCGTGTCGCGCACCCCCTGGTAGCAGGTGTGCGACTCGTTCAGCACGATGTCGACCAGCGCCTGGCCGCCGAGTTCATGGGCCAGCGCCCAGGTCCGGGCCTTGTCGAGCCACATGAGGGGCGTCTCGAACGTGAAGCGCCGCCCCATGCCCAGCGATACCGCGATCTGCTGCGCCTTGATGGTGTCGTCGCGGCAGTCGGGGTAGCCGGAAAAGTCGGTTTCGCACATCCCGCCGACGACCACATCGAGGTTGCGCCGGTACCCGAGCGCCGCGGCCAGCGTGAGAAAGAGCAGGTTGCGGCCGGGCACGAAGGTGTTGGGCAGGCCGGACTCGGTCAGCTCGAATTCGATGTCCTTGGTCAGCGAGGTGTCGCTGATCTGGCCCAGGATGTCGAGGCTCAGAACATGGTCCTCGCCAAGCCGGCCTGACCACTGGGGATACTGGGTTCTCAGCGCTGCCAGAACATGCAGCCGCGCATCGAGTTCGATGCGATGGCGCTGCCCGTAGTCGAAGCCGACCGTTTCCACATGCGCATAGCGGTCCAGTGCCCAGGCCAGGCAGGTCGTCGAATCCTGTCCGCCCGAAAAGAGGACCAAAGCCCTGCCGGGTAATTTCATGGCGTTGAATCTACATGGCGCCGTCGAACATCATCACGTCGACGGCATCGCCCGCGGCCACGTTGCCCTGCGCGTGGTGCAGCACGATCAGGCCGTTGGCCTGCACCATGGAGCTCAGCACGCCCGAGCCCTGGTTGCCGGTGGTGCGGACCTGCAGCGAGCCGTCGGGCGCGGTGCTCACGATGCCGCGCTGGTATTCGGTGCGCCCGGGTTTCTTGCGGATCGCCTCCGCGCTGCGCGCCTTGAGCAGCGGCGGTGCATTCGCCGTGCAGCCCATCATGCGCAGCAGGGCGGGGCGCACGAAAGCGAGAAAAGTCACCATCACGGCCACCGGGTTGCCTGGTAAGCCAAACAGCACCGATGCACCGATGCGCCCGACCGCCATGGGCCGACCCGGCCGCATGGCGATGCGCCAGAAAGCCACGTCGCCGAGCTTTTTCATCATCGCGCGGGTGTAGTCGGCCTCGCCCACGCTGACGCCTCCGCTGGTGATGATGGCGTCGGCCTGCCGCGCCGCCTGCGTGAACGCGGCCTCCAGCAAGGCCGGATCGTCGCGCACCACGCCCAGGTCGATTACCTCGCAGCCCAGGCGCGAGAGCAGGCCGAACACCGTGTAGCGGTTGCTGTCGTACACCGCGCCTTCGCGCGGCGCCTCGCCCAGGCTCAAAATCTCGTCGCCGGTGGAGAAATAGGCCACGCGCAGCCGCCGGTAGACCGGCACGGTTTTGATGCCCAAACTGGCCACCAGACCAAGCGCAGCGGGCGCAAGCAGCTCGCCTTTTTGTAGCGCCGGCTGGCCCTGCAGCAGGTCTTCGCCCTTGAAGCGGCGGTTGTCACCGGGCGCCAGCAGCCTGGGCGGGATGGTGATGCGGTCTCCTTCGATCTGCGCAAATTCCTGCGGCACCACCGTATCGAGCCCGGTCGGCAAGATGGCGCCGGTCATGATCTTCAGACACTCGCCGGCCTTCACGCTGCCCTGCCAGGCCTTGCCGGCCAGTGCCGTGCCTACAACGGTCAACACCAGTGGCGTGTCGGCCGACAACTGGGCACCGTCGAAGGCATAGCCGTCCATCGCCGAGTTGTCGTGCGGCGGCACGCTGACGGGCGAGATCACGTCGCGCGCGAGCACCCGGCCCAGTGCATCAAAAATGCCGACTTCCTCAAGCTCCGCGACGGGCAGGGCCAGGCGCGCGAGAAACTGGTTGACGTCGGCAGAGGTCAAGGCCTGCGGGTCATAGCCCTGCAGCTCGGCGGCGATCTGCGCCAGCGTTTTCATGATTTTTCTAATGAATGCAGCTCGGCCAATGTGTTGGCGTTGAAGAAGGCCCGCGCATCGTCATCGGGCCTATCGAACGGCACGACCACGGTCTTGTGCTGCGCGGTCCAGGCGTCGATCTTTCGTCCGCCGCCATGGGTGAACCGCACCAGGCTCTCCAGCAGCGTCACGCGCAGCAGGCAAAAGACGGGCTGGGTGCGAACCGCGGCAGGTGGGGCGCCGTCGCGGCCGGCCGCCATCGCAATCTCGGCATCCTCGCGCTCCAGGCTTTCAGCCAGCCGCGCGACAAGGTCCAGCGGAAACAGGGGCGTGTCGCAGGGCACCGTGACCAGGTAGGGTGTTTCGCAGCGCTCCAGGCCGGTCAAAAACCCGGCCAGCGGCCCGGGGTAGTCCGCCAGCCCGTCGGGCCACACGGGCGCGCCGAATGATTCGTAGGCGGCGAGGTTGCGGTTGGCGTTGATCATCATGTGGCCGGTCTGCATTTGCAGCCGCATCAGGGTGTGCAGCGCCAGCGGCATGCCGTTGAAGTTTTGCAGGCCCTTGTCCACGCCGCCCATGCGCGAGCCGCGGCCGCCCGCCAGAACCAGACCGGTGATGTCCGAGGGGGCGATCATTCCCTTAGCCACCGATATAGCTCATCTCGACGTGCCGCGCGCCGCCCGCGGCATCCGGCGTCATGGTGCTGCGCAGCTCGGAGTAGCGGTCGCTGCGGCCCTGCCAGATGTGCCCGATGGTGGCGGCGATCGCTTCGTCCGTCGCGTCGCCGCGCAGCAGGCTGCGCAGATCGTAGCCCCGGGAGGCGAACAGGCACAGGAACAGCTTGCCCTCGGTGGACAGGCGCGCGCGGTTGCAACTGCCGCAAAAGGCGTGCGTGACGCTGCTGATGACGCCGACCTCGCCCAGCTGCGGGTCGTGCCGGCCGCTGGCGTCGGCGTAGCCCCAGCGCTCGGCGGTCTCACCCGGCGCGGTCGGATCGAGCGGGACCAGCGGCAGTTCGGTGCGAAGGAGCTCGACCACCGCGCTGGAGGGCAGTACCTCGTCCATGCGCCAGCCGTTGGTGGCGCCCACGTCCATGTATTCGATGAAGCGCAGCACGATGCCGGTGCCCCTGAAGTGGCGCGCCATCGGCAGGATTTCCTGCTCGTTGGTGCCGCGCTTGACCACCATGTTGACCTTGATCGGGCCCAGGCCGGCCGCGCGCGCCGCCTCGATGCCGGCGAGTACATCGGCCACCGGAAAGTCCACGTCGTTCATGCTGCGAAATACTGCGTCGTCCATGCCGTCCAGGCTGACCGTGACACGCTGCAGGCCGGCGGCCTTCAGGGCCTTGGCCTTGCGCGCCAGGATCGAGCCATTGGTGGTAAGCGTCAGGTCCAGCGGTTTGCCGTCCAGGGTGCGCAGCGCCGCGAGTTGCTCGATCAGGACCTCGATGTTCTTGCGCAGCAGCGGCTCGCCGCCCGTGAGGCGGATTTTTTGCACTCCGTGCATGATGAACAGCCGGGCGATGCGGGTGATTTCCTCGAACGTCAAGAGCGAGGCATGCGGCAGGAAGGGGTGGTCCTTGCCGAAGATCTCCTTGGGCATGCAATAGGTGCAGCGGAAGTTGCAGCGATCGGTCACGCTGATGCGCAGGTCGCGCAGCGGGCGCCCCAGCCGGTCCGACACCCGGCCGTGGACGGCCGCGGGCGTGCGCGGGTCGATTGCGCCAGAGGGCGGCGCCAGCGCGGCGGTGCGATGGTCCAGCAGGGGGATGACTCGTTCAGACATGCTCGGATTCTGCCCCAGTGCGCCGCGCCGCCCGCACGCCAGCGCCTGAGGCCCTGATCGACACGGTGTTAAACGCAGCGCGCGCCATCGACCTCGATGCACACGCCGCTGATGAAGGCGGCCTCGTCGCTGGCCAGGTACAGCGCGGCGTTGGCCACGTCCAGCGCCGTGGAAAAGCGCCCGAGCGGAATGGTGGCGCGGAACTTGGCCTTGCGCTCTTCGGTGAGCGGCCCGCCCGCGAATTCTGCGGCCAGCCCGGTGTCGGGGTTGAACACCGGGTTGATGCAGTTCACGCGGATGTTCTCGGGGCCGAACTCGGCGGCCAGCGATTTGCTGGTTGTGATGACCGCACCCTTGGAGCCGTTGTACCAGGTCAGGCCCGGGCGCGGACGCACGCCGGCGGTCGACGCGATGTTGATGAAGCTGCCGCCCTTGTTGGCGCGAAACGCCGGCACGGCATGCACGGTGGCGAGGTAGATGCTCTTCACGTTGACGGCGTAACACTTGTCGAACTCGTCTTCGCTGACTTCGAGCGCCGGGCGGTTGCGGTGCGTCCAGCCCGCGTTGTTGACCATCACGTCGAGCCGGCCGTGGCGCTGCACGGCCGCATCGACCAGCGCCTTCACATCGGCGGACTTCGTGACGTCCGCCGCGAAGAACGAGGCCTTGCCGCCGGCGCGCAGGATGGCGTCCACCACCTGTTCGCCGAGCGCGGTGTTGATGTCGTTGACGATGACGCGCGCGCCTTCCCCGGCCAGCCGCTTCGCGATGCCCTCGCCAATGCCGCCGCCGGCGCCCGTGACGATGATGGATTTATCTTTGACGCGCATGCTGTGAATCTCCTATTACTATTGATTTGATAGCTGCTGGCGCTTGTATTGCAAGGGTTACAGCGTGTTTTGACTAAAATATACGGTCAACCGTGGCGGATCGCCACGGTCTTCAGCGTGGTAAACCCATACAACGCCTCGAAACCTTTCTCGCGCCCGTAGCCGGAGGACTTCACGCCGCCGAACGGCAGTTCGACACCGCCGCCGGCGCCGTAGTTGTTGATGAACACCTGGCCGCTCCTGACGCGTTTGGCCATGCGGAACTGGCGCGCACCGTCGCGCGTCCAGATGCCCGCGACCAGCCCGAAGCGGGTCGCGTTGGCCAGTTCCACGGCGTGGTCCTCGTCCTTGAAGCTCATGGCAGCGAGCACCGGGCCGAACACTTCCTCTTGCGCCAGACGGTGCATCACCGGCACGTCGCGCAACAGCGTGGGCGCCTGGTAGTAGCCGGTCTCGGGCGCTTCCTCGACGATCTGGCCCTGCGCCACCATAGCGATGCTGGCCACCTGGGCGTCACTGAGGAAATCCCAGACGCGCTGCAGCTGGCTCTGGCGGATCAGTGGGCCGACGTCCAGGTCCATGCTGGCCGGGCCGACGCGCAGGTTGGCAAACGCCCGGCCCAGGCGCTCCAGCAGCGGCTCGTAGATGGCCTGGTCTACCAGCAGGCGCGAGCCGGCGGAGCAGGTCTGCCCCGCGTTCTGCACGATGGCGTTGATGACTACGGGCAGGGCCACATCGAGGTCGGCGTCGGCAAAGACGATCTGCGGGCTTTTGCCGCCGAGCTCCAGCGTGACCGGGCAGTGCCGCTCCGCCGCCACCTGCTGGATCAGCGTGCCGACCGTGGGGCTGCCGGTGAAGCTGATGTGGTCGATACCGTCGTGGCGCGCCAGCGCGTCGCCCACTTCGTGGCCGTAGCCGGTGACGATGTTGATGGCGCCGGCCGGAAAGCCGACCTCGGCCGCGAGCTGCGCCACGCGGATCAGCGACAGGCAGGCGTCCTCGGACGGCTTGACCACGCAGACGTTACCCGCCGCCAGCGCGCCGCCCACGCTGCGGCCAAAAATCTGCATCGGGTAGTTCCACGGGATGATGTGGCCGGTCACGCCGTGCGGCTCGCGCCAGGTGAGGACGCTGTAGCCTTCCTGGTAGGGCAGGGTCTCGCCGTGCAGCTTGTCGCAGGCGCCTGCGTAAAACTCGAAGTAGCGCACCAGCGCCAGCGCGTCGGCCCGGGCCTGTCTGGTGGGCTTGCCGCAGTCGCGCTGCTCGATCAGTGTCAGCTCGTCGGCGTGTTCGGCCACCTTGGCGGAAAGTTTCATCAGCAGACGGCCGCGCTCGGCCGCGCTGAGCTTGCTCCAGACCGCGTCCAGACACTGGCGCGCCGCCTGCACGGCGCCGTCGATGTCCTGCGCGTTGCTGCGCTGGAGTTCGTCGAAGGGCTGCCCGTCGGACGGGTCGATCACGGAAATCAGGCGGCCGGACGAGGAGGGGACGCCGGCGTTGGCGATGTAGTTGAGTTGCATGACCGCAATTCTGCCCCAATGAGGCGGGCTTGCCGTCAGGGCGGATCAGTTGGCACGTGCGCCGGCAACGGTGTATTGGGCGCTGTTGGCCTGGAGCCAGCGCTGCGACAAGTCGCTTTGCTGCTGGTCGGGATGGAAGTCGGGCTTGAAGTAGGCGCGCCAGGGCTTGAAGGTCTGGCGTACCAGCCCGGCCGGGCCGAACAGGAAGCTGGCCGCATCCTTCCACGTGCGCCAGCGCCACAGCGTGCCGTCGCGGCGCAGGTTGTTGAGCGTCTGGCGCAGGGTGTCGGTCAGGAAGAAGAAGGTGACGCGGCGCATCCATTTGACACGCCATTCCTGGGTGCCGCCGAGCGCCTGGTACAGCTCGAAGGCCGTGCTTTTGTGCTCGGATTCTTCGGCGCTGTGCCACAGCCACAGGGTTTTCAGGCGCGGCTCGGCGTCGCCGAACAAGGCGGGGTGGCGCAGCAGCCATTCGGCCAGGATGGCGGTGAAATGCTCGTTGGCCGCGGTGATCCCCAGCGGGTGGCGCGGGTCGAGGCCTTCCAGCAATTTCATGCGCGACTCGGCGCGCGACGCCCAGGCATTGACCAGACCCTGCTTTTCAAGGTGCGCATTGAACAGCGCGTGAATGCGCCGGTGCGTTGCCTCCTGGCCGATGAAGCCCTGTACCTCGCCCTGGCGCCGGGCCTGTTCGTGCGCCGGCAGGGCCTTGTGGCCGTTGCGCACCGAGTCGATGAAAAACTGCTCCCCCACCGGGAAACTCATCGACAGTGCATTGAAGAACGCCGTGCGAAAGGTGCCGCCCCCGCACCAGTGGCGCGGGGGCGGGGTTTGCAGGTCGATGAGCAGCCGGCGGACAACAAGGTCGGTCATGCGGAAATCCTATCCAATGGAAGAAGTTTGGGTACGGGTGCGTACCGGGTCTTTTCAATCATGCGCGTGCGGTAGTGCAGGGGGAGAGTGCGCGGCGCGCCCGCGCCAAAGCCTGAGTACCGGGTCGGTCAAGGCTTGCTGGCAGTTGGCAACTCGCGCACCGCGGCCAGCATTTTTTCCACATGCTTGTCGGGGTTCAGGCTCAGGTAGAACGACGCGATCTTGTCATTGGGCGCGATGACGTAGGAGATCCGGTTGGCGTAGTCCGGCCGGGTCTGCATGACCGCATCGAATGACTTCATGATGGATTGCGAGGGGTCGGAGGCGACCGGAAAGCGGCTCTGGCAGGCCTGCTGCGAGAATTTGGACAAGGTGGTGATGTCGTCGCCCGAGACGCCGATGACCGTGGCGCCCAGCGCCGCAAATTTTTCCATGGATTCGGCAAAGGCATGGGCCTCGATCGAGCAGTCCACAGAAAACGCCGCCGGGAAGAAGTACAGCACCACGGGGCCCTTGGCCAGGGCGTCCGCCAGCGAGTAGTTGAAAACCTTGCCGTCGAACGCGGCCTGCGTGGTGAACTTGGGCGCTGCGTCGCCGATGTCGAGCGCGGCGACGGCGGAGCTGCACAGGCCAAGCGTCATGAGCGCCGCGGGCACCCATTGGCATTTCAGACGCTGCATGCTCACTCCTTTCAGATGTGCGTTTCATTCTAGTCGGCATCCCCGACTCCTGCTATGACGCTCCTGTCTTTGCCGTCTTTGGCCTCGCTGCGCTACCATTCCAGCAATTCACTGCAGGCGCGACAAAATGAACACCGGCATGCGAACTCCCAGGCCATTTTTCCCCGGCCGCGCGGCCTGTTTCCCTTCCTTTGGCGGCGTAGGCAAGCTGTGTCTGCTGGTGCTGCTGGCCCTGCTGGGGGGGTGCGGCACGCTGCCTCCTTTGGCGCCGCGCACGCCCACCACGGCCCTGGCGCCGGACCCTGACGGTGTCTTGTCCAAAACCGTCGCCGCATCGACGCCGCCCGGAGAAGACTCGGGCTTTCGGCTCTTGCCGATGGGGGTGTATTCGCTCGACGCGCGTATCCAGCTCGTGCAGCGCGCCCAGCGCTCGCTCGATCTGCAGTATTACGTGTTCGACAATGACGCGACCGGCCGGCTGCTGCTGCGCGATCTTAAAAAGGCGGCCCTGCGCGGCGTGCGTGTGCGCCTGCTGGTCGATGACCTGTACACGGCCGGCAGCCAGCAGCTGTTGCTCGCGCTGGCGGCTACGCCGAACATCGAGGTGCGGCTGTTCAACCCGTTTTGCTGCGCCAGAGAGCAACTCCTGGGCCGCTTCACGGCTTCGCTGTTCGACATCTCCCGGCTCGACCACCGCATGCACAACAAGCTGTTCATTGCCGATGGCGTGATGGCCATTGCCGGGGGGCGCAACATTGCGGACAACTACTTCACGCTCGACCCGCTGCAGAATTTCGTGGACATGGACGCCCTGATGGTGGGACGGGTGGTGCCGCAGCTGGCGTCGATCTTCGACACCTACTGGAATAGCGAGCAGGTGCGGTCGATCGAATCCATCGTGCAAGCCCCGGGCGATCGCAAGCTGATGCAGCAGGACTTCGATGAATGGGTCGACATGGCCGCGCCGCCCCCCGTGCTGACGCTGCCGCCGACCGACGTGCTGGGCTATGGCCCGATCGGCGAGGAACTGGATGCGGGCCGCATGGGCCTGCTGTGGGGCACTGCCCGTGCCTTTGCCGACCCGCCCGACAAGCTGCTCAAACGCACGGATGCCGACGCCCTCGCCACCAGCGTGACGCTGGACGTGCTCAAGGCCATGCGCCAGGCCACCAGCGAAATCTATGTGGTCTCGCCCTACCTGATCCCCGGCCCGCGCGGCATGAAAGCCATTAAAGACCTGACCGGGCGCGGCGTGAAGCTGACGATCCTGACCAACTCGCTGGCGGCCAACGACGTGCCGGCGGTCTACACGGGCTATGCGCATTACCGCCCGGGCATGCTCAAGGCGGGGGTGGACCTGTACGAGCTCAGCCCGCAGCGCACCACCCGCAATGTGCGGCTGGGCATGTTCGGCTCCTCCTTCGGGCGGCTGCACGCCAAGATCGCGGTGATCGACCGCAAGACCGTTTTTATCGGTTCCATGAATCTGGACCCGCGCTCCGCCACCAAAAACACGGAGCTGGGCGTCCTGGTTGACAGTCCGCAGCTGGCGCGCGAGATGCTGCGCGTGATCAACATCAGCAAGCTGCAGAGCGCCTACCGGGTGCGGCTGGCGCCGTCGGGCTCGGGCAGCGTCCAGTGGCTGTCCACGGATGGCGAGAAGGAGATCATCCTCGATTCCGAACCCGAGTCTTCGGCGTGGCTGCGGTTGTACAACTTCCTGGTCGGGCCTTTCGTGCCCGATTCGCTGCTCTGAGGCGCCGCGGTGACCCGTAAAAAAGCCCGCTACTGCGGGCTTTTCAACGCGGGTGTGCGTGCCAGTTACTGCCGCGTCACTTGAGCGCGGCCGAATTGGCCGGCGCTGGCGTGGCCGCGTCCGACTTGGCCGCGGCGGCATCCGCGACGGTGCCCGTGGCCGCCGGCGCCGTGATCGCGACGGGTGCCGGCAGGGCGGCTTGCGGCACCTCGCCGCCATGCAGCCGCATCATCAGCGGCACGATCAGGAGTGCCACGATGTTGATGATCTTGATGAGCGGGTTCACCGCCGGGCCGGCCGTGTCCTTGTAGGGGTCGCCCACGGTGTCGCCGGTCACGGCGGCCTTGTGCGCCTCGGAGCCTTTGCCGCCGAAGTTGCCGTCCTCGATGTATTTCTTCGCGTTATCCCAGGCACCGCCGCCGGTGCACATGGAAATGGCCACGAACAGGCCGGTCACGATGGTGCCCATCAGCAGGCCGCCGAGCGCCTTCGGGCCGAGCAGCAGGCCGACCAGGATCGGCACCACCACGGGCAGCAGGCTCGGGATCATCATTTCCTTGATGGCGGCCGAAGTCAGCATGTCCACCGCGCGGCCGTATTCAGGCTTGCCCGAACCGTCCATGATGCCCTTGATGTCGCGGAACTGGCGCCGCACCTCGACCACCACGGCGCCCGCCGCGCGCCCCACGGCCTCCATCGCCATGGCACCGAACAGGTAGGGAATCAGGCCGCCGATGAACAGGCCGATGATCACCATCGGATCGGACAAATCGAAGCTGATGGCGTGGCCATAGCTCTCCAGTTTGTGCGTGTAGTCGGCAAACAGCACCAGCGCCGCCAGGCCGGCCGAGCCGATCGCGTAGCCCTTGGTCACGGCCTTGGTGGTGTTGCCCACCGCGTCCAGCGGGTCGGTGATGTCGCGCACGCTCTTGGGCATTTCCGACATTTCGGCAATGCCGCCGGCGTTGTCGGTGATCGGGCCGTAGGCGTCCAGCGCCACCACGATGCCGGCCATGCTCAGCATCGACGTCGCGGCGACGGCGATCCCGTACAGGCCGGCCAGCTGGTAGGCCACGCCGATGGCGATGCAGACACACAGCACCGGCCAGGCGGTCGAGCGCATCGAAACCCCCAGGCCGGCGATGATGTTGGTGCCGTGGCCGGTGGTGGAGGCTTGCGCGATGTGGCGCACCGGCGCGTACTGGGTACCCGTGTAGTACTCGGTGATCCACACCAGTGCGGCAGTCAGCACCAGGCCGACGGCACAGGCGCCAAACAGCTTCATCTGGCTGCCGGTGGCGCTGATGGCGTTGTCGGGCATCAGCCACGTCGTGACAAAGTAGAAAGCGATCAGCGACAGCACACCGGCCACGGCCAGACCCTTGTACAGGGCGGGCATCACGTTCTTCATGCCGGGCGAGGCCTTGACGAAGAAGCAGCCGATGATGGAGGCGATGATGGACACGGCGCCCAGCGCCAGCGGATACACCGCGGCATGGGTGCCGGCGCCGGCCACCAGCAGGGAGCCGAGCACCATGGTGGCGATCAGCGTCACCGCGTAGGTTTCGAACAGGTCGGCCGCCATGCCGGCGCAGTCGCCCACGTTGTCGCCCACGTTGTCGGCAATCACCGCCGGGTTGCGCGGGTCATCTTCGGGGATGCCGGCCTCGACCTTGCCCACCAGGTCGGCGCCGACGTCGGCGCCCTTGGTGAAGATGCCGCCGCCGAGCCGCGCAAAGATGGAGATCAGCGAGGCGCCGAACGCGAAACCGATCAGCGGGTTCAGCAGCGTGGACAACTGGCGGTCCGGTGTCAGGTTGCCGTTGCCGGCCAGGAACCAGTAGAACGCCGTGACGCCCAACAGACCCAGGCCCACCACCAGCATGCCGGTGATTGCGCCGCCGCGAAACGCGACGTCGAGCGCCGGGCCGATGCCGCGCGTGGCCGCCTGCGCGGTGCGCACATTGGCGCGCACCGACACGTTCATGCCGATGAAGCCGCAAGCCCCGGACAGCAGCGCGCCGGCCACGAAGCCGATGGCCGTCTTGCCGTCCAGAAAGAAGCCGATCAGGATCGCCAGCACCACGCCGACGATGGCGATGGTGCGGTACTGCCGCGCCAGATAGGCGGCGGCACCGGTCTGGATGGCGGCTGCAATTTCCTGCATCCGCGCATTGCCTGCGTCCTGGGAAAGAATCCAGCTGCGCGCCCAAAAGCCGTAAGCCACGGCAATGAGTCCGCAGACGAGCGCCAAAATCAGCGCTGAGTTGCCTGTCATAGTTTCTCCTACTCGTTGTTTTCGCTGGGAGGGGGCAGCACGCGAGCGGTGCCCCCGCTGCGTTGCTTCCTCGGTGCCCCAGCCCGGCAAACGCGCGGTGGAGACGATTGGCCAACAGCGGAAATATAAGCCCAAAAGTGTGTCGGAGCCGTGACACGGGGGATTCAGCAAGGGGTGTGTCAGTAAAATCAGGGTTAATCCCGAGCAGATTCCGATTAATTTTCAACCTGAAAGACAGCCATGGCCCTAGACCGAGTAACCCCCGGCAAGAACGTCCCTGAAGCCTTCAACGTGATCATCGAGATCCCGATGAACGCCGATCCGGTCAAGTATGAAGTGGACAAGGAGACGGACGCGATCTTTGTCGACCGCTTCATGAGCACCTCCATGCATTACCCCACCAACTATGGTTACGTGCCGCGCACCATCAGCGGCGATGGCGACCCGGTGGATGTGCTGGTGATCACGCCGGTGCCGCTGATCCCCGGCGTGGTGGTGACGTGCCGCCCGATCGGCATCCTGAAAATGCAGGACGAAGCGGGCGAAGACGGCAAGGTGCTGGCGGTGCCGATCGACAAGATCCTGTCGATCTACACGCAGTGGCAAAAGCCCGAGGACCTGAATCCGGCACGCCTGAACACCATCGCCCACTTCTTCGAGCACTACAAGGATCTGGAGCCCGGCAAGTGGGTCAAGATCGTCGGCTGGGAAGGCGTCGATTCCGCCAAGAAGGAAATCATGGACGGCATCGCCAACTACCAGAAGGAGAAGGCCAAGGCCTGAGTTTTTAAAGAAAACTGGCTTTAGTCCATACCGGACAAGCACAACCAGCTATCAAAACAAGAGCGCCTGCGGTGTTGCCACCGGCAGGCGCTGTTGTTTCTGGCGCAACGGCGCTCAGCGCTGCGGATCGGGAAAGATCAGCCCGTGCAGGCCGCGCTTGCGCTCAAACGGCCTCCATTGGCCCTCAAGCTGCGCCAGCCGGTCGGCCACCGCCCACCAGGCGCTGGGGTTCAGGCCCAGGCCGACGTGGCTGGCGATCACCTCGACGTTTTCGGTGTGCGGGTTCGCGGGGCTGGGCGCCTGGATGCTGCCCTGCCAGGCCACGATGCCGTCGCTGCGCGAATACACCGAGGTGGTGGGCACCGGCGGCGCCACGGGCAGGTCGTAGTTGCGCGACTGAAGTTCAATGTTGTGGCCGCTGGCCAACTCGTAGATGCGCCAGGCGTTGGTGCTTTTGGGCGGACCGGCGAACGGCGTGCCCAGCGTGATCACGCCGCGCACCATGTCGGGCATCAGCTTGGCGATCTCGCGCGCGTACACGCCGCCCAGGCTCCAGCCGATCAGGCTGACTTTTTTACCCGTGGCATGACAGGTTTCTTCGACCTGCCGTTTGGCGCCGTCCAGCACGCCGGCGCGCGGACCGAAGTTGAAGCCCTGGTTCCAGCCGTCGGCGGCATAGCCCAGGCTGCCCAGGTAGCGGCGCAGCGGCACGGTCGTGCCGTCGCCGGCGCTCAGGCCCGGAAACACGATCACCGCATGGCCATCGCCCGCCGGGGCGCGCTGCAGCACGGGCCAGGCCGGCAGCACGGCCCCGAACTCCCAGAACGCGCGAAATTCCATGGCCAAAAGCCAGGCGCTGGGCGGGGCGAGGTCTTCAAGGTCTTGCTGGGGGACTTGTCGCGAGTCTCTTGCCATGAGTGTTGCGGTCATCTGGTGTGGGTTCAGGCACGCTATGCCGTCTCCCTGGCTATTCGTGTACAGGTTACGTTAGCAGTTTTAACGCGCGGGGTGCACGGTTTGAGGGCCGTTTTAGAGGAGGCTGCCTTCGTTTTCGTCTCCTTGGCGACGCGCGGCTTAGTGGTTTCTACCAAGACAAGACGCTGGCCGTTATCAAGATGGCGCGTCAGCGTGTTTGAACGGGTTGCGGCGTTCCAGTTCGTCCATGTAGTGCTCAATGCCTTCACCCTCGCGCGCCAGAAAGCGCTCCACCGCATCGGCAAAGGCCGGATGCGCCAGCCAGTGGGCGCTGGTGGTCTTGACCGGCAAGAGCGCGCGCGCCATCTTGTGTTCGCCCTGGGCGCCACCCTCGAAGCGCTGAAAGCCATGCTCTATGCACCACTGCAGCGGCTGGTAATAGCAGGCCTCGAAGTGCAGGCAGTCGACGCGCTCCAGCGCCCCCCAGTAGCGGCCGTAGGCGGTGCGCTCGACGACTGGCCCGGCAGCTTCCTGGGTATTGTTTAAGCTAAATTGGCCTGTAGCCCATACGGGGCCATCACTGACAGCTATCAAACTGGTAGCGATGGGTTTGCCGCCACGCTCTGCCACGAACAGCAGCCAGTTTTCCGGCATGGTGCCCGCCATGCGCCGGAAGAAGTCGCGGCTGAGATACGGCGCGTTGCCGTGCTCGTAGTAGGTGCGCTCGTAGCAGCGGTAGAAAAAGTCCCAGTCGCGCGGCGCGATGTCCCGGCCCAGTGACCAGCGAAAACTGACGCCGGCATCCGCCACCTTGCGGCGCTCCTGGCGGATTTTCTTGCGTTTGTCGTGGCTCAGGCTGGCCAGAAAATCCTCAAAGCTACCGAACGGGCCCGCGGCTCCAAGCCCGCCTGCGCGGGCTTGGACGGGCCGAAGGGTCGTCGCGTCTGGCGGCGACTCGTCCAGCGCAGTACGCAAAGCGACAAGCGTGGGGGCCACATTTTTCCAATGAAACTGCACGGTATGGCGCAGCATCAGCCCGGCCTGCGCGCAGGCGGCGACGTCGTCCTCGCCGGCAAACAGCAGGTGCAGCGACGACAGTTTCTGCTCGCCGCACCAGTCCACCAGCGCCTTTACCAGCGCCTGGCGCGCCGGCGCATCGCGCGCCAGCAGCCGCACGCCGGGCACAGGGGTGAAGGGCGACGCCACCACGGCCTTCGGGTAATAAGCCAGGCCATGCTGCTCGTAGGCGTTGGCCCAGGCCCAGTCGAACACATATTCACCGTAGGAATGGTCCTTGAGGTACAGCGCGCAGGCCGCGACCATTGCGGGCCCCCGCCAGAGCGTGACAAAGCGCGGCGTCCAGCCCGTGGCCGGCGTGGCGCTGCCGCTCTGGTGCAGGGCAGCCAGGTATTCGTGCCGCATGAAGGGGTTGGCTTCACCCTGCCCCGCCAGCAGGGCGTTCCAGTCATTCGCAGGGATTTCCAGCGGCGAGGAAAACACCCGGATGACATAATCGTTTGAATCGCTTTTCACTGTTCCTATGACTCTCAAAATCTGTGTGGCCCAGCTCAATTTTGTCGTGGGCGACCTGTCCGGCAACGCGCAAAAAATCATCGACGCCGCGCACCTGGCCTACGCCGGCGGTGCGCGGCTGCTGTTGACCCCGGAGCTGTCGATTTGCGGCTACGCGGCCGAAGACCTGTTCCTGCGTCCCGCCTTCATCGCTGCCTGCGATGATGCCGTGAAAACGGTGGCCCGCGAACTCTCCGGGTTAAAAGGCCTGGTGGTGGTGGTCGGCCACCCCACGGGCGGCGACGTGCGCAGCAAGTCGGTGGCGGTGCAGCGCCGCCACAACGCGGCCAGCGTGCTCAGCGAGGGCCGCGTGCTGGAGACCTACGCCAAGCGCGAGCTGCCCAACTACCAGGTGTTCGACGAGCGCCGCTACTTCACGCCGGGTCGGGGCGTGTGCGTGTTCCAGGTGGGCGAGGGGGCTGATCGGCTCAGCGTCGGCCTGCTGATCTGCGAGGACGCCTGGTTCGAGGAGCCGGCGCGTCTTGCCCAGGAGGCCGGCGCCGAGCTGCTGGCGGTCATCAACGCCTCGCCATTCCACATCGGCAAGGGCGACGAGCGCGAGCAGATGATGCGCCAGCGCGCCCAGGCCTGCGGGCTGCCGCTGGTCTATGCGCACCTGGTGGGCGGGCAGGACGAGGTGGTGTTCGAGGGCCATTCGTTTGCCCTGAATGCCGACGGCTCGGTGGCCGGCCGCGCTCCGAGTTTTGAGGAAAAACTGTTTGAAGTCCAGGTGGAGCGGGCGCAGTCAGCTATCAAACTGGTAGCAGAGGTGGCGCCGGAGCGCACGCCGGACGCTGACCTGTGGGACGCGCTGGTGCTGGGCGTGCGCGACTACATCGGCAAAAATGGCTTTCCGGGCGCGATCCTCGGGCTGTCGGGCGGCATCGACTCGGCGCTGGTGCTGGCGATAGCGGTCGACGCCATCGGACCCGACAAGGTGCGCACCGTGATGATGCCCTCGCCCTACACGGCCGACATCAGCTGGATCGATGCGCGCGAAATGGCCGCCCGCGTGGGTGTGCGCTACGACGAGATTTCCATCCTGCCGATGTTCGAAGCCTTCAAAACCAGCCTGGCGGGTGAATTCCGGGGATTGAGGGAAGACACGACCGAGGAGAACATCCAGGCTCGCATCCGTGGCACGCTGTTGATGGCGCTTTCAAATAAGTTCGGCGCCATCGTGCTGACCACCGGCAACAAGAGCGAGCTGGCCACCGGCTATTGCACGCTGTACGGCGACATGGCGGGCGGTTTCGCCGCTATCAAGGACCTGGCCAAGACGACGGTGTTCCGGCTGGCGCGCTGGCGCAACGCGCACGACCCCTACGGCACCGGCGCCAATCCGATCCCCGAGCGCATCATCACGCGAGCGCCCAGCGCCGAGCTGCGCCCCGACCAGACCGACCAGGATTCGCTGCCGCCCTACGAGGTGCTGGACGCGATTCTGGAGCGCTACATGGAGAACGACCAGGGCCTCGAGGAGATCGTTGCCGCCGGCTTTGCGCGCGCCGATGTGGAGCGCGTCACGCGGCTGATCAAGATCAACGAATACAAGCGGCGCCAGGCGCCGGTCGGCATTCGCGTGACGCACCGCAGCTTTGGCAAGGATTGGCGTTATCCTATTACCAGCAAATTTCGCGCGTAGAATTTTCCCCTCAAGCCTCCCGCGCCCACCCAACTTTACCTGACCACCATGAAACAAATCACCGCCGTCGTCAAACCTTTCAAGCTGGAAGAGGTCCGGGAAGCGCTGGCCGAATGCGGCGTGACCGGCCTGACCGTCACCGAAGTCAAGGGCTTTGGTCGCCAGAAAGGCCACACCGAACTGTACCGCGGTGCTGAATATGTGGTGGACTTTTTGCCCAAGGTGAAGATCGAGGTGGTCGTCAAGACCGACGACGTGGAGCGCTGCATGGAGGCCATCGTCAAGGCGGCGCGCACCGGCAAGATTGGCGACGGCAAGATTTTTGTCACCAATGTCGAGCAGGTGGTGCGCATCCGCACCGGGGAACAGGACGAAGCGGCGGTCTAGATTGCGTCCAGCCGGGGCTGCGGGCTCAGGCCGGCGCTCTCGACCAGTTCGCGCAGCAGGGCGGCGGGCTCGGCGCCTTCGCGCATCAGCGTCATTTGCCAGTCGCCCATGAACTGTTGCTCGACGCTGGCGCGCAGAAATTCAAGCAGTTTGTCGTAGTAGCCGGCAATATTGAGCAGGCCGACCGGCTTGTCGTGGTAGCCGAGCTGGCGCCAGGTCCAGGCCTCGAAAAACTCTTCGAACGTGCCAATGCCCCCGGGCAGGGCCAGAAAGGCGTCGGCGCGCTCGGCCATCATGCGTTTGCGCTCGTGCATGGTGTCCACGATGTGCAGTTCGGTGCAGTCGTGATCGGCCAACTCCTTTTCCACCAGCGCCTTCGGGATGATGCCAACGACCTGGCCGCCGGCCTGCAGGGTGGCATGTGCCACGATGCCCATCAAGCCGCTTCGGCCGCCGCCATACACCAGTTGGCCGCCATGGCTGCCAATCCAGCTGCCCACGGCCGTGGCGGCGGCGGAGAATTCTGTCCGGCTGCCTGCGCGCGAGCCGCAGTACACGCAGATGGAAAAGGCGGGGCTTACTGGAGTACCTTCGTGCTGCGCACTGCGGTGCGAGCTTGCTTGGGGGTAGCTTGGTGCGGCGCTCATGCGAAAAACCTCTGGCAGAGCGCTGCGGCCCAGATGCCGGCGCACAGCAGCAAGCTCAGAAGCACCGCAGCGCTGCCCATGTCCTTGGCCCGTTTGGACAGGTCGTGCCACTCCGGGCCGATGCGGTCAATGGCCGTTTCCAGCCCGGTATTGAGCAGTTCCACGATGAGCACGATCAGCATTGCGCCCGCAAGCAGGGCCGCCTCCACCCAGCTGCGGCCCAGCCAGAAAGCGGCGGGAATCAGGACCACGGCCACGACGGCTTCCTGCCGGAACGCGGTCTCCTGCCAGCCGGCGCGCAAGCCTTCCAGGGAGTAGCGGGTGGCGTGCCAGATGCGGCTCAGGCCGGTACGCGATTTTTGGGGGTTGACGCTCGGGTGGGTTCCAGCGCCGGGTTCTTGTGGTTGCGACATGCCGGAATTGTCGCCGAGGAATGTGACCCGGCCCGGCGCCAAAGGCGCAGGCTGGTGGATTAGCGACTCAGCGGCATGGACGGCACCAGCCGCGTGCCCGCCCATGCGTCATGCCAGAACTGCCGCTGCGGCTGAAAGCGGCTCAAAAGGGCCCAGATCACCACCCAGCCCATGGTGATCACGGCGGATTCGCCGCCCGACAGCGTGAACGGTGCCTGCGCCGCCAGCGCCGGCAGAAACCACAGCCAGCTCAGGACATAGCGCAAAAGCGCGCGCGCCTGCGTCAGGGGCCGCCCGAACCGGTCCACCACGCGAATGTTCCAGGTCTTCATGGCCAGTGTTTGCCCCTTGGCCCAAAACCAGGTGAAGTAAATCCCAAACACCACAAACAGGAAGGCCTGCAGGGCGTGGCGGTTGTCCATGGCGTTGCGCGTCTGGCTCAGCGTGCTGAACAGGTAGCCGGCGATGAACACCACGCCGAACATCAGCATGCCTTCGTACAGCCAGCACGCCATGCGCCTGGGCAGCGGCGGTGCCCGCAAGTCAATGACTATCATATTGATAGCTGAGTGCGCATGATGGGTAAGGGCTGAAGCGCCATTTGACTCATATTCCGTGGTGACCAGAGAGGGCGAGCTCAACGAGCAGGAGCGATGGCGGGAGCCGGCTCAGGCGAGAGCGCCTCCTGCGGTGCGCTGGGCAGCAGGGTGTTGCGGTCGATCTGATGCAGCTCCGGCGTGGTTTTTGCCGGATTGGACGGGCCCGGGTTCCGGCTTGGCGCCGGGTTCGGCCTGGCGGGTCGCAGGCTGGCCATCTTTTGATGCGGCGCCGGCTTCACGACTGTTGCCGCACCCCTGATCTTGGGCGGTGCCTTGGCTTCCAGCGCCTGTCTTTCTTCAGGGCTCAGGGCCTGATACGCCTGCCATTTGGCGCGTTTTTCTTCTGCGGAAAGCTGTTTGGTCTCGGCAAAGTTCAGCCGGGCCTGCGTGCGCTGCTGCGCGCTCAGGGAGACCCATTCGGTCATGCGGCTGTACAGCTTGGCCTGTTCTTCGAGGGGCATAGACGGGAAATTCCTCGAAAGAGCCAGCCATTTCCGTCTTTGGCCGGGACTCATCGTGCTCCAGTTGGCGGCCAGCGGCTGCAGCGCCTCTTGCTGGGCCGGGGTGAGTTCGCTCCAGGCACTTCTTGGCGCGCTGCGAGGCCCGTTTTTGCCCGCCGCCCTGCTCACGCGTGCCGCGGGTTTGGCTGCGGCGATCGCATGGGATGCGGCCGGGATCGGCGCGCTGGCCGTGGCGTGGGCGGGAACGGCAACAGGGGCAGGGGCCGCAGGCGCGGTATTTCTCCAATCCCCCGGGACAAAGCGCAGGATTCCGAGCAAAAGGAGAAAAGCGGCGACAAAAATAGCCGCGCCCGTCGCGAGCGGGTTAAGCTTCCGTACGGGCGCTTGCTGCATGGTTCCCATCCGGATTTACTGGGCCGTATCCTTGCTGGAGTTGAGAAACTGCAAAAAGCCCGGGTCCGTGTAAGCCGCAGGCGGCAAGTCGTCGGTCAGCAGGGCGGCATCGACTTCGGCCACTTCGACCGCACGGCTGTTGTTCTGCACGACGTTGATGGCAATCAGGCCGACGACCAGGGCAACGAGCGGCAGGGCCGAGGCAATGCGGCTCCACCAGCTCAGGCCCTCATCGCCAAATGTCAGCGCGGCGCTAGCGCCCGAGGCCACCACGGTGGCGGCACTGTGCGTGCGGACAATTTTGCGATGCGCCAGCGCCCGCACGCGGGACGCGCGCAGACGCTCGGAAATATCGTGCGGCAGATCGGTCACGCCTTCCGACAGGCGTGCGGCGACCTTCAGGCCGAAACGGTCCTGGAGAATCTCGGCTTGATGCTGGAGTGAATTGGTCATAGTTGTATCCCCTTTGCCTTGAGCGCTTTGCTCAAAGCCTGGACTGCGCGTGAACAATGTGTTTTGACACTGCCTTCCGAACAACCCATGGCCGCTGCGGTTTCGGCAACGTCCATCTCCTCCCAGTAACGCAACAGGAAGGCTTCCCGTTGACGCGGCGGCAGTTCTTGTATCTCGGCTTCGATCTCGCCGAACACCTGGACCCGTCCCATGGCGTCTTCGGCGCTCTCTGTGCGCTGTGAGTCCTCGGCCAGCTGCAAAGTTTCCAGCAGATCGAAATTTCCGTCGTCTCCCGCGACTTCGAAGTCGCTCATGTTCGAAAACAGGGCATTGCGCGTCTTTTGACGGCGGAACCAGTCCAGCGTGCAGTTGGACAGGATGCGCTGGAACAGCATCGGCAGTTCGTCCGCAGGCTTGTCGCCGTAATGCTCGGCCAGCTTCATCATGCTGTCCTGCACGATGTCGAGCGCCGATTCTTCGTTGCGAACGTGATACACCGAGCGTTTGAAGGCCCGCTTTTCGACGCTTTTCAGGAAGTCAGAAAGTTCTTGTTCAGTGGCCAAGAGGGGTCAAGCCGGTGCGGCTGTGCGATGAATATTGCCTCACGCGGAGTGCGTTTTGTACTTTTTTGGTGCGCTTGCGGGGCGGATTATGGCATTGCGCGACAGATTTTTTGCTCTGGCCGGCAGATTTTCCATTGCTGCGGTGCAATAATGCACGCTGCAAATCAAAAAAGGCAAACGGGTCACGGTCCGGCGACGCAAGCAGCTCGCCCATGGCTTTGGCCTCAAGTCCCGACTCGGCTTCACAAGAGCTCGCGCTAGGGGCACCCAAGGTTTTTCGTTAGAGAAAATCACAAAGGTTGATCATGGAAATCTCCAAAGCTGAAATTGCTTCCGCCGCCGCAGCGACGGCTGCTGCCCACAACGCGTCCGCCGCGGCACATGGCGGTAAGTCAGAGTTGATGGGCGCCGAAATCCTCGTGAAGGCGCTGCAGGCCGAAAACGTCAAGTACGTCTGGGGCTATCCGGGCGGCGCGGTTCTGTACATCTACGACGCTTTCTACAAGCAAGACACGATCCAACACGTGCTGGTGCGCCACGAGCAGGCCGCCGTTCATGCGGCCGACGGCTATGCGCGGGCCACCGGCGATGTGGGCGTGGCACTGGTCACCTCCGGCCCCGGTGTGACCAATGCGGTCACCGGCATCGCCACGGCCTACATGGACAGCATCCCGATGGTGATCATCACCGGGCAGGTGCCGACGCACGCCATCGGTCTCGATGCTTTCCAGGAATGCGACACCGTGGGCATCACCCGCCCCATCGTCAAGCACAACTTCCTGGTCAAGGACGTGCGCGATCTGGCCAGGACCCTGAAGCAGGCGTTCCACATCGCGCGCACCGGCCGCCCCGGCCCGGTGGTGGTGGACATTCCGAAGGACGTGTCCTTCAAGAAGACAGCGTACGCGGGCTACCCCGAGACCGTGGAGATGCGTTCCTACAACCCGGTGCGCAAGGGCCATGGCGGCCAGATCCGCAAGGCGCTGCAGTTGCTGCTGGCGGCCAAGCGGCCCTACATCTACACCGGCGGCGGCGTGGTGATCGGCAACGCCTCGCAGGAGCTGCGCACCCTGGTGGACATGCTGGGCTACCCGGTGACCAACACCCTGATGGGCCTGGGCGCCTATCCGGCCAGCGACCGCAAGTTCCTGGGCATGCTGGGCATGCACGGCACCATCGAGGCCAACAACGCGATGCAGAACTGCGACGTGCTGCTGGCGGTGGGCGCGCGTTTCGATGACCGCGTGATTGGCAATACCAAGCATTTTGCGCAGAACGAACGCAAGATCATCCACATCGACATCGATCCATCGAGCATTTCCAAGCGCGTGAAGGTCGACATCCCCATCGTCGGCGACGTGAAAGACGTGCTCACCGAGTTGATCGGCATGATCAAGGAGTCTGCCGTCAAGCCCGACGCCAAGGCCCTGGCCGGCTGGTGGAACACGATTGAAGGCTGGCGTGAACGTCACTGCCTCACGTACAGCAGCGGCACGGGGGATGTGATCAAACCCCAGTACGTGGTCGAGACGCTGTGGAACATGACCAAGGACGCCGACACCTACATCACCTCCGACGTGGGACAGCACCAGATGTGGGCCGCGCAGTATTACCGTTTCGACGAGCCGCGCCGCTGGATCAATTCGGGCGGCCTGGGCACCATGGGCGTGGGCATTCCCTACGCCATGGGCGTCAAGATGGGCAAGCCGGACAGCGAGGTGTTTTGCATCACCGGTGAGGGCTCGGTGCAGATGTGCATTCAGGAGCTTTCCACCTGCCTGCAGTACAACACGCCGATCAAGATCGTCTCGCTGAACAACCGTTACCTGGGCATGGTGCGCCAGTGGCAGGAAGTGGAATATGCGGGCCGCTACAGCAGCAGCTACATGGACGCGCTGCCGAACTTTGTGAAGCTGGCAGAGGCGTACGGGCACGTCGGCCTGTTGATCGAAAGCCCCCAGGATGTGGAGCCCGCGCTGCGCGAGGCGCGCAAGCTCAAGGACCGCACCGTGTTCATGGACTTCCGCACCGACCCGACCGAGAACGTATTTCCCATGGTGCAGTCGGGCAAGGGCATTACCGAAATGCTGCTCGGGTCGGAAGATTTATGAGGCTTGGCGGGACAGGCCGCAGCAGTCCTGGCGACAAGTTTCGCCCTCAACCCATTTAGCTTTCCCATCGACGAATCTATTGTCTGCCGAGCCTGCACATTACCGTGCGCAGGGGAGGGCAGCGAAAAGAGGAATCTTCATATGAAACACATCATTGCAGTTTTGCTCGAAAACGAGCCTGGCGCCCTGTCCCGCGTGGTGGGCCTGTTCTCGGCCCGGGGTTACAACATTGAGTCGCTGACCGTGGCGCCCACCGAGGATGCGACGCTGTCGCGCATGACGATCCAGACCTCGGGGTCCGACGACGTGATCGAGCAGATCACCAAGCACCTGAACCGCCTGATCGAGGTGGTCAAGGTAGTGGACCTGACCGAGGGATCCTACACCGAGCGCGAGCTCATGATGGTGAAGGTGCGTGCGGTCGGCAAGGAGCGCGAGGAGATGAAGCGCATGGCCGACATTTTTCGCGGCCGCATCATCGACGTGACCGAGAAGAGCTACACCATCGAACTCACCGGGGATCAGTCAAAGAACGATGCCTTCCTGGAAGCGCTTGAGCACAGCGCGATTCTGGAGACGGTACGCACAGGTTCCAGTGGCATCGGCCGGGGTGAGAGAATCCTGCGGGTTTGACGGCGTGCCCATTCATTGATTAACTGATTTAACTGAAGGAAGAGAAAATGAAAGTTTTTTACGACAAGGACTGTGACCTGAGCCTGATCAAGGGCAAGACGGTGGCCATCATCGGCTATGGCAGCCAGGGCCATGCCCATGCCCAGAACCTGAATGACAGCGGCGTGAAGGTCGTGGTCGGCCTGCGCAAGGGCGGCGCGTCCTGGTCGAAAGTCGAGAAGGCCGGCCTCAAGGTGACCGAAGTGGCGGACGCGGTCAAGGCCGCCGACGTGGTCATGATTTTGCTGCCTGACGAGCAGATCGGCACGGTCTACAAAAACGACATCGAACCCAACATCAAGCAGGGCGCGTCGCTGGTGTTCGCGCACGGCTTCAACGTGCACTACGGTGCCGTGGTTCCGCGCGCCGACCTCGATGTCTGGATGGTCGCGCCCAAGGCGCCGGGCCACACGGTGCGCAGCACCTACACGCAAGGCGGCGGCGTGCCGCAACTGATCGCGGTGCACCAGGACAAGAGCGGCAAGGCGCGCGACCTGGCGCTGTCCTATGCCATGGCCAATGGCGGCGGCAAGGCCGGCATCATCGAGACCAACTTCCGTGAAGAAACCGAAACCGACCTGTTCGGCGAGCAGGCAGTTCTGTGCGGCGGCACGGTGGAGCTCATCAAGGCAGGTTTCGAGACGCTGGTCGAAGCCGGCTACGCGCCCGAGATGGCCTACTTCGAATGCCTGCACGAACTCAAGCTGATCGTGGACCTGATCTATGAGGGCGGCATCGCCAACATGAACTACTCGATCTCGAACAACGCCGAGTACGGCGAGTACGTGACCGGCCCGAAAATCGTCACGGCCGCAACCAAAGACGCCATGCGCCAGTGCCTGAAAGACATCCAGACCGGCGAGTACGCCAAGAGCTTCATCGTGGAAAACAAGGCCGGCGCGCCGACGCTGCTGAGCCGCCGCCGCCTGATGGCCGAGCATCAGATCGAGACCGTGGGCGAATCGCTGCGCGCGATGATGCCCTGGATCAAGAAAAACAAGCTGGTGGACCAAACCCGCAACTGATCTTTCCGCTGCGCGCTCTCTCAAGGCCACCTTCGGGTGGCCTTTGTTCTGGCGCTCACGGCGCACGGTGACTGTCTTACACTTCCCCCTAGCGCTGTTGCACGCCATGCCGGATCAAGCGGCTCGCGGCAAACACCGAAATACTATTAATTTGATAGCTACCACCCTACTGCCCACAAGGGTTACAGGCTTTATTTATGCATGATGGTTCAGACTCCCACACATCGCCCATCGAGGCCGTGATGGTGCGCAAGCGCCGCAAGGGCATCTACATCCTGCCCAACCTGTTCACGCTGGCGGCGCTGTTCGGTGGTTTCTATGCCGTGGTGATGGCCATGAATGGCCGCTTTAACATGGCCGCCATCGGCGTGTTCTTCGCCATGGTGCTCGACAGCCTGGATGGCCGCGTGGCGCGCATGACGAATACGCAAAGCGCATTTGGCGAGCAGATGGATTCGCTCTCCGACATGGTGTCGTTTGGTGCTGCGCCGGCGCTGATCGCCTACGAATGGGGCCTGAAAGGGCTGGGCCGCTGGGGCTGGATCGCCGCCTTTGTCTATTGCGCCTGCGCGGCCCTTCGGCTGGCGCGCTTCAACGTCAACACCAGTGTGGTCGACAAGCGTTACTTCCAGGGACTGCCATCGCCGGCCGCCGCGGCGCTGATCACCGGGTTCATCTGGATCATGACCGACCTGGGCATCCCGGGCCCCTCGGTGGCGTGGCCCATGTTTGCGCTGGCGCTCTACGCAGGGCTGACGATGGTGACGAATGTCCCGTTCTACAGCTTCAAGGACGTGCACATGAAAAAAAGCGTGCCGTTCGGGGTCATCGTGCTGATCGCGCTGGGGATTGCCGTGATCAACATCCATCCGCCGACGGTCCTGTTCAGCCTGTTCGTGATCTATGGCTTGAGCGGCTACGTGGTTTACGGCTGGCGCCGAGCCAAAGGCATCCAGACCAGTGTGATCAGCACCTCGACGGACGAGCCGGACGAGCGGGGCTTGCACAAGTGACGGGCCCGATATCGGCGATGCACCCGAACGCCGCTAATGCCTGTGCTATAGTTCGCGGCATGAAACAAATTTCGCTGGCACTACTGCTATCTCCCCACGGGCGGAGACGGTAGCGCACGCGCAAACCTTCACAACGGCCCGTATGCACCAGCAACGGGCCGTTTTGTTTTGGGTTGCTGGTTTTTGATCAAAGAGAGACCACACCATGTTGAAACAGCCCGCCAGCAAATACCCGTCCTTCAAGCCTGTTCGCCTGAGCGACCGCACCTGGCCCGATGCCGTGCTGACCCAGGCACCCATCTGGCTCAGCACCGATCTGCGCGATGGCAACCAGGCGCTGATCAAACCCATGGACGTCGAACGCAAACTGCGCATGTTCCACACGCTGGTGAAGATCGGCTTCAAGGAAATCGAGGTTGGTTTCCCTTCGGCCTCGCAGGTCGAATTCGATTTCGTGCGGCAGCTGATCGACGGCAACCTGATTCCCGACGACGTGACGATCCAGGTGCTGACGCAGGCGCGCGAGCCGCTGATTCGCCGCACCTTCGAGTCGCTGCAAGGTGCGAAGCGGGCCATCGTGCACCTGTACAACGCCACGGCGCCGGTGATGCGCCGTGTGGTGCTGGGCATGGACGAGGACGGGATCGTCGAGCTGGCGGTGGCCAACGCGAGATTATTCAGGGAGCTTGCCGCGCAGCAGCCCGAGACGCGATGGACGTTCCAGTATTCGCCCGAGATGTTTTCGGGCACCGAGCTCGAATTCTCCAGGCGCGTGGTGGACGCGGTGACCGAGGTCTGGCAGCCCACGCCGCAGCACAAGTGCATCGTCAATCTGCCCTCGACCGTCGAGCACTCCACACCCAATATCTTTGCCGACATGATGGAGTGGATGCACCGCCATCTGGCGCGGCGCGATTCGATCGTGCTGTCGGTGCACCCTCACAACGACCGTGGCACCGGCACCGCCGCCGGCGAATTTGCCCTGATGGCCGGTGCGGACCGCATTGAAGGCTGCCTGTTCGGCAACGGCGAGCGCACCGGCAACCTCGATCTGGTCAATGTGGCGCTGAACCTTTACACGCAGGGCGTGTCGCCAGGGCTCGATTTTTCTGAAATCGATGAAATCCGCCGCACCGTGGAGTACTGCAACCAGTTGCCCGTGCATCCGCGCCATCCGTATGTCGGCGATCTGGTCTATACCTCGTTTTCGGGCTCGCACCAGGACGCCATCAAAAAGGCTTTTGCGGCACGCCGGGACGGGGACGTCTGGGACATGCCCTATCTGCCCATTGACCCCAAGGATCTCGGGCGCAGCTACGAGGCGGTGATTCGTGTCAACAGCCAGTCGGGCAAGGGCGGCATTGCGTATTTGCTCGAGAGCGAGTTCGGTCTCGATTTGCCGCGGCGCCTGCAGGTGGAGTTCAGCCACGCGGTGCAGGCGGTGATGGATGCGTCGGGCAAGGAACTCACCGCATACGACCTTGGGCAGATGTTCGAGCGCGAGTATGGCGTCAAGACCATCGCCGCACCGCGCTACCAGGTTGTGGAGCCGGCCCATGGCGCCACTTTGCAAGGGATCGCGTTGACAGCGGACCTTGACCTGGCCGGGCGTTCACTGAAAATTCAGGGGCACGGTACCGGGCCGATCGACGCCTTCATTCAGGGCCTGAACAGGGCCACGGGGCAGGGCGTGCGCGTTCTCGATTACCGCCAGCATTCGGTGGGCGCCGGGGCCGACGCACGAGCGGTGGCCTACATGGAGTTGCGCATCAATGAAGAGCAAACCCTGTTTGGCGTTGGCATGGATGCGAATATCGTGACCGCCTCGCTCAAGGCCATCGTCTCCGGCATGCAGCGCGCCGGTGTATTGGCGGTGCCGGAAGATCGCGAAGATGCAATGCCGTCCGATTCCGGTATGGCGGTCAACGCCGCCATGTGACTGGCCGCGTCACGACTAAAATACCGCAACCAGGAGCCCCTCATGGCCGACAAACTCATCATTTTTGACACCACCTTGCGTGACGGCGAGCAGTCGCCGGGCGCATCGATGACGCGTGACGAGAAACTGCGCATTGCCCGCCAGCTCGATCGCCTGAAGGTCGACGTCATCGAGGCCGGCTTCGCGGCCAGCTCCAACGGTGATTTCGAGGCCGTGCAGGCGATTGCCCGGGCCGTCAGGGACTCGACCATTTGTTCGCTGTCACGCGCCAATGACCGTGATATTTCGCGTGCTGCCGAAGCGCTCAGGGACGCTGCCAGCGCACGCATTCACACCTTCATCGCCACCTCCGCGCTGCACATGGAAAAGAAGCTGCGCATGACGCCCGACGAGGTGTTCGAGCAGGCCAGGCTCTCGGTGCGTTTTGCGCGCAATCTGGTGGGCGACGTCGAGTTCAGCCCGGAAGACGGCTACCGCAGCGACGTGGACTTTTTGTGCCGGGTGATCGAGGCCGTGATTACCGAGGGTGCAACCACGATCAACGTGCCGGACACCGTGGGGTATGCGGTGCCGGAGCTCTACGGCAACTTCATCAAGACCCTGCGTGAACGCATCCCCAACAGCGACAAGGCGGTCTGGTCGGTGCACTGCCATAACGACCTGGGCATGGCGGTGGCCAATTCGCTGGCCGGGGTCAAGATCGGTGGTGCCCGCCAGGTGGAGTGCACCATCAACGGTCTTGGCGAGCGCGCCGGCAACTGTTCGCTTGAAGAGATTGTGATGGCCGTGAAGACGCGCAAGGACTACTTCGGCCTGGAGCTTGGCATCGACACGCGGCATATTCTGGCAACCAGCCGCATGGTCAGCCAGACCACCGGCTTTGTGGTGCAACCCAACAAGGCGGTGGTCGGTGCCAACGCATTCGCGCACGCGTCGGGCATTCACCAGGACGGCGTGCTCAAGGCGCGCGACACGTACGAAATCATGCGGGCCGAAGATGTCGGCTGGACCACCAACAAGATCGTGCTGGGCAAGCTCAGCGGGCGCAATGCCTTCAAGCAGCGCCTGCAGGAGTTGGGCGTCGCCATGGACAGCGAAGCCGACATCAACACCGCCTTTGCGCGCTTCAAGGAACTGGCCGATCGCAAGAGCGAGATTTTCGACGAGGACATTCTCGCGCTGGTCAGCGATGAAAGCATCACGCGCGGCAGCGAGCAGTACGTATTCGTATCACTGGCGCAGCACAGTGAAACCGGCGAACGTCCGCAGGCCACAATCGTCTTTACGGCGGATGGCAAGGAAGTCAAAGGCGAGTCCGATGGCAACGGCCCGGTCGATGCCTCGCTGAAGGCCATCGAGACGCACGTCAAAAGCGGTGCAGAGATGGTGCTCTATTCGGTGAATGCCATCAGTGGCTCCACAGAGAGCCAGGGTGAGGTGACGGTGCGCCTGCAAAACAGTGGCCGCGTGGTCAATGGCGTGGGAGCAGACCCCGATATCATCGTGGCTTCTGCCAAGGCTTATTTGAATGCCCTCAACAAGTTACAGAGCAAATCTGACCAGGTGGCAGCCCAAGGATAGGGTAAACACTTACAACCTGAGTACCTATTTAGGAAAGTCTTGCAAGTATTTGATCTTGCATGTTTTTTTCATTTCGATACACTCGGGGAATGTTCAAGGCGTATCGGAGATAAAACCATGTCCCGCTGTGCAAATTTCGAAGTGAGTCAAGTTTTGAATCGCCTACTACAAATTGTTTCTGCTCTGGCTCTTGCGAGCACCTTGGCTTTGCCCGCAGCACAGGCGGCCGGCCCCAAGAAGGTTGTTGTCAAAAAGCAGGCCCATTCCATTCATGTTTCCAGGCGTGTGGTTGCCACGATATCTCCGCGTGTCCGCACCAAGGGCGCCAAGGTGGTTGCCAGTTCCAGGCGCAAGTCCGTCGTTCGTGTGGCTTATGTCCCCGCCCAACCGTCTTTCGGAGAATTGGCGGGCCTGCACTCGACCCAGGATCCGCTTGACCTCAAGTCGGGCGTGGCGCTGGTGATGGATCAGGACACGCATGAGGTGCTGTTCAGCAAGAATGACCAGGCTGTGCTGCCCATTGCGTCCCTGAGCAAGTTGATGACCGGTTTGCTTATCAGCGAGGCGGGCTTGCCGATGAATGAGATGATCACCATCACGCAGGACGATGTCGACACTGAAAAACACAGCAGTTCACGCCTGAGGGTGGGTACCGTGCTCAGCCGCGGTGAGTTGCTGCACCTTGCCCTGATGTCCAGCGAAAACCGGGCCGCCCATGCGCTGGGGCGTACCTATCCTGGTGGATTGCCGGCGTTTGTTTCACTGATGAATGCCAAGGCAAAAATGATCGGCATGAAGGATACCCGCTATGTGGAGCCTACTGGTTTGTCGAGCGAGAACCAGTCCAGCGCACGCGACTTGGCGACCCTGGTGAATGTGGCCTACAAGGATCCGACCCTGCGTGAACTGACGACGTCCCACAATTTTGACGTCGATGTGGGTAACCGGACTTTGCAATACAACAACACCAATCGTCTTGTCAAAAACCCCGGTTGGGATATCGGTTTGCAAAAGACGGGCTATATCACCGAAGCCGGACACTGCCTGTTGTTGCAGGCCAAGATTGCCGGGCGCAAGCTCATCATGGTGTTCCTCGACTCTGCCGGCTCGCTTAGCCGCTTTGCCGACGCTGAACGCGTGCGCCGCTGGGTCGAGTCCCATCCGCCTGCGGCCGTCAGTGTCTCTTCAGTCAAACACATCAACGGCTGAGCGACTCAGGTCGCCCGGCCTGGCGGGGGCTTGTAGCCTAGAGCCGCTGATATCTGGTTGACGGTCGCTTGAAGTTTGGGCAACCAGCCCTCGTCAAGGCGGTCCGCCGGCGCCGAAATCGATAAACCGGCAATCAGTTTGCTCTGGTCGTCATAAATGCCGGCGCCCATGCAGCGCACTCCCAATTCCAATTCTTCATTGTCGCGCGCAGTGCCGTACTGTCTGGCTTTGGCAAGTTCACGCTCCAGCGCGGGCAATTGGGTAATGCTGTTCTTGGTGTGTCCACTTAGTCCCGTGCGCGTCGCATAGGTACGAACGCGCTGAGGATCGTCGTTCGCCAGAAACAGCTTGCCCACCGAGGTCAGGTGCAGCGGCGCGCGCCCACCGATTGCGCGCACTACCTGCATGCCCGAGCGCTCGCCAAAAGAGCGTTCGATGTACACAATTTCATCGCCCTGGCGCATGCTCAGGTTCACAGGCTGCTGAATCAGGTGATGCAGCTCACGCATGGGAGCCAGGGCCGCATCGCGCACACTCAAACGCCCCTTGACCAGGTTGCCGAGTTCCAGCAAGCGCATCCCCAGCCGGTAACTGCCCGCCTCGGGACGATCCACAAAGCGGCCGGTGGCCAGATCGTTCAGGATGCGGTGCGTGGTAGATGGATGCAAACCGGTCAGCGCGCTGATTTCTTTCAGGGAGACGGGTTCGTCACGCGAGGCCAAGATATCGATGAGCGCAAACATGCGCTCGATGACCTGCACGGTGGGTTTTGCCGGGACATTCGGGTCCGATCTTTTCATGGTGTGTCCGCGAAATGTTGAAACCAGATTTTATCTGGTGAAAAGAAGATACGCCACCCGGTGGCCAGGCACACAGGTGTGGCTACGTGGCAGCGCGGGAATTACCCGCAATCCAGCGGCCATCCATCAATATTTCATGCGGCCCAAACCGCGCCTTGTAATTCATCTTCGGGCTCTGGCCGATCCAGTAGCCAAGGTACACATGTGGCAGTTCCAGTTGGCGCGCCTGCTCTATTTGCCACAGCACGCTGTAAGTGCCGTAGCTGGCATTGGCGTCAGGCTCGTAGAAGGTGTAGACGGCCGACAGGCCATCGTTGAGCACATCGAGGATGGAGACCATCTTGAGCGCGCCGGGCGTACCGTCGGCCAGCGTTTCGCGGAACTCCACCAGGCGCGAATTAACCCGGCTTTGCAGCAAAAACTGGGTGTATTGGTCGATGCTGTCGTGGTCCATGCCGCCCCCCGCATGGCGGCCGTTCTGGTAGCGAAGGTATAGGTGGTAGTGCTCCGGCACGAAGCACAGCTTGAGCACACGGGCCTGCAGATTTTGATGCCGGCTCCAGGCCCTGCGCTGGCTGCGGTCCGGGCTGAAACTACGGACCAGAACCCGCAGCGGCAGGCAGGCGCGGCAACCATCGCAATAAGGCCGATAGGTGAACATGCCGCTGCGCCGAAAACCCTTGGTGACCAGGTCGGAGTACGTATCGTTATGAATCAGGTGGCTGGGGGTGGCCACCTGCGAACGGGCCTGGTTGCCCGGCAGATAGCTGCAGGGGTAGGGCGCCGTTGCATAGAACTGCAAGGTTTGAAGAGGGAGATCCTTGAGGTGCGTCACGTTGGCACAGTCTTCGCGGGCAGGAGTTTGTGCCAGTATACGTGTTCGAACTGCCAGCGTGGTGCTGGCAGCACCGAGTTGTGCGCTACCTGATTTACAAAACTGGCGCGGCTGATTTCTCGCGCTCCCAGCGAGGCCAGATGGCCGGTGTTCTGCTGGCAGTCGATCAGATCGATGCCGTTATGCCGGCAAAAGCACACGAGCGCCGCCAGTGCAATCTTGGACGCATCAGGTACCCGGGTGAACATTGATTCACCAAAGAGGGCCTTGCCGAGTGCCACGCAATACAGGCCGCCCATTAGTTGCCCGTCGACCCAGGTTTCCACGCTGTGAGCCAGTCCGGCGCCGTGCAGCGCCTCGTAGGCCAGCACCATGTCAGGCACGATCCAGGTGCCCGACTGGCCCGTGCGCGCACTGGCTGAGCAAGCACGAATGACTTGCGCGAATGCACTGTCAATGCGGATCTCACAGCGTGCATCGCGCTGAAAACGGTCAAGCGCCTTGCGCAGCGAACGATGCAGCTTGAAGTCGTTTACCCGCAGTACCATGCGCGGATCGGGGCTCCACCACAAGATGGGCTGGTCATCGCTGAACCACGGAAAGATGCCTTGGGAATAGGCCCGAACCAGGCTCTCGACGTCCAGCGCGCCGCCCCCCGCCAGCAACCCGGGCGCCGGGTCCGACGCACCCCAAGCCTGCTCGGGTTCCGGGAACGGAGCGCCGGGAGCCAGCCAGGGGAGCCTGGATTGGGAAGGTAGCATGGTGTGTGCGAAAAAAGGGGGCGGCAATGAGTCAATTACATACGCATCGGCTGCCACTCGCACTGCCACGGCCTTCAGCGCCCGCGCAAATTCCTCAGCATGCGCACACCGAACCGCAGGCGGGTTTTGTCCCAGGGCGTGAAGCGCCTGATCTGCAGTGGGTCATCGCCCTGCCGTGATGCGCCCCACTGCGTACTGAAAGCAGCGTCAAAGCCCAGGCTGCGCACCACCTCTACCGCTTGCAATGAATAATCTTCACCCGGCTTGCCGTTGGGATAAGCAAATAGCCCCACGCGCTCGCCCAGCAGTCGCTCGAGAAAAATTTGACTGTCGCTTATCTCCTGGCGAGCCTGATCCTTGTCGAGCCTGGCCAGGATGGGATGAGAAACCGTGTGCGCACCAATCTGCATACCTGCCTGGTGCATGGCCTTGACTTGCAGCGAGGTCATCATCAGGTCTTGTGGCAGCTGTACCGGAGCCAGCCGGGCGATTTGTTCAGTGACGCTGATGCGCTGCGCAAGCGGCTGGTACTTGATTTGATCGATGAGCGCCGTAATCGCCGCCCGCTTGCCGGCGAGGGTGGTGACGGGGTGTCGCCCCAAATTTAGCGAAGAAAAATCAAGCAGCGGGCTTGTGCCGCCGCGAACCGTCTCGATGATGGTGTCGTTCCACATGCGGCCGCCATTGAGAAAGCCGGTGGCGATAAAGAAGGTGGCCGTGAGCCCATGCCGCTGCAGTATGGGCATCGCCACCTCAAAGTTATCGGCATAGCCGTCGTCAAAGGTGATGCAGGCGGCGCGCGCAGGCAGCGTACCGGCTTTGAGTCTCGTCACTGCCTGGTCTAGCGGCAGCACGTTAAACCACGACTTGAGCCAGCCGCAAACCTCGGCAAACCGGCGAGCGTCCATTTCGTCAGGGAAAAGTGGATCTGGTGCGGGCAAGACGCGATGAAAAATCAGCGTTGACAGACGCGCACCGGCACCAGCGGGCGACATCCATTGCAAAAGTGTCTTCACCATGAATCAAGCAAGTTTGGCAGGTGCAGCCAAACCCGGAACGGTCTTCCAGCCCGGGGCATAGACCGGCTCGGTAAGCCAGTATTCCTTTTCAACCCATACCCGTGTGAGCACCACCATAACCATGACGTCGTAGGGCAAATCGAAATAGGACAAGCTCAAAAAAGCGCCACCAACGGCATAGCCGGCCAGCGATACCTGGCAAAGCATGCCGAGCTCGCTGCACCAGCGAGTCTCTGGTGCCGAAAATTTTTGCCGCTTGAGCCAGCCCGCCGCACGCCAGGTGGCCGCGAGTAAGCCTAAAAACAGAAAAAGTCCCACGAAGCCGTGATTGCCGAGCACCTCGAAATAAATGCTGTGCGCGGCGAGAACGCCCGCGCCCGTCTGATAAGGCGAATAAAGGGCAAATAGCTCCGGCCGAGCGCCATTGAAGCCGACCCCAAAGGGGTAGTGAAATGCGCTGTTCCATGCACTCCACCACGCACTGATCCGCCCCATTGCGGAAGCATCCTGTTGGTAATTTTCAATGGTGGCCATGCGATTCACCCAGGAATCAGGCATAAACATGATGAGCGGCACTGACACAACCAGAAGTGCCAAGCCGACGCGAAACTTGCTCTTGCTGTTCCACCACAAATAGAACGCCATGGCTGAAATCGCCAAAAGAGCACCACGCGATTGCGACCCTAAAGCCGATGCGGCGCACAGAACCATCGCAGCCGTCATGCCGTGGCGTGCCCATGCCTTGTGAAGCTGAAGTTGCAGGAATCTGAGCAAGGGAATGGTCATCACCAAGGCGGCAGCAAACTCGTTGTTATCTTCAATAAAGGAGCCGGGCGGGCCCCACACGTGGAAGTTACCACCCGACATGAGTGTAAAAATCCCGCCTTTCATACCCAACAGTGCCATCGAGCCGGCGCAAACCCACATCAGCGCGAAGATGTGTTGCTTTCGGTGCAGCAGCATCAACGAAATGATGACCATAAAGTCAATTTTCATGACCTTCTTCCACTGCGCGTAATCACCGGCTGGATCAAGTCCCATCAGCCACGAGATGGTCATCCAGACCATGAACACAACCAGCCATGTCACGGGGCTGGCCTTGAACGGTGACTCGCGGTCTTTGGTCATCAGCAAGCCCAGCAACACGCTGGCCGCAGCGATTGCCGCCAAAGGTGCGTTATAAGCAAAACCCCACGTGTAACGATGCGGATTCATGATGCTGAGCCAAGTCCACAGCATGATGCCGATCCAGGGGCGCCGCAGTGCTGCCAATGCGGCCACCATAACGATAGCGACGACGAGGATGTCACGCATGGCTGATCACGTACCGAAATTTGCCAGATTTTTCGGCGGGGATGTTGTCAACACGATCCACCACCACTGCCACATCAGCGCCCAAACGTTGCTTGAACCCACTGACAATCTGGTCCAAGGCGCCAGACGCAAAGTTGTCGTCCGTCACCAGTAGCACATGGGTGAGCGCCCGAGATTCCTGTATCACCTTGAAAGACTTGACGCCAGCCAGATCACGCAAGATGTAAATGAGCGACAGGCCATGCATTACCGTGCCATCTGCGGCGATCACGAAGTCGGTGCTGCGGCCCTGGATGTCTTGCAACAGCGGCAGACCGCGACCGCAGCTGCAAGGCGTAGTGCCCAATACGCCAATATCACCAGTGCGATAGCGAATGAAGGGGAATTCATTGGTTGACAGGTGGGTAACGACGATCTCACCGGCTACGCCCGGAGGTTGAACCTGCCCGGCCCCGTTGACGATTTCCACCACGATGTCGTCTGCTGTCAGATGCATGCCTCCGGCGGGGCACTCATGAGCGATGAAACCGGCGTCGCGGCCACCATAACCGTTGGCAACCCGACAGCCAAACACCTGGCTGATGGTCGCGCGTTGTTCGTCATACAGGAGCTCTGAGGTGACGAAGGCTACCTTGATGCCAAGGTCACTCATAAGTACGCCGCGCTTTTGGGCATGCCTGGCAATGTGGGTCAAGGCCGAAGGATAGCCAAACAGCATGCGGGGCCTGACGCTGCGAATGGTGGCAATGAACTGGTCGAGCTTGGATTCGGACATCTCAAACGCGGGCAATAACCGGGTGCGCAGAAGTTTGTCGCGCCAGTGCTTGAGGTGGTCCTGTTTGCTTAGTTCAATGGGCGAGCCCCAGACCACGATTTCAGGGTCACCAATATCAACATCCCACCAGCGGGTGGCGCGCCACTTGGCGGCGACGTCATGGCTGATGCGTTTTTTGCCAATGAAAAAAACCAGCGGTTCACCGGATGAGCCGCCCGTGTTGAAGCGGGTCAAGCCTTGGGCATGGGCGTGCCTGAGCGCATTGGTGTTGGCGCGAATGATGGTTTTGGTGAGCAACGGCAGGCGTTGCAAATCGGCCGTGCTTTGAATGCTGGCTGGATCAAAACCTAATTGTGCAAAAAGATCGTGGTAGTAAGGCACATTGGCCGCCGCATCCCGCAAGAGATCACGCAAGCGCCGCAACTGAAAAGCCACAAGCCGGTCCGTTGGCCACCATTGGGCCTCTTCCATAAGGCGTCTTAACGCTACCGTGTCGTGGCGCTTCAAGCGCTCATGCAGGGGAAACAAGAGCGCTGAGACAAAAGACGTATACAAATTCATGTACTCCCCGTTGACCAGTGCGACGGCTGCGCAATGGCTCGCCGATAAACATCGCTTAGCACTGGCCGCACATAGAACCAAGTGTAGCGTTGCGCCTCTTGCAAACCAGCCTGCGCACGTTGCTGCCAAAGAGTTTTATTTGACAATAGCGCCAAGCAGGCCTGCGCCATGGCAGCTGGGTTCGCAGGCGGCACCAGTGAGGCGGTGACACCATCCTGTGCGAGATAAGGAATACCTCCAACATTTGTACTGACTACCGGCACACCGCTGGCCCATGCTTCCAGCACAGAATTTGGCATGTTGTCGGCCAAGCTTGGGTTGAGCATGATGTCGGCACTGCGGTAAAGCGCGGCCATGGCGTCATGCTCAAGGCGGCCGGTGAACTGCACCACACTGGTTAGCCCCATATCTTGAACCGACTGGCGCAGGCGCTGCTCGTCGGGGCCGCTACCGGCAATGGTCAGGCGGACTTGGGGAAAGCTGGCTCTAATCGTCTGGAGAGCCCGAATGGCGGTCAGGTTGTCGTACAACGGCTCCAAGTTTCGTGCGACCACCAGGTGGGGCGAACCCGCGCGAACCGGCGCGCGAGGATGAAAACGGCTGAGGTCAACAATGTTGGGAAGAATACCAGCCGCCATGCCGAATTGGGCAAAAACGCCTTGCAAAAACCCCGAAGGTACAACCAATGCACGAGTCTGGCGCATCGTGAAGCGAACCAGTAACCCGGTGCGCTGAAGAAACCCAGCAGCCTCGCCACCCCGGTAATTGACTATTACGGGAACGCCACGCATGCGCGCCACCCAAACGGCCGGGGCGGCAAACAAATGCCATGACCAGCCGGAGTTGGCCATGACGTGAAAAATATCAACCTGCCCCGCGGCCCGCCAAAGACCCACCAGATAAGGGAGAAGTCTGAATCCAGCGCGCAGCACCGGCACCCGACCGGCCCATCTGGGGCGATAAGGCGCGTTGACCTGGACGGTGGTGACGGTTGCTCCCGCTGCCGCCAATAGGTCGGCTAGTTGTCGCGTCTGATTGGCCATGCCGCCCGAAGGGGGCGGCAGCGGGCCGATGAGACCTATATGAAGCCCGGAGAGTCCAGACAAGGCGGTCGTCATGACGCGCCTGTCGACGAGGTGTAGACGTTGGCGTAGTTGGCTACGCTGCGAGTCCAGTTGCGTTCTCCTTCCACAAAACACCTGCCTGCCGCGCGCATGGCGGGCCAACTAATCTGGTTGGCCAACAGATTAACTATCGTTTGCGTCAATGCATCAACGCTGCCCGCCTTGAACAGCATGCCGGTTTCCCCATGGCGAATCAGTTCCTTGTGGCCACCCACGTCCGACGCAACCAGCAACCGGCCCTGAGCCATGGCTTCAAGGGGCTTGAGGGGGGTAACCAGTTCGGTCAGACGCATGGAATGGCGCGGATAGGCCAGCACGTCCACCAAGTCGTAGTAGCTGTGCACCTCGGCGTGCGGCACGCGACCGGTAAAGACCACCTTGTCAGCCACGCCCAGACGCTGGGCCTGGGCCTTGAGTGCAGCCGCTTGCGGGCCACCGCCCACCAGCAGCACACGCACCTCAGGGCGCTGCAGCAGAATGTCCGGCAAAGCATCCAGCAACAGATCGAGCCCTTCATAAGCGTAGAACGAACCGATGAAACCGATGACGCTGGCGCCGTCCAGCCCAAGCCGGGCCTTGAGCGCGGTATCGGGCCGCCCGCCGGGTTCAAACGATTGAATGTCCACCGCGTTGGGGATGACGGTAACTTTGGCGGCGGGGATGCCGCGGCCAATGATGTCGCTGCGCAGGCCTTCGCAAATGGTGAACACATGGTGAGCGCGTTTGAGGGCGCGGGTCTCCAGCCAGCGGGTCAGGTGGTAGCGCAGGCTGCCATTCGACGTGGTGCCGTGGTCCACGGCAGCGTCTTCCCAAAAGGCACGCACTTCATACATCACCGGTATGCCAAGGCGCTTGCCCACGCGTAGCGCAGGCAGGGCATTGAGCACCGGGGAATGGGCGTGGATGATGTTCGGCCGCACCTGTGCGACTACTTGCTGCAGGCGGCGCTCCAGTGTGCGCATGAGGGCGATTTGACCCCAACCGGGTAATCGGCTGGCGGGCACGGCCGGGCAGCGGTAGAAGTGCCAGCCGTCTACGTCTTCTTGAAGCGCGTCGCAGTTGATTTGCTTGGGGCTGGTGAGGTGAAACGTTTCCCAGCCCAGCTTGCGCTGCTCGCGCAGGATGGAGAGCGTGCGAAAGGTATACCCGCTATGCAGCGGGATGGAGTGATCGAGCACGTGGAGGATGCGCAGGCTCATGACGACGCGAGCAATGGAGCGCCAAGGCCTGTGGCCCCCGAAAGAGAAGGAGAAGGAACATCAACCACTTGGCGCAAAAAGGCTTCGAACATCAGCAGCGTCCACAGTGGCGCGCTGTAGTCCCGGGCGCCAGACTGGTGAGCCTCCACCAGATGTTCCAGGTAAACCGGGTTGAACCAGCCGGTGGCAGCCAGCCGTTCGCCGAGCACCGCATCGCGCACGCGCTGTTTCAGGGGGCCGCGGAACCAGCGTGCCAGCGGCACGGCAAAACCCATCTTGGGCCGGTACAGCACGTCTTGCGGCAAGTACGGCTCCATCGATTTTTTGAAAAGATACTTGCCCTCCTGCCCGTTGATTTTGTGACTCGATGGCAACGTGGCGAGCCACTGCACCAGCTCATGATCCATCAAGGGCTCGCGCACTTCCAGTGAGTGCGCCATGCTGGCGCGGTCGACCTTGGTGTTGATGTCGCCAACCAGATAGGTTTTGAGGTCCAGGTATTGAATCAGGGCCAGCGGGTCATCGGTGCCGGCCTGGGTCGCGTGGCGATTGAACACCTCTTGCGCGTCATAGCCAGCCAACGCCGACTTGAAACTTTGACTGAATAGCGCCTCTCGCATGGGACTACGCAGAATGGAGACGGTGTGAAAGTAAGCCTCCACCGAGGTGCGTGCCAGCCCCTCAAAAGTGGTTTTGGCGCGAAACATGCGCGGCGCCCAGTCGGCCTTGGGATAGAGCCCCCCCAGCAGGCCAAATACCGGGCCGCGCACACGCTGCGGTATGGCGACACGCATGCGCTCTTCCATCAGGTGCAGGCGATAACGCCGGTAGCCGCCGAAGGACTCATCGCCGCCGTCCCCAGACAGGGCCACGGTGACATGCTTGCGCGCGAGCTGGCAGACCCGGTAGGTGGGAATGGCCGAACTGTCGGCGTAGGGCTCATCGTACAGGCGAGCCAGCGTGTCGATGAGGTCAAAATCGTCGCTCTTGACGATCTCAAGACGATGGTTCGTGTGGTAACGGTCGGCCACGGTTTGCGCAAACGCGGACTCGTTGAAGGCCGGGTCGTCAAAGCCGATGGAGCAGGTGTTAACGGGCTCTGGCGACAAGCCTGCCATGATGGCGACCACGGCGCTGCTGTCCACGCCGCCCGAGAGGAAGGCGCCGAGCGGCACCTCGGCAATCATGCGCAGGCGCACGGACTCTTGCAGACGCTGCACCAGTTCGGCTTGGGCATCGGCCGCAGAGATGGGGTTGTCCAGGCTGAAACTGACGTCCCAGTAAGCTACGGGCTCGCCCACCGGCTGGCCACGCACAATGGTCAAGGTGTGGGCCGGTGAGAGTTTTTTGGCTTGCTTGAAAATGGTGCGTGGCTCGGCGACGTAGCCCAGCGCGAAATATTCTTCGACGGCCAGCGGATCAATGTCGCGCCGCAAGCCACCCTGAGCCAGGAGAGACTTGAGTTCGGAACCGAACAACAAGGTACCGTCATCGAGCAGCGCGTAGTACAAGGGTTTGACGCCCAGCCGGTCACGCGCCATGAAGAAAGTTTGCCGGTTGCGGTCCCACAGCGCAAAGGCAAACATGCCGCGGAAACGCTTGACACAGTCGGCCCCCCAGGATTCCCAGGCGTGAACAATGACTTCGGTGTCGCTCTTGGTGTGAAACACATGGCCCAGGGCCTGCAGTTCGGGGATGAGCTGCTGGTAGTTGTAGATCTCGCCGTTGAAGACCACCACCACAGAACCATCTTCGTTGAATAGCGGCTGCTGCCCGGTAGCAATGTCGATGATGGACAGGCGCCGATGGCCCAGACCCACGCCGGGCTCAATATGCAAGCGACCATCGTCCGGGCCGCGGTGCAATTGTGAGTCGTTCATGCGCTGGAGAACGGTACTGCTGATAGCGCTGCTGCCGCGGGTGTCAAAGATGCCGGTAATGCCGCACATTGGGTTTATTGGTGTTGCTGGACGGATCGTAAAGGGCACAGGCGGCGCAATTGCTGGTCATATACCCGCTGGTAGGTCGACACCATCACCTGCAGGCCGAAGGTAGATTGCGCCCGCTGACGACCTGCCTGACCCATGTTGCGGGCCTGCTGAGGATTGGAGGCCAGCGCCACAAGGTGCAGGGCCATGGCCTGGGGATCAGAAGGAGAAGTAAGGTATCCCGTCTGCCCCTGCAGCACCAGGTCGGTGTTGCCGCCCACGGTCGTGGCGACTACGGGCAAGCCACTGGCCATGGCCTCCAGGATGGTGTTGGAAATACCCTCGGCCAGAGAAGGCAGCGCAAAGGCATGCAAGCCACGCATGATGTCGGCTACATCAGTGCGCTCGCCCGGCACCCAGGCCAGTGCGCCCAGTCCCGCTGTGTCCAGCACGTTCTGCACCTGTGCGCGCAACGGGCCATCCCCTACCATGACCAGGCGTACGCGTTGCGTGAGCTCAGGGGCGAGTGCCATGGCGTGCACAAAAGCATGCGCCAGCATGAGCTGATCCTTGACGGCTTGCATGCGGCCCACGGTACCCACCAGCCAGTGCTGCGCCGGGTCAAACGGGCAACCAGCGATGGGTTGCGGGCCATCTTGCGCCGGCCGAAAGCGATCGGTATCCACACCGTTGCAGGCCTGTGTGATGGCGTCTGGCGAAACATGTACCTTATCCACCAGGTAGTCCGCCAGATCGCGCGACAAGGCCGTGTAGTGGTGAACAAAGGGCCTGTAGAGCCGTCGCATGCGCTGGTGGGTAACGCTACTGCCGTCCAGATCCCCCACATCACGGCCATGTTCACCGTGTATGCGAACCGGCACGCCAGCCGCCCACGCCGGTACTTGCGCTTCCAGTGCGGCGAGGTTACGGCTGTGCACGATGGTGGGACGCAATTGGCGGAATAAGTTGAACAGCTTTGGGTACTGCCAGAAGCCGTGACCCGGTTGCTTGTGCAACGAGATGAAATCGACGTCGGTGCGCTCAATACGCTGACGGAAATTGGTGACCTCAGTCAGCGCCAGTACCGCATGCCGGTAGGCGTGCGCCGGCATGTGATTGACGAGGTTGACGATGCCGTTCTCAAGCCCGCCCGTGTCAAAACGATACATCACGTGAAGCACCAAAGGGCGTTGGTCTGGCATTTACAGGCGCCAGAGTTTATAGCCGGCACCTTCAATGGCGTTGCGGTCGAAAGCGGCTTTGACATCGATAAATGCGCCACCCTTGACGAGTTTTCGGCCGAAGTCTTCAACAGTCAGCGTGGTAAACTCGCGGTGCGCCACGGCGGCCACAATCGCGTCGGCCCGGGGCAAATCGTTCCATGGCAGCAGCGGGACACCATACTCACGCACGGCTTCATCCGATTCGGCGCGCGGGTCGGTTACACACACTTCTACGCCATAGGTTTTGAGCTCATTAATGATGTCAATCACCTTGGAGTTGCGCAGATCGCCACAGTTTTCCTTGAAGGTGAGTCCGAGTACGTTCACTTTGGCGCCTTTGACATAGCTGCCGGTCGCGATCATGTGCTTGATGGTCTGCTCGGCAATGAACTTGCCCATGCCGTCGTTGATGCGGCGGCCCGCCAAAATGACTTGCGGGGTGTAGCCCAGCATTTCGGCCTTGTGGGTCAGGTAGTAGGGGTCGACGCCAATGCAATGGCCACCCACCAGGCCAGGTTTGAAATTAAGAAAATTCCATTTGGTGCCGGCGGCCGCGAGCACCCCCGTCGTGTCGATACCGAGCTTGTCGAAGATGATGGAGAGCTCGTTCATCAGAGAGATATTCAAATCACGCTGTGTGTTCTCGATCACCTTGGCGGCCTCCGCGGTTTTGATGTTCGATGCACGATGGACGCCGGGCAAGATGATGGTCTCATACAGCGCCGCAACTTTGTTCAGCGTCTCAGGCGTGTCGCCCGCCACGATTTTGAGGATTTTGGTGAGGGTGTGCTCTTTATCGCCCGGGTTGATGCGCTCAGGCGAATAGCCTACGAAAAAATCCTGCTTCCACTTCAGGCCGGACTCGCGCTCCAGCACCGGAATGCAAACCTCTTCAGTAGCGCCAGGGTAAACCGTGGATTCATAGACCACGATGGCCCCCTTTTTCATGTGACGCCCGACGCTGGTGCTGGCGCCAATGAGCGGGCGAAAATCAGGGATGTGCGCGTTGTCCACCGGCGTAGGAACAGCCACGACGATGATGTCGGCCTCGGCCAGCAAAGTGGGGTCTGCGGTGTAAACGGCATGGGGAGAAGCCCGCATTTCATCGTCCGTCAATTCACGGGAGGGGTCAATACCTCTCAGGCATGACTCAACTTTGAACTCGGCAATATCAAACCCGATGGTGCGAAAGTGTTTGCCAAACTCCACCACCAGGGGTAAACCTACATAACCCAAACCGATTACGGCGACCACAGACATCACAAAACCTCCAGGAAATTATTAGAAATCATTGCTGCCGGGTTTTCAGCAGCAGTTCGTTGATGACCGCGTAGTTCGTCGCCAAAAAAGACGCCAGTACAGCTTCAGCGTCTCCGGCCTGATGTTTAGGGGCGTAAACAATGATGACTGCAGAATCATCGCCTCGCCCCGTCAAGCGAAACAACGCACTATAGGCTTTGGCAAGGTAATCGCTGGCGGTCAGCGTGCCGTTGACCCAGTATATTTGCCATGCTACCAAGCGTGGTGGGCTTACTTGCGAATACAGGTCCGCTCCACGCAGTTCGGCCGTTCGCACATCCACCGTCTGCCCGCCCATCGTGACGGGACGACTGCCGCTGGCAACCTGAGCCCATTGCGAATCCTTGCTGACGACCAGGGCGTTGCTGGAACTGACCAGCTTGCGGTCGTAGTCCTGGTGCCGGTAGTAGCCCAGGTACAACCCCACGGTGTGGCCCTGGCCAGCGTAACTGCTGTTGATCTCGGCGGACGGGTTGTGGAACGCAGGTTTGAAGCCTGCTGCGGCTGGAAGCACTTCGTGCCAGTCGCCGGCCAGTGCCCGGGGTGCGGTAAGTGACACCTGCGCGTCGCCTTCAGCCCGGTCTATGGCCCACAAGGCGATATGCGGCAGTGCCGCCACTGCAGCAAAGCAGGCAGTGATGGTCCAGAGCTTTGCCGGACTGAAAGGCCGTGCCGTGGATTGCGCTGCCGTTTCTGCTTCAATCGTCTTGTCGGATTTGTCGGGCTCGGCCCATCGTATGCCTATGGTGAACATTGTCATGATCACGAAACCAAAAAACAGCCAGCCATAAATCAGATGGTCCACGCCGACGGCAAGTTTGTTGCCAGAGAGGTGCGCCAGCATGACGATCATGTAGGCACGCATCCAGTTGGCAATGACGGGCACCAGAATGGAAACCATCACAAACAGGACCCGGCGCTTGGTGGAGTGGTAGTTCAGATACGCAAAAAGAGTGCCGACCGTCAGAGATGCGATCAGGTAACGCACGCCGCTGCACGCCTCGATCACGGACCAGGAGCCCGAAGGTATGACAAACTGCAGGCCTTCACGGTAAACCGGAACGCCGCTCAAGCGTAACGCAGAAACGGTGAAATCAGCGGTCCATACCATGAGCTGGGGCATGACAAACTCACCGATGGGTACCGCGAAAAACAGAAAACCCAGCGGAAAAAGGATGAGCCGCGTGACGGACCAACCCAGCACGGCCGGTACCGCCAGAACCAGCAGTGACACAAGCGCCAATTGCGTGACGGCATTGACGGCTACCAGGTCACCCAGAAGCCAGCCAAATACAACGCAGGCTGCCAGCAGCACAACGCCTGGAGCCTGTTGTGGTGTTTGTCCTGCCATGCGCTGGCGTTGACGCCAGATCAGCCACAGTGTTATCGGTGGCACCAAAAAAGCATGGGTAAAGGTTTCAGACCGGGCCCAGATGGTCACCATGGCGATGCCGGTATCGCGGTAGAGATACAAAACCCAGACCAGCAGCAACAGCAGCGCCGGCAAGGCATGGCGCCAGGGTGGTGCCAGACGGGCATTGCCCTTGGGCGGGTGCAGACTGGCGGTTAAATTCATGCGTTGCCTTGTGCAAGAGACTGGTCGCTCAGATATTCGTCCAAACGCCCCAAATGGGCATCCCAACTGTAGCTTTGGATCACGCGCCGCCGGCCAGACTGACCCACCGCGGTTGCCCGGACAGGTGCTTTCAGCAACGCATCAATTTCGCGGACAAAGTCGGTGGCCTCGGCGGCAGAGATTAGTTCTTCGCCGGGTCGGGCATCTATCGCTTCGACGCAGGACTGCGACGCAACCACGGGTCGAGCCATGGCCATCGCTTCAAGAATCTTGTTTTGTATGCCCCGCGCCACGCGTAACGGTGCAACAACAACGGCGGCGTGTTGCAGGAATGGCCGGACGTCTGGCACGGTTCCGGTGACCACGACAACGCTGGATGCCAGTGCCAAAACGGCAGGCGATGGGCTGCGTCCGACGATGTAGAAGCACAACTGGGGCCAGGCCTGACGCAGGAGGGGAAGGATCTGTTGCACAAACCAGGTCACGGCGTCGATGTTGGGCCAGTAGTCCATGGCGCCGGTGAACACCAGCGGTATTTGCTCCGGATGCACGTCCGTGTCAGTAAAGGGCGAGGCACAGGCCGGGTCGGGCGAAAAATAGTCGGCATCAACACCGTTGCTGATGATGCCAAGCCGATGGGCGCTTTCGGGGGCCATATTACGAAACAGGGCGGTTTCGTTCTCGGTGACAAAAAACGAGCGCTGCGCGCGGGCCGCGACTGCGCGTTCGTAGGCCAGCAAGCGCGCGCCCTCACGCCGGTACAGCCAGGACAGCGGCCATTTGTGGCTAGCCGCATATTGCGTCCATTTGGCGGAATCCACGTCCACAAAATCAACCAGCATCGGCAGGATGGTGTTGCCGGATGCGCAAGGCACGTACTGCGCCATGACGGAAGAAAAAACGATGGCCGCATCCATTTTATGGGCTACCAACGTCTGATTGACCCACACTTGCAGGTCGGCATCCCTGTAGTAACGCAGACCGAGCGCCTGATGAGTTAACAAACCGGTCAAGCTGCGCAGCCTGGCTGTGCGAGGGTTGAGCCGCGCCACATACAGGTCGGGGCAGATTGCACGCACGGTGTCCAGATAGGCTTCGTCCGCAGGATCGTCCACAAACGTACCCAGAAAAACACGGTGTCGTTGGCTCAGGTGTTTGAGCAGATGGTAAGAGCGAACCTTGTCGCCCTTGTTGGGAGGGTAGGGCAGCCGGTGCACCAGGTAAAGCAGGTTACTCATGGTGGCGATCAGCCGAGATTCCTGACGACAAAGGGGCCCAACCAGTTGGCCAGGCCGATCGGCATACGCCGCCACGTGGCAATCAGCAACTTGTACCTGGCGTTGGATGGATTGTTTTGCGGGATGGCATCACGCTTGTAAAGACAGTACTCGTAGTGCAGTGGCCGCGGGTCAAAGCCCCAGTTCTTCTTGAAAGCGTAAGAGCCTGTGTCCCGCTTGCTGCGGCCATAGTCGAATACCTTGAGCCCGCGCTCGCAAGAGCGGCGCATCAATTCCCAGTACTTGAAATCGTTGGCCGCCAGGTTGCGGGCAGATTCATCGTCGCCCGCGTAATAGGGCAATACTTCATCACGAAAGTAGAAGCTCAATACGCTGCTCAACGGCCTGCCATCTGGCGCGACAATGGTCAACACTTCGCAATCAGCGCGAAACTCCTCCATCAGAGCCTTGAAGTAGCGCTTGGGCATGGCAGGTGTGCCATGCCGCAGAACGTTATCGGCATAGAGAGCAAAAAATCGATCTGCACCGCTGTCAATTTCGCTGACCAAACCGTTCTTGATTCCTTTTCGCACCATGGCCCGCTGCTTGCGCGGGATAGCCAGCAGGTTGGCCTCCTCAGAAGTCAGGATTTCCTTGCGGAAGGTGACGTACAGGTCTTGTGTGGGCCAGTCGGTGTGCCGCGGGTTGACGTTGCGCAGTTCAAGGTGCGCCACGCCGAGACGTTTGGCGATTTTTTGGGCCTCAAACTCCAGGGCCTCTGCTGCCTGTGGGCTGAGCGCCGCGACGCCGCCATATACCGCGAATGGCAAACTGGTCAATGAGTTGCCAAACAACCAGCTATTGACATGGCCGAGAGGCAGAACACCCTGGATTTGGCCGTCAGCCTCGGCATACAAAAAATAAGTGTCATGGTCAAAAACATCACGAACAATCTTCTGCCAACCCGCGCGATGGAAAAAAGTGGCCTCGGGACACGCGATCACGAAGTTATCCCACCGCGCTGCCGTGGCGAGATCTTGGGGCTCCAGGCGCTTGATGGTCAGCAGGGAAGGCTCAGACAACAGGGCCATGTTTAATGAACTTGTCCAGAAAGATGTGGTCCATGCGACCCCATTTGAAGTCGCCCAGCAATCGATTCAAACGACCTTGCATGCGGCTGATGTTGACGTAATGCCGAAAACGCGTCTTGCGGCTGATCCCCGGTATGCGGGGCTGCCCGGTGTCAATCTCCCATGGATGGAAATAGAAAATGCCCGCCTCGCGGTCACGTTCATTGACCCGGCCGAGCATCCAGCGCGACAGGGCGTAAGGTAACAATCTGAAGTAGCCCCCTCCGCTCGACGGCAGGTTGCGGTTCAACACCCGCATGGTGGTGATGGGAATTTCTATCAGGCTTGGCCGCACCTCATGGGCAAACCGTGGCGAATCCGGCATGCCATAGTGATCGTGCTGAATGGGGTAGACGCTGGAACTGTAGCGATAACCAGCTCGCACCAGACTGTCAAAAGCCCAGAGGTTGCCAGTGCTGATTGAAAAACTGGGTGCGCGATAGCCTTTGATCTCGCTGTCGGCCAAATCCTCCAGAACAATTTTGGCCAGGTGAATATCGGCGAAAAAAGCCGCTTCAGTTTGGTCGGTTGCACGCTCGTGACCATAGCCATGGCTGGCCAATTCATGCCCTTCTTTGACAATCTGGCGTACCAATTGGGGATAACGCTCGGCAATCCAGCCCAGTGTAAAAAAGGTGGCCTTGATATCGCGACTGGACAGCATTTCAAGAATGGCGTTGACGTTGCGCTCTACGCGGCATTCACGCGTGCTCCATTCGGAACGTGCAATATGCGGCGCAAATGCCGAGACTTGAAAATAGTCTTCGACATCGATGGTCAACGCGTTGGTGATGGGGGTGGCCGGCATACCGAATTTCTATGTAGCAAGCGATTTCAAGGCTATTCCAGATTGAGTGGACATCAACCATTGGTACAGATCTGCTGCAATACGTTCGGCGGCGCGGCCATCCCAGAATTCAGGCAGGCGGCCACGCTTGCCCCGTCCAGCCAAAATTTCCTGTACCGCGCCAAGAATGGCAGCCCGGTTGCGGCCGACGAGGAGGTTGGTGCCTTGCTCCACGGTGATAGGGCGCTCGGTGTTTTCTCGCAGGGTCAGACAAGGTACGCCTAGCGCCGTGGTTTCTTCCTGCAGGCCACCGGAGTCGGTGAGTACCATGGCGGCGCCTGCCATTAACCCCAGCATCTCAAGGTATCCTTGGGGTGGCAACAACACCATGCGCGCAGGATTTACCAGACCCTCCAGACCAAAACGGTCAATGTTGCTGCGGGTGCGGGGATGCAGGGCAAACACCAATGGCAAGCTGGCGGCAACCTCGGCCAGAACCCCCAGCAGGGCGCGCAGGGTTTCAGGTTTGTCGACATTGGAAGGGCGGTGCAGGGTGACGACGCCATAGCCCATTGGATGGCTCAATACCAGGGGGTCGACGCCGCAAGCGCGCAGAGTTTGCGCAGCGCTGCGGGCGTTTGCCCGGCCAAAAACCACCGAGTCAATCATGACGTTCCCCGCAAAGCAAACCCGCTCGGACGATATGCCCTCCCGTACCAGGTTATCTTCAGCGGTGCGTTCTGTGGTGTAGAGCCGGGCAGAAATCTGGTCTGTCAGGATGCGGTTGATTTCTTCCGGCATGGCTCGGTCGTAACTGCGCAAGCCAGCTTCGATGTGCACCACGGGCACACCTTTTTTGACCGCAACCAGGGCGCAGGCCAGCGTCGAGTTGACATCGCCGACCACCGCGACGCAGGAGGGCTTGTGCGCATCGACAACTGGCTCGAACCGGCGCATGACCTCCGCTGTCTGGATGGCGTGCGTGCCGGACCCCACTTCAAGATTGACATCCGGTCGAGGCAGGCGCAGGTCCTCAAACAGGCGGTCGTTCATGTCTTTGTCGTAATGCTGTCCAGTGTGTACCAGTAATACCGGCACAGGCGGAATGTGTGCCGCCATCGCCCTGAGAATGGGCGCCATTTTCATGAAGTTGGGCCGTGCACCCACTACGCAAATGACCGGACCCAAATCCGCGGCTGCTGCTTCCATGATCGCCTGATTGCTCATGAATGCCCCTCCTGGCTGGGTTTTCTGACCGCTGCGACGAGCTTTTGCAGCATGGAGAGGATTTCGAGATTGATCCGCTCCAGGCGAACCACGCTTAGCTCGAGGCGCCGTAAGCGGCCGTCGTATTGTTCAACACCCAAGGCGTCAATTTGACTGGAGATGGCACCTGCCAAGCCGGGAGTGATCTGCAATTTGGCGAGATCAACATCAATTGGTCCGGTCGCTGTCAGGCCTTGACTACCTGAATCTTCCCGGGCCGGCCTTTCCCCCGATGCCTTATGGGAGTGCGTCGCCGATTCGTCGTGAATTTCGCTCGCGACGTTATTTACATCCTGGAGTTCGAAGCTGGTTTTATTATTCAGAAAACCAAATAACAATAAGCGATCACAAATCAGATTGATACGCCGGGGGATACCCCCGGAGGCTTTGAAAATTGCCTCGAAAGCGGCTGAGTCGAAGGTTGGGCGCCCCGTCGCGCCCGCACATTTCAACCGATGCTCAATATAACCCTGTGTCTCATCCGAAAGCAGCGGCCCGATATGGCAGGTCGCGGTAACGCGCTGCCTGAGTTGCTGCATGGTGGGGCTTTGCAAAATGGTACGGAATTCGGGCTGCCCCACCAGGAACGTTTGCAGCAGCGCTTGCTGGCCAAACTGGAAGTTCGACAGCATGCGCAACTCTTCCACCGCCCGGGCGGTGAGGTTTTGCGCTTCGTCAACGATCAGCAGGCAGCGTTTGCCCTGGCTTGTCTGGTGGAGCAGATAAGCCTCCAGCGCCATCAACACTTCGGCCTTCGAGACATCTTTAACCCGCACACCAAATGCAGCAGCCACCATGCGCAAGGTGTCTTCGGCGTCCAGCTGCGTGGTAACAAGGTTGGCGGCTACGACTTTGTTGGGGTCCAGGCTGGCGAACAGGCCACGCACAATGGTAGTCTTGCCGGCCCCGACCTCACCAGTAATGACGATGAAACCTTCATTTCGTTGCACACCGTACTCGAGGTAGGCCTTGGCCCGCCGGTGTTGTTTGCTGCCGAAATAGAAACTCGGATCAGGGTTGAGCTGAAAAGGCTTGCTGCTTAATCCGTAAAAGGCTTCATACATGGGTCAAAACTGCATGATCAAGGTGCCGAAGGCAGCGGTTTCAGTGTAAGGCGAACCGCCGCTGGAAACGACGCGGCGCACTCCGACGGAGGCTGTGGTTTGCTTGCCCACTCTGCCAGTGACATTGAGATTGAGCAGTCGCAGTTTTGTGTCTTGAACGCCTGACAGCCCGGTGGTGTTTTGCTGCGACGCAAGAACACCCAGCGAGTAATCGGGCGTTAAACGATGCGTGTAATTCACGCTGAAGCCGCGCTGGTTAAAGAAGAGGGAATTCGTCAGGCTGTTGGAGGCCGTCGATGATGCATCGAGCGGACTATTTTCGATTCGCGTGGCCATAAACGTGATGGTGTCTCGCACACCCAGCAGCGCAAATGACAGGTTTTGGCTGCGTTGCAGGGAAACGGCCGACGTCAAAACGCTACTGACCGCAGTGGCATTCGGGCTTAGCCCATTGGCTTGCAAAAATGCATTCACCAACTGTGCGCGCGCTGCCGGGTTGGGCTCGATGGATGCAAACTGACTATACAGGAGGTCGTAAATGGATCCAAGGCTTACAACGCCAAGCTGGTTGGGCGTTTGTAGAATGTCTTTTGAATCGGTGAACTTCCATGCGGTGCGTCCTGTCCGGTGCTCAAAACTCAGGTTGTGCGAGCTTCCGAATGAACGATGTTCCAGGGATGCTGACAATGTGGTCAACTCGGACGGTGTCCAGTTCACCGCGAAACCGCTGTTGCCGTAGCTTTGCATGTCGGCAGTGGTGTAGTTATTGCGTTCCCGTCCGGCGTTGGCAGACACACGTAATTGAGGCGTGACCGCGTAGGAGGGGCCAACAGTAAAACGATCAGCTTCAACGGGAAGGCTGGCACTGTAATCAAATTTTTGCTGGCTGGCATCTGCCATCCAGCCCAGACCGCGGATCGCGCTATCGCCGCTGATTTTGGCGGAACCGTCGGTCGAACTCACATTTCCAAATCCACCGGCATCGCTGTTGGTGATTGACCGACTGTAGCGAGCCTCGTAGCTGGCCAGATCGCCCAGCCGGCCGCGTACATAGGGTGATATCCGGTAGCTGGAAACCTCGGTTTGATTGGTATTGATGGATGTGTTGCTGATTGACGGGGTGCCAAAAGCCGAGATGGCCTGTCGCGAAATGGAGCCGCTGAAATCAATATAGGCCCAGTTATCAATCGCCTCCAGCGTGCCAGCCGTATTGAGCGCGCGTTGATACTGGTTGGACGATGAGTTCTGGGCATATGTAATCTTGTCCAGGGAATAGTCCAGATAACCCTTGAGCCGACGGCCTTGACTGTCGATGCGGATTCCAGGGCTGATCTCGGTGACCAGATCAGACTGTGGATTGACGCTGCTCAGGCCCACGTTGTTTGTTAGAGTTTCGGTAATCGAGACACGCGGCACAATAGACAGCGTCCGGATCGGGCCTGAGTCAGAGCCGGACTCCTGAGCATATGCTGCAGTGGACGCCATTACCAACCCAACGGCCAGCGGCACCGATTGGGCCGTCATTCGTAGAGTCCATAGACCACGCGAACTGCGCATCATGGCTTGGGCTGATGTCGAGAATAGTCGGGTCTGCTGCTGCTCATGTCCGAGCCGTACCCGTATCCGTACCCATATTCGTACCCCTCTCGGGAAACGGCTCTTGCCTGATTCAGCAGCATTAACTTGACGGGGCACGCCTCAATGGTGGCCAGTGCATGCCGAACCTCTGACTGCAAGGTTCTTCCGGCCTGCACCACCACCACCACCTGACCCATATGAGAAGCCAGCGCGCGCGCCTCAGTTGTGAGAAGAAGCGGTGGTGAATCAAAAATGATGATGCGGTCAGGGTAGCGATTCGCCATTTCATCGAGTAGCCGGATCATTGCATCGCTGGCCAGCAGTTCAGTGGCGCGGGCGTGCGGCGTTCCAGCAGGCAGGATGGTCAGCTTGTCGATGTTTGTTTTCAGCAGCATGCCCGACATGTCGCTGGACTCACCCAGCACCAGGTCGAGTAAGCCGGGACCTTCTGACAGCCCCAGCACTTTCATCACGGAGGGCCGCGCCACGTCGGCGTCCACCAGCATGACCGTGTAATCCAGTTCGGTGGCCATGCTCATTGCCAGATTGATGGCCGTAAAAGTCTTGCCTTCACCAGCCAATGCACTGGTGACCATGATCAGGTTGCCGTGGGCAATGACAGATGCGCCTTTACCCATGGCGTTATTGATCAGCGGACGTTTGATCACCCGGAACTGATCCGCAATCTGGGATCGTGGCGCGTGGGGACTGACGATGCCCGCTGCGGCGAGTGCCTCCAGATCAATGTCAACACGTCGGGACAGAAGGGCGGGCTGGACCGCGCTCACAGGTCTCTGGGCAGCGTCAACCGCTTGAGCCACTTCAGGCCTTGCAGGCATTTCAGCGCCCGCCTGACGAAGCTGCTCCAGACGTTCTGCGGCCTGTTCGATCAAACTACTCATAGTTGATTCATCCTGCCCGCCCGGACATCATGGAAAATATGATCATCCCGGCAACAAAAGTTGCAACCAGCCCGCCTGATGCGCCCAGGAACTTCTTTAAATCGGACTTTTCCTGTCGTGCCTCCGAGTCGTCCATGACCATCGAGACAACACCCACCAATGGCAAGCCTACCGCCTCCCTCAAGGAGCGCGCATCGTAAAAGACGGCTCGCAGCTGGCTGGCGATAAAGGTGACTGCAAGCCCGGCACCCAATGCCGCCAGCAGCGCCAGAGGCAGCAGCAGCAGACGGTTGGGCGCCACCGGTTTGGGAGAGGCGCGTGGTGGATCAATCAAACGAAAGTCTGCGACGCCTGCGGCATTGTCCAAATCACCCGATAAGGAGGCCGACTCCCTTCGGGCCACAAGATCGTTGTAGTGCTTTTTATTGATGTCGTAATTGCGGTTCAACTGGGCATACTCAGCCTCAATTTCGGGCGCTGTTTTCATCATGTTGCGCGCCCGACTGAACCGCGCCTCATATTCCGCCACTCTGGCTCGCAAGGCAGCAACCTGTACCTCCGATGTGGCCAGCAGACGGTTGAGCTCCTGATAAGCCAGGCTGTTGCTGGATACCGGTGCCGGATTCGCCATTGCAGCTTTCCGCAATTCGTCTACCCTCTTTTTCTTTTCAGCCTCCAGTTCAGCAATGAGTCGCCTGGCTGCGATCACGTCGGGGTGTTGTTCTGTAAAACGCTGCAACAGGTCATCGAGGCTGTGCTTCTGCGCCTCGATTCTCTTGTCTAGCTCAGGAGTGGCAATTGACATGGCGGACTCCTGCAACAGGCTGCGCGATGTGATATCGGCGTTCTGTGCCTGTTCTGCCTGCAATTGTTGCTTGGCCGCATCACGCGCGTTCTCGGCCTCACGCAAATCAAGCCGGGCCTGGCTCAATTGAGCGCTCACGGCACTGAGTTGACCGGCCATGTCGGTACCGTCGGCGTTTTGCAACTCGATATTGCGGAGTTTGAATTCCTTCAGGCGGGACTCGGCCTCTTCGAGCTTGGCCAGGTAGGTTTTGATTTGCTCGTCGATGAACTGCTTGGCCGTATTGGAGTCCTTGCGTGTGTCCCCCAATCGTGATTCCACAAAAATGGACACCAGTGACTGGACCACCTTCTTTGCCTTCTCGGGGCTGGTATCGCGGTACGACAGCACATAAAGGTTGTCCTGGCCGACATTGTTGATTTGGAGGTTTTTCATCAGGCTGTCAATCAGCGCATCCTGTGCGGCCTTGGACTGGGTTTTCAGGTCCAGATCGGCCATGCGCACCAGCTTTTCAACGTTGGGGCGACTGATCAGCGTGCGACTCAGCATCATCACTTGCTGCTCGACGTTGGGTTGCACCGCCAGGCCCGACATCAAGGGCTTCAGGATGGACTGCGTGTCCACAAAAATGCGGGCCGATGCCTCATATTTGTCAGGTACCGACAGCACCACGAAAGCACCGATCGCAGTGACCACCCACGCAACCAGCAGGCCCAGCCAGCGATACTTCCACATGCCCCTGGCAGCGGTAAATACTTGGCGAATCAACTCATCCATCGGATCAGGTCCTTGCAGTCAGGGTGCGGCGCTGCAATACCTTCGTCAAGCGAAGCAGCAAACAGAAGGATGCCAACCTTAAAACCACCCTTGCGGAATGATCAGGATGTCGCCTGGCTTCATTTCAACATTGGCAGATATGTCGCCGCGCTTGATGAGATCTTTGAGCCGTACTGAATATCGCTTGTTGTTCTCGGACGCACGTGTGATGGAAGCACTATTGCCGGCAGCGAAGTCGGTCAGGCCACCCACCGCGATCATGACGTCCAGCACGGTCATGTGTTGCTTGTAAGGCAGGGTCTGGGGTTTTGCCGCCTCGCCAATTACCCGTATTTGCTGGCTGTACGGGCCCACAAAACTGGTAACAATGACGGTAACGACGGGGTCACGTACGACTTTTCCCAGCGCCTTCTCGATGTCCCGGGCAATTTCCTGGGAAGTTTTGCCTTGTGCAACAAGCTCATCGACCAATGGGGTCGAGATTTTTCCATCCGGGCGGACCGGAACCGAGAGGGAAAGCTCGGGATTGCGCCAGACAATAATATTGAGCACGTCGCCAGGCCCCACAACATAGTTGTAATCCGGGGTGGCCGCATCGATCGGCGCGGGCGGAAAAGCGGTTGAAAAACCAGCACACGCAGACAGCACGCTGGCAAGCGCGCCTAGCAACGCCCAACGAAACACAGTCGTGGTAGCGATCGAAAAGCTTTTCACAGCGTATCCCCCAATAAAAGATGCAACCAGACGTGCAATACGAGTTGCGACTATATAACAGTTGCCAGCGCTGTCAGCGCAAAACGGTGCTTCGCTCGATCAGAGGTGAAAAATGCGTCACTATTTCACACTTTTAGTGTATCTATCTTGGGTTTGGATTCGATGACGACGCCTGTTGACCATGCGCGTAGTTCATGCTTGCGGCGCGTGGCTGGCGACCCCGGCGGCGCGCGCGATGGAGTGCATGCGGCAGTATCCGGCGCAGGAGCTTGTGGCTGCGGCTCCTTGATCGGGTGCCGAAAACCGCTGGATACCACTGGGTATTAGAGCGCGTCTAACAAGAAGAAAGCCCGCTATTCAAAAAATAGCGGGCTTTCAAGTGCCTGTGCGGCTTGTAGTGGCTCCTCGACCTGGGCTCGAACCAGGGACCTACGGATTAACAGTCCGGCGCTCTACCAACTGAGCTATCGAGGAACAAGCCTTAAATTATAGCAATGTTTTTGGGCGATCCTGGCGTGCTTCGAACTGAGATGCGGTGCGCTACGGGGGACGCCTGAGGCGATCCATGCCTCGCGGGTTCAGCTGGCCCTGAGCCGGCCGTCCATGGATGGGGCATCGCCAGCGGCGGTAACGTGTGGTCATTCAAAAGCATGGATTGCTATAAAAATAGAAGCAATATGTCAAGACTTCGCAGGGGCTACGGGTGTATTTCTTTTAAATTTTGCCGTGACTGGTGACTCCCTGTCACGGCATTTGAATCGTCCCCTGCCTCGTCATCCAGGCCTGCATCTCTGCTTTCAACTTTGCTACCGCCGCCTCCGGTTGCGCCGCAGCGACCAGTGCGCGCACGACCGCCACCGAACCCACGCCGCTGGCGAGCACCTCGGGCAGTTTGCTGCCGTCGATGCCGCCGATCGCCACCAGCGGATAGTCGCGCATCAGCCGGGCATAGGCGGCCAGGCGGCCGGTGCCTTGCGGCGCGGTGGCCATCTGCTTGAGGGTGGTGGGGAACACCGCGCCCATGGCGATGTAGCTGGGGCTGAGGCGGTCGGCACGCAGCATTTCGGCATAGCCGTGGCTGCTCAGGCCGAGCCGCAAACCGGCGGCGCGGATGGCGGGAAGGTCCGCCGTGGCTAGGTCTTCCTGTCCCAGATGCACGCCGTACGCGCCTGCGGCGATGGCGGCTTGCCAATGGTCGTTGATGAACAGCAGCGCGTCCGTGCCCTTGACAGCCTCGACCGCCGCGCGCACTTCACGCTCCACGGCCTGGGCATCGCCGGATTTGAAGCGCAGTTGAACCGTGGGCACGCCGGCCCGCGCCATGCGCGCGACCCAGGCTGCATCGGGCAGCACGGCGTACAACCCGAGCTGCTTGGGGCAACTGGCGAAAGCGTCCGGCCGCGGCCAGGCCCGCATGCCGAAGTCCTGGGGATCGGCGGGCCAGTCGGCGGGACCGAAATGGCCTGTGCGCAGCGTCATCGCCTGCCAGGCGTGGGCCAGGCACTCGGCGTCGATTTCGATGAATCCCAGATCCAGGCAGGCTTGTTTGGCGGCGCGGTAGACCGGCGCCTCGCTGCTGAATGCCGGCGCGGTGCGAACCTGCGGCGTCAGCCCGAGCGTGGCCTGATGCGCCGACACAATGGCCTGCGCCATGTCGTGGTGGGAAGTCATGGTCAAGCCTCATGCCAGAAAGGGGTGCCCAGTACGGGGGTGCTGGGCTGGGCGGCATCGTGCTCCAGCATGGCGCCGGCAAGGTGCGCGTCGCGCCCCGCCTGCACCGCGCCGGCGAATGCGCCCGCCATGACCACGGGGTCCTGCGCCAGCGCCACGGCCGTGTTCAGCAGCACGCCGTCATAACCCCATTCCATTACCTGGCAGGCGTGCGAGGGCAAGCCCAGCCCGGCGTCGACGATCATGGGCACGGCCAGGCGCTCGCGCAGCATGCGCAGGGCATAGGGATTGACGGGGCCCTTGCCGGTGCCGATGGGCGCCGCCCACGGCATCACGGCCTGGCAACCCACGTCCACCAGACGCTGGCACAGCACCAGATCCTCGGTGCAATAGGGCAGCACCTTGAAACCGTCCTTGATCAGCCGGCCGGCCACGTCGACCAGATTGAGGGTGTCGGGCTGCAGTGTGTAGTCGTCACCGATCAGTTCGAGCTTGATCCACGGCGTGGCAAACACCTCGCGGGCCATGTGCGCCGTGGTGATGGCCTCCTGCACGCTGTGGCAGCCGGCGGTATTGGGCAGCACCGGCACATCGAACTGGCGCAGCAACTCCCAGAAGCTGTTGCCGGCGTTGCTGTCCGCCACCTGCTGGCGCCGCAAAGAGGCGGTCACCATCGCAGGGCGTGCGCGGCGCACGGCCGCTTCCATGGTGGCGGGCGAGGGGTAACGGGCCGTGCCCAGCAGCAGGCGGCTCTGGAATGTCTGGCCGTACAGGACCAGGGGATCGGAAGGCGTGGAGGCGTTGTTCATGGATGGATCCTTTCAGCCGCCGGTGACCGGGAAAATGACCTCGATGTCGTCGCCGGGCTGCAACAAGGTCTGCGTGTAATGCGTGTTGGCGACGAACTGCATGTTGACGGCCACGGCGAACGGCGGCCGGGGTTGCAACAGGGCGAGTGCGTCGGCCAGCGTCGCGCCACTGTGGATTTCGTGTGCCGTTTTGTTGAGAGTGATGTTCATGAGGCCACCCCCTCGGCCTGTTCAAGGTCCAGTGCAAAGGTATTGGCCAACGCGGACTCGCCGGTGGCAACCAGTTCCATCACCACATCGAGCAGCGCCGGTGCAATCATGAAGCCGTGGCGGAACAGGCCGTTGATTTGCAGCACGCGCGGGCCCAGCGCGCGAATGGCCGGCAGGTTGTGGGGCAGGGCGGGGCGGCACTGCGTGGCGATCTCGACGATGCGCGCCTCGGCAAAACCGGTGTGCACTGAATACGCCGCGCTCAACAGCTCGAGGGTGGAGCGCACACTGGCGGGAGAGAGATCGTCCGACTCGATCTCGGTCGCTCCGATCACAAACAGATGCTCCTGCTTGGGGACGATGTAGAGCGGGTAGCGCGGATGAATCAGGCGGGTCGGGCGGATCAGCGTCACTTCGGGCGCATGGACCCGGATGATTTCGCCGCGCACGCCGCGCAAGGCCGGCCACTGGCCGCGCGCGCCCAGGCCGCGGCAGTCGAACACCCAGTCGGGCTGGCCGCGCTGGCCGGGGTGGAAGTCGCCTGGGTCGCGCGGGCTGTGCCAATGCAGTTCGACCTGCAGCGTTTGCAGTCGATGCAGCAGCGCCGCCAGCAACTGGCGGTTGTCGAGCTGGCCTTCACCGGGCAGATAAAGCCCCTGCGTAAAACGCGCGCCCAGTGCGGGCTCCAGCCGGGCCACGCCGGCAGCGTCCAGCGGCTGCACGGCCGGCAGCGCCGTGATGCGCTGTTGGATGGCTTTCATCTGGCCGGCGAAACGTGCGGCCTCCGCGGCATCTTGTCGGTGCCACAGGATCAACGAACCCTGCTGCTGGAAAAACACCGGCTGATCGAGCTGCGCGATCAGCGCAGGCCAGCGCCCCAGCGCGTGCAGCCCCATTTGCACCACGCCGGCTTCGGTTACGGCGGATTCGGCCAGCGGTGCCAGCATGGCTGCCGCAACATGGGCAGCCGCACCTTCAGCCTGCGGGCCGCCGGCGTCATACAGCTCGACCGCATGGCCCGCGCGCGCGAGCTGCACGGCCAGCAGCCGGCCCATCAGGCCGGCGCCCAATACCACCGAGGTGGACAACTTTGACGAGGAGTGGAAATTCATGGGTCCATCTGCAGAAAACAGCTGGACAAAACGAGGTGGCCTCATTGGTGGAAACTTCCCACGCCAGCATGATCTGGATCGGGTCTTAGGGTTTATCTCAGTCAAGCCAAACTGGCCAGACACCCCTGTTTCATCCGTACCCCAGATTACATCACACCCCGCAGGCATTGGTCGCATTGCAACTTGCCGCATAATTTTCGCAATGACCATGAATGATTCTTTTCGGCCGCCGGGCGGCCGCTATCCGCGGGTTTTGTCGATTGCGGGCTCGGACAGCGGCGGCGGCGCCGGTATCCAGGCCGACCTCAAGACCCTTAGCGCGCTGGGCTGCTACGGCATGACCGCCATCACGGCCATCACGGCACAAAACACGGTGGGCGTGCGCGCCATCCATGGGGTTCCGTCGGACATGGTGAAGGCCCAGATTCAAGCGGTGGTGGAAGACATCGGCGCGGATGCCGTGAAGATCGGCATGCTGCACTCGCCCGAGATCGTGAAGGTGGTTGCGTGGGCGATTGACCACTACCAGCTCACGCAGGTGGTGCTGGACCCGGTGATGGTCGCTACCAGTGGCGACCGTTTGATCGCCCAGGAGACCGTACAGGTTCTGGTGCAGGAACTGTTTCCGCGTGCGACGGTGGTCACACCCAATCTGGACGAAGCGGCCTTGCTGCTGGCGCGCGACATCCGTGGCGTCGAAGCGCTCGACCAGGCCGCCAGCGACCTGCTGGCGCTGGGCGCGCGGGCGGTGCTGCTGAAGGGTGGCCATCTGCCAGGAGATCAGGTGGTGGACGTGCTGGCGCAGTCCGCTGGCGCGCGCCAGCGTTTGCAATCGGCGCGCATTGCCAGCCGCAACGTGCATGGCACGGGCTGCACCCTGTCCTCGGCCATTGCAGCGTATCTGGCGCTGGGGCTGCCCTTGCCGCAAGCGGTCGAGCAGGCACGCGCCTATATTCTGGCGGCGATCGCCGCGGGGGCCGGCGTGCATACGGGACACGGGCATGGCCCCTTGAACCACGGCCACGCGCCCGTGCCGCTGCGCATACTGCCAGCGCTGTAGCGAGCTATTCAGACCTGTTTCGGACGCGTCAGCCAGGCCAGCGCAAAGGTGAGCGCGAGGGTCGGCAGTGCGGAGCCCCATTGCGGCGCCCAGGCTGCGGTCGCGTGATAGATGGCAATACCAGCCAGCCACAGCACGGCGGCAGTGACGTCAATCTTGCGAGGCGAGGGTGCGAGTTCGGGCCGCTTCCTGAGGCCCAGCCGGCCCAGGATCACGCCATACAGCGGCACAAACACCGAGCTCAAAGTCAGCAGAAATGGCTCCAGGCTGTGCATTGGCAGCACCAGCGCCAGGGCGGTGCACAGGAGCGCAAGCAACAGGCCCCAGCGGCGGATGCTCCACGACGGCTTGAGGCTGTGCGCCGACACCGAGCCCGAGTAGACATCGCCATAGGCATTGTCGATTTCATCGATCAGGATCAGGCTCAGCGCAATCAGGCCACCCTGTGCGAGCAGCAGCGCGCCCACCAGGTTGTCCCCCGGCTGCGCCACGCTGGCCACCAGCACGCCCAGCGCATAGCACCAGATATTGGCAACGGCGTAACCCAGCCAGGTGCCCCCCAGCGCGCTCCTGCCGCTGCGGCCGTGGCGTGCATAGTCCGCCACCAGAGGCAGCCACGACACCGGCATTGCAATCACCAGATCGAGTGCCGACAGCATGCCCATGCTGCCATCGCCGGGCCGGGCCCAGATGGCTGCAAAACCCCGGCTCTGCAACTGCCCGGCAAACTGCCACGTCAGCCACAACAGCGAGGCAATCACCAGCGGCAGCCCGAAACGCGCCACAAACCGGCGTACCAGCCGGATCATGGAGCCGGCCATCAGGGCCGTCAGCACGGCGCCCCAGAGCAGCGTGGTGCCCAGTACACCGGCCGGTCCGTCGAGGGCGAAACCCAGGGTCTGTTTGCCGATGGCGGCCGTGCCGTCGCGCATGATCACGAGCTCGAACGTGGTCCAGCCAATCAGTTGCACGATATTGAGCAGCACCGGCAGCCGGGCGAAAAAACTGCCGTAGGTGGCATGCATCAACCCGGCACTGGACAGGCCGCTATCGCAGCCGATCTTGGCGGTCCAGGCCAGCAGGCCCGCGCCCACCAGCGACCCGAGCACGACGGCCAGCATGGCGTCGCGCGTGCCCACGGCAGGCACCAGGTAGGCGCCGACCTGGATGACGAGCAGGCCAACGCCCAGGCTGAACCAGAGCGAGGCATGCTCCGGCCAGTGAAAAACCCGGTCTGCGGCCGGGACTGGCGTCAAAGCCAGGTTGCCGGGGGCGGGAAGCGATGTGGTATCGGTCATGTGTTCGGTTCTGTGCAGGGTGAAAGGCGAGTGGGCTTGGCTTTTGTACGAGGGCTGCGCTCACAGCCTGCGAATGGGCCGTTTGCGCCAGACCAGCCGGTAATAGCTGGTCTGCATTGCGAGCATCGCCAGAAAGGCCACAGGATAGGCCATCCAGATGCCATTCAATCCGATGCGATGGCTCAGGACCCAGGCAACGGGCACCTCGACCGCCAGGATGGCGAACATCGAGATGGCGGTCGGGACCAGCACGCTGCCGCTGGCACGCATCAGGCCCGACAGCACGGCAGACATGCCGAAGACGATGGAGCTCCACAGCATGATGTGCAGCAGGGTTTGCGCGACCTCCACCACCGGCGCGCTGGTGATGAAAAAGCCGACGATGGTGCGCGAGAACAGATACGCCAGCACCACCAGGGAGCCCGTGATGGCGAGGTTCATCAGGATGCCGGTGCGGGCGATCTTGCCCAGCGAACTTGTGCGCCCCGCGCCAATCGCCTGGGCGCCCAGAATGGACGCCGTGATGGCGATGGAGATCGCCGGAAACTGAACGTAAGCAACGACCTGATTCACCGCGCCATAGGCCGCCGTGGCGTCCGAGCCGAACCGGTTGACCAGGAACAGCACGGCCACCTCGGCCAGCGAGATGGTGATCATCTGTACTGCCGTCGGCAGGCCGATGCGCAGCACCCGCGCCAGGATGGCGCTATCGATCTTCATGTGGTGCAAAAAAACCGCATCCGGGGCCAGGGGGTGCTGGCGTTTGAGCATGTACCAGCCGAGCCAGAGCAGCGCCACCGAATACGAGGCCACGCTGGCCCAGGCGCCGCTGGCGACCCCCATCATCGGCAAGCCGCCCCAGCCACGAATCAGTGCCGGCGTCAGCACCAGTCCGATGGCGGTCGAGATCAGCAGGGTGAGCAGCGGCGTCACGGTGTCGCTGACGCCGCGCATCATCGAGGTCGCGAGCAGAAACACGAAGATGCCCGGTGCGGCAATCAGCATGATGCGCGCGTAGCTCGTGGCCCCGGGCAGGATATCGGCCGGCGTGCCCAGCAGGGTCAGCATCGGGCCCGTGAAAGCGCCACCGAACACGGCCACCAGCAGCCCCGCACCGATGCCGACGCTGAGCGTGGTGCCCGCAATCGCCTTGACCCGTTCGACTTCCCGGGCGCCCCAGGCCTGACCGATCAGCACCGAGGCACCGGCGCCCAGGCCGATCATGAACGAGATGAAGAAAAACAGAATCGGAAAAAATGCAGACACCGACGCCATCGCCCCGACGCCCAGCATCTGGCCGAGGTAGACGTTGTTGATGGTGCCGGACAGGGCCTGCAGGATATTGGCCAGCATCATCGGCCCGAGAAAGGCCAGGAACGCCTTCCACAGCCGCGGGCGCGTCGCCGGGTTTGCTGCTGCGGCGCTCATTCGGCGCTTCCTTCAAGGTGCGCTTGAGGCTGCGGCTCGAAGGCCGCTGTTGCCAGTTTCGTCGCATGAAGACAGACATCCACAGGCCACGCCTGCACGAGCTCGTCAAAGCGTGCGGCGTTGCCGGCGAACAGCGCTCGGGTGGCTTCTTCGAAGCCGCTCTGGTGCCCCGCGATCGCCGACATAAAGCGGTAGGCCGCTTCCTGCGCCTGCCGTACACGGTCCTTGCCGGCATTGGCGCGCCGCGCTTCTTCCACCAGTTTGCGCAGCGCCACGGAGGCGCCGCCGGGCTGGCCGGCCAGCCAGTCCCAGTGCCGGGGCAGCAGGGTGACTTCGCGTGCCACCACGCCCAGCCGGGGCCGTCCCGGGCCGCGGCGTCCCTCTGCCATGGCGCCGCACGGCGGATTCTGCCCGCCGTCGTGATGCGGCTTTTGTTCGAGTCGCTGCGCCACGTCAGCCGGGGTGCCGCGCAAATCAAGTTCGACAATGGCACTTGTCTTGTCGTCAAACACCAGCACGGGCTCCGTGACCCCCTGGTCAATGATTTTTTTTACGGCGACGGCGACGGCCTTCAGCTCGCCGGATGCGATGCGCCGGCTGCCTTCAAAGGCGATGCAATGCGCGGGTGTTGATTCGTCCATTTTTTATTTTCCCAAAATTGGATCGAATAATACCCGGATTAAATTGGTTTTTAATATCGCCCGGGTAAAAATAAATCGAATCGGGCACAAAAAAGGCCCGCACGCGCGGGCCTGATCGATGAGCGCAGCCGGCTCAGTCGAACACCGGCGTCTCCACGCCCAGCACCTTGTGCAGCTTGGGGCTGGTGGTGGTGTACTGCAGATGGATCTTCTTGTCCGGGAAGATGAACGGCGCGGCCCCAAAGGCGGCCAGCGCGCACTCGTGAAAGCCGCTCAAAATGAGCTTCTTCTTGCCCGGGTAGGTGTTGATGTCGCCCACCGCAAAAATGCCGGGCACGTTGGTGGAGAACTTCTCGGTGTCCACCTTGAGCTGCTTGCGCTCGATGTCCAGACCCCATTCGGCAATGGGCCCCAACTTCGGGCTGAGTCCGAAAAACACCAGCAGCACGTCCAGCGGCACCACACGCGTCACGCCGTCTGAGCCCGTGACCTTGGCGCCGGTAAGCCGCCCGTCCTTTTCCTCGTAGCCGGTGACCTGGCCGACGATGAACTGCATCTCGTAGGCGTTGCACAGCTCATGCATCTTCGCGACGCTGGCCGGCGCCGCCTTGAAGCCGTCGCGGCGGTGGATCAGGATCACGCTCTCGGCCTTGTGCGGGCCGTCCTTGACAAAGTTCAGCGCCCAGTCCAGCGCGGAGTCGCCGCCCCCCACGATCACCAGGTTCTTGCCCGCGAAATCGGCCGGGTTCTTGACACGATAGAACAGCTGCGAGCCATCGAACTTGTTCAGGCCGTCGACCTTCAACAGGCGCGGCTGGAACGCGCCGACGCCGGCGGCGATGAAGATGGTCTTGGTCAGGAAGCGCGTGCCCCGGGAGGTTTCGACATAGAAGCGGCCGTCCTCCTGCTTTTCCACCACCGTCACTTCCTGACCAAAATGGAAGGTCGCGCCGAACGGCTCGATCTGCTTGAGCAGCGAATCCGTCAGTTCCTGGCCGGTGCACACCGGCACGGCGGGAATGTCGTAGATCGGCTTATCGGGATAGAGCTCGACGCACTGGCCGCCGGGATGGGCCAGCGAGTCGATCACATGGGCCTTGATCTCGAGCAGGCCGAGCTCGAACACCTGGAACAGGCCGACCGGGCCTGCGCCGATGATGACGGCATCGGTTTCAATCGGGCCATCGTGGGCCTGGGCGGTGTTGATCACTTCTTGGTTCAGTTGAGGTTCCATAATTCTTTCGCCGGGTCTGCGGCAGGCCCGGTGCTTTAACGCACCAGCTCGCCGATTTTGTCGGTCTTGTCTTTCCATTCTTCGGCGTCGTCGAGCGCCGGTTTGCGTTTCGTGATGCTCTTCCAGCCGGGCGCATGGCTCAACTCGACATTGAGCTTGATGAAGGACATTTGATCAGCGGGAAGATCTTCTTCGGCGTAAATCGCATTCACCGGGCATTCGGGGATGCAGACCGCGCAGTCGATGCACTCGTCAGGGTCGATCACCAGCATGTTCGGGCCTTCGCGGAAGCAGTCCACGGGACAGACGTCCACGCAGTCGGTGTATTTGCAGCGGATACAGGAATCGGTGACGACGTGGGTCATGTTTTGTTCTGTTCGGATCGATCAAAAGAAGGGCCAGCCCTTGATTTTATTGGGTTTTGCGTGTCGGGTCTCGGGGACGGGTCCCGAACCCAGGCCCGACGCGATCAAATGCTGATCTGGCGCAAGCTTTACTGCACGAGCAACGCACCCGACGTCTTGTTGGACGCCGTGTCCACCAGCACCATCGAGCCCATCATGCGCGATTGCGCGTAGGGCCGCGTGGCAACGGGCTCCTGCAGCGCAAGTTCCACATGCCCAATGGCGTTGGGGGCGAGCTCGGTAGCGTCTTCCTCGGCCAGGGTGTTGATGTTGAGCCTGTGAACGATGCGGTTGACCCGCGCCTTGACCCAGCGATGACCGTGCAGGGCCCAGTAAACGCGGCCCGCCACCAGCGGCACATCGTCCATCCAGGCCACCGTGGCGTTTAGGGTGGTCTTGCCCTCAAGGCTGATCGCGTTGTACCCGTCGTCCGGCTCGCTGGCCAGCAGCCAGTCACCGCGCGAGACATCGATTTCGCGGTCCAGCACGATGCCGGCGCTGCTTCCCGCCAGGATGGCCTTGGGCTGGCGCGCATGATCAAACACCTGTGCCACCGTGGCCGTCTGCCCGCCGGGCATGACCGTGATACTTTGCCCGGGCTGCACGCCGCCCGCCGCCACGCGGCCCCAGAACACGCGCCGCCCTTGCGTGGTGTCGGCAGAGGACGAAAATTTTTCGACCCACTGCACCGGAAAGGCGAACGGCTGCGTCGGATCCGCACCGGTGCTCGGCAACTGCTCCAGGATCTCCAGCAGGCTGGGGCCGATGTAATCGCACCAGCCGAGGTTTTGCGCATCCGGCGCGCTGGCACCGCGCTCCACCACGTTCCAGCCCTTGAGGGCGGAGATGGGAACGATGGCGTGCACCGCGATCTGAGCCGAGGCCGCAAAGGCGCGCAGCGCCGCGCTGATGTGGGCAAACGCCGCCACAGGGTCCTGCACCGCATCGAGCTTGTTCACGGCAAACACGATGGAGGGCACGCGCAGCAGATTCACCAGCAGCGAATGGCGCCGGGTTTGCGCCAGCAATTCCAGCTGCGGGTTGTTCCAGTCCAGCTTGGTCGCATCCACCAGCACCACGGCGGCATCGGCGCTCGAGGCCGCCGTCACCATGTTGCGGGTGTATTGCTCGTGGCCGGGCGCGTCGCCGATGATGAATTTGCGCCGCTCGGTGGCAAAGTAGCGATACGCCACGTCGATGGTGATGCCCTGTTCGCGCTCGGCCAACAGGCCGTCGGTGAGCAGCGCCAGATCGGTCTCGCCGCTGCGCTGCACGCCGGCCAGGTGGTCCTGCAGCACCGTGCGGCTGTCCACCAGCAGGCGACCGATCAGGGTGCTCTTGCCGTCGTCGACCGATCCGCAAGTGATGAACTTGAGGGCGGAATCGTGGTCTTTTTGGCCTGCAGACCCCGTGTACTCTTCGTTAGCTGCTATCAAAGTAGTAGTGCCCATCAGAAATACCCGTCCTTCTTGCGTTTTTCCATGGAAGCGTCCGAAGTCTTGTCGTCCATGCGCGTGGCACCGCGCTCGCTCACGTCGGCGGCCAGCGTCTCGATCACGACCTCGGCCGCCGAGCCGGCCAGGCTCGCCACCGGGCAGGTGCAGGTGATGTCGCCCACGGTGCGAAAGCGCACATCGCGGGTCACCGCGACCTCACCCTCGCGCAGCGGCGTGAGCGGCGTCACCGGCACCAGCAGGCCGCGGCGTTCCACCACTTCGCGCCGGTGCGTGTAGTAGAGCTGCGGCAGCGCGACCTGCTCGCGCTCGATGTACTGCCAGATGTCAAGTTCGGTCCAGTTGGAGATCGGGAACACGCGAAAGTGCTCGCCGGGCGCCAGGCGCGTGTTGAACAGCGTCCACAGCTCGGGCCGCTGCGCCTTGGGCTGCCACTGGCCGAAGCCGTCCCGGTGCGAGAAGATGCGTTCCTTGGCGCGGGCCTTTTCCTCGTCGCGCCGCGCGCCGCCGATCAGCGCGTCGAAGCGGAACTCCTCGATGGCTTCCAGCAGCGTGACCGACTGGTGCACGTTGCGGCTCTCGAGCGCATGGGCCAGCCGCACGGTGCCGCGCGCCATGGAGTCTTCGACCTTGCGCACGATCAGTTTGGCGCCAAGCTCCCGCGCGCGCAGGTCGCGGAAATCGGTCACTTCGGGGTAGTTGTGGCCGGTGTCGATCATCAGGAGCGGATAGGGGATGCGGCCCGCGCCGAAGGCCTTCTCGGCGCACTTGAGCAGCACCAGCGAGTCCTTGCCGCCCGAGAACAGCAGGGCCGGGCGCTCGAACGCGGCGGCGACCTCGCGCAGGATGAAGATGGTTTCTTCTTCCAGCGCATCCAGGTGCTGGTTGCTCAGGGTGGGGCGCAATTCGGGTTCGAGTGAAAAGTCGGTGCGGGCGTTCATGCGGCAGCTTTCTCGGGAGTGTTGTGTTGTTTCACGTGCAGCCCGCATTCCTTCGCGGACTCGTCTTCCCACCACCAGCGGCCGGCGCGGAAATCCTCGCCCAGGCTGATGGGGCGCGTGCACGGCGCGCAGCCGATGCTGGGGTAGAACTGGTCGTGCAGCGGGTTGTAGGCCACCTGGTGCAGCGCGATGTAGTGCCACACGTCGCCCCAGGTCCAGTTGGCGAGCGGGTTGAACTTGACGCGGCCCGTGCCACCGGTGAGGTCGCTGGTGTCGATCATCGGCACCTCGGCGCGTGCGCCGGACTGTTCGCGGCGCATGCCGGTAAGCCAGGCCTTTTTGCCGGCCAGCGCGCGCGCCAACGGCTCGACCTTGCGGATATGGCAGCAGGCCTTGCGCAGATCAACGCTTTTGTACATGGCGTCTTTGCCTTCCCTGGCCACGAACCGGACCACCGACTCGTTGACGGGCTTGAATACCTCGACCGGCGCGCGCGACGTGGCCTGCAGCTGCGCCAGCAACTGCAGGGTCTCGGCGTGCAGCATGCCGGTCTCCAGCACGAAGATGCCGATGTCCAGTTGCAGCGTGTTGATCAGGTGGCTGATCACCATGTCTTCGGCGCCGAGGCTGGACGCCTGCGCGACGAGTGGTGCGCCCGCGCCCGGCGCACGGGCGAAGTCGTGCGCGGCCAGCTTGAGCAGCGCGGTGGTGGCGGCCAGTTTCGCGTCGAAGTCAGGCGATGGCCTGGCATGCAGCTCAACGGCGCTCATGCGGCCTCCCGTGCCGTATCGCGTGCAAAGAGCGGGCGCGGCTCCAGCACGTCGCCCTGGTAGAACGCGCTGTAGCGTGCGAACTGGCGCTCGGCGGCGGCCGGGTCCACGCCCTCGGCCAGCACGGCGCTGCTGAAGCCGCTACGGTGCATGTGCACCAGCAGGTCGATCAGCACGTCGCCCGTGCCGCGCAGGTCGCCGGCGAACTTGTAGCGGCGGCGCAGCAGCACGGCCTGGCTGAAGGCGCGGCCGTCGGTGAACTTGGGGAAGTTCAGCTCGATGCGCTCCACGCCTGCCAGGGCACCCTCCTGCGCCAGCTGCGCGATGTCGGCGTCGTTGGCGATTTGCAGGGTTTTCAGGCTGTCCGACGGCGTGGAATCCGGGCTTTTAGCTATGATTTTCATAGTATCTGGTTTGATCGTGAGAGGCTCAGGTGGTGGCTTCCTCGACCGCGTGCGCGGCGCGGCCGCCCTGGTGGCGCGCGCCATTGGCGGCGGCCTTGAACGGGTCGTGGCCCACGCGGCGCAGCGTGTCGATGAAGAACTCGCCGCTCTTGCGCAGTTCGCGGTAGGTGGTGAGCACAGCCTCGATCACGCCGGGCACTTCGGCGGCCGAGAACGAGGGGCCGACCACCTTGCCGCCGATGGCGGGACCGGACAGGTCGGTGCCGTCGGCGCCGCCCAGCGTGACCTGGTACCACTCCTTGCCGTCCTTGTCCACGCCCAGGATGCCGATGTGGCCGCTGTGGTGGTGGCCGCAGGAGTTGATGCAGCCGCTCATGTGCAGGTCGATCGGGCCGAGGTCGAACACCTCGTCCAGATCCTGGTAGCGCTCGGTAATCGCTGCGGCGATAGGCAGCGAGCGTGCGTTGGCCAGCGAGCAGAAGTCGCCGCCGGGGCAGGCGATCATGTCGGTCAGCAGGCCGATGTTAGGCTGCGCCAGGCCCAGCGCGCGCGCGGCATCGTAGAGCGCGGGCAGGTCGCTGGCATGCACCCAGGGCAGCAGCAGGTTCTGCTCGTGCGTCAGGCGTGCCTCGCCGGCACTGAACTGCTCGGCCAGCCGGGCCAGCGCGTCCATGGTGTCGGCATCGGCGTCGCCGGGCGCGAAGCCCACGCGCTTGAACGACAGGCTGACGGCGCGCAACTGCGGCAGGCGGTGGCCGCGCACGTTCTGCTGCAGCCAGCGCTGGTACAGCTGGCCGTCGGTATTGACCCTGGAGGGCAGGTTGGCGGGCTTGAGCTCGGGCACCACGAAGTTGGCGCTGACGCGGTCCAGCTCGGCCTGGGTGATGGTGTGCGGGGCACCATCCTGCTCGACGATGGCCTTGTACTCGGCCTCTACCGCATCGATGAATTTCTGGCCCTCGGACTTGACGAGAATCTTGATGCGCGCCTTCCACTTGTTGTCGCGCCGGCCGTAGCTGTTGTACACGCGTACCACGGCCTCGATGTAGTTGAGCAGTTGGTCCCACGGCAGGAATTCCCGCACCACGCTGCCGATCACCGGCGTGCGGCCCATGCCGCCGCCCACCTTCACGGTGAAGCCCACGGCGCCGTCGTCCGCGCGGCGCGCCTGCACGCCGATGTCGTACCAGCCGGTGGCGGCGCGGTCTTCGACCGAGCCGTTGTAGGCAATCTTGAACTTGCGTGGCAGGAAGGAGAACTCGGGGTGCAGCGAGCTCCACTGGCGCGTGATCTCGGCGAACGGGCGCGTATCGACGATCTGGTCCTGCGCGATGCCCTCGTAGGCCTCGCAGGTGATGTTGCGGATGTCGTTGCCGCTGGTCTGGATGCCGTGCATGGACACGCTGGCGAGCAGATCCATCACGTCGGCCGCGCGGGTGATCGGGATCCAGTTGAACTGCACGTTGGTGCGCGTGGTGAAGTGGCCGTAGCCGTAGCGCAGCGGCGGCGCGGCCAGCGTCAGGCCCGGCTGGGCGGCCTGCAGTTCGTCCTGCGTGGCCTGGGCGTGCGCCAGCAGCTCAGGGCTCGGCCTGTCGTACTCGCGGGCGATGTGCGCCAGCGTGCGCAGCTGCGTGCTGCTGATCTCGCCATAGGGCACGGCGATGCGCGCCATGGGGGCGTAGCGCTGGATGTACCAGCCGTTTTGCAGGCGCAGCGGCAGCAGTTGCTCGTCGCTCAGCTCGCCGCGCTGCCAGCGCTCGAGCTGGTCGCGGAATTGGGTGGCGCGCAGCTTCACGAACTGTTTGTCGAAGTCGGTGTATTGGTACATGGTTCAGTCAGCTCCAGGGGCGGTTGCGCGAAATTTCAGAAGGCGATCAGCTTGGCCCCGGCATAGGCCATGAGCACGGACAAAAGGGAGCGGATCACGCGGTCGGACGTCTTGCGCATCAGCGCCGAGCCGAGCCAGATGCCGGGCAGCGAGCCCGTCAGCAGCCACAGCAGCAGCGGCCAGTCGACCGAGCCGATCGAGGCGTGGCCCAGGCCGGCCACCAGCGTCAGCGGCACGGCGTGCGCAATGTCCGCCGCCACGATGCGCGGCAGCGGCAAGGTCGGGTACAGGAGCATCAGCACCAGCACGCCGATGGCGCCGGCGCCGACCGAAGTGAGCGTGACCAGCGCGCCGACGACGGCGCCAAACAGCACCGCCAGGGCCCGGCTGCGGGGCCGGATGGCCTGTGCCAGGGCTGCGGCGTCGATGTGGCGCGGCGCGGCCTTGGCGGCGACAGCCTTGTACAGGGTCGCGGCGGCGGTGAGCAGCAGCGCCGCGCCCAGTGTGCTGGTCATGATTTGTTGCACGACGGGATTGGCCGGCCCCACGGTGTGCAGGATGTACAGCGTGATGAGGGCGGCCGGCATGCTGCCCAGTGCCGTCAACCCCACAATCGGCCAGTCGATCACGCGGGCGCGCGCCAGGCCGATGGAGCCGCCCATCTTGGTGAAAGACGCAAACAGCAGGTCCGTGCCAATGGCCAGGTGCGGCTTCATGCGGAAAAAGAAGATCAGCAGGGGCGTCATCAGCGAGCCGCCGCCGACCCCGGTCAGGCCGACGACGAAGCCGACAAAGAAGCCGGCGCAGATGAAAGCAAATTCATGCATGGCCGCGACTGTAAAAGTGCGGCTTATAAAAACAAACTATTTATTTGTTCTGCGCTTATGCGCATAAGCTTATGCGCCAGCATTGGCGCGGGGGCTTCAGTCCTGCAGTAACTGGCGGCCCCTGGCCAGATAGGTCTCCATCTCGTTTGGGGGCACCATGCCGCCGCCGGTGGCCCACACCAGATGCGTGGCCTGGGCCAGGCGCTGCGCGCTCAGGCCGGCACGGGCGCGATAGCCCTGCTGCTCGCCCAGCACCCGCGCCATGCCCGGCACGCCGGCCAGCGCCGACGGCTCCAGGCGGAGGCCTTCGCTGCGCTCCATGAGCGCCAGCAGCCGGTACAGCTCCTCGTCGCTGACGGTGTAGTAGCCGTCCAGCAGGCGCTGCATGGCGCGGCCGACAAAGCCGGAGGCGCGGCCCACGGCCAGTCCGTCGGCGGCGGTGACGTTGTCGATGCCGAAGTCCTGCACCGACACGGCGTCGTGCAGCCCGGTATAGACGCCCAGCAACATGCACGGCGAGTGGGTGGGTTCGGCAAAGATGCAGTGCACGGCGTCGCCGAGGGCCAGCTTGAGCCCGAAAGCCACGCCGCCAGGGCCGCCGCCCACGCCGCAAGGCAGGTAGACGAACAGCGGGTGCTCGGCATCGACCACGATATTGGCCGCGGCCAGCTGGCCTTTGAGCCGTTCCGCCGCCACCGCGTAGCCGAGGAACAGACTGGTCGAGTTCTCGTCGTCGACAAAGTGGCAGCGGGGGTCGGATTCGGCCTGCCTGCGGCCCTCGGCCACCGCCACGCTGTAGTCAAAGGCGTACTCCACCACGGTGACGCCGTGCGAGCGCAGCTGGTCCTTCTTCCATTGGCGCGCGTCGGCCGACATGTGCACGGTGGCCTGGAAACCCAGGCGCGCGCTCATGATGCCGATCGACAGGCCCAGGTTGCCGGTCGAGCCAACGGCAATCTTGTACTGGCCAAAGAAGGCGCGCGCCTTGTCACTGTCCAGCACGGCGTAGTCGTCGCCGGCGTGCAGCAGGCCGCCGGCCAGCGCCAGGTCTTCGGCGTGCTTGAGCACTTCGTAAATGCCGCCTCTAGCCTTGATGGAGCCGGAAATTGGCAGGTGGCTGTCGGTCTTGAGCCACAAGGCGCCGCCGCCTGGCGCCAGACCGTAGCGCTGGCTCAAGAGCGCTTGCAGGGCCGGCAGGGGCCGGATGCCCGATTCGATGATGCCGCCACTGGCCGCCGTCTCGGGGAACGCCCGCACGATGTAGGGCGCAAAGCGCGCCAGGCGGGCGCTGGCGTCGGCCACGTCAGCGGCGCTGAGGCCCACATCGCCCAGCGCTTGGGCTGTGGGGGCGACAGCCGGGTTGAACCAGCTGGTTTCCTTCAGCTCCACCAGTTCGCGGATCAAAGGGTGGCTGGTGGTCCAGTCTTCCAAAGCTTTTCCCAAAATCATGATCCGGCTCCTTGATGTTTCCGATGGCTGTGACCCTACCTGTCAATGACCCGGGCCGGCGTCGAAACTGCAGCATACGCAAACTGATAGAGTCCGTGGCCTTGGAGAAATTATGAAATCTGTCCGTACCGTTTTTCTGACCATTGCCGTGAGCGGCGCCCTGTTGCTGCTGGCGCCCGCCGCCTCGTTTGCGCAAAGCGCTCCGCCGATCAAGATTGGCGAGATCAACAGTTATTCCGCCATTCCGCAGTTCACCCAGCCGTACCGGCAGGGCTGGGAATTGGCCGTGGACGAGATCAATGCCAGCGGCGGCCTGCTGGGGCGCAAGGTCGAAGTGATCGCGCGCGACGATGCCGGCAAGCCCGAGGAAGCCCTGCGCCATGCGGTCGAGCTCACGTCGCGGGAAAAAGTCGATGTGCTGGCGGGTGGCTTTCTATCCAATGTGGGGCTCGCGCTGGCCGACTACGCGCAGAAGAACAAGCGCCTGTTCGTGGCCAGCGAGCCGTTGACCGACGCCATCGTCTGGGACAAGGGCAACCGCTACACCTTCCGCCTGCGCCCCAGCACCTACATGCAGGCTGCCATGCTGGTGGAAGAGGCCGCCAAACTGCCCGCCAGGCGCTGGGCCACGATTGCGCCCAACTACGAATACGGCCAGAGCGCGGTGGCCAGCTTCAAGGAACTGCTCAAGGCCAAACGCCCCGACGTGGAATTTGTCGGCGAAGCCTGGCCGGCGCAGGGCAAGCTCGATGCCGGCAGCACGCTGACCGCCATCATGAACAGCAAGCCGGATGCGATTTTTAACGTGACCTTTGCGGCCGATCTGGCCAAGCTGGTGCGCGAGGGCAACCAGCGCGGCATTTTCCCGAAGATCCCCGTCGTGTCGATGCTCTCGGGCGAACCTGAATACCTCGAGATGCTGAAGGACGAAACGCCCAAGGGCTGGATCGTGACCGGCTACCCCTGGGACCAGATCGACACACCGGCACACGCCGCCTTCGCCACGCATTACTACCAGAAATTCCACGAGAACCCCAAGGTCGGCTCCGTCGTGGGCTACGCCACCATGCAGGCGATTTTTGCCGCCATCAAAAAGGCCGGCAGCACGGACAACGAGAAACTCGTGACCGCCATGCGCGGCCTGAAATTCAGCACGCCGTTCGGGCCGGCCGAGTTCCGCGCGATCGACCAGCAGTCCACCATGGGCGCCTATGTGGGCAAGCTGGATGTGCGCGGCGGCAAGGGCACGATGGTGCAGTGGCGCTATGACGACGGCAAGAACTACATGCCGACCGATGCCTACGTCAGGGCGCGCCGTCCGGCCGAGGCGATGAAGTAGGGCGCTATCAGATCAGTAGCTATACCCCAAGATACGATAAGGGCTACGGGCACTTTTCATTGAGAATTTCCGCCTCGGGCGCCGGCCACGGCATCGAACCGATCCGCGGCGAGCCGCCGGGCCAGCCGGGCTTCCAGGGGCAGCGGCTCGCCGTGGACGAGCGCTGCCAGCAATTCCCCGCACAGCACGGCCAGGCTCATGCCGCGGGAACCCATCGCGGTGCAAACCCACAGGCCCGGCTGCTGCGCAGGCCCGAGCAGCGGCAAGCGATCCGGCGCGGCGCAGCGCACTCCGGCCCAGGCCTGCACCCGGCCGCCGGCAAATTCGGATTGCAGCTGCCGGGCCGCGTTCGGCAGCAATGTCTGCAGGCGCTGCAGATTGGCCTCGTGGTCCTGGGCGTGGCAGGAGGCACCGGCGTTGTCGCGCTCGTAACTGGCGCCGGCGAACCAGGCGCTGCCGGATCCGAAAGGCACGTTCGGGGTCAGATGGCCGTTGCCGTTGACCGGAAAGGGCGGTAAGTTGGATGGGCCGGGGCAGCCCGTCGCCGCGTTTATGCCGTACGAGATCTGCCCTCGGATGGCTTGCAGCGGGGGTGCCGTGCCCGTTGCGGCGGCGAGCAGGGCGCGGCTGTCAAAGCCGGCCGCAACCACCACCATGTCGGCCTGCGCCAGCACCCGTGCGGCCGAATCGAGCACTTGCCAGCCGCAGTCAGCATGCGCCAATGCGGCCACCTGTGCTTCGCCATGCCACGCGATGCCCGGCTGCGACAGCAGGGCTTGCACCAGGCACGCCGGTTTGACCCAGGCCGCCTGCGTGTGCCAATAGGCCAGCGTGGACTGGGCCAGCCCCGCCCGCGCCAGCTGCAGGGCGCTGGCGGCCACCGTCCAGTCGCACCCCGCCTCGGGCCATTGCGCCGGCAGCGCGGCGTGGCCGTCCACACGATGTTCCAGCAGGCCGCTGGGCTGCCAGTCCACACCTTCACGCAACAGGGCGCGAACCTGCTGCAGGGTGAGCCGCACACCGCAGCGCGACAGCCTGGACAGCATGCTGTCGTCCGGCGAAATATGCGGCGCCAGCAGGCCGGCCGGCAGACCCGAGGCGCCGCTGGCCGGCGCTGGTGCGGCATCGAGCAGCTCGACCTGCCAGCCGCGCCGCGCCAGGCTGGCGGCCACGGCGGCGCCCGACAGGCCGGCGCCGATCACGGCGCAGCGGCCCGGGCGCGCGGCCGGGCTGCTCAGCGCATACAGGTCACTTGCCGGACGACGCCTTTTGGGAATCCAGGCCGGGTTGAACGTGCCACGAAAACTGATCGAGCCCCGAGCGTCTGCCGCCTGCGGCGGCTGTGGGTCCGCATCCAGCACGAAGCCGACCTGCACCAGCGCGCGGCGCACGGCCAGCGGAATGCCGGGCCCGGCCGCCAGCGTCGTGCCGCGCCGGCAGCAGTGCGCCAGCGCCTTGCAGGTCCACAGGTCCCAAGCGCCGGCGAGGGGCGCGGCCTCGCTGCATGGCGTCGCAATGTCCGCCAGATGGATCGCATCGGCCTCGAACTGCTGCTCGCGCAGCAAGGCCTTGGCCTCACCGACGCACACGGTCAACAGGACGCATCCGCCTTCAAACGCCATGCGGTGAAAGCCGGGCAGCAGGCCAAAGCACTGCGCCCGCAGCTGCTGTGCCAGCGGCGCCAACGCGGGTTCGGGCTCGGGCGCGGCGCGGCGTCGCCAATCTGCGGCACTTAGCGCACCAGCTTCCAGCGCGACGTAATGCAGCAAACGCGGGCGCTGCGGGTCGGCCTTCCAGGCATGCCAGGCTGCGAGAAAGCGTTCGCCATTCCCAAGGCCGGTGTCCAGAATGCGCCATTGCGCTTGCCCCGCCCATGCGGCGGGCAGCCCGAGGCTCTGCAAAAACGGGGGGCGGTCCTGTTCCATCGACCGCTGAGTGTGGCGCGACGTTACGCGCTGGGCGGCACGTAGCCTTGCGCCGCCTCGGCGCCGGCGCCGAAGAAATGCGCCTCCATCTGGCGCGCCAGGTATTGCCGTGCCCGCTGGTCGGCCAGGTTCAGCCGGTTCTCGTTGACCAGCATGGTCTGGTGCTTGAGCCAGGCGGCCCAGGCTTCCTTGCTGACGTTTTCCCACAGGCGCTTGCCGAGTTCGCCGGGGTAGGGCGGGAAGTCGAGGCCTTCGGCCTCGCGGCCGAGTTTGATGCAGTGAACCATGCGTGCCATGAGAGAACCTTTTTAAAACAGACTTGATGCGACTCTATCAATGTTTTGGATCACGCGGCCAAGGCCGAGGGTGAAATCCGTATCCGTTGCCCGGGTGTCGCCGGCCATCGCGGGCAACAAGAGCGGGTGCACTGCGGCGCACCGGCGGAACTAAATGTAAACCTGTGCCGTCGAAAGTTTCCGGAGACCCGCGACCGTTCCGACCAGGCCATCAATGCTTGGGGAGATCCGAGTGCTGCGTCGACGACCCGATTGGCCGCCGTGGTGGCCTGTTGCGGTCAATTTGATGCATTTACTTTGGAGGTGCTCGATATGTTGAGGAAAATGACTCTCGTCGGAATTGCCATCGGTGCCCTGAGTGGCAGCACGGCCTTCGCGGCTTGCACAACCACGATCGGGAGCGTGATGTCGCTGACCGGCTCGCTCGGCGTACTCGGCCAGAAGATCGCGCAGGGCGCGCAACTGGGGATCGCCGACCTGAACAGCGCGGGCGGTGCCAATGGCTGCACGCTCCAGCTGTCGCTGCTGGATGATCAAACCAGCCCCTCGGTCGGCGTTGATGCCGCCAAGAAACTGGTCGACGTGCAGCAGGTGCCGGCCATCATCGGCGCGCTGTCCAGCGGCGTGAGCGCGGCGATTTTGACCGCGGTGACGGTGCCGGGCAAGGTGGTGCAGATATCGCCCGCCTCGACCTCGCCTACTTTCACCGAGCTCGCCGAGCAGGGCAAGACCGGCGGCTACTGGTTCCGCACCACGCCATCGGACGCGCTGCAAGGCGTGGCCATGGCCAAGGTTGCGCGTGACGCCGGGTTCAAGAAAGTGGCCATTCTGTATCTCAACAATGCCTACGGGCAGGGACTGAGCAAGGAGTTCGCCAACGGCTTCACCAGGCTCGGCGGCAGCGTCACGGAAAACGTCGTGTACAACCCGAGCCAGCCGTCCTACCGTTCGGAAGTCAGCAAGGCGCTGAGCCCGGCGCCCGACGCATTGTTCCTGATCGGCTACCCGGGGGACGGCACCACGATCACGCGCGAGTGGATTGCCGCCGGCGGCCCGCAGAAGTTCCTGTTCCCCGACGGGCTGGAGTCGCAGGACTTCGTCAACGATGTCGGTGTCCAGTACATGAAGAACGTGCATGGCACCGCGGCGGGCTCATCCAAGACGCCCTCGCTGGGAACCTTCCAGACGGAGTACCAGGCGAAGTTCGGCTCGCTGCCGACCCAGGCCTACATCCCGAATGCCTACGATGCGACGGTGCTGGTCGGGCTCGCGATGGAGCAGGCCAGGAGCAACAAGGCGGACGCGATCCGCGACAGCATGCGCAAGGTCACCGATCCGAAGGGCGAAAAAATCTACGCCGGCGCGGCCGACCTGAAGAAGGCGGCGCAGCTGCTGTCCCAAGGCAAAACCATCCAGTACATCGGTGCTTCGGGGCCGCTGCAGTTCGACAAGAACGGCGACATCGACGCGCCGATGGCGGTCTGGAGCGTGAGCGACCAGGGCAAGGTGCAGCCGACCGGCATGGTGACGGTCGAGCAGATTGCCGAGCTGCGCTCCCAGGCCAAATAGGCGGCCCGACGGACGGGAGGTGCCTGTGCTTGAGGTTGGCGATCTGGTCAAGGAGTTCGGCGGATTGCGCGCCGTGGACGGTGTGTCGTTCACGCTCGCGGCGCACACCATCACCGGGCTGATCGGACCCAACGGCGCGGGCAAGACCACGCTGTTCAATACCATCGCCGGCGTGCACCGGCCGAGCTCGGGGTCGATCTCGTTTCTCGGCCGACGCATCGGCGGCCTGCCGCCGCACCGCATCTTTCATGCGGGCCTGGTGCGCACCTTCCAGATCCCGCGCCCTTTCGCCGGCATGACGGTGCTGGAGAACACCATGCTGGTTCCCGCAGGACAGGCCGGCGAGCGCTTCTGGAACAACTGGTTTGCGCGCAGTCAGGTGCGCGCCCAGGAACGTGCCGGGCGCGAGCGCGCGCGCGAGGTGCTGGATTTCGTTGGCCTTGAGCGCCTGTCGGGCGAATATGCGAAGAATCTCTCGGGCGGGCAGCAAAAGCTGCTGGAGCTGGCGCGTGTGCTGATGGCCGAACCCCAGCTGATCCTGCTCGACGAGCCCGGCGCGGGGGTCAATCCGACGCTGCTCGTGACCATCATGGACAAGCTGCGCGAGCTCCATGCGCGCGGCATCACCTTCCTGATCATCGAGCACAACATGGACTTGATCATGAACCTGTGCAACCCGGTGCTGGTCATGGCACAAGGCCGTCTCCTGCTGGAAGGTCCGCCCGAGGTGGTGCGCAACGATCCGCGGGTGCTCGAGGCGTATCTGGGCGGGGTACTGGCATGAACGCGGCCGCGACGTCCCCACATGCGCCCACCGGCACGGCGGCCTCCACGGGCGAGGCCGGGCAGTTGCAGCCGGCGCTGCTCGTGCGGGATCTGGTGTCCGGCTACGCGCCGGGGGTCGACATCCTGCGCGGCATCGGACTCGAGGTGCAGCGTGGCGAGATCGTGACCGTGCTCGGCCCGAACGGCGCCGGCAAGTCGACCCTGATCAAGACCATCGCGGGCCTGGTGCCGGTGCGCAGCGGGCAGGTGCTGCTGCATGGCCAAAACCTCGTTGGTGTGCCGGCGCACCGGATGGTGGGCCGCGGCCTGGCGTATGTACCGCAAACCGACAACATCTTCGCGCGCATGTCGATCGAGGAAAACCTGCAGATGGGCGCCTGTGCACGCCATGATCACGCCGGGGTCGGCGAGGACATCGCGCGCATGTACGAGTTGTTCCCGCGGCTGCGCGAGCGCCGCCGCCAGGCGGCCGGCACGCTGTCGGGCGGCGAGCGGCAAATGGTCGCGGTGGCGCGCGCGCTGATGGCGCGCCCCACCATGCTGATGCTCGACGAACCTTCGGCGGGCCTGTCGCCGAAGCTGGTGGGTGTGGTGTTCGCCAAGGTGCGCCAGGTGCGCGAGCTGGGCGTGACGATGCTGATCGTGGAGCAGAACGCGAAAGCGGCGCTGGCCATTTCCGATCGAGGCTATGTGCTGGCGCAAGGGCGCGAGCAGGTGAGCGGCGACGCGCGCGAGCTGCTCGCGAACCCCGAGGTCGGCGCGCTCTACCTCGGCATCCGGCGGGGGCTGTCATGATCGCGCAATACGCTGCCGATGGCATTGTGCTGGGCGTCACGCTGGCGCTGGGCGCGATCGGTCTCACGCTGACCTACAACATCCTGCGCTTCGCCAATTTTGCGCATGGCGAGTTCCTCACCTTCGGCGCCTATTTCGCGCTGGTCTTCGTGTCCTTCCTGGCCGGCGGCCAGACGCTGGGGCCGCTGACCTTTGGCTGGAGCTTCCTGGCGGCGATTGCCTGCGCGGTGCTGCTGACGGCGCTGCTCGCGCTGATCCTGGACTGGCTGCTGTACCGGCCGCTGCGCAAGAGCGACGTCGCGGTGGCGCTGGTGATTGCCTCGTTCGGCGCGTCCCTGATGCTGCGTAACCTCGTGGTGTTTGTCTGGGGATCGCAGCCCGAATACTACACACGCGGCATCGCGATTGCGCGCGAAATCATGCCGGGCGTACGCCTGAGTGCTAACGAAATTTTCGTCGTGCTGCTGACCGCGTTGCTCATGCTGGCACTGCACCTGTTTCTGAGCCGCACCCTGCTTGGCAAGCAGATGCGCGCCGTGTCGGACAACCCGGCGCTGGCGCAGGTCACCGGCATCGACGTGCGCCGCGTCGTGCGCTGGACCTGGATCATTGGCGGCGGGCTGGCAGCCGTGGCCGGCGTGATGTTCGGCCTGACGGTGCAAATCTCGCCCGAGATGGGGTTCAACCTGATCCTGCCGATGTTTGCCGCCGCCATCCTGGGCGGCATCGGCAGCGTCTACGGCGCGGTGCTCGGCGGTCTGATCATCGGTCTGGCGCAGTCGCTGTCGGTGCCGCTGATTGGCGCCGAATACAAGCCTGCGGTGGCCTTTGGGCTGATGTTCCTGATTCTGCTGGTCTATCCGAAGGGCATCCTGGGAGAGAAATCATGACCGGCGTCACGTCCTACCTCGTGTTTTTCCTGATCCAGGCGCTGGTCTTCATCGTTGTCTGCCTGGGGCTGAACCTGCAATGGGGTTACACGGGCCTGTTCAACATCGGCGTGTCGGGCTTCTTTCTCGTGGGCGCTTACGCCTTTGCGATCCTGTGCGGGCCACCCTATGCGAGCCATCTGGGCGGTTATGGCCTGCCGTTCGTGGTGGGGCTGGCCGGCAGCGTCGTGGCTTCGGGACTGGTGGCCTTCATCGTCGGCATTCCGACGCTGCGCCTGCGCGAGGACTACCTCGCGATCGTCACCATCGGCATCGGCAGCATCCTGCAGTTGATCGCACTCAACGCACACCTTCTCACCGGTGGTAGCCAGGGCGTCACCAGCATTCCGCGGCCGCTTCCCGGCCTGATGGATGGCGTGTTCAGCCGCAACCTGCTGATGCTCGCGTTGATGATTGTCGTCGTGCTGGTTCTTTTTGGCGCGCTGGAAGCCATGGTGCGCTCGCCCTGGGGCCGGGTGCTCAAGGCGATCCGCGAGGACGAGCAGGCCGCCGCCTCGCTCGGCAAGAATGCCTTCGGCTTCCGCCTGCAGTCCTTTGTCATCGGCTCGGCCATCATGGGACTGGGCGGCGCACTCTACGCCAGTTTCATCGGCTTCATCAGCCCGGAGGATTTTTTGCCCATTCTGACCTTCCAGATCTGGAGCATGCTGATCGTCGGCGGCAGTGGCAACAACAAGGGCGCGGTGCTGGGCGCCGTACTGATGTGGGCCGTGTGGACGCTGAGCGGCAGTGCTGCCCAGGTACTGTTGCCCGCCACGCTGCAGGTCAAGGGTGGTGCCGCGCAAATCATGCTGATCGGGCTGCTGCTGATGCTGATGCTGGTGTTTCGCCCGCGCGGGCTGATTGGCGAGGAGGCGGTGGTGTCGCACGGCGCCGAGATCGAGGCGCCGGGCCCATCGGGGTGACGGCCCGGGCCGGCCTGCCGGTGCAGGTGGGTGGCCGCCGCCGCATAATGGCCCTTCGGTTTTCCCACCGTTCAATTTTTAACTGGAGGCCTCATGAGCCAATACAACATTGCCCTGATCGTTGGCAGCCTGCGCAAGGACTCGTTCAACAAGAAACTGGCGCATGCGCTGACTGGCATGGCGCCCAAGGATTTCACCTTCACGCAGGTGCGGATCGACGATTTGCCCCTGTACAACCAGGATGATGACGCGAACCAGGCGGCCAGCGTGAAGCGCCTGAAGTCGGAAATCCAGGCCGCCCAGGGCGTGTTGTTTGTTACGCCGGAATACAACCGCTCGATGCCGGGCGTGCTCAAGAACGCGATCGACCATGCCTCACGTCCCTACGGGCAAAGCGCATGGGCCGGCAAGCCGGCTGGCGTGATCGGCATTTCGGTCGGCGCGATCGGCACGGCCCTGGCGCAGCAGCACCTGCGCAATGTGCTGGCCTACCTGAACGTGCCCACGCTGGGTCAGCCCGAAGCCTTCGTGCAGGCCAAGCAAGGCCTGTTCGATGCCGCCGGCAACATTGGCATTGAGGACACGAAAAAATTCCTGCAAGGCTGGGTGGACCAGTTTGTGGCCTGGGTGAAAATTCACAACGCCTGATTGGCGGCGGCCACGTGCCGCTCCCTACGAAAAAAGCCCGCTATGCGGGCTTTTTTTGTGCGCACCAGGCAGGCGTCAGGCTGCGATGGCGGCCTGCGGCTGATTCGCCGCATCGGCGATCAGGGCCTTGATGTCCAGGCCGGCGGCGGCCAGTGCCGCGGACTTCTGGGCTTCGCCCATGGCGACGCCCTCGGCGCGCACGAAGCGCACGTCGGTGATGCCGAAGAAGCCGAACACCGTCTGCAGGTAGCTTTCCTGGTGTTCCATGGCGCGGCCACCCTCGCTGGTGGAATACACGCCACCGCGGCTGGAGGCCACGATCACGGTCTTGCCTGTGGCCAGACCGACCGGGCCTTTTTCGGTGTAGGTAAACGTGCGGCCGGCCTGCGCAATACGGTCGATCCAGGCCTTGAGCTGACTCGGCACCGAGAAGTTGTACAGGGGAGCACCCACCACGATCACATCGGCGGCGAGGAACTGGGTCACCAACCGCTCGGACACTTCGTTTTCACGGCGCTGGGCTTCGGTCGGCTGGGCCTGGACGCCGACCTTGATGCCGAGCGCGTCGGCGCTGAAATGGTTGGGGGTGTCCACCGCGAGGTCGAGGTACTCGACGGTCGTGTGGGGATGAGCCTTGCGCCAGTCGGCCACGATTTCGGCGGTCAGTTGGCGGGAAACCGAGTTGCCGCCCAAAACGCTGGAGTCAATGTGTAGCAGTTTCATGATGCGTGTTCCTTGAATTGAAGTTGGATAGAACGAGTGGCGGTGCGACTGCGGACTGTTCCGCAGATCACGTCAAACGCCATGCATAGATTGTGCAGGTGAACTTATTTGTTGATAAGTCGATGGAATTGCGATAGATTGTTCTACCAGTAGAACAATAAGGGCTTTTCCATGCAAGACTTGAATGACATGCTGTACTTCACCGAGGTGGTGGCCTCCGGTGGCTTTGCGGCGGCGGGGCGCACGCTGGGTTTGCCCAAATCACGGCTGTCGCGACGTGTCGCCGACCTGGAGAGCCGGCTCGGCGTGCGCTTGCTGCAGCGCACCACGCGCAAGCTCTCGCTGACCGCCGTAGGCGAGGTTTATTACCGCCACTGTGTTGCCATGTGTGACGAAGCCCGGGCGGCCGACGACGCCGTGGCGCAGGCGCAGAGCGAGCCGCGCGGCACCATCCATGTGACCTGCCCGGTGACGCTGGCGCAGACCGTGCTCGGGCCGATCCTGCCGCAATTCCTGGCGCGGCATCCGCAGGTCAGGCTGGACATGGAGGTCAGCAACCGGGTGGTGGATCTGGTGCAAGACGGGGTGGACGTGGCCCTGCGCGTGCGCCCGTCCACGGCCGACAGCGGCAGCCTGGTCGTCAAGCATCTTGGCACCACCCAAAGCCTGCTGGTGGCCAGCCCGGCGCTATTGGAGCGCCAGCAGCGGCCCGCGGTGCCCGACGATCTGGCGCGGCTCGACACGGTGGCCATGTCCGCCAGCGACGGCCGCATGAGCTGGAAGCTGCTGGGTCCCGGCGGCGCCGAGCATCTTTTCCAGCACCAGCCGCGCTTTGTGGCGGACGATTTGCTCACACTCAAGTTCGCCGTGCTGGCCGCAGTCGGCTTTTGCATACTGCCCGACTACATGTGCCGCGACGAATTGCAGGACGGGCGGCTGATCTCCGTGCTGCCCGGCTGGGAGCCGCCGCCCGCCGTGGTGCATGCGGTGTTCCCGTCGCGGCGCGGCCTGCTGCCCGCGGTGCGGACCTTTCTGGATTTTCTCGGCGACAACCTGCCAGGCCGGTGACAGGCATTGTGGGTGAGGTAGCTGCCCGCAACACTCTTCATGGAGCTTTACAGGACTTCACAGGGCCGGTCGTACGCGCGGGTGTCGGCTCGGGCGTTAATTGGACATCACCAATTGGAGTCTCTTCATGAAAATTGCAATCCTGGTTATCGCGCTTGCCGCCTCCCTCACCGGTTGTGCGATCGTCCCTTACGGCCCCTACGGTGCCTATGGCCCTGCCGTGGTTGTGAGCCCCGGTTACCATGGTCATGGCTACTATGGGCGGGGTTATTACGGAGGACGGTGAACTCAAAATTCGTTATATAAAAATAGTGTTGTTTGAATTTCGCGGGGCACTCACCACAATAGATGGTTAAGTCATCAACCAACCAAAAGGAGTAAACCATGACGACTCTCAGACTCGGCGACACGGCCCCTGATTTCACCCAGGATTCCACCGCGGGTCCCATCTCGTTTCACAAATGGGCTGGCGATTCGTGGGTGGTGCTGTTCTCGCATCCGGCCGACTTCACGCCGGTGTGCACCACCGAACTGGGCAAGACGGCCGCGCTGTCGGGTGACTTCGCCAAGCGCGGTGCCAAGGCCATTGCCGTGAGCGTCGACCCGCTGGATTCGCACGAAAAGTGGATCAGCGACATCAACGAAACCCAGAACACCACGGTCAACTTTCCCATCCTGGCCGATGCCGACAAGAAAGTTGCGACGCTGTATGACATGATCCACCCGAACTCGCTGGCCAATGCCACAGTACGCAGCGTGTTCATCATCGACCCGAAGAAGGTCATCCGCGCCACCATCACCTACCCGGCCAGCACCGGGCGCAACTTTGACGAGATCCTGCGCGTGATCGACTCGCTGCAGCTCACTGACAACTACAAGGTGGCGACGCCGGTCAACTGGAAGGATGGCGATGATGTGGTGATCGTGCCCAGCATCCAGGATCCGGCCGAGCTGGCCCAGCGCTTTCCCAAGGGATTCAAGGCGGTCAAGCCGTATCTGCGCATGACGCCGCAGCCCAACAAGTAAGCACTTCAGGCGCCCGCCGTGCAGCGCGGGCGCTCTTCCTGTTCCGCTTTGTCATCCGCTCCCGGCGGCGACTCGCTGCCCGCTCGCTCCAATTTCAATAGCTGACTGCGCACGACAGGCGCGGGCTGTGCCCCTGAATCGCTTGAAAATAGGTGGTTCTGTCTTGAGATGATTTCGGCATGAGTAACTGAAATCTTGTTCGTTCCGTTTTTCGCAAACCGCTTCCAGAATTCCTTCATTGCAATTTTCGCAATGTCTGGAACAGGAAGCACATGACGCAACGCCGCCACTTCATTTCTCTGCCACTCGCCTTTGCCGTATCAGGCGCGCTGACCTCCATCGCGCGCGCCCAGCAGCTTGTGACTTTACTCAACGTGTCGTACGACCCGACGCGCGAGCTCTATGTGGATTACAACGCGGCCTTTGCCAAATACTGGAAAGCCAAAACTGGGCAGGATGTGACGATCAGGCAGTCGCACGGCGGCTCGGGCAAGCAGGCCCGCTCGGTGATCGACGGTCTCGACGCCGATGTGGTGACGCTGGCGCTGGCCGGCGATGTGGACGCGCTGGCCAGCCACGGCGGGCTGCTTCCCAAGGACTGGCAAAAGCGCCTGCCGCACAACTCGGCGCCCTACACCTCGACCATCGTGTTCCTGGTGCGCAAGGGCAATCCCAAGGGCATCAAGGACTGGGACGATCTCATCAAACCCGGCGTGGCCGTGATCACGCCCAATCCCAAGACCTCGGGCGGCGCGCGCTGGAACTACCTGGCCGCGTGGGAGTTTGCGCGGCGCAAATTCGGCGGTGACGCCAAGGCCAAGGAATTTGTCGGCCGGCTGTACAAGAACGTGCCCGTGCTCGATACGGGCGCGCGCGGCTCGACCATCACCTTCGTGCAGCGCAATGTGGGCGACGTGCTGCTGGCCTGGGAGAACGAAGCCTTCCTGGCGCTGAAGGAGTTCGGGGCCGACAAATTCCAGATCGTCGTGCCCAGCATCAGCGTGCTGGCCGAGCCGACCGTGGCACTGGTGGACAAGAACGTCGATAAAAAGGGCACGCGTGCGGTGGCAACGGCTTATCTGGAGTACCTGTACTCGGACGAAGGCCAGGACATTGCCGGGCGCAACTATTACCGGCCCACCAGCGACAAGGCGCGCGCCAAATACGCCAGCCAGTTTCCGAAGCTGGCATTGGTCACCGTTGACCAGGCGTTTGGTGGCTGGGGCCGTGCCGACCAGGCGCATTTTGCCGATGGCGCCAGCTTTGACCAGATCTACAGCCCCAAATAGCCGGCGTGACAAGAACCCGGCGCTGGAGCTTGCGCAGCCAGGCGCCCCGTAGAGCCATCATTTCCCGCCCAATGAGATGTTAATAACTTTATCTAATATAAATTAACAACAATATATTATTTTGAGATTTTTGATCGACTTCGCACAATGCAATTCACCTGTGCACTTTAAAGAGCAACCCATGGCAAGCAGCATGCGCATCATCATCGTTCCGGGCTGGCGCGACTCGGGGCCGAGCCACTGGCAAAGCCTGTGGGCCAACCGGCTGCCGGGCGCCGAGCGCGTGCGCCAGGACGACTGGATCACGCCGGCGCGTAGCGCCTGGGTGGCGTCGATTGCCAACACCATCCTGGCACAGCCCGGCCCGGTGCTGATCGCCGCGCACAGCCTGGGCTGCATCGCCACCACGCATTTGCCGCCCGAGGCCGCCGCGCGCATTCAGGGCGCACTGCTGGTGGCACCCGCCGACCCCGAGCGGCGCGCCGTGCTGGCGGACTTTGCGCCCGTGCCGTATCGCCTGCTGCCTTATCGCAGCGTCCTGGTGGCCAGCGGCAACGACCCCTATTGTCCGATCCGCCTGGCCGGCGCCTATGCGCGCGCCTGGGGCAGCGATTTCGTGCGGCTGCCGGCAGCCGGGCACATCAATGTCGAGTCCGGGCATGGCGAATGGCCGCTGGGGCTGGCGCTGCTGCACTCGCTGGCGGACGAGTCCGCCTTGGCGGTCCCGGCTTCTTCCCGGTCTGTTCTGATGTCGCTGGAAACTGCATGACGGCAGTGACCCTGTCCAGGCCGCTGCCCGCGGTCGGCCAGCCCGTGCGGCGACGTTCGGCGCGGCGCGCGCTGCCGGGTTTTCGGCTCACGCTGGGCTACACCGTGCTGTACCTGGCCCTGATCGTGCTGATTCCCCTGTCGGCGCTCGTGTTCAAGACCTTCACGCTGAGCTGGGCTTCGTTCTGGAGCGCAGTAACGTCCCCGCGCGTGCTGGCCTCGTACCGGCTGACGTTTGGCGCCTCTTTCCTGGCGGCCGGCGTCAACGCGGTATTTGGTTTTTTGCTGGCCTGGGTGCTGGTGCGCTACCCCTTTGCAGGCAAGAAGGTGGTGGACGCGCTGGTGGATCTGCCCTTTGCGCTGCCCACCGCCGTGGCGGGCATTTCGCTCACGGCGCTGCTGGCCGGCAATGGCTGGATCGGCCGCTACCTGGATCCGCTGGGCATCAAAGTCGCGTTCACGCCCGCGGGCGTGGTGATCGCGCTGATCTTCATCGGCCTGCCATTCGTGGTGCGCACGGTGCAGCCGGTGCTGGAAGACGCCGAGCAGGAGCTGGAAGAAGCGGCCGCCTGCCTGGGCGCCACGCGCTGGCAGACCTTTACCCGAGTGATCTTCCCGTCCGTCGCGCCGGCGCTGCTGACCGGCTTTGCCATGGCGTTTGCGCGCGCCATCGGTGAATACGGCTCGGTGATCTTCATCGCGGGCAACATGCCCATGGTGTCCGAGATCACCCCGCTCATCATCGTCGGCAAGCTGGAGCAGTACGACTATGCCGGCGCGACGGCCGTCGCGGTGGTGATGCTGGGGATCTCGTTCGTGCTGCTGCTGGTCATCAATGGCTTGCAGGGTTGGCAGCGGCGCCGGCAGGCCGCGTCATGAGCACTGCGCGTGCGCAGGCCCAAGTCGTCACCACCGAGCCTGCGTGGGTGCGCCGCGCGCTGCTCGGCCTGGCGCTGGCCTTCATCGGGCTGTTTCTCGCGCTGCCGCTGGCGGCGGTGTTCACCGAGGCGCTGCGCAAGGGCCTGGGCGCCTACCTGGCCGCGCTGCGCGAGCCCGATGCGGGGTCGGCTATCCGGCTGACGCTTCTTACCGCGGCGATCGCGGTGCCTTTGAATCTGGTGTTCGGCGTGGCGGCCGCCTGGGCCATTGCCAAGTACGAGTTTCGCGGCAAGGCGTTCCTGACCACGCTGGTGGATCTGCCGTTCTCGGTCTCGCCCGTGGTGGCGGGGCTGATCTACGTGCTGCTGTTCGGCGCGCAGGGCTGGTTCGGGCCGTGGCTCGCGGCGCACGGCATCCGGATCATCTTCGCGGTGCCGGGCATCGTGCTGGCCACGGTGTTCGTGACCTTTCCCTTCATTGCGCGCGAACTGATCCCGCTGATGCAGGCCCAGGGTAATGACGAGGAACTGGCCGCCATCGTGCTTGGCGCCACCGGCTGGCAGACCTTCCGGCATGTGACGCTGCCCAACATCAAGTGGGGCCTGCTGTATGGCGTGATCCTGTGCAACGCGCGGGCCATGGGCGAGTTCGGAGCGGTGTCGGTGGTGTCGGGCCATATCCGGGGGCAAACCGACACCTTGCCGCTGCACGTGGAGATTCTCTACAACGAGTACCAGTCGGTGGCCGCGTTCGCTGTGGCCTCGCTGCTGGCCCTGCTGGCACTGCTGACGCTGGCCATCAAGTCGGTGGTCGAGTGGCGCCAGGCGCGCGAACGCAGGGCTACGGCCGAGGAAGAAAGATTAGCACCATGAGCATTGAAATCCGCCACGTCAGCAAGCAGTTCGGCCGCTTCCAGGCGCTGAGCGACGTCAGCCTCGACATCGATTCGGGTGAACTGGTCGCGCTGCTGGGCCCCTCTGGCTGCGGCAAGACCACGCTGCTGCGCATCATCGCCGGGCTGGAGACGCCCGATGCCGGCAGCGTCCTGTTCAGCGGCGAAGACACCACTGACGTGCATGTGCGCGAGCGCCAGGTCGGCTTTGTGTTCCAGCACTACGCGCTGTTTCGCCACATGACGGTGTTCGAGAACGTGGCCTTTGGCCTGCGCGTCAAACCGCGCGGCCTGCGCCCATCCGAGGCGCACATCAAACAGAAGGTGCACGAGCTGCTGGACCTGGTGCAGCTCGACTGGCTGGCCGCTCGCTACCCGGCGCAGCTCTCGGGTGGCCAGCGCCAGCGCATTGCGCTGGCACGCGCGCTGGCGGTGGAGCCCCGCGTGCTGCTGCTCGATGAGCCGTTTGGCGCGCTCGACGCCAAGGTGCGCAAGGAACTGCGCCGCTGGCTGCGCCGCCTGCACGACGACCTGCACGTGACCAGCATCTTCGTCACGCATGACCAGGAAGAGGCGCTGGAGGTAGCGGACCGGGTGGTGCTGATGAACGCGGGCCGCATCGAGCAGATTGGCTCGCCGCAGCAGGTCTGGGACCACCCGGCCAGCCCGTTCGTCTACGGTTTTCTGGGCAGCGTGAACCTGTTTCATGGCCGTGCGCACCAGGGCGAAATGCAGATTGGCGCAGCGCAGGGCGGCCTGCGGCTGCACGCGCCGCAACACCCCGACGCGCAGGATGCCCAGGCACTGGCCTACGTGCGCCCGCATGACCTGGAGGTGCAGCGCTACGCGCCCGGCGCCACCGGCATCGTCGCCACGCTGACCCGCGCCATCGTGATCGGACCCATGGCGCGGCTGGAACTAAATCGGGCCGACACACATCAAGACATGGACAATGAAGTCATTGAGGCGCAGATTTCTGCGCAACAATTCAGGGAACTGGGCTTTCGTGAAGGCGAAACGCTGGTCTTGACACCGCGCCATGCCCGCGTGTTCGTGCACAGCGAAGCCCGAGCGGCGTAATGCATAAAGAAGGATATCGATGTTGTTGAACTGGTTTGATGCGGCACCGCGCCGCGTATTGGCAGCGGTCTGCCTGATTTCGGTCGCGCTGCTGGCTTTTGGCCTGTACCTGCAGCATGTGGTCGGGCTGGACCCGTGCCCGATGTGCATCGTGCAGCGCTATGCTCTTGTTTTGATAGCGATCATCGCAGGTGTGACCTCGGCTTCAGGCCGAAAAGGCTTGCAAATCTCGGGTGCCGTGCTGCTCCTCTTGAGCGCCGGCTTTGGCGCCTTCGTGGCAGCGCGCCAGAGCTGGCTGCAGTGGTATCCGCCCGAAGTCGTCTCCTGCGGGCGCGACTTCTACGGCATGATCGAAACCTTCCCGCTCAAGCGCGCCCTGCCCATGATTTTCAAGGGCGGCGGCGACTGCACCAAGGTGGACTGGACCTTCCTGGGCGGCTCGATCGCCAACTGGTCGTTCCTGTGTTTTTGCGCCGTGGTCCTGGTCAGCCTGCTGCTGATTGCGCGGACGGCGCGGCGGCCTGACTACAAGCCTGAAGGATAGGTTTCCGGCGCCTCGCCCCGATCCCATTCCACGTTCATCTCCAGCGGCTCGAGCGCGTGCGTTTCGTCCAGATGGATGATGGCGTCGAACTGGGCTGGCAGCCGCGTGTGGAAGTAGTGGCTCTGGCGTTCGGTCTGCGGGTGGTAGATCACCCCGATGGCCCGCTGCAGCCGGGGCGCGGCCAGCAACTGGCGCAGCGGCGGGTTGCCGCGCAGCGGGAGCCAGAAGCGCGTCTGCCCGCACTGGTGGAACAACGCCTCGAAGCTGCCCGGCAAGCCGTGACGCACCCGTTTCCTGTGCGGCGGCGCGTCCCATTCGGAAGCCGCCGTCACGCTGCCGTGGTGGGTGCTGAAGCCGACCAGCGTGGCCTCGTCGCCATAGCGGTCGCGCACCAGCTGGCCCACATTCCATTCGCCCCTCTCGCCCATCTCGGTGGCGCCGGCATCGCCCAGGTGCGAGTTGTGGGCCCAGACGGCCAGGCGCGGCGGCGCAGCGCCGCGCACAGTGAGATGGCGGTCCAGCGCCTGCAGCGTCTCCACCATGTGGCTGTCACGCAGGTTCCATGACGAGATGCGGCCGTGGAACATGGAGCGGTAGTACTCCTCGGCATTGCGCACCAGGCGCGCATTCTGCTGGGCGAAGAAGGCCTCGTCACGCTCCAGGCCCGGCGTCGCCGGGAACTTGGCCGCGCGCTGGTTCATGTCGCGCAGCTGCTGCACGACCTCGTCCTCGCAGATCGGCTGCAGGCCGAAGCTGGCGGCGTAGCCATAAGCCTGGCTGTCTTCGTGTGCATGGTCGAAGCACGCATAGCGCGCACGGGCCCGGGCCGCAGCTTGCGGGTCGACCCGGTCCAGGTAAGCCAGCACTGCCTGTATCGAGGTAAAAAGGCTGTACAGGTCGATGCCGTAAAAGCCGACCCGGCGGGAAGAGGGCAGGCCGCGGTTGTGCTCGCGCAGCCATTCCACGAAGTCACGCACCACGGTGTTGCGCCACATCCAGGTGGGAAAACGCCTGAAGCCGGACAGCGCGGCATCCGCATCCACGTCTTCGCCCAATCCGCGCACGTAGCGGTTGACGCGCCAGGCGTCGGGCCAGTCCGCCTCGACGGCCACTGCGGTAAAGCCCTTTTCGACGATCAGGCGCCGGGTGATGGCGGCGCGATCGGCATAGAACTCCTGCGTGCCGTGCGAGGCCTCACCGAGCAGGGCGAAGCGGCTCGCGCCGATCAGTTCCAGCAAGCCGTCGTATTCGCCGTCGCTGCCGTCCAGCAGACCGAGGTGGGGGAGCAGGCCCGCCAGGAGCGGGTCGGTGTGCTGCGCATGCGCGGGGGGGTGATGTGTTGTTGCCATGGCCGCGACTCCTGTGTCGTCTTACCGCGCATCCTGCGCATGCTCGCGCCGCGCTTGCTCAAGCAGCGTGCGCACCTCGTCGTCGCTTGCCTGCGGGAAGTCTTCGTACCACAGGCCCACGGCGCGAAATGGCTCGGGCATGGCGGCGCACACGATCTCATCGGCCTGGTCCTGCAGGGCCCCGCAGGTATCCCGCGCGCCGACCGGCACCGCCACCGCCACGTGGGCCGGATGCTGCTGGCGGATGGCCAGCAGGGCCGCCCGCATGGTGGAGCCGGTGGCCAGGCCGTCGTCGACCACGATGACCGTGCGCCCGCGCAGCGGCACGCCGGGCCGCTGGCTGCGGTAGAGCTGTTCCCTGCGCACCAGTTCGGCCTGTTCGCGCTCGATCACCGCCGCCAGCGCCTGCGGCGAGACATTGCCGCCCGGCAGCGGGTTCATGACGCGCACGCCGCCGCTGGCGATGGCGCCCATGGCGTATTCCTCATGCCCGGGATAGCCGAGCTTGCGCACCACGAAGACGTCCAGCGGCGCCTTCAATGCGCGCGCCACTTCAAACCCCACGGCCACTCCGCCGCGCGGCAGGGCCAGCACCAGCAGGCCCGGCCGGCCCCGATAGTGCTCCAGCTTCTCGGCCAGCACGCGGCCGGCCTGTTGGCGGTCGTGATAGGGCAGGTGGTCGGCTGTCATGATGCGTGCGCCGTCACGGTGAGGTGCGCCGCGAACCACGCGGCGGCCAGCGCCGCGGCCTGCTCCAGCGTGCCGGGCTCCTCGAACAGGTGGCTGGCGCCGGGCACGATGGCCAGCTGTTTCTCGCAGCGCAGCAGCGCGTGGGCCTGCTCGTTGAGTTCGATGACGCCATGGTCGGCGCCACCGACAATCAGCAGGGTGGGCGCGGTGACGGCGGCGAGCGCCGCCGGGCCGGCCAGATCCGGACGCCCGCCGCGCGACACCACCGCCTGGACCCCTGCGCCCAGCCGTGCGGCGGCAATCAAGGCGGCGGCGCTGCCGGTGCTGGCGCCAAAGTAGCCGATGCCCGCGTACCGCAGGCCCGGCTGCGTGAGCACCCAGGCCGTGGCATCCTGCATCCGCTGTGTCAGCAGCGGAATGTCGAAGCGGTGCTCGCGTGTGTGGATGTCCACCTGCTCTTCCTGCGCCGTGAGCAGGTCGAACAGCAAGGTGGCGATGCCGCGCAGCTGCAGTTGCCGGGCGACATAGCGGTTGCGGGCGCTGTGCCGACCGCTGCCGCTGCCATGGGCGAACAGCACCAGTCCGTCGAATGCCGGCGGCTGGGCCAGGTCGCCCTGCAGCCACACCCTGCCCGAGGGAATTCGCACCTCACGGCTCGAAATCGCGGATGTCGTGTTGTCCATCGTCTTCTCAGGGCCGGCGGGGCCCTGCCTCGAAAATCAGGTACCGCGCAATGCGGACCATGGCAGATCATTTCCCGTTTTGCGCAAAAAGTCCAACATGGCCATGAGGCCGATTCTTGACGAAAGATCTGGCTGCAGCCCGCATGGGGCCGCAACATGTTGCTATGAAAGAAGTAGTAAGCGCCGCTTGGGAACGAGTAGGGCGCTTGATCTGGATCAACTGCCGGATGCGTTCCTCAGCCGAGCTTCTTCACCAGCACCTGGCTCTTGCGGTCCCAGTTGTATTTGCGCTTGCGCGCCTCGGGCAGCCAGTCGGGATCGACCACCTCAAAACCGCGCTTGAGAAACCAGTGCATGGTGCGGGTGGTCAGCACAAAAATGCTTTGCAGGCCGGCGGCGCGCGCGCGTTGCTCGATGCGCTTCAAGACTTTTTCGCCATCGCCCTGGCCCTGGCTTTGCGGCGACACGGTGAGAGCCGCCATCTCCCCCGTCCTGGCCTCGGGATAGGGATAAAGCGCGGCGCAGGCGAAGATCACGCCGTCGTGCTCCAGCACGGTGTAGAGGCTGGCATCGCGCTCGATTTCGGTGCGGCTGCGCTTGACCAGGGTGCCATCGTTCTCGAACGGCTCGATCAGCTGCGCGATGCCGCCCACGTCGTCGGCGCTGGCCTCGCGCAGGCTCTCCAGCTTCTCGTCGATCACCATGGTGCCAATGCCGTCGTGCACATAGACTTCCAGCAGCAGCGAGCCGTCCACCGCAAACGGCAGGATATGGCTGCGCTCCACGCCACCCTTGCAGGCTTTCACGCAGTGCTGCAGGTAGAACGCGGTGTCGGTCGGATGCTGGCCGGGAGGCGACTGGGCCAGCAACTGCTCGGCGGCGGCCAGCGGCAGTTCGGTGTCGATGGGATTGTCTTCGCTCTCGGGCTCGCCCGGCTTGACGCGAATGCCGGGGACTTCGGTCACGAAGATCAGCTTGTCGGCCTGCAGCGCGATCGCCACCGAGGTGGTAACTTCTTCCATGGTCAGGTTGAAGGCCTCGCCCGTGGGCGAAAAACCGAATGGCGAGATCAGCACCATGGCACCGAAATCGAGCGTGCGCGTGATGCCCGCCACGTCCACCTTGCGCACCACGCCTGAATGCTGGAAGTCCACGCCGTCCACGATGCCCACGGGACGCGCCGTGATGAAGTTGCCCGAAATCATGCGCACGGTGGAGCCCGCCATCGGCGTGTTGGGCAGGCCCTGGCTGAAGGCGGCCTCGATTTCGTAGCGCAACTGGCCGGCGGCTTCCTGGGCGCAGTCGAGCGCGACCTCGTCGGTGATGCGGATGCCGTGCGAATACCTTGCAGCGTGTCCCTTGGCCTTGAGCTGCTCGGTGACCTGCGGGCGAAAGCCATGTACCAGCACCAGCTTGACGCCCAGGCTGCGAATCAGCGCCAGATCCTGCGCCAGGTTTTGCAGCTTGCCCGCCGCAATGGCTTCGCCGCAGATGCCCACGACAAAGGTCTTGCCCCGGTGCATGTGGATGTAAGGCGCCACCGAGCGGAACCAGGGAACGAAGGTGAAGTTGAAGACGGTAGACATTCGCGGCAGGCAATCAGGAAAGGGCGGGGCAGGGGCGGCGGCAGGCAGGTCGGGCGGGGATAATCCATGATTCTCTACGAAGTTGCCGCCTTGCCAGTCCAGTCCTCCCCATCTTTGCTCAAAATCGAGTTCCCCGAAGCGCTGCCGGTGTCCGCCAAACGCGAGGACATCATGGCCGCCATGGCCGCGCACCAGGTCATCATCGTCTGCGGCGAAACCGGCTCCGGCAAAACCACCCAGCTGCCCAAGATCGCGCTGGCGATGGGGCGCGGCAAGCTGAATGATCCACAGCGCGGCAAACTGATCGGCCACACCCAGCCGCGCCGTATCGCCGCCAGCAGCGTTGCCAAGCGCATTGCCGAGGAACTCAAAACGCCGCTGGGCGAGGTGGTGGGCTTCAAGGTGCGGTTCCAGGACCGCGTAGGCCGCGATGCCTCGGTCAAGCTGATGACCGACGGCATTTTGCTGGCCGAAACGCAGACCGATCCGCTGCTCAAGGCCTACGACACCCTGATCATCGACGAGGCGCACGAGCGCAGCCTGAACATCGACTTTCTGCTCGGTTACCTGCGCGAAATCCTGCCGCGCCGGCCCGATCTGAAGGTGGTGGTGACGTCGGCCACGATCGACGCCCAGCGCTTTGCGGATCACTTTGCTTCGAGCCGCCCGGCGCCGGGCCGTCCCAAGCCGGGCGTGGCCCCCTCGGGGGGCAGCGACGACGCGCAGCGCGGAGCGTGGGGGCAGGAGTTGATTCCGGCGCCGGTCATCATGGTGTCGGGGCGCATGTTCCCGGTCGAGCAGCGCTGGCGGCCGTTCGAGGAATCGCGCGACTACGGCTTGAACGAGGCGATTGCCGACGCCGTGGACGAACTGTGGAGCGGCCGTCCGGCGCCGGGCCGCCCCAGGACGGACACGGCCCCTGGCCCAAGCAAAGCGCAGGGCGCCGCTGCGCTTGGGGGCAGCGACGACGCGCAGCGCGAAGCGTGGGGGCCAAGTCGCGGCGCCGGTGACATCCTGGTGTTTCTGCCCGGCGAGCGCGAAATTCGCGAGGCCGCGGACCATCTACGCAAGCACTTGAGCCATCAGCCCGTGTTTCGCGATGCCGAGGTGCTGCCGCTGTTTGCGCGCCTGTCCCAGGCCGAGCAGGACCGGATTTTTGACCGCCACAGTGGCCGGCGCATCGTGCTTGCGACCAATGTGGCCGAGACCTCGCTCACGGTGCCCGGCATCAATTACGTCATAGACGCTGGAACGGCGCGCGTGAAGCGCTACAGTTTCAGGAGCAAGGTGGAACAGTTGCTGGTCGAGCCGATCAGCCAGGCGGCCGCGAACCAGCGCGCCGGGCGCTGCGGCCGCGTGGCCAACGGCATCTGCATCCGCCTGTACGACCAGCAGGACTTTGACGGCCGCCCCCGGTTCACCGACCCCGAGATTCTGCGCAGCTCGCTGGCCGGCGTGATCCTGCGCATGAAGTCGCTGCATCTGGGCGTGGTGGAGGACTTCCCGTTTATCGAACGCCCGCAGGGCCGCGCCATTGCCGATGGCTACCAGCTGCTGGCCGAGCTGGGCGCGGTGGACGACGCCAATGAGCTCACCGCCATTGGCCAGGAGCTGGCCCGGCTGCCGCTGGACCCGCGCGTGGGGCGCATGATCCTGGAGGCGCGTTCGCGCCAGGCGCTCGACGAGGTGATGGTGATTGCCTCGGCGCTGTCGGTGCAGGATGTGCGCGACCGGCCCATGGAGGCGCAGGCCGCGGCCGATCAGGCGCACGCGAAGTTCGATGATGACAAGAGCGAGTTCAGCGGCTACCTCAAGCTCTGGAAATGGCTGGAAAGCGCCCGCGGCGGTCCGCCGCCCGTGCGGCATTCCAGCGCGGCGCTGCCTCCCCCTCGTCATCCCCGCGCAGGCGGGGATCCATCCCCGCAAGCCGCTATGCGTGGACAAGCGGCAGGCGATCGTGCAACCGTGGATTCCCGCCTGCGCGGGAATGACAAGGTCTGCGGGAATGCCGGCGTTCGAGGGGAGGCCAGCGTTCGAGGGAATGCCGGCCCCCGTAATGACAGTGCACCAGCGCACCGCCTGTCAAATCGCCAGTACGAACAACTGTTGCGGCAAAACTTCATCAACATACGCCGCGTGCGCGAGTGGCGCGACATCTACAGCCAGCTGCACACCGTCGTGGCTGAACACAAGTGGCAACTCAACACGCAGCCCGCCAGCTACGAGCAACTGCATTTGTCGATGCTGGCCGGGCTGCTCGGCAACGTCGGCTGCAAGCTCGAAGACGAAGAGGTGTACCTGGGTGCGCGCGGCATCAAGTTCTACCGCCACCCCGGCGCGCACCTGGGCAAGAAACCGGGCCGCTGGATCGTGGCCGCCGAACTGGTGGAAACCACGCGTCTGTTTGGCCGCGGCATCGCCAACATCGAGCCACCGTGGATCGAGCAGGTGGCCGGCCATCTGCTGAAAAAACAGATGCTCGACCCGCACTGGGAAAAGAAGGCTGCGCAGGTCACGGCGCTGGAGCGTGCCACGCTCTATGGGCTGGCCGTGTACAACGGGCGGCGCGTCAACTTTGGCCGGATCGACCCGGTGGCTGCGCGCGAGATCTTCATTCGCGAAGCGCTGGTGGCGGGTAACTGGGACACCAGGCTGCCGTTTCTCGCGGCCAACCTCAAGCTGATCAGCCAGGTGCAGGACCTCGAGCACAAGGCGCGCCGCCAGGACGTGCTGGTGGACGAGGAACTGATCTACGCCTTTTACGACCAGCAGCTGCCGGCCGATATCTGCAGCGGCGCCGGCTGCGAGAGCTGGTACAAGGACGAGGTCAGGCGGCAGCCCCAACTGTTGCTGCTGACCCGCGAGGAACTGATGCGCCACGAGGCCGCCGGCATCACCACACAGGCCTTTCCCAAGACCCTGCGCCTCGGCGGCGTGGACTGCATGGCGACCTACCTGCACGAGCCCGGCGATGCCCGGGACGGCGTGACCGTGGACGTGCCGCTGTTCGCGCTGAACCAGGTGAACGAGGAGCGCTGCGAGTGGCTGGTGCCCGGCATGCTGCGGGACAAGGTGCAGGCGCTCATCAAGACGCTGCACCAGCGAGCGCGCTCGCGCCTGGTGCCGCTGCCAGAGACCGCGACGCGCATGGCCGAGGCGTTGAACCAGCCGCAGGTGTTTGGCGGCGGCTCGCTGGTGGACGCGGTGCTCAAGCTGGTGCGCGATGCGACCTCGCTGGACATCAAGCGCGCCGACATGAAGCTCGACATGCTGCCGCCCCATTTGTTCATGAACTTTCGCGTGCTGGACGAGCACGGCCGGCAGCTGGGCACCGGCCGCAACCTGGGCGCGCTCAAGGGCGAGTTGGGGTCGCAGGCGCGCGGCGCGTTCCAGGCGCTGGCTGGCCTCAGAAGCCGGGTTGTGCCGGCTGCATCGGGCGCCGGGGAAAGCGCCGGCTCGCTCACGGATTCAGCATCAAATAGGCCTCCAGCCCAGGCGGGTCGTGCACAATCAGCTCCCGAAAAGATAGCGCCCAAGACCGTTGAACGTTACACCCGTTGGAGCTTCGGCGAGTTGCCCGAGCTGATGGAAATCCGCAAGGGATCGCAAACGCTGATTGGTTTTCCGGCGCTGATCGACCTGGGCGATGCGGTCACGATCGAGGTGTTTGACGAGCCCGATGTGGCCGCCGCCAAACACCGTGCCGGCTTGCGGCGGCTGTTCTCGCTGCAGATCCGCGACGCGCTCAAATACCTTGAAAAGAACCTGCCCGACCTGCAAAAAATGGCGACGCAGTTCATGCTGGTGGGCCGCGCCGCTGACAACTCGGGCGGCGGCACGCTGGAAGAGCTGCGCCAGCAAATCATCGAGGTGGCGCTGGACCGCGCCTTCCTGCTGGAGCCGCTGCCGACGCACGAGGCCGAGTTCACCAAGCGGGTGGAGGACGGCCGCGGGCGCCTGACGCTGATTGCCAATGAGGTGGCGCGGCTGGCCGGCGGCATCCTGACTGAGTTCGCGGTGGCGCAGCGCAAGATCAAGGACACGAAAAATGCGACGGAGGCCGCGCTGGACGCCGCGCAGCAGTTGCAGCGACTGATGCCCAAACGCTTCCTGGCCGCCACGCCCTACGGGCAGCTGCAGCACTTTGCACGCTACCTCAAGGCCATCACCCTGCGGCTGGAGAAGTGGCGCGCCGACCCGGCCCGCGATGCAGCCCGTTTAGCCGAATTGCGCCCGCAGGAACAGCGCTACTGGCGCCTGGTGGCCGAGCGCAAGGGGGCGGTGGACGCGCGCATGCAGGAGTTTCGCTGGCTGCTGGAAGAGCTGCGCGTGAGCTTCTTTGCCCAGGAGTTGCGCACACCGCAGCCGGTGAGCATCAAGCGACTGGAAAAGCTGTGGATTCAGCTCAACAGCTGACTAGATGCGTCCCATCAGCAGCAGTACCACGACCACGAGTACAACAAGGCCAAGACCGCCGCTCGGGCCGTAGCCCCAATTCCGGCTGTGGCCCCAGGTCGGCAGGGCGCCCACCAGAATAAGAACGAGAATAATCAGGACGATGAGAGATAGAGACATGAAAGCACCCTTTGTTATGTGCTTTCATTCTTGCCCGCAGCGCAATGAAATCAAGCAGGACGGGAGCGCGTTCAGCCGTCAGGCGGCGCCTACAGTTTCGCGAGACGCTCCAGAGCCAGATTCAGCGTCTCATCCTTCTTGGCAAAGCAAAAGCGCACCACGCCCTGGTCGAACCCGTCGCCGTAGAAGGCAGACAGCGGAATGGCCGCCACGCCAATCTCGGTGGTCAGCCACTTGCAGAATTCGGCTTCGTTCAGGTCGCTCACGGCCGAGATGTCGACGCACTGGAAGTAGCTGCCCTCGCTGGGCAGCAGCTTGAACCTGGTGCGCGCCAAGCCTTCGCGGAACAGGTCGCGTTTGCGCTGATAGAACGCGGGTAGCTCCAGATAAGGCCTGGGGTCGGCCATGTAGGCCGCCAGCCCGTATTGCATCGGCGTGTTGACGGTAAACACGGTGAACTGGTGCACCTTGCGGAACTCTGCGGTGAGCGGCGCGGGCGCGGCCACGGTGCCCACCTTCCAGCCCGTCACATGGTAGGTTTTGCCGAAGCTGGAGATGATGAAGGCGCGTGCCGCCAGGCCAGGAAAGCGCGCCACGCTCTGGTGCTCGGCTGGCGCGTAGACCATGTGCTCGTACACCTCGTCGCTGATCAAGAGCACGTCGGTTGGCGCCAGGATCTCCTGCAACTTGAGCATGTCGTCCCGTGTCCAGACGGTCGCGCTCGGGTTGTGCGGCGAATTGATCAGGATGGCGCGGGTTTTGGCGTTGATGGCGGCGGCGATCCTGTCGAAGTCGGGGCGGAAGGTGCCGGGCGTCAGGGGCACGCGCACCACGGTGCCGCCGGCCAGTTCGATGTTGGGCACGTAGCTGTCGTAGCAGGGCTCCAGCACGATGACTTCATCGCCGGGGTGCACCACGGCCAGGATGGCGGTGATGATGGCCTGCGTGGCGCCGGCCGTGACGGTGATCTCGCTGGCCGCATCGTAGTCACGGCCGTTGTGCGGGCCATGCAGGGCCCTGATTTTTGCGGCGACCGCCTCGCGAAGCAGCGGCACGCCCGGCATCGGCGGGTACTGGTTCAGGCCGCGCGCCATGGCGTCGGTGACGGCCTGTACCAGCCTGGGGTCGCAATCGAAATCCGGAAAACCCTGCCCGAGGTTGACCGCGCCTCTAGCCGCGGCCAGGCCCGACATGACGGTGAAGATGGTGGTGCCAACGGTGGGCAATTTGGTCTGAACGAGCGGAGTGCGTACGGTCGTGCTCATGGGTAAATGCAGCAGGCAATGAAAGAGGGCGGGGTTGTTTACAGGGCTACCGCAGAACCGGCTTTGCCGGGCTGCTGGTAGCGCCCCCTTGAGGGGGAGGCGGCCGCAGGCCGCTTCGGGGGGGAGTTAAAGCTCATAATCATTCACATGGCCGGTCATGGCCCTGACAATAAGGTTGCGATCGAGCCGGTCGCTCAGCAGCTCGGCAAACTTGAAAACGAAATCGCGCAGATAGGCGCTGCGCTTGAAGGCGACGCGCGCCACATTCTGCCCAAACAGCTGCCCGGCGGGGCGCACGACCAGATCGGCGTCGGCGCCGCTGCTGGAGACGTCGCGCACCGCCATTTCGGCCACGATGCCGATGCCCAGACCGAGCCGCACATAGGTCTTGATCACGTCGGAGTCGATCGCCTCGAGCGCAATGCGTGGCTGCAATTTACGCTGGGCAAAGGCGTGATCGATCTTGGTGCGTCCGGTGAAGGAGGGGTGGTAAGTGATGATCGGTTCTTGCGCGATGTCTTCGAGCGTAAGGCGCTCCTTTTTGGCCAGCGCATGGCCGGCGGGCAGGACCACGACGTGCTGCCATTCGTAGCAGGGCAGGGTGATCAGGTCGGGGTAGTCCGCCAGCGACTCGGTGGCGACGCCGATCTCGGCCACTTCATCGATCAGCATCCTGGCCACCTCGGCGGGTGTGCCCTGGTGCAGGCTGATGTTGACCTTGGGATAGACCTCGCGCAGCTTGGCCACCGGCACCGGCAGCACATAGCGGGCCTGCGTGTGGGTGGTGGCAATGCTGAGCGTGCCGCTGTCTTCGGCGCTGAACTGCTCGCCGATGCGCTTGAGGTTGCCCACCTCACGCATGATGACCTCGATGCTCCTGAGCACATGCTGGCCCGGCTCGGTGATGCGTTTCAGGCGCTTGCCATGGCGCGCAAAGATCTCAATGCCAAGTTCTTCCTCCAACTCGATGATGGCCTTGGATACGCCGGGCTGCGAGGTATGAAGGGCCTTGGCCGCTTCAGTCAGGTTCAGGTTGCGGCGCGCGGCCTCCTGGACGAAGCGGAATTGATGTAGATTCATAACGAATTTCAACTAACAATGAAATTTATTATGCCGCAAAGATCTATCAAATCATCAGGAAAGTGCGATTTGGGCCATTAATTCAATCATCCGGGCGTCCTCGCCGATGGCGGGCTGCAACGTCAGTCGAATTTGCGGATACCGGACTTTGAGTTCCGCGACCAGGCGCGGCAGGTCGTCGCGCACGTGCTGGCCGATCCCCAGAAACATCGGCACCACGCGGATCGAGTCGGCACCTCGCTCCAATAGTTGCGCCGTGGCGGTGGCCAGGTCGGGCTCGGTCAGCTCCAGATAGGCGCACGCCACCAGCACCTGTGCATCGTGCTCGCGCATGTGCGCCGCCACGCGCTCGATGGGCCGGCGCCACAGCGGATCGCGCGACCCATGCGCAAGCAGCACGATGCCTCTGACGGTGACCATGACTACCTTCGCAGCACCAGCCAGCCGAAGGCCCCCAGCGACAACACCGAGTAGATCAGTCCGGGTGCCGCGGCGGCAAGCCAGGGCCGCCAGTTCTGCAGGTTGCCGAAGTGGCCAAACAGGTTGTTCAGCAGGAAAAAGCTGATGCCGGTCATGACGCCGATGAAAACGTAGGTCGAGATGCCGCCGGCCCGAAAGTGCAGGTAGGCAAAGGGCAGCGCCAGCACCACCATGACCAGGCAACTCAGGGGGTAGAACACCTTTTTCCAGAACTCGATCTCGTAGCGCTGTGACGACTGCCCATTGGCCTCAAGGTGGCGCATGTACTGGAACAGGTCCACGGTGCGCATGCGCTCGGGCTGCAGCAACGCCACCGACACCATCTCGGACGTGATGGTGCTGGGCCAGCGCAGGGAGGGTGTAACACTGCGGGTTACGCTGTCCGGTTTTGCCGACATTCCCGCGTCCAGCTGGGTATTGAAGTCTGTCCTGGACACATCCGTCAGCAGCCAGGTGCCATCTTTGGCAAAACTGCCTTGCGCCGCCTGCACGACTGACAGGAGACGGCCCTGGGCGTCGAATTCCACGACGCGCACGCCGCGCATGCTGCCGTCGGGCAGCAGCGAGCGCACGTTGACCGAATAGGAGTCGTTGCCCTGCTTTTCTTTCAGCCAGGCACCCGTTTGCCCGACCGTGATTTGCCCAAGGTAGCGCGAGCGCAGCAACTGGCCCGCGCGGTCGGCTGCCGGTGCCACATAGTCGCCCACGGCAAACGTGAACAGCACAAACATCAGCCCGAGCCCCACCAGGATTTGCAGTGCGCGCCACGGACCCAGGCCGCTGGTGCGCAGGATCGTGAACTCGGAGCTTTGGGCCATGCGGGCCATGACGAAGATCGTGCCGATGAGCACGGTGATCGGCAGCAGATCGTACAGACGGCTGGGAGACTCCAGCAGCACCACGACCAGTGCGTATTTCAAGGGGTAGCCGCCAGCCACGCCCTGATTCACCGAGCGCAACTCGTCGACAAAGTCAAAAAAGAAAAACAGGGCCAAAAACCCCAGCGTGACAAACGCGACCGACGCCAGCACGTCGGCGTGGATCATGCGCCGCACCGTTCTCACGTCATGCTCCCCGCCGGCTTCGCGCCTCGGCGCTCGCGCCGGCGCAATGCGGCGCGCAAGGTCCAGTTGTTGTGGCGCTTGAGCAGCCACAGCCAGGCCAGCACAAAGGTGCCACCATGCGCGGCCAGCATCATGCCGCTGAAGCTTGTTTTGCCGTCGCCAATCCAGCTTTGCCCCAGGTTGAGCAGGTTGTAGTACGCGACAAAGGCAAAAAAAGCGAAAGCCAGGTTGCCATTGCGGCCCATGCGCGGATTCACGCTGGAGACGCCCAGCCCGATGAGCACAAAATTGACGGCGGCCAGAGCCAGCCCGAAACGAAAGGACAACTCCCCCAGGTAATCAGGAGTGGGTTTGCGCATGAGCGTGGCGGTGGACAGGGTCTTGGGCGGCGCTGCTTCCTGTACGCCCAAAACTTTCTCGCCGATGCGAATGCCGTACTCCTCGAACTCGCTCAGCGTGATGTCGGGCTTGGCGGTCTCGCTCTCCAGGCGCTGGCCGTGTTCAAGGATCAGGAAACGGTCATTGCCTATGTTCTCAATGCGCCCGCTGCGCGCCGATGTCACGATCTGCTTGTTGTTTTCGGTGTCGGATATGAAGATATTGCTGCCCGCCTTGCCGCTCCCCGTGTTCTTGTCGACGAAGAACACCCGCCGGCCGCCCGCAGACTCCTGAAATTGCCCTGGCACCACGCGGTCGAGGTCACCGCGCGTTTCATAGCGGTCGCGCATGTCCTGGATTTGCTGGTTGGCCCAGGGCCAGACAAACACGGCAAGCAGCGCAATGACAATCAAGATCGGCAACGCAAAACGAAGCAGGGGCGACAAAAACGACGCCAGCCCGCGCCCGCTGGCGAACCAGATCACCATTTCGCTGTCGCGGTACATGCGCGACAGCGTGCTCACGATGGCGATGAACAGGCTCAGCGTCAGGATGGTGGTCAGATGCCCCAGCACGGTGTAGCCCATGACCATCAGAACGTCCGCGGGATTGACGCTGCCGCGCGAGGCCTGGCCCAGCGTGCGGATCAGCATCATGGTGACCACCACGGTGGCCAGCACCACCAGCGTCGCGCCAAAACTGCGCGCCAGCTCTTTGCGGATCGAGGAATGGAATAACATCGGTTGGAACGAAAAGCGCAATTATGAACTTTGAACTTAAAACTCTCGATCTGACAGCGGCAGCCCTGGATAAATGTGATGCCTTGATCGTGCTGGTCACGCAAACATTCAAGCCCGGCAAGGACGCCTTGACCCAACTGGTGGGCGAAGCCCTCAAGGCCGGCGATTTCGAAACCAAGCCCGGCAAGCTGCTGCAACTCTATCGCTGCCCCGGTATGGCGGCGCCGAGGGCGGTTCTGGCGGGGACGGGCGACGGATCGGCCAGACAAGTTCGGCAGGCTGTTCAGGCCGCTGTGGGTGCCATCAAGGCGGGGCCGGTCCGGCGCGTGAGCATTTGCTTTGTTGGCGCCATAGCCGAGGTATCGGGCGCTGCCGTGCGCGCCGCGGTGCTGGCCGCGGCGGATGTCAGCTACGTGTACACCACCACCAAACCCAGTGCCGAGGGGCGGAAAATCGCGCGCGTGCTGCTGGGCGTGCCGGATGCTGCAGCCGTGAAGGCGGCGTTCGAGCACGCGGTGGCGGCGGTGGTGGGGGTCGAACTGACCAAGGAGTGGGCCAACCGGCCGGCCAACCATGCCACGCCGACCCTGCTGGCGGATGCCGCCAAGGCGCTGGGCAAACTGCCCAGGGTGACGTGCGAAGTGCTGGGTCCCAAGGAGGTGGCCAAGCTCGGCATGGGGGCGTTCATTGCCGTGGCCAAGGGGTCTGAGGAGCCGCTGCGCTTCATCGTCCTCAAGTACGAAGGCGCGGCCAAAGCGCAGGCGCCGGTGGTGCTGGTGGGCAAGGGCATTTCCTTCGACACCGGCGGCATTTCGATCAAGCCGGCGTCCGAGATGGACGAGATGAAGTTCGACATGTGTGGTGCGGCCAGCGTGCTGGGGGTGTTTCGCGCCCTGGCCGAACTCAAGCCCGCCCTCAACGTGGTGGGCCTGATTGCTGCGTGCGAAAACATGCCCGATGGCCGTGCCGTGAAACCGGGCGACGTGGTCACCAGCATGAGCGGGCAGACCATTGAAGTGCTCAACACCGACGCCGAAGGACGCCTGGTGCTGTGCGATGCGCTGACCTACGCCGAACGCTTCAAGCCCCGGGCCGTCATCGATATTGCCACGCTGACGGGCGCCTGCATCGTGGCGCTGGGCCATGTGCGCAGCGGCCTGTTTTCGTCCGACGAGGCGCTGGCGGGCGCGCTGCTGGCTGCCGGCGAGAGCGCCCTTGACCCGTGCTGGCGCCTGCCGCTGGACGACGAATACGCGGAGGGCCTGAAAACCAACTTTGCCGACGTCGCCAACGTGGCCGGACGCGCCGGCGGCGCCATCACGGCCGCCAAATTTCTGCAGCGTTTCTCTAACAAGTTCGCCTGGGCCCACCTGGACATCGCCGGCACCGCCTGGAAGGGCGGGGCCGTCAAGGGCGCGACGGCGCGGCCCGTGGGCCTGCTGCTGGCCTACCTGCTCGATCAAGCAGGAAAAGAGGCGGTAGTCCCCGTCAAACCTGCGCGATCAGCTCCTAAAAAAGTAGCGAAACCGGACTGATTGGCCGATGACCGAAGTTGCCTTCCACTTCAACACACCCGACAAGGTGGCCTACGCTTGCCGGCTTTTGCGCAAGGCGGTGAGCAGCGGCGCGAAGGTCGTGGTAACGGCCGGGGCCAATGATCTGCAGATGCTGGATATCGCGCTGTGGACTTTTGCGCCCCTCGAATTCGTGCCGCATTGCCGCGCCTTCGCCAACGCGGCGGTGCTGGCGGCATCGCCCGTGATGTTGACGGATGCGGTGTCTGCCGCGCCGCATCAGCAGGTTCTGGTCAACCTGGGAGAACAGGTGCCGGACGGGTTCGAGCGCTTCGAGCGCTTGATCGAAATCGTCGGCACGCAGGATGATGATCGCCTGCAGGCCCGCAGCCGCTGGAAGCACTACGCCGACCGCGGCTACGCCATCACCCGTCACGACCTTGCAGCCAGGAGCAGCAACTGATGCCCGGCGCCGCCCGAACCCCGCCGCGCTACGTCCCGACGCTGACCGAGATCGTGACCCCGGTCGAGGAGCCAGTGCCACAGTGGGCTGGGGACGCCATGGCGCTTTCAGACGAGGCGGCCGAACCCGAATCGTTCAGCTCCATGCAGGAACAGATGGTTCACCGGGTCATGCAGCGTGTGAACGTGTTGGTCGAACAGCGATTGCTCGAGGCCATCGCCGCGGTGGTGCAGCAGCACACCCAATCCCTGGAGCCGCTCCTTCGCGAAGAGATCGAGGAGGTGGTGCGGCAATCGGTGACCGAGGCAATCGCCGAGGAGCTGGCCATTGGCAACCCGGCCGGGGTGTGACAGTGTGCAATCGTTGTTGCGGCGACAGAACGGCAGGCACAGGGTAAACCCGTCATGACCATGGACCTAGCGTGTTCCCTCTGTTGCGGGCACCAAAATTGCGATATGTTCGCGGCCGTTGAGTTATAAATTCTCATCTCAACTTTTTTCAACTTGGAGTCTTTTATGCAAATGAAACTGAAATTGACCGTGGCCGCTGCCGTTGCAGCGATGGCGGGCCTGAGCTTCGCGCAGGATGTGCAAGTCGTGAAAATCGGCTCCGTCGCGCCGATGTCGGGCCCCCAGGCGCACTACGGCAAGGACAACGCGAACGGCGTGCTGATGGCGGTGGAAGACCTGAACAAGGAAAACCTGGTGATCGGCGGCAAGAAGATCAAGTTCGAAGCCCAGGTCGAAGACGACGCTGCCGATCCCAAGCAGGGTACCGCCGTGGCACAAAAACTGTGCGACAGCAAGGTTGCCGGCGTGGTGGGTCACCTGAACTCCGGCACGACCATCCCCGCGTCCAAAATCTACAGCGACTGCGGCATTCCGATGATCACCGGCGCCGCGACCAACCCCAGCTTGATGAAGCCGGGCTACAAGACCTCGTTCCGCATCATCGCCAATGACAACGCCCTGGGTGCCGGCCTGGCGTTCTACGCCGCCGATACGCTCAAGCTGAAGAAAGTGGCGATCATCGACGACCGCACGGCCTATGGCCAGGGTGTTGCCGATGTGTTCAAGAAGACGGCTCTGGCCAAGGGCATGCAGGTGGTGGACGAGCAGTACACGACCGACAAGGCCACCGACTTCATGGCCATCCTGACCTCCATCAAGTCCAAGTCGCCAGATGCCATCTTCTACGGTGGCATGGACGCCCAGGCTGGCGCGATGCTGCGTCAAATGGATCAGTTGGGCATGTCCAACGTCAAGTACTTCGGCGGCGACGGCATCTGCACCACGGAAATCATCAAGATTGCCGCGGGCGCGAAGAGCCTGGACGGTGTGGTCTGCGCCGAGGGCGGTGCATCAATTGCCAAGATGCCTGGCGGTGAGGCCTGGAAGAAGCGCTACGACGCCAAGTACCCCGGCCAATTCCAGATCTACAGCCCGTACACCTACGATGCCACGTTCGTGCTGGCCGACGCCATGAAGCGTGCCAACTCGACGGACCCCAAGGTCTACCTGCCGCAGATTCTGAAAACCAACTTCAAGGGCGTGACTACCACGATCCAGTTTGAACCCAATGGCGAGTTGAAGAACCCCGCCATCACGCTGTCCGTCTACAAAGATGGCAAGAAAGTGGCTTTGAACTAAGCGTTCAGGCATCCAGGAAGAAAGCCGTCGGAAGACGGCTTTCTTCTTTTCGGTGACCGTGAATCTCAGCAACCATCTTGAATGAAGACCTTAATTTGTCACTGCGATAGCGTTGTTCCAAGGCGACTTGGTGCGAGCGATGGCATTGAGGATGACCAGCAGCTTGTGCATGCAAGCCACCAGGGCGACCTT
>NZ_MUNS01000027.1 GCF_002002705.1 Polaromonas sp. C04 | reverse complement strand
GCCCCCCAAGGGGGCGGGCCTCGCTTGGGGCGGCCCGGCGCTGGCGGCCGGCGCCCCCACGCTTGCCACTTCGTGTGCTGCGCTGCCCCCCAAGGGGGCGGGCCTCGCTTGGGGCGGCCCGGCACTGGCGGCCGGCGCCCCCACGCTTGCCACTTCGTGTGCTGCGCTGCCCCCCAAGGGGGCGGGCCTTGCTTGGGGCGGCCCGGCGCTGGCGGCCGGCGCCCCCATGGTTGCAAACGCTTGCGCGTCCTGCGCTGCTGGCAGCTTGGCTACGGGCACAGCTTCCCCGGTGAGCAGCGATTCGTCCACCTCCAGCTGGCCGTCCAGCAGCTGCGCATCGGCGGCAATCCGGTCGCCCTCGTGCAGCACCAGCAGATCGCCGCGCACCACGCTCTGCCCGGCAATGCGCTGCTCCTGGCCGTCGCGGATGACCAGCGCGCGCGGGGCGGACAGGTCGCGCAGCGATTCGAGCGCGCGCTGCGTCTTGCGTTCCTGTACCAGCGTGATGCCGATCACGACGAACACGAAGCCGAGCAGGTACAGCGCCTCGGCGCGGTCGCCCAGCACCAGATAGATGCCGCCGGCGGCCAGCAGCATCAGGAACATGGGCTCGGTGAGCACACCCTGCACGATGGCCCAAGTGGACTTGGGCGCGCTGCCCGGCAGCACATTGGGGCCGTCGGCGGCCAGGCGCTGCGTGGCCTCGGCGCCAGTCAGGCCGACCGGCGTCGCCTCCTCGCGAGGAGGCGACGCCGATTCATTCTCAGTCGAACGAGCGGTCACAGCAGATCAACACTTCTTATATTTTCATTGTTTGAACTTTTGTCTTGATGCGGCTCACGCCCAAGCCGCCAGGGCATCATTCGCATGGCGCCGGACCATCGCGCCGACCCAGCCCCCCTTCGCCCGCATTCTGCTCTGGCCACATCATTCAAGTGTTGATTTGGGTCAATGGAGCCACCGCCGAATCTGCCAATATCCGCACCAGCGATGGGTCCCGTCAAAGCGGCGATCGAGTTCGCAGCCCACATCCAACTGCAGGGAAACGCGATGAGCTGGAAAAACACCACCGACCGCTACGGATCGCCATCGATCGGCATGCACTGGCTGATGCTTCTATTGCTGGTCGGCGTGTACGCGTTCATCAACCTGGCCGATGTATTCCCCAAGGGCAGCCAGCTTAGGGCCGACCTGAAGACCTGGCACTACCTGCTCGGCCTTTGCGTCTGGGCACTCGTCGTCATACGCCTCGCGATTCGATTCCTTTCCGGGCCGCCGCCTGGCATCGAGCCGCAAATATCGCTTTGGCAGCGGCGTCTGGCGGGGGCGATACATGTCGCACTGTATGTCTTCATGATCGCCATGCCGCTGCTCGGCTGGCTCGTTCTCAGCGCCAAGGGCTCGCCCATTGGGATTTTCGGTCTGCAGCTTCCGGCGCTGATCGGTGCCGACAAGGCGCTGGCCGGATCCATCAAGGATATCCACGAGACCATCGGTACGGCGGGCTATTACCTGATCGGCCTGCACGCTGCTGCGGCGCTGCTTCATCACTACGTGATACGCGACAACACGCTCGTGCGAATGTTGCCGCTGGGCCGCTGAAACCCGGAATACCGACAGTTGACGGGAGGAACAGGGTCCACGCAACGCTCGGCGCAGACGCAGTTCCATAGTATCTTGCGAAGAAGAGCGGTGCCGGCAAACTGATTCAGGCCGGCGCACCGACAGCGCGCACGACCAGCACCGGCACCGGGGCGTATCGAACGATCTGCTCGGCGTCACTGCCGAGCAATGCCCGGCCGATACCGCGCCTGCCATGGGAGCCCACCACGATCAGGTCTGCCTTGACCTGCGCGGCCTGCTCGGCCACCTGGTCGCAGAGCCGCCCCGGCGCCTCCATGATCAGCACGCTGTCGGCCTGCACACCCTGGTCCAGCGCCATTTGCCGCCCGTGCGCAAGCATTTTTTCGCCAGCTGCGCGCATGCGCGGGAGGATGTCGTTGGCGTAGCTGGCTGGCGGCTCAAAGCCGCTGACATGCTGGAGCACATCCACCACATGGACCAGCCGCAATCTGGCGCCCGTCAAGTGGGCGAATCGGATGGCCTCGAGCAGCGCCGCCTCCGAGACGGGGCTGCCGTCGACCGGCACGAGAATCTGATGGTAGGTGGACATCGGCTACTCCAGAGTTTGGTTGAATTCAGCGCAGCCGCAGATGCAGCGCCATGGTGTCCCGTGACGGCTCGATCGAAACCTCGAAGCCGCATTGGCGCGCCAGCGCTGCCATGCCCAGGTTCTCCGCCAGGCATTGCCCCACCACTTCGGCGGTACCGCGTTCGCGCAAGTAACGGATCAGTTTGTCCAGCAACTGCCGGCCCAGGCCTTTGCCCTGCCAGTGGGAGGCCACCTGGATTGCAAATTCCGCCCGCACATTGTCGGGGTCGCACACCGCGCGCACTTCGCCTGCCATGATCCGGTCGCCCGAGTCCATGGTCGCGAGCGCGACGAAGGTCATCTCGCGGTCATAGTCGATCTGGCTGTAGCGCGCCAGCTCTGAATGCGGCACTTCGCGCCGCGCCATGAAAAAGCGCAGGCGCATGTCAGCGGGCGATGTCTTGGCGTAAAAGTCCATCAGGCGCCAGCCGTCTTCGGGACGAATCGGGCGTACCAGCAGATCGTGGCCTGCCACTTCAATGTGTTCCTCAAGGGCCGACGGATACGGACGAATGGCAAGCCGGCTGCCCTCGCCTGGCGCCACCGGCCGCAGCCTGACACGCGCGTCCACGGCCAGCACGCCCCGCTCATCGACAAGCAGCGGGTTGATGTCGAGTTCGGCCAGCCAGGGCAGATCGCAGGCCATTTGCGACACCTTCAGCAATGTGTCCACGAGCGACTTCTGATCCGCTGCCGGGCGGCCGCGGTAACCCGCCAGCAAGGGCTCCAGCCGGCTTCTGGTAATCATCTCACCGGCCAGGCTGGCATTGAGTGGCGGCAAGGCCACCGCGTGGTCCTTGCGAAGTTCGACGGCGGTGCCACCCTCGCCCAGCAGGATGACCGGGCCGAACACCGCATCGGTGGCAATTCCGACAATCAGCTCATGCGCGCCGGGGCGTTCGGCCATGGCCTGCACGGTGAAGCCCAGCACCACGGCCTGCGGCAGCAGGTGCGCCACCTGTTCGCGCATTTTCACGGCAGCCGCCCTGACCTCTTCGGCAGATGCCAGAGCCAGTGCAACGCCACCAACATCAGACTTGTGAATGATCTGGGGCGACACAATTTTCAGTGCCACCGGATAGCCGATCTGCGCGGCGGCAGCCACCGCCTGCTCCACATCGCCGACCTGCACGGTTTCCACGACGGGAATGCCGTAGGCGCGCAGCAGCGCCTGGGCGCCGGCTCCGTCGAGCCACGCGCGGCCGTCTTGCAGCGCCTGTTCATGCAGTGAACCGGCCATCAGCGTGTCTGGCAGAAAGCCCTCCAGCGCGGCGGCCGGAAGTTGCTGCAGGGCTTCCTGGTTGCGCGCGTAGTCGACCAGTTGCAGCCACGCCGCAGCGGCGCGTTCGGGCGTGTTGTAGCAGGCAATGCCCGCCCCGGTGCAGGCTGCGCGCGCCGCCGCGACCGCGCCGCCGCCCAGCCAGCAGGTGAGCACCGGCCGGTTGGATTCCCCGATGAGCGTCAGGCACGCCGATGCGATCTCTGCCGCGGGCACGATGGCCGTTGGCGCATGCATGAACAGCACGGCATCGACCTCGGGCGCCGCCAGCAGCACGCGCAATGCGTCTCGGTAACGATCGACCGGCGCATCGCCAATGATGTCGATCTGGTTGCCATGAGACCAGGTGGCCGGCAGGCATTGGTCGAGGGCGCCCATCGTCTGCTCACTCAGACGGGCGAGCCGGCCGCCGCCCAGTTGCAGGGCGTCCGCCGCCAGCACTCCGGCACCCCCGCCATTGGTGAGGATGGCCAGTCGATCGCCGCGCCAGGGCCGCGCGTGGGACAGGGTTTCGGCGGCATCGAACAACGACTCCAGCGTATCCACCCGCAACATGCCGGCGCGCCGGATGGCGGCATCGACCACGGCGTCGGAGCCCGCCAGGGCCCCGGTGTGCGAGGCAGCAACCCTGGCGCCATCGGGCGCGCGCCCGGCCTTGACCACAATCACCGGCTTGTTGCGCGCAGCCGCACGCGCCGCCGACATGAACTTTCGCGCCGACTTGAAGGATTCGGCGTACATCAAAATGGCCCGGGTTTGCGCATCGCTCGCGAGGTAATCCAGAACATCGCCGAAGTCCACGTCGGCGCTGTCACCCAACGAGATGAAATGCGAGAACCCGATATTGGAGCTGTTCGCCCAATCCAGCATGGCGGTGGCCAGCGCACCGGACTGGGTCACGAACGCAAGCCGGCCTGCCTTGGCATTGCCAGGCGCAAAGCTGGCATTGAGCGAGACGCTGGGCACCAGCGCACCAATGCAGTTGGGCCCCAGGATGCGCAGCAGGTGCGGCCGCGCCGCCTCCAGCATGGCTTGCTCCAGCGAGGGGCCACCCTGTGGGGGCGGCTGCTTCAGCCCTGCTGTCAGCACGATGGCGGCGTGCGTTCCCTTGCGGCCCAAGGCGGCAATCAGTTCCGGCACGGTGCCCGGCGGCGTGCAGATCACGGCCAGGTCGGGCGCCTGCGGCAACGATGCGACGTCTGTCCAGGCCGGGCCGCCGTCTACGATGGCATGGCGGATGTTGACTGGCCAGAGGGGACCCTTGAACCCGCCAAGCTTGAGGTTGCGCAACACCAGCGATCCGACGCTCCCCTTGCGGTCGGAGGCGCCGATCACCGCCACCGAGGCGGGCTGGAATAGGGCTTCCAGATTTCGAACGCTCATGAAAATCCTTTTACTTTCAGATCAATGGGCCGCCTGGCCTGATGCGTGCAGATTAACGCCAGGGCAGCGCCCAACCTTGCTCTAGATCAAGGACGTCAACACGGGGACCTTCCAGAATGAAATTATTAATAGCAAGGATCCTTTTATGGAAACATACAACGCGCAGTTGGCGCCTCGTTTCAGTCAACTGCTCGCGCAGCGAGAGACAGAACTGCGCACGATTCTTCATGCGTCCGACAATTTGACCGATGAGACTGCGGGAGCGGAACAGCACGAAGTAGTGGATTTCAAGGATGTGGCCACGGGGCAGACCTTGGCCATGGTCGACGACATCAAGGTGGAGCATGCCGCCCAGGAGTTGCAGAACGTGCTGGATGCACGCCGCCGCCTGCAGGACCAGAGCTATGGATTTTGCATGCGTTGCGGCGAGGCGATCGACCTGCGACGCCTTGCGGCCCTGCCCGCCGCGCCTTTTTGTGCCTCGTGCCAGGCTGAATACGAGCATGGCCAGAGGTTGGTTACGCGGCGCTGACCCATTTTTTCCTCAACCTCGAAGGGACTTCCATGAGTTCGAAAACTTCTCCCTCTGCGCCGAATCATCAGGCCGCAGCCGTCAATTTCGCGCCCGTGAATCGACTGGCCGACCTTGGCCGTCAACAGCTTGCGCTGGCAATCGAAAGTGCATGTGCCTTGTTCCGCGGCTCTGAAGCCATGCGGCAAATTCAGCATCAGGCCGCACATCAGGCGTGCGCGTACCACGAGGCGGCGGCGCAAAGGCTGCGCGAGACGTGCGAGCCAGCCGACTTGCTGGCCATCCAGTCGGACCTCTTGCGTTTAAATTTCCAGGAGGCAGCCGAGTACTGGCAGGCATTGATGGCAAATGCGCTAAAAACCCAGTTCGAGATGATGGGCTGCGTGAACCGCCTATTCGACACGAAAGCTGAAAGCGGGATCAAGCCGGCACTTGAGGCCTGGCAAGCGGCCATGACCGGTTCGCTGAACGGCGCGGCAAACTGGCCCGCCGTGCAACAGTGAGCGATGATCGCGCTTGCAACCCCTGTCGGAGAACCTGACGCCCGAGCCCCTGTCGCCCGAACTGGTGCAAAAGATGCACGCCTACTGGCGCGCGGCGAACTACCGCTCGGTCGGGCAGATCTACCTGCAGGACAGCCGCAACTACATCAACCTGATCGTCGCCGGTAAACAGCCTGAGTGGCAGTGGCTCGACATCGACTCGGCCGTGCGCCACTGCACCGCAGGCGCGGGGATCTGGCAGTGGTCCAGCAACGACGCCGGCGACCCCGACGTGGTCATGGCCTGCGCCCGCAATGTGCCGACCCTGGAGGCGCTCGCTGCCGTCACGCTGTTGCGGGACTATGTGCCCGACATCCGCATCCGTGTCGTCAACGTCGTGGACTTGATGGTGTTGCAGCGCCCATCGGAGCATCCTCATGGTCTGGAAGACCGGGATTTCGATGAGTTGTTCACGACCAACAAGCCGGTGATCTTCGCCTTTCATGGCTACCCCGCGGTCATCCACAAGCTGACCTACCGGCGCCGCAACCATGACAATATTCATGTGCGCGGCTACAAGGAGGAAGGTACGACCACGACGCCGTTCGACATGGTGGTGCTGAACAACCTGGACCGCTATCAGCTCGCGCTGGATGCCATCGGGCGAATCCCGCGCCTGCGCGATCAGGTGCAGGAGGCGACGGCGCGTTACTGGACGACCATGGGGCGCCACAAGCTGTATATCGGCGAGCATGGCGAGGACATGCCGGAGGTGCGCGACTGGCGCTGGAAGGTGTGAGCGCGATCGTAGTATCTGCCGCCTCAGGCAATCAGCGCATCGGCTTGCAGACCGGGGTCCGGGCCCGTCGGCCAGCCCCGGTTGAACTCTGAATGCTACTAAATAAATAGCTACATGTGCACACCCCATAATGGCTACAGGTCAATTTTGCTAAAAATTCCCAGCGCAGCGTGATCCAGGTCAAGAATGCCATGATCATCTGACCGCAACATTCCGACATGTCATACCAAGGATCATCCATGCCAAAATCTCCCCCCAAAAAATTGCCCAACCTGTCGCTAACCAGCGTGCCCGCGTTCTGGCCGATCACCATGGCGGCCCAGTTGCTGGAGCAAGGGACCGAGCTCTACGCCAAGAATCTCAAATTCGTCGACGAGGAAATCAGGATTCACCACGACTTGCGTCCCAAGCTTGCGACACGCAACAAGGTGCGTCTCGATCTGCGCACCATGGTGTTGCGCGAGTATGGCAAGCCGGGCGGCATTCCGACGCTGGTCGACGCTCCCCATGCCGGGCATACCGCCATGATCGCGGACTACCACAAGGGCCAAAGCCTGGTGGAAACATTGCTGGCCAACGGCGTCGGCCATGTGGCGCTTACCGACTGGAAGCCGGCCACGCAGGACATGAAGGATCTGGAGATCGACAACTACCTGGCGGAGTTGGTGGTTGCGATTGACGACCTGGGCGGACGGGTGAATCTGGTCGGCCTGTGCCAGGGCGGCTGGGTCTCTGCGATGGTGGCGGCGCGGTTCCCCGACAAGGTCAACAAGCTGGTGCTGGCGGGCGCCCCCATCGATACCGATGCCGGCAAGGGCCCCATCAAGCGGATGGTGCACAAATCCCCGGCCTCGTTCTACGAAGAGTTGGTGGCCATGGGTGGGGGGCTGATGAAGGGCGCATACATGCTGCAAGGCTGGAAAAACATGCATCCCGAGCAGCACTATATTCAGGACCATGTCGATCTCTACGAACACATGGACGACCGGGCGTACCTCAAGAAGGAAGAGACGTTCGAGAGCTGGTACGAAAATCCGATCGACCTACCGGGGCGCTGGTACCTTCAGGTCATTACCCAGATATTCATGAAGAACCGGCTCGCCAAAGGCAAGTTTGTCGGTCTCGGCCGCAGGCTCAACCTGCGCGACATCAAGTGCCCGGTCTATTTATTGGCGGGCGCGGATGACGACATCACCACGCCCGAGCAGGTGCTCGGCGCCGCCAAATATATCGGGACACCCAAGTCCCGCATTGTGAAGAAAACGGTGCCGGGTGGACATATCGGATTGTTCATGGGTGCGCGCACCTTGAATGAACATTGGCCATCGATTGCCCGCTGGATCGCCGAGAAGTAGCCAACGGAGAGAACCCGAAACACGATACGTTTACACGTCCCCTGCCAGTGGGCATCAGGTCGCCCGCTTGCGCGATGGCTGGGGCGCAGCTTCAGCTGCCTTGCTGGCCGCTTGCGCGAGGTTCTGCACGCTGTCCGACACCATCTTGCTGGCCTGCTTTTGCGACTGCTGCATCACTTCAAAAGCCTGGGTCGTGAAATTCATCAGGTTTTGCATCATCGCCGCCGGATCGCCCCCGCCCACGGGTGCAGTGCCACTGCCGCTTTGCGGCATGTTCTGCAGAGCTTGTGCCATGCGCACCATGCTGCGGTTCAGCGCCGCAGCCAGCTCGCTCTGGGTGCTGGCTGCAATCTCGGCGAGTTGCTGGGTATAGAGCATTACCCGCTGGCCGTTCGCCTGCAGCGGATTTTCGGCCTGGGCACTCATCAACCCCGGCAGATCTTTCGCAGCAAGAGTCGCTCGCATGGTCTCGGTCGCGTTCTGTCCGGCCTCGCGCAAGGCCTGCAGATTGAGTTGCACCAGTTTTTCGAAGCCATTCATCATTTTGCCCGCCATGCTGGCGAGGGACTCAAACTCGGCGTCTTTCACGGCCTGAAGTTGTTCATTGATGCTCATCGCGCTACTCCTGTGGGGTTGATCCAATGTCCAAGTCTGCGCGGCATGGCAACAAACTTCCTTGATCTACATCAGCGTATCGGCCTCCACCGCCGCGATCCATTCCTCGTTGGTCGGCTCCACCACCACCTTGACGCAGCTTGCGGCGCTGGAAATGACGGGGGCGCTGGCTGTGTTGGCGGCCTCGTCGAGTTCCACGCCAAGGAAGGCGAGCCCGGCGCAGACGCGGCTGCGAATCACCGGGTTGTGCTCGCCGATGCCGGCGGTGAAGGCGAGCATGTCGAGGCCGCCGAGCACCGCGGCCAGGGCACCGGCTTCGCGCACGATGCGGCGCACGTACAGCGCCAGCGCGTCGCGCACGTTCGCGTCGTCCTCATGCTGCAGCAGCACGCGCGGGTCCGAGGACACGCCGGAGACGCCAAGCAGGCCGGACTCGTGGTAAAGCGTGTGCGCAACCTGCTCCAGCGAGAGCTTTTGCACCTGCATCAGATAAATCACCGCACCCGGATCGAGCGCGCCGCAGCGCGTGCCCATCATGAGGCCGTCGAGCGCCGAAAACCCCATCGTGGTGGCCACACTCTTGAGGCCCTGCAACGCGCACAGGCTGGCGCCGCTGCCCAGGTGTGCTGCCAGGGTGCGCCCGCGTGCGGCATCGCCATGGTGTTCCGGCAGGGCAATGGAAAGGTATTCGTAGGACAGGCCGTGGAAGCCGTAACGGCGCAGGCCCTGGTCCCAGGCCGAACGCGACAGCGGCAGCATCTGCTCGACCCGCGGCATGGTGCGATGAAAGCCGGTGTCGAAGCAGGCGAACTGTGGCAGATCCGGGTGGAGGTTCAGCAAGGCCTCGATAGCCTCCAGTGCATACGGTTGGTGCAACGGCGCCAGCGGAATATAGCTGCGCAGGTCGGCAAGCACGGCGGCATCCACCCGCACCGGCGCAAAGTAGCGGGTGCCGCCATGCACGACCCTGTGCGCGACTGCCCTCAGACGGTGCATCCCAAGCCGCGCTGTGACGCGGCTGCGGATATGCTGCAGCGCCGCAGGGTAAGGCTGCTCGGCGGGCAACGGCAGGGGCTGCTCTGGTGCGCCGCTCTCGGTCACCGTTGCCTGCGGCGTGGTGATGCCATCGACTTTGCCGGACCAGAACGGCTCGCGCGGCACGGGTTTTCGCGTGGTGTCGAACAGCGCGAACTTGATGCTCGACGAGCCCGCGTTGAGCACCAGGATCACATCGGCACTCATGCCGCCAGGCCCGCGTTGCGGCGTACCAGCAGCACGGCCAGCGCGCAGGAGGCGATGCGCGCCTCGCGCGAGTCGGCGCGGCTGGTCAGAATGATGGGAACACGCGCGCCGAGCACGATGCCGGCGCTTGCGGCGCCGCCCAGGTATTCAAGTTGTTTGGCCAGCATATTGCCGCTCTCCAGGTCGGGGGCGACCAAAATGTCGGCCTGCCCGGCCACTGGCGAAACGATACCCTTGATGCGCGCCGCGGCGGCGGAGACCGCGTTGTCGAAGGCGAGCGGGCCGTCCAGCACGCCGCCCTGGATCTGACCGCGGTCGGCCATCTTGCACAGTGCAGCCGCATCCAGCGTGGCCGGCATGCGCGGGTTCACCGTCTCCACCGCGGCGAGAATCGCCACGCGCGGCTGCTTCACCCCGATCGCGTGCGCGAGGTCGATCGCGTTGCGAATGATGTCAGCCTTCTCCTCCAGCGTGGGCGCAATGCTGATGGCCGCGTCAGTGATGATGAAAGGGCGCGGATAGGCCGGTGACTGCATCAGAAAGCAGTGGGTGATGCGCCTGGCGGTGCGCAGTCCGGCGCTGGTAGCCACCACGGCAGACATCAGCTCGTCGGTGTGCAGGCTGCCCTTCATCAAGGCATCGACCTTGCCCTGTCCCGCCAATTCGACGGCGCGCGCCGCAGCTGCGTGGCTGTGCGGCACATCCTCGATGGCAATGCCGGAGAGGTCTATACCCGCCGCTTGCGCAATCGCGCGCAGTTTCTGCGCCGGTGCCACCAGCACGGGCTCGATCAGCCCTGCTGCACATGCGTCGACTGCTGCTTCCAGGCTGGTGGGGTCACAGGGATGAACTACCGCCACGCGGATCGCACCGCGCAGGCGCGCTGCGTCGATCAGACGTTGCATGCCACCGCCCTCGACCAACCGAACCTCCGGCAGCGTGGCGCGCGGGCGCGCGATTTTCCGGGTCGGTGCGATCACGCGTGCCTCGCCGGCGATCACGCGCTTGCCGTCCTGGTTGGTGCAGACACAGGCCAGGGTCAGCCGCTGGGTGGTGGGATCGCGCGCGGTGACGGTGACAGAGACATCGAGCGTATCGCCGATGCGCACCGGTGCGAGGAACTCCAGCGTCTGGTCGAGATAGATCGTGCCGGGCCCCGGCAGACGCGTGCCAAGCACCGCCGAGATCAGCGCACCGCCCCACATGCCGTGCGCGATCACGCTGGGGAAACAGCTGTTTGCGGCGACTTGCGGATCAAGGTGCTGCGGATTGTCGTCACCGGACATGACTGCAAACAATTGGACATCAGTCTGCGTCAGGCTGCGCTGGATGCAGGCCGATGTGCCGACCGCAATCTCGTCAAAGACCAGATTGCGCACCACCGCGAGATCGTTGTCAACGGCAGATTGGGTGGTGGGCGGCAATGCGGATGGATTATTCATGAATGTTTCTTGTCTTTTTTGCGGTGCGGACAGCGGCCTCAGTTCAGGAGATGCATGCCGGCGTCGACATGCAGCGTATCTCCCGCAGCGGCGCGCGATGCCCACCACCAGGCCCGGCTTGCCAGCGAGGGGCCGGGTGTCAGAGGCCGCATCCCATCCATCTCAGGATTGCTTGACGTATTCGCCCGGTGCATCGCCCTTCACGGGATAGCCGCGCGCCGGTGCGCCCAGGCGCGGGGGCTTGACCTTTGCGCCGGAGCGCGCATCGAGCCAGGCGCACCACGCCGGCCACCAGGAGCCTTCGTGCTGCGGCGCCTGCGCGAGCCAGTCGTCCGGCGCGAGATACGCGCTGTCGGCGGAACGCTCCAGCATCTGGAAATGCCGGTGCGGATGCCCCGGCTCGCTGACGATGCCGGCGTTGTGGCCGCCCGAGGTGAGTACAAAGATGATGTCGGTCACCATCTCGTTGTGAACCTTGTAGACCGAGCGCCAGGGCGCAACATGGTCCGTCACGGTACCGACACAAAACACCGGCAAGCGAATGCGCGAGAGCGCCACTGGCCGGTCGTCGACCCGGTAGTGGCCGGCAGACAGATCGTTGTTCAGGAACAGCCGGCGCAGGTACTGCGAGTGCATGCGTGCCGGCATGCGTGTGGCGTCGGCATTCCAGGCCATGAGGTCGTTCGGCGTGTCGCGCTCGCCCATGAGGTACTCACCCACCATTCGCGACCAGAGCAGATCGTAGGAGTTCAGCATCTGGAAGGCGCCCGCCATCTGCCGTGCGGTCAGATAGCCGGTTTGTGCCATCTGGTCCTCCAGCCAGGCGACCTGGGCGTCGTCGATGAACAGCGCCAGTTCGCCGGGCTCGGAAAAATCGACCTGGGCCGCGAACAGTGTCAGCGAAGCCAGCCGCTTGTCGTTGTCGCGTGCCATGGCAGCGGCCACTATAGATAGCAAGGTACCCCCCAGGCAGTACCCCGTCGCGTGCACCTGCTGCTTTGGTATGACGGCACAGACCGCATCGAGCGCAGCCCGAACCCCGAGATTCACGTAGTCTTCCATGTCGAGGTCCGCGTCTTCGCGGCCCGGGTTTTTCCAGGAAATGCAGAACACCGTATACCCCTGGTCGACCAGGTATTTGATCAGCGAGTTGTGTGGCGACAGATCCAGGATGTAGTACTTCATGATCCACGCCGGAACGATGAGCACCGGCTCCGGCCGTACCGTCCCGGTACTCGGCGCGTACTGGATCAGTTCAATGAGGCGGTTTTTCAGCACCACCTTGCCCGGCGTGATGGCGACGGTTTCACCAGGCGCAAAACCGGTCGGCGCGGGCGCGGCCAGGCCGAGCGCACGCAGGCTGTCGTCGACTGCGTTGCGCGCGCCGAGCAGCAGGTTGCTGCCACCGCTGTCCCGCGTACGCTCAAGCACCACCGGATTGGTCGACAGGAAGTTGCCGGGCGAGAACACGTCCAGCCACTGGCGTGCGGCAAAGGCCACCACGTCCTCGTGGTGGCGCGACACGCCATGCAGCCCGCGCGTGGCCTGCGCCCACCATTCCTCGGTCAGCAGGAATGACTGCTGCAACACGTCGAAGGGCCACTGCCGCCAGGCCGGATCGGCAAAGCGGCGATCGGTTTCCGGCGCAGTCACGCAGGACGCGCACGCGCCGGCGGACCAGCGCGCGGCGAGGTAGCGCGACAGCCGGCCGGTCTGCTCCAGCGCCAGGCGCAGCAGTTCGCCCTGGCGGCCCGGCGAGATCGCGAGATGCGCATACCAGTCCAGCCAGGCAAGCTGCAGCGAGACCGGCGACAGCGAGGCGCTGGCACTCGCCAGCGCTGCATGCACCTTGCGGTCGATGCGATCGGCCAGTGCCAGCGGCGTCGGTGCCGATGCCGGCGTCGGGGATGCGGACGGAGTCGTGTTCATCAACATGGAGATTTCCAAAAATACCGCATGCGGTGCGGGTCACCCATGCCGGGTGAGCCTGTTCCCAACGGCTTGCTGCGGTGCAGCGTAACAGCCAAAGTCCAGGCGGGTATTGATTTTGGTCAAAAGCCCCCCGGGGCCGCGGAATTGGTTCCGCTCGCGGACAACTCGACGATCTCGGCGGTAATGCCCTCCTGGCGCACGCGGCGGAACTCGGCCTCCAGCGCATCGCGCTTGTGTTCGACATTGGCGTGTGCGGCGATCATGGCCTGCACACGCGCCTGGTTTTCGGCGGCGAAGGACAGCAGCAGCGCCTCGCACAGCTCGGCGAACACATATTCGAGCGCCAGGCGCGCGGCCAGCCCGCGCGGCGGCAGATCGATGCGCGGCGGAAAGCGCCGCGTCGCGGCCGGAAAGCGCGCATAGTCGAACGGCAGCAACCAGCGCTGTACCACGCAAAAACTCGCGGCCTGCGGCACCGCGTAAACCAGCGCCACCCTCGCGACGGCGGCGTCGCCGAGCCGCGCATACAGCGCATCGGCAATGCGTCCGGCCAGCACCGGCACCTGGTCAGGGTGGGCGATCATCGGCACGCTCCAGTCGGGTTCGGCGCCGCGCATGCGCTGCACGGTCAGGCCGCGGTCACCGACCAGGAAGCGCGCGCGCGCCGGCACCGCGTCGGCCGCGTCGAGCACGCGCTCGTTGAAGCTGCCCGCGAAGCCCTGCTCGGCGCACAGCGCGATGCACAGCGTGGCCGGCGCGGCGTCGGCGGGCGGTGGTGCTTTGGGCGGCGATTCATGCGGCGGCAGCAGCGCCAGCACCTCGCCGATCGCGCCGGCGATGGTCTGTGCATAGGCCTGGATGCCAGCCAGGCGTTCGCGCGCCTCGCGCGAACGCGCCGCGGCGATCGCGCGCAGGGCGCCAATCACACTGCCGAGCTGGCGCGTGGTGGCGATCCGCGCGGACACGCCGGCGAGGCGATCGCTCATGGCGTGGCCGGTGGCGTCGCCGTCGCAATGGACTGCGCGAGACGGCGCACCACCCCGATCAGCGTGTCGCGCGCGGCGGCGTCCAGCTCGCCTCCTGCATTCAGGGCCTTTGCCTGCGCCGCGGCTTCAGTGTCGAGCTGCGCGGCCAGGCGCCGGCGCAGCTCGGCAATCAGTGCCGGCGGGAAGGCATCGAAGATACCAGCGTCGAGCGCGGCAAGCAGGGCAATCTGGTCGGCCGGGCGCAGCGCAGCGAAACGCGGCTGGGTCAGCAGCGCGCGGATGCGCTCGCCGCGCGCGATCTGCGTGCGCACACGGCTGTCGCCGAGGCCGCCGAAGCGCGTGAACATCTCCAGCTCCAGAAACTGCGCGTAGTCCAGCCGCAGCCGGCCCGAGACCGCGCGCAGGGCATGCGTCTGCGCCTTGCCGCCGACACGGCTGACTGACAGGCCGACCTGCACCGCCGGGCGCAGGTTCGCGGCGAACAGGTGGCTGTCGAGCACGATCTGGCCGTCGGTGATCGAGATCAGATTGGTCGGGATATAGGCCGACAGCGCGCCCGCCTCGGTCTGCGCGATCGGCAGCGCGGTCAGCGAGCCGCCGCCGAGTTCCGGCGACAGCTTGGCGGCGCGTTCGAGCAGGCGTGCGTGCAGGTAGAAAATGTCGCCCGGGTAGGCTTCGCGGCCGGGTGGCTGGCGCGTCAGCAGCGCCAGTTCACGGTGCGTCGCCGCGTGCTTGGTGAGGTCGTCGATCACGACCAGCGCATGCCGGCCGCGGTCGCGAAAGTATTCCGCGATCGTGAAGCCGGCGAACGGCGCGAGCCATTGCAGGCCGGCCGGATCGGCGGCCGAGGCGACAACGAACACGCAGCGCTCGGGCGCGCCATGCGCGCGCACCGCCTCGATGACCTGGCGTACCGCGTTCGCGCGCTGGCCGATCGCGATGTAGACGCAGACGATGTCGGAGTGCTTCTGGTTGATGATCGCGTCGACGGCGAACGAGGTCTTGCCGGTGGCGCGGTCGCCGATGATCAGCTCGCGCTGGCCGCGCCCCAGCGCGAACAGCGCATCGACGACGAGCACGCCGGTATGCACCGGCTCCGTCACGAGCGCGCGGTCGGCGATCGCAGGTGCGGCGCGTTCGATCGGCATGTGGGCCTCGGCCACCACAGCCTCGTCGCGGTCGAGCGGCCGGCCCATCGGATCGACGACGCGGCCAAGCAGGCCGGGGCCGACCGGCACGCGCAGCACCTCGCCGGTGCCGGTGACGGGCGAGCCCGCCTCGATCGCATCGCCCTCGTCCAGCAGCACCGCACCGATGCGCTCGGCATCGAGCGTGAGGGCAAAACCGAGGCTGCCGCCGGCGAAGCACAGCACCTCGTCCAGCCGTGCGTCGGGCAGACCGGACACCTGCGCGATGCCATCGGCGGCATGCTCGACGCGGCCCAGCGTCTGCGCCCTGGCCGCGAGCGGCTCCGCCGCCACGGTGGCGCGGCTGCGCGCGAGCCAGGCTGCGCCGGCCTCAGGCGTTGGGTTGGGCGTCATGGCGGGTCAGTGCCTCGAGCAGATGGGCGAGATCGGCGCGCAGGCTGTTGCGCACCACGGCGCCGTCACCTTCAAGTTCGAGCCCGGCGAGCAGGGACGGATCGACGGCAGCATCCAGCGTCACCGCGCGGCCGAGACTCTGGCCGATGGCGGTGCGCAGATGCTCGAGTTCGGCCGGCGTCAGCGCGCGCGCGGCGGTCAGGCGCGGCGGCGCGCCGTTTGCGAGGGTCGCGCGTGCGCCCTGCGGCAGTGCCGCCACGGCCGCCGCCAGGCCTGCGACGAAGCCGTCCACGCGTGCGCTGTCGGGCAGGCGCGCGAGCAGGCGCGTCGCGATGTCCACGGCCAGCGTGGCGGCGCGGTCCTGCATGGCGCGGGCCTCGGCAGCGCGTGCGGCGGCGATCTCGGCCTGCCCCTGCTCGCGCAGGCGCGCGGCCTCGAGTTGGGCTTGCGCGAGCAGATGCGCTTTCTCCACCTCTGCCGCGGCGCCCGCCTCGCGCAGCGCCTGTTCGCGCGCCGCGGCCATGTGCACAGTTTCGGCGCTGGCCGCATCGCGCTCGCGCTGGGCGGCATCGCGCGCGGCCTGCGCCTCGGACAGCAAGCGCGCCGCGGCGGCCTGGCGTTCGGCGATGATGGCCGCCACCGGCTTGAACAGGAAGCGCGACAGCAGCCAGACCAGGACGACGACATTGATCGCCTGCAGGCCGAGTGTCCACCAATCGATCTTCATCGGGGTCGCGGCGCGGCTCAGTGCACGAACGGGTTGGCGAACAGCACCAGCACCGCGATGACGAGGCAGTAGATCGCCATCGTCTCGATCATCGCCAGGCCGACGAACAGCGTGCGCGACAGCGTGCCGGCCGATTCCGGCTGGCGCGCGATCGCGTCCATCGCGGCGGCGACGGCGCGGCCCTCGGCCAGCGCCGGGCCGATGGCGCCGAACGACACCGCAATGGCTGCGGCGAGGATGCTGACGACCTCGATCAGGTTGTTCATGGGGGGACTCCTGGTTTTTTGGTGGAATACGGATTGTGGCTAACGGTGGCGCCGATGAAAACCATCGCCAGCATGGAAAAGATGTAGGCCTGGATTGCGCCGGTCAGCAGGTCCAGCGCCATGAACGGGATCGGCACCAGCAAGCCGGCCAGCGACAGCGCGATGCCGACCACGAACACGCCGCTCATGACGTTGCCGAACAGGCGCACGATCAGCGAGAACGTGCGCGTGAGCTGCTCGACCAGGTTGAGCGGGATCATGACCCAGGTCGGTTCGGCGAACGTTTCGAGGTAGCCGCCGATGCCGCGCGTGCGCATGCCGAAGAGGATGGTCGCGCAGAAGACGATGCCCGCGAGTGCGGCGTCGGTGGCGAGCTGCGCGGTGGGCGGCTCGACGCCCGGCACGAGCGAGCTCCAGTTCGCCGTGAGAATGTAGAGAAACAGCGTTCCGATCAGAGCCCGGTACGGTTCGGGTTCGGCCTGCATCGTGTCGCGAATCTGTGCATCGACGGTGCCGACCAGGAGTTCGAGCACGGTCTGGCGGGTTGACGGGACCAGGCGCAGCCGCCGCGTCGTCGCCAGCGCGGCCAGCAGCAGCACCGCCATGATGACCCAGGTCACGACGACCGCCGAGGACACCCGCACGGGACCGAGATGAAACAGCACGTGGCTGGCCAGCGGCGAGTTCATGGGCCCGCTCCTGTGCGCCGCAGCAGCCAGGTGCGCGCCAGCAGCAGGCCGGCCAGGCCCGCCAGCACCGCGCCGGCGCCGCACTGCCGGGCAAGCACCGCGAAGCAGGCGATGGTCACCGCCAGGCGCACGAACTGCAGGCCGAAGGCGGCCGCAAGGCGGCCGGCGGCGAACAGGCGCAGGTTGCGTGCGAGCGTGGCGAAATGCACCACGCCGAGCGCAAAACCGGCGCCCAGCCCGGTGACGAGCGAGGCGGCCAGCGCACCGGCATGAGGCGGCGGCGGCATCATTGGCGGTGCATCCAGCGCCAGGCAGACCACAGACCGAGGCCGGCGCCGAGCAGCAGCAGCGCGGCTGCGAACAGCGCATGCGTGCCCAACAGGCGGTCGAGCCAGCGCCCGAGAAACAGCCCGAGCAGCATGGGCACGACGATGGTCCAGCCGAGCACGCCGACCTGCGCGAGACGGCGGCTCACCGAGGTCTCCGGGTCATCCAGCGCCGCGCGTTCACGCTGCTGAGCGCGCTGTGCGGCGCTGCGCAGGCGATCCGGATCGTTCTGCGTGGCGGCAGGCGTGTCGTCCAGGTTCATGGCCGGGACGCTCCGAGTGCGTCGGCGAGCGCCTGGCCGTCGCCCGGCTGAGGCTGCAGGTAGCGCAGCAATTGGCGCACCACCTGCGTGTGCAGCCGCGCCTGTTCGACACGTTCGCGCCGGTCGGCGTCGGTTTGCGCCTCCCGCGCGGCCTGCACCTGCGCCTGCAGCGTGGCGAGGTCGTCACCGAGCACACCCTCGCGGCAGGCGATGCGCACCTCGCGGCCACCCTCGACGACGAGCACGCCGCCTTGGACCGCAGCATAGCGCGCATGGCCGTCGGCGCCGTGCCAGCGCACCACCGACGCGTCGAGCGCGGTGACGAAGCCGGCGTGCCCGGGCAGAATGCCGAAGCCGCCGCTCGCATCTTCGGCGCGCAGCGCGGCCACGTCGGCCGCATCCGCCAGCACCTGCTGCGGTGTGGTCAGCACGAGGTGCAGGGCCGGTGCGTTCATGCGGCGACCGCCTTCGCGGCGTTGGCCTGCTCGCGCTGGCGTGCCTCGTCGAGCGTGCCGACCATGTACAGCGAGGCCTCGTTCCAGCCGTCGCATGTGCCGTCGAGGATCGCGCGGCAGCCGGCCAGCGTGTCGGCCAGTGCGACCGAGCGGCCCGGCATGCCGGTGAAGGCTTCGGTCACCGTGAACGGCTGCGTCAGAAAGCGCTGCAGGCGGCGTGCCCGGCCCACGATGCGCCGGTCTTCGGCGCCGAGCTCTTCCACGCCGAGCAGCGCGATCACGTCCTGCAGGCTGCGGTAGTGCTCGATCGTGCGGCGCACAGCAGTCGCCGTCGCGACGTGGCCGGCGCCCACGATGTGCTCGTCGAGCATCACCGAGGATGAGGCGACCGGGTCGATCGCCGGATACATGCCCTGCGCGGCCATCTCGCGCGAGAGCACGACCATGCTGTCGACATGTGCTGCAATCGCGACCACCGCCGGATCAGTGAAGTCGTCGGCCGGCACGTAGACCGCCTCGATCGCGGTCACCGCGACGCCGCCGACCGAGACGATGCGCTCCTGCAGCGCGGCCACTTCGTCGGCCAGCGTCGGCTGGTAGCCAACCTGGGACGACAGCCGCCCGAGCAGGCCGGAAATCTCGCTGCCGGCCTGCACGAAGCGGAACACGTTGTCCATCAGCAGCAGCACATTCTGGTGCGCCTCGTCACGGAAATACTCGGCGATCGTCAGTGCGGTCAGCGGCACGCGCCAGCGCGCGCCGGGGGGCTCGTTCATCTGCCCGTAGACCAGTACGGTATGGCCCAGCACGCCGGAATCGCGCATCTCGCCCAGCATCTCGTGGCCCTCGCGCGAGCGCTCGCCGACGCCCGCGAACACCGAGATGCCGCGGTAGCGTTCGACCATGGCATGGATCAGTTCCATCACGAGAACGGTTTTACCGACGCCGGCGCCGCCGAACATCGCGGCCTTGCCGCCCTGCACCAGCGGCGTGAGCAAATCGATGACCTTGATGCCGGTGGCGAACAGGTCGGTGGCCGCGCTCTGCTGCGCCAGCGTCGGTGGCGCACGGTGCATCGGTCGCCGCGGCACGTCGGCCGGCAGCGCGGGGCCCTTGTCGCCGACCGCGCCGACGACGTCGAGCAGCCGCCCGCGCACGGCATCGCCGACCGGCACCATGATCGGTCCCCCGGTGGTTTGCACGCGCAGGCCGCGCGCGAGTCCGGAGGTTGTGCGCAGCGCGATGCTGCGCACGGTGCGCTGGTCGAGGTGCGCCTGCACTTCGGCCGGCACCGGCTCGCGGTCGTCGCAGCAGATCAGCAGTGCGTCGCCGATTGGCGGCAGCGAACCTTCGCCGAAGACCACGTCAACGACCGCGCCGCGCACGGCAACGATGCGACCTCCAGCAGCGAGGCTCTGCGCGTCAATCACCGGCCGACTCCGCATATCGGTCAGGACAGGAGTTGGAAAGCGCCATTGAAAAAACATCCTTTCAGTGGGACTGAAAACCACATATTGCATCATTGCACCCACGCCGCTTTCCGATTTGCGCAAAGTCAATGACAGCCACAAAAGCTTTCCCCACCATCGACAGGAATGCGTACCATGCAAGCATCATGTTGCCAGCTTCCATGTTTACCATGACCATAGCCCCGACCGGGGGCAAACTCGTGGCGCAGCGCAAACCTGTTCCGGTCGCCGGTGACCACGATGTGGTGGTCCGTGTGCTTGCCTGCGGGGTGTGCCGCACCGATCTGCATCTCATCGACGGCGAGCTGCCGCCGCATCGGGATCATGTTGTACCGGGACATGAAATCGTCGGTCAGATCGTAGCCCTCGGCTCGAAGGCACTACGGTTCACCGTGGGCCAGCGCGTAGGCATCCCCTGGCTGGGTGGAACCTGCGGCAGCTGTCCGTTTTGTGCCATGGAGCGCGAAAACCTCTGCGACTTTCCCGTCTTCACGGGCTATGACCGCGACGGCGGCTTTGCCGAATACGCCGCTGCCGACGAGCGTTTCTGCTTCGCCCTGCCAGCGCAGTACGGCGATGCCCATGCTGCGCCCCTGCTGTGTGCCGGGCTGATTGGCTTTCGCGCCTGGCGTCTGGCCGGTGCGGCCGCGCCACACCGCTTAGGGCTCTACGGCTTCGGTGCCGCGGCCCACATCATCTGCCAGATCGCCGTGGCGCACGGACAGGAGGTATTCGCCTTCACCCGTGCCGGTGACCGTGCCGGGCAGGATTTTGCGCGCAGCCTGGGCGCCGTGTGGGCCGGGGCAAGTTCTGACGATGCCGCCCCCGCCCTGCTGGACGCAGCGTTGATCTTCGCGCCTGCAGGCGAACTCGTGCCGGCCGCTCTGGCCGCCACGCGCAAGGGCGGTACCGTGGTGTGCGCCGGCATCCACATGAGTGCCATCCCGTCCTTCGACTACCGGCTGCTCTGGGGCGAACGGGTGCTCAAGTCGGTCGCCAACCTCACGCGCGCGGATGGTGACGCCTTCTTCAACCTGGTGGGCGAGTTGGCGCTGCAAACCCATGTGCAGACCTTCGCGCTGCGCGACGCCAACGCCGCCGTCCAGGCGGTGCGTGCCGGCACGGTCAATGGGGCCGCGGTGCTCATCCCCTGAGACTGGTGGCTAGCGTCGGCCTGGCGCCGGGGTCCAGTCGGGTCGGCTCGCCCGCCCTGATTCCACCACGATCAAGTAGCGTCCAGGATAGGCGACAGGCTCGCGTCGCGCATCCATGACCCATAGGGGCCGACCTTTGCGCAGGGCCTGTTCGTAGTCCGCATCAAGGACACCATAGTGGTCGAGCAGGCGATTGAGCGAAGCGGGAATGCGGATGCAGCCTTTCGACTGCGCACTGCCCAAGCGGCGCTCGAGCAGGTCCGGATCGGTGGCATGCATCTGCAGCCGCATGTCCACCACTGCCCCGTCTCCCCAACCCTTGGGGACATGCTGCCAGCCAAAGTCGTAGACGCGCATGCCCTTGGCGCCATACCCGCGTATGCCGTTACTGTTTCGGGTCCCCTCGGCCCGGAAATCGGGGTTTGCCGTGGTGTGGTCGAACACCCCCAGCGGGGTTTGAAAGTGGTCGAAACTGCCGGGCCGGCCGGTAGAAACGGGTGACGCCCCCACCCACTCCCATTCACCTTGCGCGGAGCGCCAGAACAAAAAGAAAGCCTGAACGTTCGGATCGCGGTCGACCAACGCGAGGTACTGCGGCTGCACCAGCGAGACGCCGGCCGTGGCCAGGGCCTCGGTCGCCAATCCGGCATAACGCTGCGCTTCGACCTCGGGCACGTCCAGTTGCCTGTCAACATGTGCGCGGTACAGCGCCGACATGTCTGCGACCGGATCGAATGGGTATACCGGCGAAGACAGTCCGCCAAGTGCCGCGGCGGCGAAGACCCGGAGAAACCCGTGGCGCGTCAATAGCATGCGTAATCCCCGATGTTATTTCGTGTAACCATTCTGCGGACTGGCCGCCCCATTTTTGTTGTGTCAGATCAAGTCGCCCGACAAGCCGCGCAAGAACACCTGCATGGCTTGCGAAATATCAAACCTGTCATGCACAAGGCTGAATAGAGTTCATCCTGCATCGCGTCTTGCGGTGGCGTGTTACTGCAACTCAAGGAGAGTCAAAGTATGAAAACCGATACCCAACTCAAGGCCGACGTCATGGCGGAGCTCGCCTGGGACGCGGCCATCAATGCCACCGGTATTGGCGTCATGGTCAAGAACGGTGTGGTGACCCTGAGCGGCCACCTGGACACTTTCGCCGAAAAATATGCGGCAGAGCGCGCAGTGCGCCGCGTAGCGGGCGTACGCGGCATTGCTCTCGAACTGGACGTCAAACTCGCCGCCGAGCACCGCCGCAGCGATTCGGAAATCGCCCAGGCCGCGGCCTCCGCCTTGCGCTGGAGTTCGCTCGTTCCCGACGGGCGCGTGAAGGTCGAGGTTGAAGACGGCTGGGTCACGCTCACCGGCGAGGTCGACTGGGGCTATCAGTTCACCAATGCCGAGCAGTGCATTCGCCCGCTTGTCGGCGTGCGGGGCCTGACCAACCGTATCACCATCAAGCCCCGCGCAAGCTCGAAGGACATCGGCACCGAAATCACCGCGGCGCTGACACGGCAGGCGGCGCGCGAAGCCGAGCACATCAACATCGAGGTCGAGGGTGGTGTCGTCACCCTGCGCGGCAAGGTCCACTCACTGCCAGAGCGTGACGCGGCCATGGGTGCGGCGTTCTCGGCGCGCGGTGTCTCGCGTGTCGTGGACAAACTCGATATTACCGGCTAGGCATAGCCGGCCCCCTTTCTTCCATTTTTTTCAACCAACGCAAGAGGATCATCATGGCAAACCATCTCCGTGTACTCGAACCCGGCTTCAACGACTCTTTCGAATCGGCCCTGCGCCGCTTCTTTGCACCGGTCCAGTTCGAGATGACCCCCCCAGTCCTTGACATGCGCCTGGACCTTTCGGAAAAGGACAATACCTACGTGGTCAAGGCTGACCTGCCAGGTGTCAAGAAGGAAGACATCAACGTGCGCATCGACGGTAACGTCGTGCAGATCGACGCCGAGGTCAAACAGGAAAAGGAAACCAAGGGCAACGGGAACAAGGTGCTGCGCAGCGAGCGCTATTACGGCAACGTTTCGCGCACTTTCAGCCTGGCGCAAGATGTGGACGATACCAAGGCACAGGCCAGGTATGCCGATGGCGTACTAACGCTGGAGCTGCCGAAAAAGGCTACGGCCGCGTCCAAGAAGCTGGCAGTGCAATAAGGCCGGGCGGCGGTCAGTACATATGCTGGCCGCCGTTGATTGCCACATTGGCGCCGGTGACGAAGGCCGCATGTTCTGAAGCCAGATAGGCCACCAGTTCGGCGACCTCGGCCGGCTCACCGAGCCGGCCCATGGGAATCTGCGGGAGGATCCGCTCGCGCAGCACGTCGGGCGGCATTTTCTCGACCATGCGCGTGCGCAGATAACCGGGCGAAATGGTGTTGACGGTGATGTTCTTGCTGGCGAATTCCAGTGCCAGCGTCTTCGTGAAACCGTGGATGCCTGCCTTTGATGCCGCATAGTTGGCCTGACCAAAGGCGCCGCGCTGGCCGTTGACCGACGAGATGTTGACGATGCGACCCCAGCCGAGCGAAAGCATGTCTTCGATGATCTGTTTGGTCATGTTGAACATCGAGTCAAGATTGGTGCGCAGCACCGCATCCCACGCCTGCGGCGTCATCTTGCGAAAACTCGCGTCGCGGGTGATGCCGGCGTTGTTGACCAGCACGGACACGGGGCCATGTTGCTGGTGGATGGCCTGCGCCGCAGCCGCGCAGGAATCGAAACTTGCGACGTCAACCCCCACCGCTCCAAAGTGGTAACCCAACGCCTCCTGCGCCGTCTGCCACGCCTGTACTTGCTGGTTCCCGGGTGAATGCAGTGCCACGACCGTGAAGTCGTCATCGGCCAGGCGTCTGCAAATCGCCTCACCGAGTCCTCCCGTGCCACCGGTTATCACCGCGATGCGTCTCGTTGTTGCCATGTGCCGTTCCTGAAGAATTACAAAAATTCAGCTTAACGAGATGGCAGCGCCACCTGCTTGCGCCAGATCAAGTGCCAGTTGCGGCCCATTTGACAGACATCAAACCCTATGCCACCTTCGGGCGTACTCTCACGTCAAAATGCAAACTATCGACTCCATCGCCCTCGTCAGAGCACTGGCTCATGCGCTGGACGCCGAACTCATCGAGACCCATATCTCGTGGGTGCTGCTGACAGGCAACACCGCTTACAAGATCAAAAAGCCGGTACGGCTGCCTTTCGTCGACTACAGCACACTGCAGGCGCGCCAGCATTTCTGCGAAGAAGAAGTGCGGTTAAATCGCAGGCTGGCGCCCTCGCTGTATCTCGGCGTCACGCGCATCACCGGCACGCTTGAGGCACCGGTACTCGACGGCCCGGGTCTAACCCTGGAATATGCGGTGCGCATGCGCCGCTTTGCTCCGGGCGCGCTGTTTCGCGAGCAGCTTGACGCAGGCCGCCTTGCCGCCCGCGATGTCGATCGGCTGGCCGCGCTGCTCGCCGACTTTCACGAGCGTACGCCGGGCGCCGCGGCCGCGAGCCGTTTCGCCAGCGCCGAATGCCGGCGAAGCGCCGCGCTGGCCGCACTCGACGGCGTGCAAACGTTGGCGAGCGACACGGAGCACGCCGCCCTGCGGTACTGGCTCGAAGCCCAGGCCGCCACATTGGCGCCCTTGTGGACGTCGCGCAAAGCGAACGGCCGTGTGCGCGAATGCCACGGCGACCTGCACCTGGCCAACGTGGTGAGCTTGGATGGCGCCATTGCCGCCTTCGATTGCATCGAGTTCGACCCGGCGCTGCGCTGGATCGACGTGCTCGACGACGCGGCGTTCGTCATGATGGACTTCGCTGCCCGGCATCGGCGCGACTTTGCCTTTCGCTTCATCAACGGGTGGCTTGACCGGACAGGTGACCATGACGGCCTGCCCGGCTTGTGTTTTTCGGTGGTTTACCGGGCACTCGTGCGAGCCCAGGTGGAGCACCTTCGCGGCACGGGCGGCACCGCCGCGCGCAACTACCTGGAGACTGCGCTGGCTTGGACACAGCGGCGCAACGCACGGCTGTTCATCACCCACGGCCTGCCGGGTTCAGGCAAGACATTTGTCTCGCAACGCCTGCTGGAGCGTGAGGGCGCCATCAGGCTGCGCTCGGATGTGGAGCGCAAGCGCCTGTTCGGGCTCGGCATGCTCGAAGATTCACGCGCCAGGGGACTGAACCTGTACGACGCCACGGCCTCGGCGCGCACCTATGAGCACCTGTTCAAAATGACGCGCATCGCATTGCAGGCGGGCTTCCCGGTGATCCTCGACGCCGCGTTCCTGCGCCGCGCCGAAAGAGCCGAGGCGCTTGCGCTGGCACGCGCGCTCGGCGTGCCGTTTTCGATTGTGGCCTGCGAGGCGCCGCTACCGGTGCTGCGCGCGCGCCTGCTGGCCCGCCAGGGCGATGCATCCGAAGCCGACATCGCCGTTTTGAATAGGCTATCCGCACTTGCCGAGCCGCTCACCGGCGAAGAGCGCGCAGCAACATTGCGTCAATGATCTTCACGATACTCAGAAGTGCCAGAACAACAGAATCTGCTTGCCGACGCGGAAAGAAAAAATCACAACAGCTGCCGTCAGTCCAAGCGATGCGAATCCAGCGACGAAGCCCAATATCGAAAAAAGGCCGTCCTTATATAACCCACCGAGTGAAAGCAGCACCAATGCGATGCCGCAAGGGACATTCACCAACGGCAGAGGTAAAACGAGCACCACGGAAAGCAACACGCCAAGAACACCAGCCATCCGCAAAGTGCAGCCGTCCACATACCTGCCAAGTCGCGGGGTGCAAATCCTTTCGGCCCATGTGGACAGCGTCGTCAAGCGCAGCACAATCGCGGCGAAATCCTTTCTCGACAACGATTGCCTCGCTAGCCATCGGGGCATCCAGGGCGGCTTGCGGAGAGCCATCTGCATCGTCAGAAACAGCAAGGGAAAGCCGAGGATGGTCGACGTGCCTGGAAGGGCGGGAATACTGTTGGGCAAGGCGAATAGAAGGAGCAGTACCTTCACACTGCCGTCGCCCATTGAATGGACCATATCCGCGATCGAGATTCTTCGCCTGGCCCGGTCCGAGGCCAGTTCGACCAAAGCGCTCAGTTCAATCATAGATGACCGAAGATCTTCACTTTTGACGCACGCTATACAGACGGCTCACGCTCAGTGCGACATCAGTACCGGTAGCGTCATGGACTGAAAAATGATGCTCGTCGCACTCGGCATCCAAGTCATCTGCGAGTTGACGGGCCACCTTGATGCGCTCCGCGGTCCGTGTCGAACTGTCTAACTGGAGCAAGATTGACCCGGGTGTCTGCATAAAAGCCCTTTGGGCATGGGAATAGGAATGGTGAGGGTGACCTTAAGCCAGCCCGTATCGCATTGCCTTGCGCCATATCAATCCCGGCGAAGTCGATCCGGCACGCAGAGATAACGCGAATACTTGATCTCACGCAAGTGATCGCCGCCTGTAAACCCCTAGTCTTGTGTCCCCAACCAACTACCGCATCAACATGAAACTCCGACCGCTTCTTTGTGCGAAAGGAATTCACCGTGGCGTACGACATGAAGCATGCCTGCGACCCTGAGGGAGAAATGCGACCTGCAGGGGCGCACGCAGCGCCTTCACGAAAATGCGTACTGCGCGCCTGATGAATACACCCGCTGCTCCTGCCGGCCCAGCCCAGCCCTGGTGGCTGGAAGCAGCGCCAACCAGGAACGCGGGCCTGTCGCAGGCCGAGGCGCAGCAGGCGCTCGCGCGCTTCGGTCCGAACAGCTTCGAGGCGCGCAAGCGCCAGGCGCTGCTGCTGCAGTTCCTGGCGCGCTTTCGCAATCCACTGGTGCTTATTCTGCTGGCCGCCAGCGCGGTCTCGGCCCTGACCGGCGATCTGACCAACTTCACGATCATCCTGTTGATAGTGCTTTTGAGCGTGGCGCTGGATTTCGTGCAAGAGCATCGCGCCAACCTCGCCGCGCAAAAGCTGCGCGAATCGGTGGCGCTGCGCGCCAGCGTGCTACGCGATACCCATACGCAAGAGGTCCCGGTGGACGAGCTCGTGCCGGGCGATCTGGTGCTGCTGTCCGCCGGCGACCGTGTCCCGGCCGACGGCCGGCTGCTCGAGGCGCGCGACTTCTTCGTCAACCAGGGTCTGCTCACCGGCGAGTCCTACCCGGTCGAGAAGCGGCCAGGGCTGCTCGAACCTGGCGCCACGGAGCTGCAGCAGGCCCTCAACGCGGCCTTCATGGGCAGCACGGTGGTCAGCGGCAGCGCCCGGATGCAGGTCATGGCTACCGGGGGGGCAACCGCGCTGGGCGAAGTGGCGCACAGCATTCAGGCCGAGCCGCCACCCACCGCCTTCGAAATCGGCATGCACCGCTTCGGCATGCTGCTGATGCGCATCACGCTGCTGCTGGTCCTGTTCGTCATGCTGGTCAACCTGGTGCTGCACCGGCCGCTGCTGGACTCCTTCCTGTTCGCCATCGCGCTCGCGGTCGGCCTGACGCCGGAGCTGCTGCCGATGGTGGTCTCAGTCACGCTGTCGCGCGGCGCGATGCGCATGGCCAAGCGCCGCGTGATCGTCAAGCGCCTGGCGTCGATCCAGAACCTCGGCGCGATGGACGTGCTGTGCACCGACAAGACCGGCACGCTGACCGAGGCAAAAATCAGCCTCGCGCGCTGCATGGATGTGGATGGACGCGACACACCCCGCGTGCTGATGCTGGCCTATCTCAACAGCGTCTTCGAAAGCGGTCTGCGCAGCCCGCTCGACGAGGCCATCCTGGCGCGCCCAGTGGACATTTCGGCCTGGCAGAAGATCGACGAGGTGCCCTTCGACTTCGAGCGCCGGCGCGTCTCGGTGCTGGTCGATCGCGGCGATGCGCGCTGGCTGGTGGTCAAAGGCGCGCCCGAGGATGTGCTCGCGCTGTGCAGCCGCCGCGAGCAGGACGAAGGGCGCTCGATGGTACCGCTGGATACGGCCGCGCGGGAAGGTCTGCGCGAACGTTGCCACGGCCTGGAGCGGGAGGGCCTGCGCGTGCTCGGTGTCGCCTGGCGCGAGGTGCCCGCGGATCACCTGCATGCCGACGTGCGCGACGAGAGCGACCTGGTGTTCGCGGGCTTTGCCGCCTTCATCGATCCGCCCAAGGTCGGCGCCAGTGCCGCGCTGGCCGCACTGGCGAAAAGCGGCGTGGCCGTGAAGATCGTCAGCGGCGACAGCGAACTCGTGACCCAGCACCTGTGCACGCTGCTGAAACTGCCAGTCAAGGGTGTGCTGACCGGCCAGGAGATCGCGCATATGGACGAGGCTGCGCTGCGTGCGCGGGTTGGCCACACTACCCTCTTCTGTCGTGTCAACCCGGCCCAGAAGAACCGCATCGTGCTCGCGCTCAAGGCGCGTGGCTATGTGGTCGGCTACCTGGGCGACGGCATCAACGACGCGCCGCCGCTGCGCTCGGCCGACGTCGGCCTCACGGTGGACTCTGCGGTCGACGTGGCGCGCGAGGTGGCCGACATGGTGATGCTCGACCACGACCTCGCGGTGCTGCATGAGGGCGTGCTCGAAGGCCGGCGCACCTTCGGCAACGTGATGAAGTACATCATGATGGGAACCAGTTCCAACTTCGGAAACATGCTGAGCATGGCGGGCGCCTCGGTGTTCCTGCCCTTCCTGCCGATGTTGCCCACGCAGATCCTGCTCAACAACGTGCTGTACGACCTGTCGGAGGCTGCCATTCCCCTGGACCGGGTCGATGCCAGCGACCTGCGCCGCCCGCGCACGCTGGATATGGGCTTCATCCAGCGCTATATGTGGCTGTTCGGCCTGATCAGTTCGGCCTTCGACGCATTGACCTTCTGGATCCTGCTGCGGGTGCTGCACGCGGATGAGGCCCTGTTCCATACCGGCTGGTTCATCGAGTCGCTGGTGACCCAGGTGCTGGTGATCTTCGTTATCCGCACCCGCGGCAGGCCATGGGCCAGCCGGCCCAGCGCGGTGCTGACGGCGGCCTCGCTGGCCGTCGTGGCTCTGGCCCTGCTGCTGCCCTTCACGCCGCTGGGCCCGCTGTTCCATTTCGAGCCGCCACCCGCTATTTTCTTCGCCTGGCTGGCCGGCATGGTGCTGGCCTACCTGGTGCTGGTCGAAGGGGCCAAGCGATTTTTCTACGCTCGCATGACAACGCACAAAAACTCCAGGCGTGCCTGACGGCACCGACCTTGCGCTGCGTCAAGTCCATGCGCATCGTCGTGCTTTAAAGTGATCAACGTGTCAGAGCAGTCATCCCTATAAACCAACGCGGCCGGGCCATGCGCCACCGCTGGAGTTATTTCATGCCTTTTTTACATGCCGTGGTCTGGCTGGACCATCACAACGCCCAGATCATCCAGTTCGATGCCGATCAGGTAGAAGCCCGCAAGCTTCAGGCCGTCTCCCATGACACGCGCCAACACGGCAGCGAGGTGCGTACCGGGCATGAATTCTTCGGCGAGGTCTGCGATGCGCTGGCCGGCATCGCGTCGATCCTGGTGACCGGGTCGCACACGGCGCAGGCGGACTTCCGCCACTATGTCGGCAAACACCGTCCCGCGCTGGCGCCCCGGATCACCGGCTGGGAAACCGTGGATCATCCGACCCAGGGCCAGTTGGTGGCACTGGCCCGGCAGCGACAGCAGCAAGCGGCAGCCGGCCTCGTGACCGGGCGTTGACGCCGCCCCCGGGAATCCCCGTGGCCAACCTGATCCTGTCCGGCAGCGACAGTGTGGCTGCCGCGCCGTTGGCGCTGCAGACGCAGGCATTGACACGCCGCTTCGGCGACCACGTGGTGGTGGACCACCTCGACCTGACGGTGGCCGAAGGCGAAGTTTTCGGCCTGCTTGGAAGAAACGGCGCCGGCAAGAGCACGCTGATCAAGATGCTGACAACGCTGCTGCCGCCAAGCTCGGGCATCGCACGCGTCGAAGGACTGGATGTCGTCAGCGAGGCGACCTCGGTGCGCGCCTCGATCGGCTACGTGCCGCAGGCGCTGTCGGCCGACGGCGAGCTGACCGGCTACGAGAACCTGTTCGTGTTCGCAAGCCTGTACGACATCCCGCGCGCCGAACGGGCCGGGCGCATCGCCGAAGCGCTGGCCTTCATGGACCTGCAGGACGCCGCCGGGCGGCTGGTCGCCACCTACTCGGGCGGCATGATCCGCCGCCTGGAGATCGCGCAGTCCATGTTGCACCGGCCGCGGCTGCTGTTTCTCGACGAGCCGACCGTCGGGCTCGATCCAGTGGCTCGCGACACGGTGTGGGCGCATATCCGCGAGCTTCGGGGGAAGTACGAGACCACGATCTTCATGACCACCCATTACATGGAAGAGGCGCAGGCGCTGTGCTCGCGCTTTGGCATCCTGCGGGCAGGCAGACTGGTGGCCTGCGGCTCCCTGGCCGAGCTGCGTGCAGCCAGTGGCCAGCCCACTGCGACGCTCGACGAACTGTTTGCGCACTACACCGGCGAGTCGGCCGAGGCTGCCGGGGCCTATGGCGAGACCTCCCATGCGCGGCAGGCCAGCCAGCGGCTGGCCTGAACAGGCGGGAAACACGATGGCGCCGAACTTTTCCGTACGCGGCTTGCGCTATGTCGCCAAGGTGGCCGCCATCACGGGAATGGACATGCGCAAGCTGCGCCACGACCCGACCGAGCTGTTGACGCGGGCGATCCAGCCCATGCTGTGGCTGCTGGTGTTCGGCCAGGTGTTCGCGCGGGCGCACGCCATCCCCACCGGTGGCGTCGACTACATGGCCTTTCTGGTGCCAGGCATCCTGGCGCAAAGCGTGCTGTTCGTCGCCATCTTCAATGGCATCTCGGTGATTTGGGAGCGCGACCTGGGCATCGTGCACAAATTCCTTGCCAGCCCGACGCCGCGCACGGCGCTGGTGCTCGGCAAGGCGCTGGCCTCGGGCGTGAGAGCCTTGACTCAGGCGGTCATCGTGTATGGCGTGGCAGTAGCGCTCGGCGTGCCGCTGGTCTGGAGGCTGCAGGCGCTGCTGGGCGTCGTGGCGCTGGTCCTGCTGGGCGCGGCGCTGTTCTCGACTTTCTCGCTGATCATCGCCTGCATCGTCAAGACGCGCGAGCGCTTCATGGGCATTGGGCAGGTGCTGACCATGCCGCTGTTCTTCGCCAGCAACGCGATCTACCCGACCGAAATCATGCCGCCGTGGCTGAAGGTCGTGGCGCATGCCAACCCGCTGAGCTACGTCGTCGACGGCCTGCGTTCGCTGATGCTGGTGGGGGGCGCCACGACGCTCGGCCTCGGCATGGACTTCGGCGTGCTCGCCGCTGGGCTCGCCATGTTGGTGTGGATCGGCGGCTGGATGTACCCGCGGCTGATTATCTGATCACAGCGGCGAGTGCGGCGCCCGCGAGGACTCCCGCATTGATCTGGCGTCGTATCATCATTTTTTCTCCAGGTCCATGGCCTGCAGGACCGTGCGGCGCACAAGCGTCTCGAACAGGGCGAGCTTGTAGGTATTTTGCGTCAGCGGCGTGGCCCCTTCCAGGGCCGCCCGGGCCGCGTCGCGGGCCGTCGCGTCGGTGATGCGCCGGCCCGCGAGCGCGGCTTCGGCCGTTTTGGCGCGGTGCGGCACGGGCGCCGCAGCACCCAGCACAATCGAGGCCCGGCGGCAAATGCCGTCGGCGCCGACGTCGAGCACGACGGCGACGTCTGCCAGTGGCCAGTCGAACGACTCCTTCTGGCTGAGTTTCAGGTGCGCCATGCGCACGCCGGGTGGTAGCGCCGGCAGCACGACGGTGGTCATGATCTCGTGGGGCTGCAGGTCATTCTCGCGCTGAAGGTCGCGTCCGGGCGGGACAAAGAAGTCTTCCAGCAGGACCCGGCGCACGCCCGCCCCGGCATTGGCCAGTTCGACCCTCGCGCCCAGCGCCACCAGCACCGTGGCGGCCGTGGACGGATGGACGATCGCGCAACTGCGGTTGTCGAAGATCGCGTGGTAGGCGTTCTCCCCGTCGAGGGCAAAGCAATGGCCACCGCCCTTGCGCAAGCAGTGGAACTCGGCGGCGCGGAAATACCAGCAACGGGGCCGCTGCAGCAGGTTGCCGCCCAGAGTCGCGACATGCCGGATCTGCGGACTGGCCGATCCGCCGACGGCGTTGGCGAGCGCGGGCCAGCGGCGCCGCACGAGCGGGTGTGCGGCCAGGTCGGCCAGCGTGGCCATCGCGCCCACGCACAAGCCGCCATCGGCCTGTTCCTCGATTCGCGCCAGCCCGGGAATCGCCGTCAGGCTGACCAGCGTCGCCGCAGACAGCATTTGCTCCTTCATGAGATCGAGCAGGTCGATGCCCCCGGCCTTGACCACGCTGCGCATGGCATTGCCGGGATCGGTGGGCGCCACGCACATCGCGTCGGCCACCGTGTTTGATGCCAGGGCGGCGGCCTCGCCGATCGTGCGCACAGGTATCCAGGCGAAGGTGTTCATGCGGGCCCCATTTCGCTGCGCATACCGCGCAGCGCGGCGAGCACCGCCGCCGGCGTCATCGGCAGCGAGCGCAGCCGAACGCCGATCGCATCGCAGACCGCGTTGGCAATGGCCGGCGCGGTGCCGATGTTGGCGGGCTCGGCGATGCCATAGGCATCGGTCGCGCTCTGCCCCTGGTAGTTCTCAAGCAGGATGACCTCGATGGCGGGGACTTCGCGCGCACCCGCCAGCTTGTATTGCTCAAGGTTTGCGTTCACCATGCGGCCGGTGTGCCGGTCGAGGATGCGCTCCTCGAACAACGCATACGACAGCCCCATCAGCACACCGCCCTGCACCTGGCTTTCGATCAGCTTCGGGTTCATCGGCCGGCCGCAGTCGTGCACCGCCACTACGCGCTCCACGCGAATGATGCCGGTCTCGGTGTCCACCGCCACTGCGGCGAACTGCACGCCACCCAGGTCCTGCTGTGCCAGCGCCGCGTCGCTGCCGATGCGTCGCCGAAAGCCCCCATAGTCGTCGCTGCGCGAAGCAATCTCGCTAATGCGGTCGGTACGCAGCAAGGCGGCCGCTTCGCGAAACGACAGGCCGCGCGCCGGCTGGCTGCACACGACGATGCGGCCGTCGCGCGCGATCAGATCCTCAGGACGCGCCTGCAGCGCCGGTGCCGCCACCGCCAGCAGCGCCAGCAGCACGCGCCAGGCGGCCGTGCGCGCAGGAGGGGTGATCGACGCCGTGGTCCGGCTACCGTACGAGGGCGGACCGGCCGGGAACTCGGTGTCGCCGATGCGCACATGGATATCCTGCGCACGCAGGCCGAACACCTCGGCCACCACCTGCGCGAGCACGGTACCGATACCGGTGCCGATGTCCTGCACGCTCGACAGCAGCTCCACCGTGCCATCGCGGTGCAGGCGCACTTCGCAGGACGAGTTGGTCTGCACATTGGCACCCCAGATCGACTGCGCCATGCCCATGCCCCGCTTGACGGGGCCGCTTCCCGAACGCGACGCACCAGCGGCCCGATGCCGCGCCCAGCCGATGCGTTCGGCTCCAAGCCGGCGCTCCTCGCGCCGCACCGGACTGGCATCAATGTGGTCGCGCAGCACCAGCGGGTCCATGCCCAGCTTGCCGGCCAGTTCGTCGATCGCCTGCTCCAGGCCCCACGCGCCCGGCGTATTGCCCGGTCCGCGCATGGCGCAGCCAGGGCCGGCGTTGGTGAAGACGTCGTACTGCGCCCCATCGAAGTTCGGGCACTCGTACATCGACTGCGCGTTGTTGCCGACGCCGGCACCGACGGTCACACCGGCCGTGCCGCGGCTGCGCAGCGAAATGGCCGTCAGCGTGCCGTCGCGCCGGGCGCCGATGCGCAGCTGTTGCCAGGTGCCGGGGCGGTTGCCAGCGTCGGTCTGCTCTTCGCGACGATCGAGGGCCACGCGCACGGGTGCCCCGGCCTGGCGCGACAGCATCACCGCGATGCGGCCATAGTTGCCCAACTGCGACTTGCTGCCGAAGCCACCGCCCATGTCGTCGACGACGACGCGCACCCTGGCCAGCGGCAGGCCGAACGTGGCCGCCAGTTCCTGCCGCACGCCCGCCGTGAACTGGGTGGACTGGTGGACCGTCAGGCCGTCGGCGCGCCAGTCGGCGACGGTGGCGTGCGGCTCCATACAGCAATGCGTCTGCACCTGCGTGCGGTACTCGGCCTCCACGGTCATCTCGGCCTGCGCGAAACCCTCGGTGATGTTGCCGCGCGACGCGAGCGCCGGCCCGCGCAGGTTGCCCGCCAGCGGCAGGCCGTGCGCCGCCGGAAAGCCCGAGACATTTCCCTGCGGCGCCGAGGCGCTGTCGAAGACGGGCTGCGCGCTGGCGAGCAGCGCCTGATCGATGTCGGTGACGAAGGGCAGCGGCTGCGCCTCGACGCGGATCAGGCGCAGCGCCTCCTCGGCCACGGCCATCGACACGGCGGCCACCGCCGCCACCGGTGCGCCGACGTAGCGCACGGTGGCCGATGCGGCATCCTCGGGGTGGACCAGCACCAGCACGCCGCTCACGCCCGGCAGCTTCTGGGCGGCCGAGACGTCAACGCTGCGGATGCGTGCATGCGGCCAGGCCGAGCGCAGGATGCGGCCGTACAACATGCCGGGCAGCTTCAGATCCACCGTGTAGCGCGTGGCACCGGTAACCTTCGCGCGCCCGTTCTGGCGTGGCACGGGCTTGCCGATCACCTGCAGTTGCGCGTTTGGCGCCAGCGCGGGGGGCTCGTTCGCAGGCAACTGCCGCACCACTTCGGAGAGCCCGATGCCGGCGATGCCGCAAGGAAAGGTTTCGCTGCGGGTGTCGGTGGCCATCGGCTCAACCCTTGCCTTTCGACGCGGCCGCGGCGAGCGTCGCCTCGAGCACGTGCGGATAGGTGCCGCAGCGGCACAGGTGGCCGCTGATCGCGGCCATGACATCGTCCACACCCGGCCGCGGAGTGTGCTCCAGCAGCGCTGCGCAGCTCATCACCATGCCGGGTGTGCAAAATCCGCATTGCATCGCGTCATGCTCGATGAACGCGGCCTGCACCGGGTGCAGCGTATCCCCATGCGCGAGGCCTTCGATGGTCGTGACCTTGCGCGCGCCGACCTCGACGGCCAGCATCATGCAGGCGCATACCGTGACGCCGTCGAGCCAGACCGTGCAGGCTGAACAGGCGCCGCGGTTGCAGGCAATCTTGGTGCCCGTCAGATCCAGCGGCCCGCGCAGCGCCTCGGCCAGTGTGGTGCGCGGCTCGACATGAAGCGAGCGCGCCACACCGTTCACGGTCAGCGTGAGCGGCACCGCGGCCGGTCCGAGCACCGGCGCGCCAGCGCCCCGCGGCGCCAGCGCATCGACGGGTGAAGCGGTCGGCGTCATGCCCATGCCTGCACCCGAAGCCGCGGTACCCTGAAGAAACGAACGGCGAGAAAGTTCTTGTGACATACAAAATCAGTATCGGACGCCAGCGATGGAAGGCCTTGAGCTAGCTCAAGGGACTTCTCGATCAATGTCGGCTCCACGATACCGATGTCTGCAATCGACCCCGTGAAGCGCCCCGTCATTCCCTGAAAAACCATGCTGCACTCACGCCCGCACTTGTTTCGCAAGCATCGGCACGGCACTGAAATGAGGGAGCACGACTGCGCTCAGCGCCGCGGCGAAGCAGCACCAGACCGAAATGAACCAGTGCGTATAGACCACGTACGCCGCACCGAAAGAAAACATAACGAGAAGTCGGAAGATTTTCACCTCGCCGTATGTCGACAGCAACTCGCTGGCACTGGTCGATAGCAGGTACAGCAGCATCGTCGCCACGGGGAAGAAATGGGGTATCACATAGTCGATAGGCTGCCCCGTCACGCGTGAGACGATGCCGTACCCGGTCATCGTATACAACAGTGAGCCGCTGGCGATCGCACAGGCGGCGACGAACACGCGCAACCCCTGTCGGCGCCAACCCGGCGGCTCGATCAGCAGCACGGCGGCAGGCACGAACACGGGCCACAGCAAGAGAGAGAAGAACGAGAAGGCATAAGTCATCACCTCATTGGTCAGCGGCGCATCGTGGCTGAACGTGAGCCAGACCGCGCCCTCGATGAATTGCTGCAGCGCAAAGAGCAACGGGATTGCTGCGAACGGACGCTCATTCGGCGTGCGAGCCGCCTTCCTTGTCAGCGTGCCGATCCCGAGCAGGAAGGCGCCTGCGGCGAAGCTGGCCGAGGCAGAAAAGCACATGTCAGGCTGGGCCGCCGGGAGCGGCATAAAGGTCGCGCCGCGACATTGGAACCGGCCAGCGGCCGCGGTCGCGCCGGGACGCCAGAATCTGGTAGATACCGGTGCCGCCTGACTCGAACTCCAGCGTGAACGTCGCAGCTCGCCCTTGCGGTGCGACAACGGTATCGTCCCATAGACGAAGCAAGGGTGGCGCATCGAAGCCCCGAAGGAGTCGTGCCATGACGCGAACTGCCGAGGCCAGGGCGGCTCCCGACTTCCCCCGCCGGGAGTCCGTCGAGCCGCTTCAGCGAATAGGTGTCCATGACATCAAGATACCCGTGCTGGAAGACTCGTGCGGGAGTCCGTATGCAGCCTTTTCCTGCCGGCCTGCACGGCCTTGTCGGCTGCATCCTTCGATGCACGGGCTGCCTGCCGCGCATCCTGCTCAGCTTTGCGCAGGGCATCGCGCGTGGCACGCCGCCTTCAGCGCATCGTCCCTGGCGGATCGGGCGGCATGCCGCGCGGCGCTGTCCGCCTTCTCGGCAGCGTCCCGAGTGGCGGCTGCCGCTTGTTTGGCCGCGTCTTCGGCCTTCTGGGCGAGCTCCCTCCCATCCTGCGTCGCACGCGCTGTGGCTTGTTCTGCACTTCTTACCGCGCGCTTTGTCGCCTCGTCCGCCCGGTGAACAGCCCGGCTGATGGCCCGCGCCGAGCGCTCGGACCCCTCATCGGCTGCCGCCTCTGCCCTCTTCAACGCAGCCGACACACGCGCAGCGGCTTCGCGCGTCGCGATTGCAGCGTCCTGCGCGGCCTTGGTCGCCAGAGCGTGGGCCCTCCCCGGGCTTTGCGTTGCAGGAGGCGCAGGCGGGGCCGCCGGTTCGTCCGCCGCCTGGCTGATCGCACTGGCGGCCAATGCAGCCGCAACCAGGAAATGTTTGAATATCGGCGCCATGAGATCTTCTCCAATATCAGTGGGTATCACAGCATCGTCTGAATAGACATCCAAGCTCTTGATATGGCGCAAGTCCGGGAGTGCAGTTTCACGGACTGGCACCAGACCCGATGACTCGCGTTGCACACGCTGACTTACAACATCAGGGAAGCAGCACCGATCAGCAGCGCGATCACCAGCAGCGTCGTCACGAAGCGCGACGCCACGAAACGGCTCGTGGCTTCCATGACGCAATGCAACGCGAACAGATGCCCACGCGACCCCCTGCACAGGTCCAGGTGCTCCCCCAAGGCTGACAATTCCATGGGAGATGTGTCTGTGGTGCTGCTATCCGATGCAGTACTCCAGTGCGTAGCGGAAATGACTTTGATGCTCATGACCAGCTCCTGGCCGACCTGGTGGTTGCACAGTGGGCCTGAATGCGCGTGAACGAATGCATCACGGCATCTCCTTGCGCAACGACAGATGCAGCAACCCTTCGGCGCATTCCCCGCACGACGCCAAAGCGTCGATGGCATGGGGGAACGTCAGTGCGACCTGGCTTTGTGGCGGATCGTCGCGTACCAACTGCGTCATCGTGATCAGGATCTGATTGCCTTCGAGCTCCACTTCAAAGGCGTCGGTGGACGGGGCGCCGAACTGGGCCATCACGCCATAACTAAACTGGTCCTCGGTGATACGCAGGCGCATATCGCACACACCATCTTCCAACTCGACGAGGACCGGCCGCAACGCGGCCTGGCGCAAAAGATGTCCGCGATGCGTGGCAAGGGAGGCTCGGCGAGCAAGGACTTGGCTGGCGTGCATCAGGTTTTCTCCATCTCGGGCGGCCGCAGTGGCCATGGTGTTTAGTGCCGGACGAAATCGATCACCACACCGTCCGGTCCTCAAAGGGATAGAGCGGATCGCTTGAAACGTAGGCATGCGGCAGGTTGGTTTCCATGTTGTATGACTCCTCTTGCTCAGTCGAACGGGAAAGCAGTGTTGCAACAACAGCAAGCAACCCGGGAAGAGGAGGTCTGTGCCTCCCCGTCCCCCTGCTCCTCCCCGTGCTCCCGTTGCAACAGTTGCAAGTGTCGCCAAAGAAAGGAGCAGTGGCTATCGGCGATGGCCGCCGCTTTTGTAGGCGAATGCCTAATGCGAAATGCCTACTGCTTATTGCATTGGCCCATGGCTTGCGCGGCGCAGGCCCTCAAGTCAGCAAACCGTTTTCCAGCATGTAGCGAATCAGTTCGGCGTTGCTGCTCATGCCCATCTTTTCCAGGATGTGGGTGCGGTGCGTGCTGACGGTCTTGGGACTCAGGTGCAATACATCGCCAATCTTCACCAGGCTCTGGCCCGATGCCAGCAGATTCAACACCTCCAACTCGCGGTCGGAGAGCGCTTCGTGCGGCGCCATCCGGCCACCACCCAGGTTATCGGCCAGCTTGTCGGCCACGGCCGCGCTGATGTACTTGCCCCCCGCGGCAACCTTGCGTACCGCTGCAATCATGGCATCGCCCGAATGACTCTTGGTCAAGTAGCCGGCCGCGCCCAGCTTGAGCGCCCTGACCGCATAGGCCTCCTCCGCATACATCGAGAGCATCAGCACCGCCAGCGCCGGCTGCGCCGCGCGCAGACGCCTGAGCAGGTCCAGGCCGCTGACTCCGGGTAGCGCGATATCCAGCAGCGCGACGTCGAACGCTTGCTGGCGCAAGAGGCGCATCGCGGCCTCGGCGTTTTCCGCCTCGCCCGTAACCTCGATATCCTGCGCCGCGCTCAGTATCAGCCGCACCCCGTTGCGCACAACAGCATGGTCATCCACCAGCAAGACCTTGATCGGTTTATTTTGCATCTGCGTGCTCCAGCAGGTTCTGTCGTTTCGAGGGGCGTTAGCGAGCCTGGCCGGTCGGAGACATCAACTCGCCCCCAGAACCGCGGGCGCCACGGGAAGACTCACCTCGAGCGTCGTGCCGCTGCCGGGCTGGCTGTCGATGTGCAGCACCCCGCCGAGCGCGCGCACACGCTCGTGCATCCCCAGCAGGCCGAACGAGCCCGGCTTGCGGCGATCACTCGCGCTGATGCCGCCGCCGCTGCCGTTGTCCCGGATGCGCAGCACCAGCCGGCCGGACGCCGCGCCCGTAAGCCGCACTTGCACGGTGCTCGCCTGCGCGTGTTTGGCGACATTGGTGAGTGCCTCCTGCGCCACGCGGTACAGGCAGCTTGCCACAGCGGGCGATTCCAGATCTTCCTCGCCGGCCTCGCCCTGTATTTCCAGATAGCAGGCGATGCCGGTGCGCTGGGTGAACTGGCCAACCAGCACCTCCAGCGCCGGCACGAGACCCAGGTCGTCGAGGATCTGCGGCCGCAGATCGCTGACGATACGGCGCGTCGAGTCGATGGCCGCCGAAGTGAGCTTGATGGCCTCGGCCAGCAGCGGCGCCGCGCGGGCCGGCTCCTGCGCCAGATGCTCGCCGATCGCGACCAGGTACATCTTGAGCCCCGCCAGCGTCTGCTGCAGATCGTCGTGCAACTCGCGCGCGATGCGCTTGCGCTCGTTGTCCTGAACGCTGTCCTGCGCTGCCACCAGGCGTCGCAGGTCGGCGTGCGAGCGTTTCAGCGCGTGCTGTGCCCGTTGCAGTTCGGTGACGTCGTGCAGGATGACGACAATCGAGGTCTGGCCGGCGATGGTAACCGGCGCCGCCGTCGCCTGCACCAGGCGGACCTCGCCGTCGGCGCGCTGGATCTTCAGGGCGCGCAAGGGAGGCACGGTGGTACCGCCCTGCATCGCCAGCAGGCGCTGCTTGACCTGTTCGAGCGAGTCTGGATGGATCAAGTCCAGCGGCGAGCGCCCGAGCAGGTTCGCCTCACCGGTACCGACCAGGCGCTGCGCGGCCTCGTTGGCAAAGGTGATACGCGTGCGGGGGCCGCTACCGCCGTAGACGAAAACCCCGACGGGCAGCAACAGCAGCAGACGCCGCAAGCGTTCTTCGCTCTCGCGCAGCGCAACCTGTGCGCTGCGGCGCTCGGTGATGTCACGCAGGATCACGGTGTACAACCGTCGTCCGCCAAAACTCAAGTGCGAAATCGCAGCATCGATCGGAAACTCCTGGCCATCAGCGCGCAAACCCATCACATCCCGCGGCCCTCCCATGCGGCGCGCTTGGGCCTGTGTGTCGCCAAAGGCCTGCACCTCACGCTGATGCATCTCCCGATGGCGCTCGGGGAGCAAGCGCTCGAGCGGCGCGCCGATCAACGCGTCGATCGGACAGCAGAACATCTGCGCGGCGGCCGCATTGGCCATCACGATGGTCTGGGACTCGTCGGCGGTGATGATCGCGTCGGTGGCCGAGTCGAAGATGCCGCGCAGCCGGGCTTCGCTCAGGCTCAAGGCTTCGGACGCTTGCGTGAGTTCGCGGGTGCGCTGCTCCACCAGTTGTTGAATTCCCCGCGAGCGTGTCGCCATAGCGCGCAAGTAGGCGGTCAGCGCGAGCGTGGTCAGCAAACTTGCCAGCAAGGCAACCAGCGCACCGGCATGGGCCGCGACCAATGGCGTGGGCCGCGCTGCGATCGAAATGCGCCATGTGGTGCCGGCAACGTCGAAATTGTGGGAGAACGTTTCTGGCGGGTTTCCAAACAACCAGGCAGGCCGCAACCCCCGAGGTTTTCCAGTGGCCTCGCCGGCCAGACCATAGACAAGCTGGCTGTCGTCCGTCGAGGCTGCTGCGTAGACGCGCACGTCCAGCCCGGCATTGCCGATGGAATCCGCCGGCCCCAGTATCTTTTCAATGACGTCAGCTGCGCGCAGCACCGCGACGGTGTAACCGGCAACCTCCCGATGGCGCAAGGGGGCGGCGTCCAGCGTTCCGACATTCTTGTACACCGTCATCAGTATGCGGAAACCGGCAGGTGTGCCCGGCAACTGCACGAACGGAAACAAGCCCGTCGCAGCCGGCAGGCCCGTGCTTTCCGCGCGCCGGATGGCCGCCTCGCGGGAGGGCGTGGACGAGACGTCAAGACCAAAGGCGGTATCGCCTGCAGCCATCGGCTCTATGTAGTCAACGACAAGGTAGCGATCTTTCGGGCGACTCACCACGTGCTTGCCGTCCACCATTTCAGTGATGTTGAAGCCTGGGTAGCGAATGCGCATTTGGGCCTCGAACGCGGGGCGTTCATCCCCGGCGACCAGTCGGTCATAGGCAAATGCCGCAATATAGGGATAGCGCGCACGCAATGGCTGCGCAAAGGTGTGAAACTGCTCGCGGCTGATGTTGCCGCCATTCGCGACGAAGAACAGGTTGATCGCCCGGACCGCGTCAGTGGCATCGCTCATGCCTTGCTGGACCGCCGTGACCCGGGCCTGCGTGCGGCGCTCGAAGTTGGCGCGCTCGCTGCGTTGTTCCTGGCGATACACCCAGGAAAACAGGGTCACGGAGGCGATCAGTCCAAGTACCAGCCAACTCCAGGCCGGCAAATTCAATAGAAAAAGAAAATTGGCACGCCCCGCCTGGCGCCATCCACACCGGTGCCTTATCGGGGCCGCAATATCGGATTCATCTCGACGGGACGGGGGCGACGGGCCTTGCATAGCGTTTGAGTATTACCTTCATTGGGCAAAGATAAAAGCATGAATCTGTGCCCGCCTTGATGGAACGCAAATGCCATCGCCGGCGACAGGTCGACTCTCTTTTTGCGCTGCGTCAACCACCAACCCCGACGACTGCGCTAGCATCAAAACAATCAAGGAGTTCGTCATGGTACTGAGCGAAGAGTTGGACCGCCTGGACGAACTGCGCCGCCGCGGTGTGTTGTCGGACGAGGAGTTCGCACGCGCAAAGGCCCTGCTGCTGGGCCGCAACGAAGCGCCTCTGGCGGCGTTCGGCGCCCTGCGCCGGAGCCGGAGCGAGCGCTGGATTGCAGGTGTATGCGGTGGTATCGCTCGGGCGACGGGCACCGACGCATGGGTCTGGCGCCTGCTTTTTGCCTTGCTGTTTTTCTGCGGCGGCGCAGGGCTGGGGATTTATCTTCTCATGTGGATCTTTGTTCCTGCCGAATAAGCTGAGGTCGATGCAAAACATGACGTTCAAGCGCATCCTGTTGATCCAGGGCCATCCCGATATGACCCTGCCTCATCTATGCCATGCCCTGGCCGGCTCCTACGCCGCCGGCGCCCAGGAGGCCGGCCACGTCGTACGCTGGGTCAACGTGGCCGAACTCGACTTCCCGCTGCTGCGCAGCCAGAAAGCCTGGGAGGAAGGCGCGCTACCCGCTGGCTTGCAGCAGGCGCAGGACGACATCCGCTGGGCCGAGCACATCGTGCTGTTCTTTCCGCTCTGGCTCGGCGATATGCCGGCCCTGCTCAAGGCCTTCCTGGAGCAGGTGGCCCGGCCAGGCTTTGCTTTTGAGCGCGCGGCCGGCAGCACCGCCTTCACGAAGAAGGGTTTGCAAGGCCGCTCGGCCCGCGTCGTCGTGAGCATGGGAATGCCGGCTCTGGTTTACCGCTGGTATTTCCGAGCCCACAGCGTCAAATCGCTGGAGCGCAATATCCTGGGCTTCGTCGGCATTGCACCGGTGCATGAGACGCTGATCGGCATGGTCGACAACTTCAAGACGGACGACGGAGAACGCTGGCTGGCAAAGCTGCGGCGCTTGGGTCAACGAGCACAGTAATGAGCCGTCGCGGCCGTCAGTGCACGCGCATCTCGAAAGCCCGCGCCAAAGCACCCGGGTCGATGATGCGTATGTGGCGCTTGTCCACTTCAAGCAGGCGTTGTTCCTGGAAGGCCGAGAACGTGCGGCTGACGGTTTCCAGCGTCATGCCCAAGTAGCTGCCGATTTCAGCGCGCGTCATCCTCAGGTGGAATTCGCTGGCCGAGTAGCCGCGTGCCTTCAGGCGTTTCGACAGGTTCAGCAGGAAGGCCGCGAGCCGCTCCTCGGCGTTCATGCTGCCCAGCAGCATCATCAGGCTCTGCTCGCGCACAATTTCGCGGCTCATGAGGCGGCTGATCAAGTGCTGCGTGCCGGAACTGCCGGCTGCCAGTTCGGTGAGATGCGCGTAAGGAATGGCGCAAACCTCGGCGTCTTCCAGGGCAGTGGCACTGCTGGCATGGTTGCCCTGGGCCACCCCGTCCAGCCCCATCAGCTCCCCGGCGATATGGAAATTGCTGACCTGCTCGCGCCCATCGGCCAGTGTCAGGCTGGACTTGAACGTGCCGCTGCGCACGGCATAAACGAACTGGAAGCGTTCACCCTCGCGGTAGAGCGTCTGGGCCGACTTGACCTTGCGCCGGGTGAACATCAGGCCATCCAGGCGCGTGACGTCGCTGCTGCTCATGCCGCTGGGCAGGCACAGCTCACGCAGGTGGCAGTTGGAACAGCGGGGTTTCGACGAGACCGCGGGGGTCATCGCCTCCGGTGCCTGCCAGGTCGCGAACCGGATAGGGGCGGCGGGAGCTTCGAGGACGGCGAGGGACATGGCTTTCTCCTGGGTGAACGGGACGCTGTTAATGCGTTGCATGCTGTGAGGCGTCCGCCACAGACTGCGCGAGTTGCTCAAATTCGATGCTCTTGTCGAGAAAGCGGACGGCACCGCCTCCCAGGTAGCGCTTGCGGAACGCCAGACCCGAGTTGTTGCTGAAAACGACGAAGGCGATTTCGGGTACGGCCCGGCGCACGGTGAGCAACACTTCCAGGCCGGAGCCACCCGCGAGTTGAACATCGAGTACCACCACATCGGGGCGCGTGGACAGGATGCCGTCAATGGCACCCTGCGGCGTTTCGGCCTGGCCGACAACGGTCATGGCGCGGGCCTGGAGCATCGCCGCAACGCGTGTGCGGATGGGCGCCCAATCGTCGGCAAGAAAAACTTTGACAGGGACGTGGCGCTCAGGCATGCCTGCACTATGGCTGCCAGCGCGCCGCTGCAACATCGGCGAAGGCCGAATCCAGCCCTCGGATAACTCCGGATCGGGGCTTCCGCCGCGCTGAGGGTGCCTAGGAATTGTCCGAGCGACCGCCCGACCCCTCGCCCGCCAGAGCAGCCGGCGCGTCGTGCATCATCTGCTCATGCGCTCAGGCACGCAGCACGCATTTGTCATACAGATGCGGTGCGCGGCCCCGCGGGTCGTACCGGGCCTTGAGCCGCTCGTACTCAGCCAGGTCATAGGCTTGCGCGAATTCCCCGGGCGTAAAAAAACTCTCCGAATAAAGCGACTTGATGCCCCCCAGGCGCATCACTTCCTTTTCGATCAGGCGGTTGAAATGTCCCGGCTCGAAGGAAAGGGGCGATTCGATCACATCCCAGAAGCCGAAGTTGATGTAAAGAGGCGCCGCAGCCAGCCGATACAGCGGAAACTGCCGCCCTGCCACCTCGCCGCGCACCGGGCAGACCCAGATGGGCAGGATGCCGATCTCGCGCTGCAGGAAGGCAAGGAATTCCGCGGCGCGCTCCAGGGGAATGTCCACGTCCTGAATCACGCTCTCGCGGTAGCGGCCGCGCCAGCTTGCCAGGCGCTGGGTCAGCTGCCAGCGTGCGTTCAGGCGCATCCAGCGCGTGTAGGTGCGTGAATTCAGGCGCTCGCGCCCGAGCAGGCGGCGCACCAGCGGATGCTGCGCCCCGAAATTCTTCGAACACCAGAACCAGTCCGTGTCCCAGCGCCAGAGGTAGTCCTGCGTGCTCAGGTAATCCTGCTGCCGCGAGCGCAGCGACTGGTAATAGATGTGCTTGAAACTGTAGTCGCTGCGCCATGGCGCCTCGCGCGTGAAGCGGCCTACGCTCAGGACATGTTCGTGCTCGCCAAACACCACGGCATCCACAAAATCGGCGTCGCCACGACACTGGACGGCCAGTGCCTCGAAAAATGCCTCGCCGTCGGCGCACGCCTGATATTCGACGTGCACCATGGGCTGCACTTCGAGCGTACCTATCCGCAGACGCAGTGCATAGCCGAGCGTGCCGTAGGAATTGGGAAAACCAAAGAACAGGTCGCTGTGCTCGTTGCCGGGCGTGCAGACCACGATATCGCCCTGAGGCAGCAGCACCTCGATCTCCTGCAGCGTGTCATGCACCAGGCCATGCCGGAACGATGTGGCCTCGATACCCACGCCCGCGCAGGCGCCGCCGACAGTGATGGTCTTGAGCTGGGGCACCACGGCCGGCATACGGCCGCGCGGCAGCGTCCACGCCACCAGGTCTTCGTAGGTGATCATGCCTTCGACGTCGACCCAGCCAGCCTGCGCGTCGGCGCCGATCACGTGGCGCATGTCGCCAAGGTCGAGCCTGCGCCGGCCGTCCTCGCGGCGATCGCGGAACAGGTTGGAGGTACTCTTGTGCAGCGCGATCGGTTCGGGCGCCGAGGCCCGCGCCCTCATTTGCGCCGCCGCCTGCGCGGCGCGCTCGGCGTGCGCCAGAATTTCAGGGCGCGCGGTGTCCATAAAGATGCTCCCGCGTCATCGGGTAGCTGGTGCGGCTGATGTTGCCCTTGCTGAACAGCACCTGGAACAGGTAGGTCTGGCCCACCTCAGAGCGGAACATTTCCGCGCATCCCACGAGATAGCACATCCAGATGCGCCGGAAGCGCTCATTGAAGCGTTCAGGGTCCAGCGCCTGGATGGCGGGCCAGTTGGCGGCAAAGCGCCGCGCCCATTCATCCAGCGTCGGGGCATAGTGGCGGCGCAGGTTCTCGACGTCGATCACTTCCAGTCCGGCATTTTCCATGTCGACGAGGGCATCCGCCAGGCTGGGAATCCAGCCGCCGGGGAACACATGCTTGCGGATGAACAGCTCCGTGTCACGCCGGCCCACATGGCCGATGAAATGCAGCATGCCCAGTCCACCAGGTTTGAGGAAATCGGCATGGGCCTTGATCACTTCAGCCAGCTGGTCGCGCCCCGCGTGTTCGAGCACGCCGATGGACACGACCTTGTCGAACTGCGCGTTCACGTCGCGGAAATCGGCTTCGCGCACCTGCAGCTGTTCCTGCAGCCCGCGCCGGCGGATCTCGGCATCAAGCCATTGCACCTGCTCGGTCGTCGTGTTGACGCCCGTACCCAGCGCACCGGTGGTCTCCAGGGCCCTGAACATGAAGCCGCCAAAGCCGCAACCAATGTCGACAAAGTGCTCGCCCCGGCGCAGATCGATCTTGCGGCACACGTGGTCGATCTTGTCGCGCTGCGCCTGCTCCAGGCTCTGCGTGCCCTCGCGCCAATAGCCACAGGTGTACATCTTGAGCGGATCGTCGAGCCAGACGCGGTAGAACGGCTCCCCCAGGCCATAGTGCGCGCGCGCATTGGTCTTGGCCTGCTGCGCGTTGCGATTGGCGCCGCGCCATTCGAGCACGTTGTTCTCCACGCTGTTGACCGCATCGAAGCGCACGTCGAAACCCGAGCGCATGCCCGCCGCCATGGCCGCGCCCAGATCGCCCTGCAGATCAACCTCCTGGTCAAAATAGGCTTCCAGCAAGCCCAGGTGGCCGCGTGCGAGCATGGACACCAGCGCCCTATCGGTACGAAACACCACCGTGAAGACCGGCTCGCCCCCACCCGTCTGGTAGGCCGCGCCGCGGGGCAGCACAACGGCGAAGGCCACGCCCGCGCGCTGGCCCAGCGAATCCACGGCGGCCTGGAGCGAGAGGTTCATGATGTTTTGCGCTGCAGATCAGCGCGCCAACGCGCGTTTGACGCGCTGCTCCAGTTCACCAAGGCCGTAACTGGTCAGGTCCAGATCATGGGTGGCGGACAGCAGGCGCGAGGTGGCCGCGCCGAGTTGGGCCTTGAGTTCGCCCAGAAACGGGCTGGATGCGAAAATCGCCAGCGAACGAAAACTACCCGGCTGGGCCTGCTGCTCCAGATAATCGGCCAGTTCGCGCGCAAAGCGCGTGTGCTCCTTCTGCTTGGCATTCACGTGTGGCTGGAAGGCTGCTCCGCTGAAGTCGTGGTCGGTCTTTTCCTGCCCTGACCTGCCATCGGCCAGGTCGCTGACCTTGGCGCGACCCTGCGGATGCGCAAAATTCTGGAGAACCACCATCGGGCCACCCCGTTCGCGTCCCAACAGCCGCGCCTGCGTGGCGTTGGCGACCATGATCCAGTCGGATTTCATATTCGCTTCCTCCCACAATTGCCCGTCTATCCTGACGGCCGTCAATGGACCATCAGTACCGGCAGGGTCATGGATTCCAGCACCGTCCGCGAAGTCCCTCCCAGTACCCATTCACGCGCGCGGCTGTGGCCGTAACAGCCCATGACCAGCAAGTCGGCCTGGAAATCGAACGCACGAGACAGCAGTTGTTCGCCCAGTCTCTCGCGCTCCTTGCCCTGGTGGTGCCAGATTGCCTCCACCCCCTTCAGCTTGAGGTAACCGCTCAGGCCCAGCCCCTCGCCGCCGACGTCGGCATCTTCGTCCTCCCAACTGAGCACATGGACACGCTGGGCACTCTGCAGGAAAGGCAGCGCCGCGGCGACCGCGCGGGCCGCCTCGCGCGTCGGCTTCCAGGCAATCACCACGGTCTCGCCTATGACCGCCGGCACGATGGCATAAGGCAGGATCAGGGCCGGCTTGCCGCTGATCGCCAGCACGGTCTCGACAAAATCGGCCGGCACATGCGTCGATCCGGCGTCCGTTGGGTCATGCTGACCCAGCACCAGCAGGTCTGCATACAACGCCTGCTGCGCGAACGCGGCCATGATGGGCTCGTCGCGCACCTCGGCCCATGAAATGGGCACCTCGGATGCCGCCTGTGCTTGCTCGAACAGGGCTCGCGCCCGGGCGTGCTGCTCGTCATCGATCTCGCGCAAGGCGGCTCCCATACCGGGGCCGACCCCGGGCGAAAACGGCAGCTCCATAAAACTGGGCGTGACCGCATAGAGGGCGGTAATCGCAGCGTCGAGCCGTGGCCCGAGCCGCTGCGCGACCTCCAGGCGCTGCGCTGCGCGCGGGGAGGGATCAAGGTGGACCAGCAGTTGCATAGCGGAAGCTTTCACAAAATCTCTCCTTTGACAGCAATTTTGTAATGCTAGTGTGCCGCCGCACCCCCAACCTTGACAAACATCAAGCGTGCGCCATAACGGCCACTCAGGGCTCCATCTGATCAGCCAGGCCGTGCCGGAGGGCATAGCGAATCAGCTCGCTCTGGTTTTGCAGGCCCATCTTGTGCATCAGATTGGCCTTGTGGGTGCTGACGGTCTTGACCGACAGGTTGAGCCGGCCCGCGATGTCGGTGACCGATACGCCGGCCACCAGCAGCCGCAGCACCTCGAATTCTCGGTTCGACAGGCTCTCGTGCAACGGCGCTTCGCTGCCCGGCATGGCGCCCAGGGCCAGTTGCTCGGCCACCTCGGCCGTAACGAACGCACCGCCGCCGGCGATCTTGCGGATGGCCTGCTCCAGTTGCGCCGGGGCGCTTTCCTTGGTCAGGTACCCGCTGGCGCCGGATTTGATGGCGCGCACGGCATATTGCAGTTCCTGATGCATGCTCAGCACGAGGATGCGCAATCTGGGCTTCTCGGCGCGGACCAGCCGGATCACCTCCATGCCGCTGCGCCCCGGCATGGACAGGTCCAGCACCAGCACATCGAAGGCGAGATCGCGCACCCGCTGCATGACCTCGCTGCCGTTGGCCGCCTCGCCAGCGACTTCCATGTCGCCCGCCGCAAGGATGATGCGCTTGAGGCCTTCACGCACGATGGCATGGTCGTCGGCAATCACGATCTTGATCACGTTGCCGCTCCCGCGTCGGCCATGGGGATGCGCACCACGATGCGTGTGCCCTTGCCCAACTGGCTGTCGACGTCGATGCTGCCCTTGAGCAGGTGCGCGCGCTCGCGCAAGCCCATCAGACCCAGCGAATGGGGCTTGCGCGGCGCCGCCGGGGAAAAGCCACGGCCGTTGTCGGCAACCCGCATCGTCACCGCAGCGGGCGTGCATTCGATCTGTACCTCGACCTGCGAGGCCTGGGCGTGCTTGGCCACGTTGGCCAGCGACTCCTGCACGATGCGGAACACCGCCGTCGCATAGGGCTCTGGCAGTTCCAACTCTTCGTCGGCCAGCAGCGCGCAGGCCACGCCGGTGCGCTGGGTAAAGTTGTGCACCAGCCACTCGACGGCCGGGATCAGGCCCAGATCGTCAAGCAGCAGCGGCCGCAGGTCGGCGGCAATGCGCCGCGTGGCGGCTACCGCAGTGTCGAGCATGGTGAGCATGTCGCCCAGTTTGGTCGCGACGGCCTGGCCACCGTCAGGCAGGCTGTCGCGCACCCAGATGGTGTCCATTTTGAGCGCAGTGAGCAACTGCGCCAGTTCGTCATGCAGTTCGCGCGCGATGCGGCGCTTCTCGGCTTCGCGGATGGTGTTGGCCTCGGCGGCGAAGGCGCTCAGCTCTTCCTGTGCCCGCACCCGTTCGGTGACATCGCGCAGAATCACCGTGAACAGCTTGCCGCCGCGGGTGTCCACCTGGGAGATCGAGGCGTCCATCCGAAACTCTTCGCCATTGGCGCGCAGGCCGTAGACCACCGAGGAGCCTCCCATGCGCCGCGAGGTCACGCCCGTGGCGCCGAAGCGCGTGACGTGGGCCCCGTGGGCGGCGTGGAAGCGCTCGGGAATGAGCCGGGCCAGGGGTTGGCCCAGCATTTGCGCGGCCGTCCAGCCAAAGACCTTTTCAGCCGCCTGGTTGTACTGGACGACGCGCCGCCCTTCGTCCACAGTGATGATCGCGTCCATGGCGGAGTCGAGCAGGCTGGCGAGCAAGGCGCCGTCCTGCGAGCCAGGGGGTGCGACGGCCCCGCTCGCAGGCCCGGGGGGCGAAAACAGCATAGTTCTTTTTGCGGAAGTGACTTCAGGTTTGCAGTATAGGTCCGCGTGTCGGACCCGAAGTTGCTCCCCGCCCGGCCGGCAGCCACCTCCCTCCCCTTGATCAAAATCAACATCGCCGAAACGTGCATGCTTCATACTGCAATCGTTCAGCATTTAATTCAGGAGCCGCATCATGTACCAGCGAATTCTCGTACCCGTGGATGGCAGTCCGCCCGCCAACAAGGCCCTTGCTGCGGCCCTGCAAATGGCCAAGGATTTCAACGGCCGGGTGCGCTTGATTCATGTGGTGGACGAGCTGGCCGGCTTCAGCGGCTATGACCTGTATGGCGGCTACCCCGGCGATCTCCTGGAACTCATACGGGAAAACGGCCACAAGATTCTTGACGAAGCCATGGCCACGGCCCAGGCCGCCGGCGTCGAAGCCGACAAGGTGCTGTCGGACAACTTCGGCGAGCGCCTGGGCGAGGCAGTGGTCGACGCAGCCAAGCGCTGGAATGCCGACCTGATCGTGATCGGCACCCACGGCCGGCGCGGCATCGGCCGCGTGCTGCTGGGCAGCGGCGCCGAACAAATCATCCGCCTGGCGCCGGTGCCGGTGCTGGTGGTGCGCTCGCCGGAAACCGAAAAAGCCGCCAAGGCCGGCACCTGAGCCCCCGCGCCAGCATTTTTAGGTGAACAGGCTCTTGTGCTGCTCGCGCAGGACTGCCTTTTGCACCTTGCCCATGGTGTTGCGCGGCAGCTCACTGGCCACGAAGCAGCGCTTGGGAATCTTGAAGTTCGCCAGGCTCGCCTTGAGCTGGGCCATGATCCGGTCCGCCTGCAGCGTCTGCCCCGGCTTCGGGACCACGATGGCCACTCCCACCTCGCCGAAGTCGGGGTGCGGCACGCCGACCACGGCGCTCTCGGCCACGCCGGGCATGTCATTGATGTAGCTCTCGATCTCGGCCGGGTAGACGTTGTAGCCGCCGCTGATGATCAGGTCCTTGGCCCGGCCCACGATGGTCACGTAACCCTGCGCGTCGATCCTGCCGACGTCGCCGGTCTTGAAGAAGCCGTCCGCCGTGAATTCTTCGCGCGTCTTCTCCGGCATGCGCCAGTAGCCCTTGAACACGTTCGGCCCTTTCACCACGATGGCGCCGGTCTCGCCGGCGGCCAGCGGCCGGCCCGCATCGTCCTGCACGCGCAGCACGACGCCCGGCAGCGGAAAACCCACGGTGCCGCCACGGCGCTCACCCTGCTTGGCGTCGTACGGGTTGGAGGTCAGCATCACGGTCTCGCTCATGCCGTAGCGCTCCAGGATGGTGTGGCCGGTTCTGGCGCGCCATTCGTTGAAAGTCTCGATCAGCAGCGGTGCCGAACCCGAGATGAAAAGCCGCATCTTGCGCACGGCCGCCCGGTCAAGCGCGGGCTCGGCGAGCATGCGCACATACAGCGTTGGCACGCCCATGAACACGGTGGCCTGCGGCAGCCGCGCGACCACCTGTTTGGGGTCGAACTTGCCGAACCAGATCATCTTGCTGCCGCTCAGCAGCGCGCCGTGGATCGCCACGAACAGGCCATGCACGTGGAAGATCGGCAGCGCGTGAATCAGCACGTCATCGGGCCTCCAGCCCCAGTACGCTTTCAGAACCAGCGCGTTGCTGAGCATGTTGCCGTGCGTGAGCATGGCGCCCTTGCTGCGGCCCGTGGTGCCGCTGGTGTAGATGATGACCGCCAGATCGTCGGCTGACCTGTGCGCCACTGTGTGTTGGTCGCTGTAGTGGGCGGCGCGTTCGAGCAGGGTACCGCTGCGGTCCTCGTTCAACGTGAAGACGTGCCCGGTACCGGCCTTGAACGCAATCTTGCTGACCCAGCCGAAGTTTTTGCCGCTGCACACCACCACGGCCGGCTCGGCGTTACCGATGAAGTACTCGATCTCGGCGCTCTGGTAGGCCGTGTTGAGCGGCAGGTACACATAGCCCGCGCGCAGCGTGGCGAGGTACAGCACCATCGCCTCCACCGATTTTTCCACCTGCACGGCGATGCGTGAGCCCTCCGGCAAATCGAGCGACGCCAGCAGGTTGGCGAGCATGGCCGTGGCGCGCTCCAGGTCGCGCCAGGAGTAGTGCAGGCCGTTGTCGGTTTCCACCGCAATCGCGTCGAGGTTGGCGGGGAAGGCGGCGCGCAGGGCCGCAAACAGATTCTGGTTGTCCGCGCTGTGGGGGATGGGCTGGCTCATGATGGTCCGGGATTGGTTAAAACACGGGTTTGCGTTTTTGCAGGAAGGCGGCGATGCCTTCGCGGTGTTCGGCGCTGTCGGCATAGCGATAGGCGTCGCGCATCTCGCTTGCTACTGAATCAGTAGCTGAGGGTGCAGTCTCCATAAGGGCTGGAGCATGATTCAATGCACGAAGGGTCTGCTTGTTCAGGCGCGCTGCCTGCGGGGCCAGCGCCGCCACGTGGCGGGCGCTGACCAGTGCCGCGCTGGCGGCCGCAGCGGCCGCGACGACCTGGTTCAGGAAGCCGCGCGCCTTCATCTGGGCGGCGCCCAACACCACCGCCTGCAGCAACATTTCCCGGGCGCTCAAGGCCCCGGCCTCGCGCAGCACCAGTGCGGCCTCGCGCGGCGCCATGGGAAAACCCAGCCGGGCGATCGGGGCGCCAAAGCGGGCGGACTCGGCCGCGATGCGGATGTCGCAGCAACAGGCGATTTCAACACCGGCGCCCATGCAGTTGCCCTCGATCTGCGCGACGATCGGCACATCGCAATCGAGCATGGCCTGCAGGCCGCCCCAGACATCGTTTTCATGAAAGTCGCGCAGGCTTGCCTCGTCGAAGCGAAAGGCCGGGTATTCGGCAATGTCGCCGCCCGCACAAAAATCACCCCCCTCGCCCCGAATCAGCACGCAGCGCACGTCGGTGCTGCGCTGGATGCTCTCAAAAACAGAGCGCAGTGCACGCCACATGGCGCGCGACATGGCATTCAGCTTGCCCGGATGGCGCAGCGTGACGAAGGCCACACCAGCCTGCTGTTCGACTTCGACGGTTCCACTCATGAGAAACGCAGGCTCCCGATTTCCTTGGACAGCGGGATTTTCCCCTGCGCGAGCATGGCCCGGTGCTTGTCCAGCCGCTTGAGGTCATAGAGGTAGTTGACCATCACGCCCCAGGACTGTTTGAGGCCTTTGGCCGAGGGGTCGGCGCCCCAGTTGAGCCGCTCCACACGCGCGCCATTGCCCAGGTGAAAGCGCGCGACCGGATCCAGCGGCTTGCCGTCAACCCCTGCATGTGCCAGGTAGTGGGCGGCGCAGCGCAGCAGCATCTGGCGCAGCGGCGACGAGACCGGCAGCGCCAGCGGGCTCTCCAGTGCGCCCAGCAGAGAAGCGGCTGATGGCGGCGTCAATCCCAGCGCCTGGCCCAACTCGACACGCGCCTTGTCATCGAGCTTGTCCAGCATGGCAGCGGCATTCTTGCCGAGCCAGCCGCGAAACCCCGGAATCGGCGACAGCGTGGCAAAGTGCCGCAGCCTGGGCAATTCATCGTGCAGCGTCTCCACCACGCGCTTGATCAGCGAGTTGCCAAAGCTCACGCCGCGCAGGCCGGTCTGGGTGTTGCTGATGGAGTAAAAAATCGCCGTGCTGCTGTTTTTCGGATCGACCGGCGCGGCGCCCTCGTCCAGCAGGGGCGTAATGCTGTCGGCCATCTTCTGCATGAAGGCCACTTCGACAAAAATCAGTGGCTCATCAGGCAGGTTCGGGTGAAAAAAACCGTAGCAGCGGCGGTCCGAATCGAGCCGGTTCTTCACATCGGCCCAGCTGCGGATGTCGTGCACCGCCTCGTACTTGATGAGCTTTTCGATCAGTGAGGCCGGAGAGTCCCAGCTGATGCGGCGCAACTCGAGAAACGCCAGATCGAACCAGGTGGAGAACAGGCTCTCCAGCTCCGCGTCCAGCGCCACCAGGCGCTTGTCGGTCTTGAGCTGAGGCAGCAACTCGGAGCGCAGGTCCAGCAGGAAACGCATGCCCTGCGGTGCCACCGCAAAGCGCTTGAGCAACCGCGTGCGCGGCGACACAAAGGCGCGGCGCAGCCGGATTTCCGCCGGGCCCTCTTCGGCCGTGCCCTGTGCAGCGTCGTACTGTTCGCGCGCGGCATTGACCTTGTTGGCGTCGGGTCCGAACTGCTCGCTCATCAGCAGCCAGGCATCGCGGCGCTGCTCGGGTGTGGCTTTGGCGTACCACTGGGCCACGCCGCTGGCACGCCGGCCGCCTTCGACCTCGCTGACCTGCGGATCGATGATGGCCTGCAGCTCCGCCAGCGTGCGGCGCAGCACGCGGGGCGAGAGGGCTTCCCGCTTCTGCCGCAGGGTCGCCTGCAAACGCTCGCGGGTGGAGCGCGAGGGCGGTGGCGTGACTGCTTCCTTTTTAATAGCTACCGGTGCAACACTGGCCTTGGGCAACGGCACATGGGAGTCGCTTTTGGCATTGGGCAGCAATTTCGAGACACCGCGGTTGATCCAGTCAGATGTGCTCATCACCCAGCCTCCTTGTTGCCTTCAATCGGATTCGTGCGGGTACCTCTATCTTGCGGACGCCGCCCGCACCGGCTGCCGCCTCGCCCACCACCACAAGCCCACGCCGCCCACAATCATCGGCACGCACAGCCACTGCCCCATGCTCATGCCCAGCGACAGCAGGCCGAGAAAGTCGTCCGGCTCGCGGAAAAACTCCGCGATGAAGCGGAACACGCCATAGCCCACCAGAAAGGCCGCCGCCACCTGGCCCTGCCGGCGCTCCTTGCGCGCGTACAGCCACAGGAGCACGAACAGCAGCAGGCCTTCCATCAGGAACTGGTAGATCTGCGAGGGGTGCCGTGGCAGCATCGAGCCGCTTTCCGGAAACACCATGCCCCAGGGCAGATCGGGGCTGCAAAAGCGGCCCCAGAGTTCGCCGTTGATGAAGTTGCCGATCCGACCCGCCGCCAGCCCGGTCGGCACGCACGGCGCCACAAAGTCGGCCACCTGCAGCCAGGGCTTGCCGCGCGAGTGGGCAAACCAGAGCATCGAGCCGATCACGCCCAGCATGCCGCCATGAAAACTCATGCCGCCCTGCCACACGGCAAAGACTTCCAGCGGGTGCGAAAAATAGTAGCCCGGCTTGTAAAACAGGCAGTAGCCGAGCCGCCCACCGATCACCACGCCCATCACGCCCAAAAACAAAATGTCCTCGACGTCCTTGCGCGTCCAGGCCCCCGGCCCCCGGATGGAGGCAAACGGCTCGTGCCTGAGACGGCAAATGCCCAGAAACATGAACAATCCGAACCCGGCCAGATAGGTCAGGCCGTACCAGTGAATCGCCAGCGGCCCGATTTGCAGGGCGATGGGATTGATATGGGGGTACATCAGCATGGCGGCCATGTTAGCGTGAAAAGAAAACGGCCCGCCGAAGCGGGCCGTTCACGCAGCACCGAAGATTCTTTTGTTGAATCAGCGTACCTGAATCCTGCGGCGCGCGACGGCGAGACCGAGCAACGCCAGACCCACCAGAGCGATTGTGCCGGGCTCGGGAACGGACAGGGGCAGCGTCGAGATCGTAAAGCCGAAGGTCAATGTTGTGGTGGCGTCCTCCGGTGTGGTAAAGCCGAAGCAACCAGTCGCTGGCGCCGCTGAGTTCACGGCGTGCACGGCAGCACAGGCCGAGGGCTCCAGAATGCTCAACACCCCGCCTGAAGTCGGGAAGATGTTGACAAAGTAGCTCGAACCGAGGTAGGTGAAAGTCTGGTTAAAGAAGCCATTAAGCAACACGAAAATGTCGTTACACGGGTTGTTGGGCGGACTAGCCGCGGGGCACTGCCCCGCCACATTCGGCGTTTCCAGAAATGCGATGTTGAAATTGATGGGCGACAACGTGCCGGGACCTGCGCTCGGTGGAGCCAAAGCCGTCAGGTTCAGCGTGCTATTGAGCGTAGCGCCGGTCATGGGGGAGTTGAAGATAGGAACGTTGTGGTGGGTCAGCGTACCTCCAGCGGCTGTGGACTCCGGCGGCGGCGTGCCGCCACCCACATAGGTAGTCACGGTTTCGTTTGCCGGCGGGCTTGTGAGCGTCAGCGAACTCTGACCGAAGCCGTCAGGCTCTCCCCAACTCAGGGTCTGGTTCGAGTTCGAGAGAGTCACGCCGGTAGCAAAAGAACCAGGGATCCATGTATCGCTGACCGTGGCACTCCATTGCGTCACGATCGCCGCATGGCTCGATAAGGCAAAGCCCATCAATGCACAGGCTCCAAGAAAAACTCTAAGAGGTCGTTTCATGATATTCCCCAAGTATGTTAAGAAACTAGCAGGCGTCTGCGGCCAAGCGAATTTCGTGCCAGCAATATCGGTCAAAAATTAACCCTTTAGCATCAATAACTTAGCTGTTTCCAATCATTACAAAATGGGTGAAACTTCATTCCACCGTCAATTTTTCCGACACTGGTGCCGGGATCGAAGGCGGCAACACCCGCTCAACATCGATCAGACCATGCGGTGGAGGTGGCGTGAAATACGCAGGTTGACAGCGCCTTAGAATGGAAACTTGCCATGGCCCGCCAAGGCCATCATGGCAATTCCCCCGCAACACAATCCATTGCCTACGCCATGACCACTTTGAATCCCCGCAGCAAGAACATCACCGAGGGCAAGTCGCGCGCCCCCAACCGCTCCATGTACTACGCCATGGGCTATGAAGAGGGCGATTTCAAGAAGCCGATGGTCGGCGTGGCGAACGGCCACAGCACCATCACCCCGTGCAACTCGGGACTGCAAAAGCTGGCCGACGCGGCGATCGCCGGCATCGAGGAAGCCGGCGGCAACGCGCAGGTGTTCGGCACGCCCACCATCTCCGACGGCATGGCCATGGGCACCGAGGGCATGAAGTATTCGCTGGTGAGCCGCGAGGTCATCGCCGACTGCGTGGAAACCTGCGTGCAGGGCCAGTGGATGGACGGCGTGGTCGTGATCGGCGGCTGCGACAAGAACATGCCGGGCGGCCTGATGGGCATGCTGCGCGCCAACGTGCCGGCCATCTACGTGTATGGCGGCACGATTTTGCCCGGCCACTACCAGGGCAAAGACCTGAACATCGTGAGCGTGTTCGAGGCCGTGGGCGAAAACGCCGCCGGCCGCATGACGGACGAGGACCTGCTGCAGATCGAGCGCCGCGCCATCCCCGGCACCGGCTCGTGCGGCGGCATGTACACCGCCAACACCATGTCGTCGGCCTTCGAGGCGCTGGGCATCTCGCTGCCCTACTCGTCCACCATGGCGAACCCGCACGACGAGAAAGTAAATTCGGCCAGGGAGTCGGCCAGGGTGCTGGTCGAGGCCATCAAGAAAGACCTCAAGCCACGCGACATCGTGACGCACAAGTCGATCGAGAACGCCGTGGCGGTGATCATGGCCATCGGCGGCTCGACCAACGCGGTGCTGCATTTCCTGGCCATTGCGCACGCGGCCGGCGTCGAATGGACGATCGACGACTTCGAGCGCGTGCGCCAGAAAACCCCGGTGCTGTGCGACCTCAAGCCCAGCGGCCAATACCTGGCCGTGGACCTGCACCGCGCCGGCGGCATTCCCCAGGTCATGAAGATGCTGCTGGTGGCAGGTCTGCTGCATGGCGATTGCATCACCATCACGGGCCAGACCATTGCCGAAGTGCTGAAAGACGTGCCCGACGCCCCGCGCGCGGACCAGGACGTGATCCGCCCGATCAGCAACCCGATGTACAGCCAAGGCCACCTGGCCATCCTCAAAGGCAACCTGAGCCCGGAAGGCTGCGTGGCCAAGATCACCGGCCTGAAGAACCCGGTGATGACCGGCCCGGCGCGCGTGTTCGATGACGAGCAGTCGGCGCTGGCCGCCATTCTGGCCGGCAAGATTGTGGCGGGCGATGTGATGGTGCTGCGCTACCTCGGCCCCAAGGGCGGCCCCGGCATGCCCGAAATGCTGGCCCCCACCGGTGCGCTGATCGGCGCCGGCCTGGGCGAGAGCGTGGGCCTGATCACCGACGGCCGCTTCTCGGGCGGTACCTGGGGCATGGTGGTGGGCCACGTCGCACCGGAAGCGGCCGTGGGCGGCACCATCGCGTTCATCCATGAAGGCGACTCGATCACCATCGATTCGCGCCAGCTCAAGCTGGAACTCAACGTGAGCGAGGCTGAAATTGCCAAGCGCCGCGCGGCCTGGACGGCGCCAAAGCCGCGCTATACCCGCGGCGTGCAGGCCAAATTTGCCTTCAACGCATCCACCGCGAGCAAGGGTGCGGTGCTCGACAACTTCTGACAACCGCGGCTGGCCACGGAAACGCCGCTCAGCGGCGTTTGCCGGCCCCCTTGCGGGTGCCGATGCCCAGCGCCACGCGGTTTTTCTCGATGCGGTCGGCCTTGCGCTGGTCCATTTTTTCGACCGCCTTTTTCTTGCTATAGCCGGACAGGTCGGCCCATGTCCACCACACGACGGCCAGGGCGAACGGCGACAGGACCAGCCACCAGCTCCAGTCCGTCACGGGCCCGATCGCCAGGTATTTCATGAGCAGCAAAATAATCCCGATCCCCAGCAAATACATCACAGTCTCCAGGAGTTCAAGCCATGCCAATCGCGGGCCGGCGTGTCAACGGTCATCGCTACAATGGCGTTCAAGGAATGTACCGCAACCCACAAGGCCACTCATGAAACAAATTTTGCTCGCCCTATTGACCACGGTCGCCGTCGCCACTCCCGCGCTGGCGAATCTGGCGCTGGCCACGTCCAAGAACTGCATGGCCTGCCACGCGGTCGACAAAAAACTGGTCGGCCCCTCGTACAAGGACGTCGCCGCCAAATATGCCGGCCAGAAGGATGCCGTGGACAAGCTGGCCGTGAAGATCATGAAGGGCGGCTCGGGCGTGTGGGGGCCTGTTCCCATGCCCGCGAATACCCAGGTCAACGAGGCCGAAGCCAGGCAACTGGCCGCGTGGGTGCTGTCGCTGAAATAAGCGGCAGCGGCCACCCAACAAAAAACCCGCTGAGCGATCAGCGGGTTTTTTAATGGTCATTTCGATCGCAAGCCCATATTGGGCAATGGCTTGCAGCTATCGGAAATATAGCAATCAGAGTTTTTGCGCGAGCTGCTCGAGAATCTGCGGGTTCTCCAGCGTCGAGACGTCCTGCGTAATCGGCTCGCCCTTGGCAATCGAGCGCAGCAGGCGGCGCATGATCTTGCCCGAGCGCGTCTTGGGCAGGTTGTCGCCAAAGCGAATGTCCTTGGGCTTGGCGATCGGGCCGATTTCCTTGGCGATCCAGTTGCGCAATTCATTGGCAATCCTGACGGCTTCCTCCCCTTGCGGGCGCCCGCCCTTGAGCACCACGAAGGCGCAAATCGCCTCGCCTGTCAGATCATCGGGGCGCCCCACCACGGCCGCTTCGGCCACCAGGTCGGACTTGGCCGCCAGCGCCGACTCGATCTCCATCGTGCCCATGCGGTGGCCCGACACGTTCAGCACGTCGTCGATGCGCCCCGTGATGCGGAAGTAGCCGCGGTCGGCGCCGTTGGTCGCCGCGCCGGTGCTGCGCACGGCGCCGTCGCCGGCGAGGTAGGTCTTGCCGCCGAGCTCTTCCGGGAAATAGCTCTTCTTGAAGCGCTCGGGATCGTTCCAGATGGTGCGGATCATCGCGGGCCAGGGGCGCTTGACCACCAGCATGCCGCCCGAGCCGTTGGGCATCTCGTGGCCTGTCTCATCCACGATGCTGATCATGAGGCCCGGCAGCGGCAGCGTGCAGCTGCCCGGCACCAACGCCGTAACCCCTGGCAGCGGATTGATCATGTGCCCGCCGGTCTCCGTCTGCCACCAGGTGTCCACGATCGGGCAGCGCTCGCCGCCCACGTTCTTGTAGTACCAGACCCAGGCTTCCGGGTTGATGGGCTCCCCGACCGAGCCGAGGATGCGCAGGCTGGACAGGTCAAAGCGTTTCGGGTGCACCTTGGGGTCGGCTTCCGAGGCCTTGATCAGCGAGCGCACGGCCGTGGGCGCTGTGTAGAACACGCTGCATTTGTGGCGCTCGATCATCTGCCAGAAACGGCCCGCATCGGGGTAGGTGGGCACGCCTTCAAAGATGATTTGCGTGCCGCCGGCCGCCAGCGGGCCATAGGCCACGTAGGTATGGCCGGTGATCCAGCCGATATCGGCCGTGCACCAGAACACATCCTCGGGCTTCAGGTCGAACGTCCAGTCCATCGTGAGCTTGGCCCACAGCAGATAGCCGCCGGTGCAGTGCACCACGCCCTTGGGCTGACCGGTCGAGCCCGAGGTGTACAGGACGAACAACGGATGCTCGGCGCTGACCGGCACCGGCGCACAGGTCGCGCTCTGGCCCGCCAGTGCCTGCTCGAAGGTCAGGTCGCGCCCGGCCACCATGTTGCACGCGTCCTTCGTGCGCTGGTACACCAGTACAGTCTTGACGGCCTCGCAGCCGCCCAGCGCCAGCGCCTCGTCGACCACCGCCTTGAGCGGCATGGCGCGCCCGCCGCGCATTTGCACGTTGGCGGTAATCACGGCGACCGCGCCGATGTTGACGATGCGCTCTTGCAGCGCCTTGGCCGAGAAGCCGCCGAACACCACGCTATGGATCGCGCCCAGGCGCGCGCAGGCCTGCATCGCAATCACGCCTTCCACCGTCATCGGCATGTAGAGGATCACGCGGTCGCCCTTCTTCACGCCGCGCGCCTTCAGTGCGTTGGCAAACTGGCCCACGCGCGCCAGCAGTTCCTTGTAGGTGACTTTGGCGACCGCGCCGTCGTCGGCTTCGAAGATGATGGCGGTCTTGTTCTCGACCGGCGTGCCCATGTGCCTGTCCAGGCAGTTGGCCGAGGCGTTGATCTCACCGTCCTCGAACCATTTGTAAAACGGCGCGTTCGACTCGTCCAGGGTCTTGCTGAAGGGCTTGCTCCACGCCAGGTTCTCGCGCGCCAGCCTGGCCCAGAAGCCCTCGTAGTCCCCGGCGGCCTGCGCACACAGCGCGTTGTACGCGGCCATGCCCGAAATGCGGGCACCCTTGACCATGGCATCGCCGGGCGGGAACACCCGGTTTTCAATCAGCACGGACTCGATGGCAGATGACGGAACGCTCATGGACTTGTCTCCTTGGGTTAATGGGTATTGCGTGGTTATTGCGCGGTAATGTCGGCGCTGGCTCTTACAGGCCACTGACTGGCATCAAGCTTACACCGCGATGGGGCCGCCGGAATTGGACCGCGTCCGCCTCATTTTGCCCATTCGGGAAAAACCCGTCTCCCGACAGCGACGTTGTCACGCCGTGCGGCCGACCATGTCTTCCGGGCGCACCCATTGGTCGAACTGCTCGGCCGTCACATGGCCCGAAGCCAGCGCGGCCTCGCGCAGGCTCAAGCCCTCCTTGTGCGCCTTCTTGGCAATTTGCGCCGACTTGTCGTAGCCGATGTGCGGGTTCAGCGCGGTCACCAGCATCAGCGAGCGCGCCACCAGTTCCGCAATGCGTTCGCGGTTCGGCTCGATCCCGACCGCGCAGTGGTCGTTGAAGCTGGTCATGCCATCGGCCAGCAGCCGCACGCTGTGCAGAAAGTTGTGCGCAATCATGGGACGGAACACGTTGAGCTCGAAATTGCCCGAGGCCCCGCCCATGTTGATGGCCACGTCGTTGCCGAACACCTGGCAGCACAGCATGGTCACGGCCTCGCTCTGCGTCGGATTCACCTTGCCGGGCATGATGGACGAGCCGGGCTCGTTCTCGGGAATCGACAGCTCGCCGATGCCGCTGCGCGGCCCGCTGGCCAGCCAGCGCACGTCGTTGGCGATTTTCATCATGCTGGCCGCCAGCGTCTTGAGCGCGCCGTGCGCGTGCACCAGCGCATCGCAGGACGCCAGCGCCTCGAACTTGTTGGGCGCGGTCACCAGCGGCAGGCCGGTCAGCCGCGCCAGTTCGGCCGCCGCCTGTTCGGCGTAGCCCTTGGGCGCATTCAGCCCGGTGCCCACGGCCGTGCCGCCCAGCGCCAGCTCGCACAGGTGCGGCAGCGCGGCGCGCAGATGCGCCTCGCCATGCTCCAGCTGCGCCACATAGCCCGAAAACTCCTGGCCCAGCGTAAGCGGCGTGGCGTCCTGCAAATGGGTGCGCCCGATCTTCACGATGCTGTCAAAATCCCGGGCCTTGGCCGCCAGCGTGCCGCGCAGCTTCGCGATGGCGGGCAGCAGCTTGTGCGTGATGGCGTCCACTGCCGCCACATGCATGGCGGTGGGGAACACATCGTTCGAGGACTGGCTGCGATTCACCTCGTCGTTCGGGTGCACCAGCCGCGCGTCGCCGCGCTCGCCCCCGAGCAGTTCGCTGGCGCGGTTCGCCAGCACCTCGTTGACGTTCATGTTGGTCTGGGTTCCCGAGCCGGTCTGCCAGACCACCAGCGGGAACTCCGCCGGGTGCTGGCCGGCAATCACCTCGTCGGCCGCCTGGATGATGGCCTGGGCCTTCTTCTCGTCCAGCAGCCCCAGCGCATGGTTCACCACGGCCGAGGAGCGCTTGATCTGCGCCAGCGCCCGGATGATCTCGCGCGGCTGTTGCTCGCCGGAAATGTCGAAGTTCTGCAGCGAGCGCTGCGTCTGCGCGCCCCACAGATGGTCGAAGGGGACTTCGATGGGGCCGAAAGTATCGCGTTCGGTGCGGGTCTTCATGGGGTTCCTTTCTGGGCGATGGCTGTGAGCTGTCAAAATGGCGGGTGCACAGTCCTGTGGCAAGTCGCCATTAGCAGACTTGGTCGGGCAGGCTGCGCAACACCCGTATTTTCACCCCCCACACGCACCATGACTACCAGCATCAAGCAAAGCGACCTGATCGAATCCATTGCCGGCGCCCTCCAGTACATCAGCTATTACCACCCCAGCGACTACATCGCCCACCTGGCGCGGGCCTACGAGCGCGAGCAAAGCGCCGCGTCGAAAGATGCGATCGCGCAGATCCTGACCAATTCGCGCATGAGCGCCGAGGGCCATCGCCCGATCTGCCAGGACACCGGCATCGTGAACGTGTTCCTCAAGGTCGGCATGGACGTGCGCCTGGACGGCTTCACCGGCAGCCTTCATGACGCCATCAACGAGGGCGTGCGCCGCGGCTACAAGCATCCCGACAACACCCTGCGCGCCAGCGTGGTGGCAGACCCGCAGTTCGAGCGCAAGAACACCAGGGACAACACGCCTGCCGTGATCTTTACCGAGATCGTGCCCGGCAATACGCTCGACATCACCGTGGCGGCCAAGGGCGGCGGCAGCGAGAACAAGAGCAAGTTCGTCATGCTAAATCCAGGCGACTCGGTGGTGGACTGGGTGCTCAAGACCGTGCCCACCATGGGCGCCGGCTGGTGCCCGCCGGGCATGCTGGGTATCGGCATCGGCGGCACGGCCGAGAAGGCCATGCTGATGGCCAAGGAAAGCCTGATGGACGACATCGACATGTACGAGCTGCAGGCCAAATCCTCATCGGGCCAGGCGCTGACGAAAACCGAAGAACTGCGGCTGGAGCTGTACGACAAGGTCAACGCGCTGGGCATCGGCGCGCAGGGCCTGGGCGGCCTGACCACCGTGCTCGACGTCAAGATCAAGCTGTACCCCACGCACGCGGCGAGCAAGCCGGTTGCGATGATCCCCAACTGCGCCGCCACGCGCCACGCGCACTTCGTGATGGATGGCAGCGGCCCGGTGTACCTGACGCCGCCCAGCCTGGACCTGTGGCCCGACGTGCACTGGGCGCCCGATTACAACAAGAGCACGAAGGTGAACCTCGACACGCTGAGCAAAGCCGAGGTGGCGAGCTGGAAACCCGGTGAGCGGCTGCTGCTCAGCGGCAAGATGCTGACCGGCCGCGATGCCGCGCACAAGCGCATCCAGGGCATGCTGGAGCGGGGCGAGCCGCTGCCGGTGGACTTCACCAACCGCGTCATCTACTACGTGGGCCCGGTCGATCCAGTGCACGGCGAAGCCGTGGGCCCCGCGGGCCCGACCACGGCCAACCGCATGGACGGCTTCACCGAGATGATGCTGGCGCAAACCGGCCTGATTTCCATGATCGGCAAGGCCGAGCGCGGCCCGGTCGCGATCGAGGCCATCAAGCGCCACAAGAGCGCCTACCTGATGGCGGTGGGCGGCGCCGCCTACCTGGTGAGCAAGGCCATCAAGAGTGCGCGCGTCGTGGGCTTTGCCGATTTGGGGATGGAAGCGATCTACGAGTTCGACGTGACCGACATGCCCGTGACCGTGGCGGTGGACGCCGGCGGCACCAGCGCGCACATCACCGGCCCGGCCGAGTGGCAGAAGAAGATTGCCAGCGGCGAGTTCAAGAGCATTGCCGTCGCCGCCGTTTGAATTGAGCCATGATCGGCGTTTTCGACAGCGGCATCGGCGGTTTGAGCATTCTGCAGGCCCTGCGCGCCGAGCTGCCGCAGCAAGATTTCGTCTACATCGCGGACAGCGGCCACGCGCCCTATGGCGAGCGTGATGACGCACATGTGATCGCGCGCTCGCGCATCCTCACGCAGCACCTGCGCGCCGCGCACCGCATCGAGGCGCTGGTGATCGCCTGCAACACCGCGACCGCGGCGGCCATTCGCCTGCTGCGCGCCGAGCACCCCGACCTGCCCATCGTCGGCGTGGAGCCTGCGCTCAAGCCCGCCCTCGCGCTGAGCCGGACCCGGCGCATCGGTGTGATGGCCACGCGCGGCACGCTTGCGAGCGCCAAATTCAAAGCCTTGCGGGACGCGCTGGCCGGCCAGGCCGAGTTCATCTGCCAGCCCTGCGACGGCCTGGCGGACGCCATCGAGCACAGCGCTGGAGCCGGCGATGACATCACGGACGCTACGGACTTGATAGCGCACTGCGCCCGCCACACAAGGGCCATGGGCCCATTTGGCGTGAAGGCTGGAGAAATCGACACGCTGGTGCTGGGTTGCACCCACTACCCGTTTGTGCAGGCGCAGCTGCGTGAGCTGCTCGGCCCGCAGGTCCGCTTCGTCGCCACGGGCGAGCCCGTCGCGCGCCAGACCCGGCGCCTGCTGCAGGCCGCGCGCAGGCTCGCGCCAGGCCAGGGCGCGGCGGACACTGGCCGCATCCTGCTGCGCACCACCGGCGAACCCGCCGCGCTGCAAGCGGCCGCACGGCGCTGGCTGCAACTGCAAGCCACTGCGGAATTGCTATTTATTTGATAGCTCATTGCGCATACACAGCATGGGCTACGGGCACATTTCACTTAAAACCGCGGCTGCGCCGGCCGCTATTCGCATGGCTGCGCCCCCGGCGCGTGCCCCGCACCCATGACCACGTACAAAGCCCTGCTCACCCAGGTTCATGCCTGCACCCTGTGCGCCGCGTACCTGCCACATGGCGTGCGGCCCGTGCTTCAGCTGCACCCGCAGGCACGCATCCTGATTGCCAGCCAGGCGCCGGGCCGCAAGGTGCACGAATCGGGCATCCCGTTCAACGACGCCAGCGGAAACCGTCTGCGCGAGTGGATGGGCATCACGCGCGAAGTGTTTTACGACCCGAAACAGGTCGCCATCGTGCCCATGGGCCTGTGCTTTCCCGGCACGGGAAAATCCGGCGACCTGCCGCCCCGGCCCGAGTGCGCACCCGCCTGGCGCCGCCCGCTGCTCGGCCACCTGCGCCACCTGGAACTGACCCTGGTGATCGGGCAGTACGCGCAGGCATATCACCTGGGCGCGCAGCATGCGTCGCTCACCGATGCCGTGAAGTCATGGCGGGACCATTGGCCGCAGGTCCTGCCACTGCCCCACCCCAGCCCCAGAAACAACCTCTGGCTGCGCCGTAACCCGTGGTTCGAGGCCGAGGTGCTGCCGGCGCTGCGCAGCCGCGTGGCGGAGCTGCTGACGGGCTGACCGGACGGGCCGACCCGGCGCTATGCACGCGCGCCGAGTAGTGTTTTGCGTTGAATCAAACCGCCTGGAATGATTCAATCAATGACTGCTGTCTGTCCCAGATCAAATCGCCGGGAAATTCCGCGCACTACGATGCATCACACAAGGAGCAAGGAAAATATCCATGAACAAAACTCTGCGCAAAAACCGCGCGCCCCAACATGGGATCGCCGCCCAGCCCATCAGCGAGGAAGTCCTGCTGGAAAAATACAGCAAGGGGGATGAGCGGACCATCGATGACGTGAATCTGCGCGTTGCCCGTGCACTGGCGCAGAAGGAAGCACCCGAGCAGCGCGCCGCGTGGGAATCGAAATTCAGGGAAGCCATGCAGCAGGGCTTTCTGCCGGCCGGGCGCATCCAGTCGGCGGCGGGCACCGATCTTGCCGCCACGCTGATCAACTGCTTTGTCCAGCCCGTGGGGGACGCCATTGCGCAGATGGAAGACGGCTATCCGGGCATTTACACAGCCTTGACGGAGGCCGCGGAAACCATGCGGCGCGGCGGCGGCGTAGGCTACGATTTTTCCCGCATCCGACCGCGTGGCGCCTGGGTCGGCAGCACGCAAAGCAGCGCCTCCGGGCCGATCAGCTACATGCGGGTGTTCGACCGCTCCTGCGAAACCGTGGAGTCGGCCGGCGCCCGGCGCGGGGCGCAAATGGGCGTACTGCGCTGCGACCACCCCGACATCGAGGAATTCATCCATGCCAAGGACGCCGGCAACCTGACGAACTTCAATATTTCCGTGGGCGTGACCGACGCCTTCATGGAGGCGGTACAGGACGACACCGAGGTGGAGCTGGTGCACCGCGCCGAGCCGGGCGCCGCGCAAAAGGCCGCTGGCGCCTACAGCCAGGTCCAGGCGGACGGCAGCGCGCAATGGGTCTACCGCAAGCTGCGCGCGCGCGACCTGTGGGACCAGATCATGCGCTCCACCTATGACCACGCCGAGCCGGGCGTGCTGTTCCTCGACCAGATCAACCGCGACAACAACCTGTCGTACTGCGAAACCATCGCCAGCACCAATCCGTGCGCCGAGCAGCCCCTGCCGCCCTACGGCTGCTGCTGTCTGGGCTCGATCGACCTCACGCGTTTTGTCGCCAACCCGTTCGAGGACAGCGCGCACTTCGATGCGCCGGCGTTTTCCCGCGTGGCGCGCGTGGCGGTGCGCATGCTCGACAACGTGCTGGACGTGACGGTCTGGCCCTTGCCGCAGCAGCAGCAGGAGGCGCGCAACAAGCGCCGTGTCGGCCTGGGCTTCACCGGCCTGGGCGATGCGCTGATCATGCTGGGCCTGCGTTATGACACGGAGGAAGCGCGGGCCATGGCGCAACACATCTCGGAGGTCATGCGCGACGCCGCGTACGACGCCTCCATCGAGCTGGCACGCGAGCGTGGCGCCTTCCCGCTGTTCAATGCGGACCTGTACCTCAACGCCAGCACCTTTGCCTCGCGCCTGCCGCAGGCCCTGAAGGACCGCATCCGCGCACACGGACTGCGCAACTCGCACCTGCTGTCGATCGCCCCCACCGGCACCATCAGCCTGGCATTTGCCGACAACGCCAGCAACGGCATCGAGCCCGCCTTCAGCTGGAGCTACACGCGCAAAAAGCGCATGGCGGATGGCAGCATCAAGGAATATTCGGTGGAAGACCACGCATGGCGCCTGTACCGGCACCTCAAGGGAGAGGACGCGCCCTTGACGCCGGCCTTCGTGACCGCGCTGGAGCTGAGCGCGCAGGCGCACGAGGCCATGGTGGCAGTCGTGGCGCCGTTCATCGACACGTCCATTTCCAAGACCGTGAATGTGCCGGCGGACTACCCGTATGCGGACTTCCAGAACCTGTACATGCAGGCCTGGCAGTCGGGGCTCAAGGGCCTCGCGACCTACCGCCCCAACAGCGTGCTGGGCGCCGTGCTCAGCACCAGCGCTTCCCCGCCGGCCGCGCCGCTGCAAATCGATGGCGCGAACCGGCGCCTGGCACTGGAGCGCCTGCCGGCCCCGGTACTGTCCTCGCTGCGCTGGCCGGGCCGCCCCGAAGTGCCGGGCGGCAACATGGCCTGGACCTTCATGGTGCATCACCCGTTCGGGGACTTCGCGCTGTTCGTGGGGGAACTCGCGCGCGAGGACGGGGGAACCCCGCAGCCCTTCGAGGTCTGGGTCAACGGCGCCGAACAGCCGCGCGGGCTGGGCGCGCTGGCCAAGACCCTGTCCATGGATTTGCGCGCCAACGACCCGGCCTGGCTGCAACTCAAGCTCGATGCGCTGGCCACCGTGGCGGAAGAACGCTCTTTCGAGATGCCGTTCCCGCCGCATGGCGAAAAGCGCCTGTTCCCGGGCGTGGTCGCGGCCACGGCGGCGGTCATCCGCTGGCGCTGCGAGCAGCTCAAGGCGCTGCCCCTGCTGGGCCGCGGCGGTCCCACACCGGTGCTCGATGCCATGTTCAGCCGCGACGAGCCGCACACGGGTCCTTCGGGAACGCTGGCCTGGGCCGTGGATGTGGACAACCCCGCCACTGGCGAAGCCTTCACGCTCACGCTCAAGGAAGTGACGCTGCCAGGCCCCGACGGCAGCACGGTCACCCGGCCCTGCGCGGTCGGGTTCTCGGGCAACTACCCGCGCGCGCTGGACGGCCTGGCGCGACTGCTGTCGCTGGACATGCGGGTGGTCGATCCGGCCTGGATCGGCATGAAGCTGCGCAAGCTGCTCAACTACGCCGAGCCGCTCGGCAACTTCATGGCGTTTGTACCCGGCCTGCCACACGGCGAGCGGCGTCAGCAGACCTGGCCGTCCACCGTGGCCTATCTGGCGCGGCTCATCATTCACCGCTATGCCATGCTGGGTGTGTTGAACGAAGAAGGGTTTCCGCTGCGCGATATGGGCGTGCTCGACTCGCCGCAGGATCGCGACGCGCCCGTCGTGCTGGCCGGCAGGCTGTGCCCGGAGTGCAGCAACCTCACCATGATCCAGAAAGATGGCTGCGACTTTTGCACCGCCTGCGGCTTCGTGGGGCAGTGCGGCTGACGGATGTGGTGCGGTGGGCCCGCATCCGCGGGGCAGCGCCGGATTGTTTTATTTCAGTGCAGGTGCCGCGGCTTGCGGCCACCACCGTGACCGAAGCCGCTGTGTCCGCCGCCGCGTGGTGATTTGCCAATATCAAGCGAATTGACGAGCGCATCGAAGCGCTGGGCAAAGAGCTTGTCGATCTCGGCCACCACGCCCACAAGTTCGGCGCCATCGAAATGGCGCTCCATCGTGCTCACCACGTCCTGCACCAACAGGTCGCGCTGGACCTGCAAAATGGCCGCAGGATTGGGCCCGACAAAGAACATGATGAAGTCGTCGCGCGACTCTTCGGGGGCTTCTTCGTCCTCATCTTCCTCATCAAAATCGGTGTCATAAAAAGTCACCTCAATGGCGGCGCCCTGCGCCGCCAGCTCGTTCAGGCTCATGCCCATCTCATCCAGCGCCTCGCGAAAGTCCTCGTCGCCACGCACCGTCCAGCACAACTGGAGCAGATGCTCCTGCGTATCGAACTTGATGCCCGGCTCTTCCTCGTAGGCACTGGCAGCACCATCGGCCAGCGAGCGCGCGCCGGCGTATCTCCACATGGGCGCGAGCGCGTCCTGAAGCTGCGCGAACGTCACGTCAGGGCGCAGCGGAACCTCGCCATGAACATGGATTTCAAAAGGGGTGTTGTAGCGTGACATAGTCAGATGTTAATGGTGCCCGGGGCCGGGATCGAACCGGCACGCCCCTTATTCAGGAAAGCGGCGGATTTTAAGTCCGCTGTGTCTACCAATTTCACCACCCGGGCCGACGCTGTATTGTGAAACAAAACAGCCCCGGCAACAGTGCAGTTGACAGGGCTGAATCTGGAGGCGCGGCCCGGAGTCGAACCGGGCTAGACGGATTTGCAATCCGGTACATAACCGCTTTGTTACCGCGCCAGAAATTTGCATGTCTCGCGACAAAAAAGGGAAGCTTTTGGCTTCCCTTTTTTTAATCTGGAGCGGGAGAAGAGTCTCGAACTCTCGACCTCAACCTTGGCAAGGTTGCGCTCTACCAACTGAGCTACTCCCGCATTTCAAGCCTCAAATTATAGCTTAATTTTGCAGCCCTCCGCCACCCCGTATCAATGTTTGATCGCTGTCGTGGTCGTGGTCGCGGGTGCGACGCCTTCCACCGCCACCGGTGCCGGCACCACGCCAGCCGCCGGTTCGTCATCGGCCAGCGGCGTGGGCATGCGCTCGAGTGCGATCTTCAACACCTGATCGATCCACTTGACCGGGACAATCTCAAGACCGTTCTTGACGTTCTCGGGGATGTCCTGCAAATCCTTGGCGTTTTCTTCGGGAATCATCACGGTCCGGATGCCGCCGCGCAGTGCCGCGAGGAGTTTTTCCTTGAGCCCGCCAATGGCGGTCACTTCGCCACGCAGGGTGATCTCTCCCGTCATGGCCACATCGCCACGCACGGGAATGCCCGTGAGTGCCGACACGAAAGCCGTCGTCATGGCCGCGCCCGCGCTCGGCCCATCCTTCGGGGTAGCGCCGTCGGGCACGTGAATATGGATGTCCTTCTTCTCGAACGCTTCATCCTTGATTCCGAGGCGGCGTGCACGGCTGCGCACCACGGTGCGGGCCGCTTCCACCGATTCCTTCATCACATCGCCCAGCGAACCGGTGCGGGTGATGACGCCCTTGCCCGGCATGCTGGTGGCTTCGATGGTGAGCAGATCGCCGCCCACCTCCGTCCACGCCAGTCCCACAACCTGGCCGACCTGGTTCTGGTTTTCCGCGTGGCCGTAATTGAACTTGCGAACCCCGAGAAACTCGTTGAGGTTTTCACTGGTCACCAAGACCCGCGGCGTCATTTTCTTGAGCAGCAAGGCCTTGACCACCTTGCGGCAGATCTTGGACAGATCGCGCTCCAGCGAGCGCACACCCGCCTCGCGCGTGTAGTAGCGCACGATGTCCCGCACCGCATCCTCGGACACCAGCAACTCCTCTTCCTTGACGCCGTTGTTCTTGAGTTGCTTGGGCAGCAGGTACCTGGTCGCAATGTTGATCTTTTCATCCTCGGTGTAGCCCGCCAGACGAATCACCTCCATGCGGTCCAGCAGCGCCGGCGGAATATTCATCGAGTTCGAGGTGGCAACAAACATCACGTCGCTCAAATCGAAATCCACCTCGACGTAGTGATCGCCAAAGGTGTGGTTCTGCTCCGGATCCAGCACCTCCAGCAAGGCACTCGATGGATCGCCACGGAAGTCGGTGCCCAGCTTGTCGATCTCGTCGAGCAGAAACAGCGGATTGCGCGTGCCCACTTTGGACAGGCTCTGCAGCACCTTGCCCGGCATGGCGCCAATGTAGGTGCGGCGGTGGCCGCGGATTTCCGCCTCGTCGCGCATGCCGCCCAACGCCACGCGCACATACTTGCGCCCCGTCGCCTTGGCAATGGACTGGCCCAGCGAGGTTTTGCCCACGCCCGGCGGCCCGACCAGGCACAGAATCGGCGCCTTGACCTTGTCCACACGCTGCTGCACCGCAAGATATTCAAGGATGCGGTCTTTCACCTTGTCGAGACCGTAATGGTCTTCGTTGAGCACCTTCTCGGCATTGCCCAGGTCGTGCTTGATCTTGGTCTTCTTGCTCCACGGCAGGCCGATCAGCACATCAATGTAGTTGCGCACCACCGTCGCCTCGGCCGACATGGGCGACATCAGCTTGAGCTTCTTGAGTTCGCCCTCCGCCTTTTTCAACGCCTCCTTGGGCATCTTGGCGAGCTTGATCTTCTTTTCAACCTCTTCGAGGTCGGCGCCATCCTCGCCTTCGCCGAGTTCCTTCTGGATCGCCTTGACCTGCTCATTCAGGTAGAAGTCGCGCTGGTTCTTTTCCATCTGGCGCTTCACGCGGCCGCGGATTTTTTTATCCACGTTGAGAATGTCGACCTCGCGCTCGAGCTGCTCGTACAAATTCTCCAGGCGCAGCTTGACGTCGGCCAGGTCCAGCACGACCTGCTTGTTGTCGAGCTTGAGTGGCAGGTGCGCGGCGATGGTGTCGGCCAGACGGCCGGCGTCATCAATGCTGGAGATCGAGGTCAGGATCTCGGGCGGGATCTTCTTGTTGAGTTTGACGTACTGGTCGAATTGCTGCATCACGGCGCGGCGCAGTGCCTCGATTTCGGTGGATTTTTGATCCCCCGGAGCCGACTCGACCGGCGAGACGTTGGCCGTGAAGTGCGACTCGCCGTCGTCGATCTTGTTCACCCTGGCGCGCTGCTGCCCCTCCACCAGCACCTTCACGGTGCCGTCCGGCAGCTTGAGCATTTGCAGGATGGTGGAGACACACCCCACCTCGAACATGTCCGACACGGACGGCTCGTCCTTGGCGGCGGTCTTTTGCGCCACCAGCATGATGCGGCGCTCCGACTCCATGGCCAGTTCGAGCGCCTTGATGCTCTTGGGGCGTCCCACAAAAAGCGGGATCACCATATGGGGGAAAACCACCACGTCGCGCAATGGCAGCAGTGGCAGATCGATGGGAGATGAAGACAGGGGCGTTTGGCCGGACATGGGAATCCTTTGTTGTACCTGATGAATATGGTTGACCAGCGGCGATTTTCAACCCGTCGTTATTCAATATCGGGCGGGTCCGGCAAAATCGCCGTTATTCGCCCCTAGGCCTTCTTCGCCGACTCGCGGTATACAAGCAGCGGGGGCTTGTTTTCATCGATCGTTGACTCATCGACCACCACCTTGTCCACATTCGAGGTATTCGGCAAATCGAACATGGTGTCGATCAGCGATTGTTCAAGAATGGAGCGCAGGCCGCGCGCGCCGGTTTTGCGCGCCAGCGCCTTCTTGGCGATGGCCTTCAGCGCCGAGGGGCGAATCTCCAGGTCGACGCCTTCCATGGCCAGCAGTTTGCTGTATTGCTTGACCAGGGCGTTCTTCGGCTCGGTCAGGATTTGTACCAAGGCATCTTCGCTGAGTTCGGCCAGCGTGGCCACCACCGGCATGCGGCCTACCAGTTCGGGGATCAGTCCGAACTTGATCAGGTCCTCGGGCTCGACTTCCTTGAAGACTTCGGTCAGGGCGCGCTGCTGCTTGCTCTTGACCGCGGCGCCAAAACCAATGCCGGAAGACTCGGTGCGGTTTTCAATGACTTTTTCCAGGCCCGAGAAAGCGCCGCCACAAACAAACAGGATGTTGGTCGTGTCGACCTGCAGGAAATCCTGATTCGGGTGCTTGCGCCCGCCCTGCGGCGGCACGCTGGCCATGGTGCCTTCAATCAGCTTGAGCAGGGCTTGCTGAACGCCTTCGCCCGACACGTCGCGCGTGATCGAGGGGTTGTCCGACTTGCGGGAAATCTTGTCGATTTCGTCGATGTAGACAATGCCGCGCTGCGCCCGCTCCACGTCGTAATTGCAGCTTTGCAGCAGCTTTTGCACGATGTTTTCGACGTCTTCACCCACATAACCGGCCTCGGTCAACGTGGTGGCGTCGGCCATGACGAACGGCACGTCGAGCATGCGCGCCAGCGTCTGCGCCAGCAGTGTCTTGCCAGAGCCCGTAGGGCCAATTAGCAAGATGTTGCTCTTGGCCAGCTCGACATCGTCTTTCTTGGCCTTTTCCTTGTGGCGTAGCCGCTTGTAGTGGTTATAGACCGCCACCGCCAGCGTGCGCTTGGCCGGCTCCTGGCCGATCACATAGTTGTCGAGGTTGGTCTTGATTTCCAGCGGCGTGGGCAGATCGCCACGCGTCTCGCGCCCATCAGTGCCCAGGGGAAGTTCGTCGCGAATGATCTCGTTGCACAGGTCAATGCATTCGTCGCAGACGAAAACCGAGGGGCCAGCAATCAGCTTCTTGACCTCGTGCTGGCTTTTGCCGCAAAAGGAACAATAAAGGGTTTTTTCGCTGGAGGAGCCTTTTTTCTCGGCCATGTGTGGAATGCCTTGTTACCGGGGTTTCTCAATGATAACCATTTAAAAACGGCGTTTTCCGTCGCAGAAAACGCCGTTGCAGCTGCGCAACTTGAAGATTAGTCAGCTTAGGGGCGTTTGGCAATGACCTGATCCACCACGCCATATTCCTTGGCCTCGTCGGCGAACATGAAGTAGTCGCGCTCGGTATCGCGTTCGATTTTCTCGATCGTTTGCCCGGTGCGCTCGGCCAGGATGCGGTTGAGCTGGTCGCGCGTCTTCAAAATATCACGGGCGTGAATCTCGATGTCGGTCGCCTGGCCCTGCGCACCGCCCGAGGGCTGGTGGATCATGACGCGCGAGTTCGGCAGCGTGTAGCGCTTGCCTTTGGCGCCGGCCGCGAGCAGGAACGCGCCCATGCTGGCGGCCATGCCGGTGCACAGCGTGGACACATCGGGCTTGATGAACTGCATGGTGTCGTAGATGGCCATGCCGGCCGTGACCGAACCACCCGGGGAGTTGATGTAGAACGAAATGTCCTTGTCGGGATTTTCGCTTTCCAGGAACAGCAGCTGCGCCACGACCAGGTTGGCGGTCTGGTCATTCACGGGCCCGACCAGGAAAATCACGCGCTCCTTGAGCAGGCGTGAATAGATGTCATACGATCGCTCGCCGCGGCCGGACTGCTCGATCACCATCGGGACCATGCCAAGGCCCTGGATTTCTGAGGCGCTGCTTGGGGCGCCATAGGAGGCATTGCTTCGAATGATCATGGTTTCTCCAGAGATATTGGGACTGTACCGAAAAGAAATGGGGCTTGCGCGCGAAACTGCAAGTCCGCCGCAAGCCCCCAATTCACCGCCAGGCAGAAGGGTTGATCAGTTTTGCCCCATCAGCTCGTCGAACGAAACCGTCTTTTCGTTGATTTTGGCTTTGGCCAGCACAAACTCGGTCACGTTGTTTTCAATCACGATGGCCTCGACTTCGGCCAGGCGGCGGTTGTCGCCGTAGTACCAGCGCACCACGTCGGCCGGCTTTTCGTAGCTGGCGGCCAGCTCCTCGATATGCGCCTTGATCTGCTCGGGCTTGGCATGCAGCTCGTTGCCGCGCACCAGTTCGGCCACCACCAGCCCCAGGCGCACGCGGCGCTCGGCCTGCGGGCGGAACACATCGTCGGGGATCGGCGCCTTGTCGGCGTCCTTGATGCCGCGCTGCTTGAGGTCGGCGCGCGCGCCCTCCACCATGCGGTCCACCTCGGCCTGCACGCTGGAATTGGGCAGATCGAGTTCGGCCTTGGCGATCAGCGCGTCCATCACCGCCTGCTTGTTGCGCGCCTGCAGGCGGAACTTGACTTCGCGCTCCAGGTTTTTCCGGATGTCGGCGCGCAGGCCTTCGACCGTGGCGTCGGCAATGCCGAGCGACTTGGCCAGCGCATCGTTCACTTCGGGCAGATGGGCCGCTTCAATTTTCTTGACCGTGACCATGAAGTCCGCCGCCTTGCCGGCCACCTCCTTGCCCTGGTAATCCGCCGGGAACGCCAGCGGGAAGGTCTTGCTCTCCCCGGCCTTCATGCCGCGCACGGCGTCCTCGAATTCCTTGAGCATCTGGCCGTCACCGACCAGGAACTGGAAGTCCTCGGCCTTGCCGCCCTGGAAGGTTTCGCCGTCGATCTTGCCTTCGAAATCGACCGTGACGCGGTCGCCGTCCTGCGCCGCCGCATCCTGTGCGCGCTGCGCAAAGGTGCGGCGCTGCTTGCGCAGGATGTCCAGCGTCTTGTCGATGGCAGCGTCATTGACCTCGGCGGTGAGCTTGTCGATCTCGGCCGTGGTCAGGTCGGCGATCTTGACGTCGGGAAAGACTTCGAAGATGGCGTCAAACGTCAACTCGCCTTCGGGTGCGCCTTCTTTTTCGCTGATGCGGGGCTGGCCGGCCACGCGCAGCTTGGCTTCGTTGGCGGCATTGGCAAAGGCTTCGCCAACCTTGTCGTTCATCACCTCGTAATGCACCGAGTAGCCATAGCGCTGCGCCACCACGGTCATCGGCACCTTGCCGGGACGAAAGCCGTCCATCTTCACGGTGCGCGCCATGCGCTTGAGGCGCGCATCGACTTCGGACTGGATCACGCCAACGGGCAGCGTGAGCGTGATTTTGCGTTCCAGCTTTTCAAGGGTTTCAACGGTAACGGACATAGGGTTCTCCAAATATCAAAATCTCGGACTGTCTGGTGCGCGGGGGGGGACTCGAACCCCCACACCATTGCTGGCGTCAGGACCTAAACCTGGTGCGTCTACCAATTTCGCCACCCGCGCAGTCCCAAAAATAAAACGGACGGGCCGCGCGCCGACAGATGCCCCCGCCAGTCGCGCGACCGCCCGCGTGAAATCGGTCAACCTTCTATTTTAGACTGGAACCGGTGTCTGCCTGACCCGCAAACGGGTCGTCAGCGACAATCCCTGCCGTGAACCACCCCGCCGCTGCCGCCTCGCTGCCCCTGACGCACTACGAAAACTTCCCGGTCGCCTCGTGGTTGTGCCCGCCCCGTCTGCGCCCCGCCATCGCGGCGATCTACTGGTTCGCCCGCACGGCCGACGACATGGCCGACGAAGGCGATGCGCCAGCGCAGCAGCGGCTGGACGACCTGGCGCAGTACCGGGCCGATTTGGCCGCCGCAGCCAGCGGGCAAACCGTCTCCGCGCGCTGGCCCCAGGTGTTCGGGCCGCTGGGCGCGGCCATCCAGGACTTCAAGCTGTCCGTACCCCTGCTCGCCGACCTGCTGAGCGCCTTCGAGCAGGACGTGGCCAAGACCCGCGACCGGGCCGGCTACGTCGACCAGGGCGAGCTGTTCGACTACTGCCGCCGCTCGGCCAATCCGGTGGGCCGGCTGCTGCTGCATCTGTACGGTGTGCACGATGCAACAGCGCTCGCGCAAAGCGACTGCATCTGCACGGCGCTGCAGCTCATCAACTTCTGGCAGGACCTGGGGCAGGACGTGGCGCGCGGACGCTTCTATCTGCCGGCGCGCGACTGCGACGCGCACAGCGTCACGCATGAGGATCTGCTGGCCCTGCGTCACACCCGAAATGCTACAAACCTGATAGCTGCACACGTAGAGCTGGCAAGGGCTACCATGCTAAATGGCTCTCAATTGGTACACCGGGTGCCGGGCCGCGCGGGCTGGGAGCTGCGCCTGGTGGTGCAAGGCGGGCTGCGCATCCTGGGCAAGATCGAGGCGATGGGCTTCGCCACCCTGAGCGCGCGCCCCAGGCTCACCGCGTGGGACGTGCCCGTGATGCTGTGGCGCAGTCTGTGGATGTAACAATCACGCCATGACCCCAGAGCAGTACGTCCAGCAAAAAGCCGCCGCATCCGGCAGCAGCTTCTATTACGCCTTTCTCTTCCTGCCGAAGCCGCGGCGCGGCGCCATCACGGCGTTTTATGCGTTCTGCCGCGAGGTCGACGATGTGGTCGACAACATGGTGGACCCCGGTGTGGCGCGCACCAAGCTGGCCTGGTGGCAATCCGAGGTCGCCCAGTCGTTCGCGGGGCAGCCGACGCACCCGGTCATGCAGGCCCTGATGCCGGTGGTGGCCGACTACCAGATTGAACAGCGCCATCTGCAGGCCATCATCGAGGGCTGCCAGATGGACCTGGAGCAAACGCGCTACCTCGACTTCGCAGGCCTGCAAAGCTATTGCCACCTGGTCGCGGGCATTGTGGGCGAGGTATCGGCGCGCATCTTTGGCCAGACACAGGCGCAAACCACCGCCTACGCGCACAAGCTGGGGCTGGCGTTCCAGCTCACCAACATCATCCGCGACGTCGGAGAGGACGCGATGCGCGGGCGCATCTACCTGCCGGTGAGCGAATTGCAGCAGTTCGATGTGAAGGCGCACGAAATCCTCAAGCGCCCCAAACCGCTGGCGGGCAACGGCACGGACGAGTTCGCGGCGCGCTTCGCGGCACTCATGCGGTTCCAGACGCAACGCGCGCACGCGCTGTACGACGAAGCCTTTGCCCTGCTGCCGGCCGCCGACCGCCGCGCCCAGAAGCCGGGCCTGATGATGGCCAGCATCTACCAGACGCTGTTGCGCGAGATCGAGCGCGACAACTTCCCGGTGCTGCACCAGCGCATCAGCCTCACGCCGGTGCGCAAGCTCTGGCTGGCGTGGAAGGTGCAGGCGCTGGGACACGTCTGAATATGGCCCCCACGCTCGCCGCTTCGCGTGCTGCGCTGCCCCCCACGGGGGCCTTCGCGCCTTGGGGCGGCCCGGCGTCGCTCATGCCATGAAAGTCGCCATCATCGGCGGCGGCTGGGCCGGCATGGCAGCGGCGGTGACGGCCACGCGCGGCGGGCACCATGCTACGGTTTTCGAAGCATCTCGTGCACTGGGGGGGCGGGCCAGGGGCCTGAACGGCACGTTACCGAATGGAACTTCCGTCACGCTCGACAATGGCCAGCACATCCTGATCGGCGCCTACAGCGAAACCCTGCGCCTGATGCAACTGGTCGGCGTGGACCCCGACGTGGCGCTCGCGCGGCTGCCACTGGCTTTGCGCTTTCCCGACGGCAGCGGCCTGGCGCTGCGCCACGGGCCGGCGCCGTGGGATACGCTGGCCGGTATCGTATCGGCGCGCGGCTGGCGCTGGCGCGACAAGCTGGCGCTGCTGCGCAGCGCCATCGGCTGGCGGCTTGGCGGCTTCCAGTGCGCGCCGGGCGCCAGCGTGGCCCAGTTGTGCGCGGCGCTGACCCCGCGGCTGCAGGGCGAATTCATCGAGCCGCTGTGCGTGGCGGCCCTCAATACACCGGCAGAGCAAGCCAGCGGCCAGGTATTTTTGCGTGTGATCCAGGACAGCCTGTTCGCGGGCCGCGGCGGCTCCAACCTGCTGCTGCCCCGGGTGGATCTGGCGGCGCTGTTTCCCGATGCGGCGGCGCGCTGGCTGCAGGCGCATGGCGGCGAGGTCCGCATGGGCCAGCGCGTGCAGGCGCTGCGCTGCAACCCGGCGCCAGCCGGGCCGCCCGCCCTCGCCCGGTGGCACGTCAACGAACAAGCTTTCGACCGCGTGATGCTCGCGACTTCGGCATCCGATGCGGCTGCAGTCCTTGCTGCGTCTTCGGTAGTAGCTCCTGAAACCATAGCAGTTCAACTGCAGCGCTGGGCTGGCGTCGCGCGCGCCCTGCGCTTTGAAGCGATCACCACCGTGTATGCGCTGGCCACCACCAGCGCAAGTTCATCGGCCGGCTTGCTGCCCTGCCCCATGCTGGCCCTGCGCAGCAGCCCGGATCCGGCGCGCGCTGCCCCTGCGCAGTTCGTGTTCGACCGCGGCCAGCTCGGCGGCCCCGCGAACCTGCTGGCTTTTGTGGTCAGCACCAGCAACGGCAGCCGGGGCGACCTGCAGGCCCAGGTGGTGGCGCAGGCCTGCAGCCAGCTCGGCCTGCGGGTAGCGCCGATCCAGACCATCGTCGAAAAGCGCGCGACCTTCGCCTGCACGCCGGGCCTGCTGCGCCCGCCCCCGCAGATCGCGCCGGGCTTGCTGGCCTGCGGCGACTACATCGATGGCCCCTACCCCGCGACGCTGGAGGGCGCCACGCGCAGCGGCGTAGCGGCTGCGCAACTTCTGTAACGGCAGCGGCCTGGCCGCGGCGCAACTGCCTTGATGGCGGCAGCGTAGCGATCGCGACCGTGATGACTCATGACGGGTGCCCTACTCCCGTACGCGCCGAACTGATCGAAGGGCTTCGACGGGCTCAGCCCGAACGATTCGTGTCGTGAGCAATCAGAGCATCAACCACGTGATCCGGCGCCGCTTGACAACAGCGCGCACAGCGGACTCAAGCTGGCCAGCGTCAGTGGCGGCTCTCCGTCGTGCGGCCACGCGTGGCCCGCCCGGTTGATCCAGACCGCCTGCAGGCCCGCGTTGATCGCGCCCAGCGCATCGAGCGTCGCGTCGTCGCCTATGTGCAGCACGTCTTCAGGCCGCACCTGAACAGCGCGGGCGGCCGCGTGGAAGATGCGGGGGTCGGGCTTGCCCACGCCGAACTCGCGTGCGCTGAGGGTCGCGCGAAAGTGCTGCCCAATGCCCACCCGCTGCACGTCGGCGTTGCCATTGGACAGCGCTACCAGCGGAAAGCGGCTGCCGAGAAACGTCAGCGCCGCGAGCGCGTCATCGTAGAAATCGACCCGCTGGCGTTCGGCGAAAAAGACCTCGAACGCAGCGTCGGCCAGCGCCGGGGCATCGCCCGCGCGGTTCAGGGCGAGCCGGATGGATTCGCGGCGCAAGGCGCTCAGGTCATGCTGCAGATCGGGGCGCTGCGCCGTCATGCTTTCGCGGATCTCGCGCAGCGCCAGCGGACTCGCAAACAGCTCGGCCGTCTTCGGCGCGTGCTCCCCCAGCCAGTCGTGCAGCACTTGTTCGGCCCGCGCGATGGTAGGCCAGACCGGCCACAGGGTGTCGTCCAGATCCAGCGAGATGGCCTTGATTTTCCGGATGTCCAGCATAGTGCGGGAGAATACCGCATGACCTTCGCCTCCCCATTCACGCCCGAGCCGGCGCACACCCATGGACAAGCCCCCAGGACCGCCGTGCTGCTGTGCAACCTGGGCACCCCCGAGGCTCCCACGCCGGCGGCGCTGCGGGTTTATCTGGCCGAGTTTTTGAGCGACCACCGCGTGGTGGAAATTCCGAAACCGATCTGGTGGCTGATCCTGCACGGCATCATCCTGCGCACCCGGCCCAAAAAATCGGCGGCGAAATACGCCAGCATATGGCGCAAGGAGGGCTCGCCCCTGAAGGTCTGGACGGCCAGGCAGGCCACGCTGCTGCGCGGCTGGCTGGGCGAGCGCGGGCATCACGTCACGGTGCGCTACGCCATGCGTTATGGCCAGCCGTCGATCGCGTCCGAACTGGACGCCCTGAAGGCTGAGGGCGTGACGCGCGTGCTGATCCTGCCGGCCTACCCGCAGTACTCGGGCACCACCACGGCCAGCGTGTTCGATGCGGTGTACGCGTGGGCGCAAAAGACGCGCGCCATTCCCGAGCTGCGCTTTGTGAACCATTACCACGACGACGCGGGCTACACCAACGCGCTGGCGCGGCGCATCAAGGCCCACTGGCAGGACCACGGGCGGCCCGATCAGCTGGTCATGAGTTTTCATGGTGTGCCCGAGCGCACGCTGCAGCTGGGCGACCCGTACCACTGCGAATGCCGCAAGACGGGCCGGCTGCTGGCGGAAAAACTGGGCCTGCGCGCGGACCAGTACACGCTCACCTTCCAGTCACGCTTCGGCAAGGCCAAATGGTTGCAGCCCTACACCGAACCGACGCTGGTGGCGCTGGCGCGCTCCGGCACGAAGCGCGTGGACGTGGTTTGCCCCGGCTTCACCAGCGACTGCCTGGAAACGCTGGAAGAAATCAATCAGGAGGCGCGCAAGGCCTTCCTGCTGGCCGGCGGCCAGACGTTCCACTACATCCCGTGTCTGAACGACCAGCCCGAGTGGATCGGCGCGCTGTGCGACGTGGCGCAACAGCATATGGCGGGCTGGCCGACGCAGGCGGCGCCGGACGCCCAGTTACTGGCGGATTCGCGCGCGGCGGCACAGGCGCTGGGGGCCCGGCAGTAGACCGGAACAGACCTGGTTTACTACACCTTTAATGGTCAGCTTCCCCGCTCGTAGTCTCCTCGTCATGTCCTAGCGGCTACGCCGTCGTGCCGCGAGTTCAAGCCGATCCAAATCCAGCACCGTGATCATGCGGCCTTTCACCTTCACCAGCCCGGCGTCGGCCAACTCGCGCAAGATGCGCGAGAAGTGCTCGGGCGTCAAATTCAACTGCGACGCGATGGCTCCCTTGGCGGCCGGCAGCGTGATCACGCTCGGACCCGGCCCGCTCCCGTCGTGACGCAGCAGATAGGCGATGAAGCGCTCGGTGCCGCTGCCGATGGCCTGGCGGTCGAGCTCACGCACCAGGCTTTCAATGCGCTTGCTCAGGCCGGCGATCATGCGGCGTGCGAACTTCGGGTTGCGTTCAAGCTCGGCGAACACCGCATTTTTGGACAAGTGCAATAGCAGTGCGTCGGTAGCTGCCTGGGCTGCAACGAGCGTCGGCCGTTCGAGAAACATCACGGGTTCGCCGAAACTCTGCCCTGGCCCGACAATGCCCGAAAGGCGCTCGCCACGCGCCGGAGTACTCGCGATCAACCGGACCTCACCGTACACGACGACATACATCCCGGTGACAGGATCGCCCTTGTGAAACAGCGTCTCCCCGCGCTTCAATGACCGGCGTGTGATACCCGCTGTCAAGCGAACGAGCGTTGCGGCGTCCAGCTCCTTGAAGAGCGACAAGCGCGCCAGAAGAACTTCGGGTGCGATCTCCTTGCGGGCCATCCGATATCAATCCATGACCGTGATCAGCGCCGGGTCATTTGTGTGGTCGAGCAGGATCGTGCGCACCCAGCCTTGCCATGTTGCAGCGAAAGCCTGGCGCGTGGCGGCGTCGGCCCCCGGGTCCGAAGCTGCCTGCAGCTGGCTGGTCAATGCAGGCGGCCGGGGCACCGCGACAGGGTGGTGGGCCAACTCGACAGCCTGCCCGGTGTCCAGGCGCGTGAAGCGAAGCTCGCCCTGCATCGGAATACCAAAGCGCAGCAGGTCGCGCCGGCTGAAACGGCCGCCCAGGCCCTTGAAGCCGCCTTCGTTCGCGGCACCGGTGACCAGGCCGGCCACGCTGGCGATTACGCCGGCAACACCTTCGTCAATGCGCTGGCGCAGCTCGACCCGCAACTCGCCGCGGCGCGGTAACTCGTTGGGATACAGATGGGCCAGGGCGTTGAGGGTCATCAGGTAGGCCCCGGCCACCGTGGGACAAGAGTGCCCGGTCAGTTTGACCGCATCGAGGTAGCTGTACTCGATGACCCCATCAGACGCGGCGCCCAGGGTCTCAGCGAGCAGGTCCTGCATCACGATGCGCGGCACGGTGTCGAAGAACGCGGGTGTTTGCATGGCCTTCATTTTCACCACCCCGCCGCCAATGGCAGGCCAACCCGCTGCGCGCCCGCGCGCTGCCGCCGCAGTGCTTTGTGTTTGTGCGTCAGCGGCAAAGGAATGTCGTAGTTCATGGCTTGTTTTCTGTGATTCAGTGGACGTTGCGGATCGGCTTGAACCCGGGGTGGTCGAAGTGGCGGCCGTATTCATTCACGGCCAGGGCCACCTTGGCCATGCCCTGCGCGGGGCTCAGCTTGGGGTTCTTGCCGGCCATCGCGTCGGTGCCTTCGCCGAGGTCGGCGATCACCAGGTGCAGCATTGCATCGGCCTTTGGTTCGAGCTTGCAATTGCCAACGATGCTCCCAACCTCGACCTCGACCTGGGTCGCCAGTTCGCGGTACTGCGCGGCGCTGAGCTTGCCGGCGTGAGTGTCGCCCAAGCGCGGTTCGACCAGGCCTCGAATCCGATCCATGCCGTTGCGCAAGGCCTCGTCGGTGGCCCATCGATGACCCCGGTCCAGGCTCAGTTTGTGAGGACTTGCGGCGTCATGGGTATGCGCGGGCGTCTGTGCCAGCACGGGGCCGGCGAGCAAAGCCGCGAATGCAGTCGTGAGGAAAGCAGCGCTGAACCTGTGAAATAGCAACCTATCCATATCGATTTCCCGTGTGTTCATGGAGGCGCCCATCGCCTTCTTGCCAATATAAACGGGGGAGGCGAACGCCGGTTCAATGGAAAGTGGGCTTCCTTAGCAATTGTCAAGAAAACTCCGGATCAGACGCAAGTGCCGCGGGGTCGAACCCCACCTTCGTTCCGAAGACAAGCGATTCAGGCACGAAATACGCCTTTAGCCGGCGCAGACAAAGCCCATCTCGCTACCAGATCAATAGCAACCCAGGCTCAGCGTGCCGCGTCGATGAATGCTGCCACCCGGTTCAGTTGGTCGGGCACATTCAGCGCGGGCGCGTGGCCGCAACCAGGCACTTCCACGATTTGAGTCAAGCCGCGCAGCCCGGGGCCACGCTGCAGCATCGCGGCCGTCGTCTCGGGCAGCACCAGGTCGGAATGCGCACCGCGCAGGCACAGCACCGGGATGTCGATAGCGTCGTAGTGGCCCCAGATCAGGTAGTCGTTCGGGTGCTGGGTGAACTGCTGCACCATGGCGGGGTCGTAGTGCGGCGTGACGCGGCCATCGGGCAGGCGGCGCGTCGAGGTTTCGGTGAGCCGGCGCCACTGCGCATCGCTGAGCCAGCCGTAGGGCTTATAGACCTGCCGGAAGAAGGTTTCGAGTTCGCGCACGGTTTCGAAGGCCGGCGGACTGCCTGCGTAGGACTTGATGCGCTCAATCGCCGCGTCGGCAATCTGCGGCGCCGTGTCGTTCAGCACCAGGCTCTTGATGCAGCCCTTGAGCGCGGGCTCGAACAGGCCCGACGCGCACACCATGCCGATGGCGCCGCCCATCGACGTGCCGACCCAGTGCGCCTGGTGGATCTGGAGTTGCGCCAGCAGATCGGCGGCAATGCGGGCGTAGAACGCGAGGCAGTACTCGCCCTTGGGATCGGGGCTCCACTGGCTCAGGCCGCGGCCAATCGTGTCCGGGCAGATCACGCGGTAGCGGGCGCTCAGATGGGCGGCCAGCTCGTCCATGTCGCGTCCGGTACGCGCCAGTCCGTGCCAGGCGATCACGACCGGCGCCTGCGGGGCGCCCCATTCGGTGTAATGGATTTCGCGCCCGGCGCAGGTTAAGTAATTGGAGCTAAACGTCATGTCCTGATCCCCGCCTTTGCGACACCATGGCCCATGGCGCGCAAACGGCCCACCACACCGGCCGGGAAGTAATAGATCGACAGCACGAACAGGATGCCCAGCCACAAAAGCCAGCGGTCGGGCGACAGCAGCGTCGACAACCAGGGCAGGCTTGAGGCCGCCTCGCTGCCCAGCCTGAGCAGATCCTGCAAGTAGCTCTGCGCCACCAGAAACAGCGCAGCGCCCACCAGCGCGCCATAAATCGTGCCCATGCCGCCAATCACCACGATCAAGAGCACGTCGATCATGATTTCGAAGGACAGGGAGGTATCGGGCCCGTTGTAGCGCAGCCAGAGGGCCAACATGGCACCGGCCAGCGTGGCAAACAGCGCGGACAGGACGCTGGACGTGGTGCGGTACACCACCACGCGGTAGCCGATTGCCTCGGCGCGAAATTCGTTCTCGCGGATCGCCTGCAGCACGCGCCCGAACGGCGAGTTGACGATGCGCAGCAGTGCCAGCACCAGCACCACGGCCACCCCGAACAACAGGTAGTAGCTCAGCAAACGACCGTCGATCGAAACCCCGAGGAACGGCTCCTCCATGAACTCGAAGCTCGGCGACAGCAGCTCGGGCAGCTTGAAGGTCAGGCCGTCTTCGCCGCCAGTGAAGGCGGAGAGCTGCGACGCCAGCGTCAAAAAGGCCGAGGCCACGGCGAGCGTGATCATGGCGAAAAATATCGCCTTCACGCGCAGTGAGAACAGCCCCACGAGCAGCGCCAGCACAAACGACAGCGCCAGCGCGCCCACCAGCCCGACCGCCAGCGCCTGCCAGGTCGGGCCCAGCCGGCTGGCGGAAATTGCAATGCCGTAGGCACCGATACCGAAGAACATGGTGTGGGCAAAACTCACAATCCCGGTGTAGCCCAGCAACAGGTCGAAGCTGGCGACCAGCACCGTGAAAATCAGGACCTTGGCGGCCACGTTGAGGGCCTTGACACCCGGAAAAATGAAGGGTGCGAACGCCAGCGCCACCAGCAGCGCCACCAGCAGCACCGCGAGCACGCGGCTGCGCGGGAAATCATTGGAGAGAAGTCGGTTCAGCATGGCGGCCTCGGGGTCAACGGTTGGTGACCGGATAGACGCCCTGCGGGCGCCACAGCAAAATAGCCACCATCAATGCGATGTTGGAGAACAGCGCCACCTTCGGCACCAGGAAGCCGGTGTAGTTGGCCATCAGCCCGACCAGCAAGGCGCCGATCAGCGCACCGCCGGTAGAACCCAGGCCGCCGATGATGATGACAATGAAAATCAGGATGTTCACCTGCGAACCCATTTGCGGCACCACGCTTTGCTGGTACATGCCCCACATGACGCCGCCCAGTCCGGCCAGCGCGCTGCCCGCCACGAACACCCCGACAAACAGGCGCTTGATGCGATAGCCGAGCGACTCGACCATCTCGCGGTCCTGCACACCGGCGCGCACCAGCAGGCCGACCTTGGTGCGCCCGAGCACCCAGGCCAGCAGCGCGAACACCGCGACGCCCACCACCACCGCCAGAAGGCGGAATTTCTCGATGGCGGCATCGCCCACCAGCAGCGAGCCGCGCATGGCTTCGGGCAGCGGCAGCGGAATTTGCGCAGGGCCCCAGATGACCTTGATGAGTTCCTCGCCAATGATCATGCCGCCCATGGTGATCAGGATCTGCTTGAGGTGCTGGCCGTAAACGGGTTGCACGATGAAACGCTCGAACGCCAGCCCCACGGCACCCGCGACCGCCATCGCGATCAGCATGGCGGGCAGCACCGCCACCAGGTTGCGCCAGAGCTCGGGGGAGCCGGTCCAGTCGCTCATGGCGCCCAGCACGCTGGTCGCCACAAAGGCGCCGAGCGCGATGAACACGCCGTGCCCGAAGTTGAGCACGTCCATCAGGCCGAACACCAGCGTCAGCCCCGAGGCGATGATGAAAATGATCATGCCCATGGCCAGCCCCGCGACCGTGAGCGTGAGCCAGGTCGAGCCCGAACCGATCAGCGGCAGCATCAACACGGCCAGCAGCGGCACCAGCGCGAGCGGCTTCCAGTCGAAATCGAAATTTTTCATAATGCCAAGCCCAGCAAGGAGCGTTGCATGACCTTGTCTTCGGCCAGCGCCTGCATGGTGCCGCTGTGGACCACGCGCCCGTTGTCCATCACGGCGACGCTATCACCCAGCCGTATGGCGAAGTTAATGTTCTGCTCGACCAGCAAGATGGTCACGCCACTGGCCTTGAGCTGCGCGAAGGCATCGATCATGTTGTTGATGATGGCCGGCGCCAGGCCTTTGCTGGGCTCGTCCACGATCAGCAGCTCGCGCGGCTCGACGATGGCACGGGCCACTGCGAGCATCTGCTTTTGCCCGCCCGAAAGCTTGCCCGCCGGGTGATTCCAGAATTTTTCCACGGCGGGAAACAGCGAGAAAATCCAGGTCAAGCGCGCCTCGTCCATCTGGCTGGCCCGTTTGGCGCTGCGCGCCGCCAGCAGCATGTTTTCCTTCACCGTGAGATCGGAAAAAATGCCCATGGTCTCGGGCACATACGCAATATTGAGCGCGGCAATCTGCGGCGTCGCCAGCGTGGTGATGTCGCGCCCGGCAAAGGTGATGCGCCCCTGCGATGCCTGCCACAAACCCATGATGGTACGCAGCGTGGTGCTCTTGCCGGCGCCGTTGCGCCCCAGCAGCATGGTCAGCTGGCCGCGCGGCACCACCAGGTCCACGCCGTGCAGGATATGGTACGCGCCGATATGGGTGTGCACGCCCGCGAGGGTCAAAAGATTCGCGCTCATGGTGCAGATATCCTTCCCCCTTGAGGCGGAAGGCCGGGTTGGGGGGGAGCCACATCTTGCGCGGAAGCGCCTTGGGGGTTAACCCCCAAGTAAGCTTCCTGAACGATCGGTGAAGCTATCACTTCAGCCGGTTCGCCATCGGCCACCAGCGTGCCGTTGTGCAGCACGATGATGCGGTCGGCGAGTTCGCGCACCACGTCCATCTTGTGCTCCACCAGCAGGATCGTCTTGCTCTTGTCGAGCCGCAGCTGGCGAATCAGGTTCAGGATCACCGGCGCCTCATCGGCGCTCATGCCGGCCGTGGGCTCGTCGAACATGAACACGCTGGACTCCAGCGCCATCAGCAAGGCCACTTCCAGCTTGCGCTGGTCGCCATGCGGCAGGCCGGCCACCGGCATATGCTCCTTGTCGCTCATGGCGACCGCCTCCAGCACTTCCTCGGCGCGTCGGGTCAGCGCCTTGTGGTCGCTCCAGATGCTCCACAGGTTCAGTCCGTGATGATGCGGACCCGCGCGCGTGGCCTGCACGGCGAGCCGCACATTCTCCAGCACGGTCAGGTTCGGAAACAGGTTGGTCAGCTGGAACGCACGGCCCAGCCCGGCCCGCGTGCGCGCCGAGGCGTTCATGCCTGACAGGTCCTGCCCATCGAGCAGCACCGCGCCACTGGTCGCCTTGAGCTGGCCCGAGATCAGGTTGAAATAGGTAGTCTTGCCAGCGCCGTTGGGGCCGACGATGGCGGTCAGCGTGCCCGGTGCAAAGCTGCACGTGACATCGTTGACCGCGACGTGGCCACCAAAACGAATGGTGAGCCCGCGCGTTTCCAGCATCTGCTCGGGGCTTAGCGCTTGTTCAGGATCGGAATATCCATTTCGGCGGGCGTGATCTCGTGAACCAGCTCGGGCACACCCCAGGCAAACGCCGGATCGACCTTGATTTTGAAGTGGTACATCGACTGCATGGCCTGGTGGTCTTCCTTGCGGAAGGTCATCTTCCCCTTGGGCGTGTCAAAGCTCATGCCTTCCATGGTCTTGATCAGCGTATTGGTGTTGGTGTCACCGTTCGTCTTCCTGAGCGCCGTGACGATCGCCATGGCGGCCGAGAAGCCGCCGGCCGTGAAGAAGTCCGGCGGGCTCTTGAATTCCTTGTAGTGCATCGACACCAGCGCATCGTTGACCGGGTTCTTCGGGATACCGAAATAGTAGTAGGTCGCGCCTTCCATGCCGGGGAAGTTCTTGTAGGCGGCCATGGCCGGCAGGATGTTGCCGCCGGTGGCGATCTCGATGCCGTAACGCTTGAGATCCATATCGGCGATCTTGAACGGGTTACCGGCGCCGGCCCACACGATCCAGATCACCTTGCGGCCCGGCTTGTCCTTGAGCGCGTCGATCAGGCGCTGGGCCCCGGCGGTGAAGTCCGTGGTGTTCGCCGGCAGGTATTCCTCATGCACGATCTTCGCCTTGTGGATGGCGGCCTTGAACGCCTTCACACCGTCACGGCCAAAGGCATAGTCCTGCGCCAGCGTGGCGATGCTCACACCCGGCTTGTCCAGCGCCACGGCGTTGGAGATCGCGTCCTGCGAGCTGTTGCGGCCCGTGCGGAAGATGTATTTGTTCCACTTGTCGCCGGTGATTGAGTCGGCCACGGCGGGCTCGACCAGCAGGATCTTCTTGTATTCCTCCGCTACCGGCAGCATGGCCAGCGCCACGCCCGACGAGGTGGGGCCGACGGCCAGGTCGGCCTTGTCGTCCGAGTAGGCGGCAGCGAGCAGCGACTTGCCCAGATCCGGCTTGCCCTGGTCGTCCTTCTCGATCACGACGATTTTCTTGCCGGCCACCATCATGGTGCCGCCGGTCGCGTAATCCAGGCCCATCATGAAGCCGGTTTGCGTCTGCTTGCCATAAGCCTCGAGCGGGCCCGTCATGCTGTGGACGTGGGCAATGCGGATTTCCTTGGACTGGCTGAAGGCCGGTACGGATGCGAAAGTGGTAGCGGCCAGCGCGGTGAGCGCCACCATGGTGCGACGATGCATGAAGAAGTCTCCTTGTTTTATGCCAATAGATCCCGAGACATCATTGCACAGGTTGTGCCAAAACGTAATGCATTGATTTCCATAGGATTTTTAGAAACCCAGACTCCTATTGTCTAATTATCAGGCAATTATTTTGACTGTTTTACATACATATGTATTATTTTCAAACAATCAAACTCAAGCGATCATAAAGCGTTGCACGCGAGATGCCCAGCAGCCGCGCCGCTGCCAGCTTGTTGCCACCGCTGGCGGCCAGTGCGGCGCTGATCGCCCGCCGCTCCAGTTCCTCGATCTGCTGCGCCAGCGGGCGCAAAGGCAAGGCACCGTCTCCCGCCGCAGCCGCAGCCTCGTGTCCCGGCATTGGCTGCATCGCCGGCACGGGGGAAATCTTCTCGATGCCGGCCTCGCGCAACACCACCTCCAGCTGGGGCGCGTCGATACGCAGTGAATCGCTGCGCATGGCCGCCTGTTCCAGCACATTGCGCAACTCGCGGATGTTGCCACGCCAGGTTTGCGCGGACAGCAGCGCCAGCGCCTCGGGCGTCACCTCGGGCAGCGGCGCGCCGTTGCGCAGCGCGATGTCTTCGCCCAGTACCTCGACCAGCGCAGGAATGTCAGCGCGCCGCTCGCGCAGCGGCGGCACGCGAATGGGCAGCACATTGAGCCGGTAGTACAGGTCTTCACGGAACCTGCCCTCGCGCACCAGCGCCGCCAGATCGCACGAGGTGGCCGCAATCACGCGCGCGTCGAACGGCACCAGCTTGTTGGAGCCAAGCGGCTCGATCTCGCCCTCCTGCAAGGCGCGCAACAGCTTGGCCTGCAGGCTTTGCGGCATGTCGCCAATCTCGTCCAGAAACAGCGTGCCGCCGTCGGCCAGCTTGAACTTGCCGTCGCGCCCCTTGCGCTCGGCGCCGGTATAGGCACCCGGCGCCACACCAAAAAACTCGGCCTCGAGCAGGGTGTCCGGCACGGCCGCGATGTTGACACTGACCAGCGGACCGCGCGCGCGCGCCGAAGCAGCGTGCACCGCATGCGCCAGCAGCTCCTTGCCGGTGCCGGTCTCGCCCAGCAGCAGCACCGGGCTGGACGATTGGGCGGCACGCCGCGCCTGGCGCTTGACCTCCACGGCCGCCGGACTCGCGCCGACAAAATTGGCAAAGGTGTACTTGGACGGACGCTGGCCCGCGCCCTGGATCACGCGCTGGGTTGCCAGTTCGCGGCGCGCATCGTCCAGATCGCGCTGCATCCTGGCAAACTTGCTGATCAGCGGCTGGAGCGTGTTCTCGGGATGGTCGAACAGCACGATGCCGATGGCGCCAATGATCTCGTTGTCGTCGCCGCGCAGCGGAATGCGGCTCACCACGAAGGTGCCCGCGCGGTTGGTCAGCAGGTCGATCAGGTACGCCTCGCCGGTTTCCAGCACCTGGCGCATTTGCGTGTTGGGAATCACCTCCTCGACCATGTGACCGACAAACTGCTCCACCGACGAGAACCCGAGCGCCGGCAGAAAGCGCTTGTAGCCCTCGTTGACCCAGACGATGCGCCCCGTGCGGTCCACCAGGAACATGCCCTGGCTGATGCTGGAGAACAGATGAAACATCGAGCGCGCTGCGAGCGCCAAGATGCTGTCGGCGTCCTGCGGCAGTGCCGCCGTGGCGGCGTCCTCGCTGGCCTGCGGCCGGGTGTCGGTGTCTTCCATGCGCGGATGTTAGCGCCTCGATGGCGGGCACTTCGCGGCGCCGCCATTCGCCGGCCTTAATATGGCGGCCCATGAGTGAAAAACTACGACTCGACAAATGGCTCTGGGCCGCGCGTTTCTACAAGACGCGCTCGCTCGCCGCTGAGGAGGTCGGCAAGGGCCGCGTGCAGGTCAACGGGCAGGACGCCAAGCCGGCGCGCGAGCTCAAACTGGACGACACCATCGTCATGCGCCAGGGCCTGGTCACGCGCACCGTCGTGGTCCGGGGTTTGAGCGGCATGCGCGGGCCCGCGCCGGTGGCACAACAGATGTATGAAGAAACGGCCGAGAGCCTGCACCTACGCGCGCTGGCCGCCGAACAGCGCCGCTTTGCCGGCGAGCCCGCTCACAGCATCGAGCATGGGCGCCCCACCAAACGCGACCGGCGCGATATTCAAAAAGCCTGGAACAACCGCTGGAGCGCGTCCAGCGATTCATAAGGCGCCGCTGCGTCTACAGCGCAGGCTTGTCGCTTTGCGCGGTGAGGTTGTCGCGCAACTGCTGGCTCATCGGCAGGTTCAGGTTGATGTTCTTCGGCGGAATCGGCGACATGAACCACTTGTTGTAGAGCTTCTCGAACTCACCCGACTTCATCATCCCCGAAATCACGCCATCGACCAGCGTCTTGAAGGCGGGATCGTCCTTGCGCAGCATGCAGGCATAGGGCTCGACCTGCAGCGAGTCGCCCACGACTTCCAGCGAGGCCGGGTCCTTCGAATTTGCTCTCAGGCCAAACAGCAGCACGTCGTCCATGGCGAACGCCAGCGCACGGTCGTTTTCGACCAGCAAGAGCGAGTCATCATGGTCCTTGCCCAGAAGGATGTTCATCCCCAGGTTGTGGTCCGCGCTGTATTTGCGAAGCACCTGCACGTTGGTGGTGCCGGTCGTACTGGCCACCGTCTTGCCGGCCAGGTCGGCGTAGTTTTTAATGCCCGAGGATTTCTTCACCAGCAGCCGTGTGCCGGTGTAGAAGTGGTTGATGGCGAACGCCACGTCCTTGCCGCGCGCCGTGTTGTTGGTGGTGGAGCCGCACTCCAGGTCGATGGTGCCGTTGGCCAGCAGCGGGATGCGGTTTTGCGATGTCACCGGCATGTAGTCCACCTGCAGGTTCGGCTTGTTCAGCTTCGTCTTGACCGCTTTGACAATCGCCTCGGTCATGTCAACCGCGAACCCGACCGCCTTGGTCGATCCCGTCAGGTAGCTGAACGGCACCGACGATTCGCGGTAGGCCACGGTCATCTTGTTGCTCTCGGCAATCTTGCCCAGGGTATCGGCCGCGGCAGCTTGGGCAACGCCGGCCGCCAGCAGCAATGCGGTCATCAGCGCAGGTATTTTCATATTCATGGGGTTCCTTGCAGGATATGAAGGGAAGTGGGAGGATTCATTTTCAGTGAAACCCCGACACATGGCCTCGTGGTTTACCCAACCCAGACGCTGATTCGTCCGATGCCGCATCTGCACCTGGCTTGCAGCTACGGAATGACCGCAGCCAGGTACTCGTCAGCGGTGTGTTGCTGCTCGGGAGCCAAGCCGGCATAAAGCGGCCTGCATCGCGTTGAAGCGGTCCCGGGTTTCGTCGACCCCGAGACTGCGCAACCTACGCACGGATCTGGATGCCGTCTTCATGCGGCAGTGCGTGGGTCAGCGACAATGATCTTGAGGACTTCCTGCAGGAACCCTGTCAGCCATCGGCTGCAGTGAGTCGTGGGTATTCGCGTTGAGTCGCTGGCGACTCTGTGCACAGTCCGTGCCCGTCGTGATGACTCACTGCTGAACGGGTTGTTGAGCCGTCTTTCATGCAGCATCTTGCTGCATTGTGGAAGAGCCGAACCGCCCCAGACCCATCTCCACCGGCCCTTCGGGGCGACGCAGCAGAAACAGCGCTTCCAGCCCCATGCGCTGCGCCTTCGCCAGACCTTCGCCAGGGCCGGCCACCAGCAGGGCAGTCGCCCAGGCATCCGCGTGCATGGCGGTGCACGCCAGCACGGTGACCGAGGCGACGGCGTTGTTCACCGGCGCGGCGGGCGTCCAACGCCGCTGCACGTCGCCTGCCTACTTCGCCATGACTCCTGCTGTCTTTCTGGCGCGTGGTAATGTTGGCAAAGCCCTTTTCATTGAGCACCTGCAGCATGGCGCCCGACATGTCGAGCGCGGTGGTGACGTGCGCCACCTTTGACGCAATAGCGGTGGACAGCAGCCCAGTGCCGGCGCCGCCTTAAAACGGGGCTTGAACTTCTGACTCCGAAGAACCTGTTCTTGTCCTGACCTGTGCGATTGACGGTGCCTACCTGGGGCATGGAAGGTGGGCCAAGCGATTGGTGCCGCGACTTTGGCGCGTAAGTGCCTCGCGTACAACGAGCCACGTTTGAAAAAGCCGGGGCGGTGAATTAATGCAGCATGGCCGCGGTTGGTAACGTCAAGGCCAAAGCGTTTACACTGCATAAAACGGGGTTTGCCACGAGGGAGTCGGTTGCCCATATAGTGTTCCGCAACTCCTCCGGGTGAATGGCAATGCACAGCGACCATCAAGAAAAGTCTCCGTCCCACGCTAACGTCGAGTCTCCCGTTGTCCCCGGGGGCATTTTGCCCCGTCAGGCCGGGCCCGGAATGACGCCAGCCGTGTCGCCAACCTCGGGGAACTCTGGCCACCACCTGCGCGAGTATTCCCTGCCCAGCCGCATCGGTGACGACGACATTGCACGACTGGAAAGCCTGGCAGTGCACCGGCGCAAGGTCAGGTCTGCGCAAACGCTCTACCACGAGGGAGAACCCTTCGTCTTTGTTTATCTTGTGCGCAGCGGCACGTTGAAGTCCAGCTTGGCGATGGCGGACGGTGGCGAGCGGGTGAACGGCTTCTACATGGCGGGTGAGCTTACCGGGCTGGACGCGGTAGCCTATGGCCGCCATGCCAGCAGCGCCACGGCCTTGGAGGACACCGAGGTTTCGGCCATTCCTTACGCGCAACTCGCACTGGCGACCGGCAACACCGACATGCAGGGCCTCATCGCCCGTCTGATGAGCCGCGAGATTGTGCGCGAGCACAGTCACGCGCTGCTATCGCAGTTGAGGGCCGAGGGGCGGCTGGCGGCCTTCCTGTTGAACCTGTCGCGACGCCTGAACGCCCGTGGCTACTCACTCAGCGAATTTCACCTGCGAATGACGCGCGCTGACATCGGCAGTTACCTGGGTGGTATGTCGTTGGAAACCGTCAGCCGGACGTTTTCAATTTTCCAGCAACAACGCCTGCTTGAAGTAAATGCACGACATATTCACATCATCGACAGGGACGCTCTGACGCGCGTCTTTGAGACCCATGCGTATGATGACGCCTGGCGAAAACCAGAGCGGTGAGTTCCGGCTAACGCCGCACAAGCGGATGCAGCGTCAGGGTTCAGCGGCGATGTCGATGAACGTCTTTCCGGGATTTTCTTCGGTCACCACCTGGTCTTTGCACACCTGCATCGGTGGGTGGCTGCGATGAAATTCGACTGACAAGCTCAGGGGCGGATGAGCTTCCAGTTTGCGCCCAGAGCCGAAGTTCGATTTTCTACAAGGCGGCCGTTCGTGGTTCAACAAAAACGAGCACTTTCGTGACGCCTCCAGTCTGCTGCAGAAAAACAAGCATGATGGTCCTTTAGGCCGTTTTGAAGCCGTGGGGGGCCACCTCATGTTCACGCAACCAGTCACGACTATTGACCCTTTACAGAGAGACGTGATGAGCCCGCCGCAATTCGGGAGCAGCGCTGGTTCCCGAATTGAGGCCCGCGCGCATGCGCTTCAAGCGGCAATGGTTACGCGATTCTTGCCCGAACGCTTGGCTGTGAGCATGGCCCGGTCAGCCTGCTCGATGAGCGTCTCCAAATCACCGGACTCCCGAGCGAAGGCAGTACCGATACTGCAGCCGATACCGTTACCGATGCCGCGAACGCCTTCGACAATACGGTGGGCTACACCTTCAGAAATCTCATGTACTTGATTTTCTGGCCCACGAATGCAGACGACGAACTCGTCTCCGCCCAGTCTCCCGACAACGTCATCGGGCCGCACGCAGCCACGGATTACCTCTGCAACGGACTTCAAAACTCGGTCGCCTTCGTCGTGACCGAGCCAGTCGTTGACCTGCTTGAAACCGTCCAGGTCTATAAACAGAAGCGCAACGCACCAACCTTGCGCAGGGGCATCGGCAGCATGTTGCTGAGCACGTTCCATGAACAGGCCCCGAGCAGGAAGCGCCGTGAGTGCATCGTGTCGAGCAGCGCGCAGCACCTCTGTCGCCAGGACTACCTTGCTTCGTGTGTCGTGGAGCGCCTTGCCAAGCTCCGTGACCTCCCGGATGGCGCTTGGGGCCGTCTCCGCATTGGAACCCCTTGCGTGCGCCATGGCGACTGCACTGAACTGCTGGGCGATTGCTCTTGCCAGGAACTGCGAGGCACCAATGCTGACCCCTGCGCAGACCACGCCGGCACAGAGTATCAGCAGCATGGAGAGCCGCGCCTGCAACACAAGCTCCGCAACAGGCTGACCAACAGCCACGTGCCATTGCGTGCCGGGAATCGGTGCAATGCTGACAGCCACGCGCGTACCTTCCTTGGTAAATGCATCGAACTGGCCGCGACCGGCGCGGATGCCTTCGACCATCGACGGATGCGCTGGCTGGCCTCTGGGGTGGCGTGGCATCTACTTTGACGCTCTCCGTCGCCATGGCTTCGTCGCTGCTGAGCCACTGGGCCACCTGAAAGATGTCTACGCAACGCTTTGCGCCCACTGTCTTCACTTTGAAGGGCAATGCATCACGTGCAATCAGGTTCGAAATTGCCCTGTCTGACCTGCCCAACACCTTGGCAAGGTCATCGACGTCCAACACCATCTGACCAGAGAACTGGTGCTGCAGGTGTGCAAGGACGACCGGAAAATCCATTGCCTGGAGTCCAGATTTACTGGGGGCGAAAAAAACCACCAATAAACCACTGGAAAGTGGGTTCTGGTGGGTTTCTTTGGGTATCATCAAAAACCTATTTGCGGTTTACATCGCTCGTAAGTTATTGATTTATAAGGTCTGGCGGAAACGGAGGGATTCGAACCCTCGATGAGGCTCTACACCCCATACTCCCTTAGCAGGGGAGCACCTTCGGCCACTCGGTCACGTTTCCAGTTCGCAAATTATCTCATGATTGGGCGGGTTTTCCGTTGCCGGGCTGATCCAGGTCGAAGGTCTTGTGCAGCGCGCGCACGGCCAGCTCCATGTACTTCTCATCGATCACCACCGAGGTTTTGATCTCCGAGGTGGAAATCATCTGGATGTTGATGCCTTCCTCGGACAGACAGCGAAACATCTGGCTGGCGATGCCGACGTGGCTGCGCATGCCGATACCGACGATGGAGACCTTGCAGATCTTGGGGTCGCCCTTGATTTCCTGCGCGCCCAGGCCCGGCAGCACCTTGTCCTTGAGCAGGTCGACGGCCCTGGCGAATTCGCTGCGATTCACGGTGAAGCTGAAGTCGGTCTTGCCGTCCTTGCTGATGTTCTGGATGATGACGTCAACCTCGATGTTGGCGTCGGCCACGGCGCCCAGGATCTGGTAGGCGATGCCGGGTTTGTCGGGAACGCCGAGCACGGATATTTTGGCTTCTTCGCGGCTGAACGCGATGCCGGACACGATGGCTTGTTCCATTTGTTCGTCTTCCTCAAAGGTGATCAGGGTGCCGGACTTGGCCTCCTCATTGATGTCTATGTCCCACGGGGTGAAACTGGAGAGCACGCGCAGCGGCACCTTGTACTTGCCGGCAAACTCCACCGAGCGAATCTGCAGCACCTTGGAGCCCAGGCTGGCCATTTCCAGCATTTCCTCGAAGCTCACGGTCTGCAGGCGGCGCGCCTCGGGCACCACGCGCGGGTCGGTGGTGTAGACGCCATCCACGTCGGTGTAGATCAGGCACTCGTGGGCCTTCATGGCGGCAGCCACGGCCACGGCCGAGGTGTCGCTGCCGCCCCGGCCCAGTGTGGTGATGTGGCCCTGATCGTCAATGCCCTGGAAGCCGGTCACGATGACTACCCTGCCCGCATCCAGGTCGGCGCGCACGCGCGCGTCGTCGATGGATTCGATGCGCGCCTTGGTGTAGGCGCTGTCGGTGCGGATCGGCACCTGCCAGCCGGCGTAGCTGACCGACTCCATGCCCTCGGTCTGCAGCGCAATGGCCAGCAGCGCGCTGGAGGCCTGCTCGCCGGTGGCGGCCAGCATGTCGAGTTCGCGGCTGTAGGCGCCGGTGGGCTTGGCCGGCGCCAATTCTTTTGCCAGCCCGAGCAGGCGATTCGTCTCGCCGCTCATGGCGCTGGGCACCACCACCATCTGGTGGCCTGCGCGCGCCCATTTGGCCACGCGTTTGGCCACGTTGCGGATGCGCTCGGTGGAGCCCATCGACGTGCCGCCGTATTTGTGAACGATCAATGCCATTGGAATTTTTTCAGAGCAAAACCTAGGGATTGTACCAATCGAGGGCCGCTCCTTTGCGCTGCACAAATCCGGTCCCCACCTTGATGCGGATCTGATGCCCGCGCGTAGTGCAGGCCGCGATCTGGTCCAGCAATTCGTGCAGCTGCGCGCTGCTGGCCGCGGCGTTGTAGGTGGTTTTGAGCCAGTGCCGCAGCACGTTGGCCTGGCGCGCGCGCGATAGCGTTTGAAGCGCGCGAATGGCCGGTGGATTACCCACCTCGATCAAGTCTTGCGCCGCCACCTCCTGCAGCAGCGCCTGCGCCTGCGCCGCATGCGCCGCGCTGCGCGCAAAGGTCTCGCGGAACTGCGGGAAGGCCGCGTCGAGCGCGGGCAGCAGGCGCGCGCGGATGCGGTTGCGCGTGAATTGCTCGTTGGCGTTGCTCGGGTCATCAATGAAGGCCACGCCACGCTCGCGCAGCCAGGCGCGAATCTCCGGGGCAGGCACGCCCAGCAACGGGCGGTGGTAGGTGATGCCGTCGCGGTCCCAGCGCGCGGGCATCGCACTCAGGCCCGGCAGACCCGCGCCGCGTGTGAGTGCCAGCAGCAGCGTCTCGATCTGGTCGTCGGCGTGCTGCGCAATTGCTATGTTAGTAATAGCATACCGCCCCCACTCCTCAAGGGCTACGGCCCTGAAAGCCTCATAACGTGCAGTGCGCGCGGCGTCTTCCGGACTTTGCCCTGGCGCGTGACGCGCGTGCACGCGCCGCACCACCAGCGGCACCCCGAGTCGTGCGCAAAACGCGATGCAGTGCTGCTCGAATTCATCCGCCGCCGCCTGCAGACCATGGTGAATGTGCAGCGCCCTCACCTGCCCCGGCCACTTTTCGGCGCAGGCCAGCAGCAAGGCGGTGGAGTCGGCCCCGCCGCTGTAGGCCACGCCCAGCGGCAGGCCGGGCGAGAAGGCCTGCATGGCGTCCAGCAACCGGGTGTTCATGATTTGCTCATGAACGGCAGTGGCTATTTGCTGTCGGCTTTGGTGTCGGTGTAGCGGCCATAGCTTTGCAGCCGGTCGTAGCGCCGGTCCAGCAATTCCTTGACCTTGAGGTCGCTCACCTGGCGGAAGGCATCGCCCAGGGCGCGCCTCAGAAACGCAGCCATCTGCTTGGGGTCGCGGTGCGCGCCGCCCACGGGCTCGTTGACGATTTTGTCGATCAGCCCCAGCGCCTTGAGCCGGTGTGCCGTGATGCCCAGCGCATCGGCCGCCACCTGCGCCTGGCTGGAGCTTTTCCAGAGGATGGAGGCGCAGCCCTCGGGGCTGATCACCGAATAGATCGAGTATTGCAGCATCACCACCTGGTCGCCCACCGAGATCGCCAGCGCGCCGCCGGAGCCGCCCTCGCCGATGATGGTGGTGATGATCGGCACCTCGAGTTGGGCCATCTCGAAGATGTTGCGGCCGATGGCCTCCGACTGGCCGCGCTCTTCGGCGTCGATGCCGGGAAAGGCGCCGGGCGTGTCGACAAAGGTGAACACCGGCAGTTTGAACTTCTCGGCCGTCTTCATCAGGCGCAGCGCCTTGCGGTAACCCTCGGGCTTGCTCATGCCGAAGTTGCGCAGGCCGCGCTCCTTGGTGTCGCGCCCCTTTTGCTGGCCCAGCACCATGCAGGCCGTGCCGTTGAAACGCGCCAGGCCGCCGACGATGGACAGGTCGTCCGAGAAGTGGCGGTCGCCATGCAGCTCGATGAAATCCGTGAAGATCTCGCGCACATAGTCCAGCGTGTAGGGCCGCTCGGGGTGACGCGCGATTTTCGTGATCTGCCAGGGCGTCAGGTCCGAGTAGATGTCTTTCGTGAGTTGCTGGCTCTTTTTGCTCAGCTGGTCGATCTCTTCCGAGATATCGACGGCCGACTCGGTCTGCACGTAGCGCAGCTCTTCAATTTTGGTCTCGAGCTCGGCAATCGGGTGCTCGAAGTCGAGGAATGTTTTTTTGCCCAACGATGGTTCTCCTTGTTTTCCGCTCAACGTGGAGTTTTACTATTCGGCCGCCTAATATTCAATGGGCAGCGGGTCGAGCGAGCGCCAAATATACCAAGTTGCCACGCTGCAGTAGGGCGCCCAGGCGGCGGCCACCTCGCGCACGTCGCTGCGGCTGACCGATTCACCCGAGAAATAATTCTTGCTGATGCCATTGATCAGGCCTACATCGTCCAGCGGCAGGATGTTCGGGCGCATCAAGTGGAAGATCAGGAACATCTCGGCGGTCCAGCGGCCAATGCCGCGGATGGCGACCAACTCGGCAATGACGGCTTCGTCCTCCCAGTCTTCCCAGGCGCCGGCATGCACGGTGCCGGAGTCGAAGTGCAGCGCCAGGTCCACCAGGTACTCCACCTTGCGCGCGCTCAGGCCCGCCGCGCGCATGTCGTCGACCTTGAGCTTGAGCACGTTGCCCGGCGTCATCTTGCGCGGCAGTTTGGCGAAGCGCTCCCACACGGTTTGCGCGGCTTTCACCGAAATCTGCTGGCCCACGATGGAGCGCGCCAGCGTGATGAAGGCCTCGCCGCGCGACTGCAGTCGGGCGTCGCCGAACTGCGGGATCAGCCGCTTCATGACCCGGTCCTTTTTGGTCAGGTGCTTGCAGGCGTCTTCCCAATACTCGGGCATGAGCAATTCGGCGGGAGCCACGGTTGCTATCTTTTTAGAAGCAGGCATCGCAGCACCCTCCAGGGCTACAGAGCCAAAACATATTCAATCGCGTCACTGAGCGGCCTCCCACGTGGTGCCGGTGGGCGAATCCTTGAGCACGATGCCCTGCGCCAGCAAATCGCTGCGGATGCGGTCGGCCTCAACAAAATTCTTCGCAGCCTTGGCGCTGGCGCGCGCCTCGATCAGGGACTGAATCGCAGCAGCGTCCAACCCGGCTGCTACACCGGCGCCCGCCTGCAAAAACTGCCTGGGCTCGCCCTGCAACAAACCAAGGCAGCCGCCCAACGCCTTGAGCAGACCGGCCAGCTCGGGCGACCGGGTTTTGTTGATCTCGGTAGCCAGCTCGAACAGCACCGCCACGGCCTCGGGTGTGGAAAAGTCGTTGTCCATGGCAGCTTTGAAGCGCGCGGCAAACGGCTGATTCCAGTCCAATTTCACGTTCAGCGGCGGCACTGCGTCAAGCGCGGTGTACAGGCGCTTGAGTCCGGTGCGCGCATCTTCCAGGCCAGCATCGCTGTAGTTGAAGGGGCGGCGGTACTGCACGCGCAGCATAAAAAAGCGGATCGTCTCGCCATCAAAACTTTTCAGCACATCGCGTATCGTGAAGAAGTTCCCCAGGCTCTTGGACATCTTCTCGTTGTCCACCTCCAGGAAGCCGTTGTGCACCCAGTAGTTCGCCAGGGGCTGCCCGTAGGCGCCTTCACTTTGCGCGATTTCGTTCTCGTGATGGGGAAACTGCAAGTCGGCCCCGCCGCCATGAATGTCAAAGGTCTTGCCCAACACCGCGCAGCTCATGGCAGAGCATTCGATGTGCCAGCCTGGACGCCCGACACCAAAAGGCGAGTCAAATTTGGCGTCCACCGGTTCATCGGGCTTGGCCGCCTTCCAGAGCACGAAATCCAGCGGATCCTCCTTGCCATCGAGCACGGCCACGCGCTCGCCGGCGCGCATCTGGTCCAGCGACTTGCCGCTGAGCTTGCCGTAGCCGGGGAACTTGCGCACCGGGAAGTTCATGTCGCCGCTGGCGGACTGATACGCCAGCCCTTTGTCCCGCAACAGACCGATCAGATCGGTCATCTGGCGGACGTATTCCGTCGCGCGCGGCTCCACCGTGGGCGAAGCGATACCCAGCGCGGCCAGATCCTGGTGCATGGCGGCGATCATTTCGTCTGTCAGGGCGCGAATACTGATTCCACGCTCGAGCGCGCGCCTAATGATCTTGTCTTCAATGTCCGTGATGTTGCGCACGTAGGTGACGCGGTAACCGCTGGCCACGAGCCAGCGCTGCACCACGTCGAACGCCATCATCATGCGCGCGTGCCCAACGTGACACAGATCGTAAATGGTCATGCCGCAGACATACATGCGCACATGACCAGGTTCGATCGAAGAAAACGGTTCCAGTGCACGCGATAGCGTGTTGTAAATGCGCAGACTCATGAGATCTCGGACGGGTCAGGAAACAGCAACAGAATTTCGCTCTGGTGTTTCGGGCCGGGTGGTGGTTTTGTTCGGCAAGGTCCTGAGGGCGTGAGAGCGAACCCCTCAGATACAATCCTGCGCAGTATATAGCCCCGGTTTGGGCTCGTCACTGCACACTGCCACAGAGGCTTCATGAAGCATATCCCCCGCGCGTTGTCACAGGTTTTACGCCTTGTCATCCTGGCGACAATCCTGGGCGCACCCAGCGCCTACGCCGACGACTATGCCGACGTGAACCAGCTGGCGCGCTCGGGCAAACAGACCGAAGCGCTGGCCAAGGCCGACGCGTATCTGGCCACCAACCCGCGCGATCCGCAGATGCGTTTCATCAAGGGCGTGATCCTGACCGACGCGGGCAAGACGGACGACGCCATCGCCACCTTCACCAAGCTCACGCAGGACTACCCCGAGCTGCCCGAGCCGTACAACAACCTCGCGGTGCTGTATGCCGCCCAGAGCCAGTTCGACAAGGCGCGCGCCGCGCTGGAGATGGCCGTGCGCACCAACCCCAGCTATGCCATCGCGTATGAGAACCTGGGCGACGTGTACGCACGGCTGGCGGCCCAGTCCTACGCCCGGGCAGTGCAACTCGATGCCAGCACCAGCGCCAGCGTCACCCCCAAGCTGACGTTGATCCGCAGCATGTTCGCAGGCTCCGCCAAGGGGCAGAAAGCAGCAGCGGCAAGCCCGGCGGCAGCGGCCTCCGCTCCAGCGACGGCGAAGACGAGCACCACCCAAAAACCCTGAAGGAGTGATTGAATGAAATTTTCCGGATTCCCGGTGGCGCGGCGCGCCCTGATGGCGGTAGCCGTTGTCGGTGTGCTGGCAAGCCAGGCCCTGGTCCCGGCACGGGCCGGGGACGCGCCCAGGGTCAAGTTCGCCACCAGCGCGGGCGACTTCGTGGTCGAGGTCTATCCCGACAAGGCGCCCAAGACGGTTGCCAACTTTTTGCAGTACGTGAAGGACAAGCACTACGACGGCACGATCTTTCACCGCGTGATCAACAACTTCATGATCCAGGGCGGTGGCTACGACGCCAAGTACGCGGAAAAGCCGACGCGCGCGCCGGTCGTGCACGAAGGGCGTGAAGCGCTGGCCAGGGGCGGCCCGCGCAACGTGGTCGGCACACTGGCCATGGCGCGCACCAACGACCCCAATTCCGCCACCGCGCAGTTCTTCATCAACGTGCGGGACAATGCGTTTCTGGACCCGTCCGCGCAGTCGTATGGCTATACCGTGTTCGGCAAGGTCGTGAGCGGCATGGACGTGATCGACAAGATCAAGGCCACGCCGACCGGCCCCGGCGGCCCGTTCCCCAGTGACGTGCCCAGGACCCCCGTTCTTATCAACTCTGCAACCCTGGTGAAATAAATCATGAGCAACCCCCAAGTCGAACTGCACATCGCCAAGTACGGCGTCATCACCCTTGAACTCGATCAGGCCAAGGCGCCCAACACGGTCGCGAATTTCCTCGATTACGTGAACAAAGGCCACTACAACAACACGGTGTTTCACCGCGTGATTCCCGGCTTCATGGTGCAGGGCGGCGGTTTCGAGCCCGGCATGAAGGAAAAAAAGAGCGGCACGCCGATCGACAACGAGGCCAACAACGGCCTGAAGAACGACAAGTACACCGTGGCCATGGCACGCACCAATGCGCCGCACTCGGCCACGGCCCAGTTCTTCATCAACGTGGCCGACAACGCCTTCCTCAATCACACGGCGCCCAGCGCGCAGGGCTGGGGCTACGCCGTGTTCGGCAAGGTCGTGGCGGGCACCGAGGTGGTGGACAGAATCAAGGCCGTGCAGACCGGCCGCAAGGGTTTCCATGACGACGTACCGAATGACGACGTGGTGATCGAGAAAGCCGTCGCGCTGTAGATGGCCCCCACGCTTGTCACTGCGTGTACTGCGCTGCCCCCCGGGGGGGCCGCAGTCGCCTTGGGGCGGCCCGGCGCCGACTGATCTCGAATGGCCCCGACCGTGCCCGCGTTCGCGGAGCTTGCCGCTCCCCCTGATTGGCGCACGGTCGATTTCATCTCCGACCTGCATTTGCAGGCGGCGGATCCCGCGACCTCGGCGGCGTGGCAACAGTACATGCAAAGCAGTCCCGCCAGCGCGGTGTTCATCCTGGGCGACTTGTTCGAAGTGTGGGTCGGCGACGATGCGGCGGTGAATGCTCCGGACAATCCCGGCGAGGCACCCGGCTTTGAAGCGTGCTGCGCCGACGTGCTGCATGAGGCCACGCAGCGCCTGCGCGTTTTTTTCATGCATGGCAACCGCGACTTTCTGGTCGGCACGCAGTTCCTCGACGCCTGCCATGTCACCCTGCTCGCCGACCCCACCGTGCTGACGTTTGCGGGGCAGCGCTGGCTGCTCACGCACGGCGATGCACTGTGCCTGGACGATCTGGACTACATGGCGTTTCGCCAGCAGGTGCGCAGTGCCAACTGGCAGCGCGACTTCCTGGCGAAACCGCTGCTTGAGCGCCGTGCCATCGCACGCGCGATACGCGATCAAAGCGAGGCGCGCAAACGCTCCGGCGTGAGTTATGGCGACGTCGACGCGCCCGCCGCGCGCCAGTGGCTGCAGGCCGCGCAGGCCGCCGCCCTGATCCACGGCCACACCCACAAGCCGGCTGACCACGACCTGGGCGCGGGCCTGGCGCGCGTGGTGCTGAGCGACTGGGATCTGGTAGCGACACCACCGCGCGCCGAAGTGCTGCGTCTGACGGCAACAGGCCCCTTTGCGGGCCGGCTGCAGCGCATGGCGCTGGCCTGAGCGCCGCATGTGGGCCTGGCTGCGCAGACGCGCGCGCACCATTCCCGAGGCGCTGTGGCAGCGCACCCTGGACCGCTATCCCTTTCTGGCCAGCCTCACCGAGCCCGAGCGCGCCCACCTGCGCCGCCTGAGCAGCCGCTTCCTGGCCCAGAAGGAATTTCACGGCACCGAGCGCCTGCACATCAGCGACGAGATCGCGCTCGCCATCGCGGCGCAGGCCTGCCTGCCACTGCTGCACCTGGACCAGCGCGGCAAAGCCCTGGCCTGGTACAGCGACTTTGTCGGCATCGTGGTGCACCGGCGCGAGGTGCTCGCGCAGCGCGAGACCATGGACCACGATGGCGTGGTGCACCGCTACCGCGAGGTGCTGGCGGGCGAGGCCATGCACAAGGGCCCGGTGATGCTGAACTGGCGCGACGTGGCCCACGCCGGTGCCCAAGCCGAGCACGGCTACAACGTGGTGATCCATGAGTTTGTCCACAAGATGGACATGCAAAGCGGCCGGGCGGACGGCTGCCCGCCACTGCCCCCGGGTTTCATGGGCACACGCAGCGCCGGCGCCGCGCAGCGCCTGTGGCTGGCCACATTGCAGCCGGCGTACCAGGCCTTTCGCGAGCAGGTCATCATGGCCGAGCGCTTTGGCGGCGAGCCGCCCTGGCTCAACGCCTATGGCGCCACCTCCCTCGTCGAGTTCTTCGCGGTCACCTGCGAGGCCTACTTTGTCAACCGCGCCCGGTTCGAGCTGGAGTTGCCCGCGCTGGTGCCGCTGTACGACGCGTTTTTCAACCGGAGCGGGCCATTGCCCTCCTGAATCCAGGCCAACAAAAGGGTAACAATTCGTTTTCTCTCCGGGGGCTTTTCGATGGCCAGCCGCCCCTCATTCGGCACTGACAGACGGTCCCGGATATTCCAGGCCAAATCAAGCCTTGGCCCAATCAGGCCGGGCGCGAGTGGCTATCAAATCCATAGTCACCTTGCCAGTTGGACCGCCAGGCCCGCCGACAGGAATGCGCCCGAAAGTGTTCAAACAATCCGGACAGTCACCTGAAATGGTGCGCCTGCAAGCTGTGCCGACCGTCGCGCGTCGGAGTTGCGTGAAAGCCGGTCCACCCCTAGGATCACGTTCCGTTCACCAGTCCGGGAGGGTTGCTTCATGATCAGTTCAGCCGTTCACCTTCACTCCGTGCTATTCACGGCGGTACCGTGCTTTGTTGGCACCCAAATTCCCATCAAGACGCTGTTTGATTACATCGTCAAGGGCGAGACGCTGGAAGAGTATCTGGAACAGTATCCGTCTGTTCCCCACACACTCGCCGCCAAGGTGCTTGAAGACAGCCGCAAGTGGCTGTTGACCCAATAGGGAACCTGCTGGAGTGGCGCGCCCGGATGCAGCCCGTTAAAGGGGTAATAGTTTGTTTGCATGACTTCTGGTCATGTGCATATTCCATTGCCGCCATGACCCGATTTTCATGGATTGATGCTGCGCTGCGGTTTCAGACGAAATCAGGCGTAGTCCCATGAGAAATCAACGCATGACGCTATCAAAACAATAGCATCTTCGCGATCGCGCAGACCGGACAGGTTCGCCTGGCGGCACGGTTTGTACGGCGCCAATTCCGCATGCCGAGAAGATAAAAACTACTCGCGACAATCTCATTGCCGCACGAGTTGAATTGCACCGGGTGCCGACCTAGTATGCAGGGCCATTCACCAGAATCCCGGAGGATTCCTTCATGATGAGTTCAGCCATTCGCGTGCAACCCGTGCCGTTCGGTGTCGTGCCCTGCTTCGCCGGCACACAAATCCCCGTCAAGTCGATGTTTGATTACCTGGAGGCCGGCGAGACCCTGGACGAGTATCTGGAACAGTACCCTTCCGTCACGCACACACTCGCCGTCAAGGTTCTCGAAGACAGCTGCAAGTCGCTATTGAGCAGCTAACGCATTTGTCGGCTTGGCCGCCTGTGGCGAACATGTCAGCTTAGCGCTTGAGCAGCACCTTGAGGACGTTTTGCACGCGGCGCGCATGGCCGGCGTCGAACGCACTGGCCAGCACGCGTGCCGTGTCCTGACCCCAGGTTTGCGCGGGGGCCGGATCATTGCGTTTGGTCAGCAATTGCAGCTGCAACATGCGCCGCGCGCTGATGTGCTCGGCCGGCGTCGGTACTTCGGCGGCGATCTCCAACCGCAGCAAGGCCTCGGACGCATCGCCGTCGGGCGCACCGGCGATCGCCTGTGCCCAGTGGCCGCGCCCCGCGGCCGTGACGCGTGAGCCCAGCGCCTGCACGCTGGGCACCTGGCTCGCATCGCGCTTTTCCCAGGCGGTGAGCAGCTGGGTCAGCGCTTCGCCATGGGCCTGCGCGGCGAGCTTCTTGAGGGTGAACTCGGCGCGTTCCAGCGCCTCGCGCTGGGCCCGGAAGGCCGCGTCGCCCAACCTCGGGCCGCGCTCTTCGTAGGCCGGGCGATCGCCGAAGCGGCCACCGCGTGGTTCGGGGCGCGGGCCGCGATCGTCGCGGCGCGGCTCGAACTTGTTGTCACCCGGGCGCGCGGCGCCGCGCGGCGCATCGCGGCGATCGCCAAACTTGCCACCCCGGCCCGCCTGCGCAGGTTCGGACTTTTTCATGCCCGGGCGGTCGTCGCCACGCATTGCAACCACGGGCTTGGGCGCGGGTTTGGCGGGTTCGACCGGGGCGGCAGGCGCGGCCGCCGTGGGCTCCGCCGCCGCAGCCGTGGTGGCGGCAGCATCTGCCGCCGGTTCTTCGGCCGCCACCACAGGGGCGTCAGCAGCCTCGGTCGCGACAGACGGGGCAGCCTGTGCAGCAGCTGGATTTGCCGGCTGCGCTACGGTTTCAGTAGCATTCTGTGCAGACTCTGTATGGGCTACAGGCCGATTTTGTTCCTGATCGGCGGCAGCGGCCACCACGGCGGCGGCCTGCGCCTGGCCGCGCAGCGCGGCGTCCAGCGCGCTCATGGCGGCGCGGATTTTGCCGGCGTCGCCACTGGCATTCGCGGCTTCCAGCGCCTTGGCCGCATCGAGCACGATGCGATCGCGCTCGCTCAACGATGCCGCCGCCTTTTCGCGCTCCTCGGTCTTGCGGTTGAAGGCGTCATCGATCGGTTTGCGGAAGGCATCCCACAGTTTTTGCTCGAACTTGCGCTCCAGCGGCACGCTCTGGGCCTCCAACTGCCAGCGCTGCTGCAGGGCCTTGACGGCGTCGATGCGCAGCACCGGCGCGGCTCCCAGCACCACGGCCTCTTCGATCAGGGCGTGGCGGCGTTCCACGCTGCTCTTTTGCGCGGCCTCGAACGGTGCGGCAGCGCCGTGAATGGCTTCTTTCCACTGCGGCTGCAGCTCGGCAAAGGCCTTCTCCCCCAGATGCCCGGCCTCGCGCCAGCGGTCGCCAAACTGGTGCAGCGAGCGGCTGAAGGCCTTCCAGTCGGTGAGGCCCGCATTGGCCACGCCCCAGGCCTTGACCTCTTCGATCAGCGCCAGGCGCTGGACCCGGTGCTCGGCGGCCTCGGCCTTGACCTTGTCGAGCCAGGCTTCCACTACCTTGTGGGCTTCGTTGCAGGCCTCGTCGAAGCGCTTCCACAGCGCGTGGTTGGGCGCGCCGCCCTGGTCGGTCTGCTTCCATTGCTCGCGCATCTGGCGAAGCAGGTCCTGCATCTTGCGCCCGCCCAGCGCATGCTCGGCCGGGCGTTTGAGCAGGCCCTCGGCCTTGATCACCAGTTCCTCGCGCAGCTGGTCGGCGCGCCAGCGCTGCCAGCCCTCCATTTCGCCGGCCGCGGCCAGTGCGGCGTGGGCCTGGTTCTCGAGCGCGGCGTCGATCAGCTTGCCGTGTTCCTTGAGTGCATTGCGCAGCGCAGCCGCTGCCCCGGCGCTGGCCTTGCCGTGGCCCTCGCCCACCTCTTGCTCCAGTTTCGATAGCGCCTCGCGCACGGCCTGCGCTGCCCTGGCGCGCATTTCATTGTGAACGGCGGGATCCAGCGCGGGTTTCTGCGCTTGCGCGGGCGCTTCCACCGGCACGCCGCGTTCGGCGCGCAGCTCATTGGCCCACACCAGCACGGGCGGCAGCGCTGCACCGGCATCGTCGGCCGCGGCCACGGCCTGCGCCAGCGCGGCCGCAAAGGCATCCCAGACCACCAGCAACTGGGCCTTGGAGGCGTCGAGCTGCGGCGGGAACCTGGCGTCCACGCTGGACCAGTTGGCATCGGCGGCAAGCTCCTGCGCCTGCGCCTGCCAGTGCTGCACGTCGGCATGCAGCACCTCCAGCACCGCCTGCGCGTCGCGCCACGGCTTGGTCGACAGCACCTCGATGCGCTGGGCCAGCAGCACGGCGGCTTCGCGCTGCACCTGCACGCGGTGCTGCAGGTCCTCGATCACCTTGACACGCTCGGCCAGTTGCACCTTGACCGACGCCAGCGGCTCTTTGGACAGCGGCGCGCCGGCCTTGGCGGCATCGCGCTGCCAGGCCATGGCGTCGGCAATATTGAGCTTGGACAGCGCCAGCAGCGCCTGGCCCTTGCCGGCCCACTCGGCCGCCAGGACTTCCTGGCCCTTGGCACGCTTGAGCTCGTCGAGCTTTTCCTTGAGCGGTTTGGCCGCGCCCTTGTCGCGCGTGCCCAGTTCCTTGAATACCTCCTGCATCTGCTCGGGGCTGGGGTTGCGCGTCAGCCATTCACGGATGCGCGCCGCGCGCTCGCCCGAGGTGGCGGCGGAGAACGCACCGCCAGTGAGGGCGTCCAGCGGGTGCGGGTCGTGGGATTTGGTGGGGGTAGGGGTCACGGCGGGCGCTTCGGGTGATGATTTGCGGTTGGAAAAACTGAACATAAATGATCTGTCGGTGATTGTGCAAGTGGCGGCGGACAACCGCTCCGACTCCCCGGCCAGCGCGGTTGCGCCGGCGGCGGTCAACCCCCTATTTTCACCGGGATTTGCATTGCGGCGAGCCGGCTGGCCCAACGGGCGCAAATCCGGTCAATGCTGGATCGCCTCGATCGACACATAAAGGGTGATGTCGTTGCTGATCAGCGGCACATATTTGCCCAGGTTGAAGTCGCTGCGCCTGACCTTGGCACTGGCATTGAGGCCGCAGGCCATCCGGTGGTATTCGGGATGCATCATGCATTTGTAGTGGGTCACGCTCAGGGTCACGGGGCGCGTGATGCCCTTGATGGTCAGATCGCCCTCGACAGCCGTCACATTGTCGCGCTTGCCGAACGTGAAATGCGTCGACTGGAAGGTGATGAGCGGATACTTGCCGGCGTCAAAGAACGCATCGCTGAGCAGTATCTGGTTGAAAAAGTGCGACCCGGTGCTGATCGAATTGACGTCGATGCGCGCCCGCACGCTGCCGGTCTGGTCCTGCAGGTTCAGGCTGACGCTGGCATCGACCTTGTCGAAGCGGTCGCGCTGGATGCTGTAACCGAGGTGGTCGAACTCGAACCAGGCAAAGGTGTGATTCGGGTCGGACTCGTAGACGCCGGCGGCCAGCGCGGTGGCAAGACACAGGCTGCATAGCAAAGCAAAGAGCGGCTTTTTCATGGCTTACGGCTCCAGCACCAGGTGAAATTGCACCGTCACCTCGTTGGCGACCACGCCCACGTCGCCCCAGACGCCCCCACCCACGCCAAAGTCCAGCCGCTTGAGCACGAAGGCGCCGTCCAGCACGGCTTGCCCGGCCCCGCTGGGTTTGAGCGTGGCGTCGACCGCCAGCGGCCGGCTGACGCCCTTGAGACTCAAGATGCCGCTGACCTGGAACCGCCCGGCGCCCAGCGACCGGATCTGGCGCATTTCGAACTGCGCTTCGGGGTGGCGCTTGACATCGAACCACTGCGCGCCCGCGACCTCGTCGTTGGCTTCGCGGTTGCCCGTGTCGATGCTGGACAGGGCGATTCGCAACTGGCCGCGGGCCGTGGCCGGCGCCTGCGGGTCGAAGGCCATGTCCGCGTCGAAGGTGTGGAACACGCCGTCAACCGGCACGCCCATCTGCCTGGAGGTAAAGCGGATCTGGCTGTGCGCGACGTCCACGCGCCGGTACTCGGCGGCCTGCGCACCGACGCCCGCGCCCGCCAGCAGCAACGCAAGGAAGAGGATCTTCATTCAGTGGCCCCCGTGAGCCGGAACATGCGGCCCAGCACGCCGTCCCGGTCGACGAAATGATGCTTGAGCGCGGCCGCCACATGCAGGACGACCGCGCCAAGCAGTGCGTAGTTGAGGATGCGGTGCACTATCAGCAGCAGCCGGCCCAGCGCTTCATTTTTGGCCAGCAGATCGGGCAGCGGCCACAGGCCCAGGTAGACCGTTGTCACCCCTTGGGCCGAACTCATGAGCCAGCCCGAAATGGGGATGAGCGCCATCAGCACATACAGCAGCAGATGGCCGGCGTGGGCCGCGGTTCGCTCCCATGCGGGCATGCCCGCGGGCAACGGCGGCGGCGCATGCATGATGCGCCACAGCACGCGGACAAGCAGCAACGCCCAGACGCTGACGCCGACCCACTTGTGGTACGAGAAGAGCCTCAGTTTGAGCGGACTCAGCGGCAAGTCGGCCATCGACAGTCCCAGACAAAAACCGGTCACGATGAGCAGCGCCATGACGCCATGCAGGACGATGGCGGTGCGGGTGTAGCGAGGTCGCGGCAAGCTGCTCTCTCCAACGACGCCGGGTGGCGCCCTGCGCGCTTTCATTGTGAGTCTATCGAGCGGGCAATACAAGCCGGCCGTCTACCCCGCGCCGTTCGCCCTGCACCTGTCACAGGGCTTCGACAAGCTCAGCCCCAGTCCAAACAAAGCGCCCGGTGGCCCTATCGGGTCGCCAGGCTCAAATCGGCGTGCGGGCTCCACTTGGCGCCCGGCTTGCTCTCGGTCGCGGGCTGGTCGGCGGCCGCCTTGGGCGCGCCCAGGAACAGCTGCTGCGCCGGCACCTGCTTTGTCGCCAAATAGTCCTTCACCGCCTCGCCGCGCGCCAGCGCCAGTTGGCGCATCGCGTCTTCGGTCACGGGGATATTCGCCATCAGCAGCGACTCCATTTCGGCCTGCGGAATATCCTTGGCCATGCCGATCAGGTTGCGCGGTTTGGGTATGTCCGCATGCTTGTAGACCTGCTTCAGCAGCGCCGGGTACTCCGCCTCGCTGACCGTGGTGGCCGGGGCGGCGGCAGCGGCAGCCGGCGCCGGGGCTGCGCTGCCGCCCATCGTCGTCTCACGGCGCTTTTCGGCGCGCACCATGGCATTCAGGCGTTCGCGCCGGTAGCCCTCCATCTCGGCATCCAGGCTGGCGGTGCCGACCACCGTCATCTTCAGCGCGGGGCGCTCGGCCAGCGCCTTGGCCACCTTGTCCAGGCTTTGCCGGGCGTCCGGCGTCAGCACCGCGCTGCCGGGCGCAAAGGCGACCGTGCTGAGTTCGTTACCGCCGCCGCCAAACGCATTCGCGAGCAGGCTGAACGGCGCGGTCACGGCCTTGACGATCAGGTTGATGATGGCCTTGAAGATGATGGGCCCGAGGCTGAACTGCGGATCGTTCAGCGAGCCGCTGATCGGCAGGTCCAGGTTGATCACACCGTTGCGGTCGGCCAGCAGCGCCACCGCGAGCTTGACTGGCAGACTGGTGGGCGCGCCCTTGACCTCGTCGCCAAAGCTCAGCTGGTTCAGCACCAGGTTGTTCTTGGCGGTGAGCTGGCCATTGGGCAGCACCACGTAGTTCACGTCCAGGCTCATCTTGCCGCGCTCGATGCCGTGGCCCGCGTACTTGATGGCGTAGGGCGACAGCGGCGGCAGTTCGAGGTCGCGCACCTTGCCGGTGATGTCCAGCGCCAGCGGCTTGGCCAGCGGATTGAGCTTGCCGGTGATCTCCAGCGAGGCCGTGCCCTCGGCCTTGCCGCGCAGTTCCAAGTCCGCCATGGTGGGCGCGCCAGCGGGCGCGACGCTGGAGAACGCGCTGAGCTTGCCGGTGAGCTCGGTCAGGTCGGCCGAGTAGTTGGGTTTGATGAAGTGGTCGGAGAACAGCACCTTGCCATTGACCAGGCTGATCGGGCCGATGTTGACAATGGGCGCCGGCGCACCGCCCGCAGCGGGCGCAGGCGACACAGCAGGCGCGGGCGTGATCGGGGCCGCGGCAGAAGCCGGTGCGGCCGCGGCCGGCTGCGCCGACGACTTCACCAGGTCCTGCAGGTTGATGCGCCCGTTCGGGTTGATGATCACGCGCGCATAGAAGTCGCTGAGCGCGGTCTGGCGCACGTTGACCCGGGTGGCAGTACCCGGCTTCATGGTCAGGTCGAGGCCGCGCACGCTCAGGGCTTTCCACTGCAGCAGCGGCTCGATGACGGGTTGCAGGCTGCCGGCCACCGCCACGGCTGTGGCTTTGGGCGCAGCCCCTGCGCTAGCGGGCGACGTCGCGGCGGCAACGGCCACGCCCGGCGGCAACACGCTGTTGGCGCGAAAGTCCTCCAGCGCCGAGTCGCCCGTGACTTTGACCACCGGGCCGGCCTTGCTCTTGAGGTAGTGCACCTGCCCCTTGAAGCTGGCGTCGGCACGCAGCAGGCGGATGTTCAGCGCATCGCCAAAGTAAGGCTCGAGCGCATGCAGCGGCAGGCGCACCGCCTGCACCTGGCCTTGCGCGGACAAGGGGTTCAAGCCCAGGTCGCCGTGGTACTCGAGCCGGCCGGGCTCGGTGCGCCCCGCCCCCACGCGCGCCGAGACGGTAAGGGGTGAGGGTTTTTTGCCGTCCAGCGCAAAGTCCTTCAGCTGGAGCGCGAGCTTTGATACCTCGAGCGCCACCGGCCGCGGCATGGCCGCATCCCGGTACGATACGGTGCCGCCTTCGACCGCTACTTCATTGATAGCAACCTGCCAAGGCTTGGCGGGGGCTACAGGTCGTTTTGATGCAGATCCCCGGGACGCACCCGAGGCGGCCGGCTGTTTCAGCCAGCGCTCGAACATCCAGCGCTTGTCGGCGCCGCGCTCCACGCTGGCATGGGGATCGGTGACCACCAGCTTGCCCACGCTCACCGTCTGGTTGTCCAGATCGATCTGCGCATCGGTCACGTCGATCTGCTTGATGCTGGGCAGCGCCGCGTTACGCGGGGACCGGGCCCTGGGCTGGCTCACGGCGTTGCCATCGGTGAGCGCCAGATTCTCCAGCGTCAGTTGCTTCACGCCGACCAGCAAGCCCGACGCCTGGGCGCCGGCCGCAGGCGCCTTCCAGTCCGCGTTCAGCTGGGCCGTCAACTGGCCGTTCAGCCCGGGCTCGATGAAGGAGGCGAGGTACGGCGCGGCCAGGCTCAGCGGCAGGGCCTTTACGTTGGCCGCCACGCTGACCATGCGGTCGGTGGCCGCGCCGCCAAAGCTCAGACTGGCGGCTTGAGGCGCCTCGCTCGCCGGCGCCGCCGCGGTCGATGCGGCGGTGGGGGCGGTCGCCGGGGCCAGCACCGCCGAACCGCTGAACTGCAGCGGCTTGGCAAACGGCAGCGCAATGGCCGCCGCGTCGAACACCAGATCGTGCAGGGCCAACCGGGCATGCGGCGCGGTGGTCTCGTCGGTCCATGCCACCGTTCCGCCGCGCACGGCGACCTTATCGACCTGGATTTTCCACGCATTGGCTTCGGCCTTTTTTGTGGCTTCAGCCCCCGTGGCATCTTCGCTTCTGGCTCCGTTTTTGGTAGCAGCCGGGGTGGTGGAGACTGCCGCCGGCGTCGCCGCGAGGTCCAGATTGAGCCGCCCTGCCGGATCGCGCCGCACCGCGACACTCGGACCGGTCAGTTCAACCGACGCGATGTTGGCGCGTTGCACCAGCGGCTGCACGTCCGCCAGCGTGAGCTTGAGTGCGTCGAACGCCAGCAGGTCCTGCGTTTTGGCGTCGGTCAGCTTTACGTGGCTGGCCTGCACCGTGCCGCTGAGCTTGACCGAGGCCGTGGCCGTCTGTTCGAATGCCACGCGCAGGTCGGTGTCGATCACGCCCGTCTGCAGCCGCACCGGCAGGCTGGCCGGGATGTAGCCCAGGTAGGGCGCGAGGTCGAACCCCGCGAGCTTGATGGTGGCATCAAGCTTGTGGGTCTGGGCGAACGGCGTGCCCTCAGCGGCCGAGTCGAAATGGCTGCCGTTGAGCGTGAAGGCCAGCCTTGGCTGGACCACCACGTCGCGCTTGGAATCCAGGTTGCTCAAGAACGGCACGCTCAGCGTCAAGTCGCGCAACTGCTGGGTTTTGCCGACCGCCTTGTCGGTGAAGTCGACCGAGCCGCCATGCAGTGCCAGGTTGTACAGCGCAAAATGCAGCGGTTTGCCGGGCGGCTTGCTGGACGGCTGGCTCAGCCGGGCCAGGATGTCGTCAATGTCGTAGTGGCCCTGCGAGAGGCGGGTCAGTTTGAGGCTCGGGGCGTCAACCGCGACGGCGTCGACCACCGGCGCCAGCCGCAGGATCGACTGCAACTCACCATCTACATAGAGACGCTGGACGTGCAGCTGCTGCCCGGCCCCATCGGCGGTGGCCACGGCCAGGTCGGTCAGCGTGAGTTCCAGCGTCCAGGGCTTGAAATCGACCGCGCCGATGGTGACCTTGCGCCCCAGCTGCTCGCTGGCTATTTTCTGGGCCTGGCTCTTGACGATGGGCGGCACCGCCAGCCAGCCGATGCCCCACAGCACCACCACGCCTGCGGCCGTCCACGCCACGCGCCGCACCCACTTGTTGCTCTTGATGGATTGCAGGTTCATGCCCCGAGTTTATTCAACGCACCAGGTCAAGGCAAAAACAAGAAAGCCCGGAGGATCTGCCTGCAGCATCTCCAACCGGGCCTGACGGCAGCCAAAAGGCCAGTGCCGTCTGGGTTCGCAGGTGGGAGATTGAAGTCCCGCACTGCGTAGGAAGCAATGGATTGCTTCCATGATAAGCCGGGGCTGCTTCGTCAGCCACACCTTTCAGCGGGGACTGGCTCCTACCGGCGGTCGCCCAATTGCTCAGGCCTTGTTACCTTAGTCACCGCCCGGCGAAATTGCAAATCGGATTTTCAATGACCGGGGGGCGTGCGATTGGAAGATTTTCAAAAATTTGCGGCCCGCCATGATAGGCCGCCGTCAGCACCCGGCCGGTTGCGGCCTGAGCGCCCCCTTGCCCGACTCGGCTGGATCACAGGGCATTCGATCTGCGCGTCCGGCAGCGGGCTTGAAAAGCCGGTGGGTAGCTATCGTTTGAGGAGCGCACAAAGAACCAATGAGTGAGCGCGAGGCACGTCTGCCAGGTAACACAGAGGGCTTAATTCGACCCCATTTCGCATCAAAACTGTGTTTGCATACATACTCTATAGATCTAAATTTGAGCAATACACCTAGTTTTTATGCTTGACCAAGTATTTGAGGTCAACCTAGAATTCGCAATTCTTGGGAATATCTAGGGATAACCCGTAATCGCTGCCGACCCCCGGCTAAGTCGATTCACAGCCATGGTCTTGATGCCGTGGCGTGAATCCGATGGCGTACCAATCCAAACGAGGAGCCCTGCTTGTCGTGCTGCACTCCAGCATGGCGCCGCAGCCCCCGCGTAGAAAGGAAGAGCTATGACAGCGCTAACACAGTCAGCCAAAAGTCTGCGAGTCTTCGCATCCGATGTGGCTGACGGTTTTTTTGAAATTACCCACAACGGCCTGGCCCTCCTGGGCGTGGCCCTGGTGTTCTTCGTGATCACCCTGGCGGCACGCCCCGACCTGCGCCAGGTCGGCGAAGAGAAGCTCACCGGCTGGCTGCAATCACGCCAGATCGTCTCGGCCGACATCGAGGTCGAACCCGATGCGGTGGATCGCGCCACCGCGACCGACCCGAAAGACCTGCCCAAACAGCAGGCGGCTGTGGCCTACTGGCTGAGCAAAAAATACCATGTCGCGCCCGAACCCGTGAGCGCGCTGGTGGCCGAGGCGTATCAAATCGGCGCCCGCACCAAGCTCGACCCGACGCTGATTCTCGCCGTGATGGCGATTGAGTCGGGCTTCAACCCGTTTGCCCAGAGTGCGGTCGGCGCGCAAGGGCTGATGCAGGTCATGACCAAGGTGCACTCCGACAAATACGAGGGCTTTGGCGGCATGCTGGCTGCCTTCGACCCGGTGACCAATCTGCGCGTCGGCGTGAAGGTCCTGCAGGATTGCATTGCGCGCGCAGGCTCGGTGCAAGCCGGGCTGAAATATTACGTCGGCGCCGCCAACATCCAGGACGATGGCGGCTACGCCGGCAAGGTCATGGCCGAACGGGCCAGGCTGTACAAAGTGGCGACGGGTCGCTCCGTTCCAGCGGAATCGCCCCCGGTGCCAGCGCCCAAGCTGGCGGCCAGCCGCGACGAAATGAAGGTCGCGACAGCGGCGGCGTACTGACGCCGGGCTTCAAGGCCCATCCCACCTGCTTTGTGCTTTTGGGGTGTACGGTTTCAGCCCCAGTCGGCTACACTCACGCGGTACGCGACTGGCGATAGGCACAGCCCCCCCCAAACGGGGTCGCTGGCTGACGTGGGACACCACCAGGAAGCGTACCGCCCGCGTCTTTTGACAACGGCGTTCAGCCGTTCGCCTGGGCAGCCCTTGTTTCATTCACGCAATGACAGGGAACCTCGTCTTTAAGGACTGCCATGTACCACCGCAATATCCTCGTTGAACAAACCGACCCCGAGTTGTGGGCCGCCATCCTGGCCGAGAACGCGCGCCAGGAACAGCACATCGAGCTGATCGCCTCCGAGAACTACGCCTCGCCCGCCGTCATGGCCGCACAGGGCACGCAGCTCACCAATAAATACGCCGAAGGCTATCCGGGCAAGCGCTATTACGGCGGCTGCGAATACGTGGATGTGGCCGAGCAGCTGGCCATCGACCGCATCAAGCAGATCTTCGGCGCCGAGGCGGCCAACGTGCAGGCGCATTCGGGCGCGCAGGCCAACGAAGCCGTGTTTCTGGCCTTCTTGAAGCCCGGCGACACCATCATGGGCATGAGCCTGGCTGAAGGCGGCCACCTGACGCACGGCATGGCGCTCAACATGAGCGGCAAGTGGTTCAACGTGGTGAGTTACGGCCTGAACGACAAGGAAGAAATCGACTACGACGCGATGGAGCGCAAGGCCCACGAATCCAAGCCAAAACTGATCATAGCCGGCGCCAGTGCTTATTCTCTTGCTATCGATTTTGCTAGATTCGCCAAGGTGGCGAAAGACGTGGGTGCAATCTTCATGGTCGACATGGCGCACTACGCCGGCCTGATTGCGGCCGGCATCTACCCGAACCCGGTGCCCCACGCCGACGTGGTGACCTCCACCACGCACAAGAGCCTGCGCGGCCCGCGCGGCGGCGTCATTTTGATGAAGGCCCAGCACGAGAAGGCCATCAACAGCGCCGTCTTCCCGGGCCTGCAGGGCGGCCCGCTGATGCACGTGATCGCGGCCAAGGCGGTGGCGTTCAAGGAAGCCTTGATGCCGGAATTCAAGACTTATCAGCAGCAAGTTCTGACAAATGCCCGCATCGTCGCCGAAACGCTGGTGCAGCGCGGCCTGCGCATCGTCAGTGGCCGCACCGAAAGCCACCTGATGCTGGTCGACTTGCGCGCCAAGGGCATCACCGGCAAGGAAGCCGAGGCCGTGCTGGGCAGCGCCCACATGACCATCAACAAGAACGCCATCCCGAACGATCCAGAAAAGCCGATGGTGACCAGCGGCGTGCGTATCGGCACCCCGGCCATGACCACGCGCGGCTTCAAGGACGAAGAGGCCCGCGCCACCGCGCACCTGATTGCCGACGTGCTGGACAACCCGCGCGACGCCGCCAACATAGAGGCCGTGCGCGCCAAGGTGAACGTGCTGACCCGCCGCTTTCCGGTGTACGGTTGACCCCGTCACATCGCATTCCGGCACAATCATCATCCCGGCCTTGCGCCGGGATTCATGACCCCTCCCCATGAAGTGCCCCTTCTGCGGTCACACCGACACCCAGGTGGTTGAAACCCGGATCTCGGAGGACGCGGACTTCATCCGCAGGCGGCGCCAGTGCGCCGCCTGCGAAAAGCGCTTCACCACCTACGAGCGGCCCGACGTGAGCTTTCCGGCCGTCGTCAAGAAAGACGGGCGCCGCATCGAATTCGAGCGCGCCAAGCTGCGCGCCTCCATGAACCTGGCGCTGCGCAAGCGCCCGGTCAGCACCGAGCAGATCGACAGCGCCATCGAGCGCATCGAGGAAAAGCTGCTCGGCCTGGGCCTGCGCGAGATCCCGTCCCACCGCATTGGCGAGATGGTGATGCGCGAACTCAAAAAGCTCGACAAGGTGGCGTACGTACGGTTCGCCAGCGTGTACCGCAGCTTTGAAGATATCGACGAGTTCAAGACACTCGTCGATGAGGTGCGGCGGTAGGTTTACCGCCGCCATAGCCTCGCCCAATCCCCTTCTTTTCCCATAAAACAGCCTGCGGGCTACCGCTTGTCGTCCCATTTTCTCCGTTCATCGGATCAATTGGTAGATTGAAGAAAACTGCGTAAATATATGTAACCATACGCGAATAAAAGCCATCAGCGCGGCTTTGAAAAATTCAGACACGGGCAAAAACCACTGGTTGCCCTGCAAGAAATGAGAGGAAAGAAGATGCCGTGTAGCCGTACCCAAAGCCCTCGGCGCAGGAGAAATCAACCTGGTTTTTCGCTCATCGAAGTGTTGATTTCCATCATCGTTCTGTCATTTGGCCTGCTGGGAATGGTTGGCATGCAGTCTGCGGCATTGCAGGCGAACCGGGAGGCCCGCCTTCAGTCGTCTGCGGCGGTTCTGGCGCGCGAACTGGCCGAGATGATCCGGGGGAACAAGGAAGTTGGGATCGGTGCAACGAACCCCTATTTAGGGTCCTTTGCCACCAGCCCGTTAGTGGCGACCACCCCGTCGTATTGCCTCAATGTGGCAACCAGTACGACACCTTGCGCGGACCAGACCGCCATTGCCAACGCGCAAATGACGGAATGGCTCGCCCGTGTTGACGCGCAACTCCCCGGCGCGCGTGTCAGCGTCTGCTTCGATTCGGCACCCTTTGATGGCAGCGGCCTGCCGCAATGGGGATGCAACAACGCGGGCGCTGGCGCGGGCGGCATTGTTATGGTCAAGATAGGCTGGACCCGCGGCTCCACAGACCGATCACAGTCAGGCAATGCCGCTCTGGAGCGGGCGAAGGCCCCGTCGATCGTGTTTCCTGTCACGGCTGGAAGTGGGAGTGACACATGAGCCCACTCCATGTCCGACGTTCGACCTCCTCCATGTTCCGCCAGCGCGGCTTGACGATGATCGAATTGCTGGTGGCATTGACCATCAGCATCCTGATCGCGCTGGCGGCGGTCGCTGCCCTGATCGTCACCCGGCAGGGGTTCAGCACCGTCGACGCCGCCTCGCAATTGAGGGACAACGGGCGTTTCGCCGCTGACCTGATTCAACGCGTTGCGGTGCAAACCGGTTATCTGGACCTGCCATATCTGCCATACACGGCTACGCCGGCTCCAGCAACGGCAGGCATGCCAACCAACCCGGATCCGAACATCAACGGATTCAACAATGCATTGCTCGCCACGGGCACCGACCCATTGAATTCCCCGCCCACCTCACGCGTAGCCGGGGCAGACGGTTACGGGAGCGACATCCTGATACTGCGCTATCGGGCTGGCGAGACTTTCCCGGGTTCCGGAAAATCTGACAAATCCATGATCGACTGTTCCGGAAATTCACGGGATCCCGTCACTTTTGGCAAGTACGACCGCATGGTCAGCATCATCCACGTCGCGCTGAGTCAGGGCGAGCCTTCGCTGATGTGCAGCGCCTTGGCAGCCACTGGGAAATTCTCAACGCAACCCATTGTTCAAGGCGTGGAGAACTTCCAGGTGCTCTACGGCGTGGATGGCGTGACCGCTGGCGTCCCGCCTGCCGCCACAGCCGATGGCGTACCCGACCGCTACCTGCGCGCCGACCAGTTGACGGTGGCCGGCGACCCGGTCGGAACCAACGCCAACTGGCGCCGCGTTCGCAGTCTTCGCATTGGCATGGTCCTGCGCGGCCCGCCAAACTCGGCGCAGGAAAAGACCGCGCAAACCTTCTACCCCTTCGGCACGGCAAAGTCTTCAACGACCGGGCTTGCCGGCTCCGCCATGTCGTCTGCCAGCGACCCGGGCACCGTCTTCACACCGGCCGTGGATGGTCGCCTGCGTCAGGTGATTACTTTCACGGTGCATCTGCGCAATGACCAGGGTCTCTGACATGTCAGGAAACTTGATGACACTCACCCCATCTTTGCCCACGCTGCGCCACCGCGCACAACGCGGCGCTTCGCTGATCATCGTCATGCTGATCCTGATTGTGGTATCCGTGCTGGGCATCGGCAGTGCCCAAATTGCCTTGATGAGCGAACGTGGCGCCCGCAATGACCGTGATCTGCAGGTGGCCTGGCAGGCCGCTGAAGCGGCATTGATGGATGCGGAATTCGATATCCACCCATCGCCGCGGCCCGCCACCCCCACCGTACGCCAAAGCCTGTTCGACGGGAAAAATTCAACCCCGTTTATCGACGGATGCGGCACATCGGGCAATTCAGTCGGTCTTTGCAATTCGGGGACGGCAGGCAAGCCGGCGTGGCTCACAGCAGACTTCACGGCCACCGGCTCCGGTGCCGCAACGACGCAGTTCGGCACATTCACCGGCCGCGCCTTCGCCGCAGGCGCACCGGGCATTCAGCCTGCCATGGCGCCCCGCTACATCATCGAGTTGGTGCCCGATCTTGTCGGTGACCGGTCCAACCCCACTTTTTTATACCGGGTAACCGCCATGGGATTTGGACCGCGCGCCGACATTCAGGCCGTGCTGCAAACGCTTTATCGAAACTAGTGACGGGAACGACGCCATGCACACGAGTACACACGCTATTTCGCGATTCATCAGTCGTCGCCCCCCACCACGCTGGCTGCGTCGGCGCTGGGTACCGTGGCTGATGGTTCCGGTGATTGCGGCGGTGTCATTCGTTGCGATCAGTCAGGGCTCCCCGCCCAACATACCCCCCGTCATCCTGTCTGCCGACCCGCTGTATGCCACCACCACCGGCGACAAGCCTGCGCTGGCGCTGGCGCTGTCGGTGGAGTACCCGACGGTAGGGGCTCAGTATGTCGATGTCCCTCAGGCAACGACAGACGGCTCCTACACCAACGCCAAGGAGTACCTGGGTTATTACGATGCGGAAAGCTGCTACACGTATAACAACACGCCGACCGAAACACCAACGGCACCCCAGACCACGGCAGACTTCAAACGTTTCGACCGCAGTGGCCCGGCCATTGCGCTGAGCGTGCCCGATGCGACGCAGCCCACGAAAACGAGCCGGATGTGCACCAACGCCTTTAGCGGCAACTTTCTGAATTGGGCCTCCAACTCCGCCATCGACATGTTGCGGCTGGCGTTGACCGGCGGGGATCGCTATATCGACACGCCCTCATTGACTATCTTGCAGCGCGCGGTGCTGCCGGATGGCGATCCCATCAACTTTTGGAACAGCACCAACTTCCCGGGCAAACAGTTGCTAAAAAGTGGCGGGGCGTCGGGCACCGCTTATTTTGGGGCCGTCCCCACGGCCATGGCGACTGCTGCGGGCGCTAACGACATCTGGGTCGTCAACAGGCTCAACCGAATCTATTTTGGTACCGCCAAGGTTGGCACCGATGCAGGCTCTGCTGGAAGCTATACGCTAGGGGGCACCCCGGCCACCGCGGCCGTTGGCCCCATCGTCAGCAGCAACACCTCACTTCCCGGTGGCACGACCTCGTGTGCTGGAGAAAACGGCACTTGCAGCGGCTTTTCAGGCGTCCAGGAAATCTGGTATGGCGCCAATAGCAGCTGGAAGGTCGCGCCGGCAACCAGCGGGATTTCGTGCAGCAATGCCACGTTCGGAGACCCGATCGTCGGAACGGCAAAGAATTGCTATTACAAAGCTTATGGCGGCAGTTGGATGCCAGCCTCCACTGCAGGCAGCTTCAATACCGACGGCTTCTTCTACTCACGCGTCCAAGTCTGCGCCGTGGATAGTTCTGGGGTACTGCAAGACTCGCGCGACTATGGTTTGTGCAAAAAATACCCAAGTGGCAACTACAAACCCTCGGGTGCCATTCAAAAATACAGCGACCAATTAAGGCTCGCGGCGTTCGGTTACCTGATGGACCAGACCGCAAGCTACAACGCTGGGGGGCGCTACGGTGGCGTATTGCGTGCGCCAATGAAATATGTGGGCGCCAAGACGTTCGACGTCAATGGCATCGACAACACGCCAACCGCGGGCAATCCTGTGAAGGAATGGGATGAGGCGACTGGCGTTTTCATCGTCAACCCCGCAGGCGATGCAACGCACGGCAAGAGCGGCGTGATCACCTATCTCAACCAGTTCGGCCGCACCGGCCCGGTCGCCGGGCGGTACAAGATATACGACCCGGTCGGTGAACTGCACTACGAAGCGCTGCGCTATCTGCAGGGCTTGCAGCCAAGCCCCGACGCTGTCAGCAATATCCAGCCAGCGATGTACGACGGCTTCCCCGTGACGACGACCTGGACCGACCCCTACGGAGACGGCCGCTCCAATACCAGTGATTACTCCTGCCTGAAAAGCAACATCGTGGTGATTGGTGACATCAACACCCATGACGGCAACAGATTGCCTGCCGCGAACACCGCCAACAACATCCCCGATATCAACTACTGGCGGGGCATCGTACAGAGTTTCGAGAAGAATTCGTCCACCACCTACACCGACGGTCAAGGCACGTCGCGCACAACGGGAAATCCAAACGGTGGGAATGGCAGCGTTCCGGGCAATAGCCAAACCAGCCAGATCATGGGCTCCGCCTATTGGGCGCACACGCACGACATCCGCGGCACAAATTGGACAGGCACGGGCGGCGTCGACAAGCAGCGGCCCGGCTTGCGCGTCAAGACCTTCACCTTCGACGTTAACGAATATGCCGCGCAGAACGACGCGAATACCCGACGCTACGCCAATCAGCTCTTCATGGCAGCCAAGTACGGCGGCTTTGAAACGGACCCCTCCAACCTGGGCAAAGCCCCCTACAACACGTTTGGCAACCCCTTCAAAAAGCAGGATGGCACCCCCGACAACAACGTCTGGCAAGACCCGGCCCGGCCTGGCGAGGCCAGCACCTACTATTTGCAAAGCAACGCGCGCGGTGTGTTGAATGCGTTTGACAGTATTTTCAGCCGCGCCTCCACAGCAGCGCGAAGCATTGCCGGCGGTGCGATCCAATCCAAGAACCTGACGCAGGCGGGCGACACGATCTACCAGGGAACGTTCGATACATCCGATTGGAGCGGTGACCTTCTGGCCATTCCGGTGAGCGTGAGCACAAGCAACGTGGTCACCATCTCGAACTCCACCACCTGGACCGCATCGGCCCAACTCGCGGCACTGACTTCGCCAGCCACCTCGCGCAATATCGTGGTGGGCAATGCGGGGGCAACCGCATATCCGGTCGCCACGTCGTTCAGCTGGGGCACTATCGAAAGCAGCCTGCAAGCCGCGCTGAACAAGCCGGCCCCTGCGTCCGCCAGCGATGGTCTGGGACAGGACCGTCTGAACTACCTGCGCGGCGACCGCTCCAAAGAAAGCACGGTGTTCCGCAAGCGCAACAAGCTGCTGGGCGACGTCATCAATTCAGGCGTGGTGTATTCCGGCGCGCCGGCAACCAACATCATCTCCAGCACTTACGCAAGCTTCTACAGCGCCAATGCCGGTCGCACACCGGCCGTGTTCGTGGGCGCGAATGATGGCATGTTCCACGCGTTCCATGCCAAGACCGGCGATGAGCTGTTCGCCTACATTCCCAGTTGGCTGGGCCCCAAGCTGTCGGCATTGACCAATCCCGCCTACGTCAACAATCACCAGAGTTACGTGGATGGCCCGCCCGCCGTGGCCGAGGCCCAGGTGGGAGCTGCCGGCACCGCGGCCGACTGGAAAACCGTGCTGGTCTCGGGTACCGGGGGCGGCGGCCAGGGTGTGTTCGCGCTCGACGTGACCAACCCGGCCGCATTCACCGCATCGAACGTGATGTGGGAATTCACCCATGCCGACGATCCCGATATGGGCAATGTGACGGGGCGGCCGCAAATATTGAAGCTGCGCACCAGCGCCGCCAACGTGACGCCAGCCACCTACAAGTGGTTTGCCGTCGTGGGCAGCGGCGTGAATAACTATGTAGCCGACAGCGCGGGCGTGTTCAGCCCAACTGGAAACCCTGCGCTGTTTTTGCTGGACCTGGGCAAGCCGGCCGGCACGGCCTGGACGCTTGGCACGAACTACTACAAGATATCCCTGCCTGTCGACAACACGCTGAGCGCCACCAAAGCCACGGGCTTGATCAACTTCAGGGCGGCATTGGGCTCAGCCAGGGAGGTCACGCAAATTTTCATGGGCGACCTGCACGGAAACCTCTGGAAACTCGATTTCTCGATGGCCGGAGTTGCCGACTGGACCATCAACAAGCTGTCGCCCTTTAGCCGAGGATCGGTGCCGGTTGCCTCTCCCCTGTTTGTTGCGAGGGATGCGTCCGGAAATATTCAGCCCATTACCATGGCACCGAGCATTGCCTATGGACCCGTTCTAGACAGCGGCGCCATCACCAGCTATGTCACGTTCGGAACCGGCAAATACCTGGAGGTAGCCGACAAGACTTCGACGGCCCAGCAAACGGTTTACATGGTGTACGACAACGGTAGCGCCAAGAATGACACCAGCACAGCGGGGCACGGCGCCATTGATGGGCGCGGGCGGCTGCAAGCCGGCACCGCCAATGCTGCAACCGGTGTGATCACCGTACCGTCATTCACGTTAGGTCGACCCAACAAGGACTCGGATACTACGCAGCGCGCCGGATGGTATTTTGACTTTCCAACTTCGGGCGAACGTCAGATCAGCAGCTCCACCGTCGTTGGAAATTCCATTGTTTTTGGCAGTTTGATCCCGATCGCCTCGGTCGGCAGCTGTTCGGCTGCGGGCGGCGGAAATCAATACACCGTGAATATCGCGAGCGGCAGTGGCACGGCCATCAGTTCGAGCGTGGGCATCATGGGGGAACCGCTCGTGGCCGAGGTCAGCGGTGCCACGGCCTACAGCACCAGTGACAGCACCGGGCGGCGCATCAAAACCGTCACCAGCCAGGTCATCCAGCAGGGATCCATCGGTTTGTCGCTGGGAGGTACCACCAGCACCCAGATCGTCGCCGGCCGGCTCAGCTGGCGGCAAATCAACAATTACCAAGACCTGAAGAATGCGCCATGAAAAAGAGTCTTAGTCACGGCTTTACCCTGATCGAGCTGATGATCGTGGTGGCGATCGTCGCCATCCTGGCCAGCATTGCCTACCCTTCCTACAAGGACTCCGTACTCAAGAGCCGAAGGGCCGAGGCCCGAACGGCGCTGTCTGAGTTGCTGCAGCAGCAGGAGCGGTACATGACGCAGGCCAACACCTACCTGGCTTTCACCAACGTGGGTGGCACAACGGCGCCTGCAAACGTGCCTTTCAAGACCTTTTCGGGGGACACCCCCGCGAAAACTTCCTACTACCTGAGTGCCTCGGCCTGCCCGTCGTCCACCATCGCCGAATGCGTGATGGTGGCCGCCGAGCCCGTGATGGCCGACCCTGATGCGGGCACCCTGCAAATACTCAGCACCGGCACGAAAACCTGCACGGGAACCAAGAGTTCAGTGTGCTGGAAATGAATAGGCGCCATACCGTCGCCAGCAAAGGTTTTACCCTCATCGAGTTGATGGTGACGGTGACCTTGGTCGCCATTGCGCTTGCTCTAGGGGTCCCCAGTTTCACGACATTCCAGCGCAATGCCGAATTGACATCGGCCACCAACGCTTTGGTCGCTGCCGTCAATGCGGCACGCGGCGAGGCAATGAAGCGCGGCATGAATGCCATGGTGGTTCCGGCCGACGGTGCGAATTGGAGCAGCGGCTGGATCGCGTTCGTGGATAAAAATCGATCTCAAGCGTACGAGGTTGGGAGCGATATCACCATATTGACCGGTGAGCCTTCGCCTGCTTATTTGTCCATTACCGGCAATGGGTCTTCAGGGGACGCAGCGCCCTACATCCTGTATGACGCATCAGGCTACTCAAAACAAAAAAATGGAAGCTTTGGAGCCGCTACATTTGAAATCACACGCAACGACATGGCAGGCACCGACTCACTGGCCCAGACGCGTCGCATCAAAATCGCCTCCACCGGACGCATCCGCGTCTGCACACCCAAAACCCCGATAGACCCACAGTGCGGCGCATCGGCCTCACAGCTTTGAGCTCATAATTGTTCGACCAAGTAACCCGATCGATCTCCCGGGAACAAACCATGACTTTGGCACCGTGGGCCGACGCTTTGGCGCTGGCCCGGCAATCCATCGGGCTCTCCAGCCCCAACCCCCGGGTTGGTTGCCTCATCACGACCGCTCAAGGCGAAGTGATCGGCCGCGGTTTCACGCAGCAGCCGGGCGGCCCGCATGCGGAAGTGGTGGCAATGGCGGATGCGCGGGCGCACGGCCACGATCTGCACGGCGCCACCGCCTACGTCACGCTGGAGCCCTGCTCCCATCATGGCCGCACCGGCCCCTGCTGCGATGCGCTGATTGCGGCCGGCATCAAAAAGGTGGTCGCCTCGATCGCTGACCCCAATCCACTGGTCTCGGGCCAGGGCTTTGCGCGCCTGCGTGCGGCCGGCGTTGAGGTCGAGGTCGGGCCAGGCGCCGCCGAATCGCGCGAACTGAATATCGGGTTTTTCAGCCGCATGATCCGCCGGGCGCCCTGGGTGCGCCTGAAGGTGGCGGCCTCACTCGACGGCAAGACGGCGCTCGACAACGGGGCCAGCCAGTGGATCACGTCCGAGGCGGCGCGCGCCGATGGCCACGCCTGGCGCGCTCGCGCCTGCGCCGTGCTCACCGGCATCGGCACCGTGCTGGAAGACAACCCGCGGCTCGATGTGCGGCTGGTCGAGACACCGCGCCAGCCGCACCTGGTGGTGGTGGACAGCCGGTTGGAGACGCCCCTCGACGCTCATCTTTTCATAGCTGGACGCGCCCTGTACATCTACGCTGCGGTGCCAAATGATGCCAAAAAAGCAGCATTGGAGGCGCGCGGCGCCACCGTCATCTACCTGCCGGGCCAGACGCCGGAATCATCGGGCAAGGTGGACCTGGCGGCCATGCTGCGCGACCTGGCCCGGCGCGAAGTCAACGAACTGCATGTTGAGGCGGGCTACAAGCTCAACGGCTCGCTGATCCGCGAGGGCCTGGTCGACGAGTTCGTGGTGTACCTGGCGCCCAAATTGATCGGCCAGGGGCGCGGCATGGCCAACTTCGGGCCGCTCGCGGAACTGGCGCAGGCGGTGCCGCTGGCGTTTCAATCGACCGAGATGCTGGGGCCGGATCTGCGCATTCTGGCCAGAATTCCGGGGCGCGACCAGTTTTAGCCTCAATCCCTGCGAAAATAGCAGGATGTTCACCGGAATCATCACCGGCGTGGGGCGCATCGCCGCAGTCCACGACCTGGGAAGCTCTTTACAGTTTGGCAAACGTCTCACCATCGAGACGCCCGCCGGCTACCTTGACGACGTCGCCCTGGGCGACAGCATCGCGCTCAATGGTGCCTGCATGACGGTCACTACGCTGGTCCCCGCCAAGCAGCAGTTCAGCATCGACATCTCCGCGGAATCGCTCGACAAGACCACGGGCCTTGCCGAACCCGGCCCGATCAACCTTGAGAAAGCCTTGCGTGCGCATGACCGTCTGGGCGGCCACATCGTGGCCGGCCATGTCGACGGCATTGGCGCGGTAACCCACTTTGCCCAGGTCGGCGAGAGCTGGGAGCTCCGCATCAAAGCACCGCGCGAGCTGGCCAAGTACCTGGCCTACAAGGGCTCGATCACGGTGAACGGCGTGAGCCTGACCGTGAATCGTGTGATGGATTCGGATGCGGGCTGCGAGGTCAGCATCAACCTGATTCCCCACACGGTCGAAAACACCGCCCTGGGCCACCTGCGCACAGGCTCGCGGGTGAACCTCGAAATTGACCTGATCGCGCGCTATGTGGAGCGCATGCTCCGCGCCGATCCGCAGCAACCTGCCAGACACTGAGCGAAACCCTCCATGACAACCCCCTCCCCCGTTCCCATCTCCCCGGTCGAAGACATCGTGGCCGACATGCGCGCCGGGCGCATGGTGATCCTGGTCGACGAAGAAGACCGCGAAAACGAAGGCGACCTGATCCTGGCCGCCGACCATGTAACGCCCGAGGCCATCAACTTCATGGCGCGTCATGCGCGCGGCCTGATCTGCCTGACGCTGTCGCGCGACATGTGCGAGCGCCTGCGTCTGCCGCCCATGGTGGCGCGCAACAACGCCAAGCATTCGACCGCGTTCACCGTATCGATCGAGGCCGCCGAAGGCGTCACCACCGGCATCTCGGCCGCCGACCGGGCCCACACCGTGCAGGTGGCGGTGGCCAGGGGCGCCAGGGCGGAAGACCTGGTGCAGCCCGGCCACATCTTCCCGCTGCAGGCCGTCGATGGCGGCGTGCTGATGCGCGCCGGCCACACCGAGGCGGGCTGCGACCTGGCCGCGATGGCGGGTTGCTCGCCCGCATCCGTGATCTGCGAAGTCATGAAGGACGACGGCACCATGGCCCGCTTGCCCGACCTGCAGCTGTTCGCGGCCGAGCATGGCCTGAAGATCGGCACGATTGCCGATTTGATCGAGCACCGCAGCCGGGTCGAATCCCTGATCGAGAAAGTCGGCACGCGCAGTATCAACACGGCCTGCGGCGAATTCACCGCGCATGCGTACCTGGACAAACCCAGCCGCGGCCTGCACCTGGCGCTGGTCAAGGGGCAGTGGCGGCCCGACGACACCGTGGCCGTGCGCGTGCACGAGCCGCTGTCGGTGCTCGACGCGCTGGAGGTCAACCGCTCCATGCACACCTGGGGGCTGGACACCAGCCTCAAGCACATCGCGCAGCTGGGCCAGGGCGTGGTCGTGCTGCTGAACTGCGGCGAGAGCGCGGCCCAGTTGCTGGCCCAGTTCGAAGGCACGGCGCGCGCCAGCCACGGCCCGGAGCGCGGCCGAATGGACCTGCGCACCTACGGCATCGGCGCGCAAATCCTGCGCGAATGCGGTGTCCACAAGATGAACCTCATGGGCACTCCGCGCCGCCTGCCCAGCATGGTGGGCTACGGGCTGGAGATTGCCGGCTACACACCGAAGGAATAAAACATGTTTGGCGCAGAAAAAGGAACGGCCGCGCGGCCGCTGGACGGCAGCAAGCTGCACATCGGCATCGTGCAGGCGCGCTTCAACGAGAGCATCACCAACAGTCTCGCAAGCGCCTGCAAGGTGGAACTCGCGGCACTGGGCGTGCCGGACAGCAACATCGTGCACGTGCTGGTGCCCGGCGCGCTGGAAGTGCCGCTGGCCCTGCAGGCGCTGGCCGAGCAGGAAAAGTTCGATGCCCTGATCGCGCTGGGCTGCATCATCCGCGGCGAGACCTACCACTTCGAGCTGGTGGCCAACGAATCGGGCGCCGGCGTGAGCCGGGTCGCGCTGGACTACCAGTTGCCGGTGGCCAACGCCATCATCACCACCGAAAACCTGGACCAGGCCATCGCCCGGCAAACCGACAAGGGCCGGGACGCGGCCCGCGTGGCGGTGGAGATGGCGAACCTGCTGGACGAACTCGCATGAGCCTGGACAAACCCAATACCCCGACGGAGCGCCCGGCCGAGCGCCCGGCGCGCCAGTCCCGCACGGGACTGACCAGCACCGGGGTGCGCAAGGCGGCCGCCAAGTCGAACCGGTCGCGCGCGCGCGAGTTTGCGCTGCAGGCGCTGTACCAGCACCAGGTCGGCCGGAACGATGCCGCGTCCATCGACAGCTTCACGCGCGACCTGGCCGGCTTTCACAAGGCCGACTCCGCGCACTACGATGCGCTGTTGCACGGCTGCATCGAAGAGTCGGCCGCGCTCGACGCCCTGATCCTGCCGCTGCTGGACCGCAAGATGATCGAGATTTCGCCGGTCGAGCACGGCGTGATGTGGATCGGCGCCTACGAGTTCAAGCACTGCCTGGATGTGCCGTGGCGCGTGGTGCTCAACGAGTGCATCGAGCTGGCCAAAGAGTTTGGCGGTACCGACGGCCACAAGTACGTGAACGCGGTGCTCAATGGCCTGGCGCCCACCCTGCGCGCGGCCGAGGTGAGCGCCGACAAAGCCACGGGCAAGGCCCGTTGAACGCACGACACAACCCACTTATGAGAATCTCCACGCGCGCCCAGCGCATCGAACCGTTCTACGTGATGGAAGTGGCCAAGGCCGCCTCCGCCATGGCCCGCGAAGTGGCCCACACCGACCGGCCCATGATCTTCCTGAACATCGGCGAGCCGGACTTCACCGCGCCGCCGCTGGTGCAGGAGGCTGCCGCCCGGGCCATTCGCAATGGCACCACGCAGTACACCCAGGCCATCGGGCTGGAGCCGCTGCGCGAGCGCATCAGCGACTGGTACCAGCAGCGCTTCGGCGTCGCAGTGCCGGCGCGCCGCATTATCGTCACTGCCGGCGCCTCGGCGGCCCTGCAGCTGGCCTGCCTGGCGCTGATCGAGGCGGGCGACGAGATCCTGATGCCCGACCCGAGCTACCCCTGCAACCGGCATTTTGTCAGCGCCGCCGAGGGCACGGCGGTGCTGGTTCCCACCTCCGCTGAAGAACGCTTCCAGCTCAGCGCCGACAAGGTGCAGGCGGCCTGGAACGACAAGACGCGGGGCGTTTTGCTGGCCTCGCCGTCCAACCCGACCGGCACCTCGATTCACCCCGACGAGCTGCGCCGCATCCACGAGGTCGTGAGCGCACGCGGCGGCATCACGCTGATCGACGAGATCTACCTGGGCCTGAGTTTTGACGACACCTTCGGGCACACGGCGCTGGCGCTGGTCGACAACATCATCAGCATCAACAGCTTCTCCAAGTACTTCAACATGACGGGCTGGCGCCTTGGCTGGCTGGTCGTGCCCGAGACGCTGGTGCCGGTGATCGAGCGGCTCGCGCAAAACCTGTTCATCTGCGCCAGCACCGTGTCGCAGCATGCGGCGCTGGCCTGCTTCGATGCGCTCAGCATTGCCGAGTACGAACGGCGTCGTGCCGAGTTCAAGGTGCGCCGTGATTTTTTCATCCCGGCCCTCAATGCCATGGGCCTGAATGTGCCCGTGATGCCCGATGGCGCTTTCTACGCCTGGGCGGACTGCTCTCAAGTCTGCAGCAAACTCGGTATCCGGGACAGCTGGGACTTTGCCTTCGAAGTCATGAAGCAGGCGCATGTGGCGGTCACGCCGGGGCGCGACTTCGGCAACGCCGACACGCACCACTTCGTGCGCTTTTCCACGGCCAGTTCAATGCAGCACTTGCAGGACGCGGTGGCACGGCTGCGGGCCATGCTGGCATGAGCCGCCGGGCCGTTCAGATTGAACGGGTGTTCCACTGGCCCGTGCGCGTGTACTGGGAGGATACCGATGCGGGCGGCATCGTCTTCTACGCCAACTACCTCAAGTTTTTCGAGCGCGCGCGCACCGAGTGGCTGCGCTCGCTGGGGCTGGGGCAGCACCGGCTGCGCGAGGAGTGCGGCGGCATGTTTGTAGTGGCCGAGACTCACGTCAAATACCATCGGCCGGCACGCCTCGACGACGAGCTTGTGGTGACGGCGCATTTAAGTGAAATGGGCCCGGCGTCCATGACCATCCTGCAGCAGGTGCTATCAAAAAACGAGCAGACACCCGCCAGTCCCACGGAACTTCTATGTACGGGCAGCATCCGAATCGGGTGGGTTGATGCGGCCACCCTCAAGCCCGCCAAAATTCCGAACAACATCCTGGAAACCCTTAAACAATGAATCAAGATTTGTCGATTCTGACCATGGTGATCAACGCGAGCTGGGTGGTCCAGCTCGTCATGCTGCTGCTGGTGTGCGTGTCGGTGGCGAGCTGGGCCGCCATCTTCCGCAAGATCTTTGCACTCAAGCGCGTGAACGCGCTCAACGACGAGTTCGAGCGCGACTTCTGGTCGGGCACCAGCCTGAACGACCTGTTTGCCTCGGCGGCCCAGAATGCCAAGCACTCGGGCCCGCTGGAGCGTATTTTTGCCAGCGGCATGCGCGAGTACCAGAAGCTGCGCGAGCGCCGCATCACCGACGCCGGCGCGCTGATGGACGGCGCGCGCCGCGCCATGCGCGCGAGCTTCCAGCGCGAACTCGATGCGGTGGAAGTCAACCTCTCGTTCCTTGCCTCGGTCGGCTCCGTCTCGCCGTACCTGGGCCTGTTCGGCACGGTCTGGGGCATCATGCACGCCTTCATCGGGCTGGCGGGCCTGCAGCAGGTCACGCTCGCCACCGTGGCCCCGGGCATTGCCGAGGCGCTGGTGGCCACCGCGATCGGCCTGTTCGCCGCGATTCCGGCGGTGGTCGCGTACAACCGGTTTGCGCACGACATCGACCGCGTGGCCATCAAACTGGAGACCTTCATCGAAGAGTTCACCAACATCCTGCAGCGCAACCTGGGCGCCCAATCGGCCTCGGGCCATTAGGAGGGACGAACTCGATGCCTGCTCTCATTCCCAGAGGCCGCGGCCGGCGCACCATCAGCGAGATCAACATGGTGCCGTTCATCGACGTGATGCTGGTCCTGCTGATCATCTTCATGGTGACGGCGCCGCTGATCACGCCGAGCATGATCAACCTGCCCAGCGTCGGCAAGGCGGCCAAACAGCCCGACCAGGTGATCCAGATCGTGATCGGCAAGGATGAAACGCTGGAACTCAAGTCCCAGAACAAATCGGTGCCGGTCTCCATGAAGGAGATCGCCAATGCGGTGCGGCAGGCGCAGGGCGGACAGGCGGACGCCGACACCGACTCGGCCGTGGTCATCAGCGCCGACCGCACGGTGAAATACGAAACCGTGGTCAAGGTCATGGACACGCTGCAGCGCGCGGGCGTCAAGCGCGTGGGCCTGTCCGTGCAACTGGCGCCACGCTGAGGGCCGTCCCGACAACACCATGAACGCCGCCGCCACCGATCGCCGCATTGAGTTTGCGCCGCCGCCGCAACCCGGCATGCTGCGCGCCTATGCGCTGGCGGTGCTGGCGCACCTGCTGCTGCTCGCGGCGCTGACCTGGGGCGTGCACTGGAAGCGTGACGCGGAGAATGTGGCGGTCGAAGCCGAGCTGTGGTCCTCGGTGCCGCAGCAGGCCGCGCCCAGGGCGGTCGAGCCGCCGCCGCAACCGGTGCCACCGCCTCCTGCGCCGGCGCCAATACCCCAGCCAGCGCCCGCCCCCGCAC
>NZ_MUNS01000033.1 GCF_002002705.1 Polaromonas sp. C04 | reverse complement strand
CCCCCACCCCAGCCCTCCCCCGCACGGGGGAGGGAGCTCCCCGGCCGCTATCCGGGTTAAAGCCAAACCAGTTCTGGCTGCAGACAAAGCCGCTGAGGTTGCCGATCAGGCCGCGATGCGCGATCAGCGCGCCCTTGGGCTGGCCGGTGGTGCCGCTGGTGTAGATCAGCACGGCGGGGTCATCAGCCAGTGTGGCCACGGGCACAAATTCGGCGGGCTGCTGCGCCAGCGCGCTGGCATAGTCCACGTCGGCCGCCACGGCGCCCTCCCCGACACCGACGATGGTGCGCAGCAGCGGGCAGCTGGCGCGCACCGAGGCGAGCGCGGCGCTCGCGCCGGCGTCGCAAATCGCGGCCACGGCCTCGCTGTCGTGCAGGCGGTATTCGAGCGCCTCGGGGCCGAACAGCATGGACAGCGGCATCGCCACCGCGCCGAGCTGCAACACCGCCATGTAGGCCACCGCCGTCTCGAAGCGCTGCGGCATCACGATGGCGACGCGGTCGCCGCGCACCACGCCCAGTGCGGCCAGCACGTTGGACAGGCGGTTGGCCGCCTGCTGCAGCTCAAAATATGTATGAAAAGTGGCTGCAGCCCCCGTCCCTTCTGCACGGATAGCTACTCTTCTTGTAGCGTCGGGCTTGCCCTGATCGAGTGCCGCCCAGCGCGCGCAGCAGACCTGGGCGATGTTGAAGTGCTGCGGCACCTGCCAGCGGAACTGCCGGTGCATGGCCTCGTAGTGGTCCGCGCCGCCCAAGCCCGAGCCGGGCTTGTGCCGTGGTTGGCGGGGCCGTTTGTCCCTGTGTTGACTGACGCTCACGGTGTATCTCCTTATGATGGCCCGAATGTACCAAGTCAAAAGAATTTCCCGCAGCGAGTTTGTCCCCATTCGCAACCTGAGCTACCACGTGCGCCTGTGGGGCGAGCCCACGCCCGGCGTGGCGCCGCTGGTGCTGGTGCACGGCTGGATGGACGTGGCGGCGTCCTACCAGTTCGTGGTGGATGCGTTTTCCGAAGCGTTTGCGCAGGGCCGCTGCATCATCGCGCCCGACTGGCGCGGTTTTGGCCTGACGCGCTGGCAATCGCCGGACGGGCAAAACGGCACCGCTGCCCCCGACAACTACTGGTTTCCCGACTACCTGGCCGACCTCGATTTTTTGCTGGACCACTACGCGCCGGATCAAGCCGTCGATCTGGTCGGCCACAGCCTGGGCGGCAATGTGGTGATGCACTACGCGGGCGTGCGGCCCGAGCGCATCCGCCGCCTGATCAACCTGGAAGGCTTTGGCGTGCCCGCCACCCAGCCTTCGCAGACGCCCGCGCGCTACGCCAAGTGGATGGACGAGCTCAAGCGCCTGCACCGCGGCGAGATGGCGCTCAAGGCCTACCCGGAGGCCGGCGGCGTGGCGCGTCGCCTCATGAAGACCAACCCGCGCCTGGGTCAGGACAAGGCCGACTGGCTGGCGCAGCACTGGGCCGCCCCGAACGCGCAGGGGCAGTGGGAAATCCTGGGCGACGCGGCCCACAAGATCCCCAACGCCCAGCTCAACCGGGTGGACGAAGTGCTGGCGCTGTACGCGGCCATCACGGCGCCGACCCTGGCCATCGAAGCCTCCGACGACTCCCTGAGCGGGTGGTGGGGCGGCAAATTCACGCTGGCCGAATTCCACGAACGCCTGAAGGCCGTGCCGCACCTGACGACCGGCGTGATCCATGACGCCGGCCACATGCTGCACCACGACCAGCCCGAGCAACTGGCCCGATTGATCGAGAACTTCGTCGCGTGAGAAAATAGCCGGTTAGCCATCGACCAGGACATACCCCATGGAAGCAGAACGCATCAACCAAATCGGCGCCCAACTCACTGACCTATCCGCCCGGACCGAGGATTTACGGAGGTATCTTTGACTACGATGCCAAATCCGAACGCCTGAGAACCGTCAACGCCTCGCTCGAAGACCCCACCGTCTGGAACGACCCCAAGCGCGCCCAGGAACTGGGCCGCGAAAAGAAGGCGCTCGACTCGGTGGTGCTGACCATCACCAATCTCACGCGCGAGTTGGCCGACAACTCCGAGCTGTTCGAGATGAGCAAGGAGGAAGGCGACGAGGCCGGCCTGCAGACCATCGCAGCAGAGACCGCCAAGCTGGCGCTGGATATCGAGCAGCTCGAATTCCGCCGCATGTTCAACAACCCGGCCGACCCGCTGAACGCCTTCCTGGACATCCAGGCCGGCGCCGGCGGCACCGAGGCCTGCGACTGGGCCAGCATGCTGCTGCGCCAGTACCTGAAGTACGCTGAGCGCAAGGGTTTCAAGACCCAGATCGAGGACGAGACGCCCGGCGACACGGCCGGCATCAAGGGCGCCACCATCAAGATCGAAGGCGAGTACGCGTTCGGCCTGCTGCGCACCGAGACCGGCGTACACCGGCTGGTGCGCAAGTCGCCATTCGACTCGTCGGGCGGGCGCCACACGAGTTTTGCCAGCGTGTTCGTGTACCCGGAAGTGGACGACTCGATCGAAATCGACATCAACCCGTCCGACGTGCGGGTGGACACCTTCCGCGCCAGCGGCGCCGGTGGCCAGCACATCAACAAGACCGACTCGGCCGTGCGTCTGACGCACATCCCCACCGGCATCGTGGTGCAGTGCCAGGACGGCCGCAGCCAGCACAGCAACCGCGACGTCGCCTGGAAACGGCTACGCTCGCGCCTGTACGACTTCGAGCTGCGCAAGCAGCAGGAAGCGCAGCAAAAGCTGGAAGACACCAAGACCGACGTGGGCTGGGGCCACCAGATCCGCTCCTACGTGCTGGACAACAGCCGCATCAAGGACCTGCGCACCAACGTCGAAGTCTCGGCCACGCAAAAGGTGCTCGACGGCGATCTGGACGTGTTCATCGAAGCCTCATTGAAACAGGGCGTGTAATGACGACCGCGTGCCCTCACTGCGAACGATTTGACCCGAACTTTTTAGGAACTCTCCATGTATCGTGAAGGACAGGCCACCGCCATCCAGCGTGCCGACTACAGCGCACCCGCCTACTGGATCGACACCGTCGATCTGTGTTTTGACCTGGACCCGGCCAAGACGCGTGTGCTGAACAAGATGACCTTGCGCCGCAACCCCGAGGTGCCGGCGCAGCCGCTCAAACTCGACGGCGACGAGCTGAATCTGGCGCGCGTGCTGGTGAACGGGCAAGGCACATCATTCAAGATCGAGGGCACGCAACTGGTGCTGGACAACCTGCCCGATGCCTTCGAGCTGGAAATTTTCACCACCTGCTGCCCGACCAGGAACACCCACCTGATGGGCCTGTACGTCAGCAACGACTCGTTCTTCACCCAGTGCGAGGCCGAGGGCTTTCGCCGCATCACCTACTTCCTGGACCGCCCCGATGTGATGGCCAGCTACGGCGTGACCTTGCGCGCCGACAAGGCGAAGTACCCGGTGCTGCTGTCCAACGGGAACCTGGTCGCGCACGGCCCGCTCGACGACGGCCGGCATTTCGCCAAGTGGGTGGATCCGCACCGCAAGCCCTGCTACCTGTTTGCGCTGGTCGCGGGCCGGCTGGTGGCACGCGAGCAGCGCATCCTGTCCCGCGCCGGCAAGGAGCATTTGCTGCAGGTCTATGTGCGAGCCGGCGACCTCGACAAGACCGAGCACGCGATGAATTCGCTGATGCACGCCGTGGCGTGGGACGAGGCGCGCTTTGGCCTGGCGCTGGACCTGGAGCGCTTCATGATCGTCGCCACCAGCGACTTCAACATGGGCGCGATGGAAAACAAGGGCCTGAACATCTTCAACACCAAGTACGTGCTGGCGAACCAGGCCACGGCAACCGACACCGATTATTCGAACATCGAGTCGGTGGTTGGCCACGAGTACTTCCACAACTGGACGGGCGACCGCGTGACCTGCCGCGACTGGTTCCAGCTCAGCCTGAAAGAAGGCCTGACGGTGTTCCGCGACCAGGAGTTCAGCCAGGACCTGGCCGGCGAGGCATCGGCGCGCGCCGTCAAGCGCATCGAGGACGTGCGCCTGCTGCGCACCGCGCAGTTCCCCGAGGACGCGGGTCCGATGGCGCACCCGGTGCGGCCCGACAGCTACATCGAGATCAACAACTTCTACACCGTCACGGTCTACGAGAAAGGCGCCGAGGTGGTGCGCATGATGCAGACCCTGGTGGGCCGCGCCGGCTTTGCCAGGGGCCTGACGCTGTACTTCGAGCGCCACGACGGCCACGCCGTAACCTGCGACGACTTCGCGCAGGCCATCGCCGACGCCAACCCCGGCTCGGCACTGGCCACGCTGCTGCCCCAGTTCAAGCGCTGGTACAGCCAGGCCGGCACGCCGCGCCTGCACGCCAGCGGCGCGTACGACGCCCAGGCCCGCACCTACACGCTGGCCGTCTCGCAAAGCTGCCCGCCGACGCCGGGCCAGCCGCCCAAGGAGCCGTTCGTCATTCCCATGGGCGTGGGCCTGCTGGGCCAGGACGGCCAGGAGTTGCCGCTGCAACTGGCCGGCGAAGCCGCCCCGGTGGCCGGCCAGCGCACGCTGGTCATCACACAGTCGGCAGAGACGTTGACATTTATCAACGTCTCTGCCGAGCCCGTACCGTCGATCCTGCGAGGCTTCACGGCGCCGGTGGTGCTGGAGTTCGACTACAGCGACGCGCAGCTGCTCGCGCTCTTGGCGCATGACGGCGACCCGTTCAACCGCTGGGAGGCGGGGCAGCGGCTGGCGCTGCGCCGCGCTATCAAGTCAATAGCTGCTAGCGCTTATCCGGCGGGGGCTACGGCACTGGATGATGCTTATATCGAAGCCATGCGCAGCGTGCTGCGCCATCCCCTGCTTGACGCCGCGTTCAAGGAACTGGTGCTGACCCTGCCGTCCGAGACCTACATCGCCGAGCAGCTCGACGTGGTGGACCCGCAGCGCATTCACGCGGTGCGCGAGGCCATGCGCGCGCAACTGGCTCAGGCGCTGGCCGACGACTGGCAGTGGGCCTATGACACCCACCGCGACACCGGCGCCTACCGGCCCGATCCCGTCTCGTCGGGCCGACGTGCACTGGCCGGCATGGCGCTGGCGAATCTGTGCCTGGCGGCGCAGACCAGCGGTGACACGGTCTGGCCCGGCAAGGCCTACCAGCGCTTCAAGGATGCCGGCAACATGACCGACCGCCTCAATGCGCTGAGCGCCCTGGTCTCCAGCGGCCACCCGCTGGCGGCGCAGGCGCTGCCCCGCTTCCACGCCCTGTTCAAGGACGACGCGCTGGTGCTCGACAAATGGTTTGCGCTGCAGGCCGGCGCGCCGGATCGCGGCGGCAACGTGCTGCCGGCCGTGCGCCAGCTCATGAAGCACCCCGACTTCAACCTGCGCAACCCGAACCGCGCGCGCAGCCTGATCTTCAGCTACTGCAGCGCCAACCCGGGCGGCTTCCACCGCACGGACGCGGCCGGCTATGTGTTCTGGAGCGAGCGCGTGATGGAGCTCGACGGCTTCAACCCGCAGGTGGCCGCACGGCTGGCGCGCGCGCTGGACCGCTGGACAAAGCTGGCCGAACCCTACCGCAGCGCGGCCCGGGAGGCGATTGCGCGTGTCGCCGCCAAGCCCGATTTGAGCAACGACGTGCGCGAAGTAGTAAGTCGCGCGCTAGCCGATTGAAAGGACCCTCTTATGTCTTCCAAAATCTCCCTGACCCGCTACCTCGTTGAACAGCAACGGGTGGACGGGCTCATCCCCTCGCAGCTGCGCCTGCTGCTCGAGGTCGTGGCGCGCGCCTGCAAGGGCATCAGCCAGGCCGTCAACAAGGGCGCGCTCGGCGGCGTGCTTGGCACGGCGGGCACCGAGAATGTACAGGGCGAGGTCCAGAAAAAACTCGACATCATTGCCAACGAAGTGCTGATCGAAGCGAATGAATGGGGCGGCCACCTGGCGGCCATGGCCTCGGAAGAGATGGACAGCATCTACGTGGTGCCCAACCGCTACCCGCAGGGCGAGTACCTGTTGCTGTTCGACCCGCTCGACGGCTCCAGCAACATCGACGTGAACGTGAGCATCGGCACGATTTTCAGCGTGCTCAAAAAACCCGAGGGCCTGGCGGGCGTGACGGAAGCCGACTTTCTGCAGGCCGGCGCCAAACAGGTGGCGGCCGGCTACTGCGTCTATGGACCGCAAACCACGCTGGTGCTGACCGTGGGCGACGGCGTGGCCATGTTCACGCTGGACCGCGAGCAGGGCTCGTTCGTGCTCACGCAGGAGAACGTGCGCATCCCCGAAGACACGCAGGAATTCGCCATCAACATGAGCAACATGCGGCACTGGGACGCGCCCGTGAAGCGCTACATCGACGAGTGCCTGGCCGGCAAGGAAGGCCCGCGCGGCAAGGACTTCAACATGCGCTGGATTGCCAGCATGGTGGCCGACGTGCACCGCATCCTGACGCGTGGCGGCGTCTTTATGTACCCGTGGGACAAGCGCGAACCCGAGAAGCCCGGCAAGCTGCGCCTGATGTACGAGGCCAACCCCATGAGCTGGCTGATCGAGCAAGCCGGCGGCGCCGCCACCAACGGCCGCCAGCGCATCCTGGACATCGCGCCCACCAAGCTGCACGAGCGCGTCAGTGTGATGCTCGGCTCGAAGAACGAGGTGGAGCGCGTCACCAGCTACCACCTCAAGCTATAATCGAGGGCTAAAAAAACGCCGGAGTAGCTCAGTTGGTAGAGCAGCTCATTCGTAATGAGAAGGTCGGGTGTTCGATTCATCTCTCCGGCACCAAATGAAAAGGGGGTAGGCTTCCATGGTCTATCCCCTTTTTCACGTAGTCAGTACGTAACCGCTGGATGATTATGACGTAGGCGGTGACATTTTTTTCACGTAGCGTTGAGTCAACAACACGTTGTCTACCCAATTACTCGTAAGACGCACGAGCAACTTCAGATCCTGAATATCCTGATCCTCCCATTTCCGGATGTAATGGGTTTCATCGTTTCCGAGCCACGCGGCCCTCTTAGCGCAATCTTTGACGTTTGTGTCAGAAACGTACTTCTCAATGCATGAGCTTAGCTGAGTCTTTTTTATAAGCTCGCTTTCGCTAGGGTGTTGCTGAATAACAAAATCTTTGATCAAAAACTCCAACGCCTTTCTCAGTCCGACCCCAACAAGCTGATCAAACCCATGGGTCTCAGCGCCGATGGCCTGGTCATGTATCTGAACAAAGTTCGGGGATATCTCGGCAACAGTCTCTGGAAACTGAGAAGCTTCGAATTTAACCGGACCTGTAGATTGCAAGCGATATTGATTAGTCCCCGGATCGCGCGTGTAGTTGGCCAAAAACAATTCATCGCAGCTTTGGGACGAACAACGAAACACTGATTGAACCCGGTTATTGACATCGAAAGAAGTAAGATGAGGAGTGACATGGATGCTTCGATGGCAGCGAGGACAAACGTCTGGTAGATTTGCCAAGATTAAGGGGACGCTCTCCCCTAGATGGCTCACCGCATTTACACGTGTACTCATTCAGCACTTCTCCCTAAATTTGCAAGAAAAGATTATCCAGCCGAAGCTGCCGCGAGCAACCCCTCTGGCGCAACGTGAGCATACCTTTCCACCATGGATTGAGTTTTCCAGCCGCCCAATCGCTGCAATTCATGCGTAGGCGTTTCGACTTCACGATGCCACGTCGCGAACGTATGACGAAGATCATGCCCGGAAATCCTAGATGCCAGCCCACAAAAGTGCATTGCGCCGTGCCTTGGTATTGACTTGCATGATCGGCTTGCCTTCATAGGTTAAGACGTGCGTGCAATGGTCACCCTGCCGCCGACGTGTTGCGCACTAAACACGACCATTGATCGGGCTCACTGCCCCGCCAGCGTGTCGCTCAACTTCCGCGCTTCGGCACTCATTAACGCCGCGACCTCCTCGCGCCTCACGCCGGTCAGTCGATGCTTCAGAGCGACGACACTCAGCGCTGCGTAGGGTGTACCCAGACGTGTGGGGATCGCCACGCCAATTCCTGTGACCTCGGGAATCACGTCCTCGTCATTCAGCGCATAGCCGAGCTTGCGTGCGCGCTCCAGCATTTGGCGCAGGACCTTCTCTGACAGCATGCCGTAGCGGCTCAGACGCTCTCGGTTCTTCTTGATCAGATCTTCCGTTTCCGCGTCGGACAGCGCAGCGAGCAGCGCGACGCCGGCCACGGTGCTTCCCAGCGGGCGGCGCTCGCCCACCATCTGCGTTAGTACTTTGATTGGATAGCTGCCTTCCTTACGCTCTATGACCACGCTGTCCGAGCCGCTGCGCGTCGTCAGAAACACCGTGTCGGCCGTCGCCCGGCTTAGCCGCCCTAGTACTGGGCCGCACAGTTCACGCAGGTTGAAGTTGCAATTGGCGGCGAGCCCCAGTTCATAGGCAAGTTGGCCAAGAAAGTACTCCTTGGCTAGTCCCTTTTGCATCGCGAGCCCGTGCTCGCAGAGAGAGGTAAGGATGCGATGCACAGTGGGCACTTTCAGACCGCTCTCTCGCGCAGCCTGCGCCAGCGTCAGCCCCGCCGAGTTATGAGTGGCAACGTGCTTGAGCAGTCCAACAGCCCGGTCAATGCTCTGCGTACCTGCAGTGGCTTTTTTTTCACTTACTTCCATAATGTGGATATCCATTGACTGAATTTTACTAGTTGATTTAGAGTTTATTCGTTCGTTCGTTGAAGAGCCACTCTACATTGTGGAATACCTCGGACAAACTTCATCATCAGACGCGTTAACCGTCTTCACTCAGTAAGGGGTAAGTTTCAAATGGCACAGAGAATCAATCAGGCTCGGTTTGACGTGGTGGTCCTCGGCGGCGGCGCCTCAGGAATTGCTGCGGCAGCCGCGGCGGCGAAGAATGGGCGGAAGACCTTGATCATCGACTCCGGCACGATGCTTGGCGGCGAACTGCTCAGCGGTATGTCGCTGGACGGCGTGCTCAACGCTCGCGGTGAGTATGTGGTTGGCGGCGTTTCGGACGAGCTATTCGCCGAGTGCCGGAACATGGGCGGGTTTATCGGCCCTGTTCACGACCATCGGCTGATTTGCTACGTATGCGTGGACCCGGAAATAATGAAGATCGCGGTTATGCGCGTGCTCGATCGACATGGAGTCACGCCTTGGTTGCAGACTTTTGCTGAGGACATGGTTGTGCGCGACGGCTTAGTTACGGGACTGGTGGTCGTAAACAAGAGTGGCCGCACGATAGTGACAGCTGATCACTTCATCGACTGCTCGGGCGACGGTGACCTGGCCGTCTTGGCGGGCGCACCATACGAAGTGAGCGATGCTAGCGGCGACCTGCAGCCCATATCGCTAATGTTCCGCATGAGCAACGTGGACACGCCGTCGCTACTGCGTTTTGCCCAAGACAATGTCGAGTCTCTGGCCGTCGGCGAGAGCGAGTACATCCGCGGCAACCGCAGTGACAAGGAGCTCGTAGATCTGCTTGTCAAACAGGGCGAGCCATCATTATTCTTCAAAAGCGAAGGCCCCTTCCTCGGTGACGCCATTCGCCGCGGCGACCTCGCACCGACCGCGCTAATCATGATTCAGCCCACGTCAAAGGCGCGGCGCGAGGTGTGCGTGAACGCGACACGCTTGGGTGGCAACATAGACGGTACCAACACGGCGGCGGTGAGCGCTACCGTCGGCACGCTGATGGAACAGGTGTGGAAGACCTCTGGATTTCTACAGAAACGATTACCCGGCTTCGAGAAGGCGACGTTCGCAGGACTCGCGCCGCGCGTCGGCGTACGCGAGACGCGTCGCATCATGGGCGACTATATTCTGACAAAGGAAGACGTGGTTAGCGGACGCAAGTTCCCAGACAGCGCGATTGCCAAGGGAGCACAACACGTCGACATCCATCAGTCAGGCACTACGCAGATTCGCATCCCGATCGCCAATGGTGGCTCCTACGACATCCCGTTCGGTTGCCTGCTGCCGCGCGGCCTGAAAAACGTAATGGTCGCCGGCCGCTGCCTCTCTGCCACGCGAGAAGGCATGGGCACGGCGCGGACCATGGGGCCCTGTATGGCGATGGGCGAGGCCGCCGGCACGGCCGCGGCGATGTGCGCTGACCGCGGGCACGGCGAGGTGCGCGAACTGTCAGTGGGTGATCTTCAGAACCAGCTGAAGAAAAACGGTGCTGTCATTGACGGCGTGTACTAATTGAACGTCAGGCGGGATCACTCCCGCCCCACTGCTGGCCGGTATCGATGACGCAAAGCAAAGGAGCAACAAACATGCAACTTCTATTCAAGTGGCTCGGGTTGGCGCTGTTAACTATGACTTTCACCTGGGGCGCACAGGCACAGCCCGTTTCAAGCAGACCCATGAAAATCATAGTTCCGTTCGCGCCCGGCGGGTCAACTGACGTAATGGCACGCATGGTCGCAGAAGGTTTGACCACGCAGATGGGCGAGCAGGTCATCGTTGAAAACAAGCCCGGCGCTGGTGGGAACATCGGCGCTGATATTGTCGCGAAGTCACCACCCGACGGGCGCACGCTGGTGATGGGCTCCATTGGGACGCACGCGACCAACAGCCTGATCTATCCGCAGATGCCCTACGACACCGAAAAGGACTTCGAGCCTGTGACGCAAGTTGCGGCAGTGTCGCTGGTACTCGTGGTGCACCCCTCGCTACCAGCCAATTCCGTGAAAGAGCTGATCAAGCTGCTTGAGAAACACCCAGACCGTTACAGCTATGCCTCCGGCGGGATCGGAGCGTCGCAGCACTTAGCCGCGGAACTATTCAAGTACATGACGAAGACGAGCATGTTGCATGTGCCGTACAAGGGGAGCGCCGGCGCGCTGACGGATCTGTTGAGCGGCCGGGTTCCGATCATGTTCGCCGATCTTCCGTTGGTATTGAGCCATATCCAGAATGGCACGTTGCGTGCCTTGGCAATTGGCGACACGACTCGCAGCCCGGCGTTGCCCAACGTTCCCACGGTAGCCGAAGCGGGCGTTCCAGGTTATGCGGCAACTGCTTGGTATGGTTTGTTTGCTCCGGCGAAAACTCCGGCCCCGGTGGTCGCAACGCTTCAGAAAGAGGTGGCTGCGATCCTTCAACAGCCGGCGGTGCGCAAGCGAATGACGGACTTGGGCGCGACACCGATCGGCAGCACGCCAGCGGAGTTCCGCAAATTTCAACTCTCGGAGATGAAACGTTGGAAGGTCGTCGTGGACAGCGCCAAGATTCACATGGAGTGAACAACCAGGGCAAGACACCAAACACGATGTCCCGCGCCGTCACGCGGCGACTTCCGTTGCTGGGCCTGGCGGCATTCGCAACGATGGCTGCGTTGCGTATATGCGACGCGCTGTTACCGTCGCTGGCTCTGGAGTTCGGCGCCACTACAGGCCAAGCTGGCCAGACCGTCTCGGCCTTCGCAATCAGTTACGGCTTGACGCTGCTGCTTTATGGACCTCTTGGCGATCGCTTTGGCAAGTTCCCCGTTGTCGCGGTCGCCACGTTAGCCTGCACCATAGTTAGCGCAATCTGTGCGATGGCGCAGTCGCTAAACGGGCTGATAGCGTTTCGCGCACTCTCAGGCGCCGCCGCGGCGGGCGTAACGCCACTTGTCATGGCCTGGATAGGCGACGCCGTGCCGTACGAGCGCCGCCAGGAAGTGCTGGCGCAGCTAATAGGCGCCACCACACTCGGTCTGATCGGCGGCCAGTCGCTTGGTGGCGTGCTAGCCGACACTTTGGGCTGGCGCAGCGCGTTCTGGTTGCTTGCACTGCTGTTTGCAATCGCCAGTACCCTCATGTGTATCGAATTACGCCGCGGTGGCGTGGAACTGCAGACTGACAGCCCGCCTGAGGCGCTATCGCAGTCGATGGCCTTCCATCGGTCCATTCGCGCTCTTCTGGTCGATCGGTGGGCACGCCGCGTGCTCGGCTTTGCTTTTTTCGAAGGGGTATTTGTCTTCGGCGGGCTTGCCTTTCTTCCTGCGCATTTGCACCGGCGGTTTGGCCTGCCAATGAGTTGGGCCGGCGGCGTGCTCGTTCTTTACGGCCTGGGAGGCCTGCTGTACAGCCGGCTCGCCCGCGTACTTCTGCGCCGCATTGGCGAGACCGGCCTCGCCCGTATGGGCGGTACATTGCTGTGTTTCTATTTTGGGTTGCTGGCCGCGTTGCCGGCGTGGGGCTGGGCACTGCCGGCGTGCTTCGCCGGCGGACTCGGTTTCTATATGCTACACAATACCCTCCAGACACATGCGACACAAATGGTGCCAGCAGCCCGAGGGACCGCCGTGACCGTGTTTTCCTCATCACTCTTCATGGGTCAGTCCATAGGTGTGGCTTGCGCCGCTGTGATCGTGGATGCTGGTTCCGCGATTCCCGTATTTATCGTTTCCTCCTTTATGTTGCCCATCATTGGGTGGTGGTTCGCCGCGGAGATTGGCGCGGTCCGCAGGAACGAAGCGCCCGAGCGATAAGGAAATTAGGTCACGGTCCCGGGAAACTCATCCAGCCTCGCGTGCAAACCCGGCCACACGAAATTATTAGTCACTACGGTGCCCTTGGCAAAGTACCTTCAGCCTGCCTGTGGGGCGCCGTGAGAGACAAGCCCGTTCACGGACAATCAACACCAATAACGACAAGGGGGCAAGTAATGTCATCAGATTTTCTAGGACGGCGCTATGAGCGCCTTTTGCTGCTAACGGCTCCGCTCACCATAGTGGCAGCGCTAGTGCTTTTCGTCTCAATTGGGCTGAACAGTCAACAAGAAAGAGTACGCGCTCGCTGCCTTGCGACTGCATCCCTTACTCTTGCCAAAAAGGTTGATTCTCTTGACCTCGATTGGGAAAAAGGAAAGCCTCGAAATAATGATCCGATGTGGAGAATCAATTATGACTTTTCAATCAGCATCGCATTGGACGAGATTCCGCTCCTTCAATTGCCCAGTGGTATAGGAGTGAAACAGTGTGACACTCATGTGAAGGAACTCTTGGCATCGCGCCCCCCGGCGCCACCGACTGAAATCGTGGCTCGATTACAAAGCGAAGCGAACGAGCTAACCAAAGGCCCCCTAGAGTTCTACGGCATTGAAATACCTGAGAAAATTACGATTGGAGTACTGGGTACAAACGTCAAGATTGGGCTTGAACAACTGACTGCATTGCTGCTGATGATTTTGGGACCGCTACTTGTTCTGTGGCTCGGCAGCATCTATCAGACCCGATACCGCGAAACACGTTTAACGTACTCCGCTAAGAACATATGGCAAGTGTTCCCTCACAGTGTCAACATGTATCCAGTGGGAGTGTTTCCAGAATTACGAAAAACGAATTGGGCCGCGTACCATAGTCCAAAGCTCGTTGCCGCGACATTCTTTTTGCTGCGTTGTGGGTTTGTTTTTATTTGTGTGGCCCCACCCATCTCTGCCTATTTGTTAAGCCTGTACTACACAGGAAGCTACGACAGCCCCTACTTCCTTCTATATGGATTCGCTGGGTTTGCGGTATTTGGCCTCGCTTCTTTGACTCTTTTGGTTGAAGCTATGCCTTGGCATGTAATGAAAACATTCAAAGAAACATCGCGCTCGTGATGGAACGGCCAGGGTGTCTTCAGGATTAACTCAGGGCCGCTCCTACCGTGGATCGCGATGGGTGGCATGGAGGGCATGGGGGGCATGGAGGGCATCTGAAGCCTGGATGATCTTGAGGGGCCGCAAACAAATTTGCGCCAAAATTATTCAAAGGTGCTGTGGTAGATTCCGTGGTAACTCTTAACCCCGCCGCACTGCCGCCCCTATACGCATCAACAAGTTAGCTGCTGCCGTCGAGTGCCTCCTAGCATCTCTCCGGCACCAATGAAAGGCCCCTGGCTGCGATGGTCAGGGGCCTTTTCACGTAGTCAGCCACCACCACACGATCCGGCTGGCCGGCTGTCTGTTTACGTCGCAACCCGTCGTGCGCGCACTCATTGCCGCCGAGCGGCGCGGCGTCGATGTCAAGATACTGATCGACGACCGGGACAATCGGGACGCCGCCAGCCGCTGGGCCCAAGGCAATTCCGTGGAAATGGCCTATTGCCTATTGAATGAACGGGGGGCCATTATTAGACGTTCGCGATCGTGACCGCACGCGTGTTCAGATAAGCTTCCATGGCCTCCGGGCCACCCTCGGAGCCATAGCCCGAGTCCTTGAGGCCGCCAAACGGCATCTCGGCGGAAGGCATGGCGGGCATGTTCATCCACAGCATGCCCACTTCCACGCGTCGAGCGAGCAGGTCCGCGTTCTTCAGCGAGCGCGTGAAAGCGTAGCCCGCCAGCCCGTACGGCAGGCGGTTGGACTCGGCGATCGCCTCCTCCAGTGTGTTGAAGCCGCGAATGGCCGCCATCGGGCCGAAGGGCTCGTCATTGAACACCTTGGCGTCCAGCGGCACGTCGGTCAGCACCGTGGGCTGCCAGAAATTACCCTCATCGCCAATGCGCGCGCCGCCATGGGCGACCTGCGCGCCGCGCTTGACGGCGTCCTGCGTGAACTCCGCCATGGCGGTCAGGCGACGCGGGTTGGCCAGCGGGCCCATCTGGATTCCCTCCGTCAGGCCGTCACCGACTTTGAGCGAGGCGGCGTGCTTGACCAGCGCCTGCGCAAACTCGGCCTTCACGCTCTCGTGCACCAGGAACCGCGTGGGCGCGATGCAGACCTGGCCGGCGTTGCGGAACTTGGCGCCGCCCGCGGCCTTGACGGCCAGCGCCAGGTCCGCGTCTTCACAGACGATCACCGGCGCGTGGCCGCCCAGCTCCATTGTCACGCGCTTCATGTGCTTGCCGGCCAGCGCGGCCAGCTGCTTGCCCACGGGCGTTGAACCGGTGAAGGTGATCTTGCGCACGATGGGGTGCGGGATCAGGTAGTTCGAAATCTCGGCGGGCGAGCCATACACCAGGCCCAGCACGCCAACCGGCAGGCCCGCATCGGCGAACGCGCGAATCAGCGCGGCCGGCGCGGCCGGGGTTTCCTCCGGCGCCTTGACGATCATGGCGCAGCCAGTGGCGAGCGCGGCAGCCATCTTGCGCACCACCTGGTTGATGGGGAAGTTCCAGGGCGTAAAAGCCGCCACCACGCCGACCGGGTCCTTCAGCACCATCTGGCGGTGCGCAATGTTGTAGCGCGAAGGCACGATGCGCCCGTACACGCGCTGGCCCTCGTCGGCAAACCATTCGATGATGTCGGCGGCGGCCATGGCTTCGCCCTTGGCCTCAATCAGCGGTTTGCCCTGTTCCTGGGTCAGCACGCCCGCGATCTCGCCGGCACGCTCACGCATCAGCGCGGCGGCCTTGCGCATGATTTTCGCGCGCTCGGCGGCGGGCACGTCGCGCCATTTCTCGAAACCCTTTTGCGCGGCCACCAGCGCGCGGTCCAGATCTGCGATGCCAGCGTGCGCGACGCGGCCGATCTCGCGGCCCGTGGCGGGGTTGAAGACCGCCAGAGTGCGGCCGTCGGCTGCGTCCTGCCATTGACCGTCGATAAAGAGCTGCGTATTGGGATAAGTCATGAAATTCCTCGGTGAAACGATACAGACAGCCTGATATTTTGCACTGCACCAGTCCCCCGTGTAAGAAGCGGCCCTTTGGGCACACTACTGCGGCTCCGCGGCACGGGCGTTAACTCCTTCATAATCGACTGGCACCCCGCCATCCTGCAGAAAAAAATCCTTCATGAATCCTGACGCCAAGCAACTCTGGCGCGCCCCGCACTGGGCGCTGGCAGCCCTGTTGGCGATACTGGGCATGCTGGGCCCGTTTTCGATCGACACCTACATCCCCGCGTTTGCGGGAATCGGGCAGTCCCTGGGCGCCACGCCGGTCGAAATGCAGCAGACGCTGTCGGCCTACCTGTTCGGCTACGCCTTCATGAACCTGTTCCACGGCGCACTAGCCGACAGCTTCGGGCGCCGGCCTGTGGTGTTGTGGGGTCTGGTGGTGTTCACCGTTGCATCGGTCGGTTGTGCGCTGTCGCAAAATATCGGCCACCTGGTCTTTTTCCGGGCCGTGCAGGGCCTGTCCACCGGCTCTGGCATTGTCGTTTCGCGCGCCGTGATTCGTGACATGTTCCCGCCTGCGCGGGCCCAGCAGGTGATGAGCCAGGTCACCATCTACTTTGGCGTGGCACCGGCGATCGCGCCGATCCTGGGCGGGTGGCTGTTTGTCAACGCCGGCTGGCACAGCATCTTCTGGTTCCTGGTCGCGGTCGGCATCATCCTGTGGATTGCCAACTTCAAGTTGCTGCCGGAGACGCTGCACGTCAGCCAGCGCCAGCCGTTCAACGTCAGGCATCTGCTGCGCGGGTACTGGCAGCTCGGCAGCAGCCCCAGTTTCTTGTTGCTGTCACTGGCCAGCGGCGTACCGTTCAACGGCATGTTCCTGTACGTGCTGGCGGCGCCGGTCTTCCTGGGCACGCATCTGTCGCTGGCTCCGACCGAGTTCTACTGGTTCTTCCTGCCGAATATTGCCGGCATCATGGCCGGCGCCTGGCTCAGTGGGCGACTCGCCGGCAAGATCGCGCCCAAGCGCCAGATCCGCCACGGTTTCGTGATCATGCTGGCCATCGGGGTGCTCAACCTGGTGGCCAACCTGCTGTTCAAGGCGAATGCGTCCTGGGCCATCGCGCCGATCGTGGTGTTTTCCCTCGGCTGGGCCCTGATGGTGCCGGTGGTAACCCTGCTGGTGCTGGACCTGTACCCCGAGCGGCGCGGCATGGCATCGTCCCTGCAGGCGTTCATCGCCTCGACCGCCAACGGCGTCGTGGCCGGTGTGATCGCGCCGCTCGTGATGCACTCCACCGTGGCGCTGGCGACGGCGTCGCTCTTGATGATGTGCGTGGGACTGGTGGCGTGGGTGTTTCTGCACCACCGCTGGCCCGAGATTGGCAAGACCGCGGCGGGTTAAGCCCGCCCCACCGCCCGATAGGCCAGCAATCCCGCCCACTCATGCAGCGCCAATTGCCAGCGCCACAGACTCTTGGCCATGGAATATTCGGTCCACGGCGTGTGGGTGCCTGTGCGGTAGTCCACCGGGTAGGGTGTCACGTTCCAGCCTGCGGCGCGGAAGGTGGCCAGCGCACGCGGCATGTGCCAGGCAGACGTGACCAGCAGCCAGGGCCGGGTCTTGTCTACGCCCGGCAGGACTGCGCTCAGCACGGCGTTTTCATAGGTGGTGCGAGCGGCGGACTCGAACTGCATGCGTTGAGCGGGCACACCTAAGCTTTCAAAAAACTCGCTGGCCTGCACCGCCTCAGGCTCGCCCGTAGTGTGCCAATCGCCCTCCCCGCCCGTGAATAGCAAGCGCAACTGCGGATGCTGGCGCATCAGCACCACCGGCACCGTCATCCGCTCGGCCCCTTCGTTGAGCGCCACCTGGCCATTGCCCGCGCGCACCCATGCCGGCTCCAGCGCGCCGCCCAACACGACGATGCCAGTGTAGTGTTGCCACTCAGGGGCCTCGGGCATGGTGGTCCAAGCCGGCGGCGGATATTGCACCTCCAGCTGGCGCAGCAAGGCGTCCGGGATCGGCCGCCAGCCAAGCAACACCAGCAGCGCCAGCGCCGTCCAGCCCAGCCCCAAGCCGAGTGCGCGTTTGCGCGACATGCACAGCAGGGCCACGGCGAACAGCAGCGCGACCCAAGCCAGCGGCTGGGTCGCAAAAGACAGGAGTTTGGAAGCAAGAAACATGGGGTGAAATCCAGCGCCGCGGAGCATCAGGGCAGATTCCGGGTCAAGCCGGGAATGACTGTTCAAGGCCCGGGAATGGTAACCGGTGGACTACGAAATTAATAGCAAAATACCAAGCCCCGATAAAGGCATAAGCCACATTTTTGACGTACTCTCATCCGGGTTCACGCAATTTGGGTACCGGAGATCCGGGCATGAAAAAAGCGCCCACCGAGCGCTTTTTCTTCGTGCAAGAAATTCTCCTGATCAAGGGCACCTGGCTTACGTGTTCCTGTGAAGCGAACGCAAGCCCCCCGCTCTTGAACGACGAGCCATCAGGGCGCGGTCAATTGGACTTGCGCCATGATCCCGTAGCCCTCGTTCACAGGTACCTCGTTCCAGAGAAGGTAGCCTGGATTGGTCTCACTGCCGATGGAAGGGGTTGCAGGCAGTGCGTAAACACCGATATTGAGAGAGTCGACAGGGCCTGCCACACCGGTCGGCGTGGCACCATGGGTGTCTGTGTTGTATGACACAACATACGAAAAGGCGTCGCCGGGCAGCGTCACCTTTAGCGAAGCAAGGTCGAAGGTGACCTCAGAGGCAAATCCGTTGTAGCAAGTGCCGTTCGAGGCTTGCCATTTGCCGGCGTTCGCGCCCGTACATGCCGGGTCAGCGGATGGCCGATACGGGATGCTGAAGGTCGGAGTCTGAGTTGCAAGCAGGTTGCCGTTGCTGTCGTAGACCTTGAGCGTGATGGGGACGCTGAATACAGAGCCCGGAGGCGAAACGCAATCGTTCGTGCTCCAGCCGCCGGTCTGGCAGGCCCAACTGCTCATCGCGACGCTGATGTTGTTCAGCGTGTGCGGAGAACCGGGCTTCAAGGTGATGGTATCGCCCAAGCTAACGAGGGGCGCGGGGGTGTAGCTGGCCTGAATGCTGATGCTCGGCATGTTGGGCGGAAGGGGCGTAAGCGAATCGAACCCCACAACTGTGCCTGCCGTAATGGTCACCGTGACGGGCGCGCTGTTCATCTTGCCATCGTTCACGATGAGGGTGGCCACATAGGTGCCCACCACGTCTGCGACAAAGGCAGGGCTGGCTGACGTGAGGCCGGTCAAAGTCGCCGCGCTGCCAGCGGGCACGTTGCTCAATGCCCACGAATACGTGAGGGGGTCGCCGTTGGGATCCGAGCTGCCGCTCGCGCTCAGGGCGACCGTGGCGCCAGCCACCACCGACTGGGCATTACCCGCATTGGCGATCGGCGCAGCATTTTGACTTGGCGCGGTGGAGCTGCTTCCGCCGCATCCGGCGATCATTAGTGCCGCAGCAGCAGCCAGAATCGAACCCATAATCGTTAATTTCATCGAATTCCTCCCTTGCGATTTATTACTGAAAATACGATCGGCAACGTTCATATTGACCATCAACTTACCGTGGAAGACATGGTGTCTTTCGCGTGTGTCTCATGATTTCTCGAAACGCAGTAACCGATCTGTCCCATGCTCGTCGCCATAGTCGTAAGCACTTTTTGACCCATGGTCACCACGTTGGTGTAAACGAGTACTTATATCTTATCAGTCATACTTTAGGTAACGTTCCGTTTCAGCACGAAAAAAAGGCCCATGGACACGTCCATGGGCCTTTTTCCAGGCTTTATGCGAATTATTTGGCAGTTAGTCGACTGTTTAGCACCAAATTATGACGTTAAATGATCACAAATTTGGCTCGATCCTGACCCTGAATCCACTTGGGCGGCTTGCCGCGACCGGTCCAGGTGGCGCCGGTAGTGGGGTTGCGGTATTTAGCAGCCACTTTGGCGTGCACAGTACTGGTGCGCGCCTTGCCCGAGGGGAAGACATCCTGCGCGGTCAGGCCGAATTCGGCAACCAGGCCACGCACTTGCGCCACGGCCTGGGCAATTTCATGTTGGCGGGCATCCTTGATTTGCTGTTCCAGGACTTCGCGCTGTTTCAGGAGTTCTTTATAGGTGGACATAATCGATACCTTGAATGCATTTCAGAATTAATGAAGTCAGAATAATATCTGAAAGCACTGCGAAATGGATATTGTTTTTTAAAACCAAGTCAAGATTATTTGATAACTGGCGGGGATTTTCGATTAACTTTCAGTGAGAGTGCCTATTTCGGTGGCCAGCACTTTGTCAATCCGCTTGCCATCCAGGTCCAGCACTTCAAACACCCAGCCGGCGCATTCGATGCGCTCGCCAGTCTCGGGCAACCGGCCCGAGACCGACATCAGCAGGCCGGCAACAGTGTTGTAGCGGCCGCGGTCTTCTTCAGGCAGTTCGCGGATGTCGAGCCGGATTTTGAGCTCGCCGACCGGCATCAGGCCATCGAGCAGCCAGGAGCCGTCTTCGCGCAGTAGCGCCCAGGCATCGGCTTGGGCCCCGGGCTGCAACTCGCCGGTGATGGCCTCGAGCAGGTCGCGCGGGGTCATCAAGCCCTGCACCACACCGTATTCGTCCACCACAAAAATCATGCGGCCCGACTTGGCGCGAAATTGCTCCAGCAGCTCCATGCCGCTCAGGGTTTCGGGCAGAAAGGCAGCCGGCTGGGCATGCGATTCAATGGTGCCTGGCGCGTCGGGGCCGAGTTCGAGCAGCCGACCCACACTGATGACGCCCACCACATGGTCTAGTGAACCGCGGCACACCGGATACCAGGAATGTGAGCCTTTTTCGCCTCCAGCCCCCACCAGTCTTAGACTTTGCACTACGGTATTTGTAGCATCGAGCCACTCCACATCGGTGCGCGGCACCATCAGCGAAGTCAGCGGCCGGTCGTCCAGGCGGAACACGTTTTGCACCATCTGGTGCTCGTGCTCCTCGATCACGCCGGCATCCAGGCCTTCCTCCAGGCTGGCCGCGATTTCTTCCTCGGTTACGGCCCGGGCCGCGGCGTTGTCCACGCGCAGCAGCTTGAGAACGGTTTGCGTGCTGACGGACAGCAGCCGCACAAACGGCTTGGCCGCCGAGGCCACCCACGTCATGGGGCGCGAGACCCAGCGCGCCACCGCTTCGGGATAGAGCTGGCCGATGCGCTTGGGCACCAGCTCGCCGAACACGATGGTGACGTAGGTGATGATGGCGACCACCAGGGCCGTGGCGCTGATGTCGGCGACTCGCACGGAGACGCCAAAAGTCTGGATCCATACCGAGACGCCCGAGCTGAATGCCGCCTCGCCAATAATGCCGTTGAGCATGCCGATCGAGGTGATGCCGACCTGTACCGATGAGAGAAACTGCGTCGGGTTGTCCAGCAGATTCAGCGCGGCCTGCGCACCCTTGTCGCCGCCCTCGGCCATGACACCGAGCCGTGCCTTGCGGCTGGACGCCAGCGCCAACTCGGACATGGCAAACACGCCGTTGAGCAGGGTCAACAGCGCGATTAGCAAAAAATCCATGAATCAGGGGAGAAAATCAACACCATGGCACTTTACTTGATTGGCGACGTGCAGGGCTGCGACCGTGCGCTGCAGCGGCTGCTGAACAAAATTGATTTCTCGCCGAGCCGCGACACCCTGTACCAACTGGGCGACCTAGTCAACCGCGGCCCGGACTCGGTGGGCGTGCTGCGCCGCATGATGCGTTATGGCGATGCGGCGCGCTGCCTGCTAGGCAACCACGACCTGCACCTGCTGGCCATCGCCCATGGTGTGCGCAAGCCGCACCGCAACGACACGCTGGGCGGCGTGCTGGACGCGCCCGATCGTCCGGGCCTGCTCGACTGGCTGCGCCAGCAGCGCCTGGCGATGCTGGAAACGATAGCGGGCCACCCCCTTTTAATGGCCCATGCCGGCGTCCTGCCTGCGTGGACAGCTACCAAAACAATAGCGTTGGCGGCTGAGGTGGAAGCCGTGCTACGCGGTGATGCGCTGGGCGAGTTTTTGCCGCAGATGTATGGCAACGAGCCCGCGCAATGGAGCGATGCACTCACTGGCGCAGCCCGGCTGCGCGTGATCGTCAATGTGCTCACGCGCCTGCGCTTTTGCACGCCCGGGGGCGTCATGGAGTTCGCCACCAAGGAAGGCGCCGGAGCCGCGCCCGCGGGCTACCTGCCCTGGTTCGATGTGCCGGGCCGGCAGACGGCCGATGTAACGGTTGCTTTCGGCCATTGGTCCACGCTGGGCGCGCTGGCGCGGCGCGATGTGCTGGCGCTGGACACGGGTTGCGTGTGGGGCGGTTGTCTGAGCGCGCTTTGGCTGGACACCACGGGCGCCGCGCTCGGCGGGCCCATTGGGGGCGAGCTGATTCAGGTCAAGTGCGAGCAGGCGCAGATGCCGGGGTGAAGGTGGCGGGGTGGGCCCACACCGCCCGCCCTCTCACTGCGACTTGAACAGCGCCGCGACTTTGCGTTTGGGCTTGATGTTGGCCGAGATGCTGCGCGCGCCGGGCGGGCGGGCGGCCGCTTCCCAAGCGGGCGCCGCGTCGTTGGCGGGAGCCTGGTAGGGCTGGTCGAAGAACGGGTCGCGTGGTGCATGGCTGGTGCGCTGCGGGCGCGGCGCGCGAACGGGTGCCGCATCGAGCGCGTCGCGCGGGTCGCCGGTTTCACCCGCTTCGCGCCAGGCGCGCCGGCCGTCGTTGACCCGGCCCTGGTCCCGAATTCGGGAGGTATCTTCTTCGAACTCGATGGGTTCAAGCTCGATCTTGGTCTTGATCAGCTTTTCGATGTCGGCCACCAGCCGCGCATCGTTGCCGCCACCGGCAAAGCTCACGGCCAGGCCCGAGGCGCCGGCACGGCCGGTACGGCCGATGCGGTGCACGTAGTCTTCGGCGTTGAACGGCACGTCGAAATTGAACACCGCAGGTACGTCCTTGATATCAAGGCCGCGCGCGGCCACGTCGGTGCACACCAGCAGATCAACCTCGCCGCTTTTGAAGGCTTCGAGCGCCTTGAGTCGCTCGTCCTGGCTCTTGTCGCCGTGCAAGGCCGTGGTCTTCAGGCCCTCGCGCTCCAGCGATCGCGCCAGCCGGGCACAGCCCAGCTTGCTGTTCACAAACACAAAGGCCTGCTTGATGCCGCGCTGGCGCAGCACCTGATGCAGCGCACGGCGCTTGTCGTCGGGGTTCACGCTGTAGAAATGCTGCTCGACGGTAGAGGCGGTGGCATTAGAGCGCGCCACCTCGATCGTCACCGGGTCCTGCAGGTAGCTGTTGGCCAGGCGCTTGATTTCGGGCGAGAAGGTGGCCGAGAACAGCAGCGTAATGCGCTGCTTGGGCAGGTACGAGAGGATGCGTTGCAGGTCGGGCAGGAAACCGATGTCGAGCATGCGGTCGGCCTCGTCGAGCACCACGTATTCGACCTGGTTCAGCACCGTGTTCTTGGCTTCAATATGGTCCAGCAGACGGCCCGGCGTGGCCACCAATACCTCGACGCCCTTTTTGAGCTCCAGCGTCTGCGGCTTCATGTCCATGCCGCCGAACACCACGGTAGCGCGCAGGTTGGTGTATTTGGCATAGACCTTGATGGCCTGCGCCACCTGGTCGGCCAGCTCGCGCGTGGGCAACAGCACCAGCGCACGCACCGGGTGGCGCGCCGGCGATGTCGAGCTGTTTTCGTGCTTGAGCATGCGTTGCAGCAGCGGCAAGGCAAAAGCGGCCGTCTTGCCGGTGCCGGTCTGGGCCGCCCCCATCACGTCTTTGCCTTGCAGAACGACCGGAATGGCCTGTTCCTGAATGGGGGTCATTGACTCGTAGCCCAGTTCGGCTACGGCGCGTGCCAGCGGTTCAGCCAGCGATAGATTTGAAAAAGAATGGGTCATTTAGCCTTCTATTATCGCATTTAACGATAAAAAGAGCCGATTCCCCGCCGACGCCGCCCGTTACAGGCTGCGCGCGCCGAACGTATCGCAGTCTTTCACGCTGCCGCTTTGCAGTCCGGCATTGAACCAGTGCGTGCGCTGGGCGCTGGTGCCGTGGGTGAAGGTTTCGGGTACCACGTGGCCGGTGGCGGCCTTTTGCAGGGCATCGTCGCCAATCTTGGCCGCGGCGTTCATGGCTGACTCGATGTCGCCGTTTTCCAGGATCTGGCGCGACGTCTGCGCGTGGTTGACCCAGACGCCGGCAAAGCAGTCGGCCTGCAGCTCCAGTCGCACGCTCAGCGCATTCGACTGGGCCTGGCTCGCGTGGCTGCGCATCTGTTCCACCTTGGCGCTGATACCCAGCAGGTTCTGCACGTGGTGGCCGACCTCGTGCGCGATCACATAGGCCTGCGCAAATTCGCCGGGCGCGCCGAGCTGGTTCTTCAGGGTCTGATAGAAGTCCAGGTCGATATACACCTTGCGGTCCACGGGACAGTAAAACGGGCCCATGGCGGATTCGCCCTGGCCGCAGGCGGTGGGCGTCGCGCCACGAAACAGCACAAGCTTGGGATCGGTGTAGGTGCCCCCGGCCTTGGAAAATATGTCGGTCCAGACGTCTTCGGTGTCGGCCAGCACGGTGGAGACGAACTTCGCCATGCGGTCGTCGGCCGGCGGCGCGTGCGCTGGCGCCTGCTGGGTTTGCGTCACGGGAGCGCCGCCGCCACTGAGCAGGCTCAGCACCGTCATTGGGCTGATGCCGAAGAAATACGACGCGACCAGCGCGATCACAATCGAGCCAATGCCGATGTGCCGCCCGCCCAGACCGCCGCCCAGAAAACCACCGCCACCACCACCGTCATCCCGGCGGTCTTCCACGTTGTCCGATTCGCGGTTGCCTTCCCACTTCATATCCGGCTCCTGTAATGTGATACGCAGCGATCCTGCGCTACAGTGCCAGCATGGTAACCGTTCAACGCCCGCCCCCCACCGTGCTGCTGACTGGGTTCGACGCCTTCGGCGGCGAGCACCTGAACCCGAGCTGGCTGGCTGTGCAGGCACTGCACGGACGCCGGATAGCCGGGCACCGCGTGGTCGCGGCCCAGTTGCCAACCGTGTTCGATGAGTCGCTGCACGTGCTGCGTGGTCTGCTCAAACAGCACAGGCCCGCGCTCGTGATCTGCTTGGGCCAGGCCGGCGGGCGCCACGCGCTGTCGCTGGAGCGCGTGGCCATCAACGTCAACGATGCGCGCATTGCCGACAATGCCGCGGCGCAACCCATAGATACGCCGGTCATCGCGAGCGGGCCGGCCGCGTACTTCACTACCCTGCCGATCAAGGCCATGCTGGCGGCGCTGCAGCAGGCGGGCGTGGCGGTGGAGGTGTCGCAAACCGCGGGCACCTTTGTCTGCAACCATGTGTTCTACGGCTTGATGCACCTGCTGGCCACGCAGCGCGGCTTCAGGCGTACGCGCGGCGGCTTCATTCATGTGCCGTACCTGCCCGAGCAGGGCGCGCCCTCCATGACGCTGGACGACATGGCGCGCGGCCTGCGGCTGGCAGTGCGCTGCGCGCTGACGACGCAGCACGACATCGTGCAGGGCGCGGGCGCGGTGAGCTGATGAGCCGCCCTGAGCCCACCGATGCACGCGTGCTGGACGCCGCGCAAACCGCTCCGCGGCTGCCCTACCCCGAGCTGGCCCGGGAGCTGCACCGCCTGCTGCTGGATGACACCGTGCAGGTGCCGGCCCGTCTGGTGCAGGCCCTGCCCGGCGGCGGCAGCCTGTTTGTGATGCCGGCGCTGGACAGCCGGCTGGCCATCACCAAGCTGATCACCTTCACGCCGGCCAATGCGGGCACGGCCCGCGCCACGATCCAGGGCGATGTGGTGGTGTTCGACGTGGCCAGCGGCGAGCGCCGCCTGCTGCTCGATGGCCCGACCGTGACGGCGCGGCGCACCGCGGCGGTATCGCTGCTGGCGGCGCAGCGGCTGGCGCCCAACCCGCACGGCCCGCTGCTGATCGTGGGGGCGGGCGTGCAGGGCCGCGCGCACCTGGAGGCGTTCGCCGTGGGGCTGGGCGTAAAAGAGTTCGTGATTGCTTCACGCAGTGCCGCCAGCGCGCACGCACTGGCCAGCCATGCGACGGCGCTGGGGCTGAACGCCAGTGTCACGCCCGACCCGAACGCGGCACTCACCGACTGCCCGCTGGTCGTGACCTGCACGCCAGCCAGCGTCGTGGTGTTGCATGCGCTCCCGCGCGATGATGCTTTTGTAGCAGCGGTGGGCGCCTTCACGCCGGCCATGGCGGAGCTGGACGCTGCACTGTGCCGCCACTTTGCGGCGCAGGGCACGATCGTGGTGGACACGGCAGATGCCGCGCATGAAGCGGGCGACTTGCTGCAGGCTGGTTTGGACGTGGCGGCGTTCGCGACGCTGCGCGGCGTGCTGCAGCGCGCACCGGACAAACCAGGCGCCACACGCGGTCCGGTGCTATTCAAGAGCTGCGGCTGGGCGGGCTGGGATCTGGCCGCTGCGCGGCTCGCCGCGCGTCAGCGTTCGGGCGAGTAAGACACCGTGCTGACGCTTTGCGGCGTCTGCGCCCCGTCGGACGAGACGCTGGCAGTGGCCGTGCCGGCCTCCGCACGCTGCAACTTCTCGGCCTTCTGCGCCAGGTGCCGCGACTCGCGCGCCTCGCCGCGGTCGACCTGAGCCGTGACCAACCAATCCATGGCCAGCAGCTGCAATGCAATGATGACGAGCGCAACACCGAGAAACAGCAGCTGGCGCGGCTGCACGGCGTTGAAGACGGCCGGCCGGCGCCGCGTGGACGTTGCCTCTTGCTCTTGTTGTGTACTCATGCGTGAATGTTAGAGCAGTCTTTTGCGCGCCATGACGGCGCATGCCGTAACCGCGTGTAAGACAACACCGCATGGCGCGATCGCCGGCGCCCCACTAACGCAGCAGCGCCGACATGGCCGACAGGCTGTTCAGGGTACGCACGGCGTCCTGCACCGTGGCGCCGGTGAAGCTGACTGTTACCGCATCGGTGCGCTCAAGACCAGGCAGAACGGCGAACAGGTCGGCCAGCGCGCTGGTCTGGGCCTGCAGGCGGCACTGGACCGGCAGCGCCATCGGTACCGGAGCAGCGGGCGGTGCAGCGCCACACGCGTGCATGACTTCGCGTGCCGCCGCCTCGATGGCGCCGCAGCTGTTGTGCGGAGACAGCGAGATGCCGCTGGTGTGACCCTGCGCCGCTTTGGTCACCACGAAGCGCGCCTGCGGCAGCAACGCGCGGGTCTCGGCGGCGAACACGTCGTCGCCGCTGGCCAGCAGCACCGGCACACCGAACTCGGCCGCCAACGCGCCATAGAGGCCGGCCTCGCCCAGTTCCTGCGCGTTGAACCAAACGCGCGCAAAGGCGAAGCTGTTGATGGTGTGGGCCAGGATGCCACGGCTTTGCGAGCGCGCGTGGTAGCCGATCATGAACACGCCCTGGCAGCCCTGCTCCACGCCGGCCATCATGCCGAGCACGCGCGGCTTGCCCAGTACCGCCCGGGCGCGGGGGTCCAGCTCGTCGGGCAGCAGGTTGCGAAAGCCGCCATGCGAGTCGTTCACCAGCACATCGGACGCTCCGCCGACGAAGGCACCGCGGATCGCGGCATTCGCCTCGGCCGTCATGAGCCGACGCGCGCGCTCGTACTCGGGGTTGCTTGGGCGGGTCTGCTCGGGGTGAAAGACGCCGGCCACGCCTTCGATATCGACGGAGATCAGGATTTTCATGACGGCATCATCTCGGGTCGATCTTGGGGTCGAGCGCATCGCGCAGGCCGTCACCCAGCAGGTTGAAGGCCAGCACGGTCAGGAAGATGGCCAGGCTCGGGAAGATCGCAATGTGCGGCGAGGTCATCATGTCGGCGCGCGCCGCATTCAGCATCGCGCCCCATTCGGGCGACGGCGGCTGAGCACCCAGCCCGAGAAAGGACAAGCTGGCCGCCGTGATGATGGAGGTCCCGATGCGCATGGTGAAGTACACCACCACCGACGAGATCGTGCCCGGAAAAATGTGGCGCGTAATCAGGGTCCAGTCGGAAGCGCCGAGCGAGCGTACCGCCTCGATGTAGGTCTGATGCTTGAGCGACAACGTGTTGCCGCGCACCAGCCGCGCGAAGGCGGGAATGCTGAACACCGCCACGGCAAAGATCACGTTGACCATGCCGCTGCCCAGAATCGCGACAATGCCGATCGCCAGCAGGATGCCCGGGAACGCAAACAGCACGTCGGAGATGCGCATCACGATGCGGTCCCACCAACCCTCGTAGTAGCCGGCGAGCAGACCCAGTGTGGTGCCAACGAGCGCGCCGACCGCCACCGAGATGAAGCCGGCCGCCAGCGAGATGCGCGTGCCCATCAGGATGCGGCTGAAAATGTCGCGCCCCAGCGAATCCACGCCGAACCAGTGAACCCACGAGGGCGCCGCGTTCAGCGCGTCGTAGTCGAAGTAATTCTCGGCATCGTAGGGCACGATAAAGGGTGCGGCCAGCGCCAGCAGCACCAACAGCAACACAAAGACACCGGCAGCCAGCGCCACATGCTGGTCCTTGAACTTGCGCCAGAACTCGCTCCAGGGCGTGCGGATGCCCTGACCGGGCAAAGGCGTTGCCTCGGCAGGTGAAGCGACGGACGTGTTCACGGCAGCCTCACTTGTTGTAGCGAATGGTGGGGTTGATGACGGCATACAGCACGTCCACCACCAGGTTGATCAGGATGAATTCGAGCGAGAACAGCAGCACCTCGGCCTGGATCACCGGGTAGTCGCGCATCTCCACCGCATCGATCAGGAGGCGCCCCATGCCGGGCCAGTTGAAGACCACCTCCACCACGATCGAGCCGCCGAGCAGAAAGCCGAACTGCAGGCCCATCATGGTGACGACCGGAATCAACGCATTGCGCAGGCAGTGCTTGACGACGACCACGGTTTCGCGCAGACCCTTGGCGCGCGCCGTGCGCACGTAGTCTTCCTTGAGGATGTCGATGAACGAGGAGCGCGTGAAGCGCGCCATCACCGCGGCCACGCCAGCACCCAGCGTGATCGAGGGCAGGATGTAGTGGCGCCAGCTGTCGGCGCCCACGGTCGGCAGCCAGCCGAGCTGCACCGAGAAGACTTCCATCAGCACCATGCCCAGTGCGAACGCGGGGAACGAGATGCCCGAGACCGCCAGGGTCATGCCCAGCCGGTCCGGCCATTCGTTGCGCCAGACCGCCGAGACGATGCCGATCACCATGCCGAGCAGCACCGACCAGACCATCGCGGCCAGCGTGAGCCACAGCGTGGGCAGAAAGCGCTCGGCGATCTCGGTCGAGACCGGGCGCTTGCTGCGCAGCGAGCGGCCGAAGTCGGCCTGCGCCGCATTCACGAAGAACCGGACGAACTGCTGGTACAGCGGTTTGTCCAGCCCCAGGTCGGCGCGCACCAGCTCAACGGTCTGCTGGTCCGCCTCGGGGCCGGCGGCCAACCGCGCGGGGTCGCCGGGCAGCAGGTGCACGAACAGGAACACCAGCACCGCGACGATCAACAGCGTCGGGATCAATCCCAGCAGGCGTTTGACGATGTAGTTGAGCATTGGAGCCGATGGTCCGCAGTGTCATTCCCTGATCTGCGATGTCATTGCCTGACCCGTGATGTCATTCCCGCGAAGGCGGGAATCCACTGTTGTCCCCACCCCGGGCTGACGTTCTGGATTCCCGCCTTCGCGGGAATGACAAGCTCTTATTTTTGACATGAAGATGAAATTACTTCTTCAGGTCGATCTCATCGAAGTTGAACGAGCCGTCGGGCATCACGTAGACGCCGGTCAGGTTCTTGTTGTGGGCCGACAGCAGTTGCTCGGTCGCCAGAAAGGCCCAGGGCGCATCGTTCCAGATGTGTTCCTGCGCGTCCTTGTAGAGCCTGGCCTTCTCGGTCACGTCGGTGATGGCCAGCGCCTTGGCAAGATCGGCATCGACCGTGGGGTTCTTGTAGTAGGCCGTGTTGAACATCTTCGGCGGGAACGACTCGGACGCCAGCAGCGGACGCAGGGCCCAGTCGGCCTCGCCCGTCGAGGACGACCAGCCGACGTAGTACATGCGCACCGGTGCCGTGGCCGGGTCCTGCGCACTTTCCACGCGCTCCACGCGCTGGCCCGCCTCCAGCGCCAGCACCTGGGCCTTGATGCCGACCTGCGCCAGTTGCTGCTGCACGAACTGGATCACCTTCTGCGCCGTGGTGTAGTTGTAGGCCGACCACAGGGTGGTCTCGAAACCGTTGGGATAGCCCGCTTCCTTGAGCAGTTCGCGCGCCTTGGCGGGGTCGTAAGGCCAGGGGCCCAGCTTGACCGCGTACTCGACTCCCTTGGGCACCACGCCCTCGGCCGGAATGGCGTAGCCCGAAAAGGCCACCTTGACCAGCGCCTGCTTGTTGATGGCGTAGTTGATGGCCTGGCGCACCTTCACATTGTCGAACGGCTTTTGCTGCGTGTTCATCGAAATGTAGCGCTGGATGATCGAGGGCGCGGCAACCACCTCGACCGTGGACTTGCCCTTGAGCAGATCGGCCTGCTCATACGGCAGCGGAAAGGCAAAGGCTGCCTCGCCGGTCTGCATCATGGCGCTGCGGGTGTTGTTGTCGACCACCGGCTTCCAGGTGATGGTGTCGACCTTGGGATAGCCCTTCTTCCAGTAGCCGTCGAACTTTTCGACCTTCATGTAGTCGGTCTGCTTCCACTCGACGAACTTGAACGGGCCGGTGCCCACGGGCGCCAGCGCAATGCCCTTGCTGCCGTACTTTTTCAGCGCGGCGGGAGAGATCATCACGGCCGAGGGGTGGGCCAGCGTGTTGATGAAGGCGGAAAACGGCTCGGCCAGCGTGATGCGCACCGTGTACGGATCGAGCACCTCGGTCCTGGCGATGTTCTTGTACAGGCTGTAGCGCTTGAGCTTGTTCTCGGGATTGGTGACACGGTCGAAGTTGACCTTCACCGCTTCGGCATTGAAGTCGGTGCCATCCTGGAACTTCACGCCTTTGCGCAGCTTGATGGTGTAGCTCAGGCCGTCCTTGGCGGCCTGGTAGCTCTCGGCCAGCACGTTGACCAGCTTCATGTCCTTGTCAAAACCGAACAGGCCCTGGTAGAACGACTTGGCGACGGCCTGGGACAGCGTGTCGTTGGCGTCGTAGGGGTCGGTGGTGGTGAAGTTGGACTGCACCGCGATCACCACGTCCTTGGCGGCGTAGGCCGGCGCCGCAAACTGCACAGCCAGCGCCACCGCGCCCCAGGCCAGCAACGGGCGGGTCTTGCGGGGAGGATTGAGTCTTGGTTTCATGGGTCGTTCTCCAAAATAATCGCAGACGCGATGGGGTTGCAACAAGGGTTTCACGGTTTCAGTAAAGGCCGCCCACGGCATGCCGCGCGACGAAGTGGCCCGAGCCGACCTGCACCAGCGGGGCGACCACGGGCTCATCGCCCAGCGCGCGGATCGGGCTCGCTATTTCTTCGGACAGCAGCGCGCTGCGGCCGCGCCGGCGTGCCGGATCGGCCACCGGCACGGCCGCCATCAGGCGCCGCGTGTAGGCGTGCTGCGGGTTCTCGAAGATGGCGCGGCGCGGGCCGATCTCGACGATCTGCCCCAGGTACATCACGGCGACGCGGTGGCTGACGCGCTCGACCACCGCCATGTCGTGCGAGATGAACAGGAAGGCGATGCCGAACTCGCGCTGCAGGTCCAGCAGCAGGTTGACGATTTGCGCGCGGATCGAGACATCGAGCGCCGACACCGACTCGTCGGCAATGACGATCTTGGGATTCAGCGCCAGCGCGCGCGCAATCGCGATGCGCTGGCGCTGGCCACCCGAGAACTCGTGCGGGTAGCGCTGCGCGACCTCGGCCGGCAGGCCCACGCGCTCCAGCAGCCCGTTGACTCGTTCTTCGGCGGGTTTGCCGCGCGCCACGCCATGGATCAGCAGCGGCTCCATGATCGAGAAGCCGACCGTCAGGCGCGGATCGAGCGAGGCGAACGGGTCCTGGAACACGAACTGGATATCGCGCCGCAGGCTTTGCAGGGCGCTGCCCCTCAAAGGCGCAATGTCGCGCCCGGCCACCTCGACCGAGCCGCTGCTGATGTCCACCAGCCGCGAGAGCGAGCGCCCGGTGGTCGACTTGCCGCAGCCCGACTCGCCCACCAGCGCCAGCGTCTCGCCCGCATACAGATCGAAACTGACCTGCTCGACCGCATGCACGCGCCGCGTGACGCGGCCCAGCACGCCGCTGCGCAGGGAAAAGCGCGTGGACAGCTTGTGCACGCGCAGCACCGGGGCCTGATCCATGCGCACCGAGTCCGGTTCGGAGACGGGTGGCGACGGGGCGCCGCCGGCACCCGCCACGGCCAGCAAGGGAAAACGGGCCGGCCGCTCCAGGCCCTGCATGGCACCGAGGCGGGGCACGGCCGCCAGCAGGGCGCGGGTGTAGGGATGCTGCGGGGCGGCGAACAGCGGCTGGCAGTCGCCCTCCTCCACTTTTTCGCCCTGGTACATCACCAGCACGCGGTCGGCCACCTCGGCCACCACGCCCATGTCGTGCGTGATGAAGATCACGCCCATGTGCATCTCGTCCTGCAGGGCGCGGATCAGGCTCAGGATCTGCGCCTGGATGGTCACATCCAGCGCCGTGGTCGGCTCGTCCGCGATCAGGAGCGAGGGCTTGCACGACAGCGCCATGGCGATCATCACGCGCTGGCGCATGCCGCCCGAGAGCTGGTGCGGATAGCGGTCCAGCACGTTGCGCGCCTCCGGGATGCGCACCAGATCCAGCATGCGCAGGGCCTCGGCACGTGCGGCAGAACGGCTGGCGCGCTGGTGCAGGCGGATCGACTCGGCGATCTGCTCGCCGACCGGAAACACCGGATTCAGCGAGGTCATCGGCTCCTGGAAGATCATCGCGATCTCGGCGCCGCGGATCTGCCGCATGCTGGCCTGGCTGGCCTGCGCCAGATCGAGCGCGGCGCCGCCGCGGCGCGTGAAGTTGAGCTCGCCGCCAACGATGCGCCCGCCGCCGTGCTCCACCAGCCGCATGATCGCCAGCGAGGAGACCGACTTGCCCGAGCCCGATTCGCCCACGATGGCCAGGGTCTCGCCGGCGTCGACCTGAAACGACAGCGAACGCACCGCATCCACGCTGCGCTCGCGGGTCTCGAAGCGCACGCTCAGGTCCCGTACGTCGAGTACGCGCTGCGCGCCAGCGTCAGGAACCCTGGTGGGGTCGCTCACGACGGCCCCTGCTTCGTGGTGAATGGATCGGCGTCGTCGGCTCCGTAAATCGCGCAGACCGGCTCGCCGCCGACGCGGGCGTAGCCACGGTACATGCCCTCGGTGTTGAACGGCAGTGCGACCTGGCCTTGCGCATCGACCGCGATCAGGCCGCCGCGGCCCCCGATGCGCGGCAGCTTGTCCATGATCACGCGCTGCGTTGCCGCCTGCAGCGACAGGCCGGCGTATTCCACCAGCGCACAGACGTCATGGGCCGTCACGGCGCGCATGAACATCTCGCCCGTGCCCGTGGTGGACACCGCCACGAGATGGTTGGCGTAGCAGCCCGCGCCCACGATGGGTGAATCGCCGACCCGGCCCACGCGCTTGTTGGTCACGCCGCCCGTGGAGGTGGCCGCGGCCAGGTGGCCCTGCGCATCCAGCGCCACCGCGCCGACGGTGCCTAACTTGCTGTCCGGGTCCAGGGGCGCGGCCGCACCGGCCCCCACGCTTGCCACCGCGTGTGCTGCACTGCCCCCCGAGGGGGCCGAGCTTGCGTGAGGTGGCCCTTCGCCGCGCTCCTGCGCTGCCAGGCTGGCGGCGTCGTGGTCGAGCAGCATGGCGCCGCTGCCGGCCCCCGCCTGCTGGCGCGCGCGCAGCCACTGGGCGTGCCGCTCGGGGGTGGCGAACCAGTCGGGCGCGACCAGTTCCACGCCGTGGCGGGCCGCAAATTCCTGCGCGGCGGGTCCGATCATCAGCACATGGCCGCTGTGCGTCATCACGGCGCGCGCCGCCCGCACCGGGTTGCGCACCCGCGTAACGCCCGCGACCGCGCCGGCGGCCAGCGTCGCGCCGTCCATCACGCAGGCGTCCATCTCGTGGGTGCCTGCGTCGGTGTAGACGGCGCCCTTGCCGGCATTGAACAGCGGGCATTCCTCGAGCAGGCGCACGGCCTCGGTCACGGCATCGAGTGCACTGGCGCCGCCGGCCAGCAGCGCCACACCCGCGCGCAGCACGTCCTGCAGGGTGCGGCGATAGTCGGCCTCGAGCGTTGGGTTCATGCTGGCGCGCAGGATGGTGCCGGCACCGCCGTGGATTGCTATGACAGGGGTGATGCTCATGATGTCTTCATGCCCGCCATCCGGAGCCGGCCGCTTCAGGCCCGCGGCAAGGTCACGCCGCGCTGGCCCTGGTATTTGCCGCCGCGGTCCCTGTAGCTGGTTTCGCAGACCTCGTCGCTCTCGAAGAACAGCACCTGGGCGCAGCCCTCGCCCGCGTAGATCTTGGCCGGCAGCGGCGTGGTGTTGGAGAACTCCAGCGTCACGTAGCCTTCCCACTCGGGCTCGAACGGCGTGACGTTGACGATGATGCCGCAGCGCGCATAGGTGCTTTTGCCCAGGCAGATGGTCAGCACGTTGCGCGGGATGCGGAAGTACTCCAGCGTGCGGGCCAGCGCGAAGCTGTTGGGCGGGATGATGCAGACGTCGTCATGAAAATCGACAAAGCTTTTTTCGTCGAAGTTCTTCGGGTCCACCACGGTGCTGTGGATGTTGGTGAAGACCTTGAACTCGGGCGCGCAGCGGATGTCGTAGCCGTAGCTGCTGGTGCCGTAGCTGATGATCTTGTGGCCGTCGTGCTCGCGGATCTGGCCGGGCTCGAACGGCTCGATCATGCCGGTCTGCTCGGCCATGCGGCGGATCCATTTGTCGCTTTTGATGCTCATAGGGGGTTCCTGCGTTGCCAATGATTGTAGGCAAGCCCGGGCCGCGCCAGCCGTGCGCCGGTTTCGTCAATCCCGCACGGGCAGAAATGACCGTCAGGCGCCCGCGATCACGGTCTTTTCGACCAGCCGGTCGTCACCCAGAACGATCATGGCGAACAGCAGTTCGTCCAGACTGCTGGCGCGCGCCGTTCGGCGGGCCAGCAAGGGCGTGGCCTGCGGATTGAGAACGATGAAGTCGGCTTCGCAGCCCGGCTGCAGGTTGCCCACCACGCCCGCCAAGCCGAGCGCCTGCGCCGCGCCGGCGCTGTGCTGCCACCACAGGTGCTGGGGCGTCAGGCTCAGGCCGGGCCGGAGCTGCCCGCCCTGCTCCACCGAGGCGCGGCCCACGTAGTACGCGGCCAGCATGGTGTGAAACGGGCTGAAGCTGGTACCGCCGCCCACGTCGCTGGCCAGGCCGTAGCGGAAGCCCGCGCGGTCGGCACCGGCGTAGTCGAAGAAGCCGCTGCCCAGGAACAGGTTGCTGGTCGGGCTGACCGCCGCCGCCGTGCCGGTGTCGCGCATCAGGGCCCGGTCGGCGTCGTCGAAGTGGATGCAGTGCGCGTAGACCGCACGTTCGCGCATCAGGCCGAAATCGTCGTAGACCGACAGATAGCTTCGCGCGGCGGGAAACAGCTGACGCACCCAGGCCACCTCGTCCCGGTTCTCGGCCACATGCGACTGGATCCAGACGTCGGGGTAGCGGGCGGCCAGCTCACCCGCGCCGCGCAGCTGCGCCTCGGAGCAACTGGGCGCGAAGCGCGGCGTGATGGCATAGCCCAGCCGGTCCTTGCCGTGCCATTGCCGGATCAGTGCCTCGGTGTCGGTGAGGGACTGCTCGGTGTCATCACGCACGCCGTCGGGCGAGTGACGGTCCTGCAGCACCTTGCCGGTGATCAGGCGCAGCCTGTGTTTTTGCGCTTCACCAAACAGGGCGTTTACCGACGCGGGGTGCGAGGTGGCAAAGGTCAGCGCCGTCGTGACGCCGTTGCGCAGCAGCTCCGCTATGAAAAACGTAGCTGCCTGCGCACTATGGTCAAGGGCTACAAAGCGTTTTTCTTCAGGAAACGTGTAGTTCTCGAGCCACGGCAGCAAGCCCTCGGCGGGCGAGCCGATCACGTCCGTCTGCGGGTAATGCAGGTGCAGATCCACAAAGCCGGGCGCGAGGATGCGTCCCGGCAGGTGCTCGACGGTAATGCCGGGAAAACGGACCGCCAGATCGCGGTACGGTCCGACCGCGTGCACGACCTCTACCGCGTTCGTGCCGGGCCCGACCACCAGCAGGCCGTCTTCTTCATAGACGGCCGATCGGTGCGGGTCGCCATCGGTGGCGAAACGGAGAATGGCGGCGCGGTAGGCATGCATGGCAGCGCTATTTTGCGATCTTTCCCTGCACGCCTGATACGAGAAAATTCATATTCAGTATTTGTTCATCGCTCAAGGCCTGGCCCCTGGCCAGCACGAGGTGGCCTTCGTTGTCCTCGATCGGACCGGCGAACGGCTTGAGCTTGCCGCTGGCGATGTCTTTCTCGCGCGCCAGCACTTCGCTGCGAACCGCCTTGGGCACTTTAGCCCCAAAGCCTTCCATGCGGATCATGCCCTCCTTGACGCCGCCCCAGACATTGCCGCTCTTCCACGTGCCGTTCAGCACCGCCCGCGCGCGCGCCGTGTAGTAGGCGCCCCACTGATGCGTCACCGCGACGATCTGCGCGTCGGGCGCGACGGCCCGCATGTCGGAGTGGTAGGCCACGGCGAGCTTGCCACGCTCCTGGGCCGCTGCCATCACGGCATTCGAGCCGGTGTGGAAGGCAATCACATCGGCACCCTGGTTGAACAGCGTCATGGCGGCATCGCGCTCGCGCGGCGGGTCGAACCAGCTGTTCAGCCAGATCACCTTCACCACTGCCTTCGGGTTCACCGAACGCATGCCCAGCGTGAAGGCATTGATGCCCTGCAGTACCTCGGGAATCGGAAAGCCCGCGACATAGCCCGCGACGTTGGTTTTGGTCATGCGCCCGGCCGCGATGCCCGACAGGTAGCGGCCCTCGTAGTAGCGCGCATTGGCCACCGCGACGTTGGGCGCCGTCTTGTAGCCCGTGATGGATTCGAACTTCACATCCGGAAAGTCTTTGGCCACCCGGAGCGTGGGCTCCATGTAGCCAAAGCTCGGCGTGAAGATGAGTTTGTTGCCCTGCTGCGCAAGGTCGCGGATCACGCGCTCGGCGTCGGCGCCTTCGGGAACATTTTCCACGTACGTGGTCTTGACCTTGTCACCCAGTGCCGCCTGCACGGCCTGGCGTCCCAGTTCGTGCTGATGCACCCAGCCGGCCGGCGTGATGGGCGTGACATAGACAAAGGCGATCTTGAGCGGCTCTTTGAGAGCCACGGGTGCGGCGTCTTTGGCTTGGGAAAAAGCGGGAGAAAACAGGCAGGCGGCCGCGAGCGCGGCAGCGAGGTTTTTATACATGGTAGTCCTCTACATGGCCCCGGTATGAACAAACGCAAAACCCGCCGGGGCGGCGGGTCGGTGCGGCGCTATTTTACCGCGCTCTCCCTGTCATTCCCGCGCAGGCGGGAATCCACGGCAACGTGCCAACCCCGTCTGGATTCCCGCCTGCGCGGGAATGACAAGAGTATTTGCGGGAATGGCATGGAGTAGGGAATGACGAAGAGTCATTCAAACGAGACAAACACCTCAGCAACCTGGTCTAGGTAGCGGCGCTTCGCGCCCGACTCGATGAAGCTCGCCTCGAAGCTGTTGCACGCTAACTGGTAGGCGTGTTGCGCGGTCAGTCCCGTTGCCGCGAAGGTCTGCAGGAAGTTCTCGTTCATGTAGCCGCCGAAGTAGGCCGGATCGTCGGAGTTGACGGTGGCCACGAGGCCCGCATCCAGCAGCGCGCCGATGTTGTGGTCGGCGAGCTGCGGGAACACGCAGAGCCTGAGATTGGATAACGGGCACACGGTCAGCGGAATGCGGTCACGGGCAAGGCGCTGCATCAGAGCGGGATCTTTCGACGACTGCACGCCGTGGTCGATGCGTTCGACCCGCAGCACATCGAGCGCGGTCCAGATATAGGCGGGCGGCCCCTCCTCGCCGGCATGCGCCACCAGATGCAAGCCCAGTTCGCGGCAGCGCGCAAACACGCGTGCGAATTTTTCGGGCGGATGCCCGAGCTCGCTCGAATCGAGCCCGACGCCGATGAACTTGTCGCGGTGCGGCAGCGCCTGCTCCAGCGTCTCGAAAGCCTCTGTTTCACTCAGGTGCCGCAGGAAACACAGGATCAGCGACGCGCTGATGTTCAGTTCGGCCTGGGCGTCCACACAGGCGCGGTGCAGGCCGTTGATCACCGTGTCCATCTTGATGCCGCGCGCCGTGTGGGTTTGCGGGTCGAAGAAGATTTCCGTGTGCGCTACGTTATCCATAGCAGCTCGCGCAAGGTAGGCGCGGGCCATATCGTAAAAGTCCTGCTCATGCAGGAGCACGCTGGCGCCCGCGTAGTAAATGTCCAGAAAGCTTTGCAGGTTGGTGAAGGCATAGGCGCGGCGCAGGTCCTCCACGCTCGCGTAGGGAAGGGCCACGCTGTTGCGCTGCGCGAGAGCGAAGATCAGTTCGGGCTCGAGCGAGCCTTCGATGTGGATGTGCAGCTCGGCCTTGGGCATGCGGCGCAGCAGCTCCGGCAGGCGGTCAGGGGATATGGGTTTCACGGCAATGTTCATCAGCAGACTCCAAACGTGATGCCGAGGGTTTTGAGGTGGCGCCGATAGGCCGACGAGGCCTTGTCGGCGGCGGTGTGCAGCTCGGCCCGCAAGTCCAGCGGCAGGCGTCGCGGGCGCTGCGATTCGAGCACCGGCTGGTCCTGCATGAAGATGGTGTGCTGGAACGCGCGCAGCTTGTCGTCCGGCGACTCGAAATCGGCCACCGCGAGCCGGAACCACACGCAGCTGGCTTCCGGTGTCAGCGGGCAGACGAACAGGGCGATGGACTCGTGGTAGCCCGCGATGGCCACCGTGGCGGCGTCCGGCACCTTGGTCAGGACGGCGCTGTACGGCCCGGTCACTTCGTAGGTGTACTCCACCTGGGCAGGCGCCGTCGAATGCAGATTGGATTGCGGCTGCCAGGCCTTGCAGCCGGTGGCCAGCAAACCGGTGGGCGTGGGCCGCACCTGGTAGTCGTCGATCGCGGTGGCGTGGCGTGCGTCGCCGGGCACGCTGCGCATTCCGAGCCAGCCTTCGTGCACGAAACCGAAGTGCGCCATGTCCAGGAAATTCTCGACCAGCCGCGGCGCGCTGGTGGCCACCCCGTAAGGGCCGCAATGGAGCTTGCGCAGGCGCGCATCGTCTTCCGCGGCAAACGCGGGCAGCGCGGCCTCGCCCTGCACAATCTGCACCCATACCAGCCCGTAGGCTTCGCGCGCCGCATAGGTGTGGGCGCAACTGGAGGCCGGGGGCACAAAGCTGGGCAGCGCCGGCACGTGCATGCAGCGGCCCGATGCCTCGAATTGCCAGCCGTGATACGGACACTCCAGTCGGCCGTCCTGCACCCGCCCGAGCGACAGCCGGGCGCCGCGGTGCGGACACTGGTCGGCCCAGGCGTGCACCGTGCCGGCCGCATCGCGCCAGAGCACCACATCGCGCTCGAGCAGGCGCGCCGCGAGCGGCTGCCCCACCACATCGGCACCGAGTGCCACCGGATGCCACAGTGTTTCTTCGATCATGGTTTTCCAATAAAAAAGGGCCGCCTCACGACGACCCTTGGCTTTATGACGATCAATTATTTCTTGTCGCCGGGGACCTTGCCTTCCACGCCCTTGACGTAGAAGTTGATGGCCTGCAGGAACTTGTCATCGGCCACCGCATCCTTGGCCAGCACCACCTTGCCGGTGTTGTCCACGATGGGACCTTTCCAGATCGCGAACGAGCCGTCTTTCAGGCCGCTCTTGATCTCGTCGATGCGGGTCTTGGTCTCAGTAGGCACATCGTCGGCGATCGACACCATGTCGATGGCGCCTTCCTTGACACCCCACCAGCTGCGGCTGGAGGTCCACTTGCCGTCGAGCACGTCATGCACGGTCTTGATGTAGTACGGCGCCCAGTTGATGATGGCCGAGCCCAGGTGCGCCTTCGGGCCGTAGGCCGTCATGTCGGAATCCCAGCCGAACGCGCGCTTGCCCTTTTCTTCCGCGGTCTTGAGCACCGCGGGCGAATCGGTGTTCTGGAACAGCACGTCGGCGCCGCCGTTGATCAAGGCCGTCGCGGCCTCGGTTTCCTTGGGCGGGTTGTGCCAGTCGTTGACCCACACCACCTTGGTCCGGATCTTGGGGTTGCTCGACTGCGCGCCCAGCGTGAAGCTGTTGATGTTGCGCAGCACTTCGGGGATCGGCACCGAGCCGACCACGCCCAGCGTGTTGCTCTTGGTCATCTTGCCCGCGATCACGCCGGCCATATAGGCACCTTCGTAGGTGCGGCTGTCGTAGGTGCTCATGTTGTCGGCGGTCTTGTAGCCGGTAGCATGCTCGAACTTCACATCCGGAAAATCCTTCGCCACCTTGAGCATGGGCTCCATGTAGCCGAACGTGGTGCCGAAGATCAGCTTGTTGCCTTGATTGGCAAGGTCACGCAACACGCGTTCGGCATCCGCCCCTTCGGGCACGCTCTCGACAAAACTGGTGACCACCTTGTCGCCGAATTCCTTGTCGACCGCCTTGCGGGCCTGGTCGTGCGCATAGCTCCAGCCACCGTCGCCGACCGGGCCGACGTAGGCGAAAGCGATCTTCAAGGGCTCGGGCTTGGCAGGCGCCGGTGCCGACACGGGGGCCGGTGTCGCAGCCGGGGCCGGCGCGGCCTCCTCTTTTTTGCCGCAGCCTACCAGGGCCGCGGCCGCGATGGCCGACAGGGCCGCCACTTTGAGCATCGAGCGTTTTTTCAGGTCAGTCATGTCAGTCACTTTCTTGCAAGGTTGGACACAGGTTGGCAAAAATCCGATTATGAACCGGGGTAAAAGGGTTTTCCAAGCGAAGCCGGCATGTTGATGCGAATCCAGGCCGGGTTGCGCGAAATTAGCGCCAGTACCACCACGGTGGCCAGATAAGGTGTCATCGCCAGGAACTGGCTGGGCATCTCCACACCCCGGCTCTGCAGGTAAAACTGCAGCATGGTGACGCCGCCGAACAGGTAGGCGCCGAGCAGCACGCGCGCCGGCCGCCAGGTCGCAAAGGTGGTCAGCGCCAACGCGATCCAGCCCTTGCCGGCGACCATACCCTCGACCCACAGCGGCGTGTAGACCAGCGAGATATAGGCCCCCGACATACCGCACAGTGCGCCACCGGCCACCACCGCCGCCAGGCGGATGCGCCGCACCGGGTAGCCCAGGGCGTGCGCCGAGTCGGGCGATTCGCCCACGCTGCGCAGCACCAGGCCGGCGCGCGTTCGGTACAGGAACCAGATCAGGCCGAAGGCCAGCGCGATGGTCACGTACACCAGCGGATGCTGGCGAAACAGGGCCGGGCCGATCAGCGGAATATCGCCCAGCACGGGGATGGAAAAATGCGGGCGCTCGGGCAATTTGGCCTGCACGTAACCGGCGCCCACAAAGGCCGAAAAGCCGGCCCCGAACAGGGCCAGCGCCAGCCCGGTCGCGTACTGGTTGGTGTTGAGCCAGATCACCAGCACGCCAAAGATGGCGGCCAGCACGGCGCCCGCGCCCATGCCCGCTAGAAAACCGATCCAGTCGCTGCCGGTATGCACGACAACGGCGAACCCGGCAATGGCCGAACACAGCAGCAGGCCTTCGGCCCCGAGGTTGACGACGCCGGCCTTTTCATTGATCAGCAGACCCAGCGAGGCGATGGCGAGCACGGTGCCCGCATTCAGCATGGAGGCGAAGAGCAGGGCATAGGATTCCATCACTTCACTCCCTCTTTGTTCGACCAGGTGGTCTTGATCCGGTACGCAATCAGGGTGTCGCAGCCCAGCAGGGTGAACAGCAACAGACCCTGGAACACATCGGTGAGCGACTTGGGCAGGCCCAGACGCGATTGCGCGAGTTCGCCGCCGATGTAGAACATGCTCATGAGGATGGACGAGAACACGATGCCCACCGGATGCAGGCGCCCGACAAAGGCCACGATGATGGCCGCAAAACCGTAGCCCACCGGGATGTAGGGGGTGAGCTGGCCGACCGGGCCGGCCACCTCCAGCGCGCCGGCCAGGCCCGCCGCGCCGCCCGAGATGAGCAGCGCCGTCCACAGGGCCTGGCGCGATGAAAAGCCCGCGTAGCGCGCGGCGGCGGGCGCGAGACCGCCCACCTGCTGTGCAAACCCGGCGCGTGTGCGAAACAAAAACACCCACAGCGCCGCCACACCGCCCAAAGCAATCAGGAGCCCGATGCTCACGCGCGAGCCGTGCATCAGCCGCGGGATTTGCGTCACCGCCTCGAAGGTCTTGGTTTGCGGAAAGTTGTAGCCCGCCGGATCTTTCCAGGGACCGAACACCAGATAACTGAGCACATAGATGGCGACGTAGACCAGCATCAGGCTGACCAGGATTTCGTTGGCATTGAAGCGGTCGCGCAAAAAGGCCGTGATGGCCGCCCAGGCCATGCCGCCGAGCACACCGGCGCCCATGATGGCGATGACGATCCAGCTGCCGGTGCTCTTGTCGGCCAGCAGCGCCACGCCGCCCGCGGCCACGGCACCGATCACGTACTGGCCTTCGGCGCCGATGTTCCAGACGTTGGTGCGGAAGCACACCGCCAGCCCCAGCGCAATCAGGAGCAGCGGCGTGGCCTTGACCATCAGCTCGCCCAGTGCGTACGGGGAGCGGATCGGCTCCCAGAAAAACACCTGCAAGCCCTTGACCGGGTCCTTGCCCAGCGCCACGAACAGGATGACGCCGATGATGACGGTGATCAGCAGCGCCAGGAGGGGCGAGCCGTAGCTCCAGAATTTCGACGCCTGCGGGCGCGCTTCAAGCTTGAGCATGCTGCACCTCCGCGCTGGCCGGCGCATTCCACAGGCCGCTCATCCATTCGCCGATCTGGGCCACGGTGGCGCGCGCGCGATCGACCGAGGGCGACAGCCGCCCCTTGGCGATCACATACAGGCGGTCGCTGATCTCGAACAGCTCGTCGAGCTCCTCGCTGACCACCAGCACGGCGCAGCCCGCATCGCGCAGCGCCAGGATTTCACCGCGAATCTGCGCCGCGGCGCCGACATCGACACCCCAGGTCGGCTGCGAGACGATCAGCAGCGTCGGATTCGCGTCGATCTCGCGCCCGACAATGAACTTTTGCAGATTCCCGCCGGACAGCGAGCGGGCCTCGGCGTTCGGGCCGCCGGCCTTGACATTGAAGCGCCGGATGATGTCGCTGGCCTGGGCTTCGAGCGCGCGCACGTTGATCCAGCCGCGATTCCACCAGGCGGTGCCGATTGCATTGCGCCGCGTCAGCAGCAGGTTATGCGCCAGCCCGAGCGTGGGCACGGCACCGCGCCCCAGCCGCTCTTCCGGCACAAAGTGCACGCCCAGCGCGCGCCGGCGCCCCGGGCCGAACCTGCCGGCGCTCTGGCCTTTGATTTGAATCATCGGCGCTGCCGCGCGCGTGTCCTCGCCCGACAGCGCATACAGCAGCTCCTGCTGGCCGTTGCCCGAGACACCGGCGATGCCCACCACCTCGCCGGCGCGCACGCTCAGGGAGATGGCTTCCAGGTCCACGCCGAACTGGTTTTCGGTGGGCAGCGTCAACTGGTTCACCGCCAGCACGGTGGCGCCGGTTTTGACCTCGCGGTGCTGCAGCGCCGGCGGCTCGGCGCCGATCATCAGGCGGCTCAGCGAAGCGTTGGTCTCCTGGCGCGGGTCGCAGACCCCGGTCACCTTGCCGCCGCGCAGCACGGTGCAGGCGCTGCACAGCTCGCGGATCTCGTGCAGCTTGTGGCTGATGTACAGGATGCTGCAGCCCTCGGAGGCGATCTTCTTGAGCACCCCAAACAGCCGGTCCACGGCCTGCGGCGTCAGCACCGAGGTGGGCTCGTCCAGGATCAGCAGCTTGGGGTCGGTCAGCAGCGCGCGGATGATTTCCACGCGCTGCATCTCGCCCACGCTGAGCGTGTGCACCGGGCGCAGCGGATCGACCTCGACGCCGTATTCGGCCGCCTTGGTGGTGATACGCCGCGTGACCTCCGCCAGCGTCAGGCTCCTGGACAGCCCGAGCCAGACGTTCTCGGCCACGGTCAGCGTGTCGAACAGGCTGAAGTGCTGGAACACCATGCTGATGCCCAGAGCGCGCGCCTCCTGCGGGTTGCGGATGTGCACCGGCTGGCCGTTGAACACGACGCTGCCTTCGTCGGGCTTGACCGAGCCGTAGATGATTTTCATCAGCGTCGATTTGCCGGCGCCGTTTTCACCGAGCACGGCATGGGTTTCGCCGGCCTGCACGGTGAGCGACACATCACTGTTGGCGACCACCGCCGGGTAGCGCTTGGTGATGTGCGCGAGCTGGAGTCTGGGAGGAGTCATGGCGCCGATTGTCTCTCGTATATTTATGGTTGAACAGGCTTCGGGTCGTGGCACAGTATGGGTAGTTCGCTATTTCTTTCGTAGCGCTTCGGCGACCGACCGGACGCGCTCGCGCAGCCATTTGGCGGCGCTGGAGGCGTGGCTGCGTTCATGCCAGAGCTGGTAGTACATCAGCTGCGGGAATTCGATCGGGCAGGGCAGGATTTTGACCGGCAAGCGCTCGGTGAAGCGTTCGCAATACTGGCGCCCCGTGGTCAGCACCAGCAGGCTCGAAGCCACCATCGCGGGGATCAGGCCGAAATGCGGGCAGCGCGCCGTGATGTTGCGCTGCAGGCCCAGCGAGTCGAGATGGTCGTCAATCACGCCGCGCCCGCCCGGGTGCAGCGGCGTGGGCGCGATGTGCTCGCCCTGCAGCCAGCTCGCGGCGTCCCAGGGCCGGCGCACGGCAGGATGATCCTTGCTGACCAGGCACACCACCTCGTCGCCAAACAGGCGGCCCATGTGCAGGTCGTCCGGGGCCTTGAGCCAGTTGCCGATCACCACGTCGACCTCACCCTGCGCCAGATGCGTGTGGTAGTCGGAGTCGGCCGACAGCGGGTGGATTTCGATGTGGCACAGCGGCGCCTGGGCCTTGATTTGCGCGACCAGCTGCGGCAGAAAAAACGGGTCCAGGTAGTCGCTGGCGGCGACGCGGAACGTGTTGCGCGCGGTTTGTGGCTCGAACCCGCGCGCCTCGGTAAACAGCACCTCGGCCGCGCGCAGGATGCCGGCGCTGGGCTCGACCATGCGCAGCCCGGCGTCGGTGGGCACCATGGCGGCGCCCGAGCGCACCAGCAGCGGGTCGCCGGCCAGCTCGCGCAGGCGCTTGAGCACCGCGCTCACCGCGGGCTGGGACATGCCCAGGCGGATGGCGGCTCGCGAGACGTTGCGTTCGGTTAGCACGGTGTACAAGACCCTGATCAAGTGGAGGTCTATCTTGTCAAAAAGCGCCTGGTCTCTCATATAGGTATGTGCATGCTCGTCATATGCCGATGCTTATGTCGGATCGCCGCCGCCGGTGCGCTCTTTTGCGCAGGGACACTTTTGTGTCCGATGCACGAAACCATTCGATTCGTCAGTTGCCGCCGCCAGCCTGTCTCGCTGGGCAATGTACCACCCGCCCGCCCGGATGGTCGAGCTGGCCGCCTACAGCCGCTGCATCCACGACGCCATCTCGTCGGCCACCTGCGCCACCAGCGCCGGCTGGCCCGCGAGGTAGTGGTTGCCGCCCTGGATATCCACATTGCGGATGCGCGGGCCGCCGGCGCTCAGCCACGCATCGCGCGTGCTCGGAAAGGTGGACTGGTCTGCCGTGTAGGTGCACAGCAGCGCCGGCACGCTGGTGCGGGCCAGATTGGCCGGGCCGTCGGCACGGCTGTGCGATGACCATTGCGACAGGAACGCGGTGAGCGAGGTAATGCGGCCCATCTGGCTGGCCGCGTAGTTGACGGCGCGCGCACCCTCAACCCCGTTGCCCCAGACGCTGCCGGGCTGCCGGTCGTTCGGCTCGATGCTGAGATCGAGGCAGCGCGGGTCGGCATGGGTGCGGTAGATGACGAAGGTCTGGTCGCACGGGCTGCCGGGCGTGCGCTGGCTGCGCAGCAGGCGCAGGCGCGCCCAGACCCAGTCCTCGATGCGTGCGAGGCGTGCGCGCTGCGCGGCCTTGAAGCGGGCCAGGAATTCAGGCGTGTACGGCGGCGAATGGGCCGCGCTGTAGATATCAAGCGCCGGGTCGGCGCTGAGCGGGTCGTGCTCATCGATCACCGAGGGGTCGATCCAGTTGCGCATCAGGATGGAGCGGCCTTCGTGCGCGGCGCACAGCGCCAGGCCGTCCGCCGGCGGCAGGTCGGCCGCCGACAGCCCGGCCGGGTCGCCGTCCACCAGGGTGTCGATGGTGAGCCGCTCGGCCTGGGCCTGGTAGAAACTGGCCAGCGAGGCGCCGCCCGAATTGCCGATCAGCACCACCTTGTCGTAGCCCTGCGCGCGCAGCCATTGCACCCCCGCCCCCAGATCCTGGATCACGCGCTCCATCAGCAGCAGGGTGTCGTTGCCCGCGTAGCGCGAGTTCAGCCCCAGGCAGCAGATGCCGCGCTCGGCCAGCGGCCCGATCAGGTAATGCCCCATGAAATTGCTGGCCGGATGCATCACGATGGCGGCGGTCTTTTTGGGGCCGGCCGGCGCCGCATAGGCGCCGTAAATGCGCGGGCGCAGCAATTGCAGGCCCGACTGGCTTTCCAGCGCGGCGCCGGGCTTCACATCGATCACGGCAAGTTGCAGTGCAGGCATGGGTCCTCTCGATTCGGCTCCTGGCTTGATGAAAGTTGTACCGGGTTGTACCTTATTCGGCAAACAAATCTACCAGCGTCTGGCGCAGCCAGCGATTGCAGGGGTCGGCCTCGAAGCGCCGGCTCCAGTGCAGCGACACGGTGAAGTCGCGCAGCGGGAATTTCGGCTCGAGGATGGCGTAGCCCCCGCCGGCGTTGAATTCGCGCGCGATATTGCGCGGCATCACCACGCCCAGGTCGGTGGCCTTGACGATGGCGGGCAGCACCAGGTAGTGCGTGGTGGTCATGCGCAGCTGCTTTTCCAGCTTGAGCATCTTCAGGATGCGCAGCGTATCGCTGTGGGAGCGCACCGCCACCAGCTCGACGCGCCGCAACTCCGCCATCGTCGGTGCCTTGCCGCGGCTGGACTTCACCAGCGGGTGGCCGGCACGCAGCAGCAGCACATAGCGGTCGTCGAGCAGGCGCTCACGCCGTGTGTCGGTGACGGTGGGCAGGAAGCCCACGGCAAAGTTGAGGTAGCCGCTGTCCAGCCCCGGCACCACCTGGGCCGGCTCGAGTTGCACCAGCTCCAGCCGCAGGCCGGGCGCAAGCTGCATCACACGCTGCATCAGCGGCGGCATGAACACGCGCTCGCCGATATCGCTCATGTGCAGGCGAACCAGGCGCTGCGAATTCGCCGGATCGAACTGCTCGTCCTCGGTCAAGGCCTGCTCAATCGCCGCCAGCGCGAGCTGCACCGCCACCGCCAGCCGCTCGGCACGCGGCGTCGGCTTGACGCCGCCGGGGGCGCGCTCGAACAAGGGATCCTTGAGCAACAGGCGCAGGCGCATCAGGCCCTGGCTGGCGGCCGGCTGCGTGAGGTCCAGCAGCTCGGCGGCGCGGCTCACATTGCGCGTGCGAAAGACGGTTTCAAACAGCCGCAGCAGGTTCAGGTCGATGTCTTTGATATGCATATATCTAATACCGAATATTCCGGTTATTTTATTGATTTATACAGCCATCGCCCGCAAGATTGAAGAATGCCCATCCACCCCACGTCACCAGGAGCCGCGCCCTTGCTGGCGAAAGTCAGCGTTCGCGCCGCCGTGCTGGACTTGCTGCGCGGCTTCAACATCACGACCCTGTTCGGCAACCCGGGCTCCACCGAATTGCCGCTGTTCCTCGATTTCCCCGCCGACTTCCGCTACGTTCTGGGCTTGCAGGAATCCGTGGTGGTGGGCATGGCGGACGGCTATGCACAGGCCACGCGCAATGCCTCGTTCGTGAACCTGCATTCGGCCGTGGGCGTGGGCCACGCCATGGGCAACATCTTCACCGCCCACAAGAACCGCACCCCGGTGATCATCACGGCGGGCCAGCAGGCGCGCTCCATCCTGCCGTTTGATCCATTCCTGTTCTCGGCCCAGGCCACCGAGCTGCCCAAGCCCTACGTCAAATGGAGCTGCGAGCCGGCGCGGGCCGAAGACGTGCCGCTGGCCATTGCCCGCGCCTACTACATCGCCATGCAGGAGCCGCGCGGGCCGGTGCTGGTGTCGGTCCCCGCGGACGACTGGGACAAACTCACCGAGCGGGTGCTGCCGCGCGTGGTGAGCACCGAATCGCGTCCCGAGCCGCGCGTGCTGGCGCAGATCGGCGCCGCGCTCGACGCCAGCGCGCGCCCGGCCTTCGTCATCGGCGCCGCGGTGGACCGCGGCAATGCCTGGAACGAGGTGCTGCAACTGGCCGAGCGCCACAACGCGCGTGTCTGGACGGCCCCCATGTCGGGACGCTGCGGCTTCCCCGAAGACCATCGCCTGTTTGCCGGATTCCTGCCGGCCATGCGCGAGGCGATTGTGAGTCTGCTCGGCGGTCACGACCTGATTTTTGCCATCGGCGCGCCAGCCTTCATCTATCACGTGGAAGGCGCCGGCCCGCATGTGCCCCCTGGCGCCACGCTGTACCAGCTGATCGACGACCCGACGATTGCGGCCTGGACGCCGGTCGGTACGTCGGCCGTAGGCAGCATCCGCCTGGGCGTGCTCGATTTGCTGGCGCGCCCGGCGCCCGCACCACGCGCCCTGCCAGCCTCGCGCGCCACGCTGCCGCGGGCCGAACCCTCGGTACCGATGTCGACGGCCTATGTGCTGCAGACACTGGCCGAAGTGCGCGAGCCGGCATCCATCGTGGTCGAGGAGGCGCCGAGCGCGCGCGCGCCCATGCACGACTACCTGCCAATTTTGCGCAGCGAAACCTTCTACACCATGTGCAGCGGCGGCCTGGGCCACAGCCTGCCGGCGGCCGTAGGCGTGGCACTGGCCAAACCCGGCGCGCGCGTGATCGGCCTGGTGGGCGACGGCTCCGCCATGTACTCGATCCAGGCGCTGTGGAGCGCGGCGCAGCTGCGGCTGCCCATCACCTTCGTCATCCTGAAAAACCGCCGCTATGCGGCGCTGCAGGAGTTCGCCCCGGCCTTCGGTTTCAGGCCCGAGGATCAGTTGGAAGGCACGGCCCTGCCCGACCTCGACTTCGTCGCGCTGGCCAAAGGCCACGGCTGCGACGCGGTGCATGTCAGCGACGCCGCGCAGTTGCACGAAGTCCTGCGCCAGGCGCTGCGCTCGACCAGCCCGATCCTGGTGGAAGTGGATGTGGCCTGAACGCCATCCCCTCAAAAAAAAGAAAAAACCCTCATGGTTCCCAAATTCGCCAAGGTTTCCCCGCTTGCCCAAAGCGCGGCATCACGTTAAGAATCCGGACACCGCCCGCTCACCCACGATAAGCCTCACTCGACCCAGACAGATTTTTCTTCAGCGCGATTTTTGGTTTCGACCTTTCCACCTTCTGCCTTCAAGAGCAGGAATCACAACCAGGAGACAAGACATGCGTTACACCAAACTGCACAGCACACTCACCACATTGCGTGCCCACGCGGGCACGGCGGCGCTGGCCGGCGCCACGGCTTTGCTGCTGCTCGGCACCGGGGCGCAGGCGCAGGACAAACCGGTCCAGCTCAAGCTGTCCAGCTGGGTGCCGCCACAGCATCCGCTGAACCCCTCGCTGATCGCCTGGGCCGAAGACATCAAAAAGGCGTCGGGTGGCAGCATCACCGCGACGATGTATCCGTCCGAGCAGCTCGGCAAGGCCTTCGACCACTACGACATGGCGCGTGACGGCATCGCCGACTTCGCCTACGTCAACCCGGGCTACCAGCCGGGGCGCTTCCCGGTGATGGCCGGCGCCGGCCTGCCCTTCCTGTTCTCCAACGCCAAGGGCGGCTCGGCCGCCATCGACGCGTGGTACCGCCCCTACGCGGCCAAGGAAATGAAGGACGTGCATTTCTGCTTCGCCTTCGTGCATGACCCCGGTACCTTCCATTCACACAAGAAGATCGTGCTGCCCTCGGATGTCAAGGACATGAAGATCCGTCCCGCCACCAGCACCATCGGCCAGCTCGTCACCTCGCTGGGCGGCACCAACGTGCAGGCGTCGGCACCGGCCGCGCGCGATGCGCTCTCGCGCGGCGTGGCCGACGCGATCACCTTCCCGTGGGGCTCCATCGTGCTGTTCGGCATCGACAAGGTGGTGAACTATCACATGGACGTGGCGCTGTACACGACGCCGTTCGTTTGGGTCATGAACAAGGACAAGTACAACGCCATGTCCCCCGCGCAGAAAAAGGTGATCGACGACCACTGCACCACCGAATGGGCCGAGAAGGTCGCCTCGCCCTGGGCCGACTTCGAGTACGCCGGCCGCGCCAAGATCGCCGCCGAACCCGGCCACGAGATCTACAAGCTGACGCCGGACCAGCTCGCTGCGTGGCACAAGGCGGTCGCGCCGGCCGAGGCCGAGTGGGCCAGCAGCGTGAAGAAGGCCGGCTACGACCCGAAGGCGGTGATGGACTCGCTCAAGCAGGAGCTGGTGAAGCACAAGGCCGGCCTGTAACGGCGGGCAGCAGCAGCCATGAAGCGCGATTTCATGGACCGCGTGATCGACACCATCGAGTGGCTGGCGGCGCTGTTCATCGGCATCGTCGCACTCGACATCTTCGTCGCGGTGGTGCTGCGCAAGTTCTTCAACACCTCGATCCCCGACAGCTACGACTTCGGCAAGCTGCTGCTGGGCACGCTGATCTTCTGGGGCATCGCCGCCACCAGCTACCGCGGCACGCACATCACGGTCGACCTGGTGTGGAGCAGCGCCAGCGTGCGCGGCAAGCGCTACATCGACGTCTTCGCGACGCTGGTACTGCTGTTCGTGGTGACCGTGCACACCTTCGCGATCTTCGACAAGGTGCGCGGCACCTACCACGACCACGTGCAGACCTTCGATCTGAACCTGCCCGTGTGGCCGCTGTACGCGCTGGCCTGGGCGGGGGACGCCGCGGCCGTGATGCTGATTGCCATCCGCACCTGGCAGCTGATCTTCCGGCCGGAACGGCTCGCCGAGCCGGAACATGGCCGGGAAGTTGAATGAGATGGAATACATGACGATTCACCTTGTTTCCGGGGGCGCGCGATGAGCAACGACATGGTGGCCCTGGTCGGCTTCGCCGTGCTGTTCATCCTGATGCTGGCACGCGTGCCGGTCGGCATGGCGATGGGCCTGGTGGGCGTGACCGGCTACAGCTACATCGTCGGCGGCGGGCCGGCCATGAAGCTGGTCAGCCTCACGTCGATGCGCACCGTCACCGACTACACCTTCGGCGTGATTCCGATGTTCATGCTGATGGGCGCGTTCGTGTCCGCGTCGGGCCTGTCGAAGGAAATGTTCCGGGCGGCCGACGCCTTCATCGGCCACCTGCGCGGCGGCCTGGGCATTGCCACCATCGTGGCCTGCGGTGGCTTCGCGGCCATCTGCGGCTCCTCGGTGGCGACCGCCGCCACCTTCTCCGTGGTCGCGTATCCGGAGATGCGCCGCTTCGGCTATCCGCAGTCGTTTTCGACCGGCGTGATCGCGGCCGGCGGCACGCTGGGCGCGATGCTGCCGCCCTCGACCGTGCTGGTGGTCTACGCCATCCTCACCGAACAGGACATCGGCAAGCTCTTCATGGCCGGCATCCTGCCGGGCCTGCTGGCCATGGCGATGTACGTGATCACCATCAATCTCATCGTCAAGCTCAGGCCGGACCTGCTGCCGGCCGGCGAGCGCAGGCCCTGGGGCGAGCGGGCCCAGGCGCTCAAGACGGTGTGGGCGCCGTTGACCCTGTTCATCTTCGTCATCGGCGGCCTGTACGGGGGATTCTTCACACCCACCGAGGCGGGCGGCGTGGGCGCGAGCGGCGCCTACCTGCTGGGCGTGCTGCGCGGCAAGCTCGATCGCAAGAAGACGCGCGACGCGCTGTTGCAGGCCACGCGCACCACGGCGGCGGTGTTCACGGTGCTGATCGGCGCGCTGCTGTTCGGCTACTTCCTCACGATCACGCAGACGCCGCAAAAGCTCACCGAATTCCTCACCTCACTGGGCATCGGCCGCTACGGCGTGCTGGCGCTCATGATGGTGACGTTCCTGATTCTGGGCAGCCTGATGGACGCGATGGCGATGATCATCCTGACGGTGCCCATCGTCTTTCCGGTCATCACCGCGATGGGGTTCGACCCCATCTGGTTCGGCATCATCATCGTGATGACGGTCGAACTCGGACTGATTCATCCCCCCGTGGGCATGAACGTGTTCGTGATCAAGAGCGTGGTGAAAGACGTGAGCTTCACCACCATCTTCAAGGGCGTGCTGCCCTTTATCGCCACCGACATCCTCCGGCTGGTCATCCTGATTGCGTTCCCCGTCATCGCGCTGTGGCTGCCGCAGCACATGGGCTGACACATCCGGGATACCCGCGCGTCCTATTCGGTCTTGGCGCCGTCCTTGAACCAGCGCGCGAACATCGCGCGCTCCTCGTCGGTCATGCCGGTGGCGTTGTTCATCGGCATGATTTTAGTGACCACGACCTGCTGGTACATGTCCTGCGCGTGTTCCTTGATCAGCGCCGGGGAGTCGAAGCGGATATTTTTCATCTGCACCGTGGCGCCGTGGCACATATAGCAGCGCTGCTCCACGATTTTTTGCACATCCTTGAAGGAAACATCGGCTGTAGCCCCCGTGGCGCCTGCACTTGTAGCTACGGAGTTGGTAGCAGCCGGCCTGATCCAGGCGATCACACCCGCGATCACCAGCATGCCGGCCAGCGCATACGGCAGCGGATTGCCGTTGCGCCCCAGTTTGAAGCCGTGGCGCATCACGAAGAACTGGCGGATGGCGGCGCCGGCGAACATCATGAGAATCAGCACCAGCCAGTTGTTCGGGTTGCTGTAGGCAAAGCTGTAGTGGTTGGACAGCATGGCAAACAGCACCGGCAGCGTGAAATAGGTGTTGTGCACGCTGCGCTGCTTGCCGCGCTTGCCGTGGATCGGGTCCACCGGCTGCCCGGCCTTGATGGACGCCACGACCTTGCGCTGGCCTGGAATGATCCAGAAGAACACATTGGCGCTCATCGAGGTGGCCATCATGGCGCCCACCAGCAGGAAGGCGGCGCGCCCGGCAAAGAGGTGGCAGGCCAGCCAGGACGCCACGCACACCAGCACCAGCACCAGCGCACCGACGATGGCGTCGCCGTTGTTGCGCTGGCCGAACACGCGGCAGATGCCGTCGTACAAGAGCCAGAACACCACCAGGAAGGCCAGCGCCGCCGCGATGGCCGCGGCCGGCGCCCAGTCCATGAGCGATTTGTCGATCAGGTAGATGTTGGCGCTCCACAGGTAGGAGACGGTGAACAGGCTGAAGCCGGTCAGCCAGGTGGTATAGCTTTCCCAGTAGAACCAGTGCAGATGGTCGGGCAGTCTGGGCGGCGCGACATTGAACTTGACGGGGTGGTAGAAGCCGCCGCCGTGCAGCGCCCAGAGTTCGCCGCTGACACCCTGTTTTTTGAGGTCCTCGTCGACCGGCGGCGTCAGGCTGCTGTCCAGAAAAACGAAATAGAACGAGGAGCCCACCCAGGCGATGGCGGTGATGACATGGACCCAGCGCAGCAGCAGGTTGGCCCAGTCGAGATAGTAACTTTGCATGTCTCTCAACCTCGCGGCGCGAAGCCGCATTTTTCCAACCTGCTCACCACTGCGGGCGCTCTGAGCAGAAATCCGGCCGCGAACTACAAAATTTGTGCCCCGCTGCGACCTGTACACGAGAAGTGTATACACTTTTCCGTCCGGGCTCCAGCGCCTTGCCGTGCCGGCGACTCAGTACAAACCCTAGATTTGGAGCTGCAGCAATTGCGCGGCAACGCCCACGGCAATCACCTCAGGTTCCTTGCCCTGGATGCCGGGCACGCCGATCGGGCAAGTGATGTGCGCCAGCTCCTCGGCCGTGAAACCGCGCGCCTCGAGCCGGTGCCGGAACGTGGCCCATTTGGTCTTGCTGCCGATCAGACCGATATAGGGCAGGTCGGCCCGCGCACGCTGGCGCTGCAGGCAGGCCGCCACGATGTCCAGGTCCTCGGCATGGCTGAAGCTCATGATGATCACGCGCGAACCCGGTGCCAGGTCCTTCACCGCGGACTGCACCGGATCGGAATATTCGCAGCGGACGTCGGCGGGAACGTCTTGCGGAAAGATGCCATCGCGACTGTCGATCCAGGTCAGCGAGAACGGCAGCATGGCGATCACGCGGGCCAGCGCGGCGCCCACATGGCCGCCGCCGAACAACGCGACCGGCTGCAGGCGGGGTGCCAGCCGTTCGCGCAGCGCCGGGACATCGGCCAGCGTGACGCATTCAAACTGCAGGTGCACAACACCGCCGCAGCATTGGCCCAGGCTCGGGCCCAGCGCAAAGCGCAGCACCGGCTCGCCCGGCGCACCGGCCAGGCGCGCGCGCGCAGCGTCGATGGCCTGAAACTCCAGATGACCACCCCCAATGGTGCCGATCAGGTCCTGCGCGAACACCGCCATCCAGGCGCCGCGCTCGCGCGGTGCCGAGCCTTTGGTTGACGCCACGCTGACCAGCACCGCGCCCTCACCCGCGAGCCGGGAGAAGAAAACTTCTGTCTTATTCACAAACCGATACCTCTGCGCGCGAACCTGTAGCGCGCGCCGCGACTGATTTCAGGCAAAGTATGCTCCGAGCCTTTTAAAACCCGTTCAGCCATCTCGTGCCTGCCGCCAATATGAATCACACCCCTCCCCTCCGGCTTCGAAAGACCGCTTCGGCGCCCGTCCCGAACCGGCGCCTGTTGCTGGGTGCCGGCTGCGCCGCAGCAGCGGCTCTGATCGCCGGCTGCACGACGGCACCAAGTCTGGCGCCTGCGCGCGCACCCGCGGCACCCGTGGCACCCTTTGTGCCAGGTGCGAGTACCGCGCCACGGGCTTCCACTGCGACCACGGCCCGCGAATACCGTCGTGACGCGGCACGTCACCTGTATGCCCTCAACGCCGACAGGATCTACAAGGGCAAGCTGCCGCCCATGCTGTACGCCGTCGGGGTGCTGCAGGTGGACATCGACGGCCGGGGCCGGGTACTGCGTACGCGCTGGATGCGCGCGCCCACCCAGGCCCCCGAAGTGATCGCCGAGATCGAGCGCACGGTACGCCAGGCGGCGCCGTTCCCGGCGCCGCAGCGGCTCGGTCAGGTCACCTACACCGACGTCTGGCTGTGGGACAAAAGCGGCCGCTTCCAGCTCGACACGCTGACCGAAGGGCAAATCGGGGAAGAGCCGCAGTAGCATGGTGCCGCGGCTCAGGAGCCGCGATAGGTCGAGTAGCTCCATGGGCTGACCAGGAGCGGGACGTGGTAGTGCTGATCGGTGTGGGCCACGCCGAAGTCCAGGCTCACCCGGCCCAGAAAATTCGGCTCGGGCAACGCCACGCCACGCGCCTTGAAATAGCCCGCGACGTCGAACACCAGGCGGTAGGTGCCCTGGCGCAGGCTGGCGCTGTCGAACAGCGGGGCGTCGGTGCGCCCGTCGCTGTTGAGCGTCAGTTTGCGGATCAGGGTCGTCGTGTCGCCCTGCGTGCTGTAGAACTCCACCGCCATGCCGGCCGCGGGGCAACCGTGCATGGTGTCCAGTACATGTGTGCTCAAGCCCATGGTGTATTCCGATCCATAAGGGTCCAACGGCAAAGCGCCAAATTTGGTCGACAGAAGTGTATACACTTTTTAAAAATGACGCTATCATGCCCTTCATGCAACCGTCCAGCACCAGTTTCATTGTCGATGCGCTGACCCGTGCCATCGTCGAGCACCGCCTGCAGCCCGGCGCCAAACTCGCCGAGCAGAAGCTGGCGGACCACTTCGGCGTGTCGCGCACGCTGGTGCGCCAGGCGCTGTTCCAGCTGGCGCAAAACCGGCTAATCCGGATGGAGCCGGCGCGCGGCGCCTTCGTGGCGGCACCGCCCGTTGCCGAGGCCAGGCAGGTTTTTGCGGTGCGCCGCATGCTCGAGGCCGAGATGACGCGCGCCTTTGTGCGCGAGGTCACGCCGGCCAAAATCCGCGCGCTCAAGGAACATGTGGCGCAGGAGCGGGCAGCGGTCGAGCACGAGGACGTGGCGGGCCGCACCGAGCTGCTGGGCGACTTTCATGTGCGCATGGCCGAGCTCATGGGCAACCAGGTGCTGGCGCAGATTCTGGGCAAGCTGGTGGCGCGCTGCGCGCTGATCACGCTGATGTACCAGAGCGCGAGCGCCGCCCGGCACTCCAATGAAGAACACGCCGAGATCATCAAGGCGCTGGCCGCGCGCGATGAAGAGCGTGCCGTGCACCTGATGAACGAGCACCTGCTGCACGTTGAAGAGAACCTGACCTTCGATCGCAAGGTGCCCACCAGCGATATTTCCATGGCCTTGTCCTGACCCCGCATCATGAACACCTACGACAGCACCCTGCCCTACCCGCGCGACCTCAAGGGCTACGGCCGCAACCCGCCGCACGCGCAGTGGCCCGGCAACGCGCGCATTGCCGTGCAATTCGTGCTCAACTACGAAGAAGGCGGCGAGAACTGCGTGCTGCATGGCGACGCCGGCTCCGAGCAGTTTCTCTCCGAGATGTTCAATCCCGCGAGCTTTCCCGAGCGCCACATCAGCATGGAAGGCATTTACGAATACGGCTCGCGCGCGGGTGTCTGGCGCATCCTGCGCGAGTTCGAAAAGCGTGGCCTGCCGCTCACGGTCTTTGGCGTCGGCATGGCGCTGCGGCGCGACCCCGAAGTCGCCAGCGCCATGAAGGAATTGGGCCACGAAATCGCCTGCCACGGCTGGCGCTGGATCCACTACCAGGGCGTTGACGAAGCCACCGAGCGCGAGCACATGCGCCTGGCCATGCAGACCATCGAGCAGCTCACCGGCGAGCGCGCGCTGGGCTGGTACACCGGGCGCGACAGCCCGCGCACGCGCCGGCTGGTGGCCGACTACGGCGGTTTCGAGTACGACAGCGACTACTACGGCGACGACCTGCCGTTCTGGATGAAGGTGCGCAAGAGCGACGGTACGGTGGTGCCGCAGCTCATCGTGCCGTACACACTCGACTGCAACGACATGCGCTTTGCGCTGCCCCAGGGCTACTCGCACGCCGAGCCGTTCTACCAGTACATGCGCGACAGCTTCGATGCGCTCTACGCCGAGGGCGACCCGGATGGCGAGGACCGGCCCAAGATGCTGAGCATCGGCATGCACTGCCGCATGCTGGGCCGGCCCGGGCGCATCGTGGCGCTGCAGCGCTTTCTGGATCACATTGCGAAGCACGACCGCGTCTGGGTGTGCCGGCGTGTCGACCTCGCGCGGCACTGGAAACAAGTTCACCCCTACCAAGGATGACCATGGCCATCACGCTCTCCCAACTCAATGCGGCCTCCAAGGGCGAGGCCCTGACGATGCTCGACGGCCTGTACGAGCACTCCCCCTGGATCGCCGAGCAGGCGCTTGCCGCACGACCGTTCCGCTCGCTGGCGCAGCTCAAGCATGCGATGGCCCGCGTCGTCGCGGACGCCAGCCGCGACGCACAAGTCGCGCTGATCCGCGCCCACCCCGAACTGGCCGGCAAGGCCATGCTGGCCGGAACACTCACGGCCGCATCGGCGAACGAGCAGAACCGGGCCGGCCTGACCGACTGCACGCCCGACGAGCTCACGAAAATCCGGCAGCTCAACGCCGCCTACAACGCCAGGTTCGGCTTCCCGTTCGTGCTGGCGGTGCGCGGGCCGCGCGGCACGGGCCTGAACAAGCGGGACATCCTCAAGACCTTCGAGCGCCGGCTGGAGAATCATCCGGATTTTGAACTGGCCGAGTGCCTGCGCAACATCCACCGCATCGCCGAAATTCGCCTGCACGACGTGTTCGGCGACACGCCCGAGCTCGGCAATCTGGTGTGGGACTGGGCCGAGCGGCTGACGGTGCACAGCGACCCCGGCTACGCGGAGCGCGGCGAGCTGACCGTGACCTACCTGACCGACGCACACCGCGCCTGCGCGCAGCGCCTGTCGCACTGGATGCGCGAGGAGTGCGGCTTCGACGAGGTCGCGATCGACGCGGTCGGCAACGTCGTCGGCATCTACCACGGCAGTGACCCGGCCGCCCGCCGCCTGCTGACCGGCAGCCACTACGACACCGTGCGCAATGGCGGCAAGTACGACGGACGCCTGGGCATCTTCGTGCCGATGGCCTGCGTGCGCGAACTGCACCACCAGGGCCGGCGCCTGCCCTATGGCTTCGAGGTCGTCGGCTTTGCCGAGGAGGAAGGCCAGCGTTACAAGGCGGTGTTCCTCGGCTCGGGTGCGTTGACGGGCCACTTCGACATGAACTGGCTGGAGCAAAAGGACGCCGACGGCGTCAGCATGCGCGAAGCGATGGAGCATGCGGGCCTGTGCATAGCCGACATCCCCAAGCTCAGGCGCGACGCATCGAAGTACCTCGGCTTCGTCGAGGTGCACATCGAGCAGGGGCCGGTTCTCAACGAACTCGATCTGCCGCTGGGCATTGTGACTTCGATCAACGGCAACGTGCGCTATCTCGCCGAGATCGTCGGCATGGCCAGTCACGCCGGCACCACGCCGATGGACCGCCGCCGTGACGCCGCCACGGCCGCCGCCGAGCTGGCGCTGTACGTCGAAAAACGCGGCGGCGCGGTGCCGCACCTGGTGGCCACCGTGGGCATGCTTGAAGTGCCCAACGGCTCGATCAACGTGGTGCCCGGGCGCTGCAAGTTCAGCATCGACATCCGCGCCACCACCAACGAGGTGCGCGATGCCTGTATCGCCGACGTGTGCGCCGAGCTGGCGCGCATCTGCGAGCGGCGCGGCCTGCACCACAAACTGGAAGAAACGATACGTGCCGCCGCCGCACCGAGCGCACCCGCCTGGCAGCAGCGCTGGGAGCGCGCCGTGGACGCCCTGGGCGCGCCGCTGTACCGCATGCCCAGTGGCGCAGGCCATGACGCCATGAAGCTGCACGAGGTGATGCCGCAGGCCATGCTGTTCGTGCGTGGCGAGAACGCCGGCATCAGCCACAACCCCCTGGAGAGCACGACCAGCGACGACATGCAGCTCGCGGTCGAGGCCTTCCAACAGCTTCTTGACAACCTTGCCGCGGAGATGAAATGACCGATTATGAAAAACTGGACGCTTGGATCGACGCCCACTTCGACGAAGAAGTGCGCTTCCTGCAGGAGCTGATCCGCGTGCCCACCGACACGCCGCCCGGCAACAACGCGCCGCACGCCGAGCGCACGGCCGAACTGCTCAAGGGCTTCGGCTTCGAGGCCGAAAAGCATGCCGTGCCGCAGGCCGACGTGCGCGCCTACGGCATGGAATCGATCACCAACCTGATCGTGCGCCGCCCCTATGGCAAGGGTCGCACGATTGCCCTCAACGCGCATGGCGACGTGGTGCCGCCCGGCGAGGGCTGGACCAAGGCGCCCTACGGCGCCGAGATCGTGGATGGCAAGATCTACGGCCGCGCCACGGCCGTGAGCAAAGGCGACTTCGCCACCTTCACCTTTGCCGTGCGTGCGCTCGAGGCGCTGCAGGCCAAACTGAACGGCACGGTGGAGCTGCACTTCACCTACGACGAGGAGTTCGGCGGCGAGATGGGGCCGGGCTGGTTGCTGCGAAACAAGCTCACAAAACCCGACCTGCTGATTGCCGCAGGCTTCAGCTACGAGGTCGTGACGGCGCACAACGGCTGCCTGCAACTCGAAGTGACCGTGCACGGCAAAATGGCGCACGCCGCCGTGCCCGACACCGGCGTGGATGCGCTGCAGGGTGCGGTGCAAATCCTCAATGCGCTGTATGCCCAGAACATCCTGTACCAGCAGGTCACATCCAAGGTTGTGGGCATCAACCACCCGTATCTCAACGTGGGCCGCATCGAAGGCGGCACCAACACCAACGTGGTGCCCGGCAAGGTCATCTTCAAGCTGGACCGGCGCATGATCCCCGAAGAGAACCCGGCGCAGGTCGAAGCCACGATCCGCCAGGTGATCGCCGACGCCGCGGCCACGCTGCCCGGCATCACGGTGGACATCCGGCGCCTGCTGCTGGCCAATGCCATGAAGCCGCTGCCCGGCAACCAGCCGCTGGTGGCGGCGATCCAGAAGCATGGCGAGCAGATTTTCGGCCAGCCCATTCCCGCCATGGGCACGCCGCTGTACACCGACGTGCGCCTGTACGCCGAGGCTGGCATCCCCGGCGTGATCTACGGCGCCGGGCCGCGCACCGTGCTGGAGTCGCACGCCAAGCGGTCCGACGAGCGGCTCGAACTGGAAGACCTGCGCCGCGCCACCAAGGTGATTGCGCGCACCCTGCGCGACCTGCTCGGCTAAGCGCCGCGGCCCCGGGCGCTCGTGCGCCCGATGGCCGCACCTGAATCCAAACAGTTTTAACCGGAGGGTGCCGAATAACACGGGATAACCCTGAATCCGGTTTTCAGTGGATTGTCTACATTTCTTGCATGCAAGATTTGTATTTGACTCTTGCATGCACTAATTCCATTCCTGGAGACTGCGATGCAAAAGTTTTTCAAGTCCTTGTTCGGACAGGTCCTGCTGGCCCTGGTGGCCGGCGTCATCATCGGCGTTGTCTGGCCCGCGTTCGCCGTTCAACTCAAGCCGCTCGGTGACGGTTTCATCAAGCTGATCAAGATGATCATCCCGATCCTGGTGTTCTGCGTGGTGGTGCATGGCATCGCGGGCGCGGGCGACCTCAAGCGCGTGGGCCGGGTCGGTGTCAAGGCGCTGATTTATTTCGAACTCGTCACCACCGTGGCCCTGGGGCTCGGCCTGCTGCTGGCCTTCGTGTTCCAGCCCGGCGTCGGCATGAACATCGATCCGAAGACGCTGGACCCGACCGCGCTGAGCGCCTACACCGAGACGGCCAGCAAGCTCACCGGCGGCGGCACGGTGCAATTCCTGATGAAGCTGATTCCCAGCACCGTGGGCAACGCGTTCTCTACCGGCGACGTGCTGCAGGTCCTGCTGTTCGCCATCCTGTTCGGCTGCGCGCTGTCGCTGCTGGGCGAACGCGGCACCCCCGTGAAGACCTTCATCGAAGCGCTCTCGCACGTCATCTTCAAGATCATGGGCATCCTCATCAAGCTGGCGCCGCTGGGCGTGCTGGGCGCCATCGCCTTCACGGTCGGCGGCTACGGCATCGGCTCGCTCAGGCAGCTGGGCATGCTGGTGGCGCTGTTCTATGGCGCGGTCGTCATCTTCGTGGTCGTGATCCTGGGCCTGATCCTGCGCGTGGCGGGCTTCAACATCTTCAAGCTGTTGCGCTACCTGCGCGAGGAGTTGATGGTCGTGCTCGCCACCACCTCGTCGGATGCCGTGCTGCCGCAGGTCATGTCCAAGCTCAAGCGCATGGGCATCCGCGACTCGACGGTCGGCCTGGTCATCCCCACGGGCTACTCGTTCAACCTCGATGCCTTCTCGATCTACATCACGCTGGCCGCCGTGTTCATCGCGCAGGCCACCAACACGCACATCACGATGGGCCACCTGCTGACCATCCTGGCGGTCGCGCTGATCACCTCCAAGGGCGCGCACGGCGTGCCGGGCTCGGCCATCGTGGTGCTGGCCGCCACGCTGCAGGCGATTCCCGACATTCCGGCCATCGGCCTGGTGATGGTGCTGTCGGTGGACTGGTTCATGGGCATCGCGCGCGCCCTGGGCAACCTGACCGGCAACTGCGTCGCCACCGTGGTGGTGGCCGCCTGGGAGGGTGACATCGACCGCGAGCGGGCCCACGCCGTCCTCGACGGCCAGCCGGTGCCCGCCACCGAGGACGACATCGATGTCGAGATCGCGCGTCAGCCCGCCGTCGCCTGATTCATGCCACGACCCAAAATAACGGAGTTGCCATGGCCAGTCCCTCGGAAATAGCCCGGCGCGTGGTCGAGTCCATCCTGTCCCAGCGGCTCTCCCCGGGCGAGCGGCTGGGTGAGCAGGATCTGGCGGACCTGTTCGGCGTGAGCCGCACCCTGATCCGCGAGGCCCTGATGCAATTGCAGGCGCGCGGCTTTGTGGAGGTCCGCTCGCGCCGGGGCTGGTACGTGGTGGAGCCTTCGCTCGAAGAAGCCAGGGATGCGTTCTCGGCCCGGCGCATTGTCGAGGCGGGCATTCTCTCGGCCGTGGCCGACGACCATCCCGACGGAAGGCCCCTGCAGTCGGTGGTGCGCACGCTGCGCCAGCACATCGTGCAGGAAGAGCAGGCCATTGCGGATGCCGATGCCGCCACCCGCGCCTTTTTGCTGGCCGACTTCCACGTGTGCCTGGCGGAATGCATGGGCCATCGCATGCTGTGCGACGTGCTGCGCGACCTGACCGCGCACACCACGCTGGTGGCCACGCTGTACCAGTCCGAGCACGACGCGCGGCAGTCGTGCGCCGAGCATTCGGACATCGTCGCGGCGCTGGAAACCGGCGATTTTGCGCTGGCGCGCCAGCGCATGCTAACGCACATCGGCCATGTGGAGGAAGCATTGAATCCCGGGGCTCCGCCCGTGCAGGGCCGGCTGCAGGCCGCGCTCACGCCCATGACGCTGCGCACCGGGCGCGCCGCGCGCTGACGGCGCCATTCCATTCAAAACAGTCAAAACTGCCTTATCCGGCAGCCTCCTCAATCCTAGGGTTTACCGCTATACGTGGGCGCCTGTAAAGTGTATACAGTTTCGTGCACACCTCTTCACTGCACGACAGGACGCACCATGACCGAAACCGTTCACCCCGTTGACGAGCATCTGCCTGCGGGCAAACTCACCGCCCTGGGCCTGCAGCACGTGCTGGTGATGTACGCCGGCGCCGTGGCAGTGCCGCTGATCGTGGGCCGCGCGCTCAATCTCAGCCCCGAGCACGTGGCCATGCTGGTCTCCGCCGACCTGTTTTGCTGCGGCATCGCCACGCTGATCCAGTCACTGGGCGCCACGCGCTGGTTCGGCATCAAGCTGCCGGTCATGATGGGCGTCACCTTTGCCGCCGTCTCGCCGATGGTCGCCATCGCCAACGCCAACCCCGGCCCCAGCGGCGCGCAGATCCTGTTCGGCTCCATCATCGGCGCCGGCATCATCTCGATCCTGATCGCGCCCTTTGTCAGCCGCATGCTGCGGTTCTTTCCGCCGGTGGTCACCGGCACCATCATTGCGATCATCGGCATCACGCTGATGCGCGTGGGCATCAACTGGATTTTCGGCAACCCGTTCGGCCCGACCGCGCCGAATGTCGTGGACCCGGCCTACCTGAAGTGGCTGGCCGACGCGACCGCGCCCGGCTCGGCCCTGCCGGCCGTGCCCAAGGGACTGGCCATCATCCCGACCGTCCCCAATCCGAAATACGCCGACCTGACCGGCGTGGGCGTTGCCGCGGTGGTGCTCGCCACGATCCTGCTGATCTGCCGTTTCACCAAGGGCTTTCTGGCCAACATTTCGGTGTTGATCGGCATCGTGGTCGGCGGCGTCCTGGCCACCGCCATCGGCCTGATGACCTTCGACAAGGTCGGCAAGGCGGCCTGGTTCGACATCGTGCTGCCATTCCAGTTCGGCATGCCCATCTTCGACGTGGTGTCGATTCTCACCATGTCCCTGATCATGATCGTGGTCATGATCGAGTCCACCGGCATGTTCCTGGCGCTGAGCGAGATGACGGGGCGCAAGATCGAGCAGCCCGACCTGGCGCGCGGCCTGCGCACCGACGGCCTGGGCACGCTGATCGGCGGCATCTTCAACACCTTCCCGTACACCAGCTTCTCGCAGAACGTGGGGCTGGTCGCCGTCACCGGCGTGCGCAGCCGCTTCGTCTGCGTGGCCGGCGGCGTCATCCTGATTGTGCTGGGCCTGCTGCCCAAGATGGGCGCGCTGGTCGAGTCGCTGCCCACCGTGGTGCTCGGCGGCGCGGGCCTGGTGATGTTCGGCATGGTGGCCGCCACCGGCATCCGCATTCTGGCGGGAGTGGACTTCAAGACCAACCGCTACAACTCGCTGATCGTGGCCATCGCCATCGGCGTCGGCATGGTGCCGCTAATTGCCCCCAATTTCAAGCAATGGATGCCGCATGCCATCCACCCGCTGATCGAATCGGGCATCCTGCTGACTTCCATCGCCGCCGTGCTGCTGAACCTGTACTTCAATGGCGCCAAGCAAGATACCGAGGCCACCGTCGCCGCCGCGCGCCAGGCCGACGCGCACTGATCGGCATCTTGCGTATGCTATTAACTTGATAGCTTCCAGTGCATATTGGCTATGGGCTACAGGGTCTTTTCGCATACAACCATGAGATAAAGATACCGGCGCCGGGCGATGCGTCCGGTTGCGCGCCAGAGGCATCACGGCGACAAATTTTTTCCATTGCGCAAGTCCATAACCATGAAAGAGGCCCCGCTTTGCGGTAGCCTCTTTTTTCGTCGACACAACAACTGGAGGCACTCATGACCGATTCCATCTCCCCCGCCGAGGCCGCCCTGCGCGACGCCGCCCGCGAATACCACCGCAGTCCGGTGCGCGGCAAGATCTCCATCACGCCGACCAAGCCGCTGTCGAACCAGCGCGACCTGTCCCTGGCCTACTCGCCCGGCGTCGCCTATCCCTGCCTCGACATCGAGGCCGATCCGACGCTCGCGGCCGAATACACCTCGCGCGCCAACCTGGTCGGCGTGATTACCAACGGCACGGCGGTGCTCGGCCTGGGCGACATCGGCCCGCTGGCGGCGAAGCCCGTGATGGAAGGCAAGGGCTGTCTGTTCAAGAAGTTTGCCGGTATCGACGTGTTCGACATCGAACTGGCCGAGCCCGACCCGGACAAGCTGGTCGACATCATCGCGGCAATGGAGCCCACGCTGGGCGGCATCAACCTGGAAGACATCAAGGCGCCGGAGTGCTTCTACATCGAGAAGAAGCTGCGCGAGCGCATGAAGATCCCGGTGTTCCATGACGACCAGCACGGCACCGCGATCATCTCGGCGGCGGCCATGCTGAACGGACTGGAACTGGTGGGCAAGAAGATCGAGGACGTCAAGATCGCGGTGTCGGGCGCGGGCGCCGCCGCGCTGGCCTGTCTGGACGTGATGGTCGGCCTCGGGGCGCAGGCGAAGAACATCTACGCGTGCGACTCCAAGGGCCTGATCTACCAGGGCCGCGCCGGCGGCTTCGACGATTCGAAGACGCGCTATGCGCAAAAAGACAGCGGCGCGCGCACGCTGGCCGACGTGTTCCACAACGCCGACGTGTTTCTCGGCTGCTCGGCGCCGGGTGTGGTGACGCAGGAGATGGTCAAGACCATGGCGCCCCGACCCATCATCCTGGCGCTGGCCAACCCCGAGCCCGAGATCCGGCCCGAGCTGGCCAAGGCCGTGCGCCCCGATTGCATCATCGCCACCGGCCGCTCGGACTACCCGAACCAGGTCAACAACGTCCTGTGCTTTCCCTACATCTTCCGCGGCGCACTCGACTGCGGCGCCACCACGATCAATGAGGCCATGAAGCTGGCCTGCGTGCGCCAGATCGCGGACCTGACCAAGGCCGACATCAGCGAGGAGGTCGCGCACGCCTACGTGGGCCAGGAGCTAGTGTTCGGCCCCGACTACATCATCCCGAAACCGTTTGATTCACGCCTGATCCTGCGCATCGCGCCCGCGGTGGCGCAGGCCGCGCAGGATTCCGGCGTGGCGACCCGGCCGATCACCGACATGCGCGCCTACCGCCAGCAGCTGACGCGCCACGTTTACTCCACCGGCATGGTGATGCAGCCGGTGTTCAACGCCGCGCAGGCCGTGCCTGACGAGAAAAAGCGCGTGGCCTATGCCGAAGGCGAAGACGAGCGCGTGCTGCGCGCCGTGCAACTGGTGCTCGACGAAGGCCTCGCGCGCCCGATCCTGATCGGCCGCCCCGCCGTGATCGAAACCCGCATTGCCAAGGCCGGCCTGCGGCTCAAGCTCGGGCGCGACGTGGAATGCGTGAACCCCGAGGACGACCACCGTTTTCGCCAGTACTGGGAAACCTACCACCACATCATGGGCCGGCGCGGCGTGACGCCGGAGGCCGCCAAGGCAGCGGTGCGCCGCTCCACCACCACCATCGGCTCGCTGATGGTCAAACTGGGTGACGCCGATGCCATGCTGTGCGGCCTGCTGGGGCGCTTCGACATCCACCTGGAGCACGTGCGCGACATCATCGGGCTCAAAGAGGGTGCTTCCGGCTTCGCCACGGTGAACGCGCTGATGCTGGACACCCACACGCTGTTCATCGCCGACACCTTCGTCAACGAAGACCCGAGCGCCGAGCAACTCGCCAGCATCGCGCTGATGGCGGTCGAGGAGATCCGGCGCTTCGGCATTCCGCCCAAGGTGGCGTTCCTGTCGCACTCGAACTACGGCTCCTCGAACCGCGCCTCGGCGCGCAAGATGCGGCTGGCGCAGGAACTGTTTGCGAAGATGGCGCCCGACGTGGAGTCCGATGGCGAGTTGCATGGCGACGCGGCGCTGTCGGAGGAGGTGCGGCGCACATCGCTGATGGACACGCGGCTGTCGGGCGAGGCCAACATCCTGATCTGCCCGAATCTGGACGCAGCCAACATCCTGTTCAATGTGCTCAAGATGACGGGCGGCCACGGCGTCACGATCGGGCCGGTGCTGCTGGGCGCGGCCGCAACGGTGCATGTGCTGACACCGTCGTCCACCGTGCGGCGCGTGGTAAACATGACGGCGCTGGCGGTGGCGACCTCGGCCGCCCATCGGTAGGCGAACCAGTCCCCCCTATTTATCCGGGCTGTTGGAAATAACCGACACCATGGTCTTTTTCGCGGTGATACCTTCACATCGCCATGAAAAATGACCCCCACGCTTCCCACTTCGTGTGGTCGCTGCCCCCCGAGGGGGCGCTTTTTCATCTTGGGGCGGCCCGGCGATGAAAAAGATCTGGGATATTTCACCCGCCGTTGACGAGCACGCCGCCGTTTTTCCCGGCGACGCGGCGTACTCGCAGCAACTGCACTTTGCGCTCGGGCCGGGCTGCCCGGTCAACGTCAACACGCTCACGTTCTCGCCCCACACCGGGGCACACGCCGATGCGCCCATGCACTATGCCCATGGCGCAGCGGCGATTGGCGCCGTGGATCTGCTGCCGTACCTGGGCCCGTGCCGCGTGATCCACTGCATAGCCTGCGGGCCGCTGGTGCTGCCACGGCACATCGAGCACGCCCTGCACGCCTTGCCCGCCTTGCCCGCGCGCGTGCTGCTGCGCACCTCAGCCGTGGCCCGCCAGGATTGGGCATCTTTTACGGCGATCGCCCCCGAGACCATTGCGCTGTTAGCTACCAAAAACGTAGCGCTCGTCGGCATCGACACGCCCAGCGTGGACCCGGCGACCAGCCAGGACCTGCCCTCGCACCACCAGTTGCTGCAGCACGGGCTGCGCGTGCTGGAAAACCTGGTGCTGGATGCCGTGCCCGAGGGCGACTACGAACTGATCGCCCTGCCGCTGAAGCTGGTGCGCGCCGATGCCTCGCCGGTGCGCGCGATCCTGCGTGAACTCTGAAGCCACTCCCCAGCCCTCTTTATTTTGAGAACACCATGACCAGCTTGACAGACTGCCAGCAGCGCGATGCACAAGACCCCCTGCGCTCCCTGCGCGACCAATTTTCCATTCCCCCCGGCGTGATTTACCTCGACGGCAACTCGCTCGGCGTGTTGCCCAAAACGGCGGCGGCCCGCATCGCCGAGGTCGTGACGCAGGAATGGGGCAGCGGCCTGATCCGCTCCTGGAACAGCGCCGGCTGGTTCGAGATGCCGCAGCGCCTGGGCGACAAGATCGCGCGCCTGATCGGCGCCGCGCCGGGCGAGGTGGTGGCGACCGACAGCACCTCGATCAACCTGTACAAGGTGCTGAGCGCGGCGCTGCACATTGCCGCGCAGGACGCGCCGCAGCGCAAGCTGGTCGTGAGCGAACGCAGCAACTTCCCGACCGATCTCTACATCGCGCAGGCGCTGTGCGCCGAGCGCGGCCTGCGCCTGCAACTGGTCGAGCCGGAAGAAATACCGGCGGCCCTCACGCCCGAGGTCGCGGTACTGATGCTGACCCACGTCAACTACCGCACGGGCGCGATGCACGACATGGCGGCGGTCACCGCGGCAGCGCATGCAGCCGGCGCCCTCACGGTCTGGGACCTGGCGCACAGCGCGGGCGCCGTGCCGGTGGACCTGAATGCGGCCAGGGCCGACTTCAGCATCGGCTGCGGCTACAAATACCTCAACGGCGGACCGGGCGCGCCGGCCTTCGTCTGGGTCAATCCCAAACACGCCGACCGGTTCTGGCAGCCGCTGGCGGGCTGGTGGGGCCACGCCGCGCCGTTCGAGTTCACGCCCGAGTACCGTCCGGCGCCGGGCATCGCACGCTACCTGTGCGGCACCCAGCCGATGCTGAGCCTGGCGGCGCTGGAATGCGGGCTCGACACCGTGCTGGCGGCCGAGCCTTTTGGCGGCATGGCGGCCCTGCGCGCCAAGTCGCTGGCCTTGAGCGACCTGTTCATCGAACTGGCGCTCGAGCGCTGCGCCGGCCACGGCCTGGGCCTGGCCACCCCGCGCGCGCATGCACAGCGCGGCTCGCAGGTCTGCCTGACGCGCACGAATCCGAAGGAGCCCGGCGCCGCCTCGGGCGCCTACGCCATCGTGCAGGCGCTGATTGCGCGCGGCGTGATCGGGGACTTCCGCGCGGGCGATCCTTCGACAGGCTCAGGACGAACGGGAAACCAGGACATCCTGCGCTTTGGCCTGACGCCCTTGTACCTCGGCTTCGAAGATGTCTGGCAGGCGGTCGAGCAGCTGCGGCAGGTGCTCGAGAGCGGCGAATGGCAGCGAGCCGAATTCAACCAGAAAATGGCGGTGACGTGATGAGCAACGAACAAATCGTGATCGAAGAAAAGGCCCAGCTGGACTTCAGCCAGTCGATGAGCTATGGCGACTATCTCCACATCGACGAGGTGCTGAATGCGCAGCATCCCCTGTCGCCGGCGCACGACGAGATGCTGTTCATCATCCAGCACCAGACCAGCGAGCTGTGGATGAAGCTGATGTTGCACGAGCTGGGCGCCGCGGTGCGCTGCCTGGCCCGCGACGAGCTGCCGCCGGCGTTCAAGATGCTCGCGCGGGTCAGTCGCATCTTCGATCAGCTGGTGCACGCCTGGGACGTGCTCGCGACCATGACGCCGCCCGAATACAGTGCAATCCGCCCCTACCTCGGCCAATCGAGCGGATTCCAGAGCGCGCAGTACCGCTGCATCGAATTCTCGCTCGGCAACAAGAACCCGGCGATGCTGGGTCCGCACCAGCACAACCCGCAGCGGCTGGCGATGGTGCGCGCCGCGTTCGAGGCGCCGTCGCTGTATGACGAAGCGCTGCGCCTGCTCGCGCGCCGCGGGCTGCCGCTGCCCTTTGACCAAACCGAGCGCGACTGGACCCAGCCGCGAGAGGCCAGTGACGCGGTCGAGCAGGCCTGGCTCACCGTGTACCGCGACCCGAACCATTACTGGGACCTGTACCAGCTCGGCGAGAAGCTGACCGACCTGGAAGACGCATTTCGCGTCTGGCGCTTCAAGCACGTGACCACGGTGGAGCGCATCATCGGCTTCAAGCGCGGCACCGGCGGCACCGGCGGCGTGAGCTATCTGCGCAAGATGCTCGAGGTGGTGCTGTTCCCCGAGCTCTGGAAGCTGCGCACGGATTTATAAGAAAAGAGGCTGTAGCCCATATAAAATCTTCGCAGGTAGCTACTAAATAAATAGCAAACCAATCGTAGACTACGTCCCACCGTACAGCCACGGCAGATCCAGCAGCCGCTCGCCCAGCAGCTTGAGCGCCGCGTCGCGCCCCCAGCGCACCAGCCCGTCGGCATGAAAAATCTGCCCGTTGCGAATCGCGCGGGCCTGCACCCGCGCGTTGCGCTGCCAGCGATTGAGTGCGTAACGGGCGAGCATGGTCGGCACATCGAGCGCGGGGTCCAGCGCCTGGCCCAGCACGCGCCCGAGCTCGGCCGCGTCTTCAATCGCCATGCCCGCGCCCTGCGCCAGGTACGGGCGCATCGGGTGCGCCGCATCGCCAAGCAGCGCCACGCGCCCCTGCGCCTGCTGCTGCGCGCCCTGCAAGGGCGGGCGGTCGCACAGCACCCACAGGCGCCAGGCGTCGATGGCGTTGATCAGGTCCTGCAGCGGCGCACAGGTGCCTGCCAGCGCGGCGCGCAGCGCCTGGGCGTTGGTGGCGTGGTCCCAGTTGTCCAGATCCGCGCTGCTGGCCGCATCCAGCCGCCCCTGCACGATGCCGACCACGTTGAGCCACTCGCCCCCGCGCACCGGGTACTGCACCACATGCAGGCGCGGCCCCAGCCACGCGGTGACGTGCTGGCTGCGCAGCCGCTCGGGCAGGCGCGACTGCGGCAGCAGCGCGCGATACGCCAGATGGCCGGTGACGCGCGGCGGCCCGTCGCCCAGCAGCCACTGGCGCACCGGGCTCCACAGGCCGTCGGCCCCGATCAGGGCGTCGCCCTCGATTTGCGGGCCCCAGGCTGGCGGCTTCTTGCCAATTTCTTCGCCGGACCGCACCCGGCCTTGCACCGTCACGGCATCGCCGGTTTGCGTGAAGCGTGCCAGGCGGAAATTGAGATTCAGCGTCGCATCCATGCGCTGCCGCACCTTGTCGAGCAGCAATTGATGCAGGTCGGCCCGGTGCACCGTGGCGTAGGGCGCGCCGTAACGCTGCACCATCGCGTCGCCCAGCGGCAGCACGCCGAGCTCGTGGCCCGAGACGGCGTTGCGCACCTGCAGCCGATCGGGAAAGGCGGCGGCTTGGGCCAGCGCCCCGGCCAGATCCCAGCCCTGCAGCACACGCGTCACATTCGGTCCGAGCTGGATGCCCGCGCCCACCTCGCTGAACCGGGCGGCCTGCTCGAACAGCCGCACCTCCCAGCCCGCGCGCGTGCAGGCCAGCGCCGCCGCGAGCCCGCCAATGCCACCGCCTGAAATCAATGCCTGCCGAATCATGCAGGCAGATTTTGCCCTGCTTTACGGCCCGCGAACGCAGCGAATGGCCGCCCCGCAGGGATTCAGGCCAGCAACTGCCTCAGCACAAACGGCAGGATGCCGCCGTTGCGGTAGTAGTCCACCTCGATCGGCGTGTCGATGCGCAGCGTCAACGTGACCTCGGTCTTGCTGCCGTCGGCGCGCGTGATCACGAGCCTGGCGTCACTTTGCGGTTTGAGGTCGGGGTGCGGCGTGATGGCAATCACTTCGTTGCCCGTGAGTCCGAGCGATTGCCACGAGTCCGCCCCCTTGAACTGCAGCGGCAGCACACCCATGCCCACCAGGTTGCTGCGGTGGATGCGCTCGAAGCTCCTGGCCACCACCGCCTTGATGCCGAGCAGCTGCGTGCCCTTGGCGGCCCAGTCGCGGCTCGAGCCGTTGCCGTACTCCTCACCCGCGAACACCACGGTCGGCACGCCGGCCGCCATGTACTTCATGGCCGCGTCGTAGATGAACATCTTGGCGCCGTCGGGCTGCAGCAGCGTGATGCCGCCCTCCTCGCGCGAGCCATCGGGGCCGGGCGGCACCATCAGGTTCTTGATGCGCACATTGGCAAAGGTGCCGCGCATCATCACATCGTGGTTGCCGCGGCGCGAACCGTAGCTGTTGAAGTCGGCCCTGGCCACGCCGTTTTTCAAAAGCCATTGGCCGGCCGGCGATTTCTCCGCAATCGCACCGGCCGGCGAGATGTGGTCGGTCGTGATGGAGTCCCCGAACAGCGCCATGATTCTGGCGCCTTTCACCTCGATCGCCCCGACCGCATCCGACCTGGAGGCGCCTTCTTCAAGAGCAAACCCGTCGAAGAATGGCGGCTCGGCAATGTAGGTACTGGGCGGCCAGGCATAGGCCTCGCCCGCCACGCCCTCGATCTCCTCCCACAGCGCGCCGGGCTGGCTCGCGATGCGTGCGTAGTTCTCGCGAAACGCCTTGCCGTTCATCGCGAACTTCATGAGCTTGTAGATCTCGTCGCTGCTCGGCCAGATGTCGCCCAGGTACACGTCCTTGCCCCCGGTGCCCTGGCCCACCGGCTCGGTCATCAGGTCGCGCCGCACGGTGCCGGCAATCGCAAACGCCACCACCAGCGGCGGGCTGGCCAGGAAGTTGGCCTTGATGTTCGGGTGGATGCGCGCCTCGAAGTTGCGGTTGCCCGAGAGCACGGCCGCGCACACCAGGTTGTGCTGGTTGATCGCGTCGTTCAGCTGCGGCGTCAGGTCGCCCGAGTTGCCGATGCAGGTGGTGCAGCCGTAGCCGACCAGCCCGAAGCCCAACTGCTCCAGGTACGGCATCAGGCCGGTCTGGGTCAGGTACTCGGTGACGATGCGCGAGCCTGGCGCCAGCGAGGTCTTGATGTGCGGCTGCACGCGCAGGCCCGCCTGCACTGCCTTCTTGGCCAGCAGGCCCGCCGCCAGCATCACGCTGGGGTTGGAGGTGTTGGTGCAGCTCGTGATGGCGGCGATCAGCACATCGCCATGGCCCAGCATGATGTCGCGCTCCATCGGCTCGGGCACGCCGGCGTGCGCCTTGCTCGATTCCAGCGTGGGCCGGTTCAGCACCATTTCCGCCACGTCACGCGCGGCCCCCAGTGGCAGCGGTGGTGCCAGTGGGGCACCATTGGTGCGCGGGACGGCGGTGTGCACGGGGTAGCGCGTGTCCAGCCGCTCGGCGCGCTGGTTGAAGCCATTCTCGGCATTGGGTTTGGAAAACAGCGTGGCGAACTGGCTCTTCATCTTGCCCAGATCGATGCGGTCCTGCGGACGCCTCGGACCGGCCAGGCTGGGCGTCACATCGCCCAGATCGAGCCGGATCACCTGCGAGTAATCGATCTCGCCCGATTTGGGCACACCGAACAGCCCCTGCGCCTTGAAGTAGGCCTCGAACGCCTCGATCTCGTCCCTGCTGCGCCCGGTGCCGGCAAAGTACTCAAGGGTCTTCTCGTCCACCGGAAAGAAATTGACGGTGGCGCCGCACTCGGGCGACATATTGCCCAGCGTGGCCCGGTCCGGCACGGCCAGCGTGCGCGTGCCCTCGCCAAAGAATTCGACAAACTTGCCCACCACCTTGTGCTGGCGCAGCACCTGCGTCACGGTCAGCACCAGGTCGGTCGCCGTCACGCCCTCGCGCAGCCGCCCGGTCAGTTCCATGCCGACCACATCGGGCGTCAACAGGTACACCGGCTGGCCCAGCATGGCGGCCTCCGCCTCGATGCCGCCCACGCCCCAGCCGACCACGCCAATGCCGTTGATCATGGTGGTGTGGCTGTCGGTGCCGACCAGCGTGTCGGGGTAGTAAACATGGTCCTTGGTCTTGTGCACGCCGCGCGCCAGGTATTCCAGATTCACCTGGTGACAGATGCCCACCCCCGGCGGCACGACGCGGAACGTGTCGAACGCCTGCATGCCCCATTTCATGAACTCGTAGCGTTCGCGGTTGCGCTTGAATTCGAGCTCCATGTTCAGCGTCAGCGCATTCTGGATGCCGTAGTAGTCGACCATGACCGAGTGGTCCACCACCAGATCGACCGGCACCAGCGGCTCGATGCGCTTGGGGTCCTTGCCGAGTCGCACCGCCGCGCTGCGCATGGCGGCGATGTCGGCCAGCAGCGGCACGCCGGTGAAGTCCTGCAGCATCACGCGCGCCACCACGAACGGGATTTCGTCGGTGCGGTCCTCGACAGGGCCCCAGTTGGCGACCTGCGCCACATGCTCGGCCGTGACCTTCCTGCCATCGCAATTGCGCAGCACCGACTCCAGCACGATGCGCAGCGACACCGGCAGCCGCGCGATGCCGGGGAACTGCCGGGCCAGCGCCGGCAGGGAGTAAAAGCTGCCGGTTTTACCCGACGCCGTCTTGAAAGACTTGACGGTGGATGCAAAAGGATGTGCCGCGGTTTTCATCTGACTCTCCTGTGTTGTTGGCGTTAGCGCACCATTGTGGCCATATCCGGGTGCCGGCGCTTCAGGCCGGCCCGATGTCCTGATGGTGTGGGTGCCTCCTATTGTGGTACCCGCGAAAGACATTTTCAAACCGCCTGCGTTGCCACGCGCGAGTGCGTCGGCGTCATGGCCGTTTCAACGGACGATGGCGGCACTGCCGCCATCAAAAGGAAAAAGCCCGCCGAAGCGGGCTTTTCGCCATTGACGGTGCAGCGCTTACGCCACCACGCCTTCCTTCAGCGTATCCGCCAGGTCCGTGTAATCCTTGACCTTGTCAAAGTTCAGGTACTGGTAGATCTGGTCGCTGGCGGCCGTGAGGACGCCCATGTCGGCCATGTATTCGGCCTTGGTCGGGATGCGCCCGAGCTTGGAGCAAATCGCGGCCAGTTCGGCGGAGCCGAGATACACGTTGGCGTTCTTGCCCAGGCGGTTCGGGAAGTTGCGGGTGGAGGTGGAGAACACCGTGGCGCCCTCGCGCACCTGCGCCTGGTTGCCCATGCACAGGCTGCAGCCTGGCATTTCCATGCGCGCGCCGGCGTTGCCGAGCACGCCGTAGTGGCCTTCTTCGCTGAGCTGCTTGGCATCCATCTTGGTGGGCGGCGCGACCCAGAGCTTGACGGGGATATCGCGCTTGTTTTCCAGCAGCTTACTGGCGGCGCGGAAGTGGCCGATGTTGGTCATGCACGAGCCGATGAACACCTCGTCGATCACGGCGCCCGACACATCGCTAAGCGTCTTGACGTCGTCCGGGTCGTTCGGGCAGGCCACGATGGGCTCGTGCACGTCGGCCAGGTCGATCTCGATCACGGCCGCGTATTCGGCATCGGCGTCGCGCGCCAGCAGCTGCGGGTTCGCGAGCCACGCTTCCATGGCGGCAATGCGGCGCTTGATGGTGCGCACGTCCGAGTAGCCCGTCGCAATCATCCACTTGAGCATGGTGATGTTGCTGGTGATGTACTCGATGATCGGGGCCGGATTCAGGTGCACCGTGCAGCCGCCCGCGGAGCGCTCGGCCGACGCGTCGCTGAGTTCGAAGGCTTGCTCCACCTTGAGGTCGGGCAGGCCTTCAATTTCCAGAATGCGGCCCGAGAAGATGTTTTTCTTGCCCTTCTTCTCGACCGTCAGCAGGCCAGCCTTGATGGCGTACAGCGGAATCGCGTTGACCAGGTCACGCAGCGTGACGCCGGGCTGCATCTTGCCCTTGAAGCGCACCAGCACGCTCTCGGGCATGTCCAGCGGCATCACGCCGGTGGCCGCGCCGAACGCCACCAGGCCGGAGCCGGCCGGGAAGCTGATGCCGATCGGAAAGCGCGTGTGGCTGTCGCCGCCGGTGCCGACCGTGTCGGGCAGCAGCATGCGGTTCAGCCAGCTGTGGATGATGCCGTCGCCCGGGCGCAGCGGAATGCCGCCGCGATCGCTCATGAACTCGGGCAGCTCGTGGTGCATCTTCACGTCGATCGGCTTCGGGTAGGCCGCCGTATGGCAGAAGCTTTGCATCACCAGGTCTGCACTGAAACCCAGGCAGGCCAGGTCCTTGAGCTCGTCGCGCGTCATCGGGCCGGTGGTGTCCTGGCTGCCGACCGAGGTCATGCGCGGTTCGCAGTAGGTACCGGGGCGCACGCCCTGGCCTTCGGGCAGGCCGACTGCGCGGCCGACCATTTTTTGCGCCAGGGTGAAGCCTTTTTTCGTGTCGTGCGGGCTTTGCGGCAGACGGAACAGGGTCGAGACCGGCAGCCCCAGCGCCTCGCGCGCCTTGGCGGTCAGGCCGCGGCCGATGATCAGCGGAATGCGGCCACCGGCGCGCACCTCGTCGAACAGCACCTCGCTCTTGAGCGTGAACTCGGCGATGACTTTTCCGCCCTTCAGCGCCTTGCCTTCGTAGGGGCGCAGCTCCAGCTCGTCGCCCATGTTCATCTGGCTCACGTCGAGCTCGATCGGCAGCGCGCCCGAGTCTTCCATGGTGTTGTAGAAAATCGGCGCGATCTTGTTGCCCAGGCAGACACCGCCAAAGCGCTTGTTCGGCACGAACGGAATGTCCTCGCCAGTGAACCACAGCACCGAATTGGTGGCGGACTTGCGCGAGGAGCCGGTGCCGACCACGTCGCCCACATAGGCCACCAGGTTGCCGCGCGCGCGCAGGTCTTCGATGAATTTGATGGGGCCGCGCTTGCCGTCTTCCTCGGGCGTGATGCCATCGCGCTTGTTCTTCAGCATGGCCAGCGCATGCAGCGGAATATCGGGGCGGCTCCAGGCGTCAGGCGCGGGCGAGAGGTCGTCGGTGTTGGTCTCGCCCGTGACCTTGAACACGGTCAGCTTGATGCTCTTGGGCACTTCGGGGCGCGACGTGAACCACTCGGCATCGGCCCAGCTCTGCAGCACCGCCTTCGCGTGCGCGTTGCCCTGGTCGGCCTTGTCCTTGACGTCGTGGAACTGGTCGAACATCAGCAGGGTTTTCTTCAACCCCTCGGCGGCCACCGCCGCCACGGCGGCATCGTCGAGCAGATCGATCATCGGGCTGATGTTGTAGCCGCCCAGCATGGTGCCGAGCAGCTCGGTGGCCTGCTCGCGCGACAGCAGCGGGCATTTTTCGGTGCCGTGGGCCACGGCAGCGAGGTAGCTGGCCTTGACCTTGGCGGCGTCGTCCACGCCGGCGGGCACGCGGTGCGTGATCATCTCGACCAGCGCCGCTTCCTCGCCCGGGGGCGGGTTCTTCAGCAGTTCGATCAGCGCGCCGGTCTGCTGGGCCGACAGGGGCAGCGGCGGAATGCCGAGCGCGGCACGCTCGGCGACATGGGCACGGTAGGTTTGTAAAAACTCGGGCAGCATGGAGGGGATCCTTCCTGATTTTAGAAAATAATGGCGCCAGCCCTTCAATGGCGGGCGCTTTAAGCTATTTATTTAGTAGCGGCCGGCGCTGCGCCGGTCTTCACCGGCGCGTCCAGCAGGCCGGGGCCGGGATGCTCTTTCATGTTCTCGGCGACCATCGCCTGGGCCGGGCTCTTGCACTCGTCGGCCATGCGTTGACCGAGCTTCTGGTTCATGAGCATGGACTTGTTGGACAGCTGGAGCCACACCGCACCCTCGCGGTGGTCTTCCAGGCGCACCGCGCCGGTCGACGTCACCACCGGGAACATGCGGTAGCTGAAGTTTTTGCCGCGCACGTCGAAGTAGCCCGGCGTCTTGGGATCGGGCGTGAGCGTGACGGTGGCACCCAGCTCGCACGGCAGGCTGCCCACGTATACGCGCTGCGCAATCGCCAACTCGGCGGGCGTCAGCGCGGCGTCGGCCGCTTCGATGCCTGCGGCCGCGTTGATGGCGGCGCTTTTGAGGTTTTGGCGGTTCGTGCTGACCACGGGCTTTTTCTTCGCCACATGCCTGGCGGCGGGCTTGGTGACATGCTTGGCGGCCGGTTTGGCCACTGCGGCGTCGGGCGTGGTGCCCGTTTGCGCGAGCACCAGGGCGGGGCTGAGCAGAATCAGGCTGGCGGTGAGGAAGGCTTTCATGAGGGTGTCTCCGTGGAATGCATCGTGGGGGGGTCAGCGGGGTTGAAATAAATCCGGATGTCATCGGGCAGTTCCCTGCCCGTCTGGTGGGCGCGCTCCAGCACCTGCCAGAAGTAGCGGTAACTGGCGCGGTCCTGCAGCTTGCCCTCAAAAGAGACGGGAGCCCAGTCTGCAGATGCAGCAGCGACCATTATTTTTGTAGCCATCTCGATCTCGCGCGGACTCGGCGCAAACGCCTGCAGGATAGTGCGGATCTGGTCCGGGTGGATGCTCCACATGCGGGTGTAGCCGAATTCGCGCGCGGCCCGGCGCGCGGCCGCGCCCAGCGCCTGCGTGTCCTTGAACTCGGTCACCACGCAGTGCGAGGGCACCTTGCCCCAGGCATGGCACGCCGAGGCGATCTCGAGCTTGGCGCGCACCACCAGCGGATGCGTGAACTGGCCCTGCACGCCCATGCCGTCCGAGGGGATCGCGCCGCCATGGCTGGAGACGAAGTCCATCAGGCCAAAGCTCAGCGACTGCACGCGCGGGTGCGCGGCGATCTCGAAGGCGCGCTGCACGGCGGCCGGCGACTCTATCAAAACCTGTAGCGGCAAATGCCCGGCAGATGCAGACTCCAGGGCTTTTTCAGCCCGAATCACGTCGTCCACCGACTCCACTTTCGGAATCATGATGTGGCACAGCTTGCGCCCGGCCGCGCCCGCAATCGTGGCCATGTCGGACTCGAACGCGGGATGGTCCACTGGATGCACGCGCACGGCGACGCGCGCCTTGCCGTCCGCCAGCAGCGCCAGCGCCACCACCAGCGCCGCGTGATCGGCCTCGCCACCGACCGGCGCGCCGTCCTCGCAGTCCAGCGTCACGTCGAACACGCAGGCGCCGAATTCCTCGGTGAACTCGGCCTGCAGCTGCAGGCTCTTGCGCATGCGCGCCTCGACGCCGCTGTAGTGGTCGCACACCGGCAGGAAAGCGCGGGCCGCCTGGGCACCCAGCAGCACTTCGCGCGGATGGCGACCAGCAGCGCTCATGTCATTTGCTCCACCGCGCTTGGCATGACCCGCGCCCCATGAAACCAGCGTAGCCAAATGCCAAGGCACCCGCGGAACTGGCTCCGCCAGGCCGCTGGGTGCGCCCCCTAGAGGGGGAGGCGCCGCAGGCGCTTCGGGGGTGTTTCATCCCGGTACTCATGGCTTGCGCTGCGCCACGATGAACAGGCGTGGAAACGCCAGCAGCAGGCGCCCGTCGGCGCGCGGCGGATACGCCTGCGCGATGCGGCGCTCGTACTCGGCCAGGTAGCTGGCCTGCAGTGCGGGCGGCAGGCGATCGACAAAGGGCTTGAGCCCCGTGCTGCGCACCCATTCGACGATCGCGGCGGGCGTCGCCATCGGATGCTGGTAGATGGTGCGCCAGACGTCGACCTGCGCCGCCTGCTTTGCCAGCAGGTCGTAATAGCCGCCGATGCCCAGCAGTGCGGTGCGCAGCCGGTCGGCGTCGCCGATAGGCTGCGCCCACGGCGCCTGCGCCGCCAGCTCGCGCATCAGGCGATGCGTCGGCTCCTGGCGGTTGTCGGGCATCTGGATGGCCAGCACGCCGCCGGGCGCGAGCGCGGCAAACAGGCGCGGAATCAGTGTTTCGTGATCGGGCACCCATTGCAGCGCGGCGTTGGCGTAAATCAGGTCGGGCGCCCCGCCCTGTGCGGCGTCGGGCGTCCAGCTCGCGATGTCGCCGAGCTCGAAGCGCACCTGCGGCAGGCGCTGGCGTGCGCTCGCCAGCATGGCTTCGGAGTTGTCGGTGCCGGTGACCTGCGCGGTCGCAAAACGCCGCACCAGCAGTTCGGTGGAATTGCCGGGCCCGCAGCCGAGATCGACTACCCGCGCCGCCTGCTCCAGCGGCACGCGCGCCAGCAGATCCTGCGCCGGCCGCGTGCGCTCATCCTCGTAGCGCCGGTACAGGTCCGGATTCCAGTCGTGCATGGTCAATGGGCGGGGATTTCTGGCTCACGCAGCAGCGTCTTTTCGCGGAACACCGCGGAACCGGCTTTGCCGGGCCGCTGGTGTTGCCCCCGGCAAGGGGGGTGGCGAAGCGACACGAAGTGCGCGCAGCCTGGGGGTGTTACAACAAGTGCGCCACGCCGGCCTGCTCGTCCAGCAGTTCCTTGAGCGTCTTGTCGATGCACTGCTGGCTGAAGGCGTCGATCGGCAGGCCCTCGACCCGCTTGTATTCGCCGTTCTCGCAGGTGACCGGCACGCCGAACATCACGTCCTTGGGAATGCCATAGCTGCCATCGGACGGGACGCCCATGGTGACCCACTTGCCGTTGGTGCCCAGCGCCCAGTCGTGCATGTGGTCGATCGCCGCGTTGGCCGCGGAGGCCGCGCTGGACAGGCCACGCGCCTCGATGATGGCGGCGCCGCGCTTGCCCACGGTGGGCAGGAACACGCTGGCATTCCATTCCTGGTCGTTGATCATCTTGGCCACGCTCTCACCGTTGATGGTGGCGAAGCGGTAGTCGGCGTACATGGTGGGCGAGTGGTTGCCCCAGACGGTGAGCTTTTCGATGTCGGCCACGGCCTTGCCGGTCTTGGCGGCAACCTGGCTCAGCGCGCGGTTATGGTCCAGCCGCAGCATGGCCGTGAAGTTCTTGCTCGGCAGGTCGGGCGCGCTCTTCATCGCGATATAGGCATTGGTGTTGGCCGGGTTGCCGACCACCAGCACCTTGACGTTGCGGCTGGCCACGGCGTTCAGGGCCTTGCCCTGGGCCGTGAAGATCTGCGCGTTGACCGCGAGCAGCTCGGCGCGCTCCATGCCCGGGCCGCGCGGACGCGAGCCGATCAGCAGCGCGTAGTCGACGTCCTTGAACGCCGTCATCGGGTCGCCGTGGGCCTGCATCTCGACCAGCAGCGGGAAGGCGCAGTCCTGCAACTCCATCATCACGCCCTTGAGCGCCTTCTGGGCTTTCTCGTCGGGGATTTCGAGCAGTTGCAGGATCACGGGCTGGTCCTTGCCCAGCATTTCGCCCGAGGCGATGCGAAACAGGATGGCGTAGCCGATTTGACCTGCGGCGCCGGTAACGGCGACGCGAACGGGTTTTTTGCTCATGATGGACAGCTCCAGAAAGGGTGATGAAAGAGGCCTCCAAAAAGGAGCCCGGGCGCTTGGCGAAAGCGGTTCGAAACAGGCTGCAAGTTTACCCGCGAAAACCCGGACCGGTCAATTTGTCTTATATCTTATATAAGATATGATTGAGTCCTTCAAACGATCCGCCCCATGTCCCACTCTTCTGTCGATCCCGAAGCCTCCGACGCCGAGCCGGGCAGCTTTGGTGCAACCAGCCCGACACCCGCCTTCAGCCCGCTGTACCAGCAGATCAAGGGCCTGATCCTGCAAAGCCTGCAGTCGGGCGAATGGAAGCCCGGCGCGGCCATTCCGAGCGAGATGGATCTGGCGGTGCGCTACCGCGTGAGCCAGGGGACCGTGCGCAAGGCCATCGACGAACTGGCGGCCGACAACCTGGTGGTGCGGCGCCAGGGCAAGGGCACGTTTGTGGCCACGCATGCCGAACACCAGGTGCAGTACCGCTTCTTGAAACTGATTCCCGACAACGGCGACGTCAACAGCGAGGGGCCGGCCCAGCGCGAGATCATCGATTGCAAACGCCTGCGCGCCAGCGCCGACGTGGCCCGCGCGCTGGCGCTGCGCACGGGCGACGCGGTGCTGCAGGTGCGCCGCGTGCTGTCGTTCTCGGGGGTTCCGACCATTCTGGAGGATCTGTGGCTGCCCGGCGGCCCGTTCAAGGGACTGACCGCGGAGCGCCTGTCGGACTACCACGGCCCGATGTATGCGCTGTTCGAAGTCGAATTCGGGGTGCGCATGGTGCGGGCCGAAGAGCACATCCGCGCCGTGACGCCCGATGCCGCGCAATGCGCGCTGCTCAAGGTCAAGGCGGGCACGCCTTTGCTCAGTGTGGAGCGGATCGCCTGCACCTACAACGACGTCCCCATGGAGCTGCGCCGCGGCCTGTACCGCACGGATACGCACCACTACCGCAACGAGCTGAACTGACGCGCGGGCGATGGCAGAAATCGGGCCAAAATTGCGGTTGCCGCGTCGGCTTGCTGCGTTGCAATAGAATTTTGGGTCGCCAGCCGTTGCACAATTACATAGTCGTTACATTCACGAAAGCCATTTCATGTCCCAGCTAGCCCCCCCTGCACGACCCAAACGGCCCGAGTTCCGGAACATCAATGCCTTCACGGATCTGACCACCTACCGCATGCCGCTGGCCGCCCTGGTGTCGATTCTTCACCGGATCAGCGGCGCGATCATGTTCGTGCTGCTGCCATTCATCATCTGGATGTTCGACACCTCGGTCTCCTCGGAAATCTCGTTCGAGCGCTTCAAGTCGGCCTTCAATATCGGTATCGGCGTTGTACCTGGCTGGTTCATCAAACTCGTCGCCCTGCTGCTAATCTGGGCGTTCTTGCACCACTTCATCGCCGGCCTGCGCCACCTGTGGGCCGATATCCACCACGGCGCCGTGTCGAAAGAATTCGGCCGCAAGTCCGCCGCCAGCACGCTGGTGTTGAGCATCGCCCTGCTGCTGATCCTCGGCGCCAAGCTGTTCGGCCTTTACTAAACCTTTGCGGGCAGGTCCTCCAGGCTGCCCGCCATTGATCAGGAGCTTCCCATGTCTGTAAATTTCGGCACCAAACGTCTCGTAGTGGGTGCGCACTACGGTTTCCGGGACTGGTTGGCGCAGCGCGTCACGGCGGGTTTGATGGCGCTGTTCACGCTGCTGGTGCTGGCGCAAGTGGTTTTCACCCGCGGGCCGATCGGCTACGACACCTGGGCCGGCATCTTCGCGGCCCAGTGGATGAAGGTGCTGACCTTCGTCGTCATCGTCGCCCTGCTGTACCACGTGTGGGTCGGTGTGCGCGACATCTTCATGGACTACATCAAGCCGGTTGCGCTGCGCCTGGTTTTGCAAATCTTCTCCATCGTCTGGCTCGTGGGTTGCGCGGGCTGGGCCATCCAGGTTCTGTGGCGCCTTTGATGCCACGCCACTACCGAGGCTGAAATTCATGACTTATTCCGTTACCAAACGAAAATTCGACGTTGTCATCGTCGGGGCCGGCGGCTCCGGCATGCGCGCATCGCTGCAACTGGCGCGCGCCGGCCTGAACGTGGCCGTGCTCTCCAAGGTGTTTCCCACGCGCTCGCACACGGTGGCGGCGCAGGGCGGCATCGGCGCCTCGCTGGGCAACATGAACGAGGACAACTGGCACTACCACTTCTACGACACCGTCAAGGGTGGCGACTGGCTGGGTGACCAGGATGCGATCGAGTTCATGTGCCGCGAAGCGCCCAACGTGGTGTACGACCTGGAACACATGGGCATGCCGTTCGACCGCAACGCCGACGGCACCATTTACCAGCGCCCGTTTGGCGGCCACACCGCCAACTACGGCGAAAAAGCGGTGGAGCGCGCCTGCGCGGCCGCCGACCGCACCGGCCACGCCATGCTGCACACGCTGTACCAGCAAAACGTCAAGGCCAAGACCAGCTTTTTCGTCGAGTGGATGGCGCTGGACCTGATTCGCGATGCCGACGGCGACGTAATCGGCGTCACCGCGCTGGAGATGGAAACCGGCGACGTCCACATTCTGCAAGCCAAAAGCACCCTGCTGGCCACCGGCGGTGCCGGGCGCATCTTTGCGGCCTCCACCAACGCCTATATCAACACCGGCGACGGCCTGGGCATGGCGGCACGCGCCGGCCTCCCGCTGCAGGACATGGAGTTCTGGCAGTTCCACCCGACCGGTGTGGCCGGTGCCGGCGTGCTGCTCACCGAAGGCTGCCGCGGCGAGGGCGCGATCCTGATCAACGGCAATGGCGAACGCTTCATGGAGCGTTATGCGCCGACCCTGAAAGACCTGGCGCCGCGCGACTTCGTCTCGCGCTCGATGGACCAGGAGATCAAGGAAGGCCGCGGCTGCGGTCCGAACAAGGACTACCTGCTGCTCAAGCTGGACCACCTCGGTGCCGAGACCATCATGAAGCGCCTGCCCTCGGTGCTCGAAATCGGGCACAACTTTGCCAACGTCGACATCACCAAGGAGCCGATTCCGGTGGTGCCGACGATCCACTACCAGATGGGCGGCATCCCGACCAATATCCATGGCCAGGTGGTCACGCAAAACGCAGAGAACAAAAGCGAGGTCGTGAACGGCCTGTACGCGGTGGGCGAATGCTCCTGCGTGAGCGTGCACGGCGCGAACCGCCTGGGCACCAATTCGCTGCTGGACCTGCTGGTATTCGGCCGCGCGGCCGGCAACCACATCGTGGAGTTCAACCAGCAGAGCAAGGCGCACAAGCCGCTGCCCGCCGATGCGGCGGACCTGCCGCTGGCCCGGCTGGCGCGCCTGGACGGCGCCAGCAGCGGCGAATACGCGCAGGACGTGGCCAACGCCCTGCGTGCCTCCATGCAGCACCATGCGGGCGTGTTCCGCACGCAGGCCATCCTGGACGAAGGCGTGGTGCAGATTGCCGAGATGCGCAAACGTGTCGAAGCCATCAACCTCAAGGACAAGTCCAAGGTGTTCAATACCGCGCGCATCGAGGCGCTGGAAGTCGAGAACCTGATCGAGGTCGCGCAGGCCACCATCACCTCCGCCGCGGCACGCCACGAGAGCCGCGGCGCGCACAGCGTGGCCGAGTACGGCGATACACCCGAAAATCCGCTCGGGCGCAACGACACCGAGTGGCTGCGGCACACGCTGTGGCACAAGGAGGGCAGCCGCCTGAGCTACAAGCCGGTCCAGATGAAGCCGCTCACCGTTGACAGCATCCCGCTGAAAACCCGCACCTTCTGACCCGCGCGAACCCGCACCGACCAAGACACCGGAGAACAACCCCATGACCAAGCGCACTTTCCAGATTTACCGCTACGACCCGGACAAGGACGCCCGGCCCTACATGCAGACCCTGGAGGTCGAACTCGACGGCCACGAGCGCATGCTGCTGGACGCCCTGATGAAACTCAAGGCGCAGGATCCCGGCATCGCCTTTCGCCGCTCCTGCCGTGAAGGGGTGTGCGGCTCGGACGCCATGAACATCAATGGCAAGAACGGCCTGGCCTGCCTGACCAATATGCGCACCCTGAAGGACCCGATCGTGCTCAAACCGCTGCCGGGCCTGCCCGTCGTGCGCGACCTGATCGTGGACATGACGCAGTTCTTCAAGCAGTACGACTCGATCAAGCCCTACCTCATCAACGACACCGTGCCGCCCGAGAAGGAGCGCCTGCAAAGTCCCGAAGAGCGCGAAGAACTGAACGGCCTGTACGAGTGCATCCTGTGCGCCAGCTGTTCCACGGCCTGCCCCAGCTTCTGGTGGAATCCCGACAAGTTCGTCGGCCCCGCGGGCCTGCTGCAGGCCTACCGTTTCCTGGCCGACAGCCGTGACCAGGGCACGGAAGAGCGGCTGGACAACCTGGAAGACCCGTACCGCCTGTTCCGCTGCCGCACCATCATGAACTGCGTGGACGTATGTCCCAAGGGCCTGAACCCGTCTCTGGCGATCAACAAGATCAAGGAAATGATGGTCTCTCGGGCCACCTGAGCGGGGCCTGGAATGCAGATGGCGAACGAGCGCCTGGACGAGAGGGCCTTGAGCAAGCTCAAGTGGCGCTGCCGCCGCGGTTTGCTGGAAAATGACATCTTCATCGAACGGTTTTTCAACCGGTATGAGGAAAGCCTGACCATCCGGCAGGCCCAGGGGCTCGGTGCTCTAATGGACCTCAGTGACAACGACCTGCTGGACCTGCACCTGTCGCGCAAAACCCTGGCCCAGGTGAGCCCGGAACTGGATCGCGCCGACGTGCTCGAAGTATTGAATCAATTGCGAGATAACCGCTGAAAGGGTAAAAAATGAAACTAGCTGACAACAAAGCCACCCTGTCGTTTAGCAACGGCAGCCCGAGCGTCGAGTTACCGGTGTACCAGGGCAGCGTGGGGCCGGACGTGGTTGATATCCGCAAGCTGTATGCCCAGACCGGCATGTTTACCTACGATCCGGGCTTTCTGTCCACGGCGGCCTGCCAGTCGGCCATTACCTACATCGATGGCGACAAGGGCGAGTTGCTGTACCGCGGCTACCCGATCGAGCAGCTGGCCGTCAACTGCGATTACATGGAAACCTGCCACCTGCTGCTGTACGGGGAGCTGCCCACCGCCGCCGGCAAGAAGGACTTCTCGCGCCTCGTGACCATGCACACCATGGTCAACGAGCAGATGCAGCTGTTCATGCGCGGCTTCTTCCGCAGCGCCCACCCCATGGCCATCATGACCGGCCTGGTCGGCGCGCTGTCGGCCTTCTACCACGACAGCACGGACATCAACAATCCCCAGCACCGCGAGATCTCCGCGATCCGCCTGATCGCCAAGATGCCCACCCTGGTAGCCATGGCGCACAAGTACACCGTGGGCCAGCCCTACATGTACCCGCGCAACGACCTGAGCTACTCCGCCAACTTCCTGCACATGATGTTTGCCACGCCGTGCGAGGAATACAAGGTCAGCCCGGTGCTCGAGCGCGCCATGGACCGCATCTTCACGCTGCATGCCGATCACGAACAGAACGCCTCCACCTCCACCGTGCGCCTGTGCGGCTCGTCGGGCACCAATCCGTTCGCCGCGATCGCGGCTGGTGTGGCCTGCCTGTGGGGCCCCGCTCACGGCGGCGCCAATGAGGCCGCCCTCAATATGCTGGAAAACATCCAGAAAAACGGCGGCGTCGAGAAAATCGGCGACTTCATCAAGCAGGTCAAGGACAAGGACTCCGGTGTCAAGCTAATGGGTTTTGGCCATCGCGTGTACAAAAACTACGACCCGCGCGCCAAGCTGATGCAGGAAACCTGCAAGGAAGTGCTGAAGGAAATGGGGCTGGAGAACGACCCCCTGTTCAAGCTGGCGATGGCGCTCGAAAAAATCGCCCTGGAAGACGACTATTTCGTCTCGCGCAAGCTCTACCCCAATGTCGACTTCTACTCGGGCATCGTACAGCGCGCCATCGGCATTCCGGTGTCGCTGTTCACCGCGGTCTTCGCACTGGCCCGCACCGTGGGCTGGATTGCCCAGCTCAACGAGATGATCGGCGACCCCGAGTACAAGATTGGCCGCCCGCGCCAGCTGTTTACCGGCTCGGTCAGGCGCGATGTGCAGCCGATTGCCAAGCGCTGAGCCCCCCCGCGCCTGAGCCGGCCGGCACGCATAGCCGGCCGCCCGATTCACCGGCTTGGAGCCCGCTTCGTGCGGGCTTTTTCATGCCTGCCTCTTCAAGCAGGCAGGCATCGCGAATTGCGACGGCAAATCAGCCTGTAAAGGGTGAAAATACAGATCCATCGCCAACCACGATGACAAAGGGCCGAAATCCACCTTCCGGCGCTTATTCATGAAGCCCACCGAACGCAACTTTGCCCGCCGCATTGACCTGACCTCGCTGCAACTCTTTGTGGCGGTGTGCGAGCTCGGCAGCATCGGCCGGGCCGCCGAGCGCGAGTTCATCGCCACCTCGGCCGTGAGCAAGCGGCTCAGCGACCTCGAGGCCACGCTGGATACGCCGCTCCTGTACCGCCACACGCGCGGCGTCGACCTGACCCCGGCCGGCGAGAGCCTGCTGCACCACGCCCGCTCGGTGCTGTTCAGCCTGGAAAAGATGCAGGGCGAACTCAGCGAGTACGCCGACGGCGTGCGCGGCCACGTGCGCGTGCACGCCAATATTTCCGCCATCGTGCAGTTCCTGCCCGAAGACCTGGGTACCTTCGTGCGCGAGCACGAGCAGGTCAAGATCGACCTGGAAGAGCATCTCAGCATGGACGTGATCCGCGCCGTGCAGGAAGGCGCCGCCGATCTGGGCATCTGCAACACCGCCGTGCTGGGTGCCAGCGGCCCGGGCGAGCTGCAAACGCGGCCCTACCGGCACGACCGTTTGGTGCTTATTGTGCCCAAAGCCCATGTGCTGTCTGCACTTTCAGCTATCAATTTTATAGAAACACTGGATTTTGACCATGTCGGCCTGCACGCCACCAGCTCGATCTACCTCGCCATGCGGCAGGCCGCGGCGCAGGCCGGGCGCACCATCCGGCTGCGCATCCGCGTGACCGGGCTGGACGCCATGTGCCGCATGATCCACAACGGCCTGGGCGTCGGCGTGATTCCACGGCGCGCCTTCGAGTTGATGCAGGGCGTCGGCGATCTGGCCTGCGTGCCCTTGAACGACGACTGGGCGCTGCGCCAGATCGACCTGGTGGCGCGCGACTTCGCCACCTTGCCCATCACCGCACGCCTGCTGGTCGAGCACCTCGGCGCACGCGCCGCGCCGCAGCCATAAAATTACTTCAGCCACAAGGAAACCACCTCATGGGACGCACTCTCTACGACAAAATCTGGGACGAACACGTCGTTCACACCGAGGAAGACGGCACCGCCATCCTCTACATCGACCGGCATCTGGTGCACGAAGTCACCAGCCCGCAGGCCTTCGAAGGCCTGCGCCAGGCAGGCCGCAAGGTCTGGCGCGTCAGCTCCATCGTCGCGACGGCCGACCACAACACGCCCACCACCGGCTGGGAACTGGGCTACGACGGCATTACCGACCCGATCAGCCGCGAGCAGGTCACCACGCTGGACCACAACATCGCCGAATCGGGCGCAGCCGCCTACTTTCCCTTCCTCTCCAAACGCCAGGGCATCGTGCATGTGATCGGCCCGGAGAACGGTGCCACCCTGCCCGGCATGACGGTGGTCTGCGGCGACTCGCACACCTCGACCCACGGCGCGTTCGGCGCGCTGGCACACGGCATCGGCACCAGCGAGGTCGAGCACGTGCTGGCCACGCAAACCCTGCTGGCGAAAAAGGCCAAAAATATGCTGGTCAGGGTGAACGGCACGCTGGCGCGCGGCATCACCGCGAAGGACATCGTGCTGGCCATCATCGGCAAGATCGGCACCGCTGGCGGCACCGGCTACACCATCGAATTCGGCGGCGCGGCGATCCGCGCGCTCAGCATGGAAGGCCGCATGACGGTCTGCAACATGGCGATCGAAGCCGGCGCGCGCGCCGGGCTGGTGGCCGTGGACGAAAAAACCATCGCCTACCTGAAGGGCCGCCTGCTCGCGCCCACCGGTGTGGAGTGGGACCAGGCCTGCGCCTACTGGGCGACGCTGCAGTCCGATGCCGACGCCCGCTTCGACATGGTGGTCGAGCTCGACGCCGCCGACGTCGTCCCGCAGGTGACCTGGGGCACCTCGCCCGAAATGGTGCTGGGTATCGACGGCCGCGTGCCCGACCCGGACAAGGAAAAAGACGCCAACAAGCGCGGCGCGATCGAACGCGCGCTGACCTACATGGGCCTGGCACCCAACAAGGCCATCGGCGACGTCTACATCGACAAGGTCTTCATCGGCTCGTGCACCAATTCGCGCATCGAAGACATGCGCGAGGCCGCGGCGATGGTGAAAAAACTGGGGCAAAAGGTAGCAAAAAACGTCAAGCTCGCCATGGTGGTGCCGGGCTCCGGCCTGGTCAAGGAACAGGCCGAGCGCGAGGGGCTCGATGCCATTTTCAAGGCCGCCGGCTTCGAATGGCGCGAACCGGGCTGTTCCATGTGCCTGGCCATGAACGCCGACCGGCTCGAGCCCGGCGAGCGTTGCGCCTCCACCAGCAACCGCAATTTCGAGGGTCGCCAGGGCACCGGCGGGCGCACCCACCTGGTCAGCCCCGCGATGGCCGCTGCCGCCGCGGTGCACGGCCATTTTGTCGACATCCGCCGGTTTTCCTGAAGCTTTGCGGGGCAGACCAAGAATTGCGGAGCAATTTTGCTCTGTCCTCAACTGACTAGAGATAGACAAACATCATGCAAAAATTTATCGTACACAAGGGCCTGGTGGCGCCGATGGATCGCGAAAACGTCGATACCGACGCGATCATCCCCAAGCAGTTCCTCAAATCCATCCGCAAGACCGGCTTCGGCCCGAATCTGTTCGACGCCTGGCGCTACCTGGACCCCGGCTTTCCCGGCCAGGACCCGGCCACACGCCGGCCGAACCCCGACTTTGTGCTGAACCAGCCACGCTACCAGGGCGCGTCCATCCTGCTGGCGCGCAAGAATTTCGGCTGCGGCTCCTCGCGCGAACACGCGCCCTGGGCGCTGGATCAGTACGGCTTTCGCGCCATCATCGCGCCCTCTTACGCCGACATCTTTTTTAACAATTGCTTCAAGAACGGCCTGCTGCCCATCGTGTTGAGCGAGGCGCAGGTCGGCCAGCTGTTCGACGAAGCCGCGGCCTTCCCCGGCTACGCGCTGACGGTGGACCTGGCGCGTCAGGTCGTCATCAAGCCGCAGGGCGAAGAGCTGCCGTTCGACGTGCAGCCGTTTCGCAAGCATTGCCTGCTGGGCGGCCTTGACGACATTGGCCTGACGCTGCTGCAGTCCGACAAGATCCGGTCCTTCGAAGCCCAGCGTTTGGCACAGAAACCATGGCTAGCCCATACCACGCTTGCACAGTAAGCTACCAATTTAATAGTAATCAAAGAAAAACCGGATAAAACCATGAAAATTGCAGTACTGCCGGGTGACGGCATCGGGGTTGAGATCGTGGCCGAAGCCGTCAAGGTGCTGGAAGTCCTCGATCTCCCGTTCGAGATGGAATCCGCACTGGTCGGCGGCGCCGCCTACGAAGCCCATGGCCACCCGCTGCCAGAGTCCACGCTCCGGCTGGCCAAGGCCGCCGACGCGATACTGTTCGGCGCCGTGGGCGACTGGAAATTCGACAAGCTGGAGCGTGCGCTGCGCCCCGAGCAGGCGATTTTGGGCCTGCGCAAAAATCTGGGCCTGTTTGCCAATTTCCGCCCGGCCATTTGCTACGAGCAGTTGGTCGGCGCATCGAGCCTGAAGCCCGAATTGATCGCCGGGCTGGACATCCTGATCATCCGCGAACTGACGGGCGATATTTATTTTGGCCAGCCCCGTGGTCGCCGCACCGCCGTCGATGGCCACTTCCCCGGTACCGAGGAAGCCTTCGACACCATGCGCTATTCGCGCCCGGAAATCGAACGCATCGCGCACGTCGCGTTCCAGGCGGCGCGCAAACGCAGCAAACGCGTCACCAGCGTGGACAAGGCCAATGTGCTGGAAACCTTCCAGTTCTGGAAGGACGTGGTCACCGAGGTTGGCAAGGAATACCCCGACGTGGCGCTCGACCACATGTACGTGGACAACGCGGCCATGCAACTGGTCAAGGCGCCCAAGAAGTTCGACGTGGTGGTCACCGGCAACATGTTCGGCGACATTCTGTCCGACGAGGCGGCGATGCTGACCGGCTCGATCGGCATGCTGCCCTCGGCCTCGCTCAACGCCAGCAATCAGGGCCTGTACGAGCCCAGCCACGGCAGCGCGCCCGACATTGCCGGCCAAGGCATCGCCAATCCATTGGCTACAATATTGTCTGCTGCCATGATGCTCCGCTTTTCACTCAACCAGCCCCAGGCTGCCGACCGTATCGAGTCGGCCGTGAAGGACGTGCTCGCCTCGGGCTTGCGCACGGCGGACATTTATTCCGATGGCACCACCAAGGTGGGAACCCGTGAAATGGGTGACGCGGTAGTGGTTGCCATTACCAAGAAGACAACCAAAGGCTGACTCGGCCCGGTTCGTCACGCCTTCCCGGCTCGACGAGCCGGGCGACCAAAACCGTTGGGAACCCGGCCTGCCGCAAATGGCCGCCGTGAATCCCAAAGTGATTTGAAACGAAAGGGCGATGTGATGAAGGTTGGTAATCTCGTAGGGTTGGTGGGCTGGCGCGGCATGGTCGGCTCCGTGCTGCTGGACCGCATGCAGGCGGAAGGCGACTTCGGTCTGATCGAGCCGGTGTTTTTCTCGACCTCCAACGCGGGCGGCAAGGCCCCGGCACAGGCGAAGAACGAGTCCACATTGAAGGACGCCCACGACATTGCCGCGCTCAAGAAGTGCGACATCATCATCACCGCCCAGGGCGGTGACTACACCACCGAGATTTTCCCCAGGCTACGCGCGGCGGGCTGGAACGGCCACTGGATCGACGCCGCCTCCACCCTGCGCATGAAGGATGACGCCATCATCATCCTGGATCCGGTGAACCTGCCGGTCATCAAGAACGCGCTGGCCAAGGGCGGCCAGAACTGGATCGGCGGCAACTGCACCGTGAGCTGCATGCTGATGGGTGTGGGCGCGCTGTACAAGGCCGGCCTGGTCGAGTGGATGACCGCCATGACCTATCAGGCCGCATCCGGCGGTGGCGCCCAGCACATGCGCGAGCTGCTGACCCAGTTCGGCACGCTGAACCACGAAGTGCGCGCCCTGCTGGACGATCCCAAGTCGGCCATTCTGGAGATCGACCGCAAGATCCTGGCCCGCCAGCAGTCGCTGTCTGCCGCCGAGACCGCCCACTTCGGTGTGCCGCTGGCCGGTTCGCTGATTCCCTGGATCGACAAGGATCTGGGTATCGGGAAAAACTCGGACGATGCCGAGTGGGGCGTGAGCAAGGAAGAATGGAAGGCCGGCGCCGAGACCAACAAGATTCTGGGCCAGGGCGCCGCGTTCGGAACACCGCACACCCCCGTCGACGGCTTTTGCGTGCGCATCGGCGCGATGCGCTGCCACAGCCAGGCGCTGACCTTCAAACTCAGGAAAAACGTCCCGACCGCCGACATCGAGGCCCTGATCGCCGCCGACAACGCCTGGGTCAAGGTGGTGCCGAACACGCGCGAAGCGACCATTCACGACCTGACGCCGGTGGCGGTGACGGGCACGCTGGGCATCCCGGTCGGGCGTATTCGCAAGCTTGCGATGGGCCCCGAGTATCTGGGCGCTTTCACCGTCGGCGACCAGTTGCTCTGGGGCGCCGCCGAGCCGCTGCGGCGCATGCTGCGCATCCTGCTGGACGCCTGAGTCGGGACCGGCCACCGGCAGTAGGCGCGGAGCCCTAACGGCAGCCGTTGTCGTTTGGCAACAACCTCGTGCACGTAAGTGGCGACTAGTTGCGTACGCGCAGAGCTAAAAACCGGTCTCGCCTTGTCAGGCTAAGACATTGATGTTACTGTCAAATTTCAGTATTAAGTACTTAGGCGTTCCTCCCAATGATGCGAAAAAAATTGTCTGCCAGCCCAGCCTTTGTTGCTCAGAAATCAGTGAAAAAACCACGTGGCTGGCAGGCGGGCGCCGTCGCGGCCGCCATCGCCGTGTCTTTTGGTCTTGCCGGCGCCGACGCCCACGCGCTGGCACTGGGCCGCCTGACGGTCCAGTCGGCCCTGGGTGAGCCGCTGCGCGCCGAAATCGACATTCCGGACATCAACGCCGAAGAAGCCGCCAGCCTGCGCGCCACCGTGGCCTCTCCCGACGCCTTCAAGGCGGCCGGCCTCGAATACAACCCCGCCGTTTCCCGTTTGCAGATCAGCCTGCAGCGACGCCCCGATGGACGCTCCTACTTGAGTCTGCGCAGCGATCGCGCCGTCAACGACCCGTTCATCGACGTCATCCTCGAAGCCAACTGGTCGACCGGGCGCATCGTGCGCGACTACACGATGCTGTTCGACCCGAACATGACGCGGCAGCTGGCTCCGGTTCAGCCAACGGCGCCCCAGACTTCTGCCGCAGCTGCCATGCCACCAGCACCTGCCATGGCGGCACCGTCAGCGCGCCGCGCGCCGACCCGCCCCGCGCCGGCGCCAGCGCCGCGCGCTGCGAGTCCGGCGCCGTCGGGTGCCGGCAACCAGGTGACGGTGAACCGGGGCGACACGGCCGGCAGAATTGCGGCCGCCAACAAGCCGGACAATGTGTCGCTGGACCAGATGCTGGTCGCCCTTTTGCGGACCAATCCCCAGGCCTTCATCGACGGCAACGTGAACCGGATCAAGGCCGGTGCGGTGCTAACGCTGCCCGATGCGCAGCAGGCTGGCGCCACGCCGGCGGGTGAGGCGAAAAAGACCATCATCGCGCAGAGCCGGGATTTCAACGAATTCCGCCACAAGCTGGCCGAGAGTGCACCCACCACGCAGATGGCGGCAGCAGACCGCAAGGCCGGTGGGCAGCTGCAGGCCAATGTCGAAGAGAAGGCCCCTGCCGCCACTTCACCGGACAAGCTGACGCTCTCCAAGGGAGCGGTGCAGGGCAAGGCGGCCGAAGAAAGCACGCTCGCCGCCCGCAAGGCCAAGGATGCCGACGCGCGCGTGGCCGAACTGTCAAAAAACATCACCGAGCTGAGCAAGCTGGAAGCAGCCTCGACCGCCGCTGGCTCGGCACCCGCCCTGGCCGCCAGTGCCGCAACGGGTGGTGTGGCGGTCGCCGCCGGCGGGGCCAGCCCGGCCGCTTCGGCCGCAGCAGCCGCGACGGCGGCCTCCGAGGCCGTGGCACCCGTGGCCGCAGCCGCCAGCGCTGCGGTAGCGCCGGCGCCTGCCGTGGTCGCGTCGGCTCCGGCCCCCGCCAAGGTGGCGCCCACACCGGCGCCCGAGACCAGTTTCATGAGCGAACTGCTCGACAACCCCCTGGTTCCAGTGGCGGCCGGCGGCCTGATCGCCCTGTTGGCAGGCTTTGGCTTTTACCGGGCACGCCAGCGCAAGAAGGCGGGCCAGGTGGACAGCTCCTTTCTGGAGAGCCGCCTGCAGCCCGACTCGTTCTTCGGCTCCAGCGGTGGCCAGAGCGTTGACACCACCAAGGCGGCAGTCCCCAGCTCGTCCATGGTGTACTCCGCCAGCCAGCTCGATGCCGCGGGCGACGTCGACCCCGTGGCCGAGGCCGATGTGTACCTGGCCTATGGCCGTGACCTGCAGGCCGAGGAAATCCTCAAGGAAGCCATCCGCACCAATCCGTCGCGCGTCGCGATTCATGTCAAATTGCTGGAAATCTACGCCAAGCGGCGTGATGTCAAGACCTTCGAGGTGGTCGCCACCGAAGCCTACAACCTGACGGCGGGCGAGGGCCCCGAGTGGGAGCAGATCTGCAAACTTGGGCAGGATCTCGACCCGGCGAACCCCCTGTACCAGCCCGGCGGCCATCCGTCCGCGCAAGACGGCGCACCGGCTTTCGGCAAGACGCCTGTCGACGACATGGTCAGCACCATGCCGCGCACCCTGCAGCCCGCGCTGTCCCAGTCACCGGTACCCCTCGATCTTGACCTCGACTTCTCGGCCGACGATGCGCCAGCGCCGCCCACGGCAAGCCGGCCGGGCGTCGGCATGGACGACGTGGCGCCGCACATGCAACCCGCAGAGCCCACGGTCACCATCAATGCCCCCACCTCGGCGGCAGTACCGCTGGACATGGATTTCAGCGCCGCCACGTCCGGCTTTCAGCACTCGGTCGCCGCCGCCGATGCTGCGCCGGTACATAACTCCGGCATGATCGAGTTCGACATGAATTCGCTGTCGCTGGATCTGGACACCGCGCCGACCGATGCAGCCCCGCTCGCATCCCCTGAGTCCGCCCATGAATCCGTCCACGACCCGCTGGTCACCAAACTGGCGCTGGCCGAAGAGTTCCGCGCCATTGGCGATTCGGACGGCGCACGCGCGCTGGCCGAAGAAGTCATCGCCCAGGCATCGGGTAGCCTGAGGGCTAGAGCCCAGCAGTTGATTGCCGAGCTCCGCTGATCGTGGACGCGCCCGCTCTTCTTTCAGCCCCGTCGTGGTGAGGCTGGCGCTAGGCATCAGCTACAACGGACAGGCCTACGAGGGCTGGCAAAGCCAGCTCTCGGGCCGTACGGTTCAGGACAAGCTCGAGACGGCTCTCGCTCGCTTCACCCGGACGCCCGTCTCCACACTCTGCGCGGGGCGCACCGATGCCGGTGTGCACGGTCTGATGCAGGTGGTGCATTTCGACACCACACTGCGGCGCGAACCCTTCTCGTGGGTGCGCGGCACCAACACTTACCTGCCCCCCGACATTGCGGTGCAATGGGCACACAAGGTGCCCGACGCGTTTCATTGCCGCGCCAGCGCGATCGCCCGGCGCTACGCTTACGTGCTGCTTGAGTCGCCGGTTCGGCCCAGCGTGGAGGCGGGACGCGTGGGCTGGACCATGTATCCGCTCGACGGGGATGCGATGCGTCTGGCGGCCCGGCATCTGGTGGGCGAGCATGACTTCACGTCGTTCCGGGCCTCGGCCTGCCAGGCCAGATCGCCCGTTAAAATCATGAACAGCATCGAGATTCAGCGGCGCGGCACGACTCAAGCCGGGTACTGGCGCTTTGAATTCGAAGCCAATGCGTTCTTGCACCACATGATCCGCAACATCATGGGCTGCCTGGTCGCGATCGGCCAGGGCCGCCAGCCACCCGACTGGATACAGACCGTGCTGGCCGCGCGCGACCGCGATGCCGCCGCCCCCACCTTCTCGCCCGACGGTTTGTACTTTCTGGGGCCGGTGTACGAAGACCGCTGGGGCCTGCCGGCCCGTGCGGCTGCGTATGATTGGCTTCCATGACCACCCAGCAGCAAAGGACCAGGATCAAGATCTGCGGCCTGACGCGCGAGCAGGACGTGGATGCGGCCGTGGCCGCCGGGGCCGACGCCGTGGGCTTTGTGCTGTACCCGCCCAGCCCGCGTTATGTCACGCCCGCGCGCGCGCTGGAACTGTCCCGGCGCCTGCCGCCGTTTGTCACGCCCGTGCTGCTGTTCGTCAACGAGGACGCTACTAAAATAATAGCTGCCTGCCAAGACATTCCGGGGGCTACAGTTCAATTTCATGGTGAAGAGACGCCCGGGGACTGCGACCGCATCGCGCGCCCCTACCTCCGTGCCGCGCGGATTCCGCTGGACGCGGCGGCGGCAGGCTTTGACCTCGTAAAATACGCCCAGGACTACTCAAACGCCCAGGCCATCCTGCTCGACGCCCATGTCGACGGCTATGGCGGCGGCGGCAAGGCATTCAATTGGTCACTTCTACCTCCAAGCGTCGACGCTCACCTCGTCTTGAGTGGTGGGTTGAATGCTGCCAACGTGATCGATGGCATCTTGCAGGTCAGGCCGCGTTGCAGGACGCTGGCCGTTGATGTGAGTTCCGGCGTCGAGATCCGCAAGGGGATCAAGAGCGCGGAGAAGATCAACCAGTTCGTTGCCGCCGTGCGCGCGGCCGACGAACAATTTGCAAAGTCAAACCATGTTCCAGTACCAGCAACCTGATCCGACGGGCCACTTCGGGATTTACGGCGGCAGTTTCGTCAGCGAGACACTGACCCACGCCATCAACGAGCTGAAAGACGCCTACGCGAAGTACCAGCACGACCCCGCCTTCATTGACGAATTCAAATACGAGCTCGCGCACTACGTTGGCCGGCCCTCGCCGATTTACCACGCCGCGCGCACCAGCCGCGAGACGGGCGGTGCGCAGATTTATCTCAAGCGCGAGGATCTGAACCACACCGGCGCGCACAAGATCAACAATGTGATCGGGCAGGCCATGCTGGCGCGGCGCATGGGCAAGCCGCGCATCATTGCCGAGACCGGTGCCGGCCAGCACGGCGTGGCCACCGCCACCATCTGCGCGCGCTATGGGCTCGAATGCGTGGTCTACATGGGCTCCGAAGACGTCAAGCGCCAGAGCCCGAACGTGTACCGCATGAACCTGCTGGGCGCTACCGTGGTACCGGTCGAATCGGGCAGCAAAACGCTGAAAGACGCGCTGAACGAAGCCATGCGCGACTGGGTCGCGAACGTGGACAACACCTTCTACATCATCGGCACGGTGGCCGGGCCGCACCCCTACCCGACCATGGTGCGCGACTTCCAGAGCGTGATCGGCGAGGAATGCCTGACGCAGATGCCCGAGATGACGGGCGGCAGGCAGCCCGATGTGGTGGTTGCCTGCGTGGGCGGTGGAAGCAATGCGATGGGCATCTTCTACCCCTATATTGCGCACGAAGCCACGCGCCTGATCGGCGTCGAGGCCGCCGGCGAAGGGCTGGACAGCGGCCGCCATTCGGCCTCGATCCTGCGCGGCAGCCCCGGCGTGCTGCACGGCAACCGCACCTACCTGCTGCAGAACGAGGACGGCCAGGTGACCGAAACGCACAGCATCAGCGCCGGCCTGGACTACCCCGGCGTCGGCCCCGAACATGCCTACCTGGCCGACATCGGGCGTGCCGAGTACGTCGGCATCACCGACGCCGAAGCGCTGGCAGCCTTCCACTACCTGTGCCGCACCGAAGGCATCATCCCGGCCCTCGAATCGAGCCACGCCGTGGCTTACGCCATGAAACTCGCGAAAACCATGACCCCGGACCAGACCATCCTGGTCAACCTCTCGGGTCGCGGCGACAAGGACATCGGCACGGTGGCCGACCTGGCGGGGGTGGACTTCTACGACCGGCCGTCGATGCGCGGCCTGCAAGTGAAAGGAGGCAGGGCATGAACAGCCCCCACGTTCATCACTTCGTGTATTCACTGCCCCCCGAGGGGGCGCGCGCCGCCCTTGAGACGGCTCGTCGGGAGGCGCCATGAGCCGCATTGCCGCCACCTTCGCAGCCCTCCAGAAGGACGGGCGCCGCGCGCTCATTCCCTACGTCACGGCCGGTTTCCCCTATGCCGACATCACGCCGCAGCTGATGCACGGCATGGTGGCCGCCGGCGCCGACGTGATCGAGCTGGGGGTGCCCTTCTCCGACCCGATGGCCGACGGCCCGGTGATCCAGAAAGCCGGCGAAGCGGCACTCGCGTCTGGCGTCGGCATGAAGCAGGTGCTGGCCATGGTCGGCACCTTTCGCGAGAAGGACACCACCACGCCCGTGGTGCTGATGGGCTACGCCAATTCGGTCGAGCACTACGGTCTGGTGCACGGCCCCGATGCCTTCATCCGTGATGCTGCGGCCGCGGGCGTCGATGGCTTGCTGGTCGTCGACTACCCGCCCGAGGAGTGTGAGGACTTCGCGGCCCGGCTGCGCGGCGCCGGCATCGACCTGATCTTCCTGCTGGCACCGACCTCTACCTCCGAGCGCATGGCGCAGGTCGCGCGCATCGCCAGCGGCTACGTCTACTATGTCTCGCTCAAGGGTGTGACGGGCGCCGGCCACCTCGACACCGAAGCGGTCGGCCGCATGATCCCGCGCATCCGCGAGCATGTGGGCATTCCGGTGGGCGTGGGCTTCGGCATCCGCGACGCGCGCACGGCGCAAGCCATCGGCTCGGCCGCCGATGCGGTGGTGATCGGCACGAAGATCATCCAGTTGATCGACGGCCAGCCGCGCGAGCAGGTCGTGCCCGTGGCGCGCGCGTTCCTGGCCGGCATCCGCGAGGCGCTCGATGCCCTGCCCGCCGCCACGGCCAAGAATGCCGCTGGCCGATAATCCCATCCACAGGAGCATTGAACCCATGAGTTGGCTAGAAAAACTTCTTCCCCCCAAAATCCAGCAAACCGACCCGGCGGACCGCCGTAGCGTGCCCGAAGGCCTGTGGATCAAGTGCCCAAGCTGCGAAACGGTGCTCTACAAGACCGATCTGGAGCAGAACCAGAACGTGTGCCCGAGCTGCGGCCACCACCACCGCATCGGTGCGCGCGCGCGGCTCAATGTGTTCCTCGATCCGGAAGGCCGCTACGAGATCGGCCAGGAGGTCCTGCCAGTGGACGCGCTCAAGTTCAAGGACAGCCGCAAATACCCCGAGCGCCTGAAAGAAGCGCTGGAAAACACCGGCGAGACCGATGCGCTGGTGGTCATGGGCGGCGCGGTGCACAGCATCAGCGTGGTGGTGGCGTGCTTCGAGTTTGACTTCATGGGCGGCAGCATGGGCAGCGTGGTGGGCGAGCGCTTTGTGCGCGGCGTGCACGCGGCGATCGAGCAAAAGGTGCCCTTCATCTGCTTTACCGCCACCGGCGGCGCGCGCATGCAGGAAGGCCTGCTGAGCCTGATGCAGATGGCCAAGACGAATGCCTCCTTGACCCGGCTGGCCAAGAAAGGCCTGCCCTACATCAGCGTGCTGACCGACCCGACCATGGGCGGCGTCAGCGCCGGCTTTGCCTTCGTGGGCGACGTGGTGATGGCCGAGCCCAAGGCGCTGATCGGTTTTGCCGGCCCGCGCGTGATCGAGTCCACGGTGCGCGTGACCCTGCCCGAAGGCTTTCAGCGCGCCGAATTCCTGCAGCAAAAAGGCGCGATCGACCTCATTTGCGACCGCCGCGAGCTGCGCAAGACCATCGCCAGCACGCTGGCCATGCTGCTGCGCCAGTCGGCGGACGCGGTGGCTTGACGGCGGCGCCGTTTGTGAGCCCCCACGCTTGCCACTGCGTGTACTGCGCCGGGCTCGCGTAGCGTCCGTGCGCGCAGCTGTACAGTGGAGCGAGCCCATGCCGGGCCTACGCTATGCACGTGCCGAGGCATGACGCTTCGGCCCGGCCCCGAGGGGGCCGAACTTGCTCGGGGCGACCCTTCGCGGCGTTCGGCGTTCCCGGCTCAGTGCAGCACGGCCGCCTGGATAGTCCACCACACCATCGACGCCACCTGCAGCAACACCAGCAGCACCAGCGGTGACAGGTCGATTCCCCCGACCAGCGGAACGATGCGCCGGATCGGGCGCAATAGCGGCTCGCACAAACGCTCGATCACATGGAACAGCGGTGAGCCGCCGGTTTGCACCCAGGACATCACGGCATACACGATCAACAGGCCCGTCAGCCCCGAAATCACCAGCCGTACCAGGCCAAAGGCGGCCAGTACCGGCAGAAAAATCAGCGCACTCTCGGCGCCAGCCAGCAGCCACAGCACGATGTACTGTGCCAGCACCAGCAGGAAAGCGCCCGCCAGGCTCGCCAGATCCCAGCGCCCCGGCGCAGGCACGACGCGCCGCAGCGGCAGCACCAGCCAGTCGGTCAGCGCAAACACAAAGCGCCCCACCGGATTGCCAAAGGGCACGCGCTGGTACTGCATGTACAGGCGCAGCAGGCAGGCGCCGCCCAGCAGGCCGATGGTCACGTCGAGCAGGAAGGAGATGATTTGGTAAGGCATGGGTGCAAGTCGATCAGGTCATGGGATGATAGCGGCCAGAAGTGACTTATCGATGTAGCGATGCCCCCTGCGCTCACCCTCTCCTCTCTGCCGCTGTTTCCGCTGGGCACCGTTCTTTTCCCCGGCGGGGTGCTGCCACTGCGCATTTTCGAGGTGCGCTATCTCGACATGATCGGCAAATGCCACCGGGCCGGCGCCCCGTTTGGCATCGTCAGCCTGACGCAGGGCCCGGAAGTGCGGGTGCCGGGCGTCCAGGAGGCCTTCTGCGACGTGGGCACCCTGGCCACCATCACCGAGCTGGCGACACCGCAAGCGGGGTTGCTGCAAATCCGCTGCACCGGCGCCCAGCGCTTTCGAATCAGCCGCCGCGAGCGGCTCAAACACGGATTGTGGGTCGCCGAAGTGCAGCGAATCGACGACGACATGACGGTACCCATACCCGATGATCTTCAGGGTACAGCCGACGCGCTGCGCCAGCTGATCCAGGCGCTGCAGCTGCGCGAGCCCGCGCCGGCACCAATGCCGCTGCAGGAACCATGGCAGCTCGACAACTGCGGCTGGGTCGCCAATCGCTGGTGCGAACTGCTGCCGCTGCCGTTAGAACTCAGGCAACGCCTGATGGCGCTGGAGAACCCGCTGGTGCGGCTGGAACTGGTGAGCGACCTGCTGACGCGGGCCGGTATCCCGCACTGATTCCAGGCCGCGCACGCCAAAAACCTAAAATAGGCAGTTTTGGCGAAAATTTCTTCGCAAACGCAGCCTTTACTGCGGCATTTCCATAGCGGCCTTCATTCATGTCTGACCACCAAACCCCTTCGGCGCCCGTCGCCGCGCCTGACGAAAACCTGCTGATCCTGGAGCGGCGCGAAAAACTCAAGGCCATCCGCCAGCGCCAGCGCGAGGGCAGGGGCGTCGCCTTCCCCAACGACTTCAAGCCGACCGACCATGCCGCCGCGTTATTCGCCGCGCACGACGGTAAAAGCACGGAAGAACTGGCGGCACTGGGCATCCCCGCCAAGATCGCCGGGCGCATGATGCTCAAGCGCGTCATGGGCAAGGCCAGCTTCGCGACGCTGCAGGACAGCACCGGGCGCATCCAGATCTACGTCACGCGCGATGCCGTCGGCGAAGATCTGTACGCGCGCTTCAAGCATTGGGATCTGGGCGATATCGTGGCCGCCGAGGGCCAGGTCTTCAAGACCAAGACCGGCGAGCTATCGATCCACGCCAGCAACGTGCGACTGCTGACCAAAAGCCTGCGCCCCATGCCCGACAAGTTCCACGGCATGGCCGACCAGGAAACCAAGTACCGCCAGCGCTACGTGGACCTGATGACCGACGAGTCGGCGCGCGAGCGCTTCAAGGCACGCAGCCGGGCCGTCAGCGCGATCCGCGACTTTATGGTGGCGAACGACTTTCTGGAGGTCGAGACGCCCATGCTGCACCCCATTCCCGGGGGCGCCAACGCCAAGCCGTTCAAGACGCACCACAACGCGCTGGATCAGGAAATGTTCCTGCGCATCGCGCCCGAGCTGTACCTCAAGCGCCTGATCGTGGGCGGCTTCGAGCGCGTGTTCGAAATCAACCGCAGCTACCGCAACGAAGGTATCTCGGTGCGCCACAACCCCGAGTTCACCATGATGGAGTTCTACGCGGCGTACTGGAACTACCTGGACTTGATGAGCTTCACCGAAGCCATCATCCGCAATGTGGCGCAGAAAACCCTGGGCACGCTGCAGCTCCAGTACGGCGGCAAGCCGGTGGACCTGTCGCAGCCATTCGAGCGGCTCACCATCGTCGAAGCCATTCTCAAACACACCGACGCCGGCGCCCACGTGAACGATGCCGCCTGGCTGACCAACGCGCTCAAAAAGCTGGGGCTGTCAGAGGCGAAAAACAAACTCTCGAGCCGCTCGCTGCCCAGCCTGCAGGTGCTGTACTTCGAAGAGGCCGTGGAAGAAAAGCTCTGGCAGCCGACCTTCATCATGGAGCACCCGACCGAGATTTCACCGCTGGCGCGCGCCAACGACGAACGCCCCGAAGTCACCGAGCGCTTCGAGCTCTACATCACCGGGCGCGAATTCGGCAATGGCTTTTCCGAGCTCAACGACGCCGAAGACCAGGCGGCGCGCTTTCAGGCGCAGGTGGCGGCCAAGGACAGCGGCGACGACGAAGCCATGTTCTACGACCACGACTTCGTGCGTGCCCTCGAGTACGGCATGCCGCCCACCGGCGGCTGCGGCATCGGCATCGACCGCCTGATGATGCTGCTGACCGACAGCCCCAGCATCCGCGACGTGATTTTGTTCCCTGCCTTGCGACGGGAATCATGAGACCAGTGAATTTGCCAGATCAGCCGGGCGTCGCAGGCGAGGCGCCATTTCTGGCCTCCTGCACCGGCATCCGAAGGTCATCCAGATAGTCGCGCGCGATATTCACGGTGTCCGCCACCCCGAACGACTTGTAGTGCTTGCCCAGCCACTGTTGGGTGCACTGGATGCCGAGGTCGCGCAGGGCAAGGATCAGCTTGCCGTCGGTCGATGACTTGGTGGATGCGTGGTACTCCTCCAGCACCTCGCCGCCGTCGATGCGGTGCATCAGCACATTCTTGTAGCGCGCGGGATCGAGCTTGCCATCGGCCAGCAGGCGCTTGACGAAGGCGATGGCGCGCATCTCGGCGATCAGGGCGCCGTTGAAGGTGATCTCGCTGGTCCGGTCCATGATTTCGGCGGCGGTGGTGGGCAGCTTGTCGCGCTTGATCGGGTTGAGCTGCACCAGCAATACATCGCGGCTCTCGCATTGGTAGATCAGGGGGTGGATCGCGGGGTTGCCCGAGTAGCCGCCGTCCCAGTAGTGGTGGCCCTCGATCTCGACCGCCCGGAACACCATGGGCAGGCAGGCCGAGGCCATGACCGCGCTGGCGGTCAGCCGCTTGCCCGAAAACACCTCGGCCTTGCCGGTCTGCACGCAAGTGGCCACCACGAACACCCGGGTGCCCTTGTGCGCCGCCAGCCGCTCGAAATCGATCTGGCTCTCCAGGAATTTCATCAGGGGATTGATATCGAACGGATTGCTCTGGTAAGGCGACACCGAGCCCGCCCAGAAGCTGGTCATGGCATCGGTCCAGAGTTGGGCGGGGGAGCTGCCGCCGCTCAAGCTGCCCAGCCCGCCAAATAGCAGATCGAACGGCGCACGCTGCGCTTGCGAAATGGACGACGACACGGCGCCCATGTCGACGATGCCGTTCCAGAAGTGGGCCAGCGCGGCACGCGCGGCCTCACGCGGGTCGGCACCGGGCTTGTCGGCGGCCTGGGCCAGGCCATGTGCCAGTGCCACCGCATTCATGGCGCCTGCGCTGGTGCCGCTGATGCCTTCAATGTCGATGCGGCCATCTTCCAGCAGCGCGTCCAGCACGCCCCAGGTGAAGGCGCCGTGGGAGCCGCCGCCCTGCAGGGCCAGGTTGATGCGGCGGGAGTCGGATGTATGGGTCGGGTTCATGCTGCAAGGGTAGCAAGATTCGAAGACGGTGGCAGCGACGCACGTGACGGACAATAGGCGCCTTCACCCCATGCACACCCTGAAATACCTGTCGGGCTACCCGGACGACGTGAAAGCGCAGGTGCACCGGCTCGTCCAGCAAAGCCGCCTGGGCGAGCTCCTGCTCAAAAAATACCGCACGGCCGCGCATGGCATCCGCACCGACCGGGCGCTGTACGACTATGTGATGGCGCTCAAGAACGACTTCCTGCGCAGTTCCGAGCCCCTGAGCAAGGTCGCCTTCGACAGCAAGCTGCACGTCATCCAGCACGCCCTGGGCACGCACAGCACGGTGTCACGGGTGCAGGGCGGCAAGCTCAAGTCCAAGCGCGAAATCCGTGTCGCGACCCTGTTCAGGGACGCGCCGGCCGGGTTCCTGAAGATGATCGCGGTGCACGAGTTGGCGCACCTCAAGGAAAAGCAGCACGACAAGGCCTTCTACCAGCTCTGCACTCACATGGAACCCGACTACCACCAGTTGGAGTTCGACCTGCGCCTGTACCTGACGCACCTCGATCTGGTGGGCACGCTGGCGTGGCCCGGGGCGGCCGGCGCCGAGGCGTCAGGGCAGTAAATCCAGCGCGTGCATGTAGGCCGGCTGCACCATCAGCGCGTCCCAGGCCAGCGGTGGTGCGAGCGGCAGCAGCGCGCGCCGGCGCTCTTCGCTGGCCTCCATCGGATGCCACTGCCCGCGCAGCTGCGCCACGACCAGGCCGTCCAGCAGGCCGTCCACCTCTTTGCCGTCGCCCATGCTCTGGTTGCACAGCAACACCAAATCGCAGCCCGCGGCGAGTGCCGCCACGGCCGCCTCCGTGTAGCTCACGGGCCGGCCATCGAGCAGACGCGCCCCGGCCATGCTGAGGTCGTCGCTGAAAATCGCGCCGCCAAAGCCCAGGCGGCCGCGCAGAATGTCGCCCAGCCATTTGGACGAAAAACCGGCCGGCCGGGCATCGACCTTGGGGTAGATCACGTGGGCCGGCATGACGCTGGACAGCGTGCTACTGAGCCACTGGTACGGCGCCGCATCGTCGGCCAGGATGGCCTTCAGGCTGCGCCGGTCCACGGGCACGTCGGTGTGCGAGTCGGCCCGCACGAAGCCATGGCCCGGGAAGTGTTTGCCGCAGTTGGCCATGCCGCTTTGCAAGAGGCCGTGCATCAGGCTCTTGGCCAGCAACGCCACCACGCGCGGATCGCGCCCAAAGGCACGGTCGCCGATGACGCTGCTCGCGCCAAAGTCCAGATCCAGTACCGGGGTAAAGCTGAAGTCCACGCCGCAGGCGCGCAGCTCGGCGCCGAGCACGTAGCCGCAGGCGGTGGCCGCGTTGGTGGCTTCCATTGGCTGCGTCAGCCACAGCTCGCCCAGCGCACGCATGGGCGGCAGATGGGTGAAGCCGTCGGTCCTGAAGCGCTGCACGCGGCCGCCCTCGTGGTCCACGCAGATCAGCAGGTCCTGGCGGATCTTCTTGATGTCGCGGCACAAGGCCGTGAGCTGCGCGCGGTCTTGCCAGTTGCGCGCGAACAGGATGATGCCGCCGGTCAAGGGATGCTTGAGGCGGCGGCGGTCGGCCTTGCTCAGCGTCAGGCCGGCGATGTCGATGATGAGGGGGGCGTGCTGGGACATGGGGCGTGTTCTGGTAAAAGAGAGATTGCTACTATTTTAATAGCTATATGCGAAGTGCCCATATGGGCTACAGGCACATTTTCTATATTTTTTCAATCACGCAGAAGCTCGCCGCGTAATCGGTCTCGTCGGTCACGCTGACGTGCGCGCTCAGGCCCTGTGCTTCAAACCAGGTTTTCAGGCCGCCGTGCAGCACGATGCAGGGCTTGCCGCTGGCGAGTTTGTCCACCTCGCACAGACGCCAGCTCATCGGCAGGCGCATGCCCAGACCAATCGCCTTACTGAAGGCTTCCTTGGCCGAAAAGCGGGTCGCCAGGTAGCGGATGCCGCGCTCGGGCCAGCGTGCGCTGCGCGCTTGCCAGGTGGCGAACTCGACGTCGCTGAGGATTTTGTGCGCAAAGCGCTCGCCGTGGCGCTCCACGCTGGCGCGGATGCGGCGCACGTCGCAGATGTCGGTACCGATGCCGTAGATCACGCGCGCCTCACGCGAAGGCCTGGGCTATGCAGCGCAGGTACTCCTTCACCGTGGCGGCATAGCCCAGCTCCAGCGCGTCGGCCATCAGCGCATGGCCAATCGAGACTTCGCGCACGCCGTGTACCTGCTTCAAAAAGGCGGTGAGGTTGTCGCGGTTCAGGTCGTGGCCGGCGTTGACCTCCAGACCCGCGTCAAGCGCGGCCTGCGCCGCGCGGGCGAACCGCTCCAGCTGCGCGGCTTGCCCGGGCGTGCCCCACGCCGCGGCATAGGGCTCGGTGTACAGCTCGACTCGGTCGGCGCCCACGGCCCGGGCGGCGGCCATGGCTTGCGGCTCGGCGTCCATGAACAGGCTGACGCGCACGCCCAGCGCATGGGCCTCGGCAATCAGCGGGTGCAGCCGCTCGCCGTCGCGCGCCAGATCCCAGCCGTGGTCGCTGGTGGGCTGGTCCTCGGAATCCGGGACCAAGGTGCACTGCTGCGGCCGCTGCGCGCGCACGAAGCCCATCAGGTTCTGGAACGGGTTGCCTTCGATGTTGAATTCGCGATCCGGCCAGGCTTTCAGCAGCTCGGCCAGCTCCCGCACGTCGTGCGGCCGGATATGCCGCTCATCGGGCCGCGGATGCACCGTGATGCCCTGCGCCCCGGCCTGCAGGCACAGCTGGGCCGCGCGCGTGACGCTGGGAAAGCCCAGGTTGCGCCGGTTGCGCACCTGCGCCACGAGGTTGACATTGACTGACAGCGCCGTTTTTTTCATAGCGATTGGATATCCAGCATCATCTGCCGCGTCTTGAGGGTGGCGACACCGCAATGGTAGTGCAGCAGCGTGCGCAATTGGGGTTTGAGCTCCGCCATCACCTCGGCACAGGCGCGCAGCGTGGCGGTAAACGGCGCCTCGTTGTCCAGCGAATGCTGCAGCGCGGCCCACTGCGCACCGCTCAGGCTGGCCCGATCCTGCGCGTTGCTCTGGCGCAGGCCGCCCTCCGGCACCAGAACATAGCGCGTGTCCGCCTCAAGCGCGCCCAGCGTCATGGTCTGCGCATCGAGCAGCGGCAGCAGGCCGATCTCGCGCAGCAGCAGCAGCTCGAAGGCGCGCAGCGCGGGTTGCAGCGCCTCGCCATGCTCGGACGCCAGCACCTGCACCACGGCGCCATAGCTGTCGAACAGCCTCTGGTGCGGGTCGTCGCGGGCCAGCAGGCGCAGCAGCAGCTCGTTGAGGTAGTAGCCCGACAGAAGCGCGTCGCCGGTGGGCATCACATGGCCGCCGACCCATTCCGCGCCCTTGAGGGTGTGAATTTCGGCGTCGCCGCCTGCGCCAAGCGAATACGTGACGCGCAGCGGCTGCAGCGGCAGCAGCACCGGTCGAAAGCTGGAACTGGGCCGCTTGGCCCCCTTGGCCACCAGCGCGACCCGGCCCTGCTGGCGCGTGAACACTTCGAGAATCAGGCTCGACTCGCTCCAGTCGTAGCGGTGCAGCACATAGGCCGGCTCGTCGGAGATGCGCTTCGCCGCGACCATTCACCCACCCTTTCCAGCGAACGCCGCGGAACCGGCTTTGCCGGGCCGCTGGCGTTGCCCCCTGCAAGGGGGGGGGAGGCTACGCGAAGCGAGCAAGCCTGGGGGTGTGCTCATTCATACCCAAAAGAGCGTACGCGCGCCTCGTCATCGGCCCAGCCCGAGCGCACCTTGACCCAGAGTTCGAGAAACACCTTGGCTTCCATCAGTTTTTCGAGCTCCTGGCGCGCCTCGGTGCCGATGCGCTTGAGGCGCTCGCCCTTCTCGCCAATCACCATGGCCTTGTGGCCTTCGCGCTCGACCACGATGGTGGCCGCGATCTTCACCAGCCGGCTGTGGTTCTTGCCCATTTCCTCTTCGAACTTGTCGATGATGACCGTGGAGGTGTAGGGCAGCTCGTCGCCGGTGAAACGGAACAGCTTCTCGCGCACGGTCTCGGAGGCCAGGAACTTCTCGCTGCGGTCGGTCAGCTCGTCCTCGGCGTACATCCAGGCTTGCTCGGGCAGGTATTTCTCGCAGATGCCGAACAGCCGCTCGACATCCTTGGCGCTCTTGGCCGACATCGGCACGAACTCGGTGAACGGATGGCGCTCCTGCATGCTCTTGAGCCAGGGCGCGATTTCGGCGCGCCGGTGAATGTTGTCGAGCTTGTTGGCGATCAAGAGGGTCGGGATGTCCTGTTTGAGCAGCGACAGCACCTTGGCATCGGCCAGCGTGAAGCTGCCGGCCTCGACCACGAACAAAATCAGATCGACATCGCTGACCGCGCCCAGCACGGTCTTGTTGAGCGACTTGTTCAGCGCCGTGTTGTGCCGCGTCTGGAAACCCGGCGTATCGGCGAACACGAACTGCGTGGCGCCGCGTGTGCGGATGCCCGTGATGCGGTGGCGCGTGGTTTGCGCCTTGTTCGAGGTGATGCTGATCTTCTGGCCCACCAGCGCGTTGAGCAGCGTGGATTTGCCCACATTGGGCTTGCCCACGATGGCGATCAGGCCGCAGTGCTGGCCCGCCGCGCCGGCACTGGCCACCCCCAGATTTTTAGCGTCAATCGAGCTCGTAGCCCTTGTGGAGTCTTCACTGGAAGCTACAGTTTTCGTAGCATTTTTCATTTGATCTTCGCTTTCAGGTGGGCCAGCATCGCCGCTGCGGCGGCCTGTTCACCGGCGCGCCGCGAGCCGCCAATGCCGCGCTCGGTGGCGCCCAGTTCGGTGATTTCGCATTCCACGTCAAAGGTCTGCTTGTGGGCCGCGCCCAAGGTACCCACCACGCGGTAGCTTGGCAGCTTCATCTTGCGCCCCTGCAGCCATTCCTGCAACTCGGTCTTGGGGTCCTTGCCGATGGCCTGCATCGTGGGGTTGATCTCGACCGCCTGGAACAGGCGGTGTACCAGTGCCTCGGCCGTGCCGTAGCCCGCATCCAGGTAAACGGCCCCGATCAGGGCCTCGAGCACATCGGCCAGGATCGAGGGGCGCTTTTGGCCGCCGGAGCGGGCCTCACCCTCCCCGAGACGGATCACACTGGACAGGCCCAGTTCCAGCGCCAGCCGGTGCAAGGTGTCCTGCTTGACCAGGTTGGCGCGGATGCGCGACAGATCGCCCTCGGGCAGGTCGCGCAGCCTGTCGTACAGCAGGCTGGAAACCGCCAGGCTCAGAACGGAGTCGCCCAGAAATTCGAGACGCTCGTTATGGTCGGAAGAAAAGCTGCGGTGCGTGACGGCACGCTCAAGCAAGCGGGAATCGGAAAAGCTGTGCTGCAAGCGTGCTTGCAGGCTGGCGAGGCCGCCCGTCACGCTTACTTGGAGCGCCCGCTGTATTTCAGCAGCAGGTACGCGGGGCCGACCATGTGGATTTCCTTGTTGTAGGCAAAGTTGACGACCACCTTGTCGCCGTCCTTGGTAACGTCCAGGTCTTTTCCAGTGATGGCGGTGATGTAGTCAATGTCGGCGGCCTTGTCAAAAATCGTGCGCACTTCGACGACTGAATTGCCCTCGCGGGCCGCCTTGTCGACGGCTTTGGAGATCGACTGGTATTCGATGACGGTGGGCGCGACCTGTGCCAGCATCACGCCGATACAGGCCAGGATGCCGCCGAAGAAAATCAGCCCGATGAAGGAAAGACCGCGCTGCCTCGATTTGAATTGACGTTGCATACCCTGCCTTTTAAACCACTATTAATTGAACGAGCCAATGCGCTTGAGGTCGCTGAAGTTCATCCAGACGAAGAACGCCTTGCCGACAATGTTGTTATCGGGCACGAACCCCCAGTAGCGCGAATCGAGTGAATTATCGCGGTTGTCACCCATCATGAAATACTGGCCCGGCGGCACCTTGCAAACGACGCCCTCGATACTGTAGCGGCAATTCTGGCGGTTGGGGAAATCCTCCACACCAGGCACAAAGGCGGGCCGGTCGTCATCATTGAGCAGCCGGTGCGTATGCGTGCCCAGCACTTCCTGGTACTGCTTGTAATAGCGCATCGTATCGTCGTCGAAAAATTCGGGCAGGGGCGTGGTGACCACTGGCTTGCCGTTGATGGTGAGCCGCTTGTTGAGATAGGCCACCTCGTCGCCCGGCAGACCCACCACGCGCTTGATGTAGTCCAGGCTCGGCTGCGGCGGGTAGCGAAACACCATCACGTCGCCGCGCTGGGGAGGACTGCCTTCGGTAATTTTGGTGTTGAGCACCGGCAGGCGAATGCCGTAGATGAATTTGTTGACCAGGATCAGGTCGCCCACCCGCAGCGTGGGGATCATCGAGCCTGACGGGATCTTGAACGGCTCGAACAGAAACGAGCGCAGCAGGAACACGGCGGCGATCACCGGGAACAAACCCGCGGTCCAGTCCAGCCACCAGGGCTGCATGATGATCCGGCTCCTGGCCTGGGCGATGTCGCCATCGACCTTGTCGATGCCCATTTTGGCGAGTTCGCTGCGGCGCTGGGTCGCCTGCAGCTCGAGCGCGGCAGCGGCCTTTTTGCGCTGGGGCAGGAAGTAGAACCGCTCCGCCAGCCAGTACAGGCCGGTCACCACGGTGGCCATGAACAGCAGCAAGGCAAAGTTGCCCTCGAACGCGCCGAAGTACCAGGCACCGGCATAGGCGGCAAAGGCCGCCAGAATCAGGGAGGTCAGAATTTGCATCATTGAGCCCCCACGCTCGTCACTGCGCGTATTTCGCTGCCCCCCAGGGGGGCCTTCGCGCCTTCGGGGGGCCGTGCGGCGCTCATCAATCCTCCACCTGCAAAATGGCCAGAAAGGCCTCCTGGGGGACTTCGACCGATCCAATCTGCTTCATGCGCTTCTTGCCTGCTTTTTGTTTTTCAAGGAGTTTGCGTTTGCGCGAAATATCGCCGCCATAACACTTGGCGAGCACGTTCTTGCGCAGCGCCTTGATTGTCTCACGCGCAATGATGTTGGCCCCGATGGCCGCCTGGATCGCGACGTCGTACATCTGGCGCGAGATGATCTCGCGCATCTTGGCCACCACGGCGCGGCCACGGTATTGCGACTGCGAGCGGTGCACGATGATGGACAGCGCATCGACCTTCTCGCCGTTGAGCAAGATATCGACCTTGACCACGTCCGCCGCGCGGTACTCCTTGAACTCGTAGTCCATCGAGGCGTAGCCCCGGCTCACCGATTTGAGCTTGTCGAAGAAGTCGAGCACGATCTCGCCCAGCGGCAGCTCGTAGGTCAGCATCACCTGGCGCCCGTGGTAGGCCATGTTCATCTGCACGCCGCGCTTCTGGTTGGCCAGCGTCATGACTGCGCCCACATATTCCTGCGGCATGTATAGGTGCACCGTGACAATCGGCTCGCGGATTTCTTCCATGCGCCCCTGGTCCGGCATCTTGGCCGGGTTCTCCACCATCACGACTTCGCCGTCCGCCTTGACCACCTGGTACACCACGCTCGGGGCCGTGGTGATCAGGTCCTGGTCGAACTCGCGCTCGAGCCGCTCCTGCACGATCTCCATGTGCAGCAGGCCCAGAAAGCCGCAGCGAAAACCAAAGCCCAGCGCCTGCGAGACCTCGGGCTCGTAGTACAGCGAGGAGTCGTTCAGCTTGAGTTTTTCCAGGCTGTCGCGCAATCCTTCGTACTGGTTTGCCTCGGTTGGATACAGCCCGGCAAACACCTGCGGCTGGATTTCCTTGAAGCCCGGCAGTGCCTCGGTCGCGGTGAAGGCCGCGCCGCCGGTGCCGGGCCGGATCAAGGTGATGGTGTCACCCACCTTGGCGGCCTGCAATTCGCGAATGCCGGCGATGATGTAGCCGACCTCGCCCGCCTCCAGCGCCGCGCGCGCCTCGTTGGCGGGGGTGAAGACACCCAGGTTGTCGGCGTTGTACATGGCCCCGGTGGCCATCATCTTGATACGCTCGCCGCGCGCCAGCCGGCCATCGACCACGCGCACCAGCATCACCACGCCGACGTAGCTGTCGAACCAGCTGTCGATGATCATGGCGCGCAGCGGGCCCGCCGGATTGCCTCTGGGCGGCGGAATTCTGGCCACCACGGCCTCGAGGATTTCGTCGATGCCCATGCCGGTCTTGGCCGAACACGGAATCGCGTCGGTCGCGTCGATGCCGATCACGTCCTCTATCTCTGCGCGGGCGTTGTCGGGATCGGCGTTCGGCAGGTCCATCTTGTTGAGCACCGGCACGACTTCAACACCGAGGTCGAGTGCGGTGTAGCAGTTGGCCACCGTCTGCGCCTCGACACCTTGTGATGCATCGACCACCAGCAACGCACCTTCGCAGGCGGAGAGCGAGCGGCTCACTTCATAAGAGAAGTCCACGTGGCCCGGTGTGTCGATCAAATTGAGGTTGTAGATCTGTCCATCGAGTGCCTTGTAATGCAGCGCAGCGGTCTGCGCCTTGATGGTTATCCCACGCTCTTTTTCGATGTCCATCGAGTCGAGCACCTGCGCCTGCATCTCGCGATCGGCAAGGCCACCACAGCGCTGGATCAAGCGATCCGCGAGCGTCGACTTGCCGTGATCAATGTGCGCAATGATCGAGAAATTTCTGATGTGATTCATCAACGAAGAGCTTCAAGTGATTGAATTGAATGGGGTACGGAAATAAAAAAGGGCGCGTCGAGTTGTGACGCGCCCTAAACCAACAATCTATGGCAACTGCGATTAGTTGGAGCTTCATTGTAGGCAAAAAGTCCGGCGCGTACAGGCCCGACACCCGCCAAATCGGGTCGTTGCAACCTAACAACAAGAATTTTATTCACAGCTTATCAACAATTACCGTGGGTAAGACTCTGGACAACTTGTGGGTGATCTGTGGACCGACGGTGCACAGCCTGATTTCATCCCGCATCGTGGGTTTAGGCATTTTCAATATGCCGCTAATCACTGCTTTAGGCTGCAGATTCTATCCAAATTTGTAATTAACCCTCAGAAAAGTTAGTGGTTACAAACAAAAATCGACCTCTCAGCTTCAAAAAAATATTTTTTGCAGGCAGTCGTTTTAAGTCCACCACCCCCAAAAAACCCCAAACCCGAGTCCGGGCTGGGGCTTTCCGAGCCCCCACATTTGCCACTGCGTGTGCTGCATTGCCCCCCAAGGGGGCCAACTTGCTCGGGGTGGCCCCTCACCGCGTTTGGAGATGGCCCGGCCCGATCAACGCGCCTGCCGGATCAGGGCGTATTGCGCCCAGTCACCACGGCGGAACAGCACATTCACCGGCTTGCTCTTGTCGGCCTTGGAGAGAGCCTCGTCGAATTCCTTGACGTTGCTGACCGGCGTGTTGGCAACCGCCATGATCACATCGCCTTCACGCAGGCCCGCGCGCTGTGCCGCGTCGGTCACTGCATCGACCTTCACGCCGCCCTTGAGCTTGAGCTCTTTTTTCTGATCCGCCGACAGGTCACTGACCGACAGGCCCAGCGACTGGGCTGCGCTGGCGGCCTTGGGTTTTTCATTGCGGGCGGTGGTCTTGACGGTCTTGTCGGGTTCGATCTCCGCGACGGTGATACCCAGATCCTTGGAGGCGCCGCGGCGGAATACGGTAAGCAGGCTGCGCGTGCCGGGCTTGGTGTTGCCCACCAGGCGCGGCAGGTCACTCGCCTTGTCGATCGCCTTGCCGTCGAAGCGCGTGATGACGTCGCCCGGCTGCACGCCCGCCTTGTCGGCCGGCGAGCCGCTCTCGACGCCGCGCACCAGCGCGCCCACCGGCTTACCCAAGCCGATCGAGTCGGCCACGTCTTTCGTGACCTCGTCGATCTGCACGCCGATGCGCCCGCGCGATACGCGCCCGGTAGCACGCAACTGGTCGCTCACGCGAATGGCCTCGTCCACGGGGATCGCAAACGAAATCCCCATGAAGCCGCCCGAGCGCGAGTAAATCTGGCTGTTGATGCCCACCACTTCGCCGCGCATATTGATCAGGGGGCCGCCCGAGTTGCCCGGGTTGATGGCCACATCGGTCTGGATGAACGGCAGATAGTCGCCGGTGTCGCGCTGCTTGGCGCTCACGATGCCGGCGGTCACGGTGTTTTCCAGGCCGAACGGCGAGCCGATCGCCATCACCCACTCGCCGACCTTGAGTTTGCCCACGTCGCCGATTTTCACGGCCGGCAGGCCGGTGGCGTCAATTTTCACCACGGCGATATCGCTGCGCTTGTCGGCACCGATGATTTTGGCCTTGAACTCGCGCTTGTCGGTCAGCGTCACCATGACTTCGTCGGCGCCGTCGACCACGTGCGCATTGGTCATGATGTAGCCGTCCGGGGTGAGGATGAAGCCGGAACCGACGCCGCGCGGCTGCTCTTCTTGCGGCTGAGACCGGCTCGAGGGCGGCGCCTGGCGCGGCGTGCCGGGCAGCGGCACGCCGAAAAAGCGCCGGAAGAATTCCTGCATGTCGGCGTCCGGATTGCTGCCCGCGTCGGCGTCGGCCGGCGCTTTCTCCAGCGTGCGGATATTCACCACTGACGGCCCCACCTGCTCCACCAGATCGGTAAAGTCGGGCAGCGTGCGCGTTTGCGCCGCCACGGGCCCGGTCGGCACCAGGGTCGCCGTGCCGGCCACCAGCGCAAGCGCGCCGGCGGCCGCGAACGAGCCGGCCCTGACACGCATTTTTTTCCAGTCGATATGAAGCATTACCGGCCTTTCATTGAAATAAGTCCATCGAGTCGGGGGTCTATTTTGTACGCTCAAGATTCTGCGCGAACACCTTGAGCGTGGGCAGCGGCACTTCGCCCACCACCGTGATCCACCAGTCACCCGACGGGTCGCTCAAATGCCGTGTCAGCATCTGGGTGGCGCCCATGGTCAGATGAACTTCCTGCGTATGACGTTTGGGGTCATAGGCTTCGACAAAGACGGAAACCGACGCCAGCCCATCCGAAAACACCCACTGCAGGGTATTGTCGGAGGCATCGTGGGCGCCGCCCTCGGCCGCCATCGGGCGCTTGTAGCAGTTCATCGGCTTGAATCCGGCCACCGGGCTTTTCAGGGCCCAGCCCTCGGCCGCCGCGGTGGTCTTGACCAGCTCGGTCGCGATGACCTTGTAGCCCGCGGTATCACCCATCATCTGGGCCAGCGCGCTCATCTTGACCGGTGCATCAATTTGCAGATCGGAAAAGGCGGCCTGTTCGAGCACCCGGCCATCGGTGTCGAGCGTTTGCAGCTTGACCACCAGGCCGGACTTTTTTTCGCTCCAGATGCGATAGCCAAAGCGCAGTTTGTCTTTCGGTTTGAGTTGCACCACGCTGGCGTCGAAACCGGCCACGCGGCCACTGCCGGCCTGCTGCGCGGCGTAAAACTCGTCAATCGCCGAGTTGCTGGACTTGAGCAGGTTGGGAAACAGCCCGAGTGACTCGCGCCGTTCGGTCTTGACGACCCGCGCCTGCGGGAAAAACGTGACAACCTGGTCGTTGCGCCGGAAGGTGGAGCGCGGCACGCCGGTCAACGCCTCGACGCGCTCCATCTGCTGATCGCCTTCGCACACATGCCAGATGCGTGCACTGGACAGGTTGCCCGACGAAGAAGACACCACGAACGTGCCGGTGTAGGCGCGCTTGCGCGAAGCCTCGTGCATGCGCATCAGCCAATCGCCCACGCTGCGATCGGCCAATGGGCTGTCAGGCTGGGCCGCAGGCGCGACGGTCGCAGGTGTCTGCGCGGCTACAAGATTCATAGCGCCCAGTGCAGACAGCACAAGGGCGTAACGCCAAAAAGGCTTGAAAATCATGACAAAGGCTTTCTCACGCAGGCACCGACGCCCCTAACGGGCCTGCCCCTCGAAAGTGGCATTGCGCAGAAATCCGGCCGGCATCTGCAGCGCCGAGGTCCCGCCAAACTGCTCATGGGCCGCCAGAAAGGCATCCAGGCGCGGGTCGCGGATCATGACAGGCGAGTCGCTGTCGGCAACGGCCACGGCAGGCTGCGCTGCCTGCGGCTGCACGGGCACCACCGCCTGAGCCAGTTGGGGCTGGCCGGCGGGTTGACCCGATCCGGCGAGCCCGTTCCAGCCGATCGCCGCCACGGCGGCCAGCGAGGCAAAGCCAGCGACCAGCTTCCAGCGCAAGCTCGACTCGTTGGCCGCCCGCCTTTTTTCACCGCTTTGGCCGCCCGTTCCCGCGGAATAGGCACTGGCTGCCATAGGCCCCATGGCGCTCCTGGACGGCACCTGGATCTGCTCCTGCTGCAGGCGGGTCTTCAGGCGCGCGATGAAGGCGACGTCCTGGCGGCAGGCGGCCAGCTCGCCGGAGCGCAGCACATCGCCCACCACGTGGTAGGCGTGCCAGGTGGCCAGCGCCTGCGCGTTGGCGCTGACGGCTTCCACCGCGCGCGCGAATTCTTCGCCACGCAGCTGCCCATCCGCGAGGGCGGAAATCACTTCGTGTTCATTCACCATGTCATTCATGTTTGTCACCTGCCAGCCTGTCACCATCCACCATGAAAGGGATCACCACCGCTTGCCTGTCTGGTTTTCCAGCAGGGGCCGGACCTTGGCCGATATTGCCTCGCGGGCCCGGAAAATACGCGAGCGCACGGTGCCGATCGGGCAATTCATCGCGTCAGCAATCTCTTCGTAACTCAGCCCTTCAATCTCGCGCAGCGTCACGGCCTGGCGCAAATCCTCGGGCAACGCCTGCATGGCGGCGTTCACAACGGCCGCAATCTCTTTGGCGGCCAGTACGGTTTCCGGTGTTTCTTGGGTAGTTAGTTCGTGCCCGGCCTGGGAAGTTTCATCGTCCTCGTCGGGCGCCCTGAAGGCGTTCTCGGAGATCACCGGGTTGCGCTTCATGTCGAGCAGGGACTTCTTGGCAGTGTTCACCGCGATGCGGTACAGCCAGGTGTAGAACTGCGCCTCGCCCCGGAACTGGTGCAGGGCGCGGTAGGCCCGGATGAAGGTTTCCTGCGCAATGTCCTCCACCAGGTCGACGTCGCGCACCATGCGCCCGATCAGGCGCTCGATGCGGCGCTGGTACTTGATCACCAGCAGCTCGAACGCCCGCTGGTCACCGGCCACGGTGCGTTCGACCAGCAGCAGATCGCTGTCGGCGGGCGCCGGCGCTGCGGCAGGCAGGATCGGCGCAGGGGTGGAAGGTGGAATCTTGGCGCTCATCGGTTCACGGTCTCAGCCGGGCAACGGCGCTCGCGCCTCGTCGGGCGCGGCTCTGGCGCGCGAATATACCGCACGGCGCAGGTCGTCCCAGCGCGCCGGCTGACGACGCTGCTCCAGCCACAGCCAGCGCCGCCCACCGCCAGCGCCGCACAGACGTATCAGCAGGCACTGCTGCAAGTCCAGATGCACCGTCAACAATCCCGCGACCTGTTCGCCGGCGGCCCCTCGCGCCAGCCAGCACCAGCCCACGCCATCCCATTGCAATTCGCCAAGAGGCGACGCCAGCCAGCCCGCCAGCGCGACACCGGCGCCGGCCAGCACGCAGGCCACGGCCAGCCACTGGCGCCAACCCACGCTGTCCGCCTGGGCACACCACGCGCCCGTGAGGAGCGCCCCCCCCAGCCAGGCCAGGCCCAGGGCCAGAGCCCAGACGCGCGAACGCCCCACCGGATAGGAGACCGATGGGGCGCTGTGCATCAGGTGATTCTGGAAAATTCAGAGAAGCTTGAGCGTCAGGGGGCGCGTTTGAAGACGAGCGTCCCGTTCGTGCCGCCAAAGCCGAAATTGTTCTTCACCGCCACGTCGATCTTCATGTCCCGCGCCGTGTTGGCGCAGAAGTCCAGATCGCATTCGGGGTCCTGGTTGAAGATATTCGTGGTCGGCGGGCTTATTTGATGGTGCAGGGCGAGCACGGTGAACACGCTCTCGATGCCGCCGGCGCCGCCCAGCAGATGGCCGGTCATGGACTTGGTGGAGTTGACCACCATTTTCTTCGCATGGTCTCCGAGCGCGGCCTTGATGGCGTTGCACTCGTTGATGTCGCCCAGCGGCGTGGAGGTGCCGTGCGCATTCAGGTAGTTCACCTGGTCGGCGTTGACACCCGCGTTGCGCAGCGCGTTGAGCATGGCGCGGCGCGGGCCGTCCATGTTCGGCGCCGTCATGTGGCCGGCGTCGGCGCTCATGCCAAAGCCCGCCAGTTCGGCGTAGATTTTGGCGCCACGCGCCTTGGCATGCTCGTATTCTTCAAGCACCAGCATGCCCGCACCCTCGCCCAGCACAAAGCCGTCGCGGTCCTTGTCCCAGGGGCGCGATGCCGTCTTGGGGTCGTCGTTACGCGTGGACAGCGCCCGCATGGCGGCAAACCCGCCCACGCCGAGCGGTGAGATGGTGGCTTCCGAGCCACCCGCCACGATGATGTCGGCATCGCCGTATTCGATCATGCGGCCGGCCTCGCCAATGCAGTGCAGGCCCGTGGTGCAGGCCGTGGCGATCGCAATGTTGGGCCCCTTGAAGCCAAAGCGTATCGACACATGGCCCGCCACCATATTGACGATGGACGCCGGCACAAAGAACGGGGTGATGCGGCGCGGGCCGCGGTTGGTCAGTTCTGTGTGGGTGGCCTCGATCATCGGCAGGCCGCCGATGCCCGAGCCGATCACGCAGCCGATGCGCGTCGCCAGTTCTTCGCTCAGGGCGCTTCCGGTCGGCAGGCCCGCATCGGCCACGGCCTGGGCCGCAGCCGCAATCCCGAAATGGATGAAAGCGTCCATCCCGCGCGCATCCTTGACGCTGAGATAAGCCTCCAGATCAAGTCCCTTGACCTCGCCCGCGATCTTGCAGGCGAAGTTCGAGGCATCGAACTTCGTGATGAGGTCGATGCCGGACTGTCCGGCGAGCAGGTTGGCCCAGGCCTCGGCCACCGTGTTGCCCACGGGGCTGATGCAACCCAGGCCGGTCACGACGACGCGGCGACGGCTCATGCGCTTGAATCCTGTGGAAGTTAAGCTTTCTGGTGGCTGGTGGCGTAATCAATCGCGTTTTGAACGGTGGTGATCTTCTCGGCGTCTTCGTCCGGAATTTCAATGCCGAACTCGTCTTCCAGTGCCATCACCAGTTCCACCGTGTCCAGGGAGTCGGCGCCGAGGTCGGCCACAAAGGCTTTTTCGCTGACGACTTGAGATTCTTCCACGCCAAGTTGCTCGGCGATGATTTTTTTGACACGTGCTTCGATATCGCTCATGGGTTCCCTCTTAGGGTTGTAAATAATCCGTGATTCTAGCCGGGCCACAGGCAATTCCCTGGCCCGGCTGCCGAACGGATGAACGGCTGGTTTTCGCTGCTGTTTCAGTTCATGTACATGCCGCCGTTGACGTGCAGTTCCTGTCCCGTCACATAGGCGGCTTGCGGCGACGCGAGATAGGCCACGGCGTGCGCGATGTCCGACGGCTGGCCCAGGTGGCCCAGCGGAATCTGGCCCAGCAGCGCCTGGTGCTGCTCGGGTGGCAGGCCGGCCGTCATGTCGGTCTCGATAAAGCCGGGCGCCACGCAGTTCACGGTGATGCTGCGGCTGCCGAGCTCGCGTGCCAACGCGCGCGTCATGCCGGCGACACCGGCCTTGGCCGCGGCGTAGTTGGCCTGGCCCGGATTGCCCGAGGCGCCCACCACGCTGGTGATGCTGATGATGCGGCCATAGCGCTGCTTCATCATGGTGCGCATCACGGCGCGGCTCATGCGAAACACCGCCTTCAGGTTGGTGTCGAGCACGGCATCCCAGTCTTCGTCTTTCAGGCGCATGGCCAGCATGTCGCGCGTGATGCCGGCGTTGTTCACCAGCACCTGCAGGCCGCCATGTTCCTTCACGATGGCGTCGATGAGCGCCTCGGCCGCTGCCGCGTCATTCACGTTGAGGGTTTTGCCGGCGCAGCCGGGAAACGCCGCCAGCGCCTGACTGATATGGGCGGCACCGGCATCGGTGGTGGCGGTGCCGATGACCTTCAGGCCCCGCTGCGCCAGCTCCAGCGCAATCGCGGCGCCAATGCCGCGCGAGGCACCTGTCACCAGGGCCACCTGGCCTTCGAATGGAATGGCGCTCATTGCAGAATCCCCCGGGCTTCGGCCAGCGTGGCCGGATCGAACAGGGCCAGGCCCGTGAGCTCGGCGTCGATGCGCCGTACCAGGCCGGCCAGCACCTTGCCGGGTCCGCACTCGACCAGCGTGGTCACGCCGCGCGCCTTGATGGCGGTCACGCACTCGACCCAGCGCACCGGGCCGAAGGCCTGGCGCACCAGCGCGTCGCGGATGCGGTCGGCATCGACCTCGACCGCCACGTCGATGTTGTTGATCACCGGGATTTGCGGCGCGGCCAGCACCGTCGCGGCCAACGCGGCCTTGAGTTTTTCGGCGGCCGGCTTCATCAGGCTGGAATGGAACGGGGCCGACACCGGCAGCGGCAGCGCGCGCTTGGCGCCGGCCGCCTTCAACACTTCGCAAGCCTTGTCCACCGCGGCCTTGCTGCCGGCGATCACGGTTTGCGCCGGGTCATTGAAATTCACCGCTTCCACCACTTCGGCAGAGTTTGGGCCGAAAGCCCGCGTCACTTCTGCGCACCCCGCTATCACTTTCGAAGCATCGAGACCCAGGATCGCCGCCATCGCACCGACGCCCACCGGCACCGCATCCTGCATGGCCTGCGCGCGCAGACGCACCAGCGGCGCCGCCTGCGCCAGGCTCAGCACGCCGGCGGCGACCAGCGCCGAATACTCGCCCAGCGAGTGGCCCGCGACCACGGCCGGGGCCGCGCCGGTCTCGGCCATCCAGGCGCGGTAGGCAGCGACGCCGGCGACCAGCATCACGGGCTGGGTGTTGGTGGTCAGCGCCAGCGCTTCTTTCGGGCCTTCCTGGATCAGGCGGGCCACGTCTTCATGCAGCGCGTCGGACGCTTCCTGGAGCGTCTGCGCGACCACCGGATGGTCGCCCCACGCACCCAGCATACCCACCGACTGGGAACCCTGACCGGGAAAGACAAAGGCAAAAGATTTCATGAATTTATTGAATCAAAACAGGCACGAGCCCTTAAACAGGCTGCACTTGCAGCTACAACTCTAATAGCACCGAACCCCAGGTGAAGCCGCCGCCAACGCCTTCGAGCAGGATCGTCTCGCCCTTTTTGACCTTGCTGGCGCGCACCGCCGAATCGAGCGCCAGCGGAATCGAGGCGGCCGAAGTGTTGCCGTGCTCGTCGACCGTGACGATGACCTTGTCCATCGACATCTTCAGCCGGCGCGCCGTGCTTTGCATGATGCGGATGTTGGCCTGGTGCGGAATCAGCCAATCGATATCGGCCTCGGTCTTGCCGGCCTTGGCCAGGACGGCGCGGGCCGACTGGTCGAGCACCCCGACCGCCAGCTTGAACACGGCCTGGCCATCCATCGTGAGCAGCGGGTGGCCCAGCACCTCGCCGCCCGAGACGCTGCCGGGCACGCACAAAATGCTGGCGTATTTGCCGTCGGCATGCAGATCGGTGGCCAGAATCCCGGGCGTGTCGGAGGCCTCCAGCAGCACGGCGCCGGCGCCATCGCCAAACAGCACGCAGGTGGTGCGGTCGTTGAAGTCGAGGATGCGCGAAAACACTTCGGCGCCGATCACCAGCGCGCGGCTGGCGGTGCCGTTCTGGATCATCGCATCGGCCACGGCCAGCGCATAGACAAAGCCGCTGCACACCGCCTGCACGTCGAACGCGGGGCAGCCCGCGATGCCCAGCTTGTGCTGCAGGATGCAGGCGCTGGACGGAAACACCATGTCGGGCGTGGACGTGGCCACGATGATCAGGTCGACGTCTTTGGCGTCAACGCCGGCGGCCTGCAGGGCATTTTGGGCGGCTACCAGTGCCAGGTCGCTGCAGGTCACGCCGGGCGCGCAAAAATACCGGGCCCGGATGCCGGTGCGCTCGACAATCCATTGGTCCGAGGTTTCAATGCCCCTGGTGGCCAGTTCGGCCACCAGGTCGGCATTGCTGAGCCGGCGGGGAGGCAGATAGCTGCCGGTGCCCGTGATGCGGGAATATCGTTTCATTGCGCTTTAGAGTATCGGTGCCGCCATGACAGGCTCTGCGATCGGTTCGGCAGACACCAAGAGGGGCGCCGCATGAGCAATTCGGGCCTGGACACGGTCGAGCAAATTGTGTTTAGCGGCATCATACGCGCGGCTCAGCGCCTGCCCGAAGGCAAAGGCATCGGCTGAGCCATGGCTCTTGAACACCAGGCCGCGCAGGCCCAGCAGCGCCGCGCCGTTGTAGCGCCGGTGATCCATGCGGCTTTTAAATGCTTTTAAAACGGGGTAGGCCGCAACCGCCGCGATTTTCGTCAGGAAATTGCGTGAAAACTCCAGCTTGATGAAGTTGCCCATCATCGTCGCCAGGCCTTCGCTGGTCTTCAGCGCCACGTTGCCGACAAAACCGTCGCACACCACGATGTCGGTGGTGCCCTTGAAAATGTCGTTGCCCTCGACATTGCCATAAAAATTCAAATCACCCAGGCCGGCCGCCGTTCGCAGCAATTCACCGGCCTGCTTGATGATGTCGTTGCCTTTGATCGCTTCTTCGCCAATATTGAGCAGACCGACCGTCGGACTCTCGTTGTCGCTCAGCACTGACACCAGGGCCGAGCCCATCACGGCAAACTGCAGCAGGTGCTCCGCCGTGCAGTCCACATTGGCGCCCAGATCCAGCACCGTCGTGGCCGCACCCTTGGCATTCGGGATTTGCCCGGCAATGGCCGGACGGTCGATGCCGTCCAGCGTCTTGAGCAGGTAACGCGCGATCGCCATCAGCGCGCCGGTATTGCCGGCCGACACCGCCGCCTGCGCCGCGCCGTTCTTCACCTGGGCAATCGCCACGCGCATGGAGGAGTCTTTTTTGCGGCGCAGCGCCACTTCGATCGAATCGTCCATGCTGACCACCTCGGTGGCCGCCACCATGCGGGCGCGCTCGTGCGTGAACGCGGCCAGGCTCGCGGGCAGGCCCACCAGCAGGAGCTCGGCGTCGGGATGGTTTTCAAGGAAGCTCCGGCACGCCGGCAGCGTGACGCCGGGGCCGTGATCACCCCCCATGCAGTCGACTGCAAGGGTGATCACGAGCGGCTCACCCTGCCAGCAGGGCGGCTCTGCGCGGGACAACCGGAGACGGCAGGCATCAAAACAAAGGCCCGTTGCTACTCAAACTGTAGCGCCGGGCCCTGGCACTGAAACGCAATCAGGCTTCAGACTTGTTCTTGAGCACCTGGCGGCCACGGTAGAAGCCGTTCGGGCTGATGTGGTGACGCAAATGCGTCTCGCCGGTGGTGGGTTCCACCGCGATGCCCGGCACATTCAGGGCGTTGTGCGAACGGTGCATGCCGCGCTTGGAAGGTGACTTTTTGTTCTGCTGGACGGCCATGGTTGGCTCCTGGAATTAATGCGGTTGACTAAAAGGATCGTATCCATGCGCAAACAGGATGACGCCCCTGATCCGCGCTGAGCCTGCGATTATAGCCCAACTCCTTGATTTAACTGGCTTTATCCCCTTTGAGCCTGGCCAGTACGGCAAACGGATTGGGCTTGGCCACCATCTCCGCCTCGAACGCCTCGTCAGCGACCGCTAACTTCACGTCTACCGGGCACACCTCATGGCGCGGCAGATGAGGCAGCTCCATCAGTACCTCGTCCTCGATCAGCGCGCGCAAGTCGAGATCGTGACTGAGCACCAGCAGGTCTTCCTCACAATCGTCATCCTGCGCGGCCGCGGTTTCTTCGTCGGCCACGAAGCGGAAAGCGCGATCCACCGCCACGCTCACATCGACCGGGCCGAGGCAGCGCTGGCAGGTCAGCGGCAGGGTCGCGTCAACCTTCAGGTGCAGCCAGACCTGGTCCGCCTCGCCCGGCACTGCACGCAACTCGCCCGTGGCCGCCCAGTTGAGAGGCAAATCGGCTCCCAGTCCCTGCGTCTCCTGCAGAAGGCGCTCATATTTCTGTAGCGTGTCCTGCGCCGCCAACTGCCCTGCCGCTTGCGCGAAGGCCTTGACGTCGAGACGGCTGGCAACAAAACCGGTTTTCATGGCTGTCAGTGTAAGAGAATCCCCGCATGCCTCAAGTTTTTGCTCAATCGCCCCCTGCAGCACCACGTGCACTGGTGCTCGGTTCGACCTCGCGCTACCGGCGCGAACTGCTGCAGCGCCTGCGCATCCCCTTTGAAGTGGCCGCACCCCAAGTCGATGAAACGCCGCGGCCGGGCGAGGCGCCCGCCGGCCTGGCGTGCCGCCTCGCGCTGGCCAAGGCGCAGGCCGTCGCCAGTCAGTTCCCCGACGCCGTGGTGATCGGCTCGGACCAGGTCGCGGACCTGGCCGGCGAACCGCTGGGCAAGCCCGGCACGCACGAGCGCGCCACCCAGCAACTGCGCCGCATGCGCGGCCGGACGGTCATTTTCCAGACGGCGGTGGCCGTGGTGTGCGCGCAGACCGGCTTTGCGCAGACGGAACTGGCCCCGGTCCACGTGAAGTTTCGTGACTTGAGCGATACGGAGATCGAGGCGTATCTGCAAGCCGAGCAGCCCTACGACTGCGCCGGCAGCGCCAAAAGCGAGGGGCTCGGCATCGCGCTGCTCGACGCCATCGAGAGCGACGACCCGACCGCGCTGGTCGGCCTGCCGCTGATCCGCACCTGCCGCATGATTCGCGCGGCCGGCGTGAAGGTGTTGTGATGGCGCAGCCCGGCAGCGCGCCTCGCCTCGGCAAGCTCTACCTCGTGCCCGCGCCGCTGGACTTTGGCTGCGAGCAGCAAACCCCGCTTGCCGACGTGATGCCGCTGGCCACGCTGCAGGTCGCGGCGCGGCTGGAGCACTGGGTGTGCGAGAACGCGAAAACCCTGCGCGCCTGCCTTAAACGCGTAAACGAGCTGCAGCCCTTGTCACACCAGCTGCAGGCGCTACAAATTCAGGAGTTGCCGCGCGAGGTGCACAAGAAGGGCGATCACAGCGGCAACTTCGACGCACGGCCCTTGCTGGCGCCGGCCCTGCAGGGGCATGACATGGGCCTGGTCAGCGAGGCCGGCATGCCGGCCGTGGCCGATCCGGGCTCCTCGGTGGTGCGGGCGGCGCACGATCTGGGGCTGGCCGTGCTGCCGCTGGTGGGCCCCGTGTCGCTGCTGCTGGCGCTGGCCGCCAGCGGCCTGAACGGACAGAACTTTGCTTTTGTTGGTTACCTGCCGCAAGACGCGGCGCAGCGCACCAGCCGAATCCGCGAACTGGAGTCGCTGGCGTTGAAAACGGGCCAGACCCAGCTCTTCATCGAAACCCCGTACCGCAATGCCGTGCTGCTGCAGGCGCTGCTGCAAGCGCTGCAGCCGGGCACCCGGCTGGCCGTCAGCAGTGGACTCACGCTGGCCAGCGCCGCCACGCGCAGCCAGTCGGTGAAGCAATGGCGCCAGCACGGGGGCGGGCCCGACAACCAGACGCCGGCTGTGTTTGCCATCGGGCGCTGATCAGTGCAGCGCCGGAATCGCCTCCAGGGCCCGCACCGCGCCTTCGCCGACCGAAGCGCCAAACTTCTTGGCCAGCCGCTCGGCCACGTTGGCGCGCTGCGTGTAGTCGACGATGTCTTCGGCCTTGACGACCTCGCGCGCCACGTAGTCGAGGCTGCCTAGCTGATCGGCCAGCCCCAGGTCAATGGCTTGCTGGCCGGTCCAGAACAGGCCGCTGAAGGTTTCGGGCGTTTCGTGCAGGCGCTCGCCGCGCCCCTTCTTCACCACGTCGATGAACTGCTGGTGGATCTGGTCGAGCATGACCTGGGCGTAGGCGCGCTGCCTGTCGGTCTGCGGGCTGAACGGGTCCAGAAAGCCTTTGTTTTCGCCAGCGGTCAGGAGCCGGCGCTCGATGCCCAGCTTGTCCATCAGCCCGGTAAAGCCAAAACCGTCCATCAGCACGCCAATGCTGCCCACGATGCTGGCCTTGTCGACAAAGATCTTGTCGGCCGCCACCACGGTATAGTAGGCCGCCGAGGCGCAGGACTCCTCCACCACCGCATATACGGGCTTCTTGTATTTGGCTTTCAGGCGGTAGATTTCGTCGTTCATGATGCCGGCCTGCACCGGGCTGCCGCCCGGCGAATTGCACAACAGCACCACCGCCTTGGAGCCGTCGTCGTCAAACGCGCTGCGCAGCGCCTCCACCACGGCGTCGGCGCTGGTCTCGCCACCCGAGGCAATTTCGCCCTTGATGTCGACCACGGCGGTATGCGCCGTGCTCTTGTCGGTGCTGGCGCTGCCCCGGTGCATGACGGCCCACACGATAAAGACAAAAAACGCCAGCCAGGCCAGCCGGGTGAAGGTTTTCCAGCGGCGCGAGGACTTTTGCTCGTTGAGCGCGGCAAAGGCCAATTTTTCCAGCGCGGCGCGCTCCCAGCCGGGGGCATTCGTCGCGCTGCTGTTTGCTACCGACTTTGTAGCAGCCTGTGTAAATTCTTCGGGGCCTTGCGGGCTATTGGAGTCAGTCATGTCAAAACTCGACAGGTAAAAGATTGTGTGCAGTATGCCAGTGCACCACACCGTCCTGCTCGGACAGCGGTATCTTGACCAGACCACCGCGGCAGGGGCCGCCGCCGCATGCGCCCGTGTCGGGGCGGTACACCGCGCCATGGATGGCGCAGATCAGCCATTGGCCCGTGTCGTCAAAAAACCGGTTCGGCCGGTAGTCGAGTTCCATCGCCACATGGGCGCAGCGATTCAGGTAGGCGTGCGCCCGGCCCTCGAAGCGGATGGCGAAGGCGCGGCAGGTCTGGCCGCCAAAGATCACGTCAAACGGAACCGCCTCGCCGCCCTCCTTCAGGTCCGAGGCGTTGCACAGTGCAATCAGGGGGTTCATGCGTCGCGCTCAGGCGTTTTGCAGCAACCAGTCGTGCAACGCGCGCACCGAATGCGCGACCACGCGCGGGCCGAGCGCCTCGAAGTCACCGGGCTCGTGCGCGCCGTAGCTCACGCCCACGCTGGCGCAGCCAGCGCTCAAAGCCATCTGCAGGTCGTGTGTGGTGTCGCCGATCATCAGCGTGCGTTCGGGCGGCACGCCAAATTCGGCCATCAATTCGTGCAGCATGCGCGGATCGGGCTTGCCGGCCGTCTCATCGGCGGTGCGCGAGCCGTCGAAGCGGCCCGCGAGCTGTGAGCTTCGCAGCGCCTCGTCGAGCCCGCGCCGGCTCTTGCCGGTGGCGACCGCCAGCAAATAATGGCGCGCCTTCAGGTCGGCCAGCAGCGGCAGCACGCCCTCGAACAGGACTATATCGCTCTGGCGAGCCATATAGTGAAAACGGTAGCGCGCGCCAAGTTCCGGATATTTGAACGCAGGTACGTCGGGCGCGGCGTGCGCCAGCGCCTGCATCAGCCCCATGCCGATCACGTAGGCGGCCTCCTTGTCGCTGGGCACCGTGCCGCCGACATCGCGCACGGCCAGCTGGATGCAGCGCGTGATGATGGCCGTGGAATCGAACAGCGTGCCGTCCCAGTCAAAGGCGATCAGGTCAAATTGCCGCGCACGCATGGCGTCAGGGTTTTGGAGCTGGGACATGGTCGACAAATCTCTGAAGTTCCGGGGGCAGTGCGGCCAGCAGCTCGATGCGCTCGCCACTGGACGGGTGGTTGAACTGTAACCGCCACGCATGCAAAAACATGCGCTTCAGGCCCGAATTCCCCTGCTGCTTTTGCAGGGACTTGTTCAACTCGAAATCGCCGTACTTGTCATCCCCGACGATGGCGTGCCCCTGGGACGCCAGATGCACCCGGATCTGGTGCGTGCGCCCTGTCTTGATGGTCACCTCCAGCAGCGTGAAACCCGCCAGCCGGCGCGCCACCTTGACCAGCGTGACCGAGCGCATGCCGTCCGGGTCGCCTTTGGCCACCACCTTGACGCGGCGCTCCCCCTCCCCGTCCTGGCCCGCCGGCAGCAGGTATTTGTGCAGCGGCGCGTCGATCACCTTTTTATTCGCCGGCCAGTCGCCCGCGACCAGCGCCAGGTAAGTCTTGCCGGTCTCGCGCTCGCGAAACTGGTCTTGCAGGGTCGTGAGGGCGCTGCGCTTCTTGGCCACCAGCAGGATGCCGCTGGTATCGCGGTCCAGCCGGTGCACCAGTTCCAGGAACCGGGCCTGCGGCCGGGCCCGGCGCAATTGCTCGATCACGCCAAAGCTCACGCCGCTGCCGCCGTGCACCGCCACGCCGGCCGGTTTATCGATGGCGAGCAGCCAGTCGTCCTCCAGCAGGATCGGGAATTCACGGGCCGGCGCCGGATTCGCCGCTTTTTCCTGCTGGCGCTCGGACACCCGCACGGGCGGCAACCGCAGCACGTCGCCGACCTGCACCCGGGCGTCGGCGGCGGCCCGACCCTTGTTGATCCGGACTTCGCCGCTGCGGATGATGCGGTACACATGCGTTTTGGGCACCCCTTTGAGGTGCCGCATCAGGAAGTTGTCCAGCCGCTGGCCGGCGGACTCGTCATCGACCGTGATGAATTTGACTTCCGGCGCGGCCGCGGACGGCGCAAGGGGCTTGTGAACGCCTATAATGTTTTTCACCAGCGATATGTTGTAAGTGCTTGATTAACTACAAGTTTAGGGCACCGAACAAAATGCACTGGCAGGTCGATGCCACTCATGGCCATTGTCTGCAAACCGGGCGCCCGAGCGCCAGGTGGCACACAACCCCATGGGTCGAGACGACGCAATTGAAACACTGATACGGAATACCCAAATCCGGCAACCTCGCGCGCTGCGCACCGGGTTGCCGGCGGACTAAAGCGAGAACTCTTGTGTTGATGGTGCTGATTCAAACCTTGTGGCGGTGGCTGTTGTCCCCGCCCTTTGGCGTGGAAAAGCCCCTGGCCCCCGTCTTTCGGGCGCGTCCAGCTACTAATTTTGTGGCTGATCCATATCCGCACCCTCTCGCCCGCGTCCAAGCGCCTACGCCCCGACAACCGAGCCCCGGCCCGGCATAGTCGCAGGCTCTCCGGCAATTCCCTTCGTTTCAAAGCGTCCGATCAGGCATCGTTGGCCCGCGAGAGGCCTGTGAATGTTTTAGATTGAAGGAAACGCATCATGAAACGGATGCTGATTAACGCCACCCAGACCGAAGAACGCCGGCTGGCGATCGTGGACGGGCAAAAGCTGCTCGACTACGAAATTGAAATTGAAGGGCGCGAACAGCGCAAGGGCAACATCTACAAGGCCGTCGTCACCCGCGTCGAGCCCTCGCTGGAGGCCTGCTTTGTCGATTACGGCGAAGACCGCCACGGTTTTCTACCGTTCAAGGAAATCTCCAAACAGTACTTCGCCCAGGGCGTGCCGGTCAGCCAGGCGCGCATCCAGGACGTGATCAAGGAGGGCCAGGAGCTGCTGGTCCAGGTCGAGAAGGAAGAGCGCGGCAACAAGGGCGCGGCCCTGACCACCTTTGTCTCGCTGGCCGGCCGCTACGTGGTGCTGATGCCCAACAACCCGCGCGGCGGCGGCGTGAGCCGGCGCATCGAGGGCGATGACCGGGCCGAGCTCAAGGAGGCCATGGACCAGCTGGAATACCCTGCCGGCGCCAGCATCATCGCGCGCACCGCCGGCATCGGGCGCAGCGCCCCCGAACTGCAGTGGGACCTGAATTACCTGCTCAAGCTGTGGAGCGCGATCGACGGTGCCGGCAAAAGTGGCAAGGGTGCGTTCCTGATTTACCAGGAATCGAGCCTGGTGATCCGCGCCATCCGCGACTACTTCAACAACGATATCGGCGACATCCTGATCGACACCGACGACGTGTACGACCAGGCCCAGCAGTTCATGGCACACGTGATGCCCGAGCACGCCGCGCGCGTCAAGCGCTACCGCGATGACGCCCCGCTGTTCAGCCGGTTCCAGATCGAGCACCAGATCGAGTCGGCCTACGCGCGCACCGTGCAGCTGCCCAGCGGCGGTGCCATCGTGATCGACCACACCGAGGCGCTGGTCTCGGTGGACGTGAACTCGGCGCGCGCGATCCGCGGCGGCGACATCGAGGAAACCGCGACCCGCACCAACCTGGAGGCCGCCGACGAAGTGGCGCGCCAGATGCGCCTGCGCGACCTGGGCGGCCTGATCGTGATCGACTTCATCGACATGGAGGAGTCGCGCAACCGCCGCGACGTGGAAAACCGCCTGCGCGATGCGCTGCGGCAGGACCGCGCGCGCGTGCAGTTCGGCACCATCAGCAAGTTCGGCCTGATGGAAATGAGCCGCCAGCGCCTGAAACCCGCGCTGAGCGAGGGCGCCTCCATCCCCTGCCCGCGCTGCGGCGGCTCCGGCCATATCCGCGACACCGAAAGTTCGGCGCTGCAGATCCTGCGCATCATCCAGGAAGAGTCCATGAAGGACAACACGGCCTCGGTGATGTGCCAGGTGCCGGTGGAAGTGGCCTCGTTCCTGCTCAACGAGAAGCGCACCGAGATCGCCAAGATCGAGTTCAAGCAGCGCATCAACGTGCTGATGGTGCCCAACAAGACGCTGGAAACACCGAACTACCGGCTCGAGCGCCTGAAGCACGACGACCCGCGTCTGGACGGTATGGAAGTCAGCTACAAGATGGCCGAGGAAATCGAAGATCCGACCACGGTCACGCGCCGTTCGCAGGAGCGCAGCAACAAGCAGGAGCCCGTCATCAAGGGTGTGCTGCCTGACGCCCCCGCCCCGGTGGCCGCGCCCAAGCCTGCGCCCGTGCCGGCTCCGGTGGCGAAAGCGCCCGCCGTCGTGGCGGCGCCGGTGCCTGCGGAAAGCGGCTTCTTTGGCTGGATCAAGGGCCTGTTTGGCAGCAAACCCGCTGCCGCGCCGGTGGTGGTGGCCGCAGAACCGAAAAAAGACGACAAACGCGAAGGCCGCACGGGACGCGACGGCGAAGGCCGTGGTGGTCGCGACGGTGAACGCCGCGATGGTCGCCGTGGTGAAGGCCGGGGCGAAGGCCGCGGTGGCCGCCGGGGCGAAGGCCGTGGCGAGGGTCGTGGCGGCCGCGACGGTGAGCGCCGCGGTGAAGAGCGCGCCGAAGGTCGCGCAGAAGGCGCCGAGGCAGAAGGTCAGGGCCCGCGCGGCGAAGGTCGCGGTGGCCGCGGTGGCCGTGGCGGTGAACGCCGCAACGACCGCCAGGGACCGCGCGAACGCCGTGACGGCGAAGGCCGCCCGCTGGCGCCCGACAACGCGACAGCAACCAGCCCCGTGACGGGTACGCCGGAGGCCATGGAAGGCGCCGGCAACGAGCAGCCCAGGCAGGAGCGTGCGCCGCGCAGCGGTGAGCGCGGTGAGCGGCGCGAACGTGGAGGCCGCGGCGAACGCGGTGAACGCACCGAGGGCCGTGGTGAACGCGGTGAGCGCAGCGATCGTGGCGACAAACAGCCCGAGAGCCGCGGCGAGCGTCGCAATGACCGCGCCGGCGACCGCGCACCGGGCACGGACGAGGCCACCAATCGCAGTGAACCGCTGTCTGCCGGCGCCGAGGTGGCAGCAGCAGCCATGGCAACGGTCGGCGTTGCAGCCGAGGCCGGCGAAGGTCAGGCCGGTGATGTGTCGGCCGAGCGCACGGATGGCCAGCGTGAACCGCGCGAGCGCCGCTCGCGTGACCGCTATGGCCGCGACCGCCGCGAACGCGCGCCGCGCGATGCCTCTGAGGCCGCTGAAACAGCGCCGTCCGGCGTGCCGGAGGCCGGCCAGCCTGCAGCCCAGGATGAACCGGTGCAGCGCAGGTCGTATTTCGATACGGCCGCGCCGGCAGCCAGCGAACCGGCCGCCGTTGAACCTGCAGCCAGTCAGGCACCCCTGAGCGCCATCCCGGTGCAGGCACCGACTCCTGTTGCGACCGCACCCGTTGCGCCCGTGCACGTTGCGGCCGCGCCTGCCGTCGCCTCGTCGGCGCCCGCGCTGCCCAAGGTTGCCTCCTTCGAACTGCCGCTGGCCGAGCTCGCGCAGGTCGCCACGGGCTCGGGCCTGCAATGGGTGAATTCCGACGCCGGCAAGATCGCCGCCGCGCGCGCCGCCATGGCGGCGGAGCCGCGCGCCGTGCATGTGCCGCGCGAGCGCGCACCGGTCGTGGTGCAGGACGACGGCCCCTTGATCCTGGTGGAAACGAAACGCGATCTGCGCGACATGACGCTGCCGTTCGAGCAGGCCTCGCACGAAGCGACGCCGTAAGACGGCTGGGCGGGAAAAACCGCTCAGCGTGACGTTGCTGCCCCGCAGCAACCTCAAAAAAGCCGCCGGGTCAGCCAAGCCCCGGCGGCTTTTTTATGGGGCCCTTACAACTGTGCGGCGCGCTTCCAGGCCTGGGCGGCTGCGGCATCGTCACCGCGCTGCTCGGCCAATTGGGCCAGTGCGCACCAGGCGTTGCGATGCAGCCCCGCGTCCTGCAGGCCCATCACGGCCTGGGCCAGCAACAGCTGCGCCTTGCCCCACAGCTGGCGCTTCATGCAGGCCATGCCCGCCAGGTATTGCAACCGGGCGTCGCGCGGATTGCGTTGCTGGGCCGCCTCGATGCGGGCCAGCCATGGCGCATCCAGCGACTCCAGTCCCAGCTCCAGCGCGCGCACCAGCTTGATGCTCTGGTAATCGCCGAGACCGGCCGATGGATCACTGTGGGGCGCGACCATACGCTCCCATACCGGCAGCAGCCAGGCGCGCGCGATGTGGGCGTCCCCCTGCAGGGCCGCCATGCGCTGGGCCGCCCCGATCGCCAGCTCGGGCGTCACGCGCTCACCGTTCTCCAGCGAGTTCCAGACGCGCAGCAGCTGGGCGGTGTCATAGGCACCGTTGATCAGTTCGGTGGCCAGTCCGCGCACGATGCTTTGCGCCGCGTCGCCCGGGAAGGCCCGGTGCTTGGCCAGCAGCCGCGCCGTCTCCAGCGCATCGACCGTCCGGCGCGCCAGACGCGCGGCCTTGAGCTTGACGCGCAGCGCCAGCGTGCGGCGCGCCACGCCCTGCGGCAGCTCGTCGAGCCAGGCCAGCGCGGCGGCCGCATCGCGGTCGTCCAGCGCCCAGCGCGCCGCGCGCAGCTGCGCCCCTTCGCGCGTTTCCTGCCCCAGCGCCGTGTGCCGCTGTGACGGGTCTTCCAGCGCCTGCCGCAGGTGTTCATCGCGCCCGGCCTTGTCCTGCAAGGCCTGTGCACTTTCTGCGGCGACCAGATGCGACAGGGCCCGCAGCTGCACCGCATTCACCAGTTTCACGCCGGAGGCGCTCAGCGCTTTTTCCTGACTCAGGGCCGCTTGCGCCGACTTGCGCGCGCGGATGAAGCGTCCGGCCAGCAGATACGACAGCGCATCCATCAGTGCCGCGTGCATGGTCCGCTCTTTTTGCTGCATGCGCCAGCGTTTCGCCTGCCGGGGCAAATCAAACAATGCCGCGAGCGCGCGCAACGCCGCATGGATCAGCACAAAGGCGGCCAGCAACAGCAACACCACCAGGTTGAGCGAGAGATCGACCCGGTACGGCGGCCAGAACACCGTGATCAGGCCCTGGTTGTTGCCCGCAAACAGGGCGACGGCCACGGCCACGCCAAACAGGGCGACCAGCCACAAAGCGGCACGCATTTACCGGCCCGCCGCCGCGGTGGCCAACGCCGCCAGCGTGTCATCGACGCGCGGCAGCTCCACCGTCTTCATCTGGCCCTGCACCTGCTGCAGCAAGCCCGCCACGACCTGTGTCTTGCGCGCGGCCGGGTCGAAATACTTGTTCAGCGCCAGGCTGGCGGCGGCCAGATCGGAACGCGCCGAGTCGATCTGCCGCGCGAGCAGGCCAAGCCGTGCGTTGAGCAGCTTGAGCTTGAGGTTTTCGCGCAGGAAGAAAGATTGCTCGGGCGACAGCAGCATCGCCTCGGGCTGCTCGATGCGGCTTACGCGCAGCAGGCTGCGCGCCTCGATGTGCAGCACCTCGAGGGCACGCTGCCACCAGGCCGGTGCCGCGACCGGGGTCTTCGATGCGACGCCGCGGGCAGCGGCGGGACTCGCGGCGGCATTCAGCACCGGCAGCTCGTCGACCAGTCGCACCAGCTCGTCGAGCTTGTCCAGCAGGCCCGGCGTGTCCGTGACACGCGCCGCCGTCACGCGGTCGATGTCGTGTTCAATGGCGCGCTGCACGGGCGCCAGGCGCGGCTGGGCGGCGCGGATGACACGCTGGTCAGCGCTCTTCAGGGCGGCCAGCAAGGGCGCCACGCTGCCCGTGAGCTGGGCCTGCTGCTGCGCGAGACGAATGGCCGAGTCCAGATCGACCACCAGGTTGTCGTCGCGCGTGCGCGACAGGCTTTGCATCAGGTCTTCGAGCTGCGTGCGCTGCAGCGTCACTTCGCTGAGCCGCTCGTCCGCCATGGCCTGGCGCGCCGCGGTTTCGCGGGCCAGATCCAGCGCCTGTTTCGCCATACCGTTTGCCTCGACCGCCCGGGCTCCCGAGTCGGCGCTCTGGCGCGCCAGCTGGCCCTGGATGGTGGAGAGTTTTTGCCACAGCAGCACACTGAGCAGCAGCGCCAATGCCGCGACCACCGCCACGACAATCACCAGGGTGCGCGACACGGCATGCCCCGGTGCGCCGGTGAGGGAGGGAATGGAACGGGACGGCTCGACAGCGGGTCCGGCCAGCGGGCTGGCAGCGTCGGCAGGAGGCTCGGTCGCGTTCATGGCACAGATTCTATCGAGGCCACCACGTCATCCAGCGTGGGGCGTGACTCGCAAACAACACCAAAACCGGCCTGCCGCGCGGTTTGCGCGATGCGCGGATGGGTCGCCACGGCGCGGGCGCGGCCCCAATGTTGCGCCGGCAACAGTTGCGCCAGATGGCGGATGGCCTGCGAACTGCTAAACAGCCAGACCGAGCCATCCTGCGCGGCCTGCTGCGCCAGAGCCAGTTGCTGCGCTTCGAGAACCGGCACACGGCGCTCGTAGGCCGCCACGGTCTCGACCTGCGCTGCGGCGGCGGCCAATTGATGGGCCAGCCAGTCGCGCCCCGCGTTGGTACCCTCATCGGCACCGCGCACGATCAGCACGCGCGCACCGGGCGGCACGCGCGCGTGCACCTGCTGCCACAGCGCCTCGGAGTCGAACTGGCCGGATTGCGCATCCGGCGCATCGATGGCGTGCGCCGCCACACCGGCGTGCTGCAAGGCCCGGACCGTGCCCGGCCCCGGCGCCCAGCAGCGCGGCAGGAAATTCTTCTGAATTCCTGAATTGATAGCTGACCATGCCCGTGGAATATGGGCTGAAGACGGTTTTGATGCAAAAAAATGCATGACGGCATTGCCGCTGACAAACATGATGGCAAAGTACCCGTCCAGCCGCTGCCAGGCCGAATCCAGGGCCTGGCGCGCCAGCGGGTCCGTCACCGGGCCGATCTCGATCAGCGGCAGCGCCAGCACGTCGAATCCCCGCGCCGACAGCTGCTGGCTCCAGCCCCTGGCCTCGCGCTCGGGGCGGGACACGATGACACGCATGGCCGCAGGCGGTTGTGACACGAATCGGCGTGCGTGCGCTAGCCCGGCAGATAGCGGGCACCGCCGCCCTGCAGCTTTGCCGCGACTTGCTCGCCGAGCGCCTGCGCGGCCGCCAGATCGGCACAGGCGGCGCCGCCGCGCGCCTTGACCAGCGGGCCGCTGCCGTCCGGGTCGCCCCAGGCGGCGCCGAGCTGCAGGTATTCGCCGTCGAAGCGGGCGAACGCCGCCAGTGGCATGGAGCAGCTGCCGCCCATGGCGCGGCTGACGGCGCGCTCGGCCGCGGTGGCCAGCCAGGTGGCCTGGTGCGCCAGCGGGGCCAGCGCCTCGATCAAATCCTGACGCTGCGCGCGCACCTCGATGGCGAGCGCACCCTGGCCGGCGGCCGGCAGCATGTCGCCGGGCTCGAAGACGCCGCGGATGCGCGCGCCCAGGCCCAGGCGCTTCAAGCCGGCCGCGGCCAGCACGATCGCATCGAACTGGCCCTCGTCGAGCTTGCGCAAGCGCGTGTCGAGGTTGCCGCGCAGCGGCTCGATGCGCAGGTCGGGGCGCAGCGCGCGCAGCAGCGCGATGCGGCGCAGGCTGGAGGTGCCGACCACGGCGCCCTGCGGCAGGTCCGCCAGCGCGGCATGGCGGCTGGACACGAAGGCATCGCGCGGATCTTCGCGCTCCAGCACGCAGGCCAGCGCAAAGCCTGCGGGCAGATCCATCGGCACGTCCTTGAGCGAGTGCACGGCAATGTCGGCGCGCCCCTCTTCAAGGGCCGCTTCCAGCTCCTTCACGAACAGGCCCTTGCCGCCCACCTTGCTCAAGGATCGGTCGAGGATCTGGTCGCCCTTGGTGGTGATGCCCAGCAGCGTGATGCGGTGGCCGCGCTGCTCCAGCAGGGTCTGCACGTGCCCGGCCTGCCACAACGCCAGGCGGCTTTCTCGGGTGGCGATAACGATGGGGGGGCGGG